>JAZKCN010000012.1:0-122684 GCA_040388075.1 Pseudomonadota bacterium | reverse complement strand
CGCGCCGAGGAGCGGAGATGGAGTCGGCATAAAGGGGAAAAACTTGTTTGAGCCGAAGGCGAGTTGTTTTTCCCGCCGACGTAATCGAGCACCGCAGGTTGCCCGTAACGAAGTGAAGGGACGCGGACTGGGGGTCGCCTTTTCTTTTCGTTAGTTTTCTTTTGGCGAAGCAAAAGAAAAGTTACTAGCCGCCGGGCTACCCCCGGCCTCTGCGTGAAGGGCAACCCCTCCAAATCCAGAAAGGTCGCTCCAGGGTCAAGCCTTGACCCGAAAAGGATTGAAGTCCGTCCCTCTATCGTAGTAATCCTCGTTTTCCTTCTTCTTGAGGAAAGCAACCACCTTGTAGGTAACCGGGGTCATCAGTATTTCCCAGCCGGTCTTGAGCATGAACTGGAAGAACGCAACCTTGATGACGTCTTCAAACTGCCAGATACCTGCAAAGGCGATGACGTAGAACAGCGATGAATCGACGGCCTCGCCGAAGATGGTTGAGCCTATGGTGCGGCTCCAGAGCATCTTGCCTTTGCTCCATATCTTCATCTTGGCCATCACGTAGCTGTTGACAAAACTGCCGCAGGTGAAAGCGATGATGGAACCTGCTGCGATGCGCCAGGCGTTGCCGAAGATGACGTCGAGCGCGGGCTGGTAGACCTTCATGTAGTCGCTGGGGCCGGCGGGCAGGCTGACCACCACCCAGGCCATGAAGGACGCAAACACCAGCGCACCGAAGCCTGCCCAGACCACGCGCCTGTCGCGCGCGTAGCCATAAACCTCGGTCAGGATGTCGCCAAAGATGTAGCTGATCGGGAAGAACAGAATGCCGGCGCTGAACGGAATCGGACCGAGCATCGGCACATCAATGACAGCCTGCTTGGCCGCACCAATGAAGTTGGAGCACAGCAGCACGCAGACAAAGGCGGCCATGATCCAGTCGTAATACAGGTAGTTGCGGGGCGGCCGCTGGCCTGGCGCTGTATCGGCGGTGGTGGCGGTGCTCGCGATATCTGCTGGCGACATGGGTTTCCTTTTGAAGAACTCCGTGGACGTGCCGGATTTTGACATGCAGTGCAGCGCTGACACACCCCGGTCACCGGACACGACTGAATTGAGCTCACTATGCTTTTAATAGCATGTCGCGCTAGTCCACATTGGGTTTCAGGCCTTTTTTATAGTCAAAAAGGCCTGTTTTTGGTGTTTTTTGGCCTTCCAGACGGCTTCGAACCTGCCATGAACGTCGCTGCAAGCCTTCAATGTAAAGTCAACTTTACATTTCGCTTCCAGGCCAACCAGGACCCTCGAACTCAGCGGACCGTGAACGACTGCGGCAGCAGCACTTCAAGAGGCCGGGGTGGCGGCACCGGGACGCCGCCGGCAACCGGTGGCGGTGGTGGCGGCGTCAGGTCTTCGTACGCGATGCCGTCGAGTACCGTCCTGGCGATCAGTTGCTTCAGGTAGGCCTCACGCTCGGGCCTGAGCAGCTGTTCGTAGTCGGCCCTGGCTAGCTGGCTTATCAACACGCGCAGCAGTTCTTCGCGCCTGTCTTCTATTTTTTTGACCCAGCGCAAGGGGTCGGGGGCATCGACCCGCAAGCCGATCTCGGGAATGGCGAGCACATGGCCGGTGCCGGTTACCGACACCAGCTCTATGTTCAGGCTGGTGGCAAACGAGTTGATGGTGCGGGCCTGCCGGTCAGCGGCGCTTTCACCGGCGGGCGCCTTCACTGCATCGCCTGGAGCAACAGCATCGGAAGCCACTGGCGCACGGCCTGAAACCCCGGCCGACACCTCTGCGATGGCAGGTGGCGCTGCAGGCCTGCCCTTTGACAGCAGCAGGATGGTTGCACCAGCCACGATGATGACCAGCACCAGCAGCCATATGAACCATGAACGGTTCTGCTTTGCGGCTTGTTGGCGGCCATAGGTTCTTGCGCCGTAAGCCTGTGCAACTGAGGGGGCCGCAGTTTGGCCTGCGGGGGAGGAGGCAGCAGCCGCGCCCAGTTCCCGGTCATAGGCAGCGCGGCTGTCAGCATTGCCCACCACCTCATAGGCTTGGGCGATGAGTGAGGCGGTTTTTTCGAAATCTCCGGAAGCGGAATTTATGTCCGGGTTCCTGTCCGGATTTTTGTCCGGGTGGTAACGCTGCATCAGGCTTTTGTAGGCCGCGCGTATCACCTCTGCGCTGGCTTTGGGGCTGACCTCGAGTACGTCGTAATGCGTCATTCGATGCGCTGGAACACCGTGGTGCCACCTTTTTCGGCCAGCCTGAATTCTTTGGGCGACACCGACAGCACCTTGTTGGGGTCATGGATGATTTCGGAGTTGACCTTGACGCTCCAGACGATACGGTCATCGGTGTATTGCCAGACGCCGAATTGCAGCACGCCACCGTCCTCGTCTTTTTTGACTTCCCACTCGCCGTTGGCATGCAGGTAAATCGGCGTGGTCAGTTGCGACGACTTCCACTTGCCGACGAAGGCTTCGCGTGAGACGGGTTTGCTGCAGGCGAGCATCAGCATGCACAGCAGCGGGATGGCCAGAAAGCGAGAGATCAGGCGCATGACTTCACTGCTTTCAGTTCCTGGCGGGCGTGGTGATGATGCGGCGCCACTTGTCCTGATCGGCTTCGCGCTTGCGCTCGGCTTCCTGTACGGCGCGAAGCTCCTGCTCTTTCTGGTAGCGCTCCTTGTACTCGTCTTCGCGCTTGAGCTGCTGCGCCCGCTGGTCGGCGTATTGCAATTCAGCCGTCACCTGCTCGGCGCGCCGGCGCGATTCGTTCTGGAAGTCACGCTCGGCCTGCGCCGTCTTGCGCTGCTCCTGCTCTGCGTCGGACAGTTTCGATTTTTCTGCAGCCTTGCGGCGCTCCTCGGCATCGAGCAGGTCGGCCTCGGCGCGGCTGGCAGGCCGGATGCCCTTGGCCTGGTAGTACTCCTGCAGGTAGAGTTTTTCAGCGGCCTGCTGTTTGGCCAGCGCGCTCTCGCCGGGCGAACGCGTGACCCAGAACAACAGGGCGACCTTGATCACCATGCTCAGCGCCACCAGCGTGCCCAGGGTCAGCAGCACGTTCTTGACGGTGGATGCAAAGCGGTTGCCGACGGTCGGCGCCTCCATTACCGGCGCATGCCGTGCCAACCCCCTGTTGCCGCTACCACCATGGGTCACCATGTCGGCCTTCATGCCCAGCGCATCGGCGCGCAGCGACATCGCCTCGGCCTTCAGCATCAGGGCATCGGCCTTGAGTTTGGCAGCCTCTGCATCCGGGCCGGTGTTGAGGGGTAACAGCGCCAGGCCGGGCCTGGCCTGCATCTCGCGGTTGATAAGCTGGGCATCGTAGGCATCGCGCGTCATCGGACTGGCCAGGGTGTCCATTGCCACCCGCAACAAGCGTGCCTTCAGGTTGAAGTCGTCGGCGCCAAGCACGGTGCGCTGGGTTTCCAGCGCCTGCTGCAGCCGCTGGTGTGACTCGCGGATCTCGGCATAGCTGGCCTCACGCGGTACTTCCAGTATTTCGTAAAGTGATTTTTTGGTCGCCATACGTCCCTCGATTCCCTCTGCTGTTATCTTGCTGTCCGTTTTTTGTCCTGGACACGCTCCTGACGTTTTCGCAATGGTAACTGCGGCCATGACCGCTCTTACCGCCCTTACCGCCCGCCCTTGTACAGGCGGCCATAAAAAAAGGCCCCGGAGGACCTTTTTGACTGAAACCGCGATCAGCCGCGCGGGTTGATCAAACGCTCGACCTCATCACGCAGTGCAGTCAGCTGGTTGCGCAACTGGCGGCGCTCCTGTGAAGTTACCACGCCGTCAGAGCGAAAGGCGGCTTCGCGGCGTTCGATCTGCTGCTCGCGCGCCATGAAGCGGCGGGCCTCCTGCGGGCTCAGGCGGCCGGTGCGCACACCTTCGTCGATGCGGGCGCGAATGTTGAACTGGCGGCTGTCTATTGCGTGCAGATTCCCACCCGCGTTGTAGCCGGGCTGCACGGAAGCCACGGCGCTGTTGTTGATCGCACGTTCGACCTCGGCGTTCAGCGCGGCCATGTCGGCACGCAGTTGCTGGCGCTCGGCTGGCGTGGCACGGCCATCGGACTTGTACTGCGCCTCGCGATTCTGGATGTCACGGTCGCGGCGGTACAGCATTTGTGCCTCATACGGTGTGATGCGGCCAGACTGCAGACCCTGTTGTATGCGGGCGCTGACCTGCGCCTGCGACTGGTCGATGTTAGGCGTGTTGGTCTGTGCCATGGCCGGTGTGGCGGCCAGGCCGGCGAACAGTGCCGTTGCGATCAGCGATGCGGTGAGAATTTTCGTTTTCATGGTTGACTCCTTTGGTTAAGTCTGAAAACCGGAACAGGTGCTGAAGAAAAAAGCTTCTTCTTGTGTACAGCCCCTGCGCCAGTGATTTCATCGTGAACCGCCAAAGTAAACGGCGTGTAATCGCCGCGTAATGCTGAAGCGGTTTTACTGGCGGTTTACCTCCGGGCTGCAGCAGGTTTCAGGATGCAACAGCGCGCCGTAGGACAAGTTCGCCTGTCACGCCAAAAGCGGCCTTTTTGAGTCACCACTCTAGGCAAATGTCGCGATTTAGGTCGTGCTCACTAGGCATTTGCGGGGAAGATGGCTTCATGGTCAAACAGACCTCAGCTTTATCTTTAAAGGAACACCATGAGCGCCAAGAATCTTTCTACCGTTGCAGTCGACCTGATCGCAACCTCCGGCAAAACCGCCAGCAATGTCATCAAGGCTTACCGCGCAGGCGGCGAGCTGGTGGCTGACCTGCTAAACCAGCGCTGGAACCGCGCGATGCGCCAGTCGCGTCCGGAACTATCGGCAGAGACCGCCAGGAATGCAGCCGCCGCACGCTCGGTTTTTACCGGCTACTACACCAAGGGCCTGGACTTCACCGCCGAAGGCGCACAACAGGTTGTCAAGCAGATCGTCAAGGTTGCTGAAGCAGGCATCGAACGCGCTTCTGCCAACGCCGCCCTGTTTGAAGTGAAGACCGGCATGTCCACGCTGAACAACATCGCCAAGGCCACAGCACCCGGCGCACTGGTGCTGAGCAAACTGGCCGACAAGGTTGAAAAAAAGTCCGCCCTGCTGGCCCGCAAGCTGCAGGCCGCACCTGCCAGCGGCAAACGCACCTCGGCTTTCAGCCAGCGCCGCAAGGCTGCCTGATCGATCTTTTTTTGATCGGATGATCGACGGGGCCTTCGGGCCCCGTTGTCGTTTCTGCACTGCCTTGCCTCGACATTTCTGGCTGATATTCTTCAAGACATGCAAGCCATTCAATCAGCCAATCTACAACGCCGCGCCCTGCTGCTCGGTCTTCTCGCCCTGCCCTCATCCCATCTGCTGGCAGCATCTTCCAGCGACGTCTGGCCGCAGCCCTTGCAAGTGCCCGGCGGCGTCGCGCGGCTCTCGCTGGGGCCATCTGCCACCAGGCCGGTTGCGCATGCCGGTGATGTGCCGCTGCTGGTTGTTGGCGATGCGATTGAATGGACGGCACTGGTCGGCATTGCGCTGGCCGCGATGCCGGGCGACGCAGCCATCACGGTGCAGACGCCTGACGGCATGCGGGAAGTCAGCTACACGATTGCCGCCAAACGCTACCGCGAGCAGCAACTGAAAGTCGCGCCCGGCCAGGTGGACCTGTCGCCAGAAGACCTGGCGCGCTACGAGCGTGAACGCGCGCAGCAAGAGCAGGTCATCGCCACCTTCACCGCGCCGCCTGTGGCAGCAGCGTCAGGCCTGCGCATGCGAGTGCCGGTGCCGGGGCGGCGCTCCAGTTCATTTGGTTTGCGCCGCGTCTTCAACGGGCAGTCACGCAACCCGCACAGCGGCATGGACATCGCTGCCGCCACGGGCACACCCATCGTTGCACCACTGGCCGGGCGAGTCATCGATATCGGCAACTACTTTTTTAACGGCAACAGCGTCTGGATGGACCACGGCGGCGGGCTGCTGACGCTGTATTGCCACCTCAGCGCGACGGCTGTGGCGCCGGGCGATGTGCTGAAGGCCGGCGAGCGGCTGGGCGCAGTGGGCGCGACCGGCCGCGTCACCGGCCCGCATCTGCATTGGGGCGTGATGCTGAACCGCACCATGGTGGACCCGGCGCTTTTTCTGCCCGCCTAGTGCGGGATAGAGCAACGTGCCCGGGCGCGTAGTCAGCCCTTGCGTTTGACTGCTGCGTAGATGACCAGCAGCACCACCGCACCGATAACCGATGCAATAAAGCCAGCAGCCTCACCGGGCTGGTACATGCCCAGGGCACGGCCCGCGTAACCGGCGAGCAGTGCGCCGGCAATGCCCAGAACGATGGTCATGATCCAGCCAAGCTTGTCATCACCGGGCTTCACAAACCGTGCGATCAGGCCAACGATGAAACCGATGAAGATGGTGGCAATGATGGACATGAAAGCGCCTTTGCAAATAGTTGGAATGCGGTGACTGTAGGCCACGCAAATGGATGGGGCAAGCCACATTTCAGCCAGACACGCCGTAGGACAAATGACAGCAAAAACAGGCGGTGCGATATTGCGGCCAAGTCCCACAGTCCGCGCAGCAGCCGCGAGGTAAATTTGTCTATCGCAACCTCGAACCTGGAACAGGAGAAACGCCATGTCCCGATTTGCAACCATCACCGGCCTCGTCACTTACCGACCCGGCGACGGCGCACCGCTTGAAATTCCGCAGGGCCGTGTCGAGGTGGCATTGGCACCCGACAGTGCCACCCTGAGCTGGGAGGCCGCCAAAGGCATACCCGGCGTGACTGCCATTCCGCTTACCCAATTCAACGACTATGTGCGTGACGGCAAGATCACCATGAACAAGGACGAGGATTAAGCAGGGCTGCTTTAACAAGGCTTCGTGTGCTACGAATTAGATAGCATTTCGCGCTAGTCCAGATTGGCCTGCAGGCCTTTTTGATGGTTAAAAACGGGTGTTTTGGGCGCTTTTTTCTGCTTTTTGGCGCGTTTACGTGCGTCCACGGCAATCCGGCCGCAAATTGTTAACTTATATATTAACTTTTCTAAAAACTTGAAATGCCGGCTGCGGCCACCAGCTGTTTGACATGACCGACCCGCTACACATCGTCTGCCCGCACTGCCACACTACCAACCGGGTCAAGCCCGACCAGCTGGCCAGCGGCCCGACCTGCGGCAGCTGCAAGCAGGCACTGTTTGTAGCGCACTCTGCGGCGCTGGACGAGGCTGCGTTTGACAAACACATCACCCGCAACCACATCCCGGTGCTGGTCGATTTCTGGGCGCCGTGGTGCGGCCCCTGCAGGCAGATGGCGCCTGGCTATGAACAGGCCGCGGCACAACTGGAGCCGGGCATACGCGTGGCCAAGGTAGACACCGAAGCCGTGCCCAGCCTGGGCACGCGTTACAACATCCGCAGCATCCCGACGCTGGCGCTGTTTAAAAACGGCCGCGAAGTGGCACGGCAGGCTGGCGCGATGGGCGCTGCAGACATCGTGCGCTGGGTCAAGGCGCATCAGGGCTGACAGCTTCTGGCGCATGGATCAGCGGTGTCGGGCAGATGGCCTGACCATCTGCTTTCCTCAATCAAATATTTCGTTCAGCCACGACTTCTTGCGGCGCGTGCCATAGCCATTTGAATGTTTGTAGTCCGAGTCGGAAAAATCGCGCCTTGGTGCAGGCATGGCTTGCACGGGCTGGGCCGGTACTGAAGCAACAGCGCGCTCCATCAGCTTGTCCAGCTCACCGCGGTCCAGCCAGACGCCCCGGCATTGCGGGCAATAGTCAATCTCGATGCCCTGGCGGTCAGCCATGGTGAGCGTGGTATCAGGGCAGGCGGGGCATTTCATGGGTTTCCTTCTTTAAAAAATAACAGGGAGGTGCTGCGCACTGCGGCCACTACCGGCAATGCGTTCACGCACCGGCCAGGCGATTGGCACCAGGCCGCGGAACGGCATGGCCATGCTCCTGCTGCCAGCGGTGCAGCAGCGAACGGGACGCACGCGCCAGGGCGCTCTGCATCGCAGAGTGAAAGTCGCGCGCCAGTGAGGTCACCACCACGGGCGGACCGTCTCCGGTGATCAGCTCGACTTCGCAGCGTTTGTCGATACTGCCGGGCGGTGTGTCCTCAACGGCTGTCAGCTTCACTTTGGCGCGCAGCACCAGCCAGCTCAGGCTGCGCATGGCCGTGCGTATGCGGCGCAACGACTGCGCGTGTACGGCGGTGTCTTCTGCATCGGGAGATTCAAGACTTACATTCATGAAAATTGCTCCAGCGGGTTAAATATGGCCCCACCTTAACGGCGATGACAATTCTGTAAAAGCAGATAATCCAGAACTGATACTTCTGAAAAACCAGCATATTTCGACAGACCTTCATGGACACGGATTTCAATTACCGGCATCTTTACTATTTCTGGGTAGTGGCCAAGGAGGGCGGCATGTCGCGCGCTGCTGCGCGCTTGGGCATGGCTGTTCAAACCGTCAGCACGCAGGTGCGTGAACTGGAGCGTTCACTGGGTTACGCGCTGCTCAAACCGGCAGGCCGTGGACTCGCGCTAACTGACGCGGGCACGGAAGCCATGCGCCAGGCCGAACAGATATTCCAGCTCGGTGAACAACTGGCCGGCGCAGTGCGCGATGCTGCAGGTACGCCAACCGTTCGGCTGACCGTCGGCATTTCGGAAGGGCTACCCAAGCTCTCGGTACACCGCCTGCTGCAGCCGGTGATGCGCGAGGCCAACCTGCGGCTGCTGTGCCACGAAGATGAATTTGAAGACCTGCTCGGTGACCTGGCGCTGCACCGGCTTGATGTGGTGCTGGCCGACCGGCCTGCACCGGCCAACCCCAACCTGAAGGTTTACAGCCACGCACTGGGCTCTTCGCCGCTGGCCTGGTATGCACCTGCGGCGCTCGCTGCAGCCGCACGGCGTGGCTTTCCGCAATCGCTGGCGCGGGTTCCAGTGCTGTTGCCGACCACGCACGCGGCGTCACGTGCGCGGCTGGAGCAGTGGTTTGAGCGGCAGGCCATCAAGCCGCGCATCGTCGGCGAGTTTGAAGACAGCGCACTGCTCGAAACTTTCGGCGCTGCCGGAATGGGCGTGTTCCCCGGCGCTGAAATGATGCATGACGAACTGACCTCGCGCTATGGCGTGCGGCGCATAGGCAGCTGCGAAGGTGTGGAGGAACACTTCTTTGCCATTGCCGCGCACAAAAAACTGCTGCATCCGCTGGTGCAAAAACTGCTGCCCATCCAAAAGGCGTAGCTGGCGCGATGCCCTAGTCGCTGACCTTGCCCCTGGACGCCTTGATCTCGGAGCGCTGGCTCTTGCCTTCAAGCCGCCGCTGTTTTGAACCGTAAGTGGGCTTGGTAGGCCGGCGCTTTTTCGGTTGCGATGACACGCTGTTGATGACTTCCTGAAGCCGCTCCAGCGCATCGCTGCGGTTCATCTCCTGCGTGCGGTGCTGCTGTGCCTTCAGCACAAACACACCTTCGAGCGTCACGCGACTGTCGTTTAACGCCAGCAGCCTGGCCTTGACCTCATCCGGCAGTGACGAGGCGTGGATATCAAAACGCAAATGGATGGCGCTGGAGACCTTGTTGACGTTTTGCCCGCCTGCCCCCTGCGCGCGTATGGCCGAGAACTCGACCTCGCGTTCGTCCACCGGGAATTTCGGGGGCGTGGTCATGGATCGCCCCTGGCGGGTCTCAGGCCGGTTTGGTGATGTCGACCAGTGCACCGATGGCCAGCGCATAACCCTTGATGCCGAAGCCGGCCATCACGGCTTTGGCGACCGGCGAGATATACGAGTGGTGGCGGAAAGCCTCACGTGCATGCACATTGCTGATGTGCAGCTCGATCAGCGTCACGCCCGAGCCCTTGATCGCATCGTGCAGCGCCACGCTGGTGTGGGTGTAGGCACCGGCATTGAGCACCACGCCGATCAGCGTGCCGGCGGCCTGCGCACGGCCGGCTTCGTGGATGGCATCGATCATCACGCCTTCGTGGTTGCTCTGGCGAAAGTCCAGCGTCAGGCCGTGTGCCTTGCAGGCTTCAAGCGACAGCGCTTCAACATCAGCCAGGGTCTGCGAGCCGTAGACGGCGGGCTCACGCGTACCGAGCAGGTTGAGGTTGGGGCCGTTGAGGACGAGTACGGTTTTCATAAGGCGCTTCCAGTTTTCTTGTGACGGTGATCAGGCCAGTTCCTGCAGGGTAACGGTCTTGCCGGTGGCAATCGACTGCCGGATGGCTTCTACCGTCATCAGGCTTTGCAGGGCATCGGAAACCGTGATTATCGGCGCTGTCGTGCCGGCGATCAGGTCGCAGAAGTGGTCGAGTTGCGCGGCCAGCGGGTCTACCGCTTCCAGTGTCAGTGTCTGCTCGGTAAAAGGCGCCCACCAGCCGGGCTCTTTGCCAAAGTCGGCATAGGTCCAGGTGCGCATCGTGGGCACAGCGAGCGAGCCTTGTGTGCCGGCGATGAAATAACAGTCTTCCGACGGATAACGCGGATAGGCGGCGTTCTCGCCCGAAGTCTGCTCCCAGCTGCGCGGCGACGCCACCGTATCGGACAGCGCAAAGGTGCCGAGTGCGCCGCTGGTGAACTTCAGCGTCATCACGGCGCTGTCTTCCACCTCGAAGCCGCGCACCGCGCTCGACGCCAGCGCGTGCACCGACTCGACCTCTCCACACAGGTAACGCATGTTGTCCATCTCGTGGATCAGGTTGATCAGGATGGGCCCGCCACCGACCTTTGTGCGCCAGGCGCCCTGCTCGAAATAGCTGTCGGGTTTGTAGAACTGCGCGCTGCCCATCACGGTGACGACGCGGCCCAACTGGCCGGAATCGATCGCGCGTCTGGCGAGCTGCAGCGTGCTGCTGTGGCGGCGGTGGTGACCGACCAGCATGGGCACGGGTTTGCGGGCCAGCGCATCGACCAGCTGGCGGCCCGCGGCCAGCGACTCGGCCACCGGCTTTTCAATGATGGCGGGCACGCCGTGTTCTGCGCAGATCAACGCTCCGGAAACATGCAGATGGTTGGGCGTGGCCAGGATGATGCCGTCGGGCCTGTTGCCCGGCTTGCCCCCTGGTGGCACCGCCTGCGCAAACAGCGCTTCCAGGCTGTCGAAATGCGGTACCCCTTTGGCGGCGGCGAATTCGCGTGAGGCCGGTGTCGGGTCGATCACGGCACACAGCCGGGTTCGCGGGCTGGCCTCTATCAGTTCAATGTGGCGGCGGCCTATCAGCCCGGCGCCGGCAACGGCAATGTTGGTGACTTTTGACGTCATGGGTGTTCCTGTTCAAACAAGGTAGGGGATGCGCGCCGGGCCGGGGCCGCGCGTCGTGCTCAGGAGGGTTCGACTACAGCGGCCGTTCTGGCCGATTTCTTCAATGCCGCCAGTGCCGACGTCTGCAATGCCAGCTGCGAGCGTGTCAGTGTGGCTGCGTGCTGCACCAGCGACGGGTTGAACCACTCGTCGGCAATATCAGGCGGCAGCTCGCCGCGCACTGCATCGATATTGGCCTGCATCCGCTGGGTATCGACCTGCAGGCCTGCCAGCGCCTGCGACATCGCGCGTGCCGAGCCGTGTACCGACATCAACAGGCCCGGCCACTCGGCCAGTTCTGCCTGCAGGTTGCCCAGCGCACGTTCATGCTCCTGCGGCATCGCGGCCAGCAAGGCCGCGACCCGTTGCGGCACACGCTGCGCGGCAGCCAGCGCCACCATGCAGGAGACCGGGTTGCGTTTGTGCGGCATGACCGATGCGCCGCCACGGCCGGGCTCCAGTGGCTCGGCCAGCTCGCCGGCCTCAAACTGGACCATCAACGACATGTCCTTCGCCATCTTGCCCAGGCTGCCCACCAGCAACGCCATCTCACAGCCCAGTGCCACCCATTCATCACGCTGGGTGTGCCATGAAAATGGTGCTTCCCTGAGCTTGAGGTCTTTGGCCATCAACGCCATCACCTGCGGGCCGTATTTTTTGTTGCCCTTTTTCATCTGCGCCAGCGTGCCGACCGCGCCGCCCAGTTGCACGCTCAGCGCGTTGCCCCCTGCGACACGCAGGCGCTGCAGGCTGCGTACCAGCGGTGCCGCCCAGCCAGCGCACTTGAGGCCAAAGCTGGTTACCGATGCGGGCTGCATGAAGGTACGTGCCAGCACCGCATCACCAGCGTGACGTTCTGCCAACGCCAGCAACGCAGCGATGGTCTTGTGCACATCGGCTTCAATCATGTCGAGTGCGTCGCGCGTTACCAGTGCCATCGCGGTGTCGAGCACGTCCTGGCTGGTGGTGCCGAAGTGCACAAACTTCGCGGCGTCCTTGTTGAACAGGCCGACCGTTTCCGTCAGGCTCTTGACCAGCGGAATGGCCACGCTGCCGGCACGAACGCTCTCGCGGACTATCTTGGTCACATCGAACAGCTCGACCTTGCAGGTGCCGATGATGGACTGCGCCGCCGACTCGGGTATCAGCCCGACGCCGGCCTGCGCGCGCGCCAGCGAAGCCTCAAAACGCAGCATCGCCTCGACAATGCTGCGTTCGCTGAAGAGCTCAAGCACCTCAGGCGTGGAGAGAAAACCTTCGAAGATGCTGCTCATGGAGCTGTATCCATTTCAGGAACTGAACAGGATAGAAGTTTTTCCGCCGGGCCGCCCCAAGGAAAAAAGCGCCCCCTCGGGGGGCAGCGCAGTACGCGCAGCGACAAGCGTGGGGGCCTCATCTTTTTAAACGGATCTGGTTTGGAAGAGGCACCGAGCGGCGAAGTACATCTTCACCGAGCCACAATGCCGACCGCCACGCACGCTGCGCCACCGTGGGCAAGGGCATCTGCTGGTAATCGTCGTTGAAGACTTCAAAGCTGTAGTCGCCGCGGTAACCCAGCGCATGCAGCTTGTTGACCAGTGAGGCCAGCGCTTCGCTATGCACACCTTCGCCG
This sequence comes from Pseudomonadota bacterium, assembly GCA_040388075.1. Lineage (GTDB taxonomy): Bacteria > Pseudomonadota > Gammaproteobacteria > Burkholderiales > Burkholderiaceae_C > Polaromonas. The sequence continues at coordinate 109,764 of JAZKCN010000012.1, read as the reverse complement.
GGGAAGACACGAAAATGCCGAGCGGTGGCGATGCGTTCTTCGACCGACTTGATCTCGGTCCACATGAAGTCGGCCAGTTGCACCAGGAAAATCCTGGAGGGGTCGAGGATGTCGAGTTCGTCGAGCGGGGTATTGGTGGCAAGGACATGGAAGGAATCGAAAGCCAGCCCAAGGTTGGGCATGTCGGCTTCAGACACCAGGTCCCAGGCCTGCGGGAACTCATTGATGGTGCGGCCCCAGGACAGCGCCTCGTAGGCAATCCTGATGTTCATCGGTATCGCCAGCATGGCCAGCTTGCGCAGGTCACGCACCAGCGCCTCGCGGTCGCCGGTGGCATGGGTCGAGGTGGACGAGCAGATCAGCAGCAGCTTGCAGCCGAGCGCATGACACATCTCCAGCATGGACTTGGCAATGTCCATCTTGTAGTCGTGCAGGTGGCCGGACAGGCCTTCAAAATCACGCAGCACCTGGAAGCCGGTGACACGCAGTCCACTACTGCGCACCGCCTCAACGGCAGCGTCCAGCCCATCGGGATGGCCGACGATGTCGCGGGCGGACAGCATGATCTGCGTGAAGCCGGCATCGCGCACGGCCTTCAGCTTGGCCTCAAGAGGTCCAGCCAGCGAGATGGTGTCCATGCCGAAATCGTCGATATTTCCGCTGTAGTGGCTCATGGCGGTGTCCTGCAATTCAGCCGCGCTGGTCATGGACCAGCTCGAAGCTCACGGTGCCCAGCCAGGTCTTGGTCAAGGCACCACGGTCTTCACTGTGCACGCCTTTGGATTCGACAAACTCGACACCGCGTTTGCGCAGCTCGGCAACAGTGGCCAGCACATCAGCCGTACCCAGCCCGATGCGGTGCAGGCTCTCATCGCCCTCGACTTCCAGCACGCTGGCTTCCGGTTCAATCAGCTGTATGTAAAAGCGCGATGCCGCAGGGCCTGGGCTGCTGAGGATGCGGCCCTTGGGCAGCACACCAAAACGCTGCTCGGCGGGTAGTTCGGCAAACCCAAACAGCTCGCGGTAAAACTCGGTCCAGTCATCACTGCGGTCTGTGCCTATGTACTGCACCACCCCGAAAAAGTGCAGGCCCGCGATGGCGGGCGGATGCTGCTCCACACCCGGAATCGGAACAAAGTCGACGTCGTAAATCGAGAACTTGTCGTAGCGGTCTACAAAATACAGGCGGCTTTTGCCGACGCCGTGGATGGCGGGGATGTTCAGCTCCATCACCTCGACACGCGAGGGCACAGCCCAGGCGCCGCGCTCCAGCGCGCGGCCATATGCGGCTGCAGCATCACGCACGCGCAGCGCCACGGCGGCGATCTCGGGCTTGTCCTGGGGCATGGCGCCGTTGGGCAGCACCGGCACATGCGCATTGACGATCACGTTCAGGCCGCCCTGGCGATACAGCAGCACCTCACGCGAGCGATGCCGCGCCACCGGCCTGAAGCCCATCATCTCCAGCACCTGGCCCAACGCCTGCGGTTTTGCCGTGGTGTATTCAATGAACTCGATGCCTTCCAGCCCCAGCGGGTTGGCGGCATCGAGGATGGCTTCGCGGTCGGGGGTGGCGGCTTTGTGGGCGGTGCTCATGGTGTTCTCCAGAAACTTCGGCGTGGTCAGGCGGCTGTGCTGGCAGGTTCCTCGACTTTTGCGCCAGGCACATGGCCGCCGCCCAGGAACAGGCGTTCGATGTTGGGGTCGGCCAGCAGTTCGGAGGCCTTCTTGTGCAGCACGAGCTGGCCGGATTCGAGCGCAATCGCGTCATCGGAAATCTTCAGCGCACTCTTGACGTTCTGCTCGACCATCAGCACGGTCGTTCCCTGCGATGCCAGTTTCTGCAGCAGCTTGAACACATCCTGCACCACCATGGGCGACAGGCCAATCGACGGCTCGTCAATCAGCAGCACCTTCGGGCGCAGCAACAATGCGCGGCCGACTTCGAGCTGTTTCTGCTCGCCACCCGACAGCGCGGAGGCCTGCGAATGCAGACGCTCCCGGACGCGCGGGAACAGCTCCAGCACCTCGGGGATGCGTTCGTGCGTGAGTTTGGTGCCGAGCGTGATGCCGCCGAGTTCCAGGTTCTGGAAAACCGTCAACTGGCCGAACAGGTTGCGCCCCTGCGGCACAAAAGCAATCCCTTTGGCCAGCAACGCTTTTTGTGTGTAGCCGGAGATGTCTTCGCCGTCGAGCAGGACGCGGCCCTGGCGCGGCTTGAGCAGGCCGAACAGGGTTTTGAGAACCGTCGACTTGCCCGCACCGTTGGGGCCGAGCAGCAAGGTGATGGAGCCGCGCCTGACCTTGAAGGACAGGTTGTTCAGGATCATGAAATCCTTGTAGCCGGCGACAACGTCGTCAAACTCGATGCAGATATCTTGCGTGGTGCTGTCCATGTCAGTTCCCCAGATAGGCGTCCAACACCTGTTTGTTGCCGCGAATTTCTGCCGGCGTGCCGATGGCCAGCACCTTGCCCTCGACCATCACCATGATGCGATGGCACAGGTCCATCACAAAATCCATGTTGTGCTCGATCACCACAAAGGAGGCTTTTTTGCCGAATTTGGGGTTTCGGTTCAGGTCTTTCAGCAAGGTCGAGATGCCGCCGACCAGGCTGGGGTTGACGCCGGCGCAGGGTTCATCGAGCAGCACCAGGTCTGGCTCGGCCATGAAGGCCATCGCAATGTCCACCAGCTTTTGCTGGCCGTAGCTCAGGGTGCCGGCAGGCTTGTCGGCCACATGGCGTATGCGGAACTGGTCGATCAGCGCATCGGCCTTCCCGCCCAGACCGGAATCACCCGGTGCAAACATGCGGCTGAACATCGAGCCGTGGTGCTCCTGTGCGGCAACGATCAGGTTGTCGCGCACTGTCATCTTGCCGAACACCTGGAGCGTCTGGAAGGTGCGGCCCACGCCCTTGCGGCTGAGCGCCAGCGGTGACAGGCCGGTGATGTCTTTGCCGTTCAGTTCAATCGAGCCGGCATCGGGGCTGATCTGCCCCAGCACGCTGTTGAACATGGTCGTCTTGCCAGAGCCGTTGGGCCCGATGACACCGAAGATCTCGCCGGGCAGGACTTCGAAAGAAACACCACCGACAGCCTGGATCGCACCGTAGGCCTTTCTGAGGTCGGTGACCTTGAGCAGCGCCTCGCTCATGATGCTGCTCCTATCCTGCTGGCTGCCGCCGAACGGGCAACAGACGCCGCTTTGGCATCACGCCTGGCACGCAGGCGATCGGGAATGCTGAGCAGGCCATCGGGCAGCCACACCATCAGCAGCACAACGGCCGCACCAAACATCGGCAGGTACCAGCTGGACACATAAGGCACGTCACGCATCCACTCGGGCAACACCACACCCACCGCCGCACCGATGATCGGGCCGAGAAAATAACCTGCACCACCGACCACCACCATCAAATACATCATGATGGAAGCAGCCACAGTGAACGGCCCGGGCTCGATGAACTGCACCAGCGACGCGAACAAGGCACCGGCCACGCCTGCATAGGCCGCACCAATGGCGAAACTCAGCAGCGTGTAGTTGCGGATGTCCACGCCCAGGCTTTCAGCACGGATCGGGTTGTCACGCAGCGCCTTGAAGGCCTTGCCCCAGGGCGAGCGCAGCAGCCCCCACAGCAGCAGGGCCATGACAACGGCGACGGCCAGTACAAAGTAGTAGTACCGCAGATTGCCTTCCAGCGAATAGCCGAACAGGCCGGGCCGTGCGATGTTGTTGATGCCGAATGTGCCGCCGGTCAGCCACTCTTCATTGCGCATCACCAGCCAGATCGCAGTGTTGAAACCCAGCGTGGCAAACGCGAGGTAAATCGCCTGCACGCGCAGCGCCGGAAAACCGAGAATCAGGCCGGCCACAAAGCAGATGAAGGCAGCGGCCGGCAGGCCCAGCCAGAAGCTGACGCCAGCCTTCATCAGGATCGCGACGGTGTACGCACCTATGCCGAAGAAGGCGGCATGCCCCAGTGATTTCTGGCCCGCATAACCAATGGTCAGGTTCAGGCCCATGGTGGCGATGATGAAGACCAGCCAGTAACTGAGCAGGTAGATGCCGTAGTTCTTGAGGAACTGCGGTGCCACCAGCACCAGCAGTGCAGCCAGGACCGAGAAGGCTGTGGCCCATTTATGTTTGAGCAGCGTGTTCATACCTTGCGCTCCTCTTTTTTACCTAGCAGACCCTGGGGCTTGAAGAGAATAACGACCATAAAAATCATCAGCGCAACGGCATCCTTGTAGGCTGGCGAGATATAGGCAGCAGCGAGGTTTTCTGCGACGCCGACAATCAGGCCGCCCAGCAATGCGCCACGCGAGTTGTTGAAGCCGCCGATGATGGCGGCGAAGAAAGCCTTGGTGCCCAGGCCCTCGCCCATGTCGAACTTGGCAAGGTAGGTCGGTGTGACCAGCAAGGCTGCGGCAACGGCCAGCACGGCATTGATGGCAAAGGTGTAGAACACCATACGCGGCACGTTGATGCCGAGCACCGAAGCGCTTTCAGTATTCTGGGCAACCGCCTGCATGGCGCGTCCCGTGACAGTTTTCGCCAGGAAGGCCTGTGTGGCCATCACGATGATCATGGCCATCGCAAAGGTGCCGATGTCCTGCGCGGTTACCGTCACGCCGGCAATGTTGAAGAGCCTGTCGGGGAAAATGCTGGCAAACGGATGCGCCTCTGCGCTGTAGCCGGCGCGCACACCGTTGCGCATGAAAATCGACAGCCCGATGGTGGCAACGACGATGGGCATCATGCCGTACTTCATCAGGGGGTCCACCACACCGCGCTTGAAGACCCAGCCCAGCACAACGACAGCCAGGATGGCGGTCAGCACAAAGCTGACCAGCATGGGCGCACCGAATGAAATGAAGGCCAGCATCACAAAGGCCGGCAGCATGACGAATTCACCCTGGGCGAAGTTGATGGTGCCCGAGGCCTGCCACAGCAGCGTGAAGCCCAGGCCAGCCAGCGCATAAATGCTGCCGGTCGCCAGGCCCGAGAAAAAGAGTTGGAAAAAATCTGTCATGGGAAATCCGTTCCGGGGCAACGGCGCTCACGCAGGCGCTCGGGCCATGCGTGGCGCAAGAGGCTGCCCGCGCCGGGCAGCCCTGCTTTCAGCGCACTGCTTACTTCTTTGCAGCAGGCGCTGCAGCCACCTTCGCATGGAGTGGCGGCACCATGTCGACCACTTCCTGCTTGCCGTTTTTCACCTGGACGATGAAGCTTGCACGGTCCAGGTCACCCTTGTCATCGAACTCGGTGTCCATCAGAGCGCCGGGGTGATTGGCTGCGCTGATCTTCAGGCCCTTCATGGCAGCAGCCACAGCCTTGCGGTCCAGCTTGCCGACTTTTTCAATGGCGGCCTTCAGCACATACATACCGGAGTAGCCCTTCATGCCGTTGTGGTCGGAGGTGTATTTGTAGGCCTGTTCGAACCTGGCCTTGAAGGCACGCACGACGGGCAGCGGCGCGTCGACTGTCAGGCCGACGTGGGCGATAGCGCCGTTGGCGGCATCACCCGCCAGGTCAATCACCTTCTGGCCGGTGAGTGTGGTTTCGCCGATGACGGGCTTGGTCCAGCCCTGTTTCTTCAATTCACGCAGCAGGCGGGCGGATTCGTCTTCGTTCGAATAGGCAAAGATGCCGTCCGGGTTGCCCTGCTTGGCGCGCAGCACGGCTGCCGAGAAGTCAATCTGGCCAGACTCGGTGGAGATTTCCGACACAATTTTGGTCTGCGAGCTGGCCAGTGCCTTCTTGATGGAATCAAGGCCACCCTTGCCAAAGTCGTTGTTCACATAAATGACGGCGATGGTCTTGAGCTTGGCCACGTCAGTGATGTAGCGCGCCACCTTCGGCATGGCAGTGGCCTGCGTGAAGCTGGTGCGGAAGACGTATGGGTTGCCCTGCTGGGTGATGCTGGCTGCTTCACCGCCTGTGAAGTTTGGCACTTCAGCGCGGCGCGATTCGGCCATGCTGACCATGATGGAGCCGGAGAACACCGGGCCGAAGATGGCGAACACATTGTCGTCAATCGCCTTCTGCGTCAGGCCCTTGGCAATGCCCGGGTTGCTCTGCGTGTCGGCGATGGTTGTCTGGATTTTTTTACCCAGGATGCCGCCGGAGGCGTTGATTTCCTTCACGGCCAGCTCTACGCCGTCCTTGAAGGGTGTACCGGCCGATGCGCCGGCGCCTGACAGTTCGACGATCTCGGAAATCTTGATGACGTCCTGTGCAAAACCGCTGCTGGCGCTGACCGCCAGTGCGCAGGCTGCGACCAATTTCAATGCAAAACGCTTGTTCATGCTTGTCTCCTCTGGGTTAAAAAACGAACGAAAAATCAAAAAAACCAACTCAGGCGGTCTGGGCCACCGGCCTGCGAATCTCGCCTGCCAGCTCCGCCGGGTATAGGTGCTCACGAATAAAAGTGGCATCACTGCGCACCGCACGTGCGGCGTCGGCGTAACCAAAAAATTCAAGGTAATCGGGTGCCTGCTGTATCAGCATTTCAAAACCGGGCTGCGCCGCCAACTGGCGCGCGCGAACCGCACGCACAAAAGGTGTGGGCTGGTTTTTCATCAGGATGTCGACCACCGCCGCATGCGGCGCCAGCCGGGCGACGTCGCAAGGCATGGGGTCGCCTTCATTCAGCCCCAGCGGCGACGCATTGACCACCACGTCGTAGCCGGAAGGGTCACTGCTGGTCGCAGCCACCACGCTGGTTGCAGGTGCATTGGCAGCCGCTGCGATGTGCGATGCCACAGCATGGGCCTTGCCCGGTACCGGGTCATAGAGCGCGATCTGCGACGGTGCGCTGGCGCCTGCGATGGCCAGCGATGCCGCAATTGCCGATGCGCCGCCGCCGGCACCCAGTACAAGCACACGTTTGCCGGCGTAGGCCATGCCGTAATAATCGAGCGCCGACACCAGGCCCTTGCCGTCGAACAGGCCGCCTTCAAGCGAGCCATCTGCATTGCGGCGTATGCCGTTGACGGCGCCGGCGACACGGCCATAGTCGTTGCACTTCGACAGCAGGCCCATGACCAGCGACTTGTGCGGAATGGCCAGGAACATGCCGCGAATGTTTTTGGCCAAAAATGCCGTGCGCACAAAAGACTCGATGTGCTGCGCCGATACATGCACCGGCACCAGCACGGCATTGATGCCCAGCGTGCGAAATATCAGATTGAAGACTTCAGGCGCCTTGACCTGCTCCACCGGATCGCCGGGGATCAGGTAAACGTCGGTGGTGCCGTGTATGGTCTGAAGCATGTTCTGGATGGCCTGTTTGTTCGATGAGCGCAAAAATGCACGGAAATTTGCGCTGTACTGAGCGGACTGTAGTGAAAAGAACCAGCAACAAGTCCTGAAAAGTACGTGTTTGCGCGATTAACGGACAATAATGAACGACTAGCGAACGGAACAAGGGTTAGACCCCATGCTGTTCGCCCACGACTTTCCGCACCGCCACCATGAATCTGCCAACCCATCACATGCCAGCCGAGGCCCTGACGCCCGAAGCCACCCTCGCCAAACGCGACTGGATTGCCGGTCTCGAAAAAGGCCTGGCCATGATGGAATGTTTTGACGATGCCAACCCGCGCATGACGGCCAGCCAGGCCGGCGCGCGCTGCGGCCTGAGCCGCACGGCCGCACGCCGCTACCTGCTGACCCTTCATCACCTGGGTTATGTGGCTAGCGACGGCAAGCTGTTCTGGTTGACGCCACGCGTGCTTCGGCTGGGCCAGTCCTACCTGGAGTCGGCGCGGCTGCCGCGCATCGTGCAGCCGTTTTTGCAGCGCGTGACTGCCGGCACGCAGGAGAACGCCTATGTCTGCGTGATGGACGGCGACGACATCGTCTACGTTGCCCGCAACGGCACCAACCGCGCGCTCAACATCGGCTACGTACTGGGCGCACGCGTGCAGGCGCAGGTGACCGCCGCCGGCATGTTGCTGCTGTCCATGCGGCCCGCCGGGTGGCTGGAAAACTGGCTGGCGACGCGCGAACTGAAGTCATACACCTCGTACACCATCTCGAACAAGGACCGCATGCGGGTTGAACTGGCGCGCGTTCGTGCCCAGGGCTGGGCGGTGTCGGAGCAACAACTGGAGCTGAAACACCGAGGCATCGCGGTACCGCTGCGCGACCGCCATGGCGATGTGGTGGGCGCACTCAGTGTCACCATGCCCATGGGTCACGAGTCGAGCGAAGACGCGGCGGCGCGGGTGCTGCCGGTACTCAGCGAAACAGCCCAGGCGATGCGTAACCTGATCTGACGGAAACGGTGAGCCAGCTACCTGACTATTCGCCAACGCTACCGGTAATCGGCAGCACAATGCCGGTGATGTAGCTGGCGCAGGCTGGCGAAGCCAGGAACACATAGGCAGGTGACAGTTCTTCAGGCTGCGCCGGGCGCTTCATGTCTGTGTTGCCGCCGAACTTGCTGATATCTTTTGAAGACTTGTCGGCCGGGTTCAGCGGTGTCCACACGGGGCCTGGCGCAACTGCATTGACGCGTATTCCCTTGTCGATCAGGTTGGCCGCCAGCGATTTTGTGAATGCATGAATGGCACCCTTGGTCGAGGAATAATCCAGCAGCTTCGCATTGCCCTGCAGCCCCGTCACCGACCCGGTGTTGATGATGCTGGCACCGCGCTTGAGGTGCGGTACCGCCGCCTTCGCCATGTGGAAGTAGCCGTAGATGTTGGTGCGCAAGGTTTCATCAAACCGCTCTTCGGTGATGTCTTCTATCGAATCGGCATGCTCCTGGAAGGCTGCGTTGTTGACCAGGATGTCGAGCTTGCCGAACGCCTTGATGGTTTTTTGCACGGCCTGCCTGCAGAACTCCAGGTCTTTCACGTCACCGGGCAAGGCAATGCAACGCGTGCCTTCGGCTTCCACGCAGGCTTTCGTCTGTTCTGCATCCACGGTTTCCTCCAGATAGGCGATGGCGACATCAGCGCCTTCACGCGCAAACAGCACAGCAACGGCACGTCCAATACCCGAATCACCGCCTGTAATCAACGCGGTCATTCCTTCAAGCTTTCCGCTGCCGCGATAAGCGGGCGCCATGAACAGCGGCCGGAGTTTCATGTCTGCTTCCAGTCCCGGTTTTTTCAGGTGCTGCGAAGGCAGAGGTATTGCAGGGTATTGGACGGCGCCAGCCTGCACCGCTTTTTTCTTCGCGCCGGAAGATTTGTCCGGTTTCACGGCGTCCTTCTGGTCCTGCGCTCTCTGGATACGGCGCTGTTTGTCTGCAACCTGTCCGGGGCGACTGGTTACAGATGTGGAACGGGCAGCTGGTTTGGCGGTTTTGGGCATTGGGAATTCCTGCAAATGGTCAAAAGGATCAGGCAATTTAGGCCCCTGAGCGCACCCCTGCTGTAGGAACAGCACACCTGGGCGGCGCGGACAGCCGCTTGCGCACTGCGTTGCGTGCAGCAAAACCTCACATCCGGGACAATCAGTGCATTCATCCCTGTTTACAGGCAGTTTTTGCCCTTCGCCTTCGGGCTTGCGGCCACTTTTCGCACTGATGCAAACCCGACACTTTCTCCAGCTCATCGCCCTGTCATCCCTGTGGGGCGCCTCCTTTCCGCTGCTGCGTATTGCCAGCCCGGCTCTCGGCCCCTGGGTGGTTGCCGGCATGCGCTGCGTGCTGGCATCCATCGTGTTGTCTCTGCTGATGCTCGTGCTGAAGGAGCGCTGGCCTTCACGCGCCAGCTGGCGCCAGTTGACTTTCATGGGCGTGCTGACAGTGGTGGTTCCGTTTGTGCTGTTCAACCTGGCAGCGCTGGTGATCCCGTCGGGCTATTCGTCCGTGCTCAATGCGACTTCGCCGCTGTTCGGCGTTCTCGGTGCAGCCGCAGTGGGTGAGGAAAAACTGACGGGCAAGCGCCTTTTCGGCTGCCTGCTCGGTTTTGTCGGCGTGGCACTGCTGGTACAACTCGGCCCGGTGGCCGTGACGCCCCAGGTTGTGCTGGCCGCGCTGGCCTGCCTGGCGGCCGCCGCCAGCTATGGTTTTGGCGCCATCCTGATGAAACGCGCCACCCTGAACCACCAGCCCCTGCCCGCCTCGGCTGTGGTGCACATCACCGCCGCCGCCATTTTGCTGCTGCCGATGGGCGTGACAGCACCGGCGGCACAGGTGACAACGCCAGCGGTGCTTGCAGTTGCGATCATCGGCATCATCACGTCGGGGTTCATGTACTGGGTCAGCATGCGGCTTATGCGACAGATATCAGCCACTGCAGCCACATCAGCGGCCTTTATGGTTCCGCTGTTTGGCGTGACCTGGGGTGCGCTGTTTCTTGGTGAAGCCGTCACGCTGGCCATGCTGCCGGGCTGCATGCTGGTTCTGGCAGCAACGGCACTGATTACGGGCTTCAATCCGTTTAGAGGTGTGCCGCCAGAACCCTGAGGCCCTGGCAGGCCCTGGCAGGCGCTTCAGGCGCCCAGGCCGCGTGCCCAGCGTTCCTGCAGGGCGCGTATGGCTGTCGGGCTGGCAGCCGCACTGCGGCTTTCTGCGGCGTGTTTTTTAAGATCGTAAGTGACGCCCAACAACACGGCTTTGGTGGAGTTGGGCATGGCGTTCCACTGGTCACTCAGTTCGTCGATCAGCACTTCAGCCATGGCATCCATATCCGATTCCGGACGCGCCGACGGACCATCTTCCGCAAAACGATTCAACAGCATAAACACAACTTCGTCGCGTGACATTCATTTTTCTCCGGCGGGCTTCAGGTCACTCGGCACCTATACGGTCTTGCTGCAATATTAGGAGCAGTACAAGCTCGAGACTGTAGGAAAAAGCCAATTGTTACCAGTTGTGTCGCAAATATACGACTACGGCAAAACCATGCGTCACACGGCCAAGCAGCCGCATGATGGGATTGGCAGCTCAGCGTTTGCTGATGTCCGGTGTACTGACCTTTACATCGGCGTTCTGGGCGCGCTGGCGCAGCGCATGCTCCATCACTACCAGCGCCAGCAGGGCCTCGGCAATCGGCGTGGCGCGTATACCCACGCACGGGTCATGACGGCCCTTGGTGACGACCTCGGCAGGCTTGCCGGCGGTGTCTATCGACTGGCGCGGCGTGATGATGGAACTGGTGGGCTTGATGGCAATCGAGACCTCCAGATCCTGCCCGGTGCTGATACCGCCCAGCACACCACCGGCATTGTTGGACTGAAAACCTTCCGGTGTCAGGCCATCGCCGTGCGTGGTGCCGCGCTGCGTGACACTGGCAAAACCGGCGCCGATTTCAACGCCCTTCACCGCGTTGAGGCCCATCATCGCAAACGCGATGTCTGCATCGAGCTTGTCATACAGCGGATCCCCCAAGCCGACCGGCACACCGGATGCAGTGACCCGAATGCGCGCGCCACAGGAGTCGCCAGCCTTGCGCAACTCGTCCATATAGGTTTCAAGTTTTGAAACGTCTGCTGCAGGGGCAAAGAAAGGGTTGTTGGGCACGTGGTCCCAGGACTCGAACGGAATCACCACATCACCGACCTGCGTCATGCATCCGCGAAAGCTGGTGCCGTATTTTTCTTTCAGCCATTTTTTGGCGACCGCACCGGCAGCAACGGTAGGCGCGGTCAGGCGTGCCGACGAGCGGCCACCACCACGCGGGTCGCGTATGCCGAACTTGTGCAGGTAGGTGTAGTCGGCATGGCCGGGGCGGAAGGTTTCGAGAATGTTGCCGTAATCCTTGCTGCGCTGGTCGGTGTTTTTGATCAGCAGGCAGATCGGCGTACCAGTGGTCTTGCCCTGGTACACGCCCGACAGAATTTCAACCGCATCAGGCTCGTTGCGCTGCGTCACATGACGGCTGGTGCCGGGACGGCGGCGGTCCAGGTCGGCCTGGATGTCCGCCTCGCTGAGTTCCATGCCAGGCGGGCAGCCATCGATGACACAACCGATGGCCGGGCCGTGGGATTCACCGAAGTTGGTGACTGCAAAAAGGGTTCCGAAGGTGTTTCCGCTCATGAGGTGATTATCCCCGAGCGCCCATACGCGCTGACTGGAACAATTCCTGCTTGTTGCACCGCATCATTTTTTGGTGCATTTGCGACAAAGGAGTTCCCATGCTTGATAAAACCTCCACCCTGTTTTCTCACGTCAAACCGGGCGACACACAGTTCAAAACCGACGGCCTGCGCGATTTCTTTCTTTACCGCGACCTCGGCATCGCCGAAGCCACGCACGGAAAAGTGATTGCGCATCTGGTCAAGGCCAATATGGCACCAGAAAAAGGCACAGGCTGGCACCGGCATGAGGCAGACTTCCAGATTGTCATCATGATCAAGGGCTGGGCCAGGTTCATGTACGAAGACAAGGAAACGCTGGTTTCGGCCGGCGACTGTGTACACCAGCGGCCTGGCATCAGCCACTACCTGTTCGATTATTCGCCGGACATGGAATACCTTGAGATCGTCTCACCAGCGGATTTCAAGTCCATCGACGTTGAACCGGTTTGCGACGTACCTGCGCCTGCGCCTTGGGCCTGACGGGCACAAGCAGGTTCGGGGATTCACCGCAGAGGCGCAGAGAACGCAGAGGGCCGCAGAGAGAAAGATGAGACAAGGCGTTCATGTTTTTTCTCTGCGTCTTACTCTGAGGCCTTTGCGCCTCTGCGGTGAATGGCCCCGCCTTAAAACTCTGCGTCAAGTTCATCAAAGTCGTCTTCTTCTGCCTGCGCAGCAGCAATCCACTCCTGCATGGCAGGCAGCTTCCAGATCGCGGTGGCATAGGCCACGCAGGTCTTGTCGAGCGGGATGTCGTAGGTGCGAAAACGGCTGACGACCGGTGCATACATCGCGTCAGCCATGCAGGGCTTCTTGCCGAACAGGAAGGGGCCACCGTAGCGGTTCAGGCAGTCGCTCCAGATTTCGGTGATGCGTTTAACGTCGGCATCGGCGCGTGACCATGTTTTGAATTTGGGAAACATCGCCTTGATGTTCAGCGGCATCGATGAGCGCATCGACGAAAAGCCGGAATGCATCTCGCCGCAGATTGCGCGGCAATGCGCCCTGGCGGCCACGTCGGTCGGCAGCAAACCGGCTTTGGGCTTGATTTCATTGAGGTATTCGCCGATGGCCAGCGTGTCCCAGACCTTGATGCCGTTGTGCTGCAGGCTGGGCACCAGGATGGACGAAGACAGCAGCAGGATTTCCGCCCGCATGTCGGCGTCGTCGGGCGGCAATACCTTCTCCCTGAATTCAAGACCGGAAAACCTGACCAGCAACCAGCCCCTGAGCGACCACGCCCCGTAGTTTTTGCTGCTGAGGGTAAGAACGGCTTCGGCCATGGGGGTCTTTCAGGCTGGGTAAACAAGTAACAGGAACAGCTTTAGAGGCCGGCTCCGCACCAAAACTGCTTCTGGCTCGCTGTTGCCGTGCAAGCCCTGTGCCAAGATGGCCTGAGCAGGTCGCGGCCGACGCCATCATGGCCCGTAAATTGCTGCGTACACATACCGTTGCCACACGCGACCCCTCACGAAAGCAGCATGCTGTACCAGGCCTACCAGTTGCAATCAGACATGACGTCCCCCCTGAGGATGTTTGCCGAACAAGCCAGCCTGTACCTCGGTGCAGGCAAGTCAATTCTTCCTTCCGCACCTTCCCTGATGTCTGGTGCCTCACAGTCGAGCAGCAAGCTGTCGGCAGCACTCGAAGTGCTGGCCCGCCTGCGCCTGACCCACGCCCGCCCGGCCTACAACATCCCGTTTGTTGAAGTCGCCGGCCAGAGCGTTGCCATTACCGAACACAAAACACTGGAACTGCCCTTCGGCACCCTGCTGCATTTCAAAAAAGCCATGGTCAGCCCCGGCCCGAAAGTACTGCTGGTGGCGCCGCTGTCGGGCCACTTTGCAACGCTGCTGCGCGAAACAGCCCGCACCTTGCTGGCCGACCATGATGTCTACATCACCGACTGGCACAACGCGCGTGATGTGCCGCTGTCCGAGGGCGAGTTCGAACTCGACAACTACACCGACTACCTGATCAAATTCATGGAGACGCTGGGCCCCGGTTGCCACATGATTGCCGTCTGCCAGCCCTGTGTTGCAGCACTGGCGGCAACGGCCATCATGGCCGAAGACGACAACCCGGCCCAGCCCGGTAGCCTGACGCTGATGGCCGGCCCGGTCGATTGCCGCATCAACCCGACCGGCGTCAACGAACTCGCCAACAGCAAACCGATCGAGTGGTTTGAAAAAAACCTGGTCCACCATGTGCCGTGGCCGCACAAGGGCATGATGCGCCGCGTTTACCCCGGCTTTTTGCAGCTGACCGCCTTCCTGAGCATGAACCTGGAGCGCCACAAAAAGTCCTTCCAGGACCTGTACCAGCACGTGAAGGACGGCGACTTCGAGAAGGCCCAGATCATCCGCACCTTTTACGACGAGTACCTGGCCGTCAATGACCTGCCTGCGGCTTTTTACCTGCAGACTGTCAGCAAGGTTTTCCAGACTTATGACCTGCCGCGCGGCGAACTCACCTGGCACGGCCGCAAGGTCAACCTGAAAGCGATACGGCGCACGGCGTTGCTGACGGTGGAAGGTGAGCGCGACGACATCTGCGCCGTCGGCCAGACGGTAGCCGCGCAAGACCTGTGCAGCAACATCAGGCCGTACATGAAATCACACCACCTGCAGGCGGGTGTCGGTCACTACGGGGTGTTCAGCGGGCGGAAGTGGAACCAGCAGATCTATCCGCGCGTCAGGGACGTAATCCACCTTAGCCAGGGCTGAATCGCCAGCCCGCGAACTATTCAATCGTCAAGAGCGTCCGTCTTGCCCGATTCGTCGGCGGGCCAATCGCGGATATAGGCCTTGAGCATCTTGTTCTCGAAGTTCTGGCCATCGACGACGGCCTTGGCGACGTCGTAGAACGAAATCACGCCTTCCAGCATTTTCTTGTTCAGCACCGGCATGTAGCGCGCGTGCCGGCCCAGCATCATGCGGCGGACTTCGTCGATCTCGGTCTCGGGGGTGCAGGTCAGCGGCGCATCGTCCATGGCCGTGCGTATCAGTGTGCTGCCGGTGGTACCGCCGTTTTTCACGATGCAGACAATCACTTCGCGGAAGGTCAGCATACCCACCAGGTCGCCGTGCTCCATCACGACCAGTGAGCCAATGTCTTTTTCAGCCATGATCTCGGCCGCCTTGGACAGCGGTTCGTCCGGGGTGACGCTGTACAGCGTATTGCCCTTGACGCGCAGTATGTCTTGAACTTTCATGGCTATCTCCTCTGGTCTCTGGATGCGGCTGTATTTTCCCACTGCTGGCGCAGCGCAGGGAAGCTTTTTGGCAATATAGCCCACAATGACAGGCCCCACAGCCAAACTGCAGGGACGATTTCATATTTTTCAAATGGAGACAAACCCATGCCAGGTTATTCAGACCCCGGCTTTGACACCCTGGCGCTGCACGCGGGTGCAGCGCCCGACCCCGCCACGGGCGCGCGCGCGGTGCCCATCCACCTGACCACCTCCTTTGTTTTTGAGTCCAGCGACCATGCCGCCAGCCTGTTCAACCTGGAGCGCGCGGGCCACGTCTACTCGCGCATCAGCAACCCGACCAACGCCGTGCTGGAGCAGCGGGTGTCGGCACTCGAAGGCGGCATAGGCGCGATAGCCACAGCCAGCGGCCAGGCCGCGCTGCACCTGAGCGTCGCCACGCTGATGGGCGCCGGCTCGCACATCGTCGCCAGTACCGCGCTGTACGGCGGCTCGCAAAACCTGTTGCATTACACGATGCGCCGCTTCGGCATAGACACCACCTTCGTCAAACCCGGCGACATCGACGGCTGGCGTGCTGCCGTGCGACCCAACACCAAACTGTTTTTTGGCGAGACCGTCGGCAACCCCGGCCTCGACGTGCTGGATATCCCGGTGGTGTCGGAAATCGCGCATGAAGCCGGTGTGCCGCTGCTGGTCGACTCCACACTGACATCACCCTGGCTGATCAAGCCCTTCGATCACGGCGCAGACCTGGTCTACCACTCGGCCACCAAGTTCCTGAGCGGCCACGGCACCGTGATAGGCGGCATTGTGGTCGATGGCGGCCTGTTTGACTGGGACGGCCCCAAAGCCAATGGCCGGTTTACGGAACTGAGCGAAGCCTATGAAGGCTTTCACAACATGGTCTTCACCGAGGAAAGTACGGTCGGCGCGTTTTTGCTGCGTGCACGCCGCGAAGGCCTGCGCGACTTTGGCGCCAGCATGAGCCCGCACACCGCGTGGCTGATATTGCAGGGCATAGAGACCCTGCCGCTGCGCATGGCCAGGCACATGGGCAACACCGAAAAGGTGGTGGACTTCCTCGCCAGCCACGCTTTTGTCTCGCGTGTCGGCCATCCAATTCTTGAATCCCACAGCAGCCATGCGCTGGCGAAAAAACTGCTGCCGCGTGGTGCCGGTTCAGTTTTCAGTTTCGACCTGAAGGGCAGCCGCGCACAGGGCAAGGCTTTTGTCGAAGCACTGAAGGTATTCAGCCACCTCGCCAATGTCGGTGACTGCCGCAGCCTGGTGATACACCCGGCCAGCACCACGCATTTCCGCATGATGGACGACGCGCTGTCAGGGGCAGGCATTTCGCAGGGCACGATACGTCTGTCTATTGGCCTTGAAGACGCCGACGATTTAATTGACGATTTAAAACGTGCGCTGAAGGCTGCCGAGAAAGCAGGAGCCTGACATGTACATAGACGTCAACGGCCACAAAACCTACTGCTACACCGGCGGCAAAACTTTCGACGCCACCAAACCGACGGTTGTCTTTATCCACGGCGTGCTGAACGACCACAGCGTCTGGATATTGCAGACCCGCTACTTCGCCCACCACGGCTGGAACGTGCTGGCACCAGACCTGCCGGGCCAGAGCCGCAGTGCCGGCGATTCACCATCATCGGTTGAGGAAGGTGCCGCATTCGTCGAGACTTTGCTGGATGCGGCAGGCGTGAAAAAAGCAGCACTGGTCGGCCACAGCTTCGGCTCGCTGATTGCGCTGGAGCTTGCGGGCAGCGCACCAGAGCGCGTCAGCCAGCTGGTGATGGTGGGCACGGCTTACCCGATGAAAGTGACACCGGCGCTGCAGGAGATGTCCCTGAACCAGCCCTTGAAAGCCATAGACATGGTTAATGTGTTTTCACATTCGACGCTGGCGCCACCGCCGTCGGCGCTGGGCCCGGGCACCTGGCTGTACGGCGGCTCGAGCGCACTGATGAAACGGGTGCTGCGCAGCAACACCAGTGTCAATATTTTTCACCGCGGTTTTAAAGCCTGCAACGACTACGCAGGCGGTGACGCCGCGATGGAAAATCTTGAGTGCGAGGTGATGTTCTTGCTAGGGCGCAGCGACCAGATGACATCGCCCAAACAGGTAGCGCCTCTCGCGGCGAAGGCGAAACACGGCAAGACCGTACTTGTGCAGGCAGGCCACCAGTTGATGACCGAGGCGCCCGACGAAGTGCTGGACGCGATGAAGAACTTCCTGAAACCAGCTTGAACTGGAGGCCAGTTACAGGGAGGCTTCCGAGCGCAACGCTTTCAGGCAGGCAACGCCTGCGCGCAGTGCAGATTCATGGGTCGGGTAGGGATGATCGGATGACTCGATACGCATTTCGGCATCGGTCTCCTGCGGCGTGAGCCGCGTCACTATCCAGTAGAAAAGCCCAAGTGACGGTTCCCTTACCTTGACGGCCAGTGGGCCGTCTGGTTGGCGGTAGGCCTGGGCAAGGGTATTCATAACGCCCGCCCCAACTGGTCGCCAACATCTCCCACGATCGTGCCGACTTCGGCAACCGCAACACGCAATTCAAACTCACTGCAACCCAGTGTGCTGGTCCAGTAGTTCACTGAAGACGGCTCATTGATGTTGATGGGCTGATTCGCCGAAGCGGCGCTGGCCGTGAGTGCTGCAGGTGAATGCATTAATTTCTCCGCGTGTTTTATAGGTGAAAGATTTGCGGCGCAAAAAACAGCTTCAGGCAGCTGGTGTGCGTGCCGTGCGCTTGGCAACCGGCTTTTGTGTACCTGCCGGGGCTGCCTTGCGGGCAGATTTTTCGGAATAGGCTTTCCAGGCTTTGGCGGCGAGGCCGGAAGTGATGGCAAATACGATGAGCTTTTTCAGCATGGTGGCTCCTGCAGACTGGTTGAAGGGAATGGCTTGACCAGTTCAATGTAGCCACGATGCTGCGCCGCAGCAGTCGGTTTTTGCCGCCGCGAAATGTGCGACGGGTCTTACGCCGGCAGCAAAACCGGCCGGGTGCCGAGGGATTGCACCTGTTGGCGGTCTGCAGCCGCTGCGCTAGGATGAATTCACCCCGATTTCACGTCTGGCCCCTCTGCTTCAGGGCCTCGGCAGGAGACAAAAAATGAACCGTCCCACATCCACAAACTCGGCCAAGCCAGAGGTCGATCCACGCAGCTTCCAGAGCTTTGCCGAGTTCTATCCGTTTTACCTGACCGAGCACAGCGACCTGACCTGCAGGCGCCTGCACTTTGTGGGCACCAGCCTGTCGCTGGCCTGCCTGGTAGCGCTGGTGGTGACACGCAACCCCCTCTGGCTGCTGGCCGCCTTGCTGTGCGGCTATTTCTTTGCCTGGGTAGGCCATTTCGGCTTCGAGAAGAACCGGCCTGCATCCTTCAAGCGTCCGCTGTACAGCTTCATGGGCGACTGGGCGATGTACCGCGACATCTGGGCCGGCAAGGTGAAGATTTAGTGTGGTGCTGGGGATTCGAGGACGCTACGCTTTTAATAGCAGGTCGCGCTAGTCCCGATTGGGTTTCAGGCCTTTTTGATACCTGAAAATGGCCGTTTTTGGGCTTTTTCAGGCCTTTTTCGGCGCTTGGGCAGCCTGAAAGCCGGCTGCAGCCTCAAAAGTTAACATATATATTAACAATCAGGCTGACTGCGCCTGCCGGTGCTGCAACACCTGGCGCATCGTCAGCGCGGACCACTGCGCCTGCGTCCACAGCGGCAAGGTGGAATCCGTCTTGTCCAGCAGCAGTTGCTGCATCAGCGGCTCCAGCAGTGTCTGGTCGGGGTCAGCCAGCAGGATGTAGCGGGCCTCACCCTCTTCTTCCTGCACCAGCTGGCCAATCCATTGAAGGCCGGCCAGCGTTTCCAGCACAGGCTCAAGCTGCAGCACATCGACCTGAAGCTCTTCCGCCAGCGCAGACGCACCACAACCGTGGCGGGCTTTCTCGCGTTGCCGGTACAGCTGCTGCAGCACTTCTACCGCCAGCTGAAACTGCCAGCCGTGCGCACTGCCGCGGCGGGCAATACCGGCCAGCAGGCTGGGCAAATAGGCGGCAATCACCGCGCCCATCAGCACCACGATCCAGGCGACGTAAATCCAGACCAGCAATATCGGCAGGGTCGCAAAAGCGCCGTAGATCAAGGAGTAGGTCGGCACCTTGCTGAGGTAAAAACCGAGTATGTTTTTCGCCAGCCCTATGCCGGCCGCCACAAACACGCCGCCCGCCCACGCATGTGACCACTTCACGAAGGTGTTGGGTACGTAGCGGTACATCGCCGCCATGCCGAATGCGACCAGCATGAACTGCAGCAGGTTCAGGAAAAAATTGACACCGGCCGGCAGGATGCCCACCATGCCGGTCGATGCCGACAGCACATAGGTGGTCACCGCAAGACTGGCAGCCAGCAGCAGCGGCCCGAGCGTGATGGCGGC
This sequence comes from Pseudomonadota bacterium, assembly GCA_040388075.1. Taxonomy (GTDB): domain Bacteria; phylum Pseudomonadota; class Gammaproteobacteria; order Burkholderiales; family Burkholderiaceae_C; genus Polaromonas. The sequence goes on along the minus strand of JAZKCN010000012.1, from coordinate 90,054 downwards.
CCAGTAGATCAGGATCCGCTGCGTCAGTGAGCGCGCCTTCTTCACGCGCCATATGCCGTTGAGGGTGCGGTCTATCGTCAGGATCAGCGCAATCGCCGTCACCAGCAAAATCGCGAGGCCAGCCACACCCAGCTTGTTGGCTTGACGGCTGAACATGGTCAGGTAGCCCAGCACCTGGCGGGCGATATTGTCGGGAATCAGGCTTTGCACCAGCCAGGCCTGCAGCGCCCCCTGCAGTTTTGCGAACATCGGGAAGGCCGTGAAAATCGCCAGCGCCACGGTGAAAAACGGCACCAGCGCAATAGAGGTGGTGAAGGTCAGGCTGCTGGCCGTCAGGCCCATGTGGTCTTCACGAAAGCGGTCGCGCAGCGTCAGCGCCGTGTCGCGCCAGGGGAAGCGCGACAGGTTGGTCATGAAGTCCTGCAGGGATTGCTGAAATGCCATCCCCGGTATCATCCTAGATTCGGCGGCTGACCGCTTGTTTTTCGCTGGAAACACTGATGATTTTTGATTTTTTCCACCACGGCCCTGCGTCCTGTTTGTTTGAGAGCGCTACACGTCAGAGAATGCCACGCTCAAGGCACCATACTGCGTTGCTCCGCCTTGCAGGCAGTAGCCTGCCGCGTTGTCGCGCCTTGTCTGTCACCCTGATCGTGACACCCTCCGACGCGTCCAACCGTCGAATCTAGGATCATGCCATCGACATGAACATGGACCCAAAAAAACAAATCGACGCCACCCGCTGGCTGGCCGCCGGCAGCATGATGGGCCTGATAGTCCTGGGCTTTGCCTGGGAAATGTGGCTCTCACCGATTCGCCCCGGCGGCTCGCTGCTGGCCCTGAAGGTGTTGCCCCTGTGCCTGCCGCTGGCCGGCGTGCTGAAAAACCGCATGTACACCTATCGCTGGCTCAGCCTGCTGGTGTGGGTCTACTTCACCGAAGGGGCGACCCGCGCCTGGAGCGACCGCCCACCGGGCAACTACCTGGCGATGATTGAAGTGCTGTTGTGCCTGCTGCTGTTTGTTGCCTGCGCACTGCACGTGCGGATTCGCCTGAAAAATGCTGCCGCCAATGCGGCCAAAGCGCCCACTGAAACCGCTGCCGAAACCGCATGAACGACGCCCTCATCACCGCCCTGCGCGGCATCACCGGCGCAGCCAATGTCCTGACCGACGGCGACCTCAGTGCCTGGGAGCAGGACTGGCGCAAACGCTCACGCGGCAAGGCGCTCGCCGTGGTGCGGCCTGGCAACACGGCGGAAGTCGCCGCCATCGTCAAGGCCTGTGCCGCTGCAGGTGCCAGCCTCGTGCCGCAGGGCGGCAACACGGGTCTGGTGGTCGGCGCAATTCCCGATGAATCGGGCACGCAGGTCGTGCTCAGCCTGCAGCGCATGAACGCAGTGCGCAGCATGGACACAGCCAACCTGACGATGACGGTCGAAGCCGGCTGCATCCTGCAATCGCTGCAGGAGCACGCCGGGAAGGCGGGCTTTTTGTTCCCTTTAAGCCTAGCCGCAGAAGGTAGTTGCACCATAGGCGGCAACCTGGCCACCAATGCCGGCGGTACGCAAGTCGTGCGCTACGGCAATGCGCGCGAGCTTTGCCTCGGTGTTGAAGTGGTAACGGCGCAGGGCGACATATGGAACGGCCTGACCGGCCTGCGCAAGGACAACACCGGCTACGACCTGCGCGACCTGTTCATAGGCAGCGAAGGCACACTGGGCATCATCACTGCCGCGACGATGAAGCTCTACCCGACACCTGCCGCACGGCTGACAGCATGGGCAGCCGTGCCGTCGATGGACCACGCAGTCACCTTGCTGGGCCTGGCGCACCAGCACCTTGGCGCCGGGCTGACAGGCTTTGAGGTGATGGGCCAGTTTGCACTGAGCCTGGTGGACAAGCACTTCCCGCAGCAGCGTGTGCCGCTGTTCAAGGAAACACCATTCTGTGTTTTGCTAGAGAACTCCGACCACGAGTCCGAGAGCCATGCACGCGAGCAATTCGAGCGCCTGCTGGAAACCGCCTTTGAAAACGGCTGCGTCACCGATGCGGTGGTCGCCGAAAACCTGGGCCAGGCCAACCAGCTCTGGCACATCCGTGAAAGCATCCCGATGGCGCAGGCCGAAGAAGGCCTGAACATCAAGCACGACATCTCGATTGCCGTGTCGCGCATCCCCGAGTTTGTCGAAAAGACCGATGCCCTGCTGGCAGAAAAAATCCCGGGTGTGCGGCTGGTCAACTTCGGACACCTCGGTGACGGCAACCTGCATTACAACGTGCAGGCGCCTGCTGATGGCGACAGCAAGGCTTTCCTGCGCGACCGCGAGGAAGAAGTCAACACCATCGTTTATGACTCGGTCGCGCAGTTTGACGGCTCCATCTCCGCCGAACACGGTGTCGGCAGCCTGAAGCTGGACAAACTGGAGCACCACAAGTCGCCGGTTGCGATGGACATGATGCGGGCCATCAAGAACGCGCTGGACCCTGCCAACACCATGAACCCCAACCGGGTGCTCCGGGCATAATTAAAACCTTGCGGTTTGCTGCCGCCAGGTCCACCGATTCCACACCCTGCCTTCCCCGCCATGACGCACCCCATACGCTCCCAGTACGAAGATTTCATGCGCCATGTGGACAGCCACGGCGTCTTCAAGGCCGACCGCACCGGCACCGGTACCAAAAGCGTCTTCGGCTACCAGATGCGCTTTGACCTCAATGAAGGTTTCCCACTGGTCACGACCAAGAAGGTCCACCTCAAATCCATCATTGTTGAACTGCTGTGGTTCCTCAAAGGCTCCAGCGACAACAACTGGCTGAAGGAGCGCGGCGTCAGCATCTGGGACGAGTGGGCACGCGAAGACGGCGACCTCGGCCCGGTCTACGGCGTGCAGTGGCGCAGCTGGCCCACACCCGACGGTGGCCACATCGACCAGATTTCGGACATCATCAAGACCCTCAAGTCCAACCCCGACTCGCGCCGCATCATTGTTAGCGCCTGGAACGTGGCCGACCTGTCGAAGATGGCACTCATGCCCTGCCACGCTTTCTTCCAGTTTTACGTGGCACCGGCGACTACGCCCGGCGGCAAAGGCAAACTCAGCTGCCAGCTCTACCAGCGCAGCGCAGACATCTTCCTCGGCGTGCCTTTCAACATCGCCAGCTACGCACTGCTCACGCACATGGTCGCGCAACAATGCGAGCTCGACGTCGGCGACTTCATCTGGACGGGCGGCGACTGCCACATTTACAGCAACCACGCCGAGCAGGTCGCCTTGCAACTGAGCCGCACGCCACACCCTTACCCGACGCTGAACATCAAGCGCAAACCGGCGTCCATCTTTGACTACGAATTCGAAGACTTCGAGTTCCCCGACTACGAGCATCACGCCGCCATCAAGGCACCGGTCGCGGTTTAGGGTGCCAGTGAAAGTCAACATGATTTATGCCCGCGCCGCTAACGGCGTGATCGGCAAGAACAACACACTGCCCTGGCATCTTCCTGAAGATCTGGCGCATTTCAAGCAGGTCACGATGGGCTGGCCCGTCATCATGGGCCGCAAAACCTGGGATTCGTTGCCCCCGAAATTTCGGCCCCTGCCTGGCCGCACGAACATCGTCATCACCCGGCAAGACGGATGGCAGGCCGAAGGTGCGAAGGTAGCGAACAGCGTTGAAGACGCGATCAGCCTTGCGGGCAACATCGAGCAGGTCTGGGTCATCGGGGGCGCCCAGGTCTATGCGCTGGCCGAGCCTCTTGCTGAACGCATCGAAGTCACTGAAATTGCACAGGATTTTGAGGGCGATGCTCACGCCCCAGTCCTGGATGCAGCGTGGCAGGAAGTGGCCCGCGAAAACCACGTTTCAAAAAACGGTTTGAAGTTCTGCTTTATCTCTTACAACCGGCAGAAATAGGGGGCCGGAAGCCGGACCGCTATTTTTGGTGCTGACCCCGTTTCCGTTTGCGGGCCGCGAGCAAAGGCGGCGGAGTGCGCCAGATTTCACCTCGGGATGGTATAACGAACATCAACTCAAGGAGATCGTTCACATGGGCATTTTCAGCAACATTCTCGGCAAGATTTTTAACCGTGGTGACGCCAGCGCAGCCCCGGACGCGTCCGCGCCTGAAGCACTGCCCAGTGCAGCAGATGCGGCAGCAGCAGGTGCTGCGGCCCAGCGCAGTGCCACAGCAGCGCAGACCGTGGATGTCGAGGCCGTGATGAACGACATCGCGAGCAAGAACCCGCAGAAATTGAACTGGCGTACTTCCATCGTCGACCTGATGAAGCTGCTCGATCTCGACAGCAGCCTCAATGCCCGCAAGGAACTGGCAACAGAGCTCGGATATGGCGGTGCGAAAGACGGCTCTGCAGAAATGAACATCTGGCTCCACAAGCAGGTGATGACAAAGCTTGCGGAAAACGGCGGCAAGGTACCCGCTGAACTACGCGATTAAGCGAGAAGATTGACAGGGCATACGCTGCCCGGAAGGCACTGCCCCGGGTGCCCGCCTCAAATTCAAGCGCGGGCACACCGTCACAATTACGTCGCCGCTGAACGTCCGCTTCAATGCAAGCTTCTTGCACATCGTTCGCAAATATTGAATCGCCGGCGGGTTTTTCGCGCCTGATATTTTTATGAAAATCACTACCTGGAACGTCAACTCCCTCACCGCACGCTTGCAGCACGTGCTGGACTGGCTGGCCATCAATCCTGTCGATGTGCTCTGCCTGCAGGAACTCAAGATGACCGACGACAAGTTTCCGCTGGATATCCTGAAGGAGGCGGGATACCAAGCAGTTGCCTTCGGTCAGAAAACCTACAACGGCGTCGCCATCCTGTCACGCACGCCAGTGCGTGATGTGATCAAAAACATCGTTGGCTTTGAAGACGAACACTCACGCGTGATCGCCGCAACGATCGACAGCGCTACAGGCCCCATTCGTGTGTTGAATGGATACTTCGTGAACGGTCAGGAACTGGGCAGCGAAAAATTTGTCTACAAGATCCGCTGGCTCAATGGCCTTCAGGCCTATGTGCGGGCTGAAATGGCCGCACATCCGCAACTGGTGCTGCTGGGGGACTTCAACATCACACCCGAAGACCGGGATTCTTTCGACCCTGACGGTTTGCGCGAAACCATCCACCACAGCACTGAAGAGCGCGAGCACTTCCGGCAATTGCTGGCGCTGGGACTGACGGACAGCTTCCGTATGTTCGAGCAACTGCCAAAAAGCTTTTCATGGTGGGATTACCGCATGCTCGGCTACCAGAAAAACCGCGGCCTGCGGATCGACCATGTACTGGTCAGCGATGCGCTGAAGCCGCTGGTGAAGGGCTGCACGATAGACCGTGTGCCGCGCAAATGGGAAAAGCCCAGCGACCATGCGCCGGTAACGGTGGAACTCGGCTAAGAACACAAGTCAGACGTAAAAAAGCGGACCGGGGTCCGCTTTTTTTATTCGAGATTCAGTTCCTGAATTTTTCGGGTGATCGTATTGCGGCCAATACCCAGCTTTTGGGCCGCCTCTATGCGCCTGCCGCGCGTATTGAGCAGCGCCGTCTGTATCAGCTTCGATTCAAAGCGGCGCGTCAGCACATCCCAGACATCGCTGCGACCTGTTGCCAGAAGCGCCTGTGCCTCGATTTCAAGACCCGCCTCCCAGGCGAGGCTGCTACCCCCGGCCGACGACGCACCGATACCGTCCGACCTTGAGGCAACCGTCACCTCAGCCTCGGCAGCATCGGGCCTGCTTGAACCCGCCTTGCTGGCCGCAGCGCTTTCAGCCGCGCCCACGGACTTGCCAGACTCGGGCGCCGCACCCAGCACTTCAGGTGGCAGGTCCTTGGGTTCTATCACCTGCGCGGGCGCCATCACTGTCAGCCAATGGCAAATGTTTTCCAGCTGGCGGACATTGCCGGGAAAGGAGAACTGACTGAGTTGCTGCAAGGCGGCATCAGAGATGCGTTTGGGTTCCACGCCCAGTTGCTTGGCACTTTGCTGCAGAAAGTGGCGCGTCAGCGTGAATACATCTTCACGGCGCTCACGCAATGCCGGCAGGCGCAGGCGTATGACATTGAGGCGGTGAAACAAGTCTTCGCGGAACACGCCTTCCTTGACGCGCTGCTCCAGGTCCTGGTGGGTAGCGGCAATCACGCGCGGATTGGCCTTGATCGCGTTGTGACCACCGACTCGGTAGAAATGCCCATCGCTCAGAACGCGCAGCAGGCGGGTCTGCAAGTCAAACGGCATATCGCCGATTTCATCGAGGAACAGCGTGCCACCTTCGGCCTGCTCAAAGCGGCCACGGCGCATGGTTTGCGCCCCGGTAAAGGCGCCACGCTCATGGCCGAAGAGTTCACTTTCCAGCAAATCCTTGGGTATAGCGGCGGTGTTGATGGCCACAAACGGACCGTTGGCGCGTGTCGAATGTTTGTGCAGTGCGCGTGCGACCAGTTCCTTGCCGGAGCCGGACTCGCCGGTGATCATCACCGTGACATTGCTCTGGCTCAGCCGGCCAATGGCACGGAAAACATCCTGCATCGCCGGTGCCTGGCCCAGCATTTCAGGGGCATTGGCCATGCGCTCTTCAGCCACCTCTTCGCGCTGGCTTTCTTCAACCGCGCGGCGGATCAGCTCCACCGCCTTGGGCAGGTCAAACGGCTTGGGCAGGTATTCAAACGCGCCGCCCTGGAAGGCCGACACGGCACTGTCGAGGTCGGAGAACGCCGTCATGATGATCACGGGCAGGCCGGGGAGTTTTTCCTTGACCTTTTCGAGCAGGTCAAGACCCGAGCCGCCCGGCATGCGGATATCGCTCACCAGGATTTGCGGGCCGTCTTCGTCGGTTGCGGTTTCAAGTGCGGCAAGCACTTCACGCGGATTGGTGAAACTGCGCGTGGGCAGGTCTTCACGGAGCAGCGCTTTTTCCAGAACAAACCGGATGGACTGGTCATCATCAACGATCCAGATCGGTTTCATGCTTTGCTGTCCCTTTTGGTATTACCAGTTCTTATGCTTCAAACAATCGGGACGGCAGCGTTCAAGGCAGAGGTATCAGCAGCTTGAAATCTGTTCGCCCCGGGACGCTATCGCACTCTATCAATCCGTGATGTTGCTGGACAAAGGTTTGCGCCAAAGTCAGCCCCAGCCCGGAACCGCCCTCCCGTCCCGATATCAGCGGGTAGAAAATCCGGTCCTTGATGGAGTCCGGCACGCCCGGTCCATTGTCGATGACATGCAATTCCAGTGCCAAGCGGTAGCGTTGCTTGCCAAAAGTTACCTGGCGCGAGATTCTGGTCCTGAAACTGATCTGTCCATCCCCGCTGGCAATGCGTTCAGCCAGCGCCTGCGCGGCGTTGTGGGCAATGTTCAGCACGGCCTGTATCAGTTGCTCCCGGTCGCCGCGGAAGTCTGGAATCGAGATGTCGTAATCCCGCATGACCCGCAGGCCCTTGGGAAATTCGGCCAGGATCAGTGAGCGCACACGCTCGCAAACCTCGTGAATGTTGACGTCGCCGACCAGGTGCGGCCGGCGGTGCGGCGCCAGCAGGCGGTCTACCAGCGTCTGCAGGCGGTCAGCCTCGTGGATGATGACCTGCGTGTACTCGGTCAGTTCCTTGTCGATTTCCATCTGCAGCAACTGCGCCGCTCCGCGAATGCCCCCCAGCGGATTTTTGATCTCATGGGCCAGATTGCGGATCAGTTCCTTGTTGGCTTGGGCCTGGTCTATCAGCCGCTCTTCCCGGTCCTGCTTTGCCTGCTGTTCGAGCGGCAGCAGTTCCACAATCGCCTCGCCCGGGGTTTCGGTCTGCGCGACCACCACGTGAACCGGCATCGGCTCGCGGTTGATGGGCTTGAGCCATGCGTCGTAGCGCAGCGCAGCAAATTCGTTGCTGCCAGCACCTTCCAGCGCGTTTTGCAGGATGGCCGGTTCGGTGAAACACTCCGGCAGTTGCGAGCCCTCGATGGTCCGGCGCGAGGTCCCCAGTGCATCTTCAAGAGCTGCGTTGGCAAAAACCACGACGCCATCTGTACGTACCACGGCAATCAGCGTTGCCAGCAGGTCAAACGACTGGAAACGTGGCGGGTTGACCGCAGGGGCCAGTGCGAAAAATTTGGGTGCTTTCAAGCCGCCTATTTTGACCGGAATCCGGCCAGGGACTAGTTGTTGGCGCGGACGGCGGGGTTCTCATTCGACGCACGGGGCGATTCGCTGGCCGGCAACCGGGCAATTTCGCGTTTCAGGCCGGCGATATCGCTCTGGTTGCGGGCAATGCTGTCCTTCATTTCAGCCACGCGGTCCAGGTAACGCTGGTAGTTCTTGCCCTCGATGCCCTGCTTTTCAGGCTCGCCGTTGTTGAACTCTTTTTGCTGCTCCGCCAGTTTGGCTTCGGCTTTTTTAAGCTCGGACTCAAGGATGCTGCGCGTATCGCTGTCGCGGGCCCTTTGCTCGGCGCTGTCAGCAGAGCGGCCGGCGGATGTGGCTGTTGCCGGACGGACGGCCGGCGGCCGGGCAACCGGGGCGTTCTGCATCACCGTGACGTTGCCGCCCTGCATTGTTTTACAGCCCCGCGCCTGGGCATCCCGTGCATTGTTGATGTATTCGACCGGGGCGCCGGCCACCCCGCCGCAGCGGTAGACCTGTGCAGAAGCAGGCAGGCAAGAGCCGCCGAGTACAGCCAGTACCAGCGAATATTTGGAGAACAACAGTGCTTGATTCATACATGGACCTCGTATCGCTCAGGGCGAGGACGGTCTTACAGTATGGAGCAAAGGCCGAAAAAAGCAAAACGGGTCCGTTTAACCATACAAAGTGACATGAAAAGCCATAAAAAAAAGGACGACCGGGGTCGTCCTTTTTTTGCAATACCGCGCAGGCCAGGCCTGCGAGGTGGCGCACCTTACAGCGAGTAGTACATGTCGAACTCGACCGGATGGGTCGCCATGCGCATGCGCGTGACTTCCTGCATCTTGAGGTCAATGTAGGCATCGATGTAGGAGTCGGTGAACACGCCGCCCTTGGTCAGGAACGCGCGGTCCTTGTCCAGGGATTCCAGGGCCTGGTCCAGGCTATGGCAGACGGTCGGGATCAGCGCGTCTTCTTCCGGCGGCAGATGGTACAGATCCTTGCTGGCGGCTTCGCCAGGATGGATCTTGTTTTCCACGCCGTCGAGACCGGCCATCAGCAGTGCCGAGAAGCCGAGGTATGGGTTCATCAGTGGATCGGGGAAGCGTGCCTCCACACGGCGGCCCTTGGGGTTGGCCACAAACGGGATGCGGATCGAAGCGGAACGGTTTTTGGCCGAGTAAGCCAGCTTGACCGGTGCCTCAAAACCCGGAACCAGGCGCTTGTAGCTGTTGGTGCCAGGGTTGGTGATGGCGTTCAGGGCACGGGCGTGCTTGATGATGCCGCCAATGTAGTACAGCGCGAAGTCGCTCAGGCCGGCATAACCTTCGCCGGCGAACAGATTTTTGCCGTCTTTCCAGACCGACTGGTGCACGTGCATGCCGGAGCCGTTGTCGCCAACGATAGGCTTGGGCATGAAGGTGGCAGTCTTGCCGTAAGCGTGTGCAACGTTATGGATGACGTACTTTTGCAGTTGCACCCAGTCAGCGCGCTGGATCAGCGTGCTGAATTTGGTACCCAGTTCCATCTGGCCTGCGTTGGCCACTTCGTGGTGGTGCACTTCAACGGGAATGCCGAGGGCTTCGAGCACCAGGCACATCTCCGAGCGCATGTCCTGGAAGCTGTCGACTGGTGGTACGGGAAAGTAGCCGCCCTTGACTGCCGGACGATGACCGCTGTTGCCGTGTTCGTATTCCTTGCCGGTATTCCAGGCAGCTTCTTCCGAGCCGATCTTGACGAAACAGCCGGACATGTCGTTTTGCCAGCGCACGTTGTCGAACACGAAAAACTCGGGTTCAGGGCCGAAATAGGCGGTATCGCCGAGGCCGGAGGCCTTCATGTAGGCTTCAGCGCGCTTGGCTAGTGAACGTGGATCGCGCTCATAAGCTTTGCCGTCGGCGGGGTCGATCACGTCGCAGGTCAGGATCATCGTCGTTTCTTCAAAAAACGGGTCGATGTTGGCGGTGTTGGCGTCGGGCATCAGTTGCATGTCCGAAGCCTCGATGCCCTTCCAGCCAGCGATTGACGAACCGTCAAAGGCGTGGCCGGAAGTGAATTTGTCTTCGTCGAAATGGGAAACCGGCACGGTCACGTGCTGCTCTTTACCCTTGGTATCGGTAAAACGGAAGTCAACAAACTTGACTTCGTTTTCCTTGACCATTTTCATGACGTCTGCGACGCTCTTTGCCATCAAAATTCTCCTGTGCGGGATGGGTTGTAAAAAATCCTGTCAGAAGCAACGAATGCACTTTTTGTGCCAAAGCCGGTGCATTCGTGGCCTTTTTATGCGAACCCGATTGTGCCGCCAAATCCGTACGCTAACGGCTGGGAGGCCGCGTCAAACAGCGATTCAGGCCGCCATTCAGTCGAAATCCAGATGACCTTATTTGGTGCAAAACACAAATGCACGATATTGGTGCAATCTAGTTTCGCACCAACTCGGGGCCAGTCTTGAAATCGAATTTCCGCACGCCTGCCAGCAGTGCCGCATAGGCCGGCTCCACCAGATCAGGCATGCCTTTGACGCCCAATTCAATATGGCGGCCGTAGGTGGGGTGGTCCACGCTTGGCAGGCTGAAAACTTTCACGCCCGGATAACCGGATTCGATTTCCTCCATCAACGGCGTCAGCGTAGCTTCCATCGATCCAAAAACAATGACCGATTTTTCAGCATAGGCTGAGGACTGGTGCAAGTGCCTGTACTGGGCATCCAGCACGGCCTCCATCATCGGCCAGGCCATCACGGGAAACCCGGGTAAGAAGTGAACGGCCCCCTCGCCAGCCTTGCAGGTGAAACCGGGAATCTTGTTGTACGGATTGGTGATGATCCCGGCGCCGACCGGGAACACACCCATGTTGAGCCGGTGGATGTTGTCATGCCGGTCCGGATCGAAGGGAACGCCCTGCTCTTTGGCCGTGTCCTTCATGCGCTCGGTGATCAGCACTTTGGCTTCGGGGTGCAACTCAAGCCCGATACCGAGGGCTTTAGCTGCACACTGACGCGTATGGTCGTCCGGCGTCGCACCTATGCCGCCACAGGAGAACACCACATCCCCCGATCTGCGTGCGCCTTCAAAAGCCCGTGCCAGCGTGGCGGTGATGCGCTCCGGGTCATCGCCCACATAGTCCGCAAACGACAGTTGCAGGCCGCGCGCGCCCAGCAGCTCGATGATTTTGGGCAGGTGTTTGTCGGAACGTTTGCCGGAGAGTATCTCGTCGCCGATGATGACGATGCCAAAAGAAGTGCTCATGTGTCGTACGTGTTCATGGGGAAATTTCAGCCTTGCCACCCAGCGTGCCAAAGCCTGGCGCCGGTCCAGCCAGGGCCTCGGGTGCGAGTTCGGTCGCTACCGATTCCAGCGTTTGCTGCGCCAGCGGGTCGGGGGCCAGTGCGCTGTTTTTCTTTCTCAGTTGCTCCAGCGCAGCCAGTGTGTAATGCGCAAACCAGAGCGATGAAAACGCAAACACCAGCGTGTAAATCCAGATCGCTGCAGGCACCAGTATCGGCGCCATCGCGACAAACATCGCGCCTGAAGCCCACAGCACGCTTGGCGCCGCGCCGAGGTAACCGCTGACGATGCCGATACCCAGCAACTGGGTACGATGCTCGCGGAATATCTCCCGGCGCTCCTCGCTGCTGGCGTGATCTACCAGTGCGTCGTAAGACATCACCCGGTAGGTCAGCCAGCCCCATATCAACGGCGGGAGTATCAGGATCAGCGGCGGCACCAGCCAGAGCGGAATGGATAGCACCAGCGCAATCACGGCCAGCAGCGTGGAGCCCAGCGACCAGAACAGGCTGGCCACCATGGAGCCGCCGCGCTTGCGTTCGAGTTGCGGGAAACGCCGCTCGGCCACCAGCGCCACCATCGAAGGCGTCATGAACAGCGCAACAAACAGCAGCGACACGATCACGATCACGGGAATCGCCATGAACAGCAGCAGCACAGGCGCCAGCACAATGCGCAGGTTGGAAAGCCCCAACCCTTCAAGCCACCGCACCATCGAGGTGACCAGCTCATAACTGTCGAGATTGTTGCGAATCGCTTCGACCGCGCCTTCCCAGAAGACGTAGCCCAGGCCCAGCGACAGTGCCGCCATGATGATCAGCGGCAGTACCGACAGCGCAATCACCCGCGGATGCAGGCAATACATCGCCGCGCGCCAGAAGGAATCCAGAAGTTTGCCCATGAAGAAGTGTAGCCCCCACGCTCCGCCGCTGCGCGGGTCGCTGCCCCCCGAGGGGGCGCTGCGCCTGCGGTCTGGCAAAGCCAGTCCCGCGGCCCCTGCTTGCGACTACGGCAACCAAACCCGGCGAAAGCTAGGCTTTACCCAACAAACGCTTCAGACCGACCCATTGTTGCGACCAGAATCCCCTGCCATAGTCGCGGTTCTTTTCCACCTGGTCGCGTATGCCGGTCGGGTCATAACGCTCCTGGAAGTTCGCGGTGCCAAACAGCACATCCCACCACGGCAGCAGCACGCCGAAGTTATGTCCTCCCAGCACCGTTTGTTCGTTCTTCAGGCTTTCATGCCCTATGCCGATGCTGTGGTGCACCCGGTGAAAGCGCGGACTCACCCACAGGCGTTCGCCGATGCGGCCGAAAGACAGGCGCAGATTAGCGTGCTGGAAACTTTCGCTCAACTGGGTAAAGGCAATCAGCGCCACAAACTGCCCCGGCCCCACGCCTATCAGCTGCGCCACCAGCACCACAATCACGTCCGCAACCACATCGTCGATCAGGTGATTGCGGTTGTCGCTCCACATCGTCATCTGCCGCTGCGCGTGGTGCAGCGAATGCAGGCGCCACCACCATTCAATCTGATGCTGGCCGCGGTGCGTCCAGTAGGCGATGAAGTCAAACACCACCAGGTAAATCAGGAAGCTGACGATGGCGTTGTCGGTCACGCCTGGCCATAGCTGGTCCAGGTGAAAGGTGCCGTAACCGGCCGTGCGCAGCGTGCCGAAAAGCTCGTCAAACCACGGATCCAGCGTGAAGAACAGGACGATGCGGAACAGGCCGAGCCGGTGAATCAGCGTATACAGGATGTCGGTGCGTATCGTGGCGCGGTCGGTCACGGGCTCCACGGGCCGCCAGCGTTGCAGCGGGCCGATGATGGCCAGCAGCACGATGACCTGGATCACACCGACCAGCAGCCAGGCGGTGGCCTCATAACCGTCTTCCAGGAAGTTGGCCATGCCCAAAGAAAACAGCAGCGGCTGCAGCACGGTGCCAAACAGCCACTCCTGCGCACTGGCAAACAGTTCGGTAAACCAGCCCATGCCCGCTATTTTGCAGGTGCTGCCTGCACCGCACCGATAGCGCTGTCAATCCACGCCTTGTACTGGGGGTGTTCGCGCAGCGTCCTGAAACAAAAACCTTTGGCCTGCAAACCGGTGATGAGCGGCTCCAGCACCGCAGGCGCCCACGGGTCCTTGCGTGACCAGATACCCAGGTGCGCCAGCAGCACGTCACCGCTCCTGATATTTTGCAGTGCCTTTTTCAGCAGCGCGTCATTCGGAAATTTGTCGCTGGGCAACTCGTCACCGAGAAAGCCCGCAGGCGACCAGCCCACATGCCCATAACCGCAGGACTTTGCTGCAGCCAGCAGCGCGGCCGACGTCTTGCCGCCAGGCGCACGGAACAGCGGAAGCGGTTTTTTGCCGGTGATCTCCTGCAGGCGGCTTGAAGCCTTTGTGATTTCTTCACAGTACTGCCTGGCTGTCCAGGTGAAGTCCTTGCCCTCTCGGGGTCCAGCCGATGGCCGCATCCGGAAACTCACGGGGCTGCCCCCGGCATCGGCGCGCCAGTACGTGTGGTCGAAGGTGTGGGAAGCGAATTCGTGTCCTTCAGCCGCACGAGCCTTCCACCACGGCGCCCACTCATTGCCCAGACTGCCATCGCCGGTTTTGGTGCGTTCGTTGGCGGCGAAAAAAGTGACCTTGACCTTGTGTTTGTTCAGAATGTCGGCCATCAGCGGCGCGACCTCCATATGGCCGGTGTCCAATGTCAGGTAGACAGGTTTGCAACCGACCTGCGCAGCGACTGGCTGCAGCGCGCAGCCGATGAGCAGAACTATGGCTGCGAGCCGCATTTTAACGGGGTGCGTGATCAAGGGTCCAGACACCATGGGGGCTCTTTCCGACATTGACCTGACGGACTATCTTGCGTGTCGCAACGTCGATGATGGTGAGCTTGCGGGCCCAGCGTGAGGTGACCATGATCTGCTTGCCGTCGCGGCTCACATCTATGCAGTCCGGGCCGCCCGGTGCCGGGTAGTTGTCGACGACTTCCATCGTCTGCAAATCGATCTTGCTGATGCTGTTGGCCACGCGGTTGCTGACCAGCACATGGCGCTGGTCGCCGAAAGCGCGGAAGGCGTGGGCACCAGCGCCGGTCTTGATGACCTTGCTGCGCGAAGGCGTCTTGCCGCTCACGTCATAGACCTCGACCGCATCACCGCCGGTCAGGCCAACCAAAATGAATTTGTCATCTGCCGTGCCGTAAACGTCCGCCGGGATGGAGCCGGTCTTGGTGCGCCACTTGACGGTCTGCGTGGCCAGGTCCATCGCAATCAGCTCGTCGCTGTCCTGCATGGTCGAATAAACCGTGCTGCTCTTGCTGTCTATCCACAAATGGCTGGGCGTCTTGCCGGTCGGTACACGTTTGACGAGGGTGATGTCCTTGCCATCCCACTTGTAGACATCGATATGGTTGAGCCGGTTGGCGGCCGTCACAAACCATTTCATGTCCGGCGAAAAGCGCAGCTGGTAGGGATCGAGGATGCCGCGTATGGTGCGCTGCACTTCGGCGGTTTTGGGGTCGATGAAGGTCAGCGAATCCGACAGCGCATTGGCGACGATGACGGATTTTTCGTCAGGTGTCAGGTAGAGGTGATGCGGCTGCTTGCCGGTCGGGATGCGTTTGGTCTCGATCCAGGTCACAGGGTTGATGACGCTGACGTTGTCATCCAGCGAATTGAGCACAAACACCGGGGCTGTCATCGCCGCCGGCGGCGCGACGACGGCTTTGGGTGCTGCTGCCGCAGACGCAGCCGTTTTGGCGGGTACCTGGGCCAGCACGGAAGTGCACATCATGCCCACCAGGGCGCAGCTGCCAGCCATCAGCACAAAGGCCGGAAAACGGGAATAAACAGTCACAAAACGGGCTTTCTCAGGTAATTACCTAGTGTACCGGGCCAGCCATGCCGGGAAGGCTTTAACAGCGGGCTTTCAGGGGCATCCCTTACGATGTGGTGATGAACTTACGGCCTGTTAACGGTACGCAGCTAGACGTACGCCAGATTCCCGGTTCCGGGACGCTGGCACCCCTTGTTTTCCTGCACGAAGGTCTGGGCGCCATCGGTATGTGGACTCAGCGCGGACTCGACTGGCCCCAGGCCGTCTGCGAGGCCACCGGCCGCGCCGGCATCGTCTATTCACGCCGGGGTTACGGCCATTCAGAAGCGGTGGCCCAAGGGCGCAACGTCCTGAATGTCGATTACATGCATCGCGAAGCCTGGGCTGTGCTGCCTGAGCTTCTGGCGCAACTGGGCGTCGAAAAACCGGTGCTGCTGGGCCATTCCGATGGCGCGACCATCGCGCTGTTGTATGCAAGCCGCTTCGACGTCACCGCCTGCATCGCGATGGCGCCACACGTGCTGGTCGAAGAGCTCGCCGTGGACGCCATCACACAGGCCCGGCAGGCATTCGAGACCAGTGGCCTGCGCGAGCGGCTGGCGAAGTACCACGACGATGTGGACGGCGCCTTCTGGCAATGGAACGATGTCTGGCTGTCGCATGCATTTCGCAGCTTTGACATACGCGCTGAATGCAGCGCCATCACCGCCCCGCTGCTGCTGGTGCAGGGTGAGGACGATGAGTACGGCAGCATGCTGCAACTCGATGAAATCGCCGCCGCAGTGCCGCATGCAACGCAACTTCGGCTCGCAGATTGCGGCCATTCACCGCACCGGGATCAGCCGCAAAAGACTGCTGAAGCAGTCGCCGGTTTTTTGTCCGGCAAGAGCTAGCTTACTTTTTGCCGGAGATGGCGACGAGATCATCCGCCGTCAGCCAGCGCCAGTCACCCGCCTTCAGGTCTGCCGGCAAGACAAGATCACCAATGCGCGAGCGGTGCAGGCCGCCCACATCCTCGACCCGGTTGCCGACGGCGGCAATCATGCGTTTGACCTGGTGGTATTTGCCTTCTGTCAGGGTCAGGCTCAGGGTGTTGTCGCCGGTTTTTGTGCAGGCCGCCGCCTTCACCGGTTTCGGGTCATCGTCCAGCACCACACCGGTCAGCAGCTTTTGAACCTGTTTGTCATCGACGGCGTGTTTGGCCGTGACTTCATAGACCTTGGGCACATGGTGTTTCGGCGAGCTCATGCGGTGGATGAACTTGCCGTCGTCCGACAGCAGCAACAGGCCGGTCGTGTCCTGGTCAAGCCGCCCTACCGCCTGCACACCGGCTGCCGCGCCACCGCCTCGCTGGCGTATCGGCGAAGGCAGCAGCGTGTAAATGCTCGGATAGGTGCTCGGCTTTTGTGAGCACTCGTAGCCGGCGGGCTTGTGCAGCATCAGGTAAGCCTTCTCGTGGTACTGCCACGGCGCGCCCTGCACAACAAAGGCCAGGCCCGCCGCTTCAAATTCTGCAGCGGGATCATCGACCACGGCACCGTTGACCGACACATGGCCCTGTTGCACCAACCCGGCGCAAACGCGCCGCGTGCCAAAGCCCTGCGAAAAAAGGATTTCCTGAAGTTGCATCGTTGCCATCACGCTATTGTCGCTGGGCAAATTCAGCGGACTTCACGGTTTTCAGCTTTGCCACTGTTTGCCTGGATTTCCACCTTGGCGTCATGGTGCCGCCGAATCATCTCCGGCACTGCTTCATTGATATGCAGCGAGAACACATCAGGCCGGTTGTAGTGGCCAGCAAAGTCATTGAGGATTTTGGACACCATGACGTCATTGAGGTCGACATCGGCATAAACCACGCCTTCGCCGTCCAGCGGCTGGCTCAGCACCTGCCCGCTGGGGCCAATGATGGAGGCGTAGCCTGTGTTCCTGAGCTTTTCCAGGGGGGCGCGTGCATCAGGCGCAAGCTGGAAGTCATCCAGGGCTGCTTCGCTCACCACGCCCGTGGCATTGATGACAAAACAACCCATGCTGTAAGCCAGGCCACGGCTGATGGCGCTGATGACGTCGGAGAGTTTGACGGCAGGAGACACAAACGCCGGCCATGAAGCCACATGAACCACCGGATACATCGCCATCAGTGCGCTGGCCGCCAGCGGGTTGGCGTTTTCACCGCAGATCAGTCCGCTGACCCTGCCGAATGGCGTCTCATAAGCCTTGAGCGTGTCACCCCAGCCACCAGTGTGCACAATGCGTTCGGCAAGTGTCGGCATCAGCTTCTGGTGTTTACCCAGAATGTTGCCATCAGGGCCGATGAAAAGCTGGGTATTGAACATGGTGCCGGTGGTATCGGCGCGCTTTTCACACACGCCGATAACGGCGGTCACGCCAGCATCACGACAGGCCGCGCCAAGTTTGTCAGTCTGTTCACCCGGAATCACCACCGAGTTCTGGAACAGCCGTTGCGACAGGCCAAGGCTGATCTTCCCTGTACCCGGCTGAACGGTGAACCACGAGGGGTGGGCAGGGATGAATCCTTCGGGAAAGCCGACCAAAGAGGCACCGGCCTTGCCGGCTTCGCGGATCAGGCCGCAGGCTTTTTCAACCGTGGCATCCCGGTCCAGATGCACAGACGAGGCCTGTACCGCCGCCAGCCTGATTTTTTTCAAAGCATCGCTCATGTCGCCATCCCGTCTTTAGGTGAGGCGCAAATATAAGTGATTGGTTTTGCCTGCGCCTGCGCAGGGTTTTGAGAGCGCGGCCCGTCAGGAAACCGAAAATTCACCGACGGGCTTGATATCTTCAACGCGGTCGCCAATCGCCTTCACGATCATCCGTACCGGTATGCCCAGCAGCAGGTGTCCCGATGCAGCTTCAGTTTTTATGGATGAAAATACGCCCACAAGTTCGGGGCCTGTACGCCCCCAACGCCATGAAGGAGACACAGTGCAACACGTTCAAACCCCGGCCGGTGCACGGCTCAGCCTGCAGTTCAGCCATCTCGGCATTTTTGTGTCGGACCTGCCGAAGATGGCCGCGTTTTACAAACAGGCTCTGCAGTTCACGCAGACCGACACGGGCGACCTCGGCGCGATACAGCTGGTGTTCCTGAGTCGTGATCCGAGCGAGCACCACCAGATCGTGCTGGCCACCGGCAGGCCCGCCGACATGGCCTTCAACGTGGTGAACCAGATTTCGTTTCGTGTCCCCGACCTGGCCACACTGCGCGCCTTTCACGGCCGCACACTAAAGCACGGCGCCTGGGACATGCAGACGGTGACGCATGGCAATGCCATCTCCATCTACTGCCGCGACCCGGAAGGCAACCGGCTTGAAATTTTCATGGACACGCCCTGGTACTGCGACCAGCCGCTGCGCGAGGCCATCGACTTTGCAGAGAGCGACGAAGCCATCATGGCGCGCGCAGAAACGATTGCCAAAAGGCTGCCGAAGTTCATGTCTCGCGAGGAATGGCAGGCCGAGATCGCCAGGCGCATGGCGCAGGACCAGCAGGCCTGAAATCAGCGCAGCGCGGCTGCTACGAATTAGATAGCATGTCGCGCTAGTCCACGTTGGGTTTCAGGCACTTTTGGCAGTCAAAAATGCCATTTTTTGGCTGTTTTTAACCTCTGTTTGCCCTCCCGGGCCGTCTGCAACTCTTGAAGGCCCCAATTGTTAACTTATATATTAACAATTGGTTTATTGGCCAGCATTTTTTTCTGGTTTCTTACCCCGCCAGCACCTGCCCATAGCCGGGGATGTGGGGCTTGAGGCCCAGCAGATCGAGCATGTTGCGGGTGGTGCAGGCTGAGGTTGACGTGACCGGTATGCCCAGTGCGTCCTGCGCCAGTTGCAGCGCAGGTATCGACTGCATCTGCACACACGCTGACAGCACGACGACATCAACGCCTTTGGTGTTGAGTTTTTTGACGTCATCCAGCAGCAGCATGGGGTCGCGCCTGCCGACTTCGAGGTTGTCGGGAATCTCGAAGCAGATGCTGTCCTGTACTTCTATGCCTTCGCTCTCGATGTAGGCAACGACCTTGGCGGTCAATGGCTTCATGTACGGGGCCATCAGCGATATCTTTTTGGCGTTGAGTTTTTTCAGGCCGTGGATCAGCGCGCCGGCAGACGTCATGACTTTGGCGTCGGAGTTGTTCTCGTCGGCGATGCGCCTGAAGTCGGCCTCGACCTGGCGGTGGTAGCCCAGGCCCTGGGCCATGATGGCGACCAGGCAGGCAGTGCTCATCACATCGACTCTGGCATCGGACAGCTCGGCAGCGCAGCGCAGGCCTTCCTTGTTCATGTTGGCCAGCTCTTCGGGTGTGACCTTGTGCATGCGCATGCGGCTGGAGTGGAAGGTGAAGCGTTCGGGGTACAGCGCTTCGCGGGCGCGCAGCATCGCCGGGATCTCGGTCTCCATCGTGGTGTTGGAGCTGGGCACGATCTGGCCGATGCGGAATTGGGTTTTCATTGGGTCTCGGTCAAAGGCCTGAAGCGTTCAAGCGCAACGCGCATGACTGCCGGTATGGGGGCGCGCTGGCGCAGGCCGCGGACGATACAGATGGGCGAGAAGCGGCCGGTGAACACCTTGCGGTTGCCCTTGGCCAATTGCACAGCTTCGACCGTTATGTCGTAGCTGTGTTCGCGAATAGCGCTCACCGTGCAATGCATCTCAAACTCATCGCCGGGCCACAGCGCCCCGTGAAATTCCATGTCCAAGCCCTTGCAAGGCGTGTCGACATTCAGCTCATGGACCCACTTGAAGTAGTCGCCCTCTCCCAGCTCGTCAAAAAGGTATTGCACTGCAAGCAGCAAATACTCGGTGAACTTACCGGTGTAGACCACGCCCGCCGGGTCGCAGTCGGCCCAGCGCACGCGCTTCATCACGACGAGCGGCTCCGTGGATAACAGGGCTTCGTAGTTTGTGATCATGCGGTATGGCCGCTTTTTTCAAGAGCAGCGCCGCTCTTGACCACCCCGGCACTTTCCCATTGGGCAAACAGGTCGGGGTATTGCTCGGACAGGCGTTGATCTGTCATCCGGCCGGTACGAGTCATGAAGGCATAGATGAACTCGAGCGGCGTGTAGCGTTCCATCCAGTCGCCGATATGCTCATACCAGAGGTAGGATTTTCTGGACGCATCAAGCAGCTTGTCCTTGTCGGGCCCGCGCACTGCGGCAAAATTCAGCAGCCGCTGCACCGGTGACGGCTCGGACTGTCCTGCGGGCGGCTCATCGGTCAGAGCCCCGGCCAGCGCCACCGAGTCTTCCAGCGCGATCCGCGTTCCCGATCCTATTGTCGGGTGTGCGCTGGTCTGTGCATCACCGATCACCACGCAATTGCCGGCCGTCCAGCTCCGGTTTCGTATCACCGGAAACTGGCGCCAGACGGAGTTGTTGGATATCAGCTTTTCGCCCTGAAGCTCGGGTGCATAAATTTCCTCGAAGAGTTCCTGGCGCGCCTGCTCGCTCATGGCTTCCATGTTGAAGCTGATCCACGTGGCCTGGTCGCACTCTGCGACGAAGGTGCTCATGCTGCTGCTGTAAGGGTAGTAATGGGCGACGAAGTAACCGCCCTTCCACTTGCGAAAGACCAGCGCCGATTTCTGGAAAACGCGGCGGGTGCCGTACCAGGCGAAGCGGTTGCTGAGAAATACCTTTGTCGTTCCGAATTCCTGCTCATGCGCCGCACGTACCACCGAGTTGACGCCGTCTGCACCGACGACGACGTCGGCATCGCCGAGGCCGAACCTTTCGAGCTCGTCGGGGTGGTTGATGCGTTGGCCGAAATGAATGTCGACACCCGCATCGATTGCGATCTCCTGCAATACGTGCAGCATGTCGATGCGGGCAATCGCGCCGCCCTTGGTCGGATGGTGCAGGTCAATCGGGTGTTCGCGCAGGTCAATGGTCTGAACGCCGTGGAAGTTCATTTTCGCGATGAGCTTTTCATAAACCTCGGTGTCTGCGGCACGTATGCGCGAGAGACCGGAATCGGCCAGCACCACGCCGAAGCCGAAGGTCGAGCCCGGACGGTTCTGCTCGACGATGCCGACATGCCAACCGGGACAGCGGCGTTTGAGAAGAATGGCGAGATAGAGGCCGGACGGGCCACCGCCGACGATAGCGACTTTCATCTGGACAGCGCTTCGATAGTGAGCCGGTCGTTGTCGAAATGGGTAATTTTCCCCATCAACCCGCCCGTCAACAGTCCGTGCCAGACAGCTGGTTTGACACCAAGCTCCTTGCGCCTGAAGGTCAGTTCGGGATCGCCCGATATGCGGAAGTAGCCGAGCTTCGGTCCCTCCACGGTGTAGTGCGCCTGCGTTTTCGAGTAGTCGACCAACGGGCGGAATTCAGGAACGTTCATCACAAAAATGGAAGGCATCAGGCGGTCGCCTTTTCAAAATCGTTTGTCAGTGCTGCAGCCTTGTCGGCCCAGACCTGGTCGATGGAGATAAAGGGTGTCGCACCCCGATTCTTTTCAATCTCAATAGCTGTATCGATGGTCCGGCCTGCGTCCCGAATGTCGATCAATTCAAACGGCCGGACCTGCCATGTGATTTCAATTGAGTAGCCATTGGGGTCGTCGAAGTAAATTGACTCGATGACTTCATGGCGAATCTGGTAATGAATGATGATGCCTGCCGCTTCTATCTTTTCACGGCAAGCCAGCAGTTCTTCGCGAGTCTTCACACGCCAGGCAGTGTGCGAAGCGCGGTAGCGGTAGTCGTCGCGCACCTCCACGAAGTCAGGCGGCGTCGTGCCGATGTAATAGAAGAAGGCAATAGTGCTGTCATTGCCGCTGTCGAAAAAGAAGTGCACGAAGTCGGCGTGGTCTTCCGGCCCCCAGCCGCGCGCCGAGATGGCATGCACCAGCGGCAGGCCCAGCAGGTCGCGGTAGAAATGCACGGTCTCGGCGAGCTTCCAGGTTGGACGCGCAGTGTGATGCACACCGGCAAGGGGGATGGAACGGTTTGCGGTCATGGTAATTCCTTCAGATAAAAGTCGAAGTCAGGTGGACGCGGCGGTCGGTTCCTGCTCTGCCTGCAGTTTTTTGCTGATGATGTCCTTGAGAGCTGGCTTGCTCAGCTTGCCGGCGTTGGTCAGCGGCAACTCGCCAATCACCTCAATGCGCTCCGGCCACTTGAATTTGGCCAGCCCGAGGTCCTTAAGGTATTCGCCCACTTCGCTGACGCTGGGCGCATCGCAACCGGGACGCAAGGTCACGAATGCGCAGACCCGCTCCCCAAAGAGTTTGTCGGGCATGCCAATAAGCGCCGTGGTGGCAATCGCCGGATGCCGCGCCAGCAGCAGTTCCACTTCTTCGCAATTGATCTTCTCGCCACCACGGTCCACCACATCCTTGGTGCGGCCACGGAACTGGTAGTAGCGCTTGCCGTCGATATCGCGAAACAGCATCAGGTCGCCCGAGCGGTAGTAGCCCTGACTGGTGAAGGCTTGGGCATTGCGTTCCGCAGCGTCGTAGTAGCCGTGAATGGTGTAAGGCCCGTAAAAAACGCATTCGCCTTCAACACCTTCCTCAGTAATCTCTTCTTCGGTGCCAATCCTGAAGAGCTTGACTTGGTCCAGCGCAGATATTGGCGTGCCTACCATGGTGTCCTTGACGATTTGCGGATCGACTTCATGGGTGAACATGACGACCCCCTCGGTCATGCCGAAGATATGCCGTATCGGCGCATTAAGCGACTTGCGCAGCATGGGCGCATTGTTGGTGCTGATGACACCGCGAAGCCCGCTGAGGGGGAAGGCGCCGTCGGCAATAGACGGTTTGAGCCTTTCCAGAATGGGGCCGGCGAGCACAGCCCAGGTCGGCGCCTGATGGCTGAATGTGGAACCAATCGCTTCGGAGCTTACCGAGCTGGCGATGACTGTGGTGGCGCCCTTGAGCAGAAAGGGACCGTAAAGTACCACCATGTTGAGGTTGTGCATCATGGGCAGCGGCATGAAGAGGCAGTCGTCCTCACGGAAGCCCAGCGCGTCGGACACCGCGCGCATGTTGTAGAGGTATTCGTTGTGAAATCGCGGGATGATCTTGGGTATGCCGGTGGTACCGCCCGAGAGTTGGAACACCGCCACCTGGAACGGGTCGAGCACCACGCCCTTCAGGACCTCACGCGCTTCTTCCAGCGATACCGAAGCTATCAGTTCCTGAAGATGGGTTGCCCGGCCTCGCCGCTCACCGCGACCCTGAACAATATGACCAAGGCTGGGCACGGCGACCTGCATGCGTTCGGCAAAAGCCACATCGTCAAACTTCGTATCGTCGCCCTGCACAAAATGCATCTTGGCTTCGGCGTGTTTGCCGAGGTAGCCGATTTCGCTTTCGCGGTGTGCGGCGAGCGTACATACAGGAATCAGCCCCGCCTTGAAGCACGCTATCAGGCCAAGTAATAGTTCAGCGCAATTGCCGATCTGGAAGATCACACGGTCCAGCGGTTGCAGGCCCATGCGGATGAAGGCCGCCGCCAGCCGTTCCGTGCTCTCGTCAAGCTCTGCGTAGCTGATCTCGCCTTCCTTTGTTCTTACCGCTATCCGGTCCTTGTGCCTTGCGAAAGACTCCCTGAAGGCCTGGGCCATGGTCTGCCGCTGCAGCATGCCGGCATCAAGGTAGCGCTTTAAATCCGCCGGCGGCGCGTAGACGACGCCTGGCATGGGTTCACGTACCTGGTACTGAAGGTTAGGTGTCATGTAAGGGTCTAGCTCTGCTGCGCCGCTTATTCGGGTTTCAGGCCAAGCGCGCGGATGACGTCGCCAAATTTCGCCACTTCGCTTTTGATGAAAGCCTGCGAGTCTGGCACGCTGCCCGGGGTGGGATAGGTGCCGAACTCGGCAAACTTGGCAATCACATCGGGCTGCTTCAGGATAGTGTTGATTTCGGTATTGAGGCGCTGCAGGATGGCTGGCGGTGTGCCCTTGGGTGCCTGCATGCGAACCAGCCGGACACATTCAGGCCGGGCACCGTCTTGTTGGCCAGCGGGATGCCTTCCATGCCAGGCAGTTCGGTTTCGGATGCCACAGCCAGCGCACGCAGGCGGCCTGACTTGACCAGTTGGATCAGCGGCCCTACGCCGTCGGTATACAGGGCGGTATCGCCATTGACCACTGCCTGTAGGCCCTGCCCCGTGTTGGCAAACGACACCTGCTGGAACTTCGCGCCCGCCTTGATGCCTGCAAGCTCCGCGAAGAGGTGCGGGATGGAAGTACGGGTCGGGTTGCCGACGGCGACCTGGTCGGGTTTGGCCTTGGCCATGGCGATGGCATCCGCAAAGGTTTTGGCGGGATTTGTCGCGTTGGTCACCAGCATCATGGGCGATGTGGCAACTACCGCGAAGGTTTCAAAGTCACGTTCTACGTTGTAGTTCGCCTCCTTGTAGGTGAAGGGGGTCACGGTGACCACCGCAGCCTGCGGGATGGCCAGCGTGTAGCCGTCGGCAGGGCTGGCCTTGAGCAGATTCATCGCCACGATGCCGCCGGCGCCGGGCCGGTTGTCGACAAGCACTGCCTGTCCCATTTGCTTGCTGAGTTTTTCGCCGACGATTCGAGCGATCAGATCGGGTGCCGAACCAGCCGGTGCTGCCACAAGCAGGCGTATAGATTTCTGCGGATAGCCCATGCCCTGCGCATGTGCTCCCAACAGGCTCATGCCCATCACGAAAGGCAGCGCTAGTTTAAAGATTGATTTTGTTTGCATTGTTTTGTCTCCGTTGGTTGATATGAAATTGAAGCACGCTTGAAAATCTGATGTAGCGCGGTTAAACCCTCACTCAGCTTTGCGGCTCGCGCAGCCATGCTTGTACCTGCCGGCCTGCCAGTACCTGGCCGGTTTCTTCGCCGTCAGCCAGCGCCTGACCATGATGGTTACCACGCACCTTGACCCTGCTTTTTTCTGTGGTGCCGAGCGATTCATAGATGGCGTCCATCTCGGATGGAAAGGCTGCCTGGTCACCGGTGTATTCAACAACCAAGGTGGGCAGCTTGAGCTCGGGGCCGCAGATCTCAAAGCTGGCCCTGGACGTGATGCCCGACCAGGTCGAAAGCCAGGACTCTGGGGTCACCAGCCGCGCAAACCCCACGCTGCCAAGGTTGGATGCGGCTGGGTCACGGCCCCAGACCGAGCCCACTTCGCGGTCGGATGGGTCCATAGAAATGTCCCAGCAGCGCAGGTCGGCATCGGTGCGCGAGATCTGGAAAATCGGCGCATAGGCAGCAATACGCTTTTCAGCGGCGGTCGCGGTTTTGTCCTTGACCTTTTTCCGCGCTTCTGCCTTCACCGCCACCATTTGTCTGGCCTTCTCATCGAGCCGCTCTACACGCGCATGCTGCGCGGCGCGGTACCGCGTGGCAAAGGCGCTGCTGTACGCTGAAGAAGCCGGCGGCCTGGCAAAACCGTTGGCCGGATCAAACGGGTCCAGCGCTGCATCGACGGACAGGGCATCCATTTCGTCGGTGACCGAAGGGTCTATGCAGTTCAACAGCAGCTTGCCCTGGCCCGGGTGTGGCGACACAAAAATCAGACCATCGGGTACCGGCATGTTTGCGCCCGCAAGATCGACAGGCCGGCCTGCCGGTGTCCGCGTGAGGCGGGCCTCGGGTGCACGCAGCGCCTGCTGCACGTAAAAGGCATACAGGCTGGCACCGCCGGAATTACCCAGCAAAACAATCCGCGTGAAGCCGAGCGAACGCAAATGCACCATGCTTGCCGCCACATCCAGGATGGCGAGTTCATGCTCGAGCCGCAAGTCGTTACCGATCGCGCGTGGGCCCTGCACCCACGCCGCACAGCCGGCATCCAGCACGTCTGGCACCAGATAAGGCGTGGCTATGAATTCCCGCGGATGCATCAGGCACACCACCGTCTTCTCATGGCCAGTCAGCGTGTAAAGAAGGCCAAGCGTGCGCTGCTGGTCAGCGGTCGAAAGGGTGAACGCGGAAGTTTTGTAGGGCCTGTCCATGCGAGCCGGATTCCAGCCTGCGCCGCGCAGTCCCGCGGTAACTTTGCCTTTTGCTGTTTCGGCCACTGTGTACTCCGATATAATTTAGACGGTCTCAATTAAACAATTGAGAGCATCACAATTTAATTGGGAAAAACCCTAGGATGCCTAAATCCGTGCTTAAAACCGCCGCAATAAAGCCGGCCATTCCGCCCCTGAAAGCAAAACGACCACTGACACTGGCGTCGGTGGACGGCCAGGTGCGCAAACGCGGGCGGCCGCCCAAGCTCTGTGCTCCGGATGCCGGGGCTGCGCCAGCGCTGACGCGCGAATTGATACTCGACCGCGCGACGGCGATGGCCAAGGTTGAGCCGCTGGACGACATATCGATGGTTGGTCTGGCGCGCGAATTGGGCGTCGCGCCAACCCTGATCCACTATTACATCGGGAGCCGGAACGACCTGATTTCCGGAGTCGCCAACCGCTATTTCAGGGAGCGGCATTCGCGGCGTCCGCAGCTGACCAGCAATTGGCAGCAGGACCTGAAAAATGAAGCCCTGCTAACGTTTGACATCGGCATCGAGTACGGTGGTGTCGTCCGCTACATCATGGGGCACAACCGCTTTCGTCTGTTCCAGCAGGTAAGCGAAGGCGAAACTGACTACGGCATGCTCTACCTTGACCGCATGGGAGAGATTTTTCGCAGCGGCGGCTTCACATCCGACCAGGCAGCCCTTGGCTATCTACTTTTGATGCAATATGTGATGTCTGCTTGCTACGCCGAAATCAGCCGGCAGTTGCCCGCATTTCACACGGCTTATATTCGCCAGCAGATCGAATCGCAGCCAGATGATGAGTTACAGGGCGCACGTTATGTTCTGGATTCGTTCTCGACGCTGGACACAGCCCACTCTTTTCCCCAAGGACTGGAGATGCTGATTGACAGTTTTGAAAGCTGGCTGAAAAAATAGGCGGCGCGCTCAGTCCTGCGGTTTTTCCGCTGGGCCCTGTTCGAGTGTGTAGGCCGTGCGCAAAACGGCTGGCTTGCGGGACTTGCGCCGCATCCGGATGTTGAGCATCTCCACACCGATCGAGAACGCCATCGCAAAATAGACATAGCCCTTTGGCACGTGGTGATCAAAGCCTTCGGCGATCAGCACCACCCCCACCACCACCAGGAAGGACAGAGCCAGCATCTTGATGGTTGGGTGATCGGACACAAAACGGCCTATCGCACCGGCAAACAGCATCATCAGGGCGACCGAGGCGATGACGGCGGCAATCATCACTTCAAGGCTGTCCACCATGCCGACGGCAGTGATGATGGAGTCCAGCGAGAACACCATGTCGACCACCATGATCTGCAGGATGACAGCCGTGAACGTGGCTTTCACCGCGCCCGATGCGTGGCCCTCCTCACCTTCCAGCGACTGGTGTATCTCGCCCGTGCTTTTCCAGATCAGGAACAGGCCGCCCCCAATCAATATCAGGTCACGGCCCGATATCTCCTGCGTCCAGACGCTGAAGAGCGGCGCAGTCAGGCCAATGATCCACGACAGCACGAGCAGCAGCCCTATACGCATGAACATGGCCATGAAAAGGCCTATGCGCCGCGCCGCTTCCTGGCGCTCCTTGGGCAGCTTGTCGACCAGGATGGAGATGAAGACGATGTTGTCGATGCCCAGCACCAGCTCAAGCGCGGTAAGCGTGGCAAAGGCAATCCAGGCTTGCGGGTCGGTCAGCAGTTCCATAATGTTTTCCCTTGTTTATCTTGTGTTGCCAGCGTGAAATCAGGAGCCGAGAAATTCGCCTGCGGGTTTGAAGTCCTCAACACGATCACAAATCGCTTTCACAATCATCAGTATCGGTATGCCCAGCAGCAGGCCCCATACGCCCCACAGCCAACCCCAGGCCAGCAGGCCGGCGAACACCGCAACCGGGTTCATGCGGCTGGCGCGGCTGGTCAGCCACGGCGTTATCAGGTTGCCAACAATAGTGTGTATCACGATGGACGCCCCCCCCACCAGCAAGGCCATATTAAGAGATCCGAACTGCAGGAAACCGACCAGTGCAGATGCACCCGCTGTGGCAAGTGAGCCGACGTACGGAATCAGGTTCAGCACTGCCGCCACAATCCCCCACACCGCCGCGTTCTCAAGCCCGATCACGGCCAGCGCGACGCCGGTCAGCACACCAACGATGGCACTGGTCAGCAACTGAACCTGCAGATAGCGCTGTATCTGGCCGGTGATCTCGTCCAGCGCCTGCAGTGTGATCTTCTTGGTGCTCAGGCTGGGGCCGGCCAGCTTGACCAGCTTGCGCCTGAAGGTGTCGCCAGAAACCATCAGGAAGTAAGCCAGGAAGACCACCGCCGTGAATTGCCCCACCAGCGCAATCAGCCCTATGGTGCCGGTCCAGAGATAGTCCTTGATGTTAAAACGGGCCGGTTCAATGACAACCCGCATCGCCCCTCGATTGGTGAGGGCCGGGCCACTCTTCGTGGCCTGCTCGATCTGCGCCGCCGCCTTCTGCACGGTGTCCAGGGCACTCTGGTTGTTGCGCCGGCTCTTCATGGCGTCTGTGAACTTCTGCGCAGCTGCCGGCATTGAATCGACCAGTTGCGCTGCCTCGTCGCTCAATGAATAAGCGGTGCTGCCCAAGCCACCCAGGATGGCCAGCAGCAGCACGCCCGCGCCGACAGAGCGCGGCACCCGCCTGGCTTCTGCCCAGTTGACGATTGGCGACAGCGCGTAACTGGCCAGCAGCCCCAGCATGAAGGGAATCAGCACCGCCTTGGCCCAGTACAGCACATACAGGCTTGCAAACAGCGCCAGCACCACCAGCGACAGGTTGCGCACGCTGACCGGCATGTGTATCTGAATCGGCTCGCGCGCACGGCCGGTTCGCGCTTCCTTCGCCGCACCATCCTCAGGTGGCGTGGACTGACCAACAAGCGGCTGCTCTACATCACCAGCAGCGTTAACGGCGGTGATGATGGACGTCTCAGGTGCGGTGTCTGTTGTCATCAGATTCTCTTTCTGGACGCCCCGGTTTGAGGTCTTCAGTTTTCCAGCGAATAACGGAACTTGCGCAGCGGAAGGCCAATAAAGTACTTCCTGAAGTATTCAAACCTGGCAGCGGAGGAAAAACTGTAGGACGGCTCCGCCGGCACATACCAGCTATTAAGCCCGGTGCGGAGCAGCAGCCGGTAGCCGCTGGCCTCCATCAGGCGGTGTTTCTTAAGGTGAATCACATGGTCTTCAATCAGCACCAGCCGTGGTTTCCAGCGCGCGAAACTGAAGCCGGACAATGCCACCAGCTCATGGCCCTCAATGTCTATCGACAGCAAATCAAAGCCCACCGGCGCGCCATTGGCCTCAAGAATATGGTCCAGAGTCTGGCATTGCACCGATACCGTTGCCCGCACAACAGCCCCCAGCGCAATCGGCCGGTCTTCCAGTGTCGAATGCGGGCCCGCCCGGTTCAGTTGCAACTGCTTGCCTGCGTTCTCCGGGCTGGAGCAGGCCATCTCGACCACGGTGCCGGTGCGCGTCCTGCGCAGCAGCTCGCAGCAATCGGGGTCGGGCTCAACCAGCAGCCCGGTCCAGCCCAGCACTTCCAGATGCTGTGACTGGGAGTCAAGCACCGGGTCGTTGGCGCCCACATCCACGTAAAAGCCTTTATGCCCGCCGAAGAAGGACTGCACCAGCTCCTGTTCGATGGCCGGTTCGTTGCTGAATTGCCGGATGTGGCGGTTGGTGAAATCGGCGCGGCTTTGCATGTTTTTCTGTCGCTCGTTGGGGCTGTCAATGTGGCATCCGGTACTGCCGTAAACCGGGATTATCGCGGCGGAGCGGCTGGCTCCAGGACGGGTTCAACGGGATATCGCCTCGCGCACCGCGCTGAGCTGCCGTCGCGAGACCGCCAGCAGCTCGTCGATGCCGGTCAGGCGCACAGCCCAGCCCTCGCCCTCCTCCGGGTCAAAATGTTTTTCAAGCGCCCGCACGGCGCGCCGGGCAATCAGTGCATTGCGGTGTATGCGCATCAGTTGCCCTGGATATTTGTCTTCCAGTTCGCTGAGCGAGCCGTCCAGGATGTAGCTGCGGGTGGCGGTGCGCACCGTGATGTATTTGAGCTCGGCCTTCAGGTACAGCACTTCGGCCAGCGGAACACGCTCCGTGCGGCCGCGGTCCTGGATGATCAGCGTGTCCTGCGGTGCCTCATCCGCCCGCTGCGTACGGCCGTTTGAAAGTATCCGCCCAACTTTCTGCAGCGCCTGCTGCAGCCGCTCCAGCCGCACGGGTTTGGTCAGGTAGTCAACGGCCTCGACTTCAAAGGCCTGCACCGCGTGCTCCGCATGCGCCGTCACGAACACGATGGCCGGCGGCTGCGTCAGCGTCGCCAGTGTGCGCGCCAGGGTCAGCCCGTCGGCGCCCGGCATGCGGATGTCCAGCAACACCAGGTCAAAGCGCTGGTGTTGCAATGCATTCATGGCGTCGACGGCAGTGGCGGCCTCGGCCAGCACGTCGGCAGCCGGATTGCTGCAGTCGCCCAGCAGCGTGCGCATGCGTCCGCGCGCCAGCGCTTCGTCGTCGACCAGCAAAACCTTCAGTGTTGTTGTCATGCGGGAACCTCCAGCCGGACCTGGAAAACGCCATCGTTGAATGCGGTCTGGAAGCGTGCCTGCACATCATGCAGCAACAGCAGGCGGTCACGCACATTGGCCAGCGCCAGTCCGTTGCCGCGCTCGCCGGCACCCGAGGGCGAGGAGTTGGTCACCTTGACCACCACCATACTGCCCCTGCGCTCGGTCGATACCTTGACCTGTGCGCCGCTGGCGCTCGGTTCGACACCATGGCGTATCGCGTTTTCAACCAGCGGCTGCAACAGCAGCGGCGGTAGTCGGGCGGCATTCGCGTCAGGGTCCAGGCTCCACTCCACCCGCAGGCGTTCACCGAAGCGGATCTCCTCGATCGCCAGGTAGCGCTGCGCCAGGGTGATCTCCTGGCCCAGTGTGACTGATTCGGTCGGGTCGGCCAGTGCGCTGCGAAACAGCTCGCTCAGGTCTTCCAGCACTGCCTCGGCCTTCAGCGGCTCGGCACGCACCAGCGCAATTGCACTGTTGAGCGTGTTGAACAAAAAGTGCGGCCGTATTCGTGACTGCAGCTCGGCCAGCCGCGCCGCCGTGGCAGCCGGCGTGCGTGCCCGGGTACGCCAGAACAAGCCGGCCAGCAACACCGCCGACAGCAACCCGCCCGATGCTGCACTGGCCAGCCAGGGCGCCGGTTGCAGCAAACCCACCCACCAGAGCAGCGCGCAGCCGTACAGGGCCGCGCCCATACCCAGCGCGATGCCGCTCAACCACTGCAGGGGAGGCGCCAGCCGGTTCAGGTACTTTTTAAGCGCACACCCCGCTACCAGCCAGGCCAGCGTGGCCGGCAGGGCGCCGCCGGTCAGCATGCCAAAGCGCATCAGCCAGTCCGAAAACTGCAGTGCAACAAACATCGCACCCACCGCCACCACAGCCTCGACAAACAGTACCGCACGCAGCACCACGCCGACCTGGCAGGCGTCAAACATGCCGACACGCACGGGCACTGCCGGCAAGGCTGCGCCTGGCGGCACAAAGCTGCCGATCAGCGTGGACTCTGCGAAATAGCCTGAATCGTGCGGGGACTGCATGCGGGTTTGGCCTCGGGCGGGCAAGCCTGGATAAAATCAGGCCTCAAGTATTGCACTGGTCATGCCCCGGCAGACAGGGCCGCCGCACCTTTTCAGCCCTATTTGTCGTTAAAAGCCCCTCAGCGGCTTGTGCGCCCGCCGCCAGTTGCCACCGCCCGAAGAAAAGAAAGCCCGACGTGAACCAATTCGACAAAAAGTCCCAAGCCTGGTCTGCCCTGTTCTCGGAGCCCATGAGCGATCTCGTCAAGCGCTACACGTCCAGCGTCTTTTTCGACAAGCGCCTGTGGCAGGCCGACATCGCCGGCTCGCTGGCCCATGCCGACATGCTGGCTGCGCAAAAAATCATCAATGCAGATGACCACGCCTCCATCCAGAAAGGCATGGCGCAGATCACGTCCGAAATCGAGTCAGGTGCGTTTGAATGGCAGCTCGACCTCGAAGACGTGCACCTGAACATCGAGGCCCGCCTGACGCAGATCGTCGGCGACGCTGGCAAGCGCCTGCACACCGGCCGCAGCCGCAACGACCAGGTGGCGACCGACGTGCGCCTGTGGCTGCGCGGCGAGATAGACCTGATCACCGAACTGCTGGTCGAACTGCAAAAAGCACTGGTCGATATCGCCAGTAAAAACGTGGAAGTGATACTGCCCGGCTTCACCCACCTGCAGGTCGCACAGCCCGTGAGTTTCGGCCACCACATGCTCGCCTATGTCGAGATGTTCAGCCGCGACGCCGAGCGCATGGGTGAAATCCGCAAGCGCGTGAACCGCCTGCCGCTGGGCGCTGCCGCACTGGCTGGCACGAGCTACCCGCTGGACCGCGAGCGCGTCGCCAAAACCCTGCAAATGGAAGGCGTCTGCCAGAACAGCCTGGACGCCGTCAGTGACCGCGACTTCGCCATCGAGTTCACGGCCGCCGCCTCACTGGCGATGGTGCACGTGAGCCGCATGAGTGAAGAGCTGATTTTGTGGATGAGCCAGAACTTCGGTTTCATACAGATTGCCGACCGCTTCACGACAGGCTCGTCCATCATGCCGCAGAAGAAAAACCCCGACGTGCCTGAACTGGCCCGCGGCAAGACCGGCCGTGTCGTCGGCCACCTGATGGGCCTGATCACCCTGATGAAGGGCCAGCCGCTGGCCTACAACAAGGACAACCAGGAAGACAAGGAGCCGCTGTTCGACACCGTCGACACGCTGAAAGATACCCTGCGCATTTTTGCCGAGATGGTGGGCGGCATCACCGTCAAACCCGAAGCCATGGAAAAAGCTGCGCTGCGCGGTTACGCAACGGCTACCGACCTGGCCGACTACCTCGTCAAGAAGGGCCTGCCTTTCCGCGATGCACACGAGACAGTCGCGCACGCCGTTAAGGCCGCTATCTCGCACGCAGTTGATTTGTCAGAACTGCCGCTGGCCGTGCTGCAGGAGTTCAACCCGCAGATTGAAAAAGATGTTTATGACGCACTCAGCCTGCGCGGCTCGCTGAATGCCCGCAACACCCTGGGCGGGACCGCGCCGGCCCAGGTCAGGTTGCAGATTGAGCGGCATCTGAAGAGGCTTGGGTAAGGCCGTTGTCCGTTCGCTGGTCGGTTTGAGGCTGTGCCCTTCACCTGGAGGCCGGCGGGTAGCCCGGCCTGGTAGTTAAGGGCAACCCCCAAACCACCTTCAGAATCCCTAAAGCACCAACAAAGCCCTGAAATCATTCACATTGGTATTGGTGGGCCCCGACATCACCAGTCCACCAATCGCTTCAAAGTAACCGTAGGCGTCATTGCGATCCAGAAAGCCTTCGAGCTTCATGCCTCTGGCCTGCGCACGCGCCAGTGTGTCCGGCGCCACATAGGCGCCGGCGTTGTCTTCGACACCGTCTATGCCGTCCGTGTCTGCGGCCAGGCCATACACGTCAGGCTGGCCCTGCAATGCCAGCGCCAGCCCCATGCAAAACTCACCGGCTCGTCCACCCCTGCCCTTGCTGGCGCCGGGCTGCAGCGGCCTGACTGTTACGGTGGTTTCACCGCCGCTGAGGATCACGCAGGGTTTTGCAAAGGGTTGTCCTTTCAGCGCCACTGCACGCGCCAGTGCCGCATGCACCTTGCCCACTTCACGCGACTCGCCTTCCATTTCGTCACTGAGGATGTAGGCCGTGATGCCGGCAGCGCGCGCCGCTTCCGCAGCGGCTTCCAGGCTCTGCTGCGGTGTGGCAATCATGTGCACCTCGTGCCCGGCAAAGGCTGCATCACCGGGCTTGGGCGTTTCCAGTGCGCCACTTTCCAGTTCTCCCAGCACAGCAGACGGCACGTCAATCGCGTAACGTTTGAGTATGGCCAGCGCGTCGGCGCAGGTGCCTGCATCGGGCACGGTGGGGCCGCTGGCGATGATGGATGGGTCATCACCCGGCACATCACTGATGGTCAGTGTCACAACTTTTGCCGGCGCGCAGGCAGCGGCCAGCCGGCCGCCCTTGATGCGTGACAAGTGCTTGCGCACGCAGTTCATCTCGGCGATGTTGGCACCGCTATTGAGCAGGGCCTTGTTGATGCGCTGCTTGTCTTCCAGTCCCAGTCCATCGGCGGGCAGCGTCAGCAATGCAGAACCTCCACCCGATATCAGACAAAGCACGAGGTCATCTCTGGTCAGGCCCTGCACCATCTGCAGGATGCGCCCAGCCGCTACCAGGCCGGCCGCATCAGGCACGGGGTGCGCAGCTTCTACCAGTTCAATGCGCTGCTTCACCCCTTCGGGGCGCGGTGGTATGTGGTGGTAGCGTGTAACGACTAGTCCTTCAAGCGGCGCATCGGCCGGCCAAAGTGCTTCGACCGCCTGCACCATGGCTCCACCAGCCTTGCCGGCGCCTATCACGATGGTCCGGCCTTTTGGCGGTGCCGGCAGGTAACGCGCCGTGTGTTCAAGCGGCAGCGCGCGTGTCACGGCGGCCTTGAACAGGTATTCGAGAAATGCGCGCGGCTCGGCGCGTGCATCGGGTGTGCGGGATGAAGCTTTTGTCGTTTTATGGTCGGTCATGAAAATGTCTCCACCCGGGATTGTGCCGTGGTAACCGGGCAGTAACCCGTCTGATTCAACGGCTTTAGGGACGGCCTTGTCATGCCCGCTACCTAGAATGGATCAGCACCCACACGCCATAACAAATCACAACAAACACCATCCCTCCATCCCGTCACGGATCCTGAATGAACTCCTACCTCGCCCTGGGCATCGCCATCGTTGCCGAAGTCATAGCCACCACCGCGCTCAAATCCAGCGACAGCTTCACCCGGCTGGTGCCATCCATCATCACGGTGATCGGCTACGGCACGGCGCTTTACTTTTTGACAGTGACGATGAAAACCATCCCCACCGGGGTGACTTACGCGATCTGGTCAGGTTTGGGCATCGTGCTGATCAGCATCACCAGCTTTTTTGTCCACAACCAGAAAATCGACCTGGCCGGCATGCTGGGCATGGCCCTGATCATTGCCGGTGTGGTGGTGCTGAACCTGTTCTCCAAATCAGGCGCGCACTGAGCTGGCGCGCAGGCCTGGCCATCAATGAGCAGGCCTGAAACACCTCGAAACAACGCGCCGACCAGCGGCGCCGCACGCATGCTGCACGGCTGGGCCGCTGCGTATCGGGCCGCTATGATGTCCGGCGATACCAGCCTGAAATGACGTGCTGGTGCATAAAACGAGGAGACAAAACTTGAACACCTTCCGCCGGGTTTTTTACATTACAGCCCTTTCACTGGCCGCCATGGCCACCTTCCCGTCCAACGCCGCCCAGATCGTGGTCGGCCAGGTCTGCCCGCTGTCCGGCCTGGAAGCCAACCAGGGCCGGGCATATGGCGCAGGCATGCAGCTTTATTTCGACATCGTCAACAAGGCTGGTGGCGTCAACGGCAATACCTTCACGCTGGTACGCAAGGACGACCGCGGCGTGCCCGAGGAAACCGTGGCCGCCACCAAAAAAATGCTGGCTGAAGAAAAGCCGATGGTGCTGGCAGGTTACTTCGGCAATAGCAATGTCGAGGATGTCGTCGCCTCCGGGATGCTGGAAAAGGAAAAAGTATCGATGGTCGGCTACCGCATCACGCAGATACGGCCCGAAACCCCTTATCTTTACACCGTACGCGCCGGCCTGCAGGACGAGATCGACAAGTTCACCGAGCACATCGCAACCGTCGGCATCAAGCGCATCGGCCTGCTGTATGAAGATGGGCCGGGCGCAGCAGCGCTGGTTGCGGCAGCAGAAGCAGCTGCCAAAAAGGCCAACATCACGCTGGTGGCCAAGGCCAGCTACCCGGCGCGCACCGCGCAGGTCAGCGCCGCAGCCGAAGCCATGACCAAGGCTGCGCCGCAGGCCATCTTCATGGTCGCCACCGGTGCAGCGGCGGCCGGCTTTATCGAGCGTTATGGCCGCGGCGGCGCACAGCTGTTTGCCCATTCGGGTGTCGACATCGAGCAACTGACCAAGCGCCTGGCCGAAGAGCAGATGCAGGGTGTCTCGATTGCACAGGTCACACCCAGCCCGTACAAGATTTCCAGCCGCCTGAGCAAGGAATTCCTGGACGCCGTCACCGCGAAAAAAGACTTGGAAGTGCCGGTCAGCTACGCGATGATGGAAGGTTTCATCACCGCGAAGGTGATTGTTGAAGCCGTCAAACGCCAGGGCGCAAAACCCACCCGTGAAGGCACCCTGGGTGCGCTCAATGCGATGGACCGTTTTGACCTCGGCGGTTATGCCGTGGGCTACAAACCCAACAGCCGCTCAGGCTCGAAGTTTGTCGAGATGAGCATCATCAGCGGCGCCGGCAAGATACGCCAGTAAGCCGATAAAACCAGCAAGCCAGCCAAAGGCGAGCCCGTTCACTGGACGGGGGCGCCGCCTTCAAACCACTGCTGGACCAGCTGGCGTTCAGCCTCGGTTATACCGGTGGCGTTGTTCATCGGCATGATGCGCGTCACCACCACCTGCTGGTAAAGCGACTGCGCATGCTGCGCGACCAGCGCGGGTGAATCCAGCCGTACATTCTTCATCTGCAGTTGCGCGCCGTGGCACATGTAGCAGCGTTGCTCCAGCACCTTCTGCACGGCGGCATAAGTCCCGGCCGAACTGGCGGTTGATGCTGCACCTGCAGCAGGGGCGGCAACGGCAGCAACGGGCTGCGGCGCCGGTTTCATCCAGACGATCACACCGAGTATCACCACGATGCCGGTCAGCGCATAAGCGGCCGGGTGCCGGTTGCGGCCCAGCTTGAAGCCGTGCCTGAGCACGAAGAACTGGCGTATCGCCGCGCCGGCAAACATCATCAGTATCAGCACCAGCCAGTTCTGCGGATGGCTCCAGATAAAGCTGTAGTGGTTGCTGAGCATCGCAAACAGCACCGGCAGCGTGAAGTAGGTGTTATGCACGCTGCGCTGCTTGCCGCGCGCGCCGTGTATCGGGTCAACCGGCTCACCGGCCTTGATGTTGGCGACAACCGTTCGCTGGCCGGGAATGATCCAGAAAAATACATTCGCGCTCATGGCCGTGGCCATCATCGCGCCAACCAGCAGAAATGCCGCACGTCCGGCAAACCAGTGGCAGGCCAGCCATGAGGCAGCGCAGACCAGCACGGCCACCAGCGTGCCCACAATGGCATCGCCGTTCTTGCGCTGGCCGAACAGCTGGCAGATCATGTCGTACAGCATCCAGAAAACGACCAGGAAGGACAGCGCCACGCCCACTGCCGCGCCGGACGACCAGCTCATCAGCGACTTGTCGACCAGGTAGGTGCCGGCGTTCCAGATATAGGAGACGGTGAACAGCGCAAAGCCCGACAGCCAGGTGCTGTAGCTCTCCCAGTAAAACCAGTGCAGGTGGGCCGGCATCTGCGGCGGCTTGACCGCAAACTTCACCGGGTGGTAAAAACCGCCGCCATGCACGGCCCACAATTCGCCGCTGACGCCCTGCTTTTTCAGGTCTTCATCGACCGGCGGCGTCAGGCTGGAATCGAGAAATACGAAATAAAACGAAGAACCGACCCAGGCGATGGCGGTGATGACGTGGACCCAGCGCAGCAGCAGGTTGGCCCAGTCGAGAAGATAACTTTCCATAGCTCTCAACCTATGCAGCTTCAAAAAAGCTGCCTTGTGCAAACCTGCTCACCACTGCGGGCGCTGTGAACAGTAAAAAGGCCACGAACTGGGAGAAACCGTATGACTGCTTCCCTGCTCCGCTGCGGCCTGAACCCGGAAGTTTACCCAAACCGGCCAACTTCCGGAACAGGTCAAGCAAGAGACTTGCCAGCCCTGCCCGCGGCGATGCGACTACAGGGTCAGCAACAGTTGCGCCGCGACCGCCACTGCAATCACTTCGGGCTCCTTGCCGCTGATGCCCGGTATACCTATCGGGCTGGTCACCTGTGCCAGCTCGTCCGCCGTGAAGCCGCGCGCCTCCAGCCGGCGCCGGAAGGTCGCCCACTTGGTGTGGCTGCCTATCAGGCCAATAAAGGGCAGGTCAGCCTGTAGCCGCTGGCGCTGCAGGCAGGCAGCCACGATGTCCAGGTCTTCTGCATGGCTGAAGCTCATGATCAGCACCCGCGAGCCCGGCGACAGGTCACGCACCGCAGCCTGCACCGGGTCTGAATGTTCACAGCGCACCGTGGCCGGCACCACCTCGGGGAAGACACCATCACGGCTGTCTGTCCAGGTCACCGCAAACGGCAGGCTGGCCAGCGCCTTCACCAGCGCATGGCCGACATGCCCGCCGCCAAACAGCGCCACCGGCGTCAGTGCGGGCTGCAGCCTGGCGGCATGCTGCGCCATGTTGTCGCTGTTGACCCTGTCAAAAACCAGATGAACCACGCCGCCGCAACATTGCCCCAGCGATGGGCCGAGCGCCACGCGCATGCCGGTTTCGGCTTGCACACCAGCGGCATCCGGGGCATCCAGCATCGCCCTGGCGTGGGCGATGGCCTGCAGTTCAAGATGACCACCACCTATGGTGCCCACCAGTGAGGCCGCAAACACCGCCATCCAGGTGCCGGCCTCACGCGGCACTGACCCTTCGGTGGCATGCACCCGCACCAACACGGCCGGCCCGGACTCGATCAACTGCTTGAAGCTCGCCAGATGGCCCGCCGATCCAGCATCGAACCCGGCATGGAGCAATTCAGTAGCCATAGGTAAATGCCCCCAAATAAGGCGCGCCATAAACTGGGCAAAATAAGGCGAATGTCAGGGGCATGCGGCGATAGTCGGTAAAACGGCTACAGGATGTCGGGCCGTAGCCCTACTTTCCCACAAATCAGCATGGGCGTGAAATAGAAGGGCGCAAACCTTGCGCTGGAGAACAGGCTAGAACATGAGACAACAAGAAGACAGTTCCCACACTGGCAGCGGCCAGCAACCCAGGCGATTCTGGCTGTTCGCACTGCTGTCCAGCGCGACAGCTGCCATCATCAGCGCCTGCAAGTCAGGCCCCGAGCCCACGCCTGCACAACCCGCGCCATCCGTACCCATGCCCAGCGTGGTCGGGCCGGTTCCCGCCGAAAAAGGTTCAGCCAGAAGCTCGGCCGCCACCACACCGCGCGCCTACCGCCAGGACGGTGCCAGCCACCTTTACGGCCTGAATGCCGACCGCATCTACAAGGGCCGCATGCCGCCGCTGCTGTATGCAATCGGCGTGTTGAACGTCGAGATAGACCGGGTCGGCCGCGTCACCAGGCTTGACTGGATGCGGGCGCCGCGCCATGCGCCTGAAGTGATCGCAGAGATTGAACGCACCATCAAGTCGGCATCGCCCTTCCCTGCACCTGCACGCATGGGCAAGGTCGTCTACACCGATACCTGGCTGTGGCACAAAAGCGGCAAATTCCAGCTGGATACGCTGACCGAAGGCCAGAACTAGTCGGCAACCGGCATTCTGGCCACCCCGCAGTCGCTACGCTTTTAATAGCATGTTGCGCTAGTCCAGATTGGGTTTCAGGCCTTTTTGGCACCTAAAACAGGGCTAAAACAGCCAAAAAATGCCCTGGAAACACGTCCGGGCGACTCCCGGGCATCGTCCAGGCCCCTCAATGTAAAGTCCACTTTACATCAGGCCGCTGCAGCCACGGGCATCGGGTATTCATCGGCATTGCGGACGACACCGGGTTGCAGCGAAAAATCCATGCGGGGCGGGCCGAACACGTCCACCAGCCAGGCCACGCCTTCACCCACATCCTGCGTGGTGTGAATCAGGCTGGTGGGTATCACCAGCGCCGAAGGGCTGTGCATTTCCAGGTGCTGGTCTTCACGCCAGGTCGACGAATCGGGCGTCCACGGTGTGCGCAGGTGGTGCACAAAACTGCCTTCCAGCGCCAGCGATATCTGCTCGAAATCGGCGTGCGAATGCGGCGAGAGTTTTTTCGGGTCGCGCCTGTCGGTCTTGCGTTCGAAGACGTTGATCATCAGGTTGGTGCTGCGAAACAGCCGGCCAAAAATCTTCGGGTCGGTATAGCCGGCCAGCGGGTAGTTGCGAATTTTGAAACCACCGACCGGGGCGGGCCAGTCCTGCAGCGGCGCCACCGACGGCGCGCCGTCTGCATACACGGCCCCGTTGTCAGCACGCGAAGCCAGGTCAGTCGCCCGCACTGAAAATATTCGCGTCACCAGCCCGTCATCGAGCAGCCTGATGCTGGACTTGCCGGGCGGCAATATGGTCAGGCTTTCGGGGCCGGCATCGACGCTCTGGCTGCCGGCCTGCACGGTGGCGCGCACATCGGGCGGCAGCAGCAGCATGTATTCATCGGGGTTGTTCTCGCGGGCCAGCTCGGTGCCGGCACTGACTTCGCTGATGACGACCACCACATTGGCGCTGCGTGTGATCCAGGTCTTCTGGCCAGCGGCCTTCAGGCGGGGTTCGGTTTCGTAGTACAAGCCGCAGCTCGGTTCGATGGCACGGGTCTGCATATAAATCCTTGGGTATCTCCGGGCTAAAAATGTCTGCTCAGGCTGCCTTGAACTTCGCCAGTTCAGCCGTTGCAGCCTGCCGTAGCAGGCCCTGCTCCGACGACATGATGAAGGTGGCAATGCCCAGTTCACGCAGCGCGGGTATCTCGGCCGAGCTGTTGACAAAGGCACACAGCGGTTTGCTGGCGGCTTTGACTGCGGCCACAAGAAGGGCGATGGCAGCCTTCACCGGTGCGGCATCCGTCGCCGATTCACCCAGCGCTACTGTCAGGTCGCCGCGGCCCAGGAAGAAGGCATCGATTCCATCCACTGCGACGATCTCGTCGATGTGGTCCAGTGCCTCGGGGTCTTCCAGCATCGCGATGATGGTGGTGCGGGTGTCGTTTTCAGTGATGTGAGCCGTCAGGCCCAGCCGCCCGTAGTGGCCGGCGCGGGACGAATTGGTAAAACCACGACGGCCCGGCCGGTAGCGGCAGGCATCAACCACTTCCTGCGCCGCCCTGGCGCTGGAGACATGCGGCACCATCACACCGGTTGCACCGCAATCGAGGGCTGTCAATATCGTGGCAACGCTTTCGACCCGCACCAGTGCACTGATGCCGGCGGCTTTTGCCGCCAGCAGCGCCAGGTCAATGGCCGTCCTGTCCCACGGGGCGTGTTCGGCATCGATGACGACAAAGTCAAGGCCGGCATCACCCAGCACTTCAATCGCCTGCACACCCGGCGTTTTTATGAAAGTGCCCAGCATGTTCTCGCGCACGGCCAGCCGCTCGCGAAAGCCTTTTTTCTTTTCCGTCATCGTCAGTCCTGTTGTTTTTTAAAAAAGGCGGGGGCCAGCCCCGCCACCGCATCAATCCAGCTTGGCGCCGGAGTCGCGGATTTTCTTTTCAGCCGCAGCGCGGTCCTTCACCAGGAAGGCGGCGAACTGCTCCGGTGTTTCGCCGAGCGGGTCAAAACCAAACGGGTCCAGCGTCTTTTCAATAAAGGACGGATCGCTGGTCACCTTGCGGGTGGCGCTCGCGATTTCGTTGATGACCGCCTTGGGTACTCCCTTTGGCACCGTCAGGCCGAGGAAGAAATACATCTCGGTAGAAGGGTAACCAGCCTCGGCAAAGGTCGGCACATTGGGCAGCGCCTTGGCCCTCTTGCTGCCGTTGATAGCCAGCACCTTCAGCTTGCCGGACGCCACATAAGGCGTTGCAGCCGAACTGCCTGCGACCATGATCTGCACCTGCCCGCCCAGCAAATCCTGCACGGCCGGTGCGATGCCCTTGTAGGCCACATGCGTGATATCAAAACCTTCGCGGCGTGCAAAAGCATCGACCGGCAAATGGGTGGGGCCGCCGGCGCCGGCAGAACCGTAGTTGTATTTGCCGGGGTTGGCCTTCATCAGCGCGACAAACTCTTTCAGGTTGTTGACGGGCAGGCTGCCGTTGACAATGAACACCTCGTTGACGAAAGTGACGCGGGTCACAGGCACCAGGTCGGTCAGCGGGTTGTACGGCAGCTTGCTGAACAGGAAACGGTTGCCCGAGAAGGTGGGGTCGCCACCGAGAAGAATGGTGTAGCCGTCCGGTGCCGACTTGGCCGTCAAATCGGCGGCAATGATTTCATTGGCGCCGCCGCGGTTGTCAACCAGCACTGGCTGGTTCCAGATTTTGGACAGGCGATCAGCCAGGCCGCGGGCCACGCCGTCAATCGGGCCGCCAGCCGGGTAAGGCACGATCAGCTTGACGGGTTTGGTGGGCCATGCATCAGCCGCCATCACTGGCGCAGCCAGGGCAAGGCAGGCTGCAGCGAGCAGGGTACGGCGGTTGAATAAAGTGTTGTAGCTCATTGTGGTCTCCTGGTTCAAGTTAAAAATGCCCCCACGGGCTGGTTGTTGCAAACTCTTTTTGAACGGCAGGAGACGACGACCCAAACGGGATCTATAGCGTCCTGCCAGCCCTGTAACCGATGCTTTCGGAAATGCTGGCGCCGGCATTGACCAGCGTCTCTATCTGCGATTTCGTGGCTTTGCCCGGCATGAACTGCACGGCGTCGACAATGGCGATGGTGGCGACAACCTTGCCGGCTGCATCAAAGATGGGCACGGCCAGCGCGTTGAGGCCGGTGACAGCCTCATCCGGCGCCATCGCCCAGCCCTGCTTGCGTATTTGCGCGAGTTCTTTTTCGAGTTCTTTCTCGCCGGTGATGGTGCGCGGCGTCAGTGCGGTCAGCCCTGCAGCGATGACTTTTTTCACCATTGCCGGGCCGCCATACGCCATCGCGACCTTGCCCTGAGCAGAGTAGTGGTAGCCCAGCAGCGAGCCAGGCTTGACGGTAATTTCAATCGCCGAGGTGCCCGACTGCACGGACACCACACGCACACCGCCACGGTCCATCATGCCGAGGATGACCGAGTGGCTGAGCGCATTGCGCACCTTGCGCATCACCGGCTCGGCTTCCCGGACGATGTCCACGCTGTCATTGACGGCACGGCCCAGCGCCACCATGCGGGCGCCGACACGGTAACGCTCGGAGGCTTCGTCCTGCACCACATAACCCTGCTGGGCCAGCGTGCGCAGATGCCTGAACACCTTGCTTTTGTTGGTGCCAAAGTGTTCGGCGATCGCCGTCACGCCGACGGCCTCGCGCTGGACGGCGACGTGCTCGAGGATTTCCAGTGCAAACAGCACTGCCTGTACGCCGGTGGGTTCTTTGGGCTCTGTCATGGTGGTTTTTCGCTGTGAGCCGGAAAATTCCGGCACGGCGATATTAGCTTTTGACGGCCTGCCCCCGGTTGTCGACACTGCTGTCCGCATTGCTGGCCCAGCCGGCGCCAGTCGCGGCGGCCTTTGGCAGTGGCTTCGAAGTGGCCGGTCCACTGCTTATTTTTTGCGCCAGTTGCGCGAC
Organism: Pseudomonadota bacterium; assembly: GCA_040388075.1. Lineage (GTDB taxonomy): Bacteria > Pseudomonadota > Gammaproteobacteria > Burkholderiales > Burkholderiaceae_C > Polaromonas. Next base: position 46,321 of record JAZKCN010000012.1, on the reverse strand, counting down.
CTGCGCGGACCAGTCGGCGAGGTACTTCTCACGCTCGGCCTGGCTGACGCGCGGTGAAGCATAGGCAACAAAACTGGGCGCGACTTCGAGACCGAGGTACTCCAGCATGGTTCGGCGATGCGGGTACAGCAGCGTTTCAATCGGGCCGTAAACGCCACCATCTGAAAATCGCTCGGGCGTGCCGCCAGTGGTCAGTGCCACCATGCCGTGCCGGCCCTGAAAAAAACCACTGTCAAAACGTTTGCCGTCGGCATAGGCGAACCCATACGACAGCACACGGTCAAACCAGCCTTTCAAAATGGCCGGCATTCCGCCCCACCAGAGCGGGTAGACAAAAATGAACAGGTCGGCATCAGCCACACGTTGTTGCTCGCGCACCAGCTGGGCACAGTAGCCACCCTCCTGGCTGGCTTTCATCTGCTCCTGCTGGTAATGAAACCTGCCGGCATCAGCGACCGTGGTGAAGTCATGGCGGCCGGCAACAGGGTTGAAGTTTTCTGCGTACAGGTCGGACACAACAACCCGGTGCCCCTGCGCGGCCAGCGTTGCGCGTGCGCTGTTTTTCAGCGCCGCCGAGAAGGACGTCGGCTCCGGATTGGCGTAAACAATCAGCGCGTTCATGCGGGGTCCAGGCAGGCGGGTCTCAGAGCCCGACCAGGTCGGCAGCGTTGCTTGAAACCATCTTGCGCACCTGTGCTTCGGTGTAGCCCAGGTCCAGGCAGATTTCGATCACGCTGAGGAAACCATCGACAAGGCGCGGGTTGCCGGCCTGGCCCAGGTCGGAGCCGAGTATGGTGCGATCCACGCCCGCAGCCTCTATCAGGCCCTTGAGGGTTTCAGGGTCGAACATGCGGAACTTCGAGTCCTCGGCAAACATGCACATCGAGTGTTCGATATAGACACCCATGCCGGCAAGCTTCGTGATGTCGGCCAGCGAGGCGCCGATGACAAAGGTCGGGTGGTTGCAGATCAAACGTTTGATGCCGCGTTTTTTGGCCTCTTCAAACAGTGGCCAGATTTCGCTGATGTTGAGGTGGCCGGAAGACAGCACCACATCCCTGTCGGCGATCACGTCCAGTATGTCGAGCACTGCAGGCAGCAGCTTGCCAGCCTCGTCCACCACATGCACCGGTGTGGCCGGCAACATCGGGCGCGAGGAGTTCGGGAAGTTGGTGGTCTGGCCCTTCTTGTGCTGCTCGATGTGGTTCTTCGACGAGAAGGTCGGCATCCACACCAGTTTGGCGCCCAGCGCAATGCCGTGCTCCACCGCGTAGATGTTCAGGCCACCGCTCTGATTGTTCAGCGGCACACCGGACAGCAAGGTCACGCCGAGGTGGCTGAAGTGCTTGTTCAGCATCACGGTGACCGGCGTGACGGAGTAGTAATGGTCCTTGATCAACAACGCACGCACGCCCACTTCAGACGCTTCCTGCATCGCTTCGTAATGGTCGAAATAACGCGGCATCACCGAAGGGCCGCTGTGGCAATGCAGGTCAATCGCGCCCTTCAACAGGCTCTTCGAAAGCTCAGGCTGGGTCTTGCGCCATGCGCCCGGTGCAAGTTCGTAATTCTGTTCGGCAAGCTGTTCCATACGTGGTCCTTTTTCATTCCGTTGTGGCGGATTTCGCAGACTGTCCAATTTTCGTTCTGTTTTATTCTACAAAACATGGTATCTTCTAACGTAACGCATCATAACCATACAGCCTTACAGAAAACCTAGGGAAAACACTTAAGCGCGCTTGTTCCGGGCAATTCGATACGCCGTGAACGCCAAAAAAACAGGCAGGCTCGCGCCCACGCTGCATGTGTGGCGCGATGTTTTGGGGGATGTTTTGCAGGCCCGGCGGCCTGCGGAGCTGCAGGTCTAGCTGCCGCGGTAGGTGGAATAACTCCAGGGGCTGACCAGCAGGGGCACGTGGTAATGCTGGCTGGTATCGGCGACACCGAAGTCAAGGCTGACAAGATTCAGGAAAGAAGGCTCCGGCAAGGCAAGGCCGCAGGCCCTGAAATAACCGGCGACATCAAACACCAGCCGATAGGTACCGACCTTCAGGCTGGCCGAGTCATAAAGCAGGCCGTCGGGATTGCGGCCGTCCGCGTTCAACACGAACTGCCTGACCAGTTGGGCATCCATGCCCTGCGTCTTGTAGAAGGAAACTGCCATGCCGGCTGCTGGCCTGCCGTGCATGGTGTCCAGTACGTGAGTGCTCAAGCCCATATCCATCCTTCGTTCAGCCGGTGCGGTTCACCGAAAGTGTATACAGTTTTCGACTTGGAAGCTATGATGAAACTTATGGACACCCGTACCGACACCCCTTCAGCTGCCACATCGGCCAGCGCAACTGACACGATAGTCGAGACCCTGACCCGGGCCATCGTCGAGCACCGGCTGCACCCCGGCACCAAACTCGCCGAGCAAAAACTGGCCGACCATTTCGGTGTCTCGCGTACGCTGGTGCGGCAGGCGCTGTTTCAGCTTTCACAAAACCGGCTGATCAAGCTGGAACCCGCACGCGGCGCCTTTGTGGCTGCCCCTTCGGTCATTGAGGCCCGTCAGGTGTTTGCCGTCAGGCGCATGCTCGAAGCCGAGATGACACGCAACTTTGTGCGCGAGGTCACGCCGGCCAAGATCAAGGCGCTGCGCGAGCATGTAAATCGTGAAAAAACCGCCGTGGCCCGAGCAGATGCCACCAGCCGTGCCCAGTTGCTGGGCGAGTTCCATGTCCGCATGGCAGAGTTGATGGGCAACGAGGTACTGGCGCAGTTGCTGGGCGAACTTATCTCGCGCTGCGCATTGATCACGCTGATGTACCAGACGCCGACTGCGGCAGAACACTCGGCCGACGAGCATGCCGGCATCGTGCGGGCACTGGCCGCCCGCGATGAAGAGCGCGCCGTGCACCTGATGACGGAGCACCTGCTCAGCGTCGAGAAAAATCTCGCCTTCGACCGCAAGGTGCCGGGCAACGAACTATCGATGGCGCTGTCATGAGCAACCCAGTGTCAGGCGTCTATCCCCGGGATCTGACTGGTTATGGCCGCACACCGCCGCGTGCCATGTGGCCGGGCAAGGCGCGCATCGCGGTGCAGTTTGTCCTGAACTACGAAGAAGGTGGCGAGAACTCGGTGCTGCACGGCGATGCGGGCTCCGAACAATTCCTGTCCGAAATGTTCAACCCGCCCAGCTTTGCCGACAGGCACCTGAGCATCGAAAGCATTTACGAATACGGTTCGCGCGCAGGTGTCTGGCGCATCCTGCGCGAGTTCGAAAAGCGCAAGCTGCCGCTGACGGTTTTTGGCGTCGGCATGGCACTGCAACGCCACCCGGACGTGACGGCCGCATTTGCGGAGCTCGGCCATGAGATCGCCTGCCACGGCTGGCGCTGGATCAACTACCAGCAAATCGACGAAGCCACCGAGCGCGAGCACATGCGCCTGGGCCTGGATGCCATCACACAACTCACCGGCAACCGGCCGCTGGGCTGGTACACAGGCCGCGACAGCCCGAATACCCGCAGGCTGGTCGCCGACGACGGGCAACTGGTTTATGACAGCGACTATTACGGTGACGACCTGCCCTTCTGGACGGACGTGACGCGCAGCGATGGCGTGGTGGTGCCGCGGCTGGTCGTGCCCTATGCGATGGACACCAACGACATGCGTTTTTCGCTGCCGCAGGGCTTTTCACAGGGCGAGGATTTTTTCAGCTACCTGCGCGACAGCTTTGATGTGCTGTACGCAGAAGGTTCACCCGACGGCGAAGACCGACCCAAAATGCTCAGCATAGGCATGCACTGCCGCCTGCTGGGCAGGCCGGGCAGGTTTCTGGCGTTGCAACGCTTTCTGGACCACATCGAAAAACACGAGCATGTCTGGGTCTGCAGGCGCATCGAGATCGCCAGGCATTGGGAGCAGCACCACCCCGCAGCAGCGGCAAAGCCGGGACAGCCATGAACGCCCTACTGGAAAAGATCAATACCGCGACGAAGGCAGAAGCTCTGCAATTGCTGGACGGCCTGTACGAGCACACACCCTGGATTGCCGAAAAAGCGCTTGAGCGGCGCCCCTTCAAATCAGCCGCGCACTTGAAGCACGAAATGGCGCGCGCGCTTGATGAAGGTGGCAGGGATGCCCAGCTGGCACTGATACGGGTGCACCCGGAGCTGGCCGGCAAGGCCATGGTCGCCAAAAGCCTGACCGCAGAGTCAACCCACGAACAAAACACCGCCGGGCTCACACAATGCACGCCGGCCGAGCTGGACGCCATCCAGCAACTCAATCGCGACTACAACGCGAAGTTTGGTTTCCCGTTTGTGCTGGCAGTCAGGGGCACACGCGGCAGCGGACTGAACAAACAGCAGATCATGGCCACCTTTGCACGCCGGCTGGCCAACCACCCGGACTTCGAGTTTCATGAGTGCCTGCGCAATATCCACCGCATCGTCGAGTTGCGCCTGAACGACAAGCTGGGCGAACACCCGCTGACCGGCAACGATGTCTGGGACTGGCAGGAAGAACTCGCGCAGTTCAGTGACCCGGGCTACAGTGAAAAGGGCGAATTGACGGTCACCTACCTGACCGATGCACACCGGGCCTGCGCCGACTTCATTTCGCGCACCATGCGCGACTGCGGTTTTGACGATGTCGGCATTGATGCCGTTGGCAATGTGGTCGGGGTTTACAAGGCTGCCGCCGGCGTGGCGAACACCAAAACACTGCTTACCGGCAGCCACTACGACACGGTGCGCAACGGCGGCAAATACGACGGTCGCCTCGGCATCTTCACGCCCATGGCCTGCGTGCGCGAGTTGCATCGTGCAGGCAGGCGGTTGCCTTTCAACATCGAGGTGGTGGGTTTTTCCGAAGAGGAAGGCCAGCGCTACAAGGCGACCTTTCTGGGCTCCGGCGCATTGGTCGGCGACTTCAAACCCGAATGGCTGGATCAGAAGGACGCTGACGGCATCACGATGCGCGAGGCGATGGCGCATGCCGGTCATTCACCGCTGGACATTGCCGCAATCAAACGCGACCCGTCGCGCTACCTCGGTTTTGTCGAAGTGCATATCGAGCAGGGCCCGGTGCTCAACGAAATGAACCTGCCACTGGGCGTGGTGAGTTCCATCAACGGCAGCGTGCGTTACCTGTGCGAGATCACCGGCGTGGCCAGCCATGCAGGCACAACGCCGATGAACCGGCGCCGTGATGCGGCAACTGCTGCTGCCGAAGTGGCCCTGTTTGTCGAGAAACGCGCCGCTATGAACAGCGACTCGGTCGGTACGGTCGGCATGCTGCAGGTGCCAAGTGGCTCCATCAACGTGGTGCCCGGCCGCTGCCTGTTCTCGCTCGACATGCGTGCACCTGTGGATGCGCAGCGTGACACGATGGCCGGCGACGTGCTTGAAGAACTCAAAGCCATCTGCCAAAGGCGCGGTGTGCAGCATTCGCTGGAGCTGACCGAAAAGGCAGCGGCGGCGCCCAGCGCCCGGCCCTGGCAGGACCGGTGGGAAGCCGCCGTGCAATCGCTGGGGCTGCCGGTATTTGCCATGCCCAGCGGCGCCGGCCATGACGCGATGAAACTTCACAAAATCATGCCGCAGGCGATGCTGTTTGTGCGCGGCCAGAACTCCGGCATCAGCCACAACCCACTGGAAAGTACTACCAGTGATGACATTCAGCTTGGCGTTGACGCCTTCCATCATCTGCTGGGCAGCATTGCAGCCGATATCCAGTGACTCCCTGACCTCATGAACAACATTTCCGATTACGACAAACTCGACAGCTGGATAGATGCGCATTTCGATGAAGAAGTGCAATTCCTGCAGCAACTGGTCCGCGTACCGACGGACACGCCGCCGGGCAACAACGCACCACATGCCGAGCGCACGGCAGAGTTGCTGGCTGCTTTTGGTTTTACCGCCGAAAAACACCCGGTCCCTGCGGCTGATGTCCAGGCCTACGGCATGGAATCCATCACCAACCTGATCGTCAGGCGGCCCTACGCGCCCGGCGGCAAAACCATTGCGCTGAACGCGCACGGTGATGTGGTGCCGCCCGGTGAAGGCTGGACGAAAGAGCCGTATGGCGCTGAAATCGAAGATGGCAAGCTTTATGGCCGAGCCTCTGCAGTCAGCAAATCCGACTTCGCCAGCTTCACCTTTGCCGTGCGTGCACTGGAATCACTGGCCGTCCCGCTCAAGGGAACAGTGGAACTCCACTTCACCTATGACGAAGAGTTCGGCGGCGAGATGGGCCCGGGCTGGCTGCTGAAAAACGGGCTGACAAAACCCGACCTGATGATTGCCGCCGGTTTTTCGTACGAAGTGGTGACTGCGCACAACGGTTGCCTGCAGATGGAAGTGACGGTGCACGGCAAGATGGCGCATGCGGCCATTCCTGAAAGCGGAGTCGATGCACTCCAGGCGGCGGTCCATATCCTGAACGCGCTGTATGCACAGAATGCGTTGTACAAAACGGTGAGCTCCAGCGTTGTCGGCATCAATCACCCTTACCTGAACGTGGGCCGCATTGAAGGCGGCACCAATACGAACGTCGTACCGGGCAAGGTCTCGTTCAAGCTGGACAGGCGCATGATCCCGGAAGAAAACCCGCAGGAAGTTGAAACGGCGATACGGCAGGTGATTGCCGATGCGGCCGCAGATTGCAGCGGCGTCCAGGTCGATATCAAGCGCCTGCTGCTGGCCCAATCCATGAAAGCCATGTCCGGCAACAAGCCATTGGTCGACGCGATCCAAAAACACGGCCAGGCCGTTTTTGGTACCGCCATCCCGGCAATGGGTACACCGCTTTACACCGACGTCCGGCTTTATGCGGCGGCAGGCATACCGGGCGTTATTTACGGCGCCGGTCCACGCACCGTGCTGGAATCGCACGCCAAACGCGCCGACGAGCGGCTGGATCTTGAAGACCTCAGGCGTGCGACCAAGGTGGTTGCCCGTTCGCTGCTCGACCTGCTTGGTTAGTTGTGACTATTCCACCCGCGTCCGCCAGTGGAATCCCGGGTATTCACGGGGCCAAAAAGCCGCCGGATTTGACCCATATCGCTCAAAATGGTGCGTCAGTTTGCCGATGCACGGTTTTAAGACCGGAACTCACCTCGTTGGCACCATTTTTGCTTGATAGTCTTGCCGTTTGAACACCTTATTCCAACCCTGAAACCCTCCTTACGAGAGAGCCTTCCATGACCAAACACACACTTTCATCCTTCTCCCTCCTGCCACTGGTGGGACGGGTTGCGGGAACCTTGGCGGCTGCCGCTGTGCTGAGCACTGCACACGCGCAGGCCACGCCAATCAAGTTCCAGCTCGACTGGCGTTTTGAAGGTCCTGCGGCACTGTTCCTGACGCCAGTGGCCAAAGGCTACTTCAAGGAGGCCAAACTCGACGTCACGGTCGATGCAGGGAACGGCTCTGGCGGTGCGGTCACCCGTGTGGCTTCCGGCACTTACGACATGGGTTTTGCCGACCTGGCCGCGCTGATGGAATTCCACGCCAACAATCCCGATGCACCGAACAAGCCGGTCGCCGTGATGATGGTCTACAACAACACGCCTGCTTCCGTGATGGCGCTGAAGAAGTCCGGCATCACCAAACCGTCCGACCTGAACGGCAAGAAGATGGGCGCACCTGTGTTTGACGCTGGCCGTCGCGCCTTCCCGATCTTTGCCAAGGCCAACAAGATCACCGGCTTCACCTGGACCGCGATGGACCCTCCACTGCGCGAAACCATGCTGGCCCGCGGCGACGTCGACGCCATCACCGGCTTCACCTTCACCTCGCTGCTCAACCTGGAAGCACGCGGCGTGAAAGCTGAAGACGTGGTGGTGCTGCCTTACGCAGATTTCGGCGTGAAGCACTATGGCAATGCCGTCATCGTCTCGCCAAAGCTGATCAGGGAAAATCCGGCCGCCATCAAGGCCTTCCTGCTGGCCTTCACCAAGGGCGTCAAGGATGTGGTGACCGACCCTGCGGCCGTCATCGCGCATGTCAAGGAACGCGATGGCATCATCAATGTGCCACTGGAAACCCGCCGCCTGAAGCTGGCGATTGACACCGTCATCAACAGCCCGGACGCACGCGCCGAAGGTTTCGGCCAGATCAAGGGCCCACGCCTTTCGCTGATGGCTTCGGAAGTATCGGACGCTTTCAACACCAAGACCCGTGTCAACCCTGAAGCTGTCTGGAACGGCACCTTCCTCCCGACGACAGCACAGCTCAACGTTCTGCAAAAGAAATAAAACAGCTCACTACAGCGTGGCAACGCGATCCGCATTGCCACGCTTTTTTTTGCACGGTGTTCTTTTTATGGGCCTGAGGGCTTTTGACACGCAATGACAAACCCAAACTCCACTGCCCCGCTGTTCGTCGATTTCTCCGACGTCTGGCTGGCCTATAACGAAGAGTTGCTCGCGCAGCAGAAGTTTGCGGTCGAAGCCATTGACATGAAGGTGCGCCAGGGCGAGTTCATCGCCATCGTCGGGCCTTCGGGTTGCGGCAAGTCCACCTTCATGAAACTGGCCACCGGCCTGAAGATGCCGTCCAGGGGCCACATCATCATCGACGGGCGCGAAGTCAGCGGGCCGCTGAAGATATCCGGCATGGCCTTCCAGGCACCGTCCCTCCTGCCGTGGCGCACGACCATGGACAACGTGCTGTTGCCGCTGGAAATCGTCGAGCCTTACCGCAGCAACTTTCGCGAGAAGAAAAAAGAGTACGAGGAGCGCGCCCGTACGCTGCTGCAAAGCGTGGGCCTGGGTGGTTACGAAGACAAATTCCCCTGGCAGTTGTCCGGCGGCATGCAGCAACGCGCCAGCATCTGCCGTGCGCTTATCCATGAACCCAAGATGCTGCTCCTTGACGAGCCTTTCGGTGCGCTCGATGCGTTTACCCGGGAAGAGCTCTGGTGCATATTGCGCGACCTGTGGACGGTGCAGAAATTCAACGTCATCCTGGTCACGCACGACCTGCGCGAGTCGGTCTTCCTGGCCGATACCGTTTATGTGATGAGCAAGAGCCCGGGCCGCTTTGTTGTGAAGCGCGATATCGAGCTGCCACGCCCGCGTGAGCTGGAACTGACCTATACCAAGGAATTCAGCGACATCGTGCATGAGTTGCGTGGCCACATCGGCGCCATTCGTCAAACCACTGCCGTCGCAGCCTGAAGAGCCCCGTCATCATGAGCAAAAAACAACTTGAACGCTGGGCCCCATGGGCTTTGCTGGTGGCGGTAATCGCCATTTGGCAACTGATCTGCACGGCCTTTAGCGTCTCTGAATTCATATTCCCAAGTCCCTGGCGCATAGCCACCCAGACCTGGGAGTTCAAGGGCGTGATTCTCGGCCATGCCTGGCGCACCTACTGGGTGACGATGGCCGGCTTCGGCCTGGCCATCGTGGTTGGCGTGATGCTGGGCTTTGTAGTCGGCTCGTCGCGGCTGGCTTATGCAGCGGTCTATCCGTTGATGACTGCCTTCAATGCATTACCCAAGGCTGCGTTTGTGCCTATCCTGGTGGTCTGGTTCGGCATCGGCATAGGCCCGGCCATCCTGACAGCTTTCCTGATCTCCTTCTTCCCCATCATGGTCAACATTGCCACAGGCCTGGCGACGCTGGAGCCGGAACTGGAAGACGTGCTGCGCGTGCTGGGCGCCAGGCGCTGGGACGTGTTGATCAAGGTCGGCCTGCCGCGCTCCATGCCTTACTTCTACGGCTCCCTGAAGGTCGCCATCACGCTGGCCTTTGTCGGCACTACTGTGTCCGAAATGACGGCGGCCAATGAAGGCATTGGCTACCTGCTGATCTCGGCAGGCTCGGCAATGCAGATGGGCCTGGCATTCAGCGGCCTCGTTGTCGTCGGTGCCATGGCCATGGTGATGTACGAACTCTTCAGCTACATCGAAAAGAACACCACGGCCTGGGCACATCGCGGCAGCCAGGGCGAATAAGCCGGCAGACACATGCAATTGCGTGAGCTTCAAGTGGCATCGGGACCCTTGAAGCCGCGCTTAAACTCGACGCATGCCCTGGTACGCACAACTTGACCTCGACTACAACCTGGAAGCGGACCGCTGTGTGGCCCGCCACCTGCACACGGGTCCCTTGCGGATTTTGCAAAGCCTGTACCCTGAAGGTGATGCTGTCTGCCACAACGTGCTGGTGCATCCGCCCGGGGGGTTGGTGGGGGGCGACACGCTCGACATACGGGTAGGCGTGCGCGAAGGTGCGCATGGCCTGATCACCACACCCGGCGCCACGCGCTTTTACCGCTCCGATGGTGAGGCTGCACGGCAACATGCGCGCCTGACAGTGGAAACCGGCGCACGGCTGGAATGGTTGCCGCTGGAGACACTCTGCTACAACGCGTGCGTGGCCGAGAACCGGCTGGACATGACGATTCACCCCGGTGGTGAACTGATGGGCTGGGACCTGACCGCGCTCGGCTTGCCGGCAGCCAGCCTGCCTTTTGAACGCGGCAGCTTTTGTCAGCACATAGAAGCACCGGGCGTCTGGCTTGAGCGTGCCCGCATCAGCGCAGCCGATGGTCTGCTGATGAACGGCCCGCTGGGCCTTGCCGGCAATCGCTGCGTCGCATCCATGTTTTTCGTGGCCGGCAGCAAACTCGGGCGTGCACGCAGGCAGGTAGCACTGGACAGCGCACGCGCCGTGATCGGCGTGCATTCTCTCGCTTCCCAGGCAGGCGCTACCAGCCCGGACGCGCAGATAGTCGTGGTGCGTGTGCTCGCCCCGGTTGTCGAACCCGCCATGGATCTTCTGCGCGGCATCTGGGCTGCCTGGCGGCGCGAGTTGTGGGGGATGGAAGCCATCAGACCCAGGGGTTGGGCCATATAGCCTGCCTTCGGGTCAGACGAGCCCTAGCCCCGGGCTTGCCAGCCTCCGTCGATTGGCAGCGTCGCACCTGTGATGTCGCAAGCTTCCTCGGTACAGAGGAAAGCCGCAAACGCACCGACCTTGTCCGGTTGCACAAAACGTTTCGACGGCTGGCGCGGCTCCAGGAATTTTTTGGTGAAGTCTTCCACCGACAGGCCAGCAGCCGCAGCACGCGTCACCATCAGTTGCTTGATGTGCGGTGTTTCGACGGCGCCCGGGCACAGGGCGTTGCAGGTGATACCGGTGCCAGCGCATTCAAGTGCGATGACCTTGGTCATGCCTATCAGGCCGTGCTTGGTCACGACATAGTCACCGCGGCCTGCAATACCGGTCACGCCGTAAATCGACGACAGGTTGATGATGCGGCCCCAGTCACGCACCTTCATGCCAGGCAATATCAGACGGCTCAGAAGAAATGGCGCAGTCAGGTTGACAGCGACCGCCAGCGACCATTTGTCGGTGGGCAGCGCGTCAATGTTGGCATCAAAGCGGGTGACCGCATTGTTGACGAGTATGTCCACGCGCCCGTAACGCGACTGTACGGCCGCAACCAGGTCATCTATCTGCGAGGCATCAGATATATCTGCACCATGAAAGAAACCGCCGCCGCCCGCCTCATGCAGCCTGGCCACTTGCGCATCGGAGGCGGAGGTATCACCTATTCCATTGAGCACCACGGCGCAACCCTTGCGCGCCAGTGCAAGCCCTATCTCGAACCCGATGCCGCCCAGCGACCCGGTGATCAGGGCCACTTTTCCGTCAAGTGCCCTGGACACGCCGGTTGCAGAACTATTGACCATGGCGAATCCGTGTTCCGAGAATCTGGCCGGTTGTGTATTGCCCGCCCGGCCCGGCCAGGAAAAGCATGGTCTGCGCAATCTCTTGCGGCATGCTGGCTTTTCCCAGCACATCCGAAGCGACCTTCGCGTCCCAGTTCACCGGGTTAGCGTTGCGGGCCAGCGGTGTATCCGTCATGCCGGGATTCAGTCCGTTGACGGTTACACCATATTTGCCGAGCGCCAGCGCCATGCTTTTGGTCAGGGCGATCATGCCGCCCTTGGACGCCGCATAGTGCGCGTAATCGATGCTGCCGAAAATGCCGCGATCAGAGGTCAACAGAATCATGGTGCCGGATTTTTGACCAGCCATGACCTTGCCCACATCCCGCGTCAGGTAGAACGTGCCGTCCAGGTTGATCCTCAGGGTCTGGCACCATTCTTCGTTGCTCAGTTCCAGCAGCGGGCGCGGCTTGCAGATACCCGCTGCATGCACCAGCACATCAATGCGCCCGAATGTTTTGACGGCATGCTGAACCAGCGCTGCGCACTGCCCGGCATCGCCAGCATCGAACTCGAAAGCACTGGTGGTCCCGCCAGCTTTCGCCAGGCTTCCGGACAGGGTATCCATGCCGGCCTTGTCCAGGTCAGCCAATACAACTTTGGCACCCTGCTCTGCAAACAGCCGGCATGCTGCATGGCCAATGCCGGATGCTGCGCCGGTCACGATGATGACCTTGTCCCGGACCGACGCGGCCCCGTTGTTGCTTGATATCGCCATTTATTCGTTCGGCTTGATCTTGGCCACACGCACCACCTCTGTCCAGGTCGCGAGGTCGTCCTTTATCAGCGTTGCAAATTTCTGGGGATTGCTCGTCGAATCGACTTCGTTGGCGTTGCCGATGAGCTTGGCCTGTATTTCCGGCCGGGCCATTACACGGTTCACTGCAAGTGCAAGGCGGTCGGTGATTTCTTTTGGCATTCCCTTGGGGCCGAGCAAGCCATTCCAGTAACTGGCCGAGAAATCCTTGAATCCGAGTTCCTGCATGGTCGGCAGCTCAGGTGCCGCTGCAAGCCGTGTTTTACTGGTCACCGCCACGGCCGTCACCTTGCCATCCCTGGCCGGTGCCAATGCAGTCGAGGTGATGGCAAAGTGGAAGGCCACGCGACCGGCCATCTGCTCCAGCATCGCCTGCGGCGAACCTTTGGTGTGAACAGGGGTCGCCTCTATGCCGGCTTGTGCACGGAACAGCTCGGCTACAAAGTGGGAAGGGGCGCCGTTTCCGGAAGTTGCAAAAAAGAGATCCCCTTTTCTGGCTTTTGCGAGGTCCTGCAGGTCCTTCGGCGTCTTGATCTTCAGCGCCGGGTCTGCCACCAGCACCATGGGCGACGAAAACACGTTGGCAATCGGCGTGAAGGAATCCGGCATCTTGTACTGCGTCGGCGTCTGCATCGCCGCCAGCATGTTCATCGCGGCCGAATTGAACAGGATGGTGTAACCGTCAGGCGCGGCATTGGCAACGGCGGCTGCACCGATGGCACCAGCGGCACCGGCACGGTTGTCGATGATGATGGGCTGGCCCAGTTCTACACGCAGGGCATCCACAATCTGGCGCGCCACGGTGTCTATGCCGCTGGCAGGTGGCCAGGCCACAACCAGGCGTATTGGTTTGTTGGGGTAGTCGGTCTGCGCGCTGGCGACGGACGCGAACAGTGCCAGCGATAACGCTGCAATCATTTTCAGGCTATGTCGTTTCATCTTGTCTCCTAGGTAATAGCTTTACGGGGTTTCGAACTTTTAAAAATCTGAATACTCACTTCGTCAGAGCCTGCACTTCCCTGACCTTGGCCGCACCGGCCGATATCAGGAACCCGACGTCGGTTCCGCAGGACACATACCGTGCGCCCATGGCAACGAACTTTGCAAGCAGATCTGGACGTCCTGCCAGGCCGCCTATGCCCATGTGTTTGTTGTGCTTTTTGCAGGCCTGCATCGTGCGTTCAAAGGCGTCATGCAGACGCGGGTTGTCATAGTCGCCAGCGATCCCCATGTCGGCTGCCAGGTCGTTGGCACCGACCATCACCATGTCTATGCCGTCTATGGCCATGATGTCGTCTGCAGCGTCAATCCCGGCCATACTTTCCAACTGCACCATCACGATGGTCGCGTCATCAAGCGCTTCACATGCTTCGGCCGCTGGAAAGTTGCGGTACTCGAGGTGCGGCAGGTTGCTCACCACGGAGCGATCACCCCGGGGTGCAAAGCGTGCGTACCGGACAATTTCCCGCGCCTCGGCAGCAGATGAAACATGCGGTGCGATCACGCCAAGTGCCCCCGCATCCAGCACACGCGCTATCCATTCTGGTGTGTTGGCCGGCACCCTGACGAATGCCGCAAGGCCCATATTCAATGCAGCCATGCATATCTGCCCGGTGACATCGAGCGACAGGCTGCTGTGCTCCATATCCACGTAAATGCTGTCGAAGCCCGCCGTCCTGGCGATGCGGGCAATCTCGATGCCGCGCGACATGCGCACAGTCATCGACGAGACGACTTCGCCGCGGGCCAGTTTCTCCCTGACTGTATTTTTCAGAATGTCTTTGGCGCGCATTTTTTTCTCTGTGGGTATTGCTTCAAATCAGCGCGGCGCTTGTGGATAGGCGCGCGCGCCGAACCCACCGTCTATGGACACAATGCTTCCGCAAACCGCGCTGGCCCGGGCAGATGCAAGAAAGCACACCACATCGGCAATTTCCTTTGGCTGAATCAGGCGCTGTGCCGGCCAGCCCACAAGGAAATCGCGCCATGCATCGGCGTTACCGGTCGCCTCTTCGCTTCGCCGGCGCAGTGAGCGGATGGCTTTTTCCGTTTCCACCCAACCCGGATTCACCCCCAGCACACGCACACCGTGGTCCAGGCTCATGCTGCCGACTGTTTTTGTAAAAGCAACGAGGGCGGCGTTTCCTGTGGAGCCCGCAGCGTAGGCATATTCGAGTTTTTCGGCGCCCAGCCCGATGATGTTGATGATCACACCGCTGCGCCGTTTGCACATGTCGGCGTAATAGGCGCGGGTGGTGTTGATGTATCCGAAAACCTTCAGCTCCCAACCGGCACGCCAGCTGTCTTCATCCAGTTGGAGCAAATCGCCGCGTGGCGTCGCGCCAGCATTGTTGACCAGCACATCAACAGAAGGAAAACGCGCGTGCAGTTCCTCCACTGCTCCGGCAACGGACAGGTCTATTGCGTGGCTTTCCACTTTCACGCCAAATGTCTTGATGAGCTGCTGCTGCAGCCCGGCAAGATCATCTGCATTCCTTGCGGCCAGACAGAGATTGCAGCCTTCAGCCGCAAATGATTCGGCAGTCGCACGGCCAATGCCCCTGGAGGCGCCCGTGATCAAGACCGTCTGCCCGGAAAAACCCAAATTCATCAATGTCCCCGGTTTTTGTATTTTTTCGCCACCGACTCTTCGTCAGGCATAAGTCGGACGCAATTCGATCAGGTCGGGGCAGCAGTTCGGCGGTGTGCACACGGCATACAGGACCGCCTGCGCCACGTCCTCAGCGGACAAAGGCGTGTAAGTGCGCGTAGCGACGGCCTTGAGTGCTTCTGCATGGGTGTTTGCCTTGCGGATATCGGTATCCACCATGCCAGGCGCGATTTCCGTCACCTTCAGGCCCAATGGGCCCAATTCCAGCCGCAAACCCTTGGTAATGCCGGCCATTGCATGTTTGGTTGCACCGTATACGGCCGAAAAGCGGCCTATGTTCCTGGCCGACAGCGATGTCATCATCACGATGTGCCCGTTCTTGCGCGCCGCCATGCCCTTCGCAACCAACTGGCTGATGCGTATGCTGGCCAGCACATTGACCTGGAACATTGCCGCGTTCTGCTCGTCGGTCAGCTCGATAAAGGGTGCGTATGTCAGCACACCCGCGTTGTTGACAAAAATATCCACATCGCCAGCCGAGGCAGCGAGTTCCGCAGCAAAACCGCTGCTGTCAAGATCGCCTGCAACAAAACGCAGCTTGCCGCCAAACGCTTGGCATTCCCGCTCCAGCGACTCAAGCTCCGCCACACGGCGACCAGTGGCGACTATTGCCGCACCTTCACGGGCCAGTGCCACCGCAATTGCGCGCCCGATGCCTGCACTGGCGCCGGTAATCAATGCCGTTTTTCCGGAAAGCCTTCCGGCAAGGGTATCGGCCACAGTCATTTGTCGGCTTGCAGTTCTGCGGTCTCGGGCACGTCCACCGTGTCATATTTTCCAGGGATGATGATCTCCAGCAGTTCAAGGTCATCTGAATATTCCAGCACCAAGTGCTTGATGCCGGCGGGCTGCACCCAGCAACTGCCTTCCACCATCATGTGCTCACCGTGCCCCTCAAATACCGCACGGCTCCATCCCTTGAGGACATACACCATCTGAAACTTCACGTCGTGAAAATGGGGCTTGCTAACGGCCTCCTTCTCGAAAGGCCGGCCACGCGCATTGATGTGCGCGTCAACAAGGCCGCCGGTGGCTTCCATGGTGCCCAAGTCCCGATAGACAACGTAAGGCCGCAAACCGTTGCCCTTGAACTCCGCGTCCTTCAGGTGCGATACGTGAAATTTCTGAACCGGCCACTGGCCCAGCGCGCGCATCGCATTCGCAGCGGTGACCTGGACGGGCTTTTCAGTTTCGCTGACTGCATTCACGGTTTTATTCCTTTAATCAGATGCGCTTGTGGCGGCGGTTGGAAGGCGTATCGTAGAAGCCGATTAAAATTAATAAAAGCGATATTTTTTTATAAGATCATATTAATAAAAGTAATCTATCTGCAAGGATTCGCGATGATGACTTTCAAGCAGCTTGAAGCGCTGTACTGGATTGCCAGGCTTGGTGGTTTTTCCGAAGCCGCCGCCAAGCTGCATGCAACCCAGTCCGCCATATCCAAACGGGTACAGGAACTGGAACTCCAGTTCGGCACCGAACTGTTCGACCGCAGCCACCGCAGCGCCCGCCTGACTGAAAAAGGCGAGGAGATGTTTCTCATTGCAAAAAAAATGCTGGATCAGCGCGACATGGCGATCAGGCAATTCAGCCGCCCGGAAGTGATCGAGCGCCGCATCCGGCTCGGTATCACCGAACTGACGGCGATGACCTGGCTGCCGCGGCTGGTTGAAAGAATACAGCAGGTCTACCCTGCCGTTGTCATAGAGCCGGATGTGGACATGGGCCTGAGCCTGCGAGAAAAGCTGGCGGCCGACCAGACCGACATTGTCTTTGTGCCGGACGGCCATAACGACAGCACCTTCATCGCCAGGCCACTGGCGCGGGTAGACAACGCCTGGATGTGCAAACCCGGCTTTCTCGGCAAAAAGAAAGCGATGCGGCTGCAGGAACTGGCGACCCACCGCCTGCTGACGCAGGGCGAGATGTCCGGCACCGGTATCGAATACGCACGCTGGCTGCGGTCCCTGAACGTGCAGCCCGAAAGCTCCCTGGTCTGCAACAACCTGATCGCATTGCTGGCCCTCACCGTATCGGGTCTCGGTGTCAGTTATTTGCCGCGGGAATGCCTGCGGGAGATGACGTCCGCAGGCATGCTGGAGGTTGTGGATGTCAAGCCTTCGCTGCCAGCGGTGAAATATGTTGCGCTGTGCAAGAAGGAGCAACACAGCGCACTGTTTACAGCCATCATCAAACTGGCACAGGAATGCTGTGACTTCACGCTGATGTTCCAGAGCGGCATTCAAGGCCGCAAGCAAGCCTGATGAAATAGCCAGCAGCTATCGCCGGCGCGCGCCGGAGACAAGCGGACTAAAAGGCGAGCTGCCCTGTGACAAAGCGCACAGAAGGTTACGCCTGCCGGCGGCTCGCAAGCCCCGTCCTACAGCCGCACAGGCCAGGCTGACCCGTCCGCTGGTCGTTTTTGCTTGCATGTCCATGCCGGGTCGCTTTGGATACTGCATTGACTGGCCAAACAGACCGAGGCCGCCCAACCAAGGAGTTTCATCATGAATGCACTTAACCAATTCAAGCTCAATACCGTTGCCAAAGGTGCAGCTGGTTTTGTTTTCACCGCCTTGCTGGCCATGACCGCAGCAACCGCACAGGTCGCTTCCGGCACTACCGGCATAGACGCTACCGGAAATGCCCAGAGCGAAGCGGCTGCCTGTAACACCGGCCGCACCCAGCAGGACCGCGACACCTGCCTGCGCGAAGTGCGCAATGCCAACGCTGATAAACGTGCTGGCAAGCTTGACAATGCTGGCGCCCAATTCAACGCCAACGCCGTCCAGCGCTGCAACGCGCTGACCGGCGAAGACAAGATCGCCTGTGAAGCCCGCATCGTCGGTTACGGCAACACGCAAGGCAGCGTTGCCGGTGGTGGCGTGATCCGTGAAGTGGAAACGGTGGTGATGCCCGCCAATGCCACCAATGTGGTGATCCAGCCCCAAACCAGCACTGATTCGATCATTGTGATTCCAGCCAAGAACTGATCACACCCCCCTGCTTAAAACCCTGCTTGCGGGCGTGACGAACGCCACAGATGGGGCTATGCAGTAGAGCCGCCAGGACCATCCTGGCGGTTTTTTTATGGGCTTTCGCTCCCCTGTTCGGGCTCACTGCGTGTAGCCTGTTCCCCCTCCAGGGGCGGCGCCTGTGCCCCGGCGGAGCCGGTTGCACGGCGTGGGTTTTGACCCCCCCTGTCCAGGCTCACTGCGTGTAGCCTGTTCTCCCCTCAGGGGGACGGCGCCTGCGCCCCGGCAGAGCCGGTTGCGCGGCGCCACTTGCATATCGGGAACAGGCGAGGACGGGTACGACAGGTCAGATGGCGACCAGTTGACGGACGCCATTGGCTTCCATGTCCTTGCCCTGGCCGCGTGCGATGAATTCACCGCGCTCCATGACCAGATAGTCGTCAGCCAGTTTTTGGGCAAAATCGTAGTACTGCTCGACCAGCAATATGGCCATGTCACCCCGGTCGGCCAGCATGCGGATGACGCGGCCTATGTCCTTGATGATGCTGGGCTGTATGCCTTCTGTGGGCTCGTCGAGGATCAGCAGTTTCGGTTTGGCGGCCAGTGCTCGCGCGATGGCCAGTTGCTGTTGCTGCCCACCCGACAGGTCACCGCCGCGGCGGTTCAGCATCTGTTTGAGTACCGGAAAAAGTTCGTAGAGTTCTGCCGGTATCGGCGTACCGGCACTTTTATAGGCCAGGCCCATGCGGAGGTTTTCCTCGACCGTCAGGCGCGCAAATATCTCGCGGCCCTGCGGCACAAAACCAATGCCGGCACGGGCGCGTTCATAAGGTGTGGCGCCCTGTATGGCTTTGCCGTCGAATTCAATCGTGCCGGTCTTGATGGGCACCAGGCCCATCAGCGACTTGAGCAAGGTGGTCTTTCCAACGCCATTGCGGCCCAGCAGCACGGTGACCTTGCCAAGATTTGATTCCATGCTCACATCACGCAGGATGTGCGAACCACCGTAATACTGGTTGATATTCTTTACTGCAAGCATTCGGGTTACTCCATTAACGCCCGAGGTAGACCTCGATCACCCGCTCATCGGCCTGCACCTGGTCCAGCGTGCCTTGCGCCAGCACCGAGCCATCGCACAGCACGGTGACTATTTCCGAGATGGTGCGTATAAAACTCATGTCGTGCTCAACCACCATCAGCGAGTGTTTGCCCTTCAGTGTCAGGAACAACTCTGCGGTGCGCGCCGTTTCTTCATCGGTCATGCCGGCGACGGGTTCGTCCAGCAGCAGCAGCTTGGGGTCCTGCATCAGGAGCATGCCGATTTCCAGCCACTGCTTCTGCCCATGGCTCAGGTTGCCCGCCATGCGGTTCACGCTGTCGGCCAGGTGAATCGTCACCAGTATTTCAGCCAGCCTGTCGCTTTGCGCAGAATCAAGACGAAAGAACATCGACGACTTGACGCCCTTGTTGGTCTTCAGGGCCAGCTCCAGGTTCTCGAATACTGTCAGATGCTCGAAAACCGTCGGCTTCTGGAACTTGCGGCCTATGCCCAGTTGCGCAATCTCCGCTTCCTTGTGGCGCAGGAGGTCTATCGTGCTGCCGAAAAATACAGTGCCTTCATCGGGCCGGGTCTTGCCGGTGATGATGTCCATCATCGTGGTCTTGCCGGCGCCGTTGGGGCCAATGATGCAGCGCAACTCGCCGGGCGCGATGTCCAGCGAGAGTTTGTTGATGGCCTTGAAGCCATCAAAACTGACGCTCACATCTTCCAGGTAAAGAATGCGGCCATGCGCCACATCAACTTCGCCGGGCGTTGCAATGCGGCTCGTGCTGGCACTGCGCCCACCGGATGCTGTGTTGTTCTTGCGGGCCTCCAACAAAGCCATGCGCTCCTGAGTCCTTTGAGCACCCTGCTCGAGGAGATCGGGGGTCATTCCGGGCCTCCCTTACGCAGTTTTTTGACCAGCCCGACAACACCGTTAGGCAGAAAAAGCGTCACACAGATAAATAGCGCCCCAAGGAAATACAACCAGAACTCGGGGTAAGCCACCGTCAGCCAGCTCTTGGCCCCGTTCACGATGAAGGCGCCGACGATGGGGCCAATCAGGCTTGCACGGCCGCCAACTGCAGCCCAGATCGCAATTTCAATCGAGTTCGCCGGGCTCATTTCGCCGGGGTTGATGATGCCAACCTGTGGCACATAAAGTGCACCAGCCACACCGCACATCACGGCAGAGATCACCCATATCGTCAGCTTGTAGCCAAGCGGGTTGTAACCAGAGAACATGACCCGTGTTTCCGCATCACGTATGGCCTGAAGCACCCGGCCGAACTTGCTGCCCACCAGCCATTTGGCGAACAGGAAGAAGCCCAGCAAGGTCAGGCCTGTCATCACAAAGAGCACCATGCGCATGGATGGCGTTGCAATGGGTATGTTCAGGATACGTTTGAAATCGGTGAATCCGTTGTTGCCGCCGAATCCGGTCTCATTGCGGAAGAACAGCAGCATCGCGGCAAAGGTCATCGCCTGCGTGATGATGGAGAAATACACACCCTTGATACGCGAGCGGAAGGCAAAGTAGCCGAACACAAAGGCCACGATGCCGGGTACCAGCACGATCAGCAGCAGTGTCGCAATGAAACTGTCGCTGAAGGTCCAGTGCCAGGGCAGCGTCTTCCAGTCGAGGAAAACCATGAAGTCCGGCAGGTCGCTTTTGTAGTTGCCGTCACGGCCAATCTGCCGCATCAGGTACATACCCATCACATAACCGCCCAGCGCAAAAAACACGCCGTGCCCCAGCGACAGGATGCCGGTGTAGCCCCAGATCAGGTCCATCGCCAGCGCGCAGATGGCATAACACATGATCTTGCCGAGCAGCGCCACTGCGTAGGTGCTCATGTGGAACATGCTGCCTTCGGGCACCCAGAGATTGAGCACCGGCGCCACGGCGCAGACGACGATAAGTGCCACCATGAAGGCGCTCCACCCGGCGCGGGTCAGCAACGGCCCCTTGCCGGGCAATACAACAGAAGAAGTGTTCAACGCGTTCATGCTTCAGCGCTCCGGCCCTTCATGGCGAAGATACCCTGTGGCCTCTTCTGGATGAAGATGATGATGAACACCAGCACGGCAATCTTGGCCAGCACGGCGCCAGTCCAGCCTTCGAGGAATTTGTTCAGGATGCCCAGGCCCAGCGCGGCATACACGGTGCCGGCCAGCTGACCGACCCCGCCCAACACGACCACCATGAAGGAGTCGACGATGTAACTCTGGCCAAGGTCAGGACCCACATTGCCGACCTGGCTCAAGGCGCAGCCGGCCAGGCCGGCAATGCCGGAGCCCAGCGCAAAGGCGTAGGTGTCTATGCGTGCCGTGTTCACGCCCATGCAGGAGGCAATCGGCCGGTTTTGCGTGACACCGCGCACAAAGAGGCCCAGTCGCGTCTTGCTGATCAGCCAGGCCATGCCCAGCAACACGGCAATCGCAAAACCAATGATGACAAGGCGGTTGTAGGGCAACGACAGGTTACCCAGCACCTGTACGCCACCGCTCATCCAGACCGGGTTTTCGACACCGACGTTTTGCGCGCCGAAAATCGAACGCACCAATTGCTGCAGCATCAGGCTGATGCCCCAGGTCGCGAGCAGGGTCTCCAGCGGCCGGCCGTACAGGAAGCGGATCACGCTGCGCTCCAGTGCTGCACCCATCAGCGCCGATGCCATGAAAGCGACGGGTACTGCGGCCAGCAGATACCAGTCAAACGCACCGGGGAAATATTTCTGGAACACGCCCTGCACCACATAGGTGGCGTAGGCACCAATCATCATCAGCTCGCCGTGCGCCATGTTGATGACGCCCATCAGGCCGTAGGTGATTGCAAGGCCCAGCGCCACCAGCAGCAATATGCTGCCCAGGCTGATGCCGCTGAAGATCGCACCCAGGCGGTTGCCCCATTCCAGCGACGCCTCCACCTTGGCCAGCGCGGCCTGCAGGGCCGCCTTGACGTCGGCATCTGTTTCTTTTGCCAGGCGCTCTATCAGTGCGGTTTTGGTCGTCGGGTTTTTGCTGCCAGCCAGTTGGGCCGCAGCTTCAAGACGTCTGGCCTTGTCCGGGCTGTTCAGGAAGATGGTGGCGCGCACCAGTTCGAGCTGGCTCTTCAGCGCAGGTACAGTCTCGGCGGCGTAGGCTTTTTCTATCAGCGGCAGGCGCGCCTCGTCGTTTTCATCAGACAGCGTCTTGATGGCGTCGCGCCTGGTCTTTTCATCCTTGCTGAACAGCTTGAGCGCCGCCAAAGCGATGTCCAGCTCGCCGCGCATCATGTTCGGGTTGATGACATCTTCGGCTTCGGCCGGCAACGGCGTTTCGACGCCGGTCACCGGGTCGAACGCCTTGTCGTCCTTGACGACAAATACCTTGTCGCCACTCGTCTTGACCGCATCTTCGGACAGCGCCTGTATGAAAGCGGCCGTCTTGTCGTCGGCATTGGCTGCGGCCTTGTTCAGCGCCGCAACACGCGCCTCGGTCTCACCGATGGCCATGCCTTTGACTTCCTCGGGTGTCAGTGCTTGCGCGTGACCTGCCAGCAGGAGCGCAGTGATTAGAAGTGTTTGTCGAAGCAGCATGTGGAAAACCTGTAGGGTGGGCACCGTGTGCAATGCGCACTCTGCAAGTCCCGGGCCAGATCGCCCGGAACGAGGGGGAATCGTCCCGCCCTGACGCCAGCCTGTTGGTGGCCGGCGTCAAGGCGCGGAAGGTTTCTTACTTCTTGACGGGTTCGTCAGGCTTGGAGGCATTGCCCTCGATGTATGGGCTCCATGGCTTGGCCTTCACGGGGCCAGGCGTCTTCCACACCACATTGAACTGGCCATCGGCCTTGATTTCGCCGATGAAGACAGACTTGTGCAGGTGATGGTTTTTCTCATCCATCTTGCTGACGATGCCGGACGGCGCCTTGAAGGTCTGGCCGGCCATTGCTGCGATCACCTTGTCGGTATCGGTGGACTTGGCTTTTTCGACAGCCTGTTTCCACATGTTGATGCCGATGTAGGTGGCTTCCATCGGGTCATTGGTCAGCGGTTTGTCAGCGCCAGGGAGCTTCTTGGCCTTGGCATAGGCAGACCACTTCTTGATGAACTCGGTATTGGCAGGGCTCTTGATTGACTGGAAGTAGTTCCAGGCAGCCAGGTGGCCAACCAGCGGCTTGGTGTCCACGCCGCGCAGTTCTTCTTCACCAACCGAGAAGGCGACAACCGGCACGTCCTTGGCCTTCAGGCCGGCGTTGCCCAGTTCCTTGTAGAAAGGAACATTGGAGTCACCGTTGATGGTCGAGACCACAGCGGTCTTGCCGCCCTGCGAGAACTTCTTGACGTCAGCGACGATGGTTTGATAGTCGCTGTGGCCGAATGGGGTGTATTTCTCGTCGATGTCCTTGTCGGCAACGCCCTTGCTCTTCAGGTAGGCACGCAGGATCTTGTTGGTGGTGCGTGGGTACACATAGTCGGTGCCCAGCAGAACCCAGCGCTTGGCGCCGCCGCCAGCCTTGCTCATCAGGTAATCGACAGCAGGGATGGCCTGCTGGTTGGGGGCTGCACCGGTGTAGAACACGTTCTTGGACAGCTCTTCACCTTCGTACTGCACGGGGTAGAACAGCAGGCCGTTCATTTCTTCCACGACTGGCAGAACCGACTTGCGGGAGACCGAGGTCCAGCAGCCGAAAATGACCGAAACCTTGTCCTGGCCAAGCAGCTGTTTGGTCTTTTCAGCAAACAGCGGCCAGTTGGAAGCAGGGTCAACGACCACAGGCTCCAGCTTCTTGCCCAACACGCCGCCCTTGGCATTGATCTCTTCGATCGCCATCAGCACGGTGTCTTTCAGCGTGGTTTCGGAAATCGCCATGGTGCCCGACAGGCTGTGCAGAATGCCAACCTTGATCGTGCCGCCGGCCTGAGCGAAAGCGGCGGGTGCGGCGCCCAGGCCTGCCAGTGCGGCAGCTGCGGTCAGCGCCTTGAGGGTATGTCTACGTTGCATGTGTGCTTCTCCGGTAGGTAGTTGGTTCTCGTGTCGCTGCCCGAAAGCCGTCCGGGCAACCCGGATGGGGCTTTGGGGCAACGATGGAACCGATTCTGGGTACTGGAAGAAGATTGGGGAATACGCCGGGTGGCGTATGTAGGCCTGCGCCTACCAGGAGGTCAAAAACGAATGGCCCATGAAAAAAGGGCCTCACGGCCCTTTCCGGGTACCAGCCAGCCGGGGTCAGTCCTGGCGCTCGATCTTGCGCAGGTTGACCACACGGTTCCAGCGTTCTATTTCGCGCTGGACACGGGCGCGCATCTCGTCCGGGCTGGATGCAGATGGCACGCCACCCAGCTGGGCGAAGCGTTCGGCAGTGGCTGGCTCGGCCAGGATGGCGCGCATCTCGCGGTTCAGGCGCTCGATGATGGGCGCCGGGGTGCCGGGTGCAACGACCAGTCCCAGCCATGAGGTGGTTTCAACACCGGGCAGGGTTTCGGACATGGTCGGCACGTTGGGGAAATCCTTCAGCCGCTTCGACGACGAGACTGCCAGCGGGCGTATCTGGCCATTCTTGAAGTTGGTGCTCATGAAGGTCATGGTCTCGATCATCACGTCGAGGCGGCCACCCAGCAGCTCGGTGTAGGCAGGCGCAGCACCGGCAAACGGAACATGGATCATTTCCGCACCGGACTCGATCTTGATCCATTCGCCCATCAGGTGGTGCAAGGTGCCTATGCCGGCCGACGACAAGCTGAGCTTGCCCTGCTCGGCCTTGGCGCGCGCCAGCATGTCGGGGAATGACTTGATCGGCGAATCCGGCTTGACGCCAATCGCCATCGGGTATTCGATGATGGTCGAGATCATGCCGAAGTCGTTGACCGGGTGGTAAGGCAATGACTTCTTCATCGCCGCAGACGTGGGATGGCCGCCCGTCAGCAGCACCATGGTGTATCCGTCAGGCGGTGCCTTTGCGACCATGCCCTGCGCAATGATGCCGCCTGCACCGAGGCGCTGCTCCACCACAAAGGGCTGGCCCAGGCGATCGCCGAGTTTTTGCGCCATGAAGCGGCTGATGATGTCGGCGCTGCCGCCCGGCGTGAAGCCGACGATAAAACGCACCGGTTTGGATGGATAGTCCTGCGCCGACGCCGGGGCGGTGGCGAACAGTGATGCACAGCCGAGAACTGCGGCAATCGTTGTTGCCAGGTGGCGGCGAATGTTTGATGTCATGTCTTTGTCTCCTTCTGTTTGTCTTTTACTTCACCGTGCGCTGGAGAAATTCCAGCCCGGCCCGGTTGAACTCTTCCGGCGCCTCGAACTGCGACCAGTGCGAGCTGCGGTGTATCTCTACATACTCCGCCTTCGGTATCAGCTCTGCCACCCGCTGCGCGGTCTTCAGGAAAATGTCCGGGTGGTCTACCGCGCCTATCAAAAGCGTTGGCGCCTGCAGGCTGCGCCAGTCGCTCTCCGGGATCATGTTACGCGCACGGATGTCGGGCTCCTGCAGGCAGAGTATGTGCTCCATCGCGCGGCGCATGCCAGGCTGTTTGTACACCGCCTGCCGCACACCAACAAAGTCGGGGATGCGGTTCTGCTCTTCCAGGATCAGGCCCTTGAAGACCGCGCTGACGTTCTCCCAGCTCGGGTTGTCAACCGCATTGAAGCGCGCGCCCTTGATGTCAGATGAGGTCTGTGCATCGGTGATCAGCCCGGCGGCCGACACCAGTACCAGGCTCTGCGTTTTTTCAGGGTGGGTCAGTGCGAATCGCACGGCAATCCAGGCACCCAGCGAGACGCCGATGATGGACGCCTTTTTGATACCGACGGCCTTCATGAAATTGCCGACGTGCTCAACATAGAGCGGGATCTCGTAGTCCACATCCGGCTTGTCGCTGAAGCCCGTACCCACGGTATCGAAGGCGTAGCAGTTGTAGTCTTTTGAAAATGCCTTCAGGTTGGCGCAAAAACATTCCCAGCTGCCGCCGGTGCCGTGCACCATCAGAAGCGGTGGTGCGTTCTCGGGGCCGGCCTGCACATAACGTGTGCGGATGCCGCCGGCGTCCAGCCAGCCCTGGCGGAACGAGGTCTCGCGCAGTTCGGACCAGACGCTGCGAAAAGGAGCTGCGGTGGCGCTTGAGGCGGCGGGGCTTGTTGTTGTCGTGGATGGGGTACTCATTTTTGTCTCCGTCTAAAAATTCAGGGATGCGTCAAACTGCAACGCGCAGGGGTCATGAATCAGGCGGCCAGCCGCTCGCGCAGCGAACGTTGCCACTCTGCGTGCGGCAAAAAGCTGGGATCACGGGAGACCATGTCCTCGGTGGCGGCGCGTATCTCGTGCGGCGCGGCATCCAGGTCCAGCGGCTGCTGGTGCGGCTGATTCACATACCAGGGCGAGGCGGCATAAACCTCGACACGGTTGCCTTCGGGGTCGAGGAAATAAATACTCCACGCATTGCCGTGGTTGGATGGCCGCAGGTCGCGCAGCTTCATGGCAGTCGCGGTGCGGTTGTAGTGCTGCAGGTCTTCCAGCGTCTTCACGCGAAAGGAAATCTGGCTGACCGGTGAGTACACCTCGTCGGGCCTTCCGCCAGCCAGCACCAGTTGGTGGTGCTCGTCGGGGTTACGGCTCATGAAGGTGATGCGGTTGCCGCGGAACTCGCCGCTGTCTGTCACCACCAGCCCCAGAAAGCCGGAATAAAACGCGACCATCGCGTCCATGTCGCGCACATACAGGCCCAGGTGCGTCAACTGGGCGTCGGGGGGTCGGCTCATGTCTCGTTCTTCCTTGTATTTTTGCGTTGCCCGGCTTCTGCATGGCCTTTCAGCATTTGCGCTGTACCAGCGAAACCGTGCCCGGAGAATATGGCTTGATATGATTTCCCGTCAAACGATTTGCAGCCAATGTCCAGCCCTTGAACATTTAAACCCATGCGCGAATCGCCGCCAGAACCAGTCTCCAGCTATCACTCAGTCCGCGGCCTTGAGCGCGGCCTGGCCGTGCTGCGCGCGGTGAATGCATTGCCACATGCGACATCGGTGGAGGTCGCAGCGCTGACCGGTTTGCCCCGCCCGACAGTGCACCGGCTGCTGGAAACACTGCGCACCGAGGGCTTCCTGCGCCGTACGGGTTTACGCGATGCCTACCGCCTGACACTGAAAGTCAAAAGCCTGTCCGGAGGCTACAAGGACGATGACTGGATCACCGACATCGCCGATGTGGTGCTGGCGGAACTGTTCAATGAGGCGGTGTGGCCGACCGATATCGCCACCTATGAAGACGACGGCATGGTGATCCGCTCGAGCACCCACTACCGCAGCCCGCTGTCGATAGAACGCTCATGGGTGGGCCGCCAGTTACCGATGTTGAGCACCGCCGTCGGCTGGACTTATCTGGCCTTCACGCCGGCGCGGGAGCGCAACGCCATCCTGGAGCGAATCGGCTCGACACCCGGGCCTGACCGCGAGAAGATGCAGGACCCTGCAGCCGTGCAGCGCACCATTGCAGCCACACGGCGGCGCGGCTACGGTACACGCCAGCGCGAGCTGATGGCCAAGACGTCCAGCATCGCCGTGCCCATCATGCACGGCACACGTGTGCTGGGCTGCATCAACATCATCTGGATAGATTCGGCGATCAGATTTGAAGACGCCACCCGCCGCTACCTGCCCATGCTGCGCGATGCGGCTGTCAAGATCAGCACAGCGTATGAGCAAGCGACGGCGGCGTGATTTCCACATGCTATGAACTTAATAGCATTTCGCACTAGTCCACATTGGGTTTCAGGCCTTTTTGGCACCTAAAACAGGCCCCAAAAGGGCCAAAAATGCCTTTTCAGCGTCTCCGGCAGCACCCCGAATCATCCCAAACAGCCCTGATGTAAAGTCGACTTTACATCGACACCTCAGCCGGCAACGGCGCAGCAGCCGCGCGCCTGATGCGCACCGGCACCGACTTGTAGGCAGGCGTGCCACTGCGCGCATCGTGGTGCGCCAGAGAGATCAGCACATTCGCCTCGGGGTAGTAGGCGCCCGCACAACCCCTGGGAATGTCATAGGCCACCAGCGTCACCTTCATCACGGCGCTGGCGTCCGGCACCTCACCCTCGCCAGCGGCGGCTTCAACCTCAACTGTTTCGCCGGCCACAAGTCCGCGTTCGGCGATATCTGCGGCATTCATGAACACCACATCACGACGGCCGAAGACGCCACGGTAGCGGTCATCAAAACCATAAATCGTCGTGTTGTACTGGTCATGGCTGCGCAGCGTGGTCAGCACCAGCACATCGGCGCTGCTGACGCGCGGGTCTTCGTTCAGGCCGGGGAAGACCAGGAACTCGGCCTTGCCTGAAGGTGTCTTCCAGACACGTTCTGTTGGCGGCAGCGGCAACCTGAAACCACCGGGCTCGCGTATGCGCTGGTTGTAGCTGGCAAAGGCCGGCAGCACCGCTTCGATCTTGTCGCGTATGCGGTCGTAGTCGGCCACCATCTCGTCCCAGGCAATGCCGTATTTGCCGCCCAGCACGGCTTTCGCCAGCCCGGCCACTATGGCCGGCTCTGAGCGCACATGTTCAGACGGTGCCGGCAAGCTGCCTTTGGAGGCATGCACCATGGACATCGAATCTTCCACCGTCACCGACTGCGCGCCGGCAGCCTGCATGTCTATCTCGGTGCGGCCCAGGCAGGGCAGCAATATGTTTTCTTTGGCCAGCAGCAGGTGCGAGCGATTCGGCTTGGTGGCGATGTGCACCGCCAGGTCCAGTTTGCGCACCGCCTCAAAACAGCGCTGCGGGTCCGGCATCGCGACAGCGAGGTTGCCACCCAGTGCGACCATCACGGTCGAACGGCCGTCGGCCATCGCCTGCAGCGATTCGACCACCCCATGGCCATGCGCGGTGGGCGGATCAAACCCGAACACCCGCCGTATGCCTTCCAGCAGCGGCGCGGGCGCCCGCTCGTCAATGCCCACCGTACGGTCACCCTGTACATTCGAATGCCCGCGCAAGGGGCAGATGCCGGCACCGGGCCGGCCGTAATTGCCACGCAGCAAAAGCAGGTCGGAGATCAGCTGCACATTGCCCGTGCCCTGCGTGTGCTGGGTGATGCCCATGCCGTAGCAGACGATGACGGATTTGGCCTTGCAGTAAATCGCTGCAGCGTGCTCCAGCGCGGCGCGCGACAAACCCGAGACACGTTCGATGTCGTCCCATGAAGTGGCTTCAAGGTCGGCCAGCAACGCGTCGATGCCGTTAGTGTGTTCGGCAATAAAGGCGCGGTCCAGCGTGCCCTTGCCGCCAGCGGCGAGGTCTGCCGCGTCCAGCGCGATTACACCTTTCATCACACCCTTCAATGCAGCCGCATCACCGCCCACCTTCAGTTGCAGGTAGTCGCTGGCAATCGGCGTGGAGCTGAAGGTCGCCATCTCGACCGCATTCTGGGGCGAGGCAAAACGCTCCAGCGCGCGCTCCCTGAGCGGGTTGAAAACAACGATGGGTGCGCCGCGTTTGGCGACTTCGCGCAGCGTGCCCATCATGCGCGGGTGGTTGGTGCCCGGGTTGTGGCCTATCGAAAAAATCGCATCGGCATGGTCGAAGTCTTCCAGCGACACGGTGCCCTTGCCAATGCCTATCGATTTCGGCAGGCCGACGCTGGTGCCTTCATGGCACATGTTGGAACAGTCGGGAAAGTTGTTGGTGCCGTAGGCGCGCACAAACAGCTGGAACAGGAATGCTGCCTCATTCGATGCCCGTCCCGAGGTGTAGAACTCGGCCATATTGGGGTCAGGCAGCGCATTGAGCGCAGCGGCTGTCTGTGCAAACGCCTCATCCCAACTGATGGCCACGTACCTGTCGCTGGCCGCGTCGTAACGCATCGGGTGCGTCAGGCGGCCCAGGTCTTCAATCGCGTGGTCAGACCATTGCAGCAGCTCGGTCACGGTGTGCCGTGCAAAAACTTCGGGCGACGCCCGTTTGCTGGTCGCCTCCCAGGTCACGGCCTTGGCGCCGTTTTCACAAAACTCGAACGCCGACGTATGTTTGGGGTCAGGCCAGGCGCAGCCCGGGCAGTCAAACCCATCGGGCTGGTTGTTGCGCAACATGATTTTTGTACCGGACACCGCATTCATTTGCGTGCGTATGGTTTTGGCCACCGCGCCCAGCGCATCCCAGCCGCCGGCGGGATGGTCGTATTCGCGAATTCCGTTGTCACTCATAAACACTTTCTGTTTTTTTTCGGCCCCACCGCAGGCGACCATTTTTGCAATGCGAAGTGATGTGCGTTACCGCGTTGTAATCGACAGGAAGACTGGCAGCCTGAACCGGCAGCCCGGCCTCACGGGCTTGCGGGTGGCGCAGGAGGCTCGGGCGGTGCGGGCGGTTCAGCATCGGCGGCTGGCGTCACCGCGACATGCCGGGCTTTCGCAAAGATGTCCCACACCGCGATGAACATCGCAGCTAATACCGGGCCAATGACAAAACCATTGAGACCGAACAGCGCCATACCGCCCAGGGTTGAAACCAGCACGATGTAGTCGGGCATGCGCGTGTCCTTGCCGACCAGAACCGGCCGCAGGATGTTGTCGACCAGGCCGATGACCAGCACCCCAAAGGCAATCAGCACCACGCCCTTCAGCACCGCACCGGTCGCGAGGAAATAAATCGCCACCGGCGCCCAGACCAGTGCGGCGCCCACGGCGGGAAGCAGCGACAGGAATGCCATCACCGTCCCCCACAACACCGGCGCATGCACGCCGAGCAGCCACAGGATGATGCCGCCCAGCGCGCCCTGTATGAGGGCCACCACGATATTGCCGCGCACCGTGGCGCGAATCACGGTGGCGAACTTGCCGCCCAGGTTGCGCTTGGTCTCGGCATCCAGCGGCACCGCGTTTTCAATCCTTTTTGCCAGCGACGCGCCATCACGCAGCAGGAAGAACAGCAGGTACAGCATGACAAAAAAGCTGACCACAAAATCGAAAGCGTTCTGGCCTATGGAGAGTGCCTGCGTGGTCAGGAACTGGCTGCCCTTGGTGATCGCCAGCGACAGCCGCTCCTGCACCAGGCCCAGCGTGCCGAGGCCGAAGCGGTCCAGCAGGCTGGTTACCCAGACCGGCAGCGCCGCATACACCTGCTGGAAATAGCGCGTCACGCTGAGTTCGCCCGACTGCAGGCGCTGGTAGACCGCAGCGGCCTCCTGTACCAGCAGGCCGGTGACGAGCGCCAGCGGCAGGATCACCAGCACCAGGATGATCATGACTGTTGCCAGCGCGGCCAGCGTGCGCCGCTTGTTGAATCTGGCAAGCAGCCGGCGGTACAGCGGGGCAAAAAGCAACGCAAAAATTGCACCCCAGAACACAGCACCATAAAAAGGCCAGAGCACCCATGCAAATGCCAGCGTCACGGCCACGAGCAACAACAGGAAAGTCCTGTCTTCAAGGCTGGATGAGCCGGCTATGCCTGAAAATTTCATAAAAACCTGGACGTATGAGGAACTTTATTATCGGGATATCTGTGCACTACAAGCTGTGGGACATGCTGCAGAGCGGCTGTCAGAGGCCAGGCTTGTGCCGGACTGTTTCAGAACTAATGATTCAGGATGTGCAGGATATTGCCGTCCGGATCCTTGAACCACGCGCCCTTGAAGTCGCCGGCCACATGCGCGCCATTTTCAAAAACCATGCCTGGCATGTCGTAGCGCTCGAACACCACGCCCTTGTCCCGCAACGCCTGCATCACCTTGTCGAACTCATGGCCTATCGCCCAGGTGGCGGAGGTGGCCTTGTTGGTACCGGCAAATTGAGAGACATACACCACCAGCAAGGTGGTGCCGCTCTGGTAATTGAGCACGCCCATCTTTTCGCCTTCTTCACCGCCAGCGAGCAGCTGAAGACCCAGCTTGCCACCGTAAAACTGTTTCGCGGCTTCGAGGTTTGTCACGGCGATCGTGGCCATGACGTTGCGGTTTGCCAGCATGGGAGTCCTTTCATCTTGAAGTGGTTACCCATGGTCCGCTGTTGGCAAATGTTGTCAACCGGCGCTGTCCGACACGTCGGGTCCTACAAATACGCATGCAGGCGTCCGACCATGGGGGCCGGGCGGATTAACGACACTAGGGCCATGAACACCAGCCATAACCGCAACACCCTCACCCGTGTCAAAAGCTTCACATGCCGGCGCAGCTGGCGACTGCTTGTTCCGCTCTGTGTGGCGGTTGTTGCAGGCTGCTCGGGGATGCGGTCCGTGGATGTCGATGTCACATCATTCGCCACTTGGGGCAATGCCGGCCTGCCTGCACCCGGCAGCAGCTACCGCTTCGAGCGCCTGCCCTCCCAACAGCAGCCGGCGGTGCAGCAGGACCAGATTGAAACGTTGGTGCGTGATGCGCTCGCACGCAAGGCGCTGCAACTGAACGCCGGCACAGCACGCTACAGCGTCCAGGTTTCCAGCACGCTGCAGCAGGTCGCCAATTTCGGTGGCTACCCTTCAGGTCCGACCGTCAACCTGGGCGCATACGGCGGAAGCGGCGGCTTCGGTGGTGCAGGCATAGGGCTGGGCTTTCCCATTGGCGGAGGCGGCGGATCATTTGAATACCGGAGTGAACTGCTCGTGCTGATCAGGCATTTGCCGACCAACACCGTGGTGTATGAAACCCGTGCCTATGCGCAGGCCGGCGGCCCTGGGGACACCCGCGTGCTGGCCGCGATGGCCGACAGCGCGCTGCGGGACTTCCCGGTCCCGCCCACCGGCGTCAGGCGCTTTGTAATCCCGCTGCCGTAAGCGGCAAACCGGAACGATTTGGCATAGCGCAGGTAAAGCCGTGCAACACACTGCAAGGCGACTGGCCTTGAGGGCCTTTTTGGGGTTGAATAGAGGCTGTTTTACCAACTCCCCTAAGTGAAAACAATGCCCATGCACATCCAGCAGCCTCGCGTGTTCAATGACCGCAGTAGCAGTGGCAACTCCAGAGTTGCGGTTCTTGTACAGGAAATTGCTCGAATGCCGCAGCGCAGGGTATGGACGGCCATGCTTACCGCCTCCGCGTTGGTGGCCTTCCTGGGATCTGCATCTGCCGTCCATGCACAAACGACGCAGCCCAGCATCCCGCCGGCTACAACGTCCACGACTCCTGCACCACCGGAAACGCCGCCGCCAATAGAGATCAGCGCGACACCTCCCACCATTGTTCGTGTCGTGCATGGAGCCCCGTCCATCCTGTCGCCAAAGTACGCAGCCCGTGATCTGGCGCGCGCTTTCGCGTGGCTGGATTCCGATCAGGATGGCAATCTCAGCCGTTCGGAAGCGGCCAGGGTAACCAACGTGGCCAGGTATTTCGATGCGGCTGACACCAATCACGACACGATGTTGTCACGCCAGGAGTTTGACAACGCGATGAACACCACGCGGCCGCAGTAAACACAACCACTCAACGACGGCGTGCGGTGTGCCGTTATGATGGTTTCCCTGCCATCATGCCCATCAGCCAGCCTGTAGCCGCAGCCACCACGGCTCCCGTCCAATACACCGTCGCTGTCCGCGTTTTGTGCGAATTCACCGCCAAACACGGCGACCTGGATTTGCGGTTTACCCCCTCCCCTTCCGCACAGGAAGGCATTGCAGGCCACCAGCTGGTCGCCTCACGCCGGGGCCCGGACTATGAAGCAGAAGTCAGCCTGTCGGGCGACTACCAGTCGCTAACGGTACGTGGTCGTGCCGACGGTTATGACCCAGTCAACAACCTGCTGGAAGAGGTCAAGACCTTTCGCGGTGACCTCCACGGCATGCCGGACAACCGCCGCCACCTGCACTGGGCGCAGGTAAAAATTTATGGCTGGCTGCTGTGCAGGGATCGGGGGTTGAAAGAAGTCAACCTGTCACTGGTCTACCTCGATGTTGCCAGCATGCAGGAAACCCCGCTGACAGAACTCTTTACAGCGGCGGCGCTGAAGGAATACTTCGAACTGCTGTGCGAAGGTTTTCTGCGCTGGGCAGAGCAGGAGATGGCGCACCGGGCCGCCCGCGATGGGGCGCTGGACAGCCTGGTCTTTCCGCATGAAGACTTCCGGCCTGGCCAGCGCGCCCTGGCGGAAGCGGTCTACAAAACGGCAACTGCCGGCAAATGCCTGTTGGCACAAGCCACTACCGGCATAGGCAAGACGATTGCCACGGTCTTTCCGCTGCTGAAGGCAGCGCCGAAACAGCGCCTGGACAAGGTCTTTTTCCTCGCCGCAAAAACACCCGGACGCAGGCTGGCGCTTGATGCGCTGCAGCTGTTGAAACAGGGCCGCACAGACCTGCCAATGCGTGTGCTGGAACTGGTGGCGCGCGACAAGGCCTGTGAGCACCCGGACAAGGCCTGCCACGGCGACTCATGCCCGCTGGCCAAAGGCTTTTATGACCGCCTGCCGGCAGCGCGCGAAGCAGCGGTGGTTTTTGCAAAAGACAACAAGCTGGACAAGAACAACTTGCGCGAACTGGCGCTGGCCCACCATGTCTGCCCCTATTACCTGAGCCAGGATCTCTCGGCCTGGTCGGACGTGATCGTCGGCGATTACAACTATTACTTCGACAGCAGCGCATTGCTGCATGCGCTGACGGCAGCCAACCAGTGGCGCGTCGCGGTGCTGGTTGATGAGGCACACAACATGGTCGAGCGGGCGCGCAAGATGTACTCGGCCACGCTGGACCAGTCACAGCTGCATGCCGTCCATGCAACTGCGCCGCGTGCAGTCCGGGGCGTGCTGGAACGCCTGAACCGCAGCTTCGGTGACATCCACAAGATGCAGACGCAGCCCTACCAGGTGCATGAAGAACTGCCGGTGGATTTCCTGAAGACGTTGCAGCAGGCAATCACCACGATCACCGATTTCCTGGTCGCCAACCCGACGCGGGTGGATAGTGAACTGCAGGCCTTTTATTTTGAAGCGCTGCATTTTTCGCGCATGGCAGATACGTTTGCCGCGCATTCCATCTTTGACGTCACGCTCAATGATTCCGGCAACGGCGCAGCTGAAACAACGGGCCTCATGGCCGGACAGCCCCGGGGTTTTAACCAGGCCACACTGAATATCCGGAACGTGGTGCCAGCCCCGTTCCTGTCGCCGCGATTTTCGGCTGCGCATTGCAGCACGCTTTTTTCGGCCACGCTGAGCCCACGCGAGTTCTACAGGGAAACACTGGGCATGCCCGCCGACAGCGCATGGATAGATGTGCAGTCACCTTTTTCGCACGAGCAACTGCAGGTGGCGGCCGTCAGCAATATTTCCACCCGATACCAGCACCGCGAACATTCACTGACGCGCATTGCCGACCTGATGGCACGGCAATACGATGGCGCGCCGGGCAACTACCTGGCTTTTCTGAGCAGCTACGACTACCTGCAAAAACTCAGGCGTGTCTTCAGTGCGCGGCATCCGCACATCCCGGTGTGGGAACAAACCCGGCAGATGGATGAAGCCGGGCGTGAACAATTCCTGCAGCGCTTCACCAATACCTCCAGCGGCATCGGCTTTGCCGTGCTGGGCGGTGCGTTTGCAGAAGGCGTCGATTTGCCGGGCAGGCGGCTGATAGG
Source organism: Pseudomonadota bacterium (assembly GCA_040388075.1). Taxonomy (GTDB): domain Bacteria; phylum Pseudomonadota; class Gammaproteobacteria; order Burkholderiales; family Burkholderiaceae_C; genus Polaromonas. The sequence goes on along the minus strand of JAZKCN010000012.1, from coordinate 10,598 downwards.
CGCTTTCATCGCCACATTGGGACTACCGCAGGTCAACCCGGTGAACGAAGAAATCCGGCTGCGTGTCGGTGCGTATTTCAAACAGGACGAGGGCGGCGAAGACCGCGGCTACAACTACACCTACCTTTACCCCGGTATCCAGAAAGTGGTGCAGGCTGCAGGGCGGGTTATACGCACCCAACTTGATAAAGGCGTGATTTACCTGATGGATGATCGCTTTACCCGACCTGATGTGCAGGACTTGCTGCCGCAATGGTGGCGTGTGACGCGCACCCATGCGCCCGCACCAACGGCCCGGCCAGACGCGCTGCGGCCTGAAAACGCCTGAATCTTTTTGGAACGGTCAGACACACCCTGTATTTGTCCTACACGAAATGTTGCAGATAGCGTCTTGGCATCTGACACCCCATAGGGAAAACTCTTTTGCAGGATGGCAGTGATTTGAAAAAAACAGCAGAACTGCCGCCTGCTTTTTTGACCAGCCTTCAATCTAACCGGACCCGACGACCATGCCGACAACACGACCCCATGCCAGCCTGAAAAAACCGTCACACAAAACACAAAAAATCACCATCCTGGCAGCCCTTGCATGCGGCGCCTGTGCCGCACTGGCGCCAGTGGCAGCACATGCCGAGCCGTCCCCCGCGCTGGACAGGGCCAGCATTTCTTTCGGTGCCTTCAATGCCAGCCCGACGCTGAAGGCCGGTGTCAACACCAACCTTGGCCGGCTGGACACCGGCGATGTGGAGCGCCGCAACATCACGATGCCGCGCGTCAAGGCTGACCTGCTGCTGTTTGACAGCCAGGGCCTGTCATTCGATTACTACCAGTTCCGCAGGGACTACGGCGGCACGCTGGCCAGCAACACCACGATTGGTGGCGGCCAGGTCAACACCACCGGTACGGCCAACCTGAACGTGCAGATCGACTTCGCCAAGCTGGCCTACAAGTGGTGGTTCGGCAGCGGCAATACGGTGCTGGGCCTGGGAGCCGGTGCGGCCTACTACCAGGCCAAATTCAACTTCCTGGGCACGGCCAGCCTCAATGGCGCTACCGGCGCAGTGAACAGCAACTACAGCGACCATGCATACGCACCGCTGCTCGAAGTCGGCGTGCGCCATGCCTTCAGCGAGAACCTGCGGGTGTTCGCCGATGCGTCCGGCATCAGCAAGGGTGGCGGCACCCTGAATGGCAACATCTACAACGCAGCCGTCGGCGTGGAGTGGTACCCGGTCAAGAACGTGGGCCTGGTGCTGGACTACGGCATGACCGACATCAACATCAAACGCAACGATGGTTCGGCGGCTGACCTGAAAATCCGCCTGGTCGGCCCGTCTGCCTTTGTGAAGGTGCGCTTCTAGAGCCAGGGCACCGGGTTCTAGAATGGGCACTGCCCATGAACCTCAAGCCATTGACTATCCTTTTCTTCTCCAGGTTCGCAGCCCCCTCAACCCGGGCTGCGTTTTTTATGACGCTGGCACTGGGGACAGGTGTTGCCTATGCGGCTGATGCGCATCCACTTGCAGGCAGCTGGAGCTGGAAGCCTTTTGGCAGCCAGTGCGTAGAAACTTTCGAGTACCGCCTGAACAACACCTTGCAGGGCACCAGTGGCGAATCGCTGTCCGAATGGAATTACACGGTCACACCGCAGGCCAGCGAAAAGGGTTTCTACAAGGTGGTGGAGACGTCGATGCGGCACAACGGCAGGAAGGACTGCTCCGGCGATACGGTGGATAGTTCAGGCACGGTCAACGAACGTTTTATCCAGTTCAGCCCTGCCAGGGACATGATGCTTGTCTGCAGGCAGGAATCACTGACCGCCTGCTTCGGACCACTCAGGCGTAAGCGATAAAAAATATCCGGATAAGACCCGGCCAGAAATGATCAGTGAATGATGTTGCGCGCGGCGGTCACGCTGTTGCAGTATTCCAGCAACTGGTCAAGCTCATTGGATTTGTCGAACACAGCGTCCGAGCCCAACTCCGAACAGCGGCGCCGTATATCGGTAGTAGCGTAATTGGTCAGTACCACCACCTTTTGCTTCGGGCTGCGGTTCTGGCAGCCCTTCAGCACGCCAAGGCCACTGCCTTCTTTCAGGAACAGATCAACTATCGCAAGCTGCCAGTCCCCGCCATGCAGTGACAGCCAGAGACTAGCTTCCTGTTCGGTTTCCGCAAAACCCACCACCTTCACAGGCGCAATCTCTTCCAGTGTCGAAATCAGGTTCTCTCGAATCGTTGCGCTGTCCTCAACGATGTAGGTGATGACTTCGCCGCCCTTGACTGCTGTCGTGTTTGTTGTGGTGTTATGCATGCAACTAAAGTAACAAGCCGGTGAATGAAAAGACGTAGCTTGAGGACGGTGCGCCCTGTAGGAGAATCACTTGTAGATTCGCTCATCCATCAGCTTTTTCCAAAGGACATCCATGCTTGCAAAATTCATCCCCCTTGCCGTCTCATTGCTTCTGGCAATGACGCCGTTTGCCCATGCGCAGACCGATGCCGCACTCGCCGCTGCCGGCAAGGAAGCCGGTGCCACTGTTACAAAAAGCGGGCTTGTCTATCGCTCATTGAAGGAAGGCACAGGCGCCAAACCCACTGCCGCTGACACCGTGGAAGTGCACTACAAGGGCACCTTCCCCGATGGCCGCGAATTTGACAGCTCGTACAAACGCAACAAGTCAACCGAGTTTCCGCTCGGCCGCGTCATACCCTGCTGGACCGAAGGTGTGCAGATGATGAAAGTAGGCGGCAAGGCCAAACTGACCTGCCCGGCAGCGATTGCCTATGGCGAGCGTGGTGCGGGCGGCGTGATTCCGCCGAATGCGACGCTCCAGTTCGAAGTCGAATTGCTGGCCGTCAAGGGTAAGTAATGTGGCCCGCATAGCCTTGCATTGCAGTGCATGGCCCCTTGTATTTCATTAAATCAGGCCCGCTTTAAAGCGGGCTTTTTCACGCCCCTGGAGGGTTTCGTGGCCGGCACCCCAGTGACACCTGACAATGTCTGGACCAGCATGGCCTCGAGCAACGCTGCCTCACGGTCGGCGCGACTGCGGTCCACGGCGTGGCGAAGGCGCAGCGACAGGCCGCGCATCGCGCCAAATGCAATATGGCGCGCATTGATGATGGTTTCCGGGGTCGCGGGGCAGTCGGCGAAAAGCTCGACCCACTCCCGGTCAAAACGCATCTCGAAGGCCTGCATGTGGTCCAGGATTTCGCGGAACACCGGCGCGTCCGGACGCGTACCGAGCCAGATGCGCAGGACTGCCAGATACTGCGGACTGGTAAACAGCGTCCAATAGCGTCCGAAAATACGGTGCACACGCGCCGCGATGGACTCGTCAGGCGCGCCGGACTGGCTGTCGTCGGCAAGGGACTTGCCGAATGCGTCAACCACCGCCAGCAGTAACTCATCGCGCGTACGAAAGTGGTGCTGCACCGCGCCACTGCTGAAACCCGCGCGCGCGGCAATGGCGGCAAGTGTTGAGGGCGCAAGACCCAGTTGCGCGATGCTGGCGACTGCGGCATCAATCAACTCCAGTTGCATGGCGGCGCTGCGTTGCTCCTGCGTGCGGCGAACGGCCGATCTGGCGGCTGCGGTCTTGCGGACTACCTTGGCTGATATGGACTTTCGGGACGCAACGCTCATCGGATCTCCTGTGGGCATGCGCCCGTGGAGCCAAATTATCTCAGGCGATTTCAAGCATGCCTTCCGGTGCGTGCGGGCGCTCAATGACAGCAGGCGAAAGTTCTGGATAAACGGTTTTTGCAACCATGAATAGCCAATAAACATTATTTTCATAATTGAAAATAAAATTCACTGTCATACAGTTTTTACTAATGGATATCCCTAGACTCAGAGAATAAACATTTCAATGAAAATGTAAATTCATCAGCTTGTGCAAGCGCAGGGGATCGATCTGCCTTACATCACATGAGCTGCCAGCCTGAACAAACATTCAGGAACAAGCCAGGACAGGAACGGATACACGATGAAGACCAACCAGACCCGCAATCGGGCGCAAAAACTGACCCGCCGAACAACCCATGGCTTGCTGCTTTGCGCCATTTCGGCACTGACGCTGAGCGGTGGCGCAGCGCTGGCGCAGGCGTACCCGGCCAAGCCCATCCGGTTCATCGTGCCCTACCCGCCTGCCGGTGGTGCCGACATCGTGGCGCGCCTGCTGGCTACCCGACTCAGCACGAGCCTGGGTCAACAGGTCATAGTCGACAACAAACCCGGTGCCAGCTCGATGATCGGCACCGACATGCTGGCCAAGGCGTCCCCGGACGGCTACACCATCGGCATGGTCACGGATTCACACGCCATCAACCCGACTTTCTTTCCAAAGATCCCCTATGACTCCGTGAAGGACTTTGAATCGGTGAGCCAGCTGATCGCCATGCCGGTCGTCGTCGTGGCGCATCCGTCGCTCAACGTCAAGACCATTGCCGAGCTGGTCGCCGCCGCAAAGGCCAAGCCCGGCAGGATCAACTACGCATCGACCGGCAACGGCTCACCGCACCAGATCGGTATGGAATGGCTGAAGTCACGGGCCAGCGTCAGCATGACGCACATCCCGTACAAAGGTGTTGCCCCGGCAATGGCAGACATCGTCGGTGGGCAGGTGGATGTGATGATGGGCAGCATTTCGACGGCCCTGCCCTACGTCAAGACTGGCCGCCTGAATGCACTGGCCACTACCGGCCTGGTGCGTGACCCCTCGCTGCCCACAACACCGACGGTCGCCGAAAGCGGCTACCCGGGGTTTGATTTCAAGAACTGGTTTGGGCTGATGATGCCGGCCAATACACCCCGCGACATCGTCATGCGCATGAACAAGGAAGTTGTTGCAGCCCTGAACAGCCCGGAATTGCGCGAGAAACTCGCCAGCCTGGGCATGACAGCCTCGCCCTCCACGCCTGAAGAGTTCAGCGCATTCATCCGCCAGGAGTCGGTCAAACTCAACCGCATCGTGAAGGCGGCTGACATCAAGGCAGAGTGAGGTCTGGCTACTTGGTCAGCGCGTCGATCTCGCGATTGCGCGCAGCCTCGCTCATGCGCGGGTTGCGCGCAGTAACCGCAGCACGTGGCGCAACCACCGCGACAGTGCCGGCCTGCAGCGCCGCTCGGCGGACATCTATCTGCGGGCAGTCCGTATCAGCGCCGAACACCATGTGGCCGCCCGGGAAAGCCGCTGGCAGCTTTTGATGGATCTGGTAACTCATGTCTATCGGTGCATTCTGGCTGGAATACACCACGGTGTTGGCCGGGTTGTAGACCGTGTAACAGGCGATGGCCTGCGGCGCAGCGAACGCTGAGAAGCAGAGCAACAAAATGCTGGGGGAAATTTTCATCGGATGGCTCCTGCGGCGTGTCTGGTTCTGGCTGGTTCACAAGCTGTCGAGCATGCAGGGCCGCGATGCCCAGGTCAAGTCCGGAAAGCTCGCCAGCACGTCGGAAAACGGCCATCGACTTGGCGGCGGTTCAATCGATTGGCACTATGTTTTTTATAGCATGTCGCGCTAGTCCAGATTGGCTTTCAGGCACTCTTGGCACCTAAAACAGGCCATTTTTGCGGGTTTTGGCGTGGTTTCGCGGCTTCGGAGCACGTCAAGTCCTTCAATCGGCCTCAAAAACACAAAATCTTGATGTATACATCAATATTTTGTGTTTTTTCCTCTGAACGAAAACAAGCCTACGGGTTCGTCGCCTGCCAGCCGCCACCCAAGGCCTGTATCAGCGCCACGGCCGTGGTCTGGCGATCCGCCAGGGCCTGCACCAGTGCCCGGCGGGCGCTGAGTGCAGTCGCCTGTGCACTGATCACTTCGGTGTAGCCGACCTGCCCGCTTTTGTAGCGGTTGAGTACCTGCTGCTCCACCAGGTCAGCCGACTCGGAAGCCTCGCGGCGCAGGTCCTGCTGGATCTGCAGCACACGGGTTGCCGACAGCTGGTCTTCAACATCCTGGAAAGCAGCCAGCACGGTTTGCCGGTAGCGGGCCACCGCCTGCGTCTGCGCAGCCTCGGCGCCGTCCACGCGTGCGCCAGTGGCACCGGCATCAAAAATAAGCTGAGCAGCCGACAGGCCCAGCGACCAGACGCTGCTGGCGGCCTTGAACAGGTCTGCCACGCGGCTGGCACCGGAGCCGGTGGAGGCATTCAGGCTGATGCTTGGGTAGTAGGCGGTTTTGGCAATGCCAATCTGCTCGTTGGCTGATGCCACGCGCCGCTCTGCTGCAGCGATATCGGGGCGGCGTTGCAAAAGTGTGGACGGCACGCCCAGCGGCACGGCTGGTACCAGCGGTGTCCAGTTTGCAGCCGGCGCAATGCTGAAGCTGGCCGGCACTTCACCGACCAGCACGGCGATCGCATGTTCAAGCTGCGCCCGTGAACGCTCCAGCCCGGCCTGGTCGGCCTTGCCGTTGGCCAGTTGGGTCTGCGCCTGCAGCACATCGGTTTTGGCGGCTATGCCGGCGCTGTAGCGGTTTTGCGTGATCTCCAGCGCACGCACAAAACCTTCAATGGTCTTGTCGAGCAGCATCTTTTGCGCGTCGGCCTGACGCAGCGAAAAATAGTTGACGGCAAGCTCGCCCTGCGCGGACAGCTTGGCCGAGGCCAGGTCGGCTGCGCTGGCCTGCGCACCTGCGTTGGCGCTGTCCACCGCCCGGCCAAGCCGCCCCCAGACATCGGGCTCCCAGCTGCCGCCCAGGCTGACCTGGTAAGTCGTGCCGGTGCGACCCGGTGTGCCGGTCGTCAGGTTGCCGCTGCTGCGCGAACGGGTAACGCCGCCGTTCAGCGACACCGCCGGAAACAGTGATGCACGCTGCTCGCGCACCAGCGCCCGCGCCTGCGCATAGGCGCCGACGGCAATCGCCACGTTCTGGTTGGAGACCTCGACGCGCGCGGCCAGCTGGTTCAGCAGCGGGTCGTTGAACAGCGACCACCAGGGGCCGCGCTCCAGCGCATCGGCAGGTGCAGCGGGCACCCAGTCACCGGCCTCCTTGAAGGCGGCAACTTCGGGCGTGGTGGGCCGCTCGTAGGTCGGACCGACCGCACAGCCGCTGAGCAGCAAGGCCAGTGCGGCAGCGGTCAGCAATGTGTATGGGGGCTTTCGCACAACAGGGGAATTCATGGAACGTGTCATGGGTTTATCCGGTTTGCAGTTCATTGGCATGGCGGCCCAGCATGTGTTCGGTCTTGCCGGGACGGCGCAGCTTGTCCATCAACACATAGACGACAGGCGTGGTCAGCAGGGTCAGCACCTGGCTGGCAATCAGCCCGCCGATGATGGCGATGCCCAGCGGCCTGCGCAGCTCAGCCCCCTCGCCAAAACCGATGGCCAGCGGCAAGGCCCCCAGGATGGCGGCCAGCGTGGTCATCAGGATGGGCCGAAAGCGCAGCAGGCAGGCTTCGCGCACCGCTTCAACAGCCGACAAGCCACGCGAGCGCTCCGCATCTATCGCGAAGTCGATGATCAGGATGGCATTTTTCTTCACGATGCCTATCAGCAGGAAGACACCAATCAGCGCTATCAGCGAGAAATCAAGCTTGAAAATCAGCAGCGCCAGAACGGCACCGACACCGGCAGACGGCAAGGTGGACAGTACGGTGATCGGGTGTATCAGGCTTTCATACAGGATACCCAGCACGATGTAGATGACGACCAGTGCGGCCAGTATCAGCAGCGGCTGCTCCTGCTGCGATTGCTGGGCGTTGCGCGCCGTGCCCTGGAAGCTGCCGCGCACATTGTTGGGGAGTGCTATCTCGGCCTCGGCCTGGCGCACCGCCGCCTGCCCGTCACTGAGCGTGCTGCCTTCAGCCAGGTTGTAGGAGATCGTGGTGGCCAGCTCACCGTCCTGGTGATTCACCGATGATGCTTTGGGGGATTCCGAAAAAGTCGCAATGGCCGACAGCGGCACCATATTGGTGGCGGACGAGCTCAGCGCCTGGCCGGTGGACTGGTCGCGCAGCGCCGGATTCACGATGTTGGTCAGGCTGGATGCCGCAGCCGTCGAGGCCGTCGTGATGGTGGCGCCCCTGGCCGGCACGTAGATGTCCTTGAGCGATTCGGGGCTGCGGATGTAGCGCTGCGCCACGCCCATGATGACCTTGTACTGGTTGATGTCGCTGTAAATGGTGGCGACCTGGCGCTGACCAAAACCGTTGTACAGCGCGTTGTCCACATCACGCGAGCTGATGCCCAGGCGCGCCGCGCTTTCCTTGTCAACCTTGACCATGACCTCGACACCGTTGTCCTGCTGGTCGGAATCCACATCCATCAGTTGCGGTTGCTGCCGCATCTGCTCGGCCAGCCGCGCCGCCCACTTTTTCAGGTCGGCGATGTTGTCGCTCTTCAGTGTGTACTGGTAGGTCGAGTTGCTGGAGCGGCCACCGCCGCGCAAATCCTGCACCGGGTTGAGGAAAAGTGAAATGCCGGTGACCGTGGCCAGCTGCGGGCGCAGGCGGGCAATCACCGCAAGACCCTTATCCTTGCGCTGGTCCGCGGGCTTGAGATTGATGAACATGAAACCACCACCGGCACGGCCACCGCCGGTAAAACCGACTACGGTATCGACAGCCGGATCGGCGCGGATGATGTCCACCAGTTGCTTCAACTTGAGCTGCATGGCCTGGAAGGAAATACTCTGGTCGGCACGCAGGCCACCGTTGATCTGCCCCGTATCCTGCTGCGGGAAAAAGCCCTTGGGCGCCTTCGCATAAAGGAAAACATTCAGACCTATGACAGCCAGCAGTATCAGCATCACCAGCGTGCGGCTGGCCAGCGCCCAGTCCAGGCTGACTTCATAGGCCCGCAGCACGCGGTTAAAGCCACTCTCAAAAAATCGCGGTATGAAAGAAAAACGCCCCCGGGGTTTGGCGGCCTCCGCATCCATATCCTCGCGGTTCTTCAGCAGCCATGCGCACATCATCGGTGTGGTGGTCAGCGAGATGACCAGCGAAATCATCACGGCGGCCGACAGTGTCACGGCGAACTCGCGGAACAGGCGGCCGGTCTGCCCGCCCATGAACAGCAGCGGTATGAAAACTGCGACCAGCGACAGGCTGATAGACAGCACGGTAAAGCCGACCTCGCGCGCGCCCAGCAGCGCAGCCTTGAAGCGGTCCATGCCAGCCTCAATGTGGCGGCTGGTGTTCTCCAGCACCACGATGGCGTCATCGACCACAAAGCCGGTCGCGACAGTCAGCGCCATCAGGCTCAGGTTGTTCAGCGAAAAACCCAGCAGGTACATCACGCCAAAAGTGCCCAGCAGCGACACCACCGTTGCCACAGCGGGAATGACGGTCGCGCGTACGCTGCGCAAAAAGGCGCTGACCACGAGCACCACCAGCGCAATGGAGATCAGCAGGGTGATTTCGATCTCGTGCAGTGACGCCCGTATCGAGTTGGTACTGTCGGATGCGACTGATATCTTCACGTCGGCCGGCAACTGCGCCTGCAGCTCGGGCAGCAGGTCACGCACGCCATCCACGGTGGCAATCACGTTGGCGCCGGGCTGGCGCGTAACCAGCACGATGACGGCCGGGTCGCCGTTGAACAGGCCCAGCGTGTTGACGTTCTCGACGCCATCGCTGATGTCGGCCAGGTCGGCCAGCCTTATCGCCGCACCATTGCGCCAGGCCACGACCAGGCCCAGGTAGTCGGCAGCCTTCAGGCCGCCGGTAGCCGTGTTGGAGCCTGAATAAATCTGGAAGCGCTGGCCATTGCCCTCAATCGCGCCCTTGGGCCGGTTCGCATTTGATGCCTGGAGCGCTGCACGTATGTCCTCGGAGCTGACGCCGTAACGGCTCAGCGCAAACGGGTTCAGGTCCACCCGCACGGCGGGCAGCGAACCACCGCCGAGTTCCACGTCGCCAACACCCGGTACCTGCGCAATTTTTTGCTGCAGCAGGTTGGACACCTCGTCGTATATCTGGCCCGGCGAGCGTGTTTTGGACGTCAGCGCCAGGATGATGACCGGTGAGTCGGCAGGGTTGGCCTTGCGGTAAGTCGGGTTGCTGCGCAGCGTTGAAGGCAGGTCGGCCCGCGAGGCATTGATCGCAGCCTGCACTTCACGCGCAGCAGCATCTATCTTGCGGTTCAGGTCAAACTGCAGGTTGATACGCGTCGAGCCGACACCGCTGGAGGATGTCATCTCGTTGACGCCCGAGATGGTGCCCAGGCGGCGCTCCAGCGGCGTCGCCACGCTGGACGCCATGGTGTCCGGGCTGGCGCCTGGCAGCGAGGCGCTGACCGAAACCACCGGAAAATCCACCTGCGGCAACGGTGACACCGGCAGCACGAAGAATGCGCCTATGCCGGCGAGGGCCAGGCCTATGGTCAGCAGGACTGTGGCTACTGGTCGTTTGACGAATGGTTCGGAGAGGTTCATTTTTGAACGCTCTGGCACTGTGTGTGAGTGGGCTGATTGCCCTTCACGTAGAGGCCGGGAGTCGCCCCGGCAGGCGAGTTACTTTTCTTTGCTTCGCCAAAGAAACCTAACGAAAAGAAAGGCGACCCGACGTCTGGGTCCCTTCACTTCGTTACGGGCAACCTGCGCTGCTCGACTCCGGCGGCAGTCCAAACAACTCGCCTGCGG
>JAZKCN010000011.1:0-121708 GCA_040388075.1 Pseudomonadota bacterium | reverse complement strand
TGTGCGGCCCCAAGTTCTGTTCGATGAAAATATCGCAGGAGGTGCGCGAGTTTGCGCGCCTCAACCCGGCGACGACGACGCTTGCACCAGCACCCGGTGTGATTGCCATCAGGCAGGTCGACAGCGGCTTTGAAGACAAGGCCAGGGAGTTCCGCGAAGGCGGCAGCGAGATCTATTCCTGAGTTTTTCCTGAAAGTGAGTACGCAGCAAGCATGAGAAAACCGCACGTTGGTATAGCAGGCGCAGGCCTGGCCGGCCGCACGCTGGCCTGGCGCCTGCTGCTGGCCGGTTTCCGTGTCAGCCTGTTCGATGCGCGCAAGCGCGGGGACGTGAACACCGCCTCCATGACAGCTGCGGCCATGCTGTCGCCACTGGCCGAGCTGGCCGTTGCAGACGACGAGGTGTTTGCGATGGGCAATCGCTCCATGGCGCTGTGGCCCGCATGGATAGCCGAGTTGAATGCACAGGGCCACCATGTGTACTTCCGCAGGGAAGGCACGCTGGTGGTGGCCCATACACAGGACCAGAGCTCGCTTGAGCATTTCACCCGCCTGCTGCAGCACAAGCTGCCCGATGCTTCGCGCGCCCAGTTGCACACGCTGGATGCGGTGGCGCTGGGCCGCATGGAACCGGCACTGGCCGGGCGCTTTGGCGGCGGCCTGTTCCTGGACGGCGAGGGCCAGCTGGCCAACGATGAGTGGATGGCGGCACTCGCGATTGAGCTGGACCGGCTGGGTGTGCACTGGTACGAAGAGCAGCTGGTAGAGCGGGTCAAGGCGCACCGTATCGTCTGCGCAGATGCATCGCACGACGTGGACATCACCGTCGATGCCCGTGGTGTTGGCAGCAAGGCCCAGTGGCCGCAGTTGCGCGGCGTGCGCGGCGAGGTGTTGACCGTTGAATGCGCGGGCGTCAGCCTGCAGCGCCCGGTTCGATTGATGCATCCGCGTTACCAGCTGTATGTAGCGCCCCGCCCCAACAACCGGTTTGTGGTGGGCGCCACCGAACTTGAATCCGAAGACACGGGCGCAGTCACGCTGCGCTCCACGCTGGAGCTGGGCAGTGCACTTTACAGCCTGCACCCGGCCTTTGGTGAGGCGCGCGTGATACGGCTTGCCGCCGCGCTGCGCCCCGCGCTGGACGACCACAGGCCTGCGATCTCGTTTCGCTGCGGCGTCTGGCATATCAACGGCCTGTACCGGCACGGCTACCTCTGCGCGCCGGCCCTGGTTGATGAACTGGCCGGCAAGCTGTTGGGCGACACCGTATTGAACGAAAATGCAGGCCATGACAATGCTTGATATTTCCCTCAACGGCGAGCGCATCCAGACCGATGCGCCCACGCTGCATGCGCTGCTGCAGGCGCGTGGTTATGACTTCAAGAATGCCTTTGCCTGCGCCATCAACAACAGTTTTGTGCCGCGGCCGCAATGGCCAGATCGTGCGCTGCAAAATGGCGACCGTATCGACATCGTCACACCCATCACAGGTGGATAGCATGTTGCACACCCCTGCCGGTCGCTCACTGCGCGTATCGCATCCTCCCCTTGCAGGGGACGGCGCTGGCGGCCCGGCAAAGCCGGTTCCGCGGCGCCTGCTTGCACTGCAAATTAAACAGACATGACCATCCCTTCCCAATCTTCCATTGCGCACGGCAGCCCCTGGACGGTCGCTGGCACCACGCTGAACAGCCGATTTTTTCTGGGCACGTCGCATTACCCGTCCCCCCAGATCCTCAGTGATGCAGTAGCGGCCTCGGGCACTGAAGTGCTGACGGTGGGACTGCGCCGCCTGCAACCCGAAAGCGGTGGCGGCAACAGTTTCTGGCAGCGCATACAGGCGCTTAAATGCCACATCCTGCCCAACACGGCGGGTTGCCACAGTGCAGAAGAAGCCATCACGCTGGCGCAGATGGCGCGCGAGATTTTCGGCACGACCTGGATCAAGCTCGAAGTGATCGGCGACGACTACACACTGCAGCCCGACCCGCAGGCCACACTGGAGGCTGCCAGCGTGCTGGCCAGGGAAGGCTTTGCCGTGTTTGCCTACACCACCGATGACCTGGTGATTGCGCAGCGCCTGCGTGATGCCGGCTGCGCGGCGGTGATGCCTTGGGCGGCGCCGATAGGCACAGGCCGTGGCCCGCTGAACCCCTACGCGCTTGAAACCATGCGCCGCCGCCTGCCTGATGCGGTACTGGTCGTTGATGCTGGCCTGGGCCGGCCATCACACGCTGCGCAGGTGATGGAGCTGGGCTTTGATGCGGTGCTGCTCAATACCGCCGTTGCACAGGCCGGCGACCCGGTGCGCATGGCGCGCGCTTTTGCAGACGGCATTGCCGCCGGCCGTGCCGCTTATGAATCAACCCCCATGCCTGAGCGCGCAGCGGCGCAGGCTTCCACACCGACAGTCGGTGTCCCTTTCTGGCACGCACCATGAACAACCACTTCGCCGCATTGACAGGCCCCATCGGTTTTTACCCGGTCGTGCCAACCGCTGCCTGGGTAGAGCGCCTGCTGGGTTGGGGCGTGCGCACCATACAGCTGCGCATCAAGTCTGCAGACCACCTACCTGAAGAAATCGCCGCAGAGGTCAAGGCCGCTGTGGCCGCAGGCAAGGCCGTGCCGGATTCGCAGGTGTTCATCAATGACCACTGGCAACTCGCGCTGGCGGAGAAAGCCTATGGCGTTCACCTGGGCCAGGAAGACCTGGACACCGCCGATATCACCGCGTTGCGCAATGCAGGCCTGCGCCTGGGCCTGAGTACACACACGCCAGCCGAACTGGCACGCGCACATGCGGCAAACCCGTCCTACCTCGCGATTGGCCCGATCTACCCGACCACACTGAAGGTCATGCCCTATGAACCCGTCGGGCTGGAACAGCTGAAGTCATGGGCCAAGCAGGCATCGCCCTATCCGGTCGTCGCCATTGGCGGCATTTCGCTTGAGCGTTTGCCCGGCGTGATGGCGTGCGGCGTTGATGGCGTGGCCGTCGTCAGCGCCGTCACACTGGCGCCCGACCCGCGCGCCGCAGCACTCGAAGGTCTCAAGCTGGCCGGGCGCTAGGCCCCATACCCCACGGAATTGACGCCTGTCTCCTTTTTTTGGTAGCGTCGGGCACAAACACCAAATGTAAAGAGTTCTTTACATCAAGCCGGTTTGACGCTGCCCGGACCGGTTCCGGGCAACCAAAATCGGGTTTTGAGGTGATTTTTAGCCGTTTTTAACCATCAAAAAGGCCTGAAACCCAGTACCGGCTAGCGCAACATGCTATTTAATTAATAGCGCCCAGAAACTGCATCAACCGTAATGTCTTTCGCAGCGTGGCCCTTCCAGCCCGATCCTGCGGCCTCACGCCAGGCTTTCGTCAGCCTCCAGCTCGCTGATGCGGGCCGGCATCTTCGTCTTGCCAAACCACGACACATACAGCGCAGGCAGCACCACCAGCGTCAGCAGGGTGGCGGTGATAAGGCCGCCAATAACGACGATGGCCAATGGCCGCTGGGTTTCCGAACCTATGTCATGCGACAGCGCCATCGGCAGCAAACCCAGCGCCGCCAGCATGGCCGTCATCAGCACGGTACGCAGGCGCTGCATGGAACCGAGCTTGACGGCATCCATCGCGCTGTGCCCGGCGTTTTGCAGCTGCTGGAACACCGACAGCATCACCACGCCATTGAGTACCGCCTGGCCCGACAGGGCAATGAAGCCGATGGCCGCCGACACCGATAGCGGAATCGAGAAAACCCACAGCGCCACAAAACCGCCAATCAGGGCCAGCGGCACATTGATCAGGATCAGCGACGCCATCTTGAACGACTTGAAGGCATCGAACAGCAGCACAAAAATCAGCAGCAGCGAGATCGGAACCACCACCGTGAGGCGTTGCATCGCGCGCTCCTGATTCTCGAACTCACCGGACCAGCCGACGGTGTAGTTGGGCGGCAGCTTGACGTTGTCGGCCACGCGCTTTTGCATGTCCTTGACCACTGACCCCATGTCCCTGTCCCTGATGAAGATACCCACCGCCATGGTGCGGCGCCCGGCCTCACGCGCGATGTTCATCGCGCCGCTGGTCTCGCGTATCGTGGCCACGCTGCCCAGCTGGGTATAGCCGCCATCAGGGGTTGGTATCAGTGTCTGCGGCAGGGCGGAGATGACACGCCGGTTTTCCGGCAGGCGCACCGCGACGGCAAATTTGCGTTCGCCTTCCCACAACTGGGTAGCTGCCTTGCCGGCCAGTGCGGCCTCAATCACGTCCTGGATATCCTGCACATTCAGGCCCAATCGGGCCGCCCGGTCACGGTCAATGTCTATGACCAGCTGCGGCAGGTCACCCGCCCGGTCTATCTCTGCACGGTACACACCCTTGACCTGCTTGATCTCGCGCTCTATGGCTTCGGTCACCCGCTTGAGCTCGACCAGGTCGTCACCGGACACCTTGATGACAATCTGGCCGTCGATTTGCGAGATCGACTCCAGCACGTTGTCGCGTATCGGCTGCGAGAAGCTGGGCTCCATGCCTGGCAGCGCCGACACGGCCTTGTCCATCTCGTTGATCAGCTGCGCCTTGGTCAGGCCGGTGCGCCACTGCTCTTCCGGTTTCAGGTCTACATACACCTCGGCCATGCTGATGGTTTTGGGGTCGGTGCCGTCTTCCGGCTGGCCGGCCTTGGACACGGTCGTGCGCACCTCCGGAATGGTCAGCAAGGCCTTGCGCACATTGCGCAGCATGCGGGTTGCCTCGTCGTTGGACACACTGGACGGCAGGCGCACATTGACCCAGATCGTTCCCTCATTGAGCTCCGGCAAGAACTCCGACCCCAGCCTGGATGCAGCCACCATCGCCAGCGCAAACACGCCGAGTGCAATGATGACAACAGTCCGGCGGTGCTCCAGCGCCCAGTTCAGGACAGGGGCGTACAGGCGCTTGCTGCTGGCAACCACGCGGTTGTCTCCATGCGGGATTTTTCTGCGCAGCATCCAGTAGGCCAGCAGGGGCACCAGCGTCAGCGAAAAAATCAGCGCGCCCACAAGCGCAGTGGTCACCGACAACGCCATCGGCTGGAAAATCCGGCCTTCATGGCGCTGCAACGCAAAGATCGGAATATGCGCAGCAATGATGATCAGCATCGAGAACAGCGTGGGCCGGCCGACTTCGTTGGCGGCTTCGATGATGACGTTGCGGCGCTCGGAGTCCTTCATGCCTTCTTTTTGCTCCGACAGCCGGTGCATGATGTTTTCGACCACGATCACCGCACCATCCACGATGATGCCGAAGTCCATCGCACCCAGGCTTAGCAGGTTGGCAGGCACGCCCATGATCTTCAGGCCGAGGAAAGTCGACAGCAGCGCCAGCGGGATGATGACCACCACGGCAAGGCTGGCGCGTATGTTGGACAGGAAGAGGTACAGCACCAGCGCCACCAGCAACGCGCCTTCCACCAGGTTCCTGAACACCGTGGTCAGCGTCTTGCCCATCAGCCACGTGCGGTCGTAGTAGGGCACGATCTGCACACCCTTGGGCAGGCCGCGCGAATTGAGCTCTGCAATCTTGTCCTTCACCCCCTTGAGCACCACACTCGGGTTTTCGCCTTTGCGCATCACCACGATGCCGGTGACGATGTCGTCATCGCCGTCCTGGCCCACGGTGCCCAGGCGTGCCACCGCGCCCACCTTGACCTGCGCGATGTCGCGTATCAATATCGGCGTGCCGGCCTTGGCAGAAACCACCATGCGGCCGATGTCGTCAGCCGACTGCAGCAGACCTATGCCGCGTATCGCATATTGCTGTGCCCCCTGCGCCACATAACTGCCGCCGGCATTGGCATTGCCCCGGCCCAGCGCATCCAGCAGGTTCTGGAAGGTCAGCTTGTAGGCGCGCAGTTTGTCGAGGTCAGGCTGCACTTCATACTGCTTGATGTACCCACCCATCGCCACCACGTCGGCAACGCCGGGCACCTGGCGCAGCGCACGCTCAACCGTCCAGTCCTCGAGTGTCCGCAGTTCGGTGGTTGACAGGCCGTCGCCGCGCAGTCGGTAGCGCATGACTTCACCAACCGGCGTCGCATTCGGCGCGATATCGGTTTCAACGCCGGGCGGCAGGTCGATGCCGCGCAGGCGCTCGCTGACCTGCGCCCGCACCTGCAGCACATCGGCCTTGTCGTCATAGGTGACCACGGTAAAGGACAGGCCGAACTGCGTGTGTGAAAACACGCGTATCGAATTCGGCAGGCCTGACAGCGCCACCTCTATCGGCAGGGTGACCTGCTTTTCCACTTCTTCGGCCGCGCGGCCTGGATACAGCGCAATCACGGTCACCTGTGTGTCGGTGACGTCCGGGAAAGCCTCCACGGACAGGTTCTTGAAGGCGATCACGCCCGCCATCACAAACAGCAGCGTGCCCAGGACGATGAACAGCGGCTGGTGCAGCGCGTAATGGATCAGCCGCTTCATGGCTTGCCTTGGGCAACTGGCGCCGGCACAGCAGAAGCGGCAGCATCAGAAGTGGCGGAAGTGACGGAAGTGGCCGCTGCCTTTTTATCCGCCACCGCCACAGGTCGTGCATCTTCCTGCGCGTTGCGGAACTGCCGGGCCAGCAACAGCATGTTCTCACCGACGATCTGTTCGCCGGCCTCCAGCCCGCGCGACACCACTGTTTCACGCGGGCCCTGGTAGCTCAGCGCCACCTCGCGCGACTCAAACACGCCGGGCTGCACCTGCACCAGCACCGTGTGTTTGCCACCTATCAGCGACACTGCCTGCGACGGAATCACCACACCCGGGCCAATGATGCGTTCTATGCGCGCAGTGGCCAGCATCTCTGCTTTCAGCATGCGCTCGGGGTTGGCGACCACGCCGCGTACCTTGATGGTCCGGGTGGACGGATCTATGAAGTCGGCCGCTGCGGTGACGCGGCCTTCAAACTTCTGGCCCGGCAGCGTCGGTATCAGCAACTCGAATGAAGAGCCGGGCTTGAGTGTGCCGATTTCGGTCTCGCGCGCATCGATCTGCACCCACAGCGACGTCGGGTCGGTAACCACGAACAGCGCCGGCACGCCGGGGCCGGACTGGTCGGGCCGCACTTCCTGTCCCGGGTTCAGGTTGCGTTCCACCACCATGCCGGGAATCGTCGCCAGCAAGGACAGTTGCTGGTTCACATTGCCGCCGCCGCCGTAAAGCCGTGTTCGGGCTTCTGCGCGCTGGTTTTCCGCATGTGACCGCGCGGCTTCCGCCTCGGCCAGGTCCAGGTCCTTGCGGGCGATGATGCCGGCCTCAAACAACTCGCGCTGGCGCTGCAGTGATTTTTGCGTCAGGCGCGAATCGGCCTGGGCCTTGACGGTATCTGCCTGTGCAATGCCGTAGTCCGCCGACGACAGTTGCGCCAGTAGCGTACCGGGCTTGACCGCCTGGCCGACATCGGCCCTGATGGACATCACGCGCCCTGCAAACGCCGGATAGATGCGCTGGGTCCGCTCTTCATTCCATACCAGTTTGGCGGGCAGTTCAACCACGATGGCCTTGCCGGGCGTGGCACTGACGATGCCAAGTTGGGCCAGTTGCGGATGGCCGGGCGCAAAGCGCAGCTGGTTGCCCTGCAGTATGGGAGCCGGTGCCTCAGGTACGGGGGCAGGCGCCTCGCTGCAGCCTGCCAGAAACAGAAAGGCCAGCAGGGCGCTGGCAGCCAGGGCATGGGGTAGTGTGCGTTTCACGATGGGGTCCAGAAAAAGTGGGGTGTCAGGCGTAACAGGCGGCTGCGCAGGGGTTCAGGGTTGGCGAAGTTGCCAGGCCTGCGTGGCTTTGGCGTAATCGGTGCGTGCGGCCAGGTCTTCGATCAGGATGCTGCGCAGGGTGCGGCGCGCATCGATCAGTTCGGTCAGCGACATCGCGCCCTTGCCATAGGCCAGCTCGGCCATCTCTGCCACCTTGCGGGCACGCGGCAGTATGGTGTTTTCGTAACTGGCGGCGCGGGCTGCTGCGCCCTGCCTGTCCTGCTGCAGGCGCTGCAGGTCGGTCCCCGCAGCACGGCGTGTCTTTTCAAGAATGTCCTGGGCCTGGTCCAGTTGCGCCTGCGCACGGGCTATCTCACCCTGGAAGTTGTAGCCACCCAGCAGGCCGTACAGCGGCATCTGCAGGCGCAGCTCGAGTTGCCGTGTCGAGGTGCCGGGGAAATGATCCAGTGATGCGCCCAGCGTGACGTCGGCCTTCTTCTGCGCCGAGGCCACATCCAGCGCAGCGCGTGCAGCTTCCACGCGCTGCAACGCGGCCCGCACATCAGGCCGGTTATCGACTGGTGGGTATACGGCAACCTCCTGATCGGCAGCGCCTTTGGCCATGACAGGCCAGTCAGGCTGTGCCAGCAGTGCGCCCGGCATGCCGGTGAGTTGCGCCAGCGCCAGCACGGCGCGCTGCCTGTCGAGTTGTGCGGACAGCAGGTCTGTGCCGGCACGCTGCGCTTCAATCTCGATGCGGGCCGCGTCCTGCGCTGCCAGGTCGCCGGCCTGCACACGCCTTGCCGCGGTATTTGCCAGCTGTGTGGCACTGCGCGATATCTCGCCAACCTGGCCTATGCGCTCCTGCGCAGCCAGCAGGTCGAAGTAGGCAAAGGCCGTGGCCTGTTGCTGCTGCACCAGGATGTCTTCAATATCGGCCTGGGCCGCAGCCGCATTGTTTTGTGCGGCGCGGGTACGCAGTTCACGTTTGTTGCCGCGCTCCCAGGTCCAGTCCATGCCCAGCGACTTGTCGATGCGCTTGTCGCGAAAGAGGTTGCCGCCGCCAATGCCGTTTTGCAGGTCCATCTGCGAGGCCTTGGTGGTCAGTACCGGCGCGGGCGCATGGTCGGCTGCCGCCACATCGCCCTGGGCTGCGGCCAGCGCGCGGCGGGCCAGCGAGACGTCGAGGTTGTTGCGTGCAGCCTGCAGGGCCTGCGCCAGTGACAGCGTAGTGGACGGCACCGATGGAAAAGCCAGCGCAGGCGCGGGGGCCATCGCGCCGGCGCCCTGAACGCCTTGCGCCAGCGCAGGCAAGGCCGCCCCCAGGCAGGCTGCCAGAAAGAATTGTCGTATGCTCATGGCGCTGTTTATCGCCTGCAAGGGCTGACCTGAAACTGACCTGTCTGCTTCGTATTTCTACGTAGAAATGCCGCACAAAAATCGACAAGAAAGCCACAACCCATGCGAATCCTGCTGGTTGAAGACGACGCCGTACTGCGCAACGTGATGCTGCGCAGCCTGGGCGACGCGGGGCATCGCGTGGATGTGGCCACCACCATGGATGAGGCCAGGCACTGGTGGCGCGTGCAGGCCTTTGACTCGGTGCTGCTGGACCTGAACCTGCCGGTTTCTGCGCAGGAGCACAGCGGCATGGGCAACGGCCTGACCGTGCTGCGCGAGGCACGCGCGCGCGGCGACCGCACACCGGTGCTGGTACTGACGGCACGCGACCGCACCGAAGAGCGCATCGCCGGACTGGATGCCGGCGCCGACGACTACCTGGGCAAACCGTTCGACCTGGCCGAAGTCGAGGCCCGCCTGCGCGCACTGGTGCGCCGCGTACATGGCACCGACGACAGGGTTGAACAGGGCCTGCTGGCACTGGACCGCAAGGCACGCCGGTTTTTTCTTGAAGGCCAGCCCCTGGACCTGCCAGCCCGTGAGTTCGAAGTGCTGTGGGAACTGATGACACCGCCGGGGCGCGTGGTCAGCAAGCGTGTTCTGTCAGAAAAACTCTCTGAAGCCGACGGCTCGCTGGGCGACAACGCCCTGGAGGCCTTTATCTCGCGCCTGCGCAAAAAACTCGCCGGCAGCAAGGTCAGCATACGCACGCTGCGCGGCCTGGGCTATGTGCTTGAAGAAGATCTGACGTGACTTCAGACCCTGCGGCAACGGCCGGCAATCAGGCCACCAACCGCAGCGCCGGTCCGCCCCAGGCAAGGCCAACCCCAGCGGGGGGCAGGGAGCCGCACGCAGTGGGCAAACGTGGGGGCAAACCGTCACTTCGCAGTCGCCTCACCCGTCATGTGGTGCTGCCGCTGGTCGTGATGTGGGCGCTGGGCACGGCGGTTGCACTGTCGGTGGCCAACTACTTTACCGGCCAAGCCTTTGACCGATCGTTGCTCGACGATGCCTATGCGGTGGCCGCCAATGTGCGGGCCGATGCCAACGGCCCGGTGCTGAACCTGACGCCCAGTGAAATGGGTGCGTTGCTGTTCGACCAGAGCGAGTCCAATTATTTTGCGGTGCTTCGGCCCGACGGCCAGCTGGTTGCCGGCCATGCCGGTCTCAGGCCGCCGCCACTGCCAAACGAAGCCATTTACGGCTTCTCGGACATCCAGTTCCTCGGCCGTGCACTGCGCGTTGCCAGCATTCACCGTACTGCCCCCACCGACTTCACCGTGGTGATGGGACAGACCTCGGCCAGTCGCGACCGGCTGCTGCACCGCATGCTGGCTTATGCGGTGGTGCCGCAGGTTCTGCTTTTGCTGTTGCTGGGCTGGTGGCTGCTCAGGGTGATTCAAAAAGATCTGGGGCCGCTGGCGGAACTGCAGCAGGCGGTGGAACGGCGCGACGCACATGACCTGACACCGGTACCGCCATCGGCCACCACCTTTGCCAGCACGCGCGACGTCGAGCGGCTGGGCCTGGCCGTCAACTCCATGCTGGCCCGATTGGATGAAAGCATCAGCGCGCAGCGCGAATTTGCCGGTAATGTCGCACACGAGCTGCGCACACCGCTGGCCGGCATACGCGCGCAGGCCGACTACGCGCTGGCCCAGTCTGACCCGCAGGTCTGGCGCGAGCAGCTGCAGGGCATCGTCCGCGGCGAGGCGCGCGCCAGCCACATGGTGGAACAGTTGCTCGCGCTGGCGCTGGCCGATGAGGCACGCGCAGGCTTGCGGCTTGAGCCTGTTGCGCTGAATGATCTGGCACGCGGTGTGTTGCTGCGCTACATGCCCAAAGCCGATGCTGCCGGTGTTGACCTTGGCGGCGATGGGCTGGATGAACCTGTGGTGGTCCAGGCCGATGCAGCATTGCTGGAAGGCATTCTCGGCAACCTGCTGGACAACGCGCTGCGCTACGGCAGGGCCGACTCACCACATATCACCGTCAGTGTCAGCCGCCAGGGCAGCGAAGCCACTCTGTCAGTCATCGACAACGGCCCCGGCATCAGCGCAGAAGACGCCAGCCAGTTGCGCAACCGATGGACCCTGGGCCCGGCCGGCCAGCGGCTGGGCGAAGGCGCGGGTCTCGGCCTGGCCATCGTCAGCCGTTATGCAGACCTGCTGGGTGCGCGTTTTGATCTGGGTGCTGTGGAAGGCGAGCCGGGCTTGAAGGCAAGTGTGCGGTTTAAGGCGACAGCAAAGGCCTGAGCGCTTTGAATTAAACGCCCACCATGGCTTCTCTTTCAAACCAACAACTTCGGTTTCTAAAAGAACAAGGCGTTTCGCTATCTCAAGTGATCGACGCTTCCGGCCTTTCCTCAAAGGATCGTGTCACAAAAATGGAGACTCTTGGCGCGTCGTTCTATTACGGTGGTGCTATTTGCAAAGCAGGTGGACATTCTTTAAGAACAAAGCCAGGACATTGCATCCAATGCGACACGTCAAAAATCGCGTATCAATTGAGGCATACCGCTTCGGGGCATGTTTATTTAGCGTATTCGTGGTCCCGACAATACGCAAAGGTCGGCTACAGCAAGGCATACCCGGAGGAAAGAGTTGGTTTTCTGTGCCGTGAAAACTACGGCAATGCAAATGACTGGGAACTGAAGCACACAATATTTGTGTCAAAAAGCGCGGGGCGATACGAATTCAACATTCACGCGCGGCTGGAGCAGTATCGAAAGCCGGTTTTATACGAAAAGTACGGAGGGGTATTTGTGGAGTGCCGAGAAATTTTTTCGTGTCCTCTTCCCATTGCCGGGTCGGCGTTTGAAAACGCACTTCGCAGTTTATAGACGGCACTAGCTATGAGATTCGCTCCGCTGTCTTCCTAATGACACAAAGCCCGCCTAAACTTCAGCGCCATTTGGCCTGATTTTTTTGACCCGGATACAGGGCATCCACAACCCCTCCAACCGATGAAGTTGTCACTGTTCAAACTGCAGGCCTGCGCCACCTTGCTGCTCCCGCCGTCAAAGTTGCCCGCGGGTCTGGGCGGCTATTCAGCGCGCAAGGATGTGTTTTGAATTCACTCGTGAATGCCCACCTTTCAGCTGCGGCACTGCTGGCACTGGGATTCAGCCTGTGTGCACCAGCCCAGGCGGCCCGGCCGCTGAACACTGACGACGCCCGCATCGTGGATGCCAACTCCTGCCAGCTCGAAAGCTGGGTTCGCAGAAACGAGACAAGCACCGAATACTGGGCATTGCCCGGATGCAATTTCACCGGCAATCTGGAGCTGACACTCGGTGGCGCGCGTACCAACGATGCCACGGGCAATCCGATTGGCAGGACAGTCTTGCAGGGCAAAACCATCCTCAAGCCGCTGGAGAAAAACGGCTGGGGATTGGGTTTCGCGGCGGGCACTGTTCGCCGCGCGCAAGGCAACACCAGCAGCAGCGATGTGTACGCCTACGTGCCAGCCAGCCTGTCGTTTGCAGATGACCGCTGGGTCGTGCACACCAACGTCGGCTGGTCAAGGGAACAGGCCACCAGGCGTGATCTGGCAACCTGGGGCGTCGGCCTGGAACGTGAACTCACGGCCAGCACCTGGCTGATTGCCGAAACATTTGGCCAAAGCCGCGAGAGGCCGCAGTTCCAGATGGGTTTGCGCCAATGGATTGTTCCGGGCCAGGTACAAATCGACGCGACCTACGGCAACCGCGCAGGTGGAGGGGCCAGCGAACGCTGGTTCTCGATTGGGCTGCGTTTGCTCAGCGTACCGTTTCTGAAGTGAATCACTGCTGCGGGCGGGCAGGCCCCTGGCATTCACACCCGGTACAGGGCATTCCCTGTATCACCACAAAGACTCCCCGGATTTAATGAACCCCGCAGGCAGAGGGCTGCTGCAATCCATAAATAAATAATCAGGGGGAAAACATGGCTACACAAAAGCCGGCAGCAAGCCGGAATGTTCGCGTGCGCGCGACTGCAAAAACGGGCGCCGAAACGGGCGGCTCCATCAACCAGGACTCTTTGCTCATCTACATCCACGGCGTGGGCCAGGATGAGCCGGGGGACCAGGTCAAACTCAAATGGGACCTGGCGCTGTTCGGCCGCGACATGGGTGAGCGCAGCCGCATGGCCTATTGGGCCGACCTGGTGCGGCCGGAAGTGTTGCGTGCCGGTTATTCCACCGCCTCGCGCGCAGGAGACGCCACACCCGGCATCAGCGACATCCGCCAGGCCATCGACGAGGCAGAAGTGCCCGAAAAGGACCAGCGGGAAGCGTTCAGGCTGGCCACCGGCATGCTGGAAAGCATGGGCATTGAAACCCGGCGCGGACCCGGCATGCGGCGCAAGATACTGCCCCTGCCGTCGTGGCTGCGCGGGCCCATCAGCCGCGCCTTCATCCGCGCCCTGATCGGCGACACCTCGGCGTATTTTTTCACGCCGGGCATGCGCAAGAAAATCCGCGCCCGGCTGACGGAGCAACTCAGGCAGGTGGGTTCGAGGCCAGTCACCCTTATCGCGCACAGCCAGGGCAGCCTCATTGCCTATGAAGTGCTTTCAGCCATGGCTGAAGAAGGCATCACGCTCGACGCGCTGATCACGATTGGTTCGCCCCTGGGCATCCAGGAAATCCAGGACCATCTTCAACCCGGTTACCTGGAGGATGGCTCGCTGAAGGTGCCGGCCATCGTGAAACGCTGGCACAACTTTGCCGACCCGCTGGACCCGGTTGCGATGGACAAAAGCCTCGGCAGTGATTTTGTCCCCGCAGGCCTGATCCAGGACCAGCTGATCGTGAACAACGACACCCGTTTCCAGTGGCGCTTCAACCCGCATTCGGCCGTCGGCTACCTCGCGCATCCCAAGGTGCGACGGGCGGTCTGCGACGCGGCCCGCATCGACGTGCTGTCGCGTTTTGTGATCGCACGGGATGTGGCCGAACGCCTGGACTCCGCTTCAGATGAGCGGCACCCGGTACTGATCGAGGTGCTGGAACCAGGCTATGCGGCCCTTGATGAAAATGAAGACACCATGAAGCAGCTCGAACACGATGAGCAGTCCCGGCTGGAGAAAAAACATGTCGATGATGTGCCGCCGCTGAAGCTGGAGCACCGCATCACACAGGCGGCTGCCGGGTTGAAAAAGATGGTCGGCCAGAAAAACGAAGCAGCGGCCTGCATAGACCCCCTGCGGCGGTTTGTCTCGGCACGGCTGACGGCGGGCGAGCTGAGCGCTGTCGGTATGCGGCACGGCGAGATGCGGGTGTATGCCGTCTGGCGAAGCTCACGCAAGGCCAAGCTGACAGGCCGTTCGATGCGGGTGCTGAAGGCCGATGCGGCACTCAGCAGCTTCAGTGCCGATGGCGCGGACATCACCTGGGCGGTGCTGGACACCGGCATACAGGCCGGCCATCCGCATTTCGACGGCGTGATCAAGGAAGTCTGGGACTGCACAAAGCGCGGCAGGCCTGTACTCGTCAAGGATGCCAAAGACGCTGACGGCCACGGCACGCATGTAGCCGGCATCATTGCGGGCCAGGCCAAAAACAAAAAAGATGGCAGCACGCGTGCCGAGCGCGGTGTCGCACCGAAGACCCGGCTGGTCGTCTACAAAGTGCTCGACGACAAAGGCCAGGGTGAGGACGCCTGGATCATCAAGGCGCTCGACCATATCGCCGAACAGAACGAAAACGTCACCGGCGGGCTGGCCATACACGGCCTGAACCTGAGCCTGGGCGGGCCGTTTGATGAAACGGTTTACGGCTGCGGCTTTTCACCGATCTGCGCCGAGTTGCGCAGGCTCTGGCGCGGCGGCGTGCTGGTGGTGGTGGCCTCCGGCAATGAAGGAACACTGCAGGTGCAGACGCCCGATGGCGATACGCAGATCAACAGCGCGATGTCGATCGGCGATCCGGCCAACCTGGAAGACTGCATCGCTGTCGGCTCGGTGAACGCGGACCGGCCGCACCTTTATGGCGTCTCGTCGTTCTCGTCACGCGGCCCCACATCAGACGGGCGCGCCAAACCCGATGTGGTGGCACCGGGCGAGCGCATCAGCTCATGCAATGCCCGTTACCGCGGCGAGAAGGACATGTACTACGAGGAAAGCGGCACCAGCATGGCGGCGCCGCACGTGTCCGGCCTGCTGGCGGCATTTTTGTCGGCGCGCCGCGAGTTTCGCGGCCGCCCCGACGAAGTGAAAAAAATCCTGCTGGACTCCTGCATAGACATAGGCCGTGACCGCTACCACCAGGGCAAGGGCATCCCTAACCTGATGCAGATGCTGCTGGCGGTCTAGCGACTATTGCAACGCGCCGGGCACAAGGCCCGTGCGCGATTGCTCAGAGCGTCGGGTAATCGGTGTAGCCCTTTTCACGGCCGCCGTAAAAGGTGTTTTTGTCGGGCGTGTTCAACGGTGCGTTGGCCTTCAGGCGTTCGACCAGGTCGGGGTTGGCGATGTAGGGCCGGCCAAAGGCGACCAGGTCTGCACCGTCGGCAACAGCCTTTTCGGCCA
The DNA here is from genome assembly GCA_040388075.1 of Pseudomonadota bacterium. GTDB lineage: Bacteria > Pseudomonadota > Gammaproteobacteria > Burkholderiales > Burkholderiaceae_C > Polaromonas. The sequence goes on along the minus strand of JAZKCN010000011.1, from coordinate 106,081 downwards.
GTGCCTTGTCATAGCCGTTGTTGACCATCCATGCGCCCTTGCCGCCAGCGGTGCGGTAGGCCGCCTTCAATGCCTTGTAATCAAACGGCCGGTCGGCGATATCACGCGGGCCGCCGGTTGCACCCTCGATGATGTGCACATAAGCCAGGTTCAACGAGGCCAGTTGTTTGACGACGTATTCAAACAGCGGCTGCGGGTCAGAGTCGAGCGCGTCGTTGGCCGGCGTGACCGGCGACAGGCGAATGCCGGTGCGGCCACCACCGATGTCACCGGCGATGCCGCGGGTGATCTCCAGCAGCAGGCGGGCGCGGTTTTCAATGCTGCCGCCGTAGTCGTCGGTGCGTTTGTTGGAGCCGTCTTTCAAAAATTGGTCGAGCAGGTAGCCGTTGGCACCGTGAATCTCGACGCCGTCAAAACCTGCCGTTTCGACCGCATTGCGCGCCGCCACCTGGAAGGTGTGCACGATGCCGGGGATCTCGCCGGCATCCAGCGCGCGCGGCTCTGATGTTTCGGTGAAGACAGGTGTGCCGTCCTTGATCAACACCGTTTTGGTTTTGGCGGTGATGGCCGAAGGCGCCACCGGCTTGCCGCCTTCAGGCTGCAGGTCTGTGTGCGAAACACGGCCCACATGCCAGAGCTGCACCACAATCTTGCCGCCCTTTGCATGCACTGCATGCGTCACGTGTTTCCAGCTGTCGAGCTGCTCGGTGCCATACAGGCCCGGCACATCCGAATAACCCTGGCCCTGCTGGCTTATGGCGGTGGCCTCGGTAATCAGCAGGCCGGCACTGGCGCGCTGCGCGTAGTAGGTGGCGGCGATGTCAGGCGGGATGGCGTTGGGCGAGCGGTTGCGCGTCAGCGGCGCCATCACGATGCGGTTGGCAAGTTGCAGGTCGCCAGCCTTGGCAGGCTCAAAAAGATGGGGCATGGTCGCTTCCGGGGTTTTGGGGTTGGAGGTGGGGTGAAGAGGACTCTTGGAAGCCAAAGTTTGGCCCAAACGGAAATCACCCGTGCAAGACAGCTTGCCGGATTTGTGCCAGCGCCTGCGGCCAGCTTGCAATTGGGGGCTGGACTGGTTTCGATGGTGCTACTTATTTAATAGCATCTCGCGCTAGTCTACATTGGCCTGGAGGCCGATTTGATGGGTAAAAAAGCCCGTTTTGGGCTTTTTTGGGCTGTTTTTTGACTCTGACAACCCGATTTTTCGATACTCAGGCCCAAATGTTAAGTTATTTATTAACATTTTGGCCTGAATACCCCGAATATTGATCTATACATCAATATTCGGGGCTGATGCCTGGTAGCCGATTACTTCAGCAGGCCTTCATGCTTCATCGCCATCTGCACAGCGGGGCGGGCCAGCATGCGTTCGCGGAAGGCGGCGATGTTGGCAAACGCCGAGATGTCCACACCAACGCGCGGCGCCCAGCCTGTGACGGTGAACAGGTAAGGGTCAGCCACACTGAAGTCACCCATCAGGTACTGCTTGCCGGCCAGCTCGCCGTCCACCCACTTCAGGCGCGACAGCAGCTTGTCGGTCGTGATCTTCTTGAACTCTTCAGGCGTGGCTGGGTTAAACAGCGGGCCAAAACCCTTGTGCAACTCGGTGCCGATGAAGTTCAGCCACGACTGCAGCTGTGCGCGGGCAATGGTGCCATTGGCCGGTGCCAGCTTTTTGTCTGGCACCTGGTCGGCCACGTATTGCACGATGGCCGGGCCTTCACGCAGTCGGGTGCCGTCGTCCAGTTCGAGCAAGGGCACATAACCGAGCGGGTTGATGGTGTAGTAGTCGGTGCCGTCTTCCAGCTGGTGCGTTTTGGTCGGTGCGGCGATGTGCTCGAACTTCAGGCCGGACTCATGCAGCGTGATATGCGGGGACAGCGAGCAGGCGCCGGGCGAGTAATAAAGCTTCATAAGTTGCCTCTTGGTGTGGATTGAATGTCGGTGACCGCAGCGGCGCAAGCCGTGCAGCCCCTGATGCTAGCCGCAAGCCGGCATTTGTGCAGCCAGCTACCGGACGCAGGCACGATTTGCCACAATGGTCCGCATGACAAGACTTCTGAAATGGCTGATGTGGGCCGTGCTGGCGCTGGTGTTGCTGCTGGCGGCAGTGGCCTTTGCACTCCATCGCTGGGTCGGAAGTGACGACTTTCGCGAACGCCTGCAGCGCGAGGCCGGTGCGGCGCTGGGTGTGCCCGTTGTTCTCGGCAGCATGCAGGTTGATGTCTGGCCGCTGCCGGCTGTGGCGCTGGGCGGGCTAACCGTGCAAAGCCAGCCGCCGGTCACGCTGGAGCGACTGGAAGTGCGGCCGCAGTGGCAGGCACTGCTGCGCGGCGAGATGGCCGTCACCACGCTGGTGCTGCGCAAGGCCGTGCTGCCGCAAAAAGGCATCGACGCCATCCTGCTGGCAATGCAGAAAAAGAAACAGGTCGCCGTTGTCGGCAAACCTGCACCACCAGCATCCGCTGTATCAGCCCCGGCCGGCAGCGGAGAAACACCGGCAAACGACCTGGCCTGGCTGCCGCGCCGCACGATTCTGGACGACGTGACCTGGATCAGCAACAGCGGCACCAGCACCGCCATCCAGGGTGAGGCGCGGCTGGGCGCAGACGGCCTGCCCGACAGCGCCACCCTGAAACTGATACGCGGCAACCTGCAGGGCCTGAGCGCAAAACTGCAGCGTGAAGCCAGGCCGCAGGGCAGCGGCAACAGCAATAACGGCAGCAACACCGACCAGTGGGCGTTGCTGGTCAATGTGGGCGGCGGCAGGATGGAAGGCAAGCTGGGCCTGCAGCGCAAGCTTGAAAAAGCCGGTGCAGAACTGGTCGTTCAAGGCAAGCTGGAAACCCGCGATGTCGAGGTCTCGGCATTGACTGCGCCGAACAAGCCGTTGAGCGGCAAGCTCGAAGCCAGCACCACCCTGAATGCACGCGCCGCCACCACCGATGCGCTGGTTGAAGCGCTGCAGACACAGACATCGTTCACCGTGCGCGGCGCCGTCATACACGGCATTGACCTGGCCAAAGCCGTCAAGACCGTGGGCATGAGCCGCGGCGGCCAAACCGAACTGCAGACGCTGGCCGGCCATGTCGCCACGCAGGGCCGCGCCGCGCAGCTGAGCAACCTCGTGGCAAGTTCCGGCATCCTGAGCGCGGCCGGCAACGTCGCCGTATCACCCGCACAGGCATTGAGCGGCCATGTCAGCGTCAACCTGTCGGGCGACAGCAAACTGGGCAGCGCGCTGGGCGGTGCGGTGGCTGTGCCGCTGGTTGTCAGCGGCACGCTGCAGTCGCCGGAGGTCACGCTGTCGCGCTCGGCGCTGGTCGGCGCGGCCATAGGCACGGCGCTGATGCCGGGGGTTGGCACGGGTGCCGGCGCAAAACTGGGCAGCAAGCTCAGCGAAGGCCTGGGCAAGCTCTTCGGCAAGTAAAGGCCGGCCAGCTTCCAGAACCGGCCACTGGACGCTATAAAAACCATAGCTTCGACAGGGCCGCACCGGCGGCTCATCCTTTGTCCTACAGGCGCAAGGGCGGGCAACTGATTCGGCGCACCTTGGGCGGCTTTTAGCATCTACGCATATCAACCAATGCAGCGAATTCCATTAAAGCGGGGACGCTGCGCAGGAGAATGTCATGCTCAAGTACGCGATTATTTTTGCGATTATTTCACTGGTTGCCGGCGCGCTCGGTTTCGGCGGTGTTGCGGCCGGCACGGCCGGTGTTGCAAAGATCCTGTTCGGGCTGTTCCTGATACTGGCTGTTGTCTTCATCGTGCTGGCGGCTCTGGGTGTTGGCGCTGCAAGGAAGGCGCTCAAGTAAATGGCCGCTGCCATGCAGTCCGGTGGGCAAGAACGCAGCCTGGTCAGCCGCTTTCGCCAGCGCCTGTTTCCGGCTACTTCGAGCGCCCGGGCCTTGCTGCCGGCGGCGCCTGACAAACTTAAAGCTGGCATCGCCGAGTTGCTGCTGGTCAACCGCCTTCGCGCACGCAGCGCAGGCAAGGTACAGGCGCAGGAAATGATGGAGCGCGCATCGCACATCGTTTTTGTGACCTGCAAGAACTGGTTTTCGCCGGCAGAGGGCAAGACGCCGCAGCGGCGCACGCCGCTCTAGCGGCACAGGTTTTTCATGGCAGTCACTGACTGCCATTTTTGTTTTTAAATGCTTTCACTTCTACCAAGACTTTTATGCACACCGCCACCGTTGACCTTTTGCTGGACTATGAAGTCAGCCACCCGGCCCACTTCCTTTTCCACATCGAGGCCGCCTTCCACGAAGGCCACAACATCATCGAAGAGCGCCTGACCATCACGCCCAGCGTGAAGATCCGCAACCATGCGGACGAACGCAACGGCAACCGCTTTGTGCGGCTTGATGCGCCCAAAGGTGTGCTGTCGATCAACTACCACGCCAAGATAGAGCTCAACACCATCCCGGTTCCGTTGCATCTGGACGAATCGGCGGTCACTGCCGTTCCGGATGACGTGCTGCGCTACCTGATGCCCAGCCGCTACTGCGAATCAGATGTCATGAGCCGCGTCGCGCAGCAGCTGTTCGGCCACCTGCCGCACGGCCTGAGTCGTGTCCGTGCGATTGAAAGCTGGCTGCACGAATCGATTTATTACATGCCGGGTTTCAGCAACTCGACCACCACAGCGCAGGAAGTGTTTGTGCAGCGTGCTGGTGTCTGCCGCGACTTTGCACACCTGGGCATCACCCTGTGCCGCGCGCTCAACATCCCGGCGCGGCTGGTAGTGGGCTACGTTCATTTTGAGGAGCCTCCGCAGGATTTCCATGCGGTGTTTGAAGCCTGGCTGGATGACCGGTGGGTGATCTTTGACGGCACCAAAATGGCCCCCATTGACCGGCTGATACGCGTCGGCACAGGCCGCGATGCAAAAGACGTGGCCTTCGCCACCATCTTCGGCGGCGTTGTCATGCTGCGCAAGGAGTTGACGGTAGACCAGGGCGACAAGCTGGCTGAAACCGTCAGCAACGCCGCGCCACCGGCGCTGTCACTGGTGTGAATCTAGGCCGCCGCCGGTCGCCTGAGCACCAGCAGGCCGAACAGCGTGGCCGTCACATACATGCAGACTGAATAGATCGCAGCTGGAAGCGCCAGCTGGAAGTTGTTCAGCACGGCTAGTGCAACAAAAATTGCCAGCGTCGAGTTATGGATGCCGATTTCATAACTGATGGCAGTGGACATCGACTTGTCCAGCCCCGCCACGCGCGACAGGTAATAACCGGCCAGCAGGCTCACGATGTTGAAGGCGACGACCGCCAGGCCTACCGTTGCAAAGCTGGTGACCAGGGCCTGCCATTCCTTGGCCAGCGCACCGATGGCGACCACGGCCAGCACGACAGCGCTGAAAACCTTCATCGGCTTTTCGGAGCGCGCTGCGAAACCGGGCTTCCACGTCCGCACCCACATGCCGATGAACACCGGCACCAGCACCACCACAATCACTTCGACCACCTTGCCAGTTTGCAGCGGCACGACCTGGCCTGTTTTGGCAAAGGTGTTGATCGCCCAGTTGCTGATCAGCGGGAGCGTGATGATGGACAGCACGGTATTGATGGCGGTCAGCGAGATGTTCATCGCCACATTGCCGCCAAACAGATGGCTGAACAGGTTGGCCGAGATGCCGCCCGGCGATGCGGCCAGCAACATCAGGCCGACTGCAAACAGCGGCGGCACCTTCAGCGCCACGATCAGGCCATAACAGGCCAGCGGCAGCAACACCACCTGCAGCACCAGCGCAACCACCACGGCCCTGGGGTGTTTCAGCAGTCGGGTGAAATCCTGCATGCTGAGCGACAGGCCGAGGCCGAACATGACCAGCGCCAGGGCAGCGACCAGCAGCTGGGTTGCCAGAAGATTACCGCTCATGATTTGTAGCTTTCATCGAGTTTGTCGAGCTTGCGCAGCAGCGACGGCCATACAAAAGAGCCGCCCAGCCCGCCGGTCTGCACACGCATGGCTTCGGCCACGCCCTTGACGATCAGCGGGTTGACTTCGGTCAGTGCGCCACCGGCCTGCGCGTCTATCTGGATGCGGCAGGTGTTCTCGAAGGTGTACATGGCCAGGAAGGCATCGGCAATCGTCTTGCCGCACACCAGCAGGCCGTGGTTGCGCAGCATCAGGAAGTTGGCCTTGCCGAGGTCGGCCTGCAGGCGCGGTTTTTCGTCGTCCCTGAAGGCCACGCCTTCATACGCGTGGTAGGCCAGCGAGCCCAGCACAAAGGTCGACTGCTGGCTGATGGGCAGCACGCCGCAGGCCTGCGCGCTGACCGCGACACCGGCGCGTGTATGGGTGTGCAGCACACAGGCGGCATCGGCGCGTACCTCGTGCACGGCGCTGTGAATCACAAAACCGGCCGGGTTGACCGGGAAGGGCGAGTCGATGATCTTGTTGCACTGGCCGTCAATCTTCACCAGGCTGGACGCGGTGATCTCGTCAAACATCAGGCCATAGGGATTGATCAGGAACTGGTGCCCGCCGGGACCGGAGACCGACTCCGGCAGCTTGGCGGTGATGTGCGTGAAGACAAGGTCGCTCCAGCCATAAAGCGCGACCAGCCGGTAGCAGGCGGCGAGGTCGCAGCGCAGTTGCCATTCTTCGGCACTGACCACTTCCTTCAGTGATGGGATATGCATGGGGTTTGTCTCCTTTTTTATGCCTTCCACCCGGCGGGCGGGCGGGCGGGCGGGCAGGTGGATTTTTTCCAAATGTAGCCCACAAGTCCGCTGGCCGCTGTCGTTTTGGCGCAGGGCTTGAATGCAGCCATGTCAAATGTTGTTGCCGCGCCCTATCGCCATGGTTATGATTTCTTTGCTGTTACAAATCTGGCGCTGCCCGCGCCCCGTCCGACCCTCATGCACCTGAAAAACATCCTTGCCGCGCTGTGCCTGTCGGCTGCCTGCCTTGCGCCTGCGCAGGCGGCCTGGTTTACCGTTATCGGCGACGAGATGAATGCCAATGTGGACACCATACAGGTCGAGCTGGAATCGCTGACGACAGGCGATATCCGCACCCTGAGGGTTCGCGTCAACCGCCAGGGCACACGCACCAGCTGGGACAACGTACGCTACCGCTCCTATGAATCGCTGGTGGTGTTCGACTGCGTACAGCGCAAGGCGCGTTATATCTCCATCGATTTCCACATGCTGCCGCAGTGGAAGGGCGAAGCCTACAAAAAGTCCGACTACAACACCGGCCCGCAGCGCCAGATGCTGTTCCTGGACGTCATCCCCAATCCGAGCGCACGCATCATCCGCGCGGCCTGCATCACGTCAGAGCCCGAGAAAAAACCGGCACATTGAGATGCCGCGCCAAGATGCCGCGCCATAAGGCGGGCCAGCGCATCTAGTTAAGAAGCAATGCGCCGGCGCTGCTGCGGTAGGCGCTGGGGCTGCTGCCGGTGTGCTCGCGGAACACGCGGCTGAAATGCGAGAGGTTGTTAAACCCCCAGTACAGCGCAATGTCGGTGATGGGCCGGCCGCCAGGCCCGCCTTGCCCGCTCTGGCGCAAGTCGCGTATGCAGGCCTCCAGCCGCTGGCGCAGGATGTAGCTGGCCAGCGTTTCTTCCTCTTCGGCAAAAGCATTGTGCAGGTGGCGCTTGCTGCAATTGAGCGCCTGCGCGATGCGCTCTATCGACAACTGCGGGTCACGCAGGTTGCGCGCCACATGCGCGCAGATGCGGTCTTTTAACGCGGCGCGCTGCGTGACTAATGTGACCTGGCCGGCCAGCTCCAGCAGCGACAACCGCACCAGTTGCGTGATCAGTTCTCCGGCGCCGCGCGCTGCATCCTCGCTCATGTTGGGCAGCTCCTGCCAGGTGCTGCGCAGCGTATCAAGCGCCACACGGCCAATGCCGGAAACCGCGCCCACCTCACGGCCCATCAACGCATCCAGCCGCAAGCCACGCTCAGCCATCCGCTCCTTTGGCAGCATCACCACCAGATGCCTGACGTCTACGGGGTTGTCTACCCGGTAGTCACCAGTGGTGTCGTAGATGATCCAGCTGCCTGGGTTCGCACTTGCGCGCCGCCCCTGCTGCTCGACACAGGCGCTGCCCTGCCACGGCGCAACCACTTTCAGATAGGCCGCTTCGCTGCTGCCACGACCCCGGCCCGGCTGACGCACAACGCAATGGCGCCCGGCATCCAGACGGGTGAAGATCACCTCGCCCGCACAGGACGTGCTCAGATGGCCTTCAAAACTGTTGTCCTCAGGCAGGCCCGAAGCCAGCGCACCGAAGCGCGTCCAGATCCACTCCCGCCAGGCTGGCCCTCGCTCCCGCAACGGAAGATCATCCGTCGAACGCCGGACAGCCGGAGTCAATGCAGTCTCCCGTCATCGCCAGATTTGCAGCTGAAGCACATGCAAAGATTATGTGCCCATGCTGGCAAACACCCTCTTAAAACAGGCAAGGGTTAACCCCGGACTCCATGCACTGCAAGCGAGGCGGTTTGTGCGCTAAAAGTAAAGCGGAGCGCACAGGCACGGCTTAAATTCCCTCATCCATCAGCCACCAGTCAAGGAGACAAAGCCTCATGCAGACAACAAAAATCCCAACCGGCGCAACCCGGCACACCACGTTCACCAGGACCATTGCCAAGGCGGCCGCAGCCTTGCTGCTCCTGGGCGCGGCCGCAGGCGCCTGGGCGCAGGATTACCCCAACCGGGTCGTCCGCATCACCACACCCTTTCCTGCGGGTAGCGGCGTGGACGTTAATCTGCGCCTGGTCGCCGACAAGCTTTCCAAACGCTGGGGCAAGCCCGTCATCATTGAAAACCGTCCGGGCGCTAACGGGTTCATCGCTATCGAAGCGGCCAAGCGCGCCCGGCCCGACGGTCACGAATTGCTGCAACTCGACAGCGCCCAGATGGCAGCACAACCCTTTCTCTTCAAGAAAATCCCTTACGACCTGGACCGTGACTTTGACCCTGTAACTACCATCTTCAGAAACTACTTTTTCCTCGCAGTGCCCACTACCAGCCCCTATAAAAATGTGGGTGAGCTGCTGGCTGCAGCCAGGGCGCAGCCCGGCGGAATCAACTATGGTTCGTGGTTTGTCGGCAGTCCCGGCCATCTGGGTGCATCCATGCTGGACACCGCCGCTGGAACCACCATGATGCATATCCCCTTCAAGGAAATGACCCAGCTCTACACGGCGGTGGCGAACCAGGAAGTGTCCTGGGCTTTCGGCACCATCGGCAGCATGAACCCGCTGTACCGCGCTGGCAAGCTGCGTTTTCTTGCGGCCGCCGCACCACGCCGTATCGCCCGCTTCACCGATGTGCCAACCATGGGGGAAGCAGGAGGCCCAGCCGGTTTCGAACTCAGTGCATGGGTAGGAATTCTTGCGCCCAAGGGAACGCCGAAAGCCGTGCGTGACAAGATTTACCAGGATGTAGCCGCCGTGCTCAAGGACCCGGAGATTGAGGAGCGATTCACGCAGATGGCCTATGAGCCCATCGCCATGACCGAGGCACAATTTCGCGGCCAGCTGAAAACCGATGCGCAACGCTATGGCGAAACCATCCGCCGCCTGAACATTTCACTTGACTAGAAAGGTCCTGCCCATGAGCGATGGCCCGGAGTACACGGTAAGGGAGGCAGTATTCGACCTGCTGCGCCAGCTTGACATCAAGGTCATCTTCGGCAATCCGGGCTCAACCGAATTGCCTTTCTTTCGCAGTTTCCCCGAGGACTTCCGGTATGTACTGGGTCTGCAGGAACTTGTGGCGGTGGGCATGGCAGACGGCCATGCTCAGGCTGCGCACAATGCCGCGCTGGTAAACCTGCACTCGGCCGCTGGCGTGGGCCACGCGATGGGTGGAATCTTCACGGCCTTCAAGAACTGCACGCCGATGATCATCACCGCCGGGCAACAGGCGCGATCCATGCAACCTTTCGATCCGTTTCTGCATTCGGCACAGGCCACGCTTTTGCCACAGCCCTATGTCAAATGGAGCGTGGAGCCCGCCAGGGCTGAAGACGTGCCTCAGGCGATTGCACGCGCCTACTACATCGCCATGATGCCGCCGCGCGGACCCGTGCTGGTGTCCATCCCCGCGGATGACTGGGACAGGCCTGCCACGCGTATTTCAGCGCGCAAGGTGAGTACTGCCGTCATGGCCGATACCGCCATGCTGTGCGGTATAGGCGCTGCGCTGCAGGCCTGCGCGCGCCCGGCGTTCGTGGTGGGTGATGCGGTGGACCGCGACCTGGCATGGGACGCCATGGTGGCGCTTGCGGAACGCCATCAGGCGCGGGTGTTTGCATCCCCGATGATGGGCCGCTGCAGCTTCCCCGAGGACCACCGGCTATACGCCGGCGTGTTGCCGGCAGCACGCGAAGGCATCGTGCAGGCGCTGGACGGACACGATCTGGTGCTTGTTGTAGGCGCGCCTGCATTCCTGAACCATATCGAGGGCCACGGTCCTGTTCTGCCAGCCGGCGCCAGCCTTTTCCAGGTGGTTGACGACCCCACGCTGGCAGCATGGGCACCGGTCGGGACAGCCGTCGTCGGGAGCATCCGTCTGTGCGTGGAGGGCCTGCTGCAGTGCCCGCCGCCGGTCATACGCAGCCAACCTGCCGTGCGGCCCGCGCTGTCACCCGCCAGCGCGCCTGCCGGTGGCCGGATGTCGGCAGACTACGTCATGCAGGTGCTGCACGAGGTGCGCTCGCCGGACGACATCATTGTTGAGGAAGCCCCGAGTTCGCGTCCGGCCATGCAGCGCTATTTGCCCATCACGCGAAGCGCCGGTTTTTTTGCCTGCAGCAGTGGCGGCCTCGGCTTCGGCATGGCGGCTGCCGTCGGGCTGGCGCTGGCACAGAACCAGGGCGGGCAAAGGCGGCGGGTAATTGCGGTGATCGGCGACGGTTCTGCCATGTATGCGCCGCAGGCCCTGTGGAGCGCTGTGCAGCTCAAACTGCCCATGACCTTCATCATCCTGCGCAATGGGGTTTATGCCGCCATGCATTCTTTTGCCGGACGATTTGGTTTTGCACCGGACGACATTCCACCGGGTACCCTGTTACCTGGCCTGGACTATGTTTTGCTGGCCCAGGGCCAGGGCTGTGATGCCCGACGCGTGAGCAGCGCCGCGCAATTGCGCAGCGCACTGCAGGAGGCGCTGGCCTCCACGGTGCCGCTTCTTCTTGAAATTGAGATTGCCTGAAAGCAACCCGAACCCATCCTTGATTCCTTACCCTATGCAGCAAACCAGTTTATTCATCGCCGGCATCTGGCGCACCTCCGAAGACAGTCAGTCCTTCGTTCGCAACAACCCGCTCGATGGCAAGCCCGCGACGCGCGCTGCAGCCGCTACGCCCGCCGATGCCATTGCGGCAGTGGTTGCCGCGCAATCGGCGTTCCCGTCCTGGTCCGCAACCGGTCCCGGGCAACGCCGGGCCATGCTGGAGCATGCCGCGCGGGCGCTGGAATCCCGCCGCGATGCCTTCATTGACGCCATGGTGGCAGAGACGGGTGCGGCACCGTTCTGGGCCGGATTCAATGTGGCAGAAGCCGGCAAAATGATCCGCGAGGCGGCGGCACTCACCACACAGATTAGCGGTGAGGTCATTCCCTCCGACGTGCCGGGCAGCCTGGCGATGGCGATGCGCCAGCCCACCGGTGTGGTGTTGGGCATGGCACCATGGAATGCGCCCATCATCCTGGCGGTACGCGCGATCTGCGTGCCGCTGGCCTGCGGCAACACGGTGATCCTCAAGGGCTCGGAGAACTGCCCGCGCACGCACCAGCTGATCGTCGAGGCTTTCCAGGAGGCCGGCTTTCCGCCCGGTGTGGTGAACTACGTGACCAATGCGTTGCCCGATGCAGCAGCGGTGGTCGAAGCCATGGTGGCGCACCCAGGCGTGCGGCGCGTGAGTTTTACCGGCTCGACCAAAGTCGGCCGCATCATCGCGATGACCTGCGCGAAGTACCTCAAGCCCGTGATCCTCGAACTGGGGGGCAAGGCGCCGATGGTGATTCTTGACGACGCCAGCATTGAAGACGCCGTCAACGGCGCGGCCTTTGGCTGCTTCGCCAACAGCGGCCAGATCTGCATGAGCACCGAGCGCCTGATCGTCGACAAAAAGATTGCCGACGAATTCGTCAAGGCCTTCGTCGCCAAGGCCAGCGCATTGCCGCTGGGTGACCCGCGCGAGCCGGCGCCGGTGGTGCTGGGCAGCGTGATCGGCATGAGCACCGTCGAGCACTGCAACGCACTGATAGACGATGCCGTCAGCAAGGGCGCGAAGCTGTTGTGCGGCGGCAAGGCCGAAAACACATTGATGCCGGCCACCGTGCTCGACCACGTGACGCCGGCGATGCGCATCTACCATGAGGAAACTTTCGGCCCGGTGAAATGTGTGGTGCGCGTCAGCGGCGTTGAAGAGGCCATTGCCTGCGCCAACGACACCGAGTACGGCCTGTCGTCAGCCGTGTTCGGCGGCGACATCGCCCGCGCCTTCACGGTTGCACAGCGCATCGACTCCGGCATCTGCCATGTCAACGGCCCCACTGTTCATGACGAAGCGCAAATGCCGTTTGGCGGCGTCAAGGGCAGCGGCATGGGCCGTTTCGGCGGCAAGGCAGGCATCGATGCGTTTACCGACCTGCGCTGGATCACGCTGCAGACCTCGCCACGGCATTACCCGTTTTAAGGCGGCCGGCTGGACAGTGCGACGTTGCTACCAAAACAATAGCTGGCTGCGCTAGTCCACATTGGGCCGGGGGCTGATTTGATGGTCAAAAATGACTGAAATGTTAATATATTTATTAACATTTGGGTCTGTTGAACAAAGCCAGGGCGCCAAAACCCCAAAAAGTTAATACATATGTTAACTTTTTGGGTGATTTGAGGCATCAAAACAGGCTCCAGCGCAATGTGGACTAGCGCAGCCAGCTATTTAATTGATAGCGCCGCAATGGACCCGTTTAATCCGGCTTGATCCTGGCCCGGGCCACCACCTGCTTCCAGCGCTCCTGTTCGGCCGTGATGAAAGCACTGTATTGCGCCGGGGTATCGCCTACCGGCTGGGCCGTGTCGCCGCGCAGCCTCTCGGTCGCGCCGGCGTTGCGCATCGCTTTCGCGCAGGCATCGGCAAGTTTGTCTATCGCCGCCTGCGGCATGTTGGCGGGCGCATTCAGGCCGTACCACTGGGTCATCTCGAAGCCGGGGTAGCCGCTTTCAGCGACGGTTGGTACATCAGGCAGTTGCGGCAAGCGTTGCCGGGTGCCGGTGGCAATGGCCCGCAACCTGCCGGACTTGATGTGCGCCAGGATGGCCGGCGCACCCACGCTGGCCGCATCGAGCCGGCCGGCGAGCAGGTCGGTCAACTGGGGGCCGGTGCCGCGGTAGGGCACGTGCAGCACATAGGTGTCGGAGATCATCTTCAGGTATTCAAACGCCAGGTGGCCGGCGCTGCCGTTGCCCGCCGAGCCATAGTTCAGCTTGCCTGGTTTTGATTTCGCCAGCGCGATGAACTCCTTCAGCGTTTTGGCCGGCGTGTCGCTGTTGACCACATACAGGCTGGGCACCTTGGCCAAAAGCGATACCGGCTTGAAGTCGCGGTTGGTATCGAAGGGCAATTTGTCGAAAATGTAGGGGTTGACCGCGAAGGTACCGATGTGGCCGAGTATCAGGGTGTGGCCATCGGTGCTCTGCGCGCATTCCTGCATCGCGATGTTGCCGCTGGCGCCGGGTTTGTTCTCGACGAACACCGTCTGGCCCAGGCTTTTGCTCAGCTCGGTCGCGGTCGATCGCGCCACGATTTCCGAGCTGCCGCCGGGCGCAAACGGCACCAGCAGGCGCACCGGTTTCACGGGCCATGCCCCCTGCGCGCGGGCACTCGCCGCCAGCCCTGCAAGCGTGGGGAAGGCCGCTGCGGCAGCGAGGTTTGAGAGGGCAGTCCTGCGGCTAACTTGTCTCATGCTGTCTCCCGTGGGTTACGGTGTTTGCAGCTCTTGCGGCTTGCGGCTGCTTGTAGATAGTTCAGCGGGCGTGCAGACAAGCTTACTCTTATCTGTGCGGAAATGTCTCTCAGGCAGCCAGCCGCGCTGCCGCAAACAGCACCTGGTCAATCACGCCCTTGACGTTTTTCAGGTGGGCTTCGCTCAGCAGTTCGCCCTCGGGGCTGAAGGCATCGCCGGCACGGCCGAGTGCAAACGCCTTGGGCGCCACCCAGCACTGCGAGTTCAGCAGCATGGGCACCAGATGGCTTTGCGAGCGCAGGCCGCCCAGGGCGCCTGGCGAAGCGCTCAGGATGCCGACCACCTTTCCGGTGAAGGACTTGAAACCATCCTGCCAGGCCGGGTCTGCGGCGACCGGGCGCGACACCCAGTCGATGGTGTTTTTCAGCAGTGCTGTGTAGCTGCCGTTGTACTCGGGTGAGCAGATGATCCAGGCCGGGTGCTCGAACATGATCTGCTTGAGCCTGATCACGTCGGCCGGCGTGCCTTTGGCTTCCAGGTCGCCGTTGTACATCGGGATGTCAAAGTCGGACAGCTCCAGGTGGGTGACTTCAGCGCCGCCGGCGCGTGCCAGTTTGGCGGCCGCGTGGGCCAGCTTGCGGTTGAAGGAACCCTGGCGTGTGCTGCCGGCGAAGACGAGAAGTTTGGGGGGTGTGCTCATGGCCTGATTTCAACACAGGCTCGCTGGAAGAAATCCCGCCTCCCAAGGCCATCAACAGTCAGCCCAAAAATCCTGCTAAAATGTACAAAATACCAAATTTGTACAAAATGCGCTCTATCCCTTTAAGTGAATTCCGCGCCAACGCCTCCGCCATGCTCGACCTGGTCGAAAAAGGCGAGACCGTGCGCATCCTGCGGCACGGCAAGCCGGTAGCGCAGCTGGTGCCGGTAGCCGCCGAAGAGCCCGCCAAAGTGCCGAGCTGGAAGCGCCCCATCGAGCCGCTGAACTACCTGCGCAAGCCTGAAAAAACCGGTGCCCAGATGATCATCGAAGAGCGCGAAAGCGGTTGGTGATTGCATGAATATCCTGTTCGACGCTTCGGCGATTTTTAAACGCTACTCCGGCGAAACAGGGGTGGCGCATGTGCTGGCACTGCAGGGCAGGGCAAGCCGCATTACCGCAGCGGCGCATTGCAAGACCGAGGTGGCTTCGGCGCTAACGCGGCAGTGGCGGGAGCGCCTGTTCAATGATGAAGAATACGAACGCATCCTCGCGGCCATCCACACCGACTTTGACGAACTCACGGTGATGCCGCTGTCGTCGCCGGTGGAGCGTTACGCCATCGCGGCGATGCGGCTGGCAACCTTGCGCGGTATGGATGCGCTGCACATCGGCAGCGCGCAGGCGGCCAATGTGGACCTCTTTGTCACCGCGGACCGGCGCCAGGCGCAGGCGGCGCAAGCCGTCGGCCTGAAGACTGAACTCATAGAAGCGTAACCAGCCCAAAGGCTTGAAGAAGAACGATATGTTTTACCCACAGGAATTTGACGTCATCGTCGTCGGCGGCGGCCACGCCGGGACCGAGGCCGCGCTGGCTTCCGCCCGCATGGGCTGCAAGACGCTGCTGCTGACCCACAACATCGAGACGCTGGGGCAGATGAGCTGCAACCCGTCGATAGGCGGTATAGGCAAGGGTCACCTGGTCAAGGAAGTCGACGCGATGGGCGGCGCGATGGCGCTGGCTACCGATGAGGGCGGCATCCAGTTCCGCATCCTGAACAGCTCCAAGGGCCCGGCCGTACGTGCCACCCGGGCACAGGCCGACCGCATTTTATACAAGGCGGCGATCCGCCGCATGATTGAAAACCAGCCCAACCTCTGGCTGTTCCAGCAGGCGGTCGACGACCTGATGGTGGAGGGCGACCGCGTCGTGGGCGCCGTCACGCAGGTCGGCATCAAGTTCCGCTCTCGCACCGTGGTGCTGACGGCCGGGACTTTTCTCGACGGCAAGATACACGTCGGCCTGCAGAACTACCCGGCGGGCAGGGCGGGCGACCCCCCGGCTGTATCGTTGTCGGCCAGGCTGAAAGAACTCAAGCTGCCGCAAGGCCGACTGAAAACCGGAACCCCGCCGCGCATCGACGGCCGCAGCATCGACTACAGCAAGTGCACCGAACAACCCGGCGACGGCATGCCCGGCGGCATTGAAGGGGATGTGCCTGTCTTCAGTTTTATGGGCGGCAAGATCGTCCACCCGCAGCAGGTGCCTTGCTGGATCACCCACACCAACGAGCGTACCCACGACATCATCCGCTCGGGTTTTGACCGCAGCCCGATGTTCACTGGCAAGATTGACGGCGTCGGCCCACGTTATTGCCCCAGTGTTGAAGACAAGATCAACCGCTTCGCCGGCAAGGACAGCCACCAGATTTTCCTGGAGCCGGAAGGCCTGACCACCCACGAGATCTACCCCAACGGCATCTCGACCAGCCTGCCGTTCGACATCCAGTACGACCTGGTCCGCTCGATGGCCGGCATGGAAAACGCCCACATCCTGCGGCCCGGTTACGCAATCGAGTACGACTACTTCGACCCGCGCGCGCTGAAATCCAGCTTTGAAACCCGGGCCATTGGCGGGCTGTTTTTTGCCGGGCAGATCAATGGCACCACCGGTTATGAAGAGGCTGCCGCCCAGGGCATGTTTGCCGGCATCAATGCTGCGCTGCAGTGCCAAGGCAAGGAAAGCTGGTTGCCCAAACGCGACGAAGCCTACCTCGGTGTGCTGGTCGACGACCTGATCACCAAGGGCGTGACCGAGCCCTACCGCATGTTTACCAGCCGGGCCGAGTTCCGCCTGATGCTGCGCGAAGACAACGCCGACATGCGCCTGACCGAAAAAGGCCGGGAGCTGGGCTTGGTGGACGATGCCCGCTGGGAGGCATTCAACCGAAAACGCGATGCTGTTTCACGTGAAACACAGCGACTCCGCGGTATCTGGATCAACCCCAACAACCTGCCGACATCGGAAGCCGAGCGGGTATTGGGCAAAGCGATTGAGCGCGAATACAACCTGGCCGATCTACTCAGGCGCCCGGACGTAAGCTACGCAGGATTGATGTCGCTGGAAGAGGGCAAATACGCCAACCCGCAACTGGCCGCTGAAATGGCAGCCAGCGACGACATGGCGAAAAGCGTGATCGAACAGATTGAGATCACGGCCAAATATGCTGGCTATATCGACCTGCAAAAAACCGAGGTCGAAAGGGCTGCACACTACGAGAACCTCAAACTCCCGGCCGACCTGGACTACCTGCAGGTCAACGCCCTGAGTTTTGAAGCCCGGCAAAAGCTGGCCAAACACCGGCCCGAAACACTGGGCATGGCATCACGCATTTCCGGCATCACGCCAGCTACGGTGTCTTTGCTGCTGGTTCACCTGAAGAAGAGCCTCTGGAAAAACACCGTGCCCGGCAAACCAGAAGACACCGCAACTGCGCCAACCCAGTCTTCCGCAGCATGAGTACTGCGGGTGAGGCGGTGCTGCGCACCGGCCTGAAAGCGCTGCAACTGGAACTGGGTGACGGGCAGATCCAGCAACTGCTGGACTACCAGGACCTGATCGCGAAATGGACCAGAGTCTACAACCTGACCGCCGTGCGCGATCCGGCCGAGATGATGACGCACCACCTGCTGGACAGCCTGGCTGCGATAGCGCCGCTGCAAAAGCATCTTGAAAAAGCAGGGCTGGCGCAAGGTAGCCGCCTGATGGACGTCGGCTCCGGCGCAGGGTTGCCCGGCGTGGTGATTGCCATTTGTTGCCCCACCATCAAAGTGACCTGTGTGGATACGGTTGCCAAAAAAGCCGCCTTTATCAAGCAGGCTGCGCTAGCGTTAAAACTGCCCAACCTCACCGGTTTACACGCACGGGTCGAAACGGTTCAGGAGGCATTTGATGTTGTCTGCTCCCGCGCCTTTGCCTCGCTGGCAGATTTCACGCAGTGGTCTGGGGCAGCACTTTCAGGGCAGGGCGTCTGGATGGCGATGAAAGGCAAACACCCGGCCGACGAGATTGCCGCCCTGCCCGTCGCGGTTGAAGTGTTTCACGTGGAACAACTGGTGGTCCCAGGGCTGGACGCAGAGCGCTGCATTGTCTGGTTGACGAAAAAAACTGCCTGATTTTTGGCGCCCGCTACTGCGAATACGGCGAAATACGGGATTAGGCAACGACCGCTGTCGTAAACTCAGCCCTCCACTCCTGAGGTCATTCCCATGCTGGGTTCATTTGTCGGCGTTGCTGACTACGGCGCATTTGTTGTCGCCATCATCGTTTTCCTGCTGATCCCCGGCCCCGGCAACCTGGCGCTGATCACCTCAACCAGCAAGGGCGGCATTCGCGGCGGGCTGGCCGCGACCTTTGGCGTGATTGCGGGCGACCAGGTTTTGCTCTGGGCCGCAGTGGCGGGCGTGTCTGCAGTACTCGCCACCTACCCGACAGCCTTTCATATCGTGCAGTGGGCCGGTGCGATTTACCTGGCCTGGTTAGGTCTCAAGATGCTGGTAGCCAGAGCGGGCGATGCCCCCATCCTGCAGATGAAGCCCAGCCACTTCTTCCGGCAGACACTGCTCATCACCTTGCTCAATCCCAAGGCGATCGTTTTCTACATGGCGTTCTTCCCGCTGTTTGTTGATCCGGCACAGCATCAGGGCATCAAGACTTTTGCGGTGATGGCGGCAACGATTGCAGTGCTGACTTTCCTGTACGGGCTGACCTCCGTACTGCTGACCTTCTACCTTGCCGAAAAGATCCGCGCCAACCCCAGGGTGTCGGGGGTGTTGAACAAGATCGCCGGTATTTTCCTGATCGGCTTCGGGCTCAAGCTCGCCATTTCCAAATAACAAGAAGCAAGCATCCACATGGCTAAAATTTTCTGCATCGCCAATCAAAAGGGCGGGGTTGGCAAAACCACCACGACCGTCAATCTTGCGGCGGGTCTGGCCAAGGTCGGCCAGCGCGTGCTGATGATTGACCTGGACCCACAGGGCAATGCGACCATGGGTTCGGGTGTGGATAAACGCAAACTCGAACACACGGTGTACGACGTGCTGCTCGAATCCGCCTCGATTGCAGAAGCGCGTGTACAAAGCCAGAAGCTGATTGACGGCGGCTGCGGCTATGACATCCTGGGTGCCAACCGCGAACTGGCCGGTGCCGAGGTTGAGCTCGTGGATGTCGAACGCCGCGAGAAACGCCTGAAGCTGGCACTGGCTGAAGCCGACAAGGATTACGACTTTGTCCTGATCGACTGCCCGCCTTCATTGAGCATGCTGACGCTGAATGGCCTGTGCTGCGCACATGGCGTGATCGTGCCCATGCAGTGTGAGTACTTCGCGCTCGAAGGCTTGACCGACCTGGTCAACACCATCAAGCAGGTGCATGCCAACCTGAACAAGGAGCTCGCCATCATCGGCCTGCTGCGCGTGATGTTCGACCCGCGCATCACCTTGCAGCAGCAGGTCAGCGACCAGCTCAAGGACCACTTCGGCGACAAGGTGTTCAACACTGTTATACCGCGCAACGTACGCTTGGCCGAAGCGCCCAGCTACGGCCTGCCGGGCGTGGTGTTTGACCCGGCATCCAAAGGCGCACAGGCCTTTGTGACCTTTGCCGGGGAAATGGTCGCGCGCATCAAGAGCATGTAAGCCCAAAAGGGCTATACGCCAATGAACACCATGCTTTCGAGCTATGAAAATCATAGCAATCCATTCCGATGAATTCATGCAACGTACTGATACTTCCCGGCTGGCACAACAGCGGCCCCGAGCACTGGCAAAGCCTTTGGCAGGAGTCCTATGGTTTTGCGCGCGTGGAACAACACAGCTGGACACACCCGTTGCGTGGTGACTGGATATCGCGACTGGAAGACGTGCTGCTGTCCTGCGACGAACCAGCCGTGCTGGTAGCGCACAGCCTGGGCTGCATACACATCGCGGCGTGGGCCTCGCATTCAAAAAATACACACCGGGTAAAAGCGGCGCTGATGGCCGCACCACCCGACCTCGAGCGCGACGATGTGCGGGACATGCTGCCCAGCTGGTCACCGATGCCGCTACAAAAACTGCCTTTTGAAAGTGTGCTGTTTGCCAGCAGCAACGACCCTTTCTGCAAACCTGAACGTGCCCGGCAATTTGCCCAGGCATGGGGTTCGGAGTTACAGGACGCCGGCGAACGCGCCCACCTGAATGCCGAAAGCGGTCTCGGCGACTGGCCGCAGGCCTACGCAAAATTACAACAGCTGATGGCCGCCCCGGCCGCCACCTGAAACATATTCCCAAGAAAGAAAACAGCATGGTCACCAAAAAACCTAAAGGCCTGGGCCGCGGACTCGAAGCATTGCTCGGGCCTAAAGTCAGCGAAAACTCTTCCGACGCCGACAACAACACCAGCAGCGTCAGCGGCCCCGGCCTGCCGGCATCGCTGCGCCTGACCGACATGGTGGCCGGCCAATACCAGCCTCGTACCCGCATGGACGAGGGCGCCTTGTACGAACTGGCCGAGTCCATCAAGGTCCAGGGCATCATGCAGCCGATACTGGTCAGGCGGCTGACCAGCGGTGCCAACGACGGCAAATATGAAATCATTGCCGGTGAGCGCCGCTTCCGTGCGGCCAAACTGGCGGGGCTGGACAGCGTGCCCGTGCTGGTCCGCGACGTGCCTGACGAGTCCGCCGCAGCGATGGCGCTGATCGAAAATATCCAGCGCGAAGACCTGAACCCGCTTGAAGAGGCTCAAGGCCTGAACCGCCTGGTCAAAGAGTTTGGGCTCACTCACGAACTTGCGGCTCAAGCGGTTGGCCGTTCGCGCAGCGCGGCATCCAACCTGCTGCGCCTGCTGAACCTGGCCGACCCGGTTCAGACCATGCTCATGGCAGGGGACCTCGACATGGGCCACGCCCGCGCCTTGCTGGTTCTGGATCGCGCGACGCAAATCACCGCCGCCAACCAGATCAGCGCCAAAAAGATGTCGGTGCGCGAAGCCGAAAGCCTGGTCAAAAAACTGGGTGCCGAGTTCTCGCTGCAACCCCAAAAAGCCAGCAAGGAAAAATCCCGTGATACCCGCCGGGTCGAGGAAGAGCTGGCCGACCTGCTGACTGCAGAGGTCGAGGTGCGCATCAAAAAGCAGGTCAAACGCAACGGCAGGCGCGAACAGATCGGTGAAGTCGCCATCCATTTCGGATCGATGGATGAACTCAATGGCCTGATCGAACGCCTGCGGGGCGTGAAATAAATCACATAATTTGAGAGCTTGAAAATTCTCCCCTGTTCAGGGGAGTGACGTTTGGCCGCGGGCACACTATCGTTACGGAATGTAAAAAGGTGTCTCCGTATGTTCAAACTCACATCGACTTTTTTGCTGGCCGGCCTGGCTGGTTTTAGCGCCACCACTGTCTCGGCACAGAGCATCGAGCGAATCAGGCTCACCGACAACGACCTGAACTGCCAGCAGATCTACGGCGAAATCCAGCAAATGGATACCGCCATGCAACTGGCAGGCCCGGGCATTCCCAGCGCACCGCCCGGCACGCAGGTCATCACGCAGAACGCGCCCCAGATCAATACATCGCAACTCAGCGCCACGCAGCTGGCAGTGCTCAATCACCCGAACAACGCCAACCTCACGCCCCAGCAAAAAGCCACGCTGATCGCACAGACCGGCATGGCCGAAAGCCGCGGCAATGCGGCCGTCGGCGCCCTGTATGCCGGTGCGCCCAGCGCAGCCGCAGTGCACGGCGCCGTCGCGATGGACCCGGGCGTGCAAGCCGCCATCGCCCGCGCCCGCGCATCGGGCATGTCTGAAGCGCAGATCAATGCAACCATGGGTCTCGGCATGCAACGCGCCGGCCTCGGTGCACTGGGCGCGCCGCCGGTTGCTGCGCCATCGGCAGGCCAGGCCTATGCGCAAGCCGGTGGCCTGGCCGGCATGCTGGGTGCAGGCATGTCTGCACAAGGCGGCAGCGGCAGCAGTGCGGCCGGGCTGGCAGGCATGTTCGGTGCGCTGGCTGGCCTGGGTGCCAAACCCGCCACAGCACCAGCGCCCGTCGCAGTTGCCCAGGCACCCGTGCAGGCCGCAGGCAACAGCCTGGGCGCACAAGCCAAAGCACGCAAGGATCACCTCACCGGCTTCTTCCTGTCCAAAGGCTGCAGGATGTCGGACATCCAGAAATAAGCATTGCCCGTCACTAAGCCTCAACCACCTTTTGAACCATCCGGAAACTTTCACCATGAAACATTTCGTCTTCACCACCGCCGTTCTTGCAGCACTTCTTTCCAGCGCACACGCCCAGACCATCGAGCGCGTCAAGATGACCGACAACGACCTCAGCTGCCAGCAGATCTACGGTGAGATCGGGCAGATGGACAGCATGATTGCCAAGGCAAGCCTGCCTGCGCCCGGCGTTCAGGTCGCGTCAGCAGACGCCGGCAGCAACGTCGGCAGCCAGATAGGCGGCGCCGTGGCGCAAACAGCAATGGCAGCAGCCGTCGCGCAAAACCCCAGCGGCTTTGGCAGCATGTTTGGCGGCCTCGGTGGTGGCCTGGGCAGCATGTTCGGCGGCCTCGCACAAATGGCCGCACAAACCGCATCTGCGCAACAGGCAGCAGCCGCGGGCGCCGCACAGCAACAAGCTGCGCAGGCACAGCAAAACCAGGGACTCGTCGCCCAACAGGCGCAAGGCCGCAAGGAACACCTGACCGGCATGTTCCTGTCCAAGGGCTGCAAGATGAGCGATCTGCAGAAGTAAGCCTGCACGCACCCGTATCCCGCGATTCCATATCAGGCGAGCCCAGCCATGACAGTTGCTGCCGTCGCCGCACCACCCACGCACGGCATGCCTGCACCGTTCAGCGAGCCGGCAACCACGGCCGGCTCCGCACTTTTTGAGCGCGCCCTGATCGTCGAAGACCTCGACGAGCCACGCCAGTGGCTGGCTGAAATACTGCCGCAGGTTCTGCCCTCCGTCAGCCGTGTCGACACCGCCGCCACACTGGCCGAAGCACGCGAATGCATGCGCGGCCACCACTACGCACTGGCGCTGGTGGACTGGGGCCTGCCGGACGGCAACAGTGAAAACCTGATCCGCGAACTGGTGGCCGCACGGCCGGGCGCGGTCGTCATCGTGGCCACCATCCATGATGACGATGCGCACGTTTTCCCCGCACTGCGCGCCGGCGCCAGCGGCTACATCCTGAAATCACAGCCACGCGAGGTGGTGGCCGCACAGCTGCGCCGCATTGACTCCGGCGAGCTCGCGCTGTCACCATCGATTGCTATGCGCGTGCTCAAGCACTTTCATGCGGGTGTGCAAGCACCAGCAGGCAAGACACTGACGGAGCGTGAAGTTGACGTGCTGCGCCTGATTGCAAAAGGCTACAAGGTTTCCGAGGCCGGACAACTGCTGGGCATTTCATCCCACACCGTCACCACCTACATCCGCGACATCTACCGCAAGCTCGGCATATCGACACGCGCAGAAGCCACGCTCGAAGCCGCGCGCCGCGGGCTGGTCAGCTAGCGCGCAGGCAGCGCAAGCTGCAGGCGCACCGTGGTGCCAGCGCCTCCGGCGGTCCCGGCGCCAGAGACAATCTCCAGCGTGCCACCCAGCTGCTGCGCACGCTGACGCATATTGCGCAGGCCGCGGCCCGGCCCATCGGCTCTTTCGGGAGGCATGCCGACACCGTTGTCGGTCACTTCCAGCACCAGCGTTTTTTCACCGCCTGCGCCGGTCTTCAAAAAGGCCTTCACCGCTGCATCGCTCGCCTGTGCGTGCTTGACGATGTTGGCGCCCGCCTCCTGCAGCAGGCGCATGATCTGCAAAACAGTTTCGCTCGACAGGCGCGCTTCATCCAGTGATTCATCGATGTGCCAGCTCAGGCTGACACCCGCCGCAGCAAGCCGTGCATCAGAGCGGTTGCGCCATGCGGCCAGCGCGCCCGGCAAAAAATCGCCCATGTCGGTGCTGTCCATCAGCAGCCGCAACTCGTCCAGGCTGTCCTGCAGCGACTGCGCGATCTGCGGCGATGACAGTGCGCCGCGCTCAACGCCGCGCAGGGCGGTCATCAGCTGCGCGCCCAGGCCGTCATGCATTTCCCGCAGCAGGCGTTCGCGCTCCTGCACGCGCGCCGACTCGGTTTCGTTCTCGCGCAGCAGCTTGTAGCTGTGTTCCAGCTCGCCACTCTTCCGCGCAACATGAAGCTCCAGCTCTTCATTGCTGCGCTCTGCGCGGTTCAGCGTCAGCACGGTGTAGTGCCCTGACATCAAAGCCAGAGCCATCAGGAAAACCACAAAGCCCCAAAACAAATAGCTCGGCTCATAAGGCGCCAGCACACCTGCCAGCAACATCAGGTCATGCGCACCACAGATCAGCAATACTGCGATGCCCGCCACCAGCGCGGCGTTGCGCCAGTGATCACCACCGGGCCTGGCCTTCCACACGCGCACCAGCAACCAGGTCACCATGCAGAAGGGCAGGAACAGCGACAGCGCGCGCGCAGCTGCAGCCCCACGGCCCAGCCATGCTGCCAGCAGAAAAGCGGCCAGGCCCAGCAGCAATGCAACGACCATCGCTTTCGCCTCCAGCCTGCGCATGCCGCCAAGCACGCTGAAGATCGATGCCGACAGCGCACTCGATGTCAGCAGCACATTGAACGCATTGAACTGCTCAAACGCCATCGGGTGCAGGTAGACGTTGTGGCCAAAAAAGACCAGCCCGCGCACGCCCCACAAGGCGCAAGCCACCGCAAGCCAGACGAGGCTGCGGTCGCTATGCCGCGGCAACCAAAGCAAAAACGCAATCACGCTGATCACCAGCAACATCACAGAAGCCGTATCGATATACGCAACGGCAAACTCTGCCGCGCTGGCTTGCACCGGCAACAATTGCTGCGTCGTGCCAATCTCTGCACGGACAATGCCGGACGGCAGGGAGGGCAGTGTCAGCAATTCGATCTCCACCTGCTTCGCGCCGGGAGGCAGCGCAAACAAAGCAGGGATGCGCCCGTTGTGAACGTCGTCCAGGATCGCGCTGTCGAGTGCGAACTCGGGGCTGAGCAGCGCACGCGCATTCAGCAAGGCCAGCGCTTGCCCATCAGCACTGACACGGTAGGGCGCGCTAACCCTGAACAGCCACAAAGCCGCAGCAGGTGTGCTCGCACAGGCAGCAACGTCCAGCGTGTAGCGCAAATGCACGCGCTCGCTACGCAGCGCCCTGGGTAAAAAATCCGGCAGGGCGACCTGCTGCACACGGCCTGCATCTGCAACCTCGCCAGTCGCCACGCGCTGTGCATTTTTTATGAAATGCCCGCACCCCTGGTCAGCAAAAGCGGGCGAGATGAAACCGGCGAGCAAAAGCAACAACGCCAGACCGGGATGAAAAAAAATACGCATGGCAAATCCCATCACGCGCCCAGGCAAACACATGCGCAGCGACTGGAGCAAGTCGCTACAGTGAAAAAATCTTGCCCGGGTTCAGGATGTTCTTCGGGTCCAGCGCGCGCTTGATGGTGCGCATCATCTCGACAGCGCCGTCACCCGCCTCCGTCAGCAGGAAGTCCTTCTTGTGCAGGCCGACGCCGTGCTCGCCGGTGCAGGTGCCTTCCAGCGCCAGCGCACGGCTCACCAGCTTGTGGTTCAGCGCTTCGGCAGCTTCCCGCTCGGCAGTAGAGTCCGGATCAATCAGGTAACCGAAGTGGAAGTTGCCATCACCCACATGGCCTACCAGGAAGTAGGGGATACCGCTGGCATCGGCTTCTGTCACCGACTCCAGCAGGCAATCAGCCAGACGCGAAATTGGCACACAGGTATCGGTTGATATCGCCTTGCAGCCGGGGCGCGACTGTATGGCTGCAAAAAACGCGTTGTGCCGCGCTGTCCATAGCCGCGTGCGTTCTTCCGGCGTGCTGGCCCACTCGAATGCATTGCCGCCATGGTTGCTGGCCAGCTCCTGTACCACTTCGGCCTGCTCTTTCACACCAGCAGGCGAGCCGTGAAACTCCATCAGCAGCATCGGCTCTTCGCGCAGCTTCAGTTTCGAATGCACATTCACCATGCGCACCGTGTTGTGGTCTATCAGCTCAACGCGCGCGATCGGCACACCCAGCTGTATCACTTCAATCGTAGTGCGTACCGCCGCCTCAATGCTGGGAAAAGAGCAGATCGCGGCCGAGATTGCCTCGGGCAGCGGGTACAGCTTGACGGTCACTTCGGTGATCACGCCCAGCGTGCCTTCACTGCCGACCATCAGGCGCGTCAGGTCATAGCCTGCCGATGATTTTTTTGCCCGGGTGCCGGTACGGATGATCTCGCCGGCCGCCGTCACCACTTCCAGCGCCAGCACGTTCTCGCGCATGGTGCCGTAGCGCACGGCATTGGTGCCGCTGGCGCGCGTGGCGCACATGCCGCCCAGCGTCGCATCAGCGCCCGGGTCTATCGGAAAGAACAGGCCCGTGCTTTTGATTTCTTCATTGAGCTGCTTGCGCGTCACGCCGGGCTGCACCGTCACCGTCAGGTCATCGCTATTGATGTGCAGCACCCGGTTCATGCGGCCCAGGTCTATGCTGATGCCGCCCTGCACGGCCAGCAGGTGGCCTTCCAGCGAGGTGCCCACACCAAAAGGAATCACCGGTACGTTGTACTGGGCGCACAGCTCCACCGCATCGGCCACATCGGCCGTGCTTTCTGCAAACACCACAGCAGACGGTGGCGGCGCGGCAAATGAAGACTCGTCACGGCCATGCTGCTCGCGCACGATCATCGCCAGCGAACAACGCTCGCCAAAACGCGACTTCAGCGCATCCAGCAAAGCCTGCGGCGTTTCGCGCTGGGCAATTTCGGGGAGCAAATGGCTTGGAAGGGGTGCGTTCATCCTGGGTCTCCAGATACTTTGTAGGCTGAGCGCATCGCATCAAGCGACGCTGCGCGCATCAAACATTATGGAGCAGCACACTTCCGGCGCACCACGTGGGCAACCCTTGTTGCGCCTGGCGCCCGGGTCCGCTTAGCCCTCGTCTTTCGGCGGCTGCGGCAGGCTGGCCGCAGCGATCACCAGGTCCAGTGGCGGCGGCGATGTAGCCGAGCTGTGTGCGAGGGTGACGCGGGCTTTTTCTGCGGTGAATCGATGTCCGATGTGTCCGGCGACATGCCCCAGGCCATTGCAGTGGTCAGTACCACCAGCGAAGGGATCGCACGCAGGTAGCGCGGGCGGGCCATCAAACCTCTGGAGGTTTTTGAAATGATTGTTTTCATGGCAACGAATCCCTACTTTATTTCTGGTTGTTGTCTGAGGGCCATCATGCGCGTGCCATGTGACCAAGGTGCGTCTGCAGTGTTGCGCGGTGTAAGCAGTTGCGCCAATGCAGCCCTGGAGCGGCTTTCAGGCATCAGGCTTTACACAAGGCGCTGCTGCGCGGACAAAAAAAGGCCTGTCATCGCTGACAGGCCTTTGCTCAAATTGCTCGGAAACCCCAACCAACCTTCGTCTGAAAATTTACCCGGAAAGAAACTTCAATCAATCAGTCAGTGTGCGTGGCGCCAGCTATCCGCGCTGTTGCGCAAACGCGCAGGCTCACGGCCATGCTGCTGCTTTTCGCGGTCGCTATGGCTCTGGAATTTGTAGTCGCCATCATTCAACTGGCGCGCCCGCTGCGTGCTGATGCGTCCGCCGAACTCGCTGTCTGAATCGTTGCCGTGGTGCCTCAGCGTGTCGCGCGAATTAAGTCTGCCTGCCATGGTGCGTCCTGGGATCTCAAGGGTGTGAAAAAGACGGTATGCCCGTCGCCTCAAATCATTCTGGATAAACGCAGCGGGACGTTTGTAGGACGAGGCCGCAAAACAATGCCCGACGCCCCGGTGGCACAGCGCTATTCGGGCTTGATATTCGCTTTCTTGATGAGCGGACCGAACTTGACCGCCTCCTGGCGAATGTAGTCGGTGAACTCGGCTGGCGTGCTGGCCACCACTTCCAGCCCCATCGCCGTCATTTTTTGCTCCACTTCGGGGCTGCGCACGATGGCTGACACCTCTGACTGGATCTTCTGCAAAATGCGCGGCGGCGTGCCCGCAGGCGCGAGCAAACCGGCCAGCCCCACGGCCTCAAAACCTGGGTAACCCTGCTCGGCTACCGTCGGCACATCAGGCAACAATTTTGAGCGCGTCAGACTGGCCACCGCCAGCGGCCGCAATTTGCCCGCCTTGATGTGCGGCAGTGAGGTCACCACCCCATCAAACATCACCTGTGCCTGGCCGCCCAGCAAATCGGTCAGCGCCGGTTGCGTGCCCTTGTAAGGCACCTTGATGACATCAATGCCGCTGGCCGTCTGCAACAGCTCCAGCGACAGGTGGCCGGTGCTGCCATTGCCCGCAAAAGCCCACGGCAGCTTGCCGGGGCGTTGCTTCGCCAGTGCAATCAGTTCGGGCAGCGTCTTCACGGGAAGCTCGGTGTTGGTCACCAGCACGATGGAGGCCTTGGAGATCAGCGTCACCGGCGCAAAGTCCTTCACCGGGTCAAAGGGCAGGGTGTTGTAGATGAACTGGTTGACGATGTGCTGCACCGTCGCCACCACCAGCGTGTAGCCGTCAGGTGCAGACTTCGCCACCAGGTCGGTCGCAATGTTGGAGCCGCCACCTGGCCGGTTCTCCACAATCACCGGCTGGCCCCACTTTTCAGACAGCTTCTGCGCAACGATGCGCGCCACCGTGTCGGTCGGCCCGCCCGGCGGTTGCGGCACCACAAGGCGTATCGGTTTGGTCGGGTAGTCCTGCGCATGCACCACGGGCGCAGCCAGCATCGTCAGGCCCAGTGCAGCGGCCATGCCGCCCAAAAGGTTTGAGAGTTTTTTCATCATCATGTTTTGTCTCCTGTCATTGTTTTAAAACTTTCCTCAGGGCCGCAGCTGCTGGCCAATGCCTGCCGCTGCGGCTTTTTCCAGCAGCATGCCGCACAGCCCCATGTACTCGAAGGCCGTACCACCCGAGCAGAACATGGTGCGCTGCGCCACGCTGCTGCGGCCTTCGCATTGCCCGGCCAGTACCGCACCCAGCTCACCGGCGATGTGCGCTTTGGTCATCACGCCTTCATCAATCGGTATCAAGAGCTCGCCCTTCTCGTTCATCGCCTGCGCCATCGCATCCACAATCACGCGCGACTGCAGCACCGCCGCGGTGTCCACCTCACGCGCTGTCGGCGCATGCTGGCCCATCACGTTGCAATGCACGCCTTCGGGCAACCACTCGCCCAGCAACACCGGCGTGGGCGAGATGGTGATGGTGGTCACCACATCGGCGTCACGCACGGCATCTTTCACCGATGCCGCCGCCGTTACGGGCAGGCCCAACACCGTCTGGGCGTGTTCACAAAAAGCCTTCAGTGCATCGGCATTGCGGCTGAAGCAGCGCACGCCGTCAATCGGCATCACCGCTGCCATGAACGTGAGCTGCGCCAGTGCATAACTGCCGGTACCCACCAGCGCCACGCGGTGCGCATCGGGCCGAGCCAGCGCACGTGCGGCCACGGCAGCAGTAGCCGCCGTTTTCCACACGCT
Organism: Pseudomonadota bacterium; assembly: GCA_040388075.1. Classification (GTDB taxonomy): domain Bacteria; phylum Pseudomonadota; class Gammaproteobacteria; order Burkholderiales; family Burkholderiaceae_C; genus Polaromonas. Next base: position 76,561 of record JAZKCN010000011.1, on the reverse strand, counting down.
GAGCTGCTTGCTGTTGATCACGCCCAGCATCTGCCCGGTCTCGCCGCTGAACACGGTCAGCCACATGTCCACACTACCCGGGGTGTACTGCACCGCGTAAATCGACGCGCCCATCAAGTGCGACTCACGCATGTAGGCGGCGCTCATCTTCAGTGCCCGTGATCGCGGCGCCGTCTGCGCCGGCTCGGCCCAGACGATCTGCCGCGGCAACACGCCAACCTGCTCCCGACCCTGTTCAGCAAACGATGCAGCCACCGCATCCACGCAGTCGGCAGGCGTCACCGCACCCCGTGCAAACAGGGTGTCGAGGTCGCTCTGTCCCAGATACAAGGCCACGCTTGTCGCGCCTGTGTTCTTTGCTGTGGTCCCGGTTTATTCAGGCCAGTTTTCAAGAAGCTCGACGGGCTCGCCGTAGCGCGCAGCCATGGCCACCACGTCCTTGTCGCGCAGCGCCTCCAGGAAGCCGCCCGTCACCAGCCGGTTCGGCCCGGCGTCCACGGTGGTGTCGAAACACACCAGGTCCACGTGCACCGGCGGCTCTTCCCAATAGGGCATTTTTTTCTTGATGTAGTCGGCCGGCTTGACCAGGTCGATGCCAAAGTGCAGCGCACCCGGCGAGTTCGAACCCGCAGGGTAAATCAGGTGGCGCGGCCACTTCGGGTTGAAGCCGCAGCCCAGCTCGATCAGCACGCCGCCTATCAGCATCTCACGCAGCAGCGCCGCATCCGAAGTCTGGCCGGTCACCTCGACGATGGCGTTGTTCTCGAAGCGCACGCCTATCCGCTCCGCAAAAGGCTGCTCAAAACCCACCGCCCATTGCGGGTAAATCGTGCCCGTGGTTTTGACGATCTCGTTCGGGTCGTCCAGCATTGGGCCTGGCTCATACAGGTTGGGGCCGTGCGTCGGCAGGTAGTGCACATAGGCACCCGGGTTGGTCGCCAGCACCTCGCCACGCCAGCGGTTGGTGTCCAGGTTCTTGTCGACCATGCGCGCCGTCAGCGGGATCATCAGGTCGCTGCCGCGCGTGTCGGTGAACTTCATCGGGCAGTCAACGCCACGCGGAAAGCGCTTGGCCGTCGCACGCACCAGCTCGCCCACCAGTTCAGTCGGGAAGCGCGCCTGCTCGGTGTGCAGCAAATCCAGGTTGCGGAAGAAGGTGATCTTCACCCAGCGCTGGCCCTTGTTCTTGCGCAGCGCCAGGCAGTAGGGGTGCCAGGCCGAGCAGAACCAGGTCGACACCACAAACGTCGCCTTCTCGAGAATCGGTTTGACGTCGTCCGGTATCTCCATCATGTTGGTGGTGTGCGTCATCACCATGATGGGCTTGATGCCATGCGCCGCCGCCAGCCCAGTGATGGCCGAGATCACGCGCTGGTCCAGCAGCTTGTCGGCCAGAAAGACCAGCGTGTCGGTCGGCTTGAAGTCAAAGGTGTGAACAAAGTTGCTCACCGCGTGGTAGTAGCGCTCGATCTCGGTTGAAGGCAAATCCTTGGCCGAAGGCAGGCCGCGGCCGATGAGGCGTTCAAATGAAACGCTGTTGCCGCCGCTGTCCAGCTGCATGGCGTGAAGGTCGGATAGTCCCATGGTGCTTGTCTCTCTTTGTAGTGATCGTGGGGAAATGTGCGGGGAAGCACCATCCTAGGCATGCGCGTACTATGTGTCCAATTGATATATGTCATACCTTTGATGGCTCACATTCATGAACGTAGACAACTTTGACCTGAACCTGATCCGCGTCTTCCTTGCGATTGCCAGACACCGCAACGTCACTGAGGCCGGCCTGCAACTGGGTCTGACGCAGTCCAGCGTCAGCCATTCGCTGAGCCGGCTGCGCACCCTGTGCGATGACCAGCTCTTTGTGCGCACCAGCGACGGCATGATGCCCACCGTGGCCGCCGCCGCCATGGTCGAGCCGCTGGAGCAGGCACTGAACGCTGTGCGCAGCAGCCTGCGCGGCGCCACAGAGTTCAACCCTCTGACTGACGACCGCTGCTTCAACCTGGTGCTGTCAGATATCGGCCAGCTCACCTACCTGCCGACCCTGGTCGACTATCTGAACACCCACGCGCCCCACACCAGCGTCAACGTGCTGCAGTTGCCGATCGATGCGCACCGCGAAGCACTGATCAATGGCCAGGCCGACGTCACCATAGGCCACCGGCCCGAACTGCAAAGCGGCTTTCACCAGACCCACCTGTTCGAAGACCCCTATGTGTGCATGCTGCGCGCCGACCATCCGTTCATCAGCAAGGCGATCTCGTTCCGGCAATACATAGAGGCCTCACATATCGTGGTCGAACCACCGGGGCGCGGGCCGGGGCTGGTCGAACAGGCGCTGTCACGCGCGAAGAAAAAACGCCGCATCGTGATGCGGCTGCCACACTTTTTTGCAGGCCCGCTGATCTTGCGCCAGACCAATCACCTGATGACGGTGCCACTACGCGCGCAAGTCGTGTTGCGCGACCTCACAAACATCCGCTTCCTGCCCTTGCCGTTTGACGTCGAGCTGATGAACGTCAAGGTTATGTGGCACGAACGCATGCACCATGACGCCGGTCACAAGTGGCTGCGCGGCGTTATCGAATCGCTGTTCGCCGAACCGCGCGAGGCCTCCCGGCAGCGCATCGCGGCGCTAAAGGCACAGTAAAAAGCGGGGACCTGCCCCGCCACTGGCTTACCGACTGGAAGTCCCCGCCGCCCCACCACGCCGCGACTGCAGCTGGTTGCCGCCGCCTACATGCGACTCACGGTCGCTGCGGCTGTTCGCTGTGCGCTGGCCTTCATTGCGCTGGGTTGGTTTTTTGTCACCCGACTGGTTGTGGTCGTTCTCTACCTTGCCACCATGGCCTGCGGGTTTGCCGCTTTCTTCAAGCGACTGGTCCTGATCGCTCAACTCCTGCTGCGCCTGGGCGGTCTGGTCATGGGTGTTGACTCGTTTCGATTGTTTTGCGGCCATGCTGGTCTCCTAAAAAAATGGATGGGTCAATAAAAATGAATGAATGCCCTGCGGCATAAAACCATTCTGTGCATAGCCCGCGCGCCGCTTGTCAGACATCGCCCCTTCTGCAGGTATGACCTGGATGCGCGTAGCCAGGCCCTGAGCGGTAAAGCGGCCACTATTAATTTAATAGCAGGTCGCGCTAGTCCACATTGGCTTTCAGGCCTTTTTGATAGTCAAAATAGTCCTTTTTTGGCCTGTTTTTGCCATTTTTTAACCCCCAGCAGACTCTTGGGCGCCCTAAAAGCCTGAAAAGCCAAAATCTTGATGTATACATCAAGAAAATGGGTTTTGGCTGTCTTTCAGGCTGGCGGCAACAAACCACCCCGACTCTGCTTGGCCCACTTGCGCTCACCCGTCAAAAACGCCACCCAGCCCCAAGCCGCGCCGGTGTGCCGCAGGATCTGGAAGGTAAACGGCTCGGCCAGCGAGGCCAGCAGGCCAAAGACAAAACTGGCCCGTGGTGCTGATGAAGCCGGTGCCTTGCCGCTGGCATCACCCGGCAACGCACTCTCGGCCCAGCCGCGGTACAGGTGCACAGACCACATATGGAACATCAAGTCGATCACGATCTTCCCAATGATGATTTCGCCCACCGGCACCAGCACACCCAGGCTGCCGTGCACCAGGTAATACACCAGCAAGAAGAAAGCCGTCAGCCCATACAGCGGCTGCAGCGTGTCAATCGCCTTGACCGGCAGCATCGCCAGGCCCAGCCAGCCGTAGCGCTTGTCGCCCACCATGTCGCGGTACCAGTACTGCGTCTGCAGAAAGCCTCCAAACCAGCGCTGCCTCTGGCGCAAAAAGGTGCCCACCGTGCCCGGCGCCTCGGTGAGCGCACGGGCGCCGCCCAGCACCCGCGTCGTCCAGCCCAGCCCGTTCAGCGCACCATGGCGGCGCAGCCGGTGAATCAGCTCATAGTCTTCCACCAGGCAATCAATATCAAAGCCGCCCACCTCAATCAGCGCCTTGCGCCTGAAGCCCGCAAACGCGCCAGAGATCAGCAACAGGCTGTCGACTCGCATCCACGCATAACGCGACAAAAAGTTGCGGATGTACTCATAGGTCTGGAACCACTGCAGCAGCCGCCCGCTGAAAGACGCATCACACACCGGCACCAGCACGCCCGTGGCCGCCACCAGCGCAGGCTCGGCCGTGAAGGCATCACGCACGCAGGCAATCGCCTGCGACTCCAGCAGCGTGTCGCCATCCACCGTCAGCACCGTGTCACTCGTCATCTGCAGCACCGCCGCATTCAGCGCCACCGCCTTGCCACCATGCGGCAGGCGCAACCAGCGCAGGCAGGGGTAGGTGGGGCCAGGTTCGCTCATCGCGCCCAGCGCTGGCTCATGCAGGCCATAGAGCTTTAGCAGGATTTCTGCCGTGTTGTCTGTCGAGCCATCATCGGCAATCACGATCTCATCCGGCACATCGCTCTGGTCCAGCAGCGCGGCCAAAGTCACCGGCAATACTTCAGCCTCGTTGTGGGCGGCGACGATTACACCCAACGTCACACGCTGGTTTGCGGGTGCGACAGCCAGCGGCGCAGCCTGCTGCAGCTTCGCCAGATGCAGCGTCTTCCAGAACACAAACGCCAGCAGCACCGTGTCATACAGCACATAGGCCACGCCAACCGACCAGACCAGCACCCCCGAGAAGCGGAACACCATCGCAAACAGCGCCAGCCAGACCAGCAGCACCGCGCCATGGATCAGGTAGCTGCGCAGCGGCGTCGCCGGCAGCGAATAGCGCGGCGAAGCGGCCCGGCGGGAGGCATTCAGGGTGGTGGCAGGCAGCGCTTGTGACAAGACAGGGTTCCGGTGACGAACAGGGGGCGGTAAGGACAGTACGCAAGGCCGTGCAATATGGATGCCCGGCACCGCCAAAGCCTGCAAACACGTCGGACTCTGCCTCAACGGTAAAGGTTCACCGCTACTATCGGCAGACCACCAACCCAGCCAGACAGCCGCATGACAACCACCGACGCCACAGCTGCCACACCAGCCAAATACACCCGCACCGCCATGGCCCTGCACTGGGTCATCGCGCTGCTCATCAGCATCAACCTGGTGCTGATCTGGTTCATCAACTACTGGCCCGAAGAGCGTGTGCGGCTCGTCATCGACACCCACAAGTCCATAGGCATCACCGTGCTCGGCCTGGCGATAGTGCGCCTGCTCTGGCGCTACAGCCACAAACCGCCCGCGCTGCCCAGCACCTACAAACGCTGGGAGCAACGCGCCTCCCACTGGGCGCACATGGCGCTGTACGGCGTGATGCTGCTGCTGCCGATTTCAGGCTGGCTGCACGACTCCGCCTGGAAAGACGCCGCCACCCACCCCATGCAACTCTTCGGCCTCGTCCCATGGCCCCGCATAGGCTGGATCATGAACATCGAACCCGCGACGAAGGAGATGCTGCACGATGCGTTTGGGTTGCTGCACACCGTGGCCGCTTACCTGCTGTATGTGCTGTGGGTGGCGCATGTGGGCGGAGCGCTGAAGCATCAGTTTGTGGATAAGGATCCTGAGTTGCAGCGGATGCTGCCCTGAGCGCGAAATCGGTGAAGGTCAGCCCGCAGACGAATCCCAAAACTGCGCCTCAATCTTGTGCCCATCCAGGTCGCGCACAAAACAGCCGTAGTATTGCGGCCCATACATCGGCCGCGGCCCCGGTGCCCCGTCGCTCACCGCACCCAGCTCCAGCGCCTTCGCGTAAAAGTCCTCCACTTGCGCTTTTGAGACAGCCAGAAAGCCAAAGTGCGAGCCATTGCCCACAGCCGCCTTGCCACCATCGTGCGGCACCCCGACCCAAAACTCCGGATAAGCCCGACCAAACGCAGCAGCGCCGGGGTGCTCCATCACCTTGCGAATGCCCAGCGTGCCCAGCACAGCCTCATAAAAGGCCGTAGCGTGCGCAAAGTCGTTTGTGCCGATAGAGACGTGAGAGATGATGCTTTCGGGGAGGGGGTCTGTGGTCATGGGTCGCCTAAATTGATTCTATAAACCGTCAGCTTAGAAGGCTGATGGCTTCATCGCAATGAAGCCCATTTGCCTAGCGTGGAAATTACCGCCACCCACCCCATACAACACTTCGGCCTCGTGCCCTGGCCCGCATAGGCTGGATCATGTCCATAGAACCCGCAACGAAAGAGATGCTGCACGACGCCTTCGGCCTGCTGCACACCGTAGCTAGCTACCTGTTGTATGTGTTGTGGGTTGCGCACGTAGGCGGCGCGCTGAAGCACCAGTTCATCGACAAGGATCCTGAGCTGCAGCGGATGTTGCCTTCAGCTTGAAATCACGCAACTACTTTGCGACAAGCTCAGACGATAAGTCCAGCATGACGAAACCGCAGCGCCTCACGTTGGATGTTTTTTTCTATATGCCGCTAAGAGAACTCGCTTTGCGTTACGGTGTAGTCCCAAATGCTGCTCCCTGTGGCATTGCGCGCATAGCGTTGCGACATTGCTCATACTGTCATCTCCGCCCTCTGCCAGTGGAATAATGTGATGGACCTCTACATGAGGTGAGCCATCATCACGGCAGAAAAGCTTCGTTACGCAACCAGGCATTTCACATTTTCCTTTTGAACGAATTGCAGCCCCTCTGACAACAAAAGGATTTCGTACGAAATCGTTACGAACCACACTTCGAACAACTGGTCTGCCCTTCGCTCTAGCAGCTAAGGCCAATACTTTTTCTCCTACCTGCGACACCACCCGTCGTGTTGTTAAGGACCGTTTCTTTTTAACCGCAAATAACTGGTTTCCGATGACGCCCAAAATTACTAAGTCGCCGACTTGCAACCAAGAGCTAATAAACGCATGGCCCATTCGAGCCTCCGGTGTTCTGGCTTTCTTCTTCTTCGTTCCCACTAACGGAGACTTGACCTTGACCTTGGGCTTCCGCAACGCTTCGTAGAAAGATGCGCCAATGGAGGATGTAGGTTCATTTAAAAGTGTGATTTGAAACTCAACTCCAGGTCGAGTTTTGGAAGGAACAATGCCCGCCGCCCGAATAGCTGCTCGCTGCGAAATCGTGGGAACGTAGGCCGCGCGACTCTTATCAGTCGCAGAGACTTCTTTTTCCCCATAGATATCAAAGATGTCCCCCCAGTCAGTTGCCATGAATTATTTCGAAAAACAAATAATTGCATGATCAACGATTACAAGGTTTCCACGGATCAAATCTACAAATCGTTGTGACAAAACAGCAACAACACTGGATTAATTTACAGGGGGACAACAACCGGACAAAATGTCCGGTATTATTCCCGCCGTATGACAACACTAATTTCCACCGCCGACATGTCTCCCGCGCAGCATTACCTTGCTGTCGCGCGCGAAAAATACACCCAAGAAGAGATTGCAAAACATCTCAACTTCACAGTGAGGCAAGTTCGACGATGGGAAAAGCGGGAAATAGAGCCCCCAGCCCATATTGCAGCCGAGCTTCAACACTTCCTTAATTTCGGCACAACAAAGGAGAAAACCGGGGACTTCACTTTTGCGGATCTCTTTGCAGGAATAGGCGGAATCAGACTTGCATTTGAGAAGATAGGCGGCGAGTGTGTTTTCACCAGCGAGTGGGATTCCTACGCTCAGAAAACCTACGCAGCCAACTTCTCAATTTCTCACAATATCAACAGCGATATCACGCAGATCGACGCAGAAGATATTCCTGACCACGATGTCTTGCTCGGCGGCTTCCCCTGCCAGCCGTTCTCCATAGCAGGTGTGTCCAAGAAGAACGCGCTTGGTCGCGCCCATGGTTTTGCTGACGAGACTCAAGGCACCCTCTTCTTTGATGTGGCCCGAATCATCGCAAAAAAGCGGCCTCGCGCATTCATGCTCGAAAACGTGAAGAACCTGCAATCCCATGACAAAGGGCGCACGTTTGACGTAATCCACCGGACACTGAGCAAAGACCTTGGTTACAACGTCTTCCACAAAGTCATCGACGGCGCACGATTTGTACCCCAGCACCGTGAGCGAATCATTATTGTGGGTTTCCGTGACCCCGTGAAATTTGAATGGGACATGGTGAATCTCCCTGAAAAAGGAGAGCACCTGTTAAGCGAAGTGCTGCACAAGAAAACCGGTGAGCCGGTGATTGATTTAGACGGGTCAAATTACTACGACTACGCCAAACGGAAACCTCTCGACAAGTACACACTGACAGACGGCCTTTGGACCTATCTACAAAACTACAAGAAAAAACATCAAGAAGCCGGAAACGGCTTCGGCTTTGGACTGGTCACGCCAGAGAGCGTCACCCGCACATTGTCAGCAAGGTATTACAAGGACGGTTCGGAAATTTTGTTCAGTCAGGGGGCAAAGAAAAACCCACGTCGCCTTACGCCTAGGGAGTGTGCCCGCCTGATGGGCTTCCCGGACACGTTCAAGATTCCCGTTTCTGACACCCGTGCCTACAAACAGTTTGGGAATTCAGTAATCGTTCCCGTCATGGAGGCCGTAGCCAAAGCCATGCGCCCGCTGATAGTTGACGCGGTAGATAACCAGCGCGCACCTTTGCGCCTCGCAGCCTGATTTAAAAGGAGCAACCTGATGAAAACAATTTCCCGCATACCCGATGTGCCAAACAGTTCGTATTTCGCGATGAACCGCTGGTTCTACAAAATGTATTTGGGTGGGTTGTTATTCCATGTAGACGACCGCGCAGAAACCATCATCAACACCGCAACGAATAAACCAGCATTTACAACCGAAGAGTGCGTCAAACTCAACGAAGCTATAGATGTGATGTTTGAACATCATGGCGACGCAGTTTATGAGTGCGGCATCAAATATTTTTATGTTGCCACGGGCATCAAGCCAGATTGCACGGCGGAGTGACTGATGTTGTAGATGCCGCGACGCGTAGCCGCATGATGGCGGGCATCAAAGGAAAAGACACGACGCCAGAACTATTTCTCCGCTACGCGCTTCATGCAAAAGGTTTTCGTTATTGCTTAGGAGGCCGCGGTCTTCCAGGAAAGCCTGACTTGGTTTTCCCCGGGCGAAGTGTGGTCATATTTGTCCACGGATGCTTTTGGCATTGTCATGATTGCAAATATTTCAAATGGCCTAAAAGCAATACTCAATTTTGGTTAAGCAAACTAAAGACAAATACCCAACGTGATTTGCAAGTGGCGCTAGAACTAAAAAAACAGGGCTGGCACGTCCTAACGGTTTGGGAGTGCGAACTTAAAGCTACCCATTATCAATTGCCCAACGCCTCGGTTACCAAAGCCATGGCAGCGCTTACGAAAATGCAAGGGCGACGGCATAACGCCTAGCTCTTAAATTTATCTTTGCCAGCGCTAGCGAATTTCTCGCGCTTCGTCGCGAGTTCGTTAACAAAAAAATCTGCGAAAGTTATGACATTGTTTTTAAGGTCATAGCACGTATCTTTTGATTTTTTCAAGGACTCAGGAACTACGAGAGTGACTCCATGCGTTCCCATGTCATCGATTGCCGACGCAGAAATACGATCATCAACCGTTGCCAAGAAAAGTCCGCAATTAAATTTCTCAAGTGTGACCTGCTTCCAGCGCTCCCGAAGAGTGGTCTTGGCAGAGAGAATCACGGCTCCGTTGAAATCCCTGTCTACAGCATTTAGCCACTTTAAACTAGGCAACACGAAATCAGGTCGGCGGCCACCAGTTACGGCTTGCTCATCAAAAGGTATTTTTCCATCCGTCAACAACCGAAAAATATGATGTTCAAAAGAGCGGCCTGCACGAGACTTTCTGTGCTGGCTTGCACTTAAAAAGGTAGCATCCAAAGCAGGGTATCCACGGACAACTGCGTTGACTAAAGACTCCCCTCCTTTTAGTCCATTCTCGACTGATAAGATTCTCAGTACCTCAGCAGCACGATGTCTTCGCTCCACCCGCTTATATATCGAATACTCAATATCTCTACTGATCTTCATGATTGCATCCCCGGGATTAGGGATTGCATATGGATCCAGATTAGTCAGTTCATGAGCACGTAAATATTCGGACTGTGCCGCGCTTGCCATATGTGCTGGCGTTGGAAGTTTGGCCGCTACCGCAATAAACTTGTCCAAGGTATCCGCTTTGAGGGCGCTAATCATTTCACCGATTAGTGCATCCGTTTCATTCAATGGCTCTTTAAATGCCGTCGCTGGATCAAATAGCGAGCAATGAAACTCAGAATCCAAATCAAACAGTGACTCTAGTAATTCGGCTTCTTCACATGCTGAATCCAAGACTAAGAACCAATGCGCGGCGTCATTAATTGAATTTTTAAAGATGCCCCCCAACAACAATGACGCTGGGGTCAAGTCCGCAAACTCCTCTTTTGGAACCCTAGTGAAATGCAGTTCTGATCCCTTATTCGAGTAATGTTTTAAATTCGAAAGTTTCAGCTCTCCAGTTGAGGGCCAAAGCGTTTTGAATTGAGCTTCCAGAATATGCGGTTTATCCGGATTGATGTTTATGAGCGGCGGTAAAAAACCGGACTGTCTAATTCCCTCAGGTATGTAGATCCCATTTTGATGTTTACCTGAATCATCTGCCCAACTGCAATCGTTACGTGAAAGCTTCTTTATCAGCACCTGCCGGCTTTTCCCAATAAGCTCCAAAATTTCAAACCAGTTCAAAGTAACTCCCGTTCTTCTAAAGGCACATCGACTCGAAACAAAAAGATTCAACGAGAAAACTCTTTTCGGATAAGTTTTAAATAGCACGCAGCATTAGGTGCTTAGGTGACGTCTCGAAAACCTCAATCGCCGTATAGCGTCGAACTATGCCTGACCTCGGTCCATTCGTAAACCTTACACAGAAGCAAATTGCGCCATCAACGCACGCACCGCAGGCTTGGCACATCGCTGCAACACCATCAGCAAGCCGTGATCTGCCTTGGCAACACGATGCTGCGTTCGCAAATCATGCTGAATCTGCCCAAGCAGCGATGCCGCCATTTCAGCATCAGCCATCGCCCTGTGCGCACGGCCAGCATTGGGCAACTGGTGGTACTCCACCAGCACACCAAGCTTGTGACTGGGCGCCTGCGGGTAAAGCCTTCTGGCAACCAGCATGGTGCAGGCAAAGGGTTGAGTGGCTGCTTCCCCTGCACGGGTCAGTTCAGCCTGCCAGAACCTGCGGTCAAACGAGGCGTTGTGCGCCACCATGGGCGCGTTGCCTACAAAGCGGCTGGCGTCACGCATGACGCTCTCTGCAGCGGGCGCAGCGGCCACCATCGCGTTGGTGATGCCCGTCAGGCTGGTGATAAAGGCGGGGATGTGCAGGCCTGCATTCATCAGGCTTTGAAAGCGGTCGACCACTTGGCCATCTTCAACCAGCACGATGGCGACTTCCGTCGCGCGGTCGCCCATGGTGGGTGACAGGCCGGTGGTTTCGAAGTCGATGACGGCGATACGCGTCATGTTTCAGTCGTGGTTTACGACTTGCCCGTAGCGGCGGGGGCTATCTTGTCCTGCGTCTTTGTATCGAAGTCGCTGGCGTCGTGGCGCTCATGCAGCTGGCTCGAGGGCTCACCCACCACGCGGTTGACCATGCGGCCGCGTTGTACGGCAGGGCGTGATGCGATTTCATCTGTCCAGCGGAGCACGTTTTTGTATTCATGCACGCTAAGGAACTCGCCTGCATCGTAGGCCAGGCCCTTGACGAGGTTGCCGTACCAGGGCCACACCGCCATGTCGGCGATGGTGTAGTCGTCGCCAGCAAGAAAGTGGTGCTCTGCAAGATGACGGTCCAACACATCGAGTTGGCGCTTGACTTCCATGGCGTAGCGGTTGATGGGGTATTCAAACTTCTCGGGTGCGTACGCGTAGAAATGACCGAAGCCGCCGCCAAGAAAGGGCGCGCTTCCCATTTGCCAGAACAGCCAACACAGGCACTCGGTGCGCGCCACGCCACCAGCGGGCATAAAGGCGCCAAACTTCTCGGCCAAGTACTGTAGGATGGCGCCGGACTCGAACACACGCACGGGTGTTTCACCACTGCGATCCATCAGCGCGGGGATTTTTGAGTTGGGGTTTACCGCCACAAACCCACTGCCGAACTGGTCGCCGTTGTTGATGCGGATCAACCAGGCGTCGTACTCCGCACCGCTGTGGCCCGCTGCCAGCAACTCTTCAAGCATGATGGTGACCTTGACGCCATTGGGCGTGGCCAGCGAGTAAAGCTGCAGCGGGTGTTTGCCGACCGGCAGCTCCTTGTCGTGCGTCGCACCAGCCACAGGCCGGTTGATGCTGGCAAACTGCCCGCCGTTTTCCTTGTCCCAGGTCCAGACTTTGGGCGGGATGTATTCAGCTGCATTGCTCATCTCGTGCCCTTCTTTGGATTGCGCCGATTACTTGTAAAAGGCTTCGACCGTGCCCTTGAGCTTGATCGTCAGCGGCTTGCCTTTGCGATCGACCTTGTTACCCACGGGCACCTTGATCCAGCCTTCGCTGATGCAGTATTCCTGCACATCAAAACGCTCCTTGTCGTTAAAGCGGATACCGACATCCTGCTCAAACACTGCGGCTACATGGTGCGGGCTGCTGGTATCCACCGAGAGGTGGTCGGGCAGTTCGGGGCGTGGGGTGGTTTCGGTCATGGGTCGGGGCTACAGAAAAAGATAAAGACTTGAGGGACGATCAGACGTCGATGTTGGCGGCGCGCAGTGCGTTCTGTTCAATGAACTCACGGCGCGGCTCGACCTCATCGCCCATCAGCATGGTGAACACGCGGTCGGCTTCGATGGCGTCGTCGATCTGCACGCGCAGCAGGCGGCGCACGTTGGGGTCCATCGTGGTTTCCCACAGCTGCTCGGGGTTCATCTCACCCAGGCCCTTGTAGCGCTGGCGTGAGGTGGCGTTTTCAGCCTGGCCAATCAGCCACTTCATTGCTTCGCGGAAATCATTGACCTTTTCTTCCTTCTGGCGTTCACCTTCACCACGCATGACTTTGGCGCCTTCGCCAATCAGGTCCTTGAAGGTGGCTGCGGCTTCTGCCAGCGTGGCGTAGTCCGCGCCGTGCACAAAGTCTTGCGTCAGCACGCTGCTCTTGATGTTGCCGTGGTAGCGCCGGCTGATGCGCAGAATCGGCTTGTCGGTGCGGGTATCAAACTCGCCAGCGACTTCAGCCGTTGGCAAAAACTCCTGCAGCAGTGCGGCTGAAGCTTCTGCATCGGCCACGGTGTCGAGATTGAGCGCCACGCCGTCGGCAATGGCCTTCAGCGCTTCGGCATCCATAAAACCACGCAGACGTGCAATGACGGACTCAGCCAGCTGGTGCTTGCGTGCCAGTTCGGCCAGCGTGTCGCCTGCCAGCACGTTGCTGCCTTCACCACCGACCTGAATGGATGCGCCATTGAGCGCTATGCGCAGCAGGAAGCTGTTGAGCGCTGAAGTGTCCTTGAGGTACTGCTCTTCCTTGCCGGCCTTGACCTTGTACAGCGGTGGCTGCGCAATGTAGATGTGGCCGCGCTCGACCAGCTCGGGCATCTGACGATAGAAGAAGGTCAGCAGCAGCGTGCGGATGTGAGCGCCATCAACGTCGGCATCGGTCATGATGATGATGCGGTGGTAACGCAGCTTGGCAACGTTGAAGTCATCATTGCCGGTGCTGCCACCGGCCTTGCCGATACCGGTGCCCAGCGCTGTGATCAGAATCAATATTTCGTTGCTGGTCAGCAGCTTTTCATAGCGCGCTTTTTCAACGTTCAGGATCTTGCCGCGCAGTGGCAGGATTGCCTGGAACTTGCGGTCACGGCCCTGCTTGGCAGAACCGCCGGCGGAGTCACCCTCGACCAGGTAGATCTCGCACATGGCGGGGTCTTTTTCCTGGCAGTCAGCCAGCTTGCCGGGCAGGCCCATGCCATCGAGCACGCCCTTGCGGCGTGTCATGTCACGCGCCTTGCGGGCGGCTTCACGTGCACGTGCGGCTTCAATGATCTTGCCGACAATGATCTTGGCGTCCGCTGGGCGCTCTTGCAGGTAGTCGTACAGCAGTTTGCTGACGATGTCTTCAATCGGGCCGCGCACTTCGCTGGAGACGAGTTTGTCTTTGGTCTGGCTGGAGAACTTCGGCTCAGGCACCTTGACCGACAGCACGCAGCACAGGCCTTCACGCATGTCATCGCCGGTTACTTCGACTTTGGCTTTCTTGGCGATCTCGCTGTCGTCGATGTACTTGTTGATGACACGGGTCATCGCGGCGCGCAGGCCGGTCAGGTGGGTACCGCCATCACGTTGTGGAATGTTGTTGGTGAAGCAAAGCACTTGTTCGCTGTAACCGCTGTTCCATTGCATGGCAACTTCAACACCGATGTTGGTGCCCTGGTCACTCTGGCGGTCACCCATGGCGGCAAACACATTGGGGTTGAGGACAGTCTTGCCCTTGTTGATGAAGTCAACAAAACCCTTGACGCCGCCGGCGCCGGCAAAGTCATCTTCCTTGCCGCTGCGTTCGTCCTTCAAACGAATACGCACACCGTTGTTCAGGAAGCTGAGCTCTCGCAGGCGCTTGCTCAGTATTTCGTAATGGAAGTCGTTGTTCTCTTTGAAGATCTCGGTGTCGGGGAGAAAGTGGACTTCAGTGCCCCGCTTGTCGGTATCGTCCATCACCTTCAACGGCGAGACTTCAACACCATCAACCGTTTCAATGATGCGGTTCTGAACAAAGCCCCTGGAAAACTCCATCACATGCACTTTGCCGTCACGGCGAATCGTCAGGCGCAGCATCTTGCTCAGTGCATTGACGCAACTCACGCCCACACCATGCAGGCCGCCTGAAACCTTGTAGCTGTTCTGGTTGAACTTTCCACCAGCGTGGAGTTCGGTCAGGGCGATTTCAGCGGCCGAGCGTTTTGGCTCGTGCTTGTCGTCCATCTTGATGCCGGTCGGGATGCCGCGGCCGTTGTCGACCACACTGATCGAGTTGTCACTATGGATGGTGACCAGGATGTCATCGCAATGGCCGGCCAGCGATTCATCGATGGAGTTGTCCACCACCTCAAACACCAGGTGGTGCAGGCCGGTACCGTCAGATGTGTCACCGATGTACATGCCCGGACGCTTGCGGACGGCTTCCAGGCCTTCAAGAATCTGGATGGAGCCTTCACCATAGGCTTCAGACGCACCGACCTGGTTGGTATCTATCTTGGGCTGGAAATTGGAGCTTGCCTCGCCGGCCTCGCCGTTATTGACGTTCACCAGAGCGTCGTTGTTGGTGATTTCTGCTTTGTTTTCTTCAGTCATAACCGCTTCTTTTTCCAATCTGCTTCCAGCTTTACTGGAAACCTGCAATCTCTTGAATGACCAAACCCGCTTTGGTAAGCGGGTTCGGGGTTTTTCTTTTTATGTTTTCGCAGTCGCCTTGATCAAATCCTCATCGGCATCACAACGTACTTGAAAGCCGCATCGTCGGGGATGGTCAGCAGCGCAGAACTGTTCGAATCTGCGAGCTCAATCTTCACCATGTCCTGGTCCATATTGGCCAGCGCATCAATCAGGTAAGTGACGTTAAAACCGATTTCAATCGCGTCACCCGCGTAGTCGATATCGAGTTCGTCAACAGCTTCTTCCTGCTCGGCATTGTTGGATGCCACACGCAGGGTTCCAGGTTCGATGTTCAGGCGAACGCCCTTGAACTTTTCGCTGGTCAGGATGGCGGTACGCTGCAGGCTGGCCAGCAGCGGCTGGCGGCCCAGCGTGATGATGTTTTTGTGATTCTTGGGGATGACGCGGTTGTAGTCGGGGAATTTACCTTCGACCAGCTTGGTCACGAACTCCATGCCTTCAAAACTGAACTTGGCCTGGTTACCGGCGAACTGCATTTCAATCGCGCCTTCCTTGTCGCTGAGCAAGCGCTGCATTTCGAGCACGGTCTTGCGCGGCAGGATGACTTCCTGCTTGGGCACTTCAACATCAAGCGTGGCCGACGAGAAAGCCAGGCGGTGGCCATCGGTGGCGACCAGGCTAAGTTGCTTGCCTTCAGCCACAAAAAGGATGCCGTTGAGGTAGTAACGGATGTCATGCACAGCCATCGCGAACGAGACCTGGTTGAGCAGCTCTTTCAGCGTCTTTTGCGGCACCGAGAAGGCCGGGCCGAAGTTGGCTGCTTCCTGCACCAGCGGGAAGTCTTCAGCGGGCAGCGTCTGCAACGTGAAGCGGCTTTTGCCGCCTTTGAGGATCAGCTTGTTCTGCGCGGACTCGAGCGACACGGTCTGGTCACTGGGCATGGAACGCAGGATGTCGATCAGCTTGCGTGCACCGACGGTGGTGGTGAAGTTGCCGGCATCGCCATCGAGGTCAGCAGTGGTGCGGATCTGGATTTCAAGATCGCTGGTGGTCAGTTGCAGCTGCGCACCCGTTTTGCGTATCAGCACGTTGGCAAGAATCGGCAAGGTGTGCCTGCGCTCCACGATACCGGCGACAGATTGCAGTACCGACAAAACTTTATCCTGGGTGGCTTTCAGAACGATCATGACTTCCTCTTGTTCTTTCTCTTTAATTCTTTAATTCAAATTAGTAGTAGTAGTAAGGGCAGCTGCTATCTGTGGATAGCGCTATTTTCCCCTTTTTGATCAAGCACTTGGCGATTGTTTAACCTTGTGTTGAATACCCATGCAAGACCTGCACCCGAATATGAACAACTTTGGGTTTTGGCCCCGCCCTGTGGATAAGCCATGGGTTGTTCAAAACTTATACCCATAGTTGTTAGGGACGTGATTTTGGGTGCGATCTGGAGGGTCATTTAGTGGTTAACCCTTGAGCGTTTGTTCAAGCACATGCAGCTGCTGGTTTAGCTCGGTCATCTGCTGGCGCTCTGCAGACATCTTGCGCACGGCATGCAGCACGGTGGTGTGATCACGGCCACCAAACAGCTCGCCGATCTCGGGCAGGCTCTTCTGGGTTAGTTCCTTGGCCAGGTACATCGCAATCTGGCGCGGCCGGGCAATGCTGGCCGGCCGCTTCTTGGAATACATGTCGGCGACCTTGATCTTGTAATAGTCGGCGACGGTCTTCTGGATGTTCTCGACCGAGATCTGGCGGTTTTGTATGGACAACAGGTCGCGCAGCGCTTCACGGGCCAGCTGGATGGAGATTTCCTTCTGGTTGAAGCGTGAATAGGCGAGGATCTTGCGCAACGCGCCTTCGAGCTCGCGCACGTTGGAGCGCACGTTCTTGGCGACGAAGAAAGCGACTTCTTCGGGCATCACGGCCGCCTCCGTGGCGGCCTTGTTGATCAGGATGGCAACGCGCATTTCGAGTTCGGGCGGCTCGATAGCGACCGTGAGGCCGGAGTCAAAACGCGACACCAGGCGTTCGTGGATATCGGTCAGGCCCTTGGGATAGGTGTCCGACGTCATCACGATGTGCGACTTTTTCGTCAACAAGGCCTCAAAGGCGTTGAAGAATTCTTCCTGTGTGCGGTCCTTGTTGGCGAAGAACTGTACGTCGTCAATCAGCAATAAATCGAGCGAGTGATAGCGCTCCTTGAACTCGTCAAAAGTCTTGCGCTGGTAGGCTTTAACCACATCCGAGACAAATTGTTCAGCGTGGATGTAGAGAACTTTGGCGGCCGGGTTGTCTGCGAGCAACTTGTTGCCGATGGCGTGCATCAGGTGGGTTTTGCCCAAGCCCACGCCGCCATATATAAAGAGCGGGTTGTAAAGCTGGCCCAGGCTGCTGGCCACGTGCATCGCGGCGGCGCGGCCCATGCGGTTGGCCGTGCCCTCTATCAGGGTGTCAAAAGTCAGTGCGGTGTTCAGCCGGTTCTTGAAAGGCGCGCCGGCCACGTCCTCGGCAACACCGATGCCAATCGGCTCTGGAACGTCGGAGCCTTCAAAGCTACGGGTAATCGATGCTGATTTGGAGGGCACTTCGCGAGGAGCGAGCGCTAACTCAAGTTGAATGCTGTGGCCCGAGACCTTCTCCAGCAGCGCTGAAATGCGGGCGGCGTATTGGGCGCGAATCCAGTCCAGCTTGAAGCGGTTGCCAACCTGGATGGTGACTTTGGAGAGGTCTTCGGCGACGTTTGCGGCCAGTGGCCGTATCCAGGTGTTGAACTGCTGTTCGGGCAATTCCTGGGCGAGGTGATCCACACAGGTCTGCCACAAACTGTGGCTCATGTTCAGCGCTGATGCTTCACTCATGTCGGCTCCGGGTGGCCGCATTGATAATTGTTGTCATTGAGCGCTTGTGGATATTCTTTGTTTTCGGCAGCGCAATTGTACCTGCCGGGCCGAGTTATCCACAAAATAAATTGCTGCGGGTTTAAACCTATTCCGGGCTCCGTCGGGAAGTTCTACGAGCCCTGTTTTATGGCACGAGACGCTTCTCAGCCATTGCGCCAAATAAGCGGCCTAACTGGTTGCCAGGCATGGGAAATCTGCGATAATCATGGGTTTCCCGAATCGCGGCCTGATTTCTTTCTGGACCTGAGCCCGCGCAAGAATGCTCCACGATAGCTGCACCCGGAAGTCCGACAGGACGAACAGGGCGCCTGCATCAGGGATCAACAAGGGATCAGAACCCAAAGAAGCCAAGCAGGATTAATCATGAAACGCACATACCAACCCTCCAAAGTCAAGCGCGCACGTACGCACGGTTTTCTGACCCGCATGAAGACCCGCGGCGGCCGCGCAGTGATTGCTGCACGCCGCGCCAAGGGCCGCAAGCGCCTGGCAGTCTAAGCTTCACCCCTGAAGGCTTTTTCAGGCCGGTGTCGGGCGGGTTTTATGCAACGCCTTAAAACCCGGCCCCAGTTTCAGGCGGTCCTGGCGGGCAGCGTTATTGCCAGAACAGAGCACTTTGTTCTGCATCGCAATCGGCTTGAAGCCACCGCACCGCCACCCAGCCCTGATGCAGGCCAGTCCGCGAAAGAGATTTCCTCGCGCCAGCCATCCCAGGTCATGGGCCTCGCTGCTACCGCATCAGCTGAAGTCACGGCGCCAGGCCTGTTCCCGGTGCAGGACGTCTGGATTGGTGCGATGGTGCCCAAACGCTGGGCCAAGCGGGCAGTAACGCGCAACGCCATCAAAAGGCAAATCTACACAGTGAGCGCCGATTCCATGCAGAACTACCCACAGGCCGCCTTTCTGGTCCGCCTGCGGCGTGAGTTTTCGCGCAAGGAATTTCTCAGCGCCACCTCCGTTCAGCTGAAAGAAGCTGTGCGTGATGAAGTGCAGGCCTTGATGAAAGCCGGTGCCGCCTCCAGTTGAGGCCCACCCATCCTGCGCATGAAACCTTTCCTGGCCTTTCTTTTTCGTTTGCCGCAAACCGTGCTGATGGGCCTGGTCAGGGCTTACCGTTTGTTGCTCAGTCCGTGGCTGGGTTCGTCCTGCCGCTTTGAGCCGACCTGCTCCGCATATTCGTTGCAGGCGCTGCAGGAATACGGCGCCGTTCACGGCGGCTACCTCACCTTGTACCGGCTGGTGCGTTGCCAGCCCTGGTGCGATGGCGGGCACGACCCCGTGCCGCCGCGCAAAACGCGCGCTGACCGAAGCCAGTCCCTTTTCTCCCGTTTGGTCACACCTGTGACTTCCCCCTCCTCTACAAAGAAGCCGTCATGAACGACATCCGCCGCACCATCTTGTGGGTGATATTTGGTTTTTCCATGGTCCTGCTCTGGGACCAGTGGCAGATCCATAACGGCCAGAAGCCGACCTTTTTCCCCAGTGCCACCAGCCCCACGCCGGTAGCGCCTGCCGCGACGGCGCCGATCGCCTCGTCGGCCTCGGTTCCCGGTGGTGCACCTTCTGCCGTGCCTTCACCGGTGGCGACCGCCACGACCGGCGTGCCCGGTGTTGTTGCCGCACCCGGCAGCGTGCCACCCGCACCGCTGCAAAATGTCAAGGAACGCATCGTCGTGACCAGCGATGTGTTCACGCTGACTTTCGACACCGAGGGCGGCACGCTGATCAAGTCCTCGTTCAACAAGTTCAAGGACCAGGCGAATAAAGAACAGGGTTTTGTGCTGCTCGATGAAAGCGTAAACCGTGTCTATGTTGCACAGACCGGCCTGATCGCCGGCCCGGGCGGAACCGCGCTGCCAACGCACAAAACGGTGATGGCTGCGGCTCCTGGTGAGCGCTCCCTGAAGGATGGCCAGAACGAACTGGTTGTGAAGTTTGAGTCGCCCGATGTCGGCGGCGTGAAGCTGGTCAAGACCTACACCATCAAGCGTGGTGCCTATGACATCGCCGTGCGCCATGAAGTCGTCAACACCGGGAGCACAGCCGTGTCGCCGCAGTTGTATTACCAGCTGGTGCGTGACGGCAATGCGCCGGTCGGCGAGTCGTCTTTTTACTCAACCTTCACCGGCCCGGCCATCTACACCGAAGCCAAGAAGTACCAGAAGATTGAATTCAAGGATATCGAAAAAGGCAAGGTCGAAGTCGAGAAAACGGCGACCAATGGCTACATCGCGATGGTCCAGCACTACTTTGCTTCGGCATGGATTCTGGGCGACGGCATCAAGCGCGACCTGTTTGAGCGCAAGGTCGACACCAACCTGTATGCCGTCGGCATGATCACACCGCTGGACACGATTGCTGCCGGCAGCAGCAAGGCTATCGATGCGAAATTCTTTGTCGGCCCCCAGGAAGAAAAAACGCTGGAAGCGCTGGCGCCCGGCCTGGAGCTGGTCAAGGATTACGGCTGGCTGACCATTCTGGCCAAGCCGCTGTACTGGCTGCTGGACAAGCTGCACGGCTTCATCCAGAACTGGGGCTGGTCCATCGTGGCCTTGGTGCTGC
The DNA here is from genome assembly GCA_040388075.1 of Pseudomonadota bacterium. Classification (GTDB taxonomy): domain Bacteria; phylum Pseudomonadota; class Gammaproteobacteria; order Burkholderiales; family Burkholderiaceae_C; genus Polaromonas. The sequence continues at coordinate 55,820 of JAZKCN010000011.1, read as the reverse complement.
TGTTGAAGATCGCTTTCTACTGGCTCAATGCCAAGGCGTACTCCAGCATGGCCAAGATGAAGGCCATCAATCCGAAGATCATGGAAATGCGCGAGCGCCTGAAGGACAAACCACAGGAAATGCAGCAGCAGATGATGAAGATCTACAAGGAAGAAAAGGTCAATCCGATAGGCGGCTGCTTCCCCATCATGATCCAGATTCCGGTGTTTATCGCGTTGTACTGGGTGCTGCTTTCAAGCGTTGAGATGCGGGGCGCGCCCTGGATGCTGTGGATCAGGGACCTCTCCTCGCCAGACCCCTACTTCATCCTGCCTGTCATCATGACGCTGACAACCATGTTGCAAACTGCGTTGAACCCCGCACCGCCAGATCCGATGCAGGCCAAGCTGATGTGGTTCATGCCGCTGATCTTCAGCGTGATGTTCTTCTTCTTCCCGTCCGGCCTGGTGCTGTACTGGATTACAAACAACATACTGTCCATCGCACAGCAATGGGTTATCAATACCCGCATGGGCGTGCCGCCACAGTTCAACCTGCCGAAGTTCAAGTAAAGCGGGACGGAAAATAAAAAAGGGCCGCTTTGCGGCCCTTTGCATTTCACGCCTTGCTCGCCACACATCTGGCGAATGCCCCTTAACATTCACCCATCATGCTAGCCCGCCACCACGACACCATTGCCGCCATTGCCACCGCGCCTGGCCGCGGCGCTGTTGGCATCGTGCGCGTTTCCGGCAAAGACATTGCGCCGGTGGTGGCAGCCATTTGCGGTCGAAGCCTCGCACCGCGCGTCGCGACCTATCTGCCCTTCAGCGACGCGAGCGGTGCGGTTATAGACCAGGGCCTGGCGATTCATTTCACGGCGCCCAACTCCTACACCGGCGAAGATGTGCTCGAGCTGCAGGCACACGGCGGGCCGGTGGTGTTGCAACTGCTGCTGGCGCGCTGCCTGCAAGCACTGCCGCAAATGCGGGTGGCGCAACCTGGTGAATTCACCGAACGTGCATTCCTGAACGACAAGATAGACCTCGCGCAGGCCGAAGCGATTGCCGACCTGATTGATGCCAGTACCGAGACGGCGGCGCGATCGGCAGCGCGCTCGATGTCCGGCGAGTTCTCGCAGGCCGTGAACACATTGCTGGAGCAGCTTGTGCATTTGCGCATGCTGGTAGAGGCGACGCTGGATTTTCCGGAAGAAGACATTGACTTCCTGCAGAAGGCCGATGCGCAAGGCCAGCTGCTGCGCCTGCAACAGACGTTGGCGACGGTAACGCAGCGCGCCGGCCAGGGCGCGATCCTGCGGGAGGGCATCAAGGTCGTGATTGCCGGCCAGCCCAATGCCGGCAAAAGCTCGCTGCTCAATGCGCTGGCGGGCGCAGAACTGGCCATCGTCACGCCGATTGCCGGCACCACACGCGACAAGGTCACCCAGCTGATTCAAATCGATGGCGTGCCCTTGCACGTTGTTGATACGGCGGGTTTGCGTGATGCGCTGGACGAGGTTGAAAAGATAGGCGTTGAACGCGCGTGGACAGAAATTGAAAGTGCCGATGCGGTGCTCTTTCTGCATGACCTGACGCGGCAGGCCGACGCTGCTTACACAGCCGGCGACGTGCGTATCGCGCAGACCCTGCTGGAAAAACTGCCCCGGGACACGCCCGTGATTGACGTCTGGAACAAGTCGGATGCTGCCGTCGATGCGCAGGCGGCAAGCATGGCCAATGGCGTTGCCATCTCTGCAAAGACAGGTGCCGGCCTTACGCCGCTGCGCCAGCGCCTGTTGCAGGTGGTGGGCTGGCAGTCTGCGCCCGAAGGTGTTTTTATGGCGCGTGAGCGCCATGTGCATGCGCTGCAAAGGGTTGACGAACAACTGGCGCGCGCATCGGCCCAATTGCTTTCTGCGATGCCTGCTTTGGACCTGCTGGCTGAAGACCTCCGCCAGGCCCAGCTGCACCTGAGCGAGATCACCGGGCAGTTCACGCCTGACGATTTGCTGGGCGAAATCTTCTCGAAATTCTGCATCGGCAAATAAACCTTTTGCATAGCCTTGCCGGCCAGCAAGTGGTGTGGCGGCTTAAGTAGAACGTATCAGGTGTAAGCGGGCGTTAAAGACTATTGCCGGAACGTCCGCCGCAAGGGTATCTTCGCTGCACCATGAACGCAGCACTACCCGGCAATCTCCGTTTTGACATACAGGGCCTGGCGCAGGCCATCGCACACAGCAATGCCAGTGATGCCTTGCGCTGCCAGTTCTCACCGCAGAACTGGGACGTGCTGGCAAGCTACATGCAGCCATTTGCGCTTGCGAGCGGGCAGGTACTGATCGAGAACGGGTCTGTTGACCGGACTATCTATTTTGTCGAGAGCGGCACGCTCAGCGTGCATTACCAGGACGAAAAAGCAAGGGTGCGGATGGCACTGGTGGGGCCGGGTACGGTGATTGGCGAGGGCGCCTTTTTCTCGCACCAGGCGCGCAGCGCGACGGTGCAGGCGTCGGGCCCCTGCAAGCTGTGGTGCCTGACGGCGATACGTTTTCTTGAACTGGCCAACCGCCAGAGCGCGCTGGCGCTGGAACTGACGATGGCCATGGGCGGCGTGATGGCCAAACGGCTTTACAACCGCCCCAAGCGGGTTGCCGTCACCTGAGTCGAGGCCCTGCTGTTTGTTTCGTGACTTATTACCAACCCGGTGTATTGGTGGTTACTAGCGGCCTGATCCGAGCGCTGAGCGGCACGGTGGGCGAGCATGTCGCTGGCTAAACTGCAATAAACCAGGCCCGGCTTTGAAGGAGGCTCCTGATCACCCGATGGTCTGGATTGAAACCGTGCCAATAACAGTCAGTTTTTCAATCGGGATTTCAGAAAATGTCCGTCTTCAACTGGTTATCGCGTAAATCAGACAAGCCTGAGAAATCCGGCCGGAATACCTCGCTGCCGTCAGGCTCCGGGGACAGCAGCGGCTTGCGTGACAGCCGTGGCCGAAAGCCCGTCCAGATGCCTGTTCCAAGGCCCGGTGCCCCCGAAGCTGCCAGCCGCAGCGAGTTGCGCAAGACCAGGCGCCATGCCCGGCGCGAGCAACTGTATGTGGCTGTGCGTGAAGCCATGACCCGCGCCGGGGTACTGGCCGCCAGCTACAAGTTCAAGGTGCTGTCGCTGGATCAGCGCGGCGACCAGTTCCTGGTGATGATGGATGTCGCATCCACGCTGGGTCACCAGCCAGAAACACTGGCCATCATCGAGTCGCTGGTGGTGCAGACTGCCAGGGCCCGCTTCGAGATCGTGGTGACTTCGGTGTACTGGCGTTCCGAGGCCACCACGGTACAGAGCAAGGCTGATGCGACGCTTGCGGTCGCACCCGCCCCTGCGCCGGCATTTCACAACACCGTAGCTCTTCCGCCGCTGGACATGCCGATCAAAAAACCCGCTTCACGCTACGACCCGATACAGGAAGAGGAAGTCACCGCTTTCAAGCAGGCGCTGGCTGCCGCCTCGGCAGCCGCGCCTGAAGGCAAGGCCCGCACCGGCCTGCACTCCTACACCCTGCTGACCGGCTTCGAGGACACCGAAATGCCGGAAACTGCTGCGGCGCCTGCATTGAGCGCCACGCAGTACGGCGATCTCAACTAGCTGGGTGAACCAAAGGTACGACCACAAATCTTGATGTATACATCAAGATTTTGTCGCCACGACCGATTTTGAGGCTTGGTAGACGTCTGGAGGCTTCAAAAACGACCGGAAAAGGCCAAAAACAGCTCTTTTTGAGCATCAAATCGGCCTGAAACCCAATGTGGACTAGCGCGACTAGCTATCAAAACAATAGCGCTCAAAGTGGGCCGGCGCTTCAGTGACCCTCGAAATCAACCAGTGTGTACAGGGGCAGCCCCGAGGCCTGCAGTTTTTGCGATCCCCCCAGTTCGGGCAGATCAACGATGGCTGCGCCTTCGGTCACGACAGCGCCCAGTTTCTCCAGCAGCTTCCTGCCGGCCATCATGGTGCCGCCGGTGGCGATCAAATCGTCTATCAGCAGCACGCGTTGGCCCGGCGTGACTGCATCGGTGTGCAACTCGACAGTGGCATTGCCGTATTCAAGCTCATAGGTTTCCTGCACCGTGGTGAAGGGCAGCTTGCCCTTCTTGCGTATCGGCACGAACCCGACATTCAGTTCGTAGGCGACAACCGCGCCGAGGATGAAGCCTCGCGCGTCCAGCCCGGCCACCACATCCGGGCGCAGCGCCGGGTCCATGTAGCGGTGCACAAAGGCATCGATCAGCACGCGGAAGACCTTGGGGTTTTGCAGCAGGGGCGTGATATCGCGGAACTGCACGCCAGGCGCCGGCCAGTCGGGCACGGTGCGGATATGGTTCTTCAGGTAGGCACTGATGCCGGCGCGGTTGAGTTTGTGGAATTCTGGCATGGGTGTGTGATGGACTGGCGCGTCAGGCGGGCGGACTGTTTCTGGATGTGCGGCGGCGCAGCAGGTTCTCTTCGGCCATGGCCAGCGCACCCGGTTTGCCGGACAGCACCAGCGTGTCACCGCCTTCGAGCAGCGTGTCTTCCAGCAGCTCGGCGGGCTTGCCGTTGGCACGGCGCAGGCTGACCACCCTGACACCTGCTGCGTGCAGTGCAAAGGCGTTCAGGGGCTGGCCTATCGCCTTGGTGCCCAAGGGCAGTGTGACCGTGGACAGGCGCTCTTCGTCCAGCTCATTGACCGTGTCATCGTCGGCGCCGCGGAAGTAGCCGCGCAGCAGGTTGTAGCGCGCATCACGCTGCTCCTGAACCACCCGTATAACGCGGCGCATCGGCACACCAACCAGCGCCAGCGCGTGGCTGGCCAGCATCAGGCTGCCCTCAATGGCTTCTGGCACGACTTCGGTGGCGCCGGCAGCCTGCAGTTTTTCAAGATCATGGTCATCGACGGTACGCACGATCACCGGCACCGTGGGCGCGTGCGCGCGGGCGTTGGCCAGCACCTTGAGCGCGCTGGCAGTGTCGAGGTAAGTCACTACCACCGCACTGGCGCGGGCCAGGCCTGCGGCCATCAGCGCCTGCAGGCGCACCGCGTCGCCAAAGACAACCGAGTCGCCAGCGGCAGCGGCCTGGCGTACGCGGTCGGGGTCCAGGTCCAGCGCCATATAAGGAATGCCTTCGCCTTCCAGCATGTGGCCGAGGTTTTGTCCGCAACGGCCGTAGCCGCAGATGATCACATGCTTGTCGGCATTGATGGACTTGCGCGCGATGGTCGTCATTTGCAGCGACTGTTGCAGCCATTCGCTGGCCACCAGCTTCATCACGATCTGGTTGCTGTACATGATGATGAAAGGGGTGGCCAGCATGGACAGCACCATGCTTGCAAGAATAGGATTCAGCAGCGCCTGCGGCACCAGCTGGTTCTCATTGGCCAGCGACAGAAGCACGAAGCCGAACTCACCGGCCTGCGCCAGGTACAGGCCCGTGCGCAGCGAGACACCGGCTGTGGCACCCAGGCCTTTGGACAGCGCAGTCACCAGCACCAGCTTGAAGACCACCGGCAGCGTCGCCAGCAGCAGCACCAGCGGCCAGCGCTCAAGCACGATGCGCCAGTCCAGCATCATGCCGACGCTGATAAAAAACAGGCCCAGCAATACATCGTGAAAGGGCCTGATATCGGTTTCCACCTGGTGCTTGAATTCGGTTTCGGAAATCAGCATGCCTGCGATGAAGGCGCCAAGCGCGAGGCTCAGGCCTGCCAGTTCGGTCAGCCACGACAGTGCCAGCGTCACCAGCAGCAGGTTCAGTACAAACAGCTCTTCGCTCTTGCGCCGCGCCACGATGGTCAGCCACCAGCGCATCACACGCTGGCCGCCGGTCAGAAGGATCCCGACCAGCACTGTGGCCTTCAGCGCCGCCAGCGCCAGCGCGAGGAAAAGCTTGTCGGGCGACGAGCCTAGTGCGGGAATCAGCACCAGCAGCGGCACCACGGCCAGATCCTGGAACAGCAGCACGCCCATCACACGTTTGCCGTGCTCTGACTCCAGCTCCAGCCGCTCGGCCAGCAGCTTCACCACAATGGCAGTGCTGCTCATCGCGATGGCGCCTGATAGCACCAGCGCGGTCTTCCATTCCATCTTCCACACCGCAGGCGCCATGCTTGCCAGGAACAGCGAGCCCAGCGTGGCCAGCAGCACCGTCAGCACGACCTGTAATAGCCCCAGGCCAAATACATGGCCGCGCATGGAGCGCAGCTTGGGCAGGTTGAACTCCAGCCCGATCACAAACATCAGGAAAACAACGCCGAATTCGCCGAGGTGGCGCACGCCCTCCGCATTCTGCGAAAGTGCCAGTGCATGCGGACCTATCAGTACACCAACTGCAAGGTAGCCCAGCATGGGCGGTAGTTTGAGCGAACGGCATGCCACCACACCCAGCACGGCGGCCAGCAGGTATAGCAGGGTAAGTTCAAGGGCGCTCATACTCTTTGATAGTAGCCGAGCTTGCCTGGGCGACGTGGGCCGTACGCGCCAGGTTCTGCCCTAAAACCCCGGCAGGCGCTGGCCAGGTGCGCGTCGATAGAATGCGGTGATGATCCCGCAAGCCACCGCCTTTGACGCGGCCCAGGTACAAGCCCTGGCGCGTAAAACCTTTGAGATAGAGGCTGCCGCCGTGCAGGGGTTGGCGGGTCGCGTAGGCCCCGAGTTTGCGCAGGCCGTTGAAATCATGCTGGCCTGCCGTGGCCGGGTGGTGGTGATGGGAATGGGAAAAAGCGGCCACATAGGCCGCAAGATTGCTGCCACACTTGCATCAACCGGCACACCAGCGATGTTTGTGCACCCTGCCGAAGCCAGCCACGGTGACCTCGGCATGGTCACCGATGCCGATGTGGTGCTGGCCATTTCCAACAGCGGTGAGAGCGCTGAGCTCACCGCCATATTGCCTGTGCTGAGCCGCCAGGGCGTGCCGCTGGTTGCCATCACCGGTGGCTTGCAGTCGGCGCTGGCCGGGCAGGCGCGGGTGACGCTGGACAGCAGCGTGGCGCAGGAGGCCTGCCCGCTCAACCTCGCACCGACTGCCAGCACCACGGCACAACTCGCCATGGGTGACGCATTGGCTGTCGCGCTACTGGATGCGCGCGGCTTTCGCGAAGAAGACTTTGCGCGCTCCCATCCCGGCGGTGCGCTGGGCCGCAAACTGCTCACCCACGTAGCCGACGTCATGCGCAGTGGCGACCAGGTGCCCATGGTCCAGCTGGACACCGGCTTCAGCGATCTGATGCGCGAGATGAGCAGCAAGGGCCTGGGCGCCTCCGCCATCGTGGACCACAAGCAACGGGTGCTGGGCATCTTCACCGATGGTGACCTGCGCCGGCTGGTCGAGAAAGGGGTGGACCTGCGCAATGCGCTGGCAGGCGAAGTGATGCATCCAAACCCGCGTACCTTGCGCTCGGATGCGCTGGCCGTGGATGCAGTTGAACTGATGGAGCAAAACCGCATTACCAGTGTCTTGATCGTCGATGCGGATGGCGTACTGTGTGGCGCGCTCAATACCAATGACCTTATGCGAGCGAAAGTGATCTGAGCATGACGAAACCCGCACTGAACTTCGAGCCAGGCCTGCTGTTGAAAGCGCAAAACATACGGGTTGCCTTTTTTGACATCGATGGCGTGCTGACCGATGGCGGGCTTTATATGACCGAGCACGGCGAAACGCTCAAGCGCTTCAACACGCTGGACGGCCATGGCCTGAAGCTGCTCCAAAAGGCCGGCATCACGCCAGCCGTGATCACCGGCCGCGACAGCGTGCCGCTGCGTGGCAGGCTGGATGCGCTCGGCATCATCCACACACACTATGGTACGGAAGACAAACGACCGGCAGCCGAAATCACGCTGAAGGCGCTGGGGCTGGACTGGTCGCAGGCTGCAGCGATGGGTGATGACTGGCCTGACCTGCCGGTAATGCGCCGGGTGGCGTTTGCCGGTGCCCCTGCCAACGCACATGCAGAGGTGAAGGCGGCGGCAGATTTTGTGGCGGCTGAAGCGGGTGGCCATGGCGCAGCGCGCGCATTTTGCGACCTGTTGATGGTGGCCAGCGGACGCTATGCTTCCCTGCTGGAGGCCTACACAGCATGACGGCAGTTAACCCGATGTTGGTGGTGCTGCGCGGATTGCGTGGGCCCTGGCGCCGGGCCTTGCGCCTGTGGGACCATGTGTCCATCTACCTGCCGCTGCTGTTGATGGGTGCCCTCGCACTGGGCACTTACTGGCTGGTGCGTAACTCGCCAATAAACGATGGGCCGGATGTTGCAAAAGAAGTCAAACATGAGTCGGACTACTACATGCGCAAGTTCACCATCAAGACTTTTGATGAAACCGGCAAACTGAAAAGCGAGATATACGGCATCGAAGCGCGCCACTATCCGGACACCGATACCCTGGAGATAGACGCCGCGCGCATCCGCAGCATCAACGCTCAGGGCCACCTGGTCACCTCAACCGGCAACCGGGCGCTGTCCAACGGCGATGGCTCCGAAGTGCAGCTGATGGGCAATGCGCGGGTGATTCGCGAGGCAACAAAGGATGCCGATGGCGACGAATTGCCGCGCATGGAGTTCCAGGGTGAGTTCTTGCACGCCTATGTCAATGAAGAACGGGTCAAGTCGCACAAGCCGGTGGTGTTGATACGCGGCGGCGACCAGTTCACCGGCGACACTTTTGCCTTTAACAACATCACGGGCATTGCTGACCTGAACGGCCGCGTCAAGGGTTTGCTGGTGCCCCGCGTCTCAGTCCCGGTGCCGTCGCGGCGCTGATCGCAATGTCCAGACTCGTCTTTATTACCGGCGCATCCAGTGGCATAGGCCAGGCGCTGGCGCTGCGCTTTTTTCACGCGGGATACCGGTTGGCGCTGGTGGCGCGCCGCACTGCCGAAGTCCAGGCCTGGGCATCTGCCCAGTCCATTCCTGTTGACAGCTACCGCATCTATAGTGCCGACGTTTCCGAGATCGACAGCATTGTTGCGGCTGGGCAAGCGTGCATCGCCGCGCAGGGAGCGCCGGATGTGGTTATCGCCAACGCGGGCATCAGCATAGGCATGGATTCTGCAATACGCGAAGACCTCGACGTGATGCGCCTGACTTTTGCGACGAACAACATCGGTGTGGCCGCAACCTTTCATCCGTTTATCAACGACATGACAAAACGTGGCTCCGGCGCATTGGTCGGCATCGGCAGTGTGGCCGGCATACGCGGCTTGCCGGGTCATGGCGCCTATTGCGGCAGCAAGGCCGCAGTGATTGCCTATTGTGAAAGCCTGCGTGGCGAACTCAAAAGTGCCGGCGTCGATGTGGTGACCATTTGTCCGGGGTATATAGACACGCCACTGACACAGCAAAACAGTTATTCGATGCCCTTTTTGATGCAGCCGGAGGACTTTGCCGACAAGGCTTTTGCTGCGATACAGGCCGGCAGCAGCTACAGCGTCATCCCCTGGCAGATGGGCGTGGTGGCCAGGATGCTGCGCTTGTTGCCAAACGCGCTGTTCGACAAATTGCTGTCGGGCCGCGCCCGGAAAAAACGCAAGAGCGGCTGAGCGCATTCAGGGCGCCAATGCAAAAAGGCTTCAAAACCAGAAGTCTTGAAGCCTTTCGAAGCTTTCACCAGCTTGTCAGCTGATGAAGGGTCAGGTGAACAGTTGAGGGCTTAGTAGCCGCCGCGACCACCACCACCACCGCCGCCGCCGGAACGACCACCACCACCGCCGCCGTATGGGCTACGGAAACCGCCGTCACCACCACCACCACCGCCGCCGGAACGACCGCCTCCGCCGCCGTATCCACCGCCGCCGCCACCGTAGCCACCACCGCCGCCGCCGAAGCCGCCACCACCGCCGAAGCCGCCGCTACGTGGCGGGCGTGCTTCCATCGGACGGGCTTCGTTGACGACAACGCTACGACCGCCCAGAGGCTGGCCGTTCATGCCGTTGATAGCTGCCTGGGCTTCAGCGTCGCTGCCCATTTCAACAAAACCAAAGCCTTTGGAGCGGCCGGTGTCGCGCTCCATCATGACCTTGGCGCTGGTGACGGAGCCGAACTGGCCGAAAGATTGTTGCAAGTCTTCGTCGCGAACCGAGTACGGCAGATTGCCGACGTAAAGTTTGTTGCCCATGAAGGGACTCCTCTAAAACACAATAACAAAAGCGATGGAGTCCCGAAAGCACAACAAATCTTGAACGTACCGCTGTAGCGCGCGAAACTGACCGATCACCTAACCTGTGCAAATGCGTAGATTTGCACGCACACATTATGCGTCACCGGCTTGTCTGTCAAGCAACTATCGTATTCACCTAGATGTGCAAAACCCTGCAAACAGGGCGTTTCCGGGGCTTTTGGCCGCTTTTGGTCAGCGTTTATGCGGGTTTGGCCTTTTGCCGCTTCGCCAGCCTGACCGGCCATTCATTTCTACTATTGGCGTTTGATAGGCATTTCAAGGATAGTAAGTGCCTACACTTTTCGCCCGGCATGCGCTTGGGGTTGTGGTTTGGCGGGGTCGTTTTGCTCGCCATAGTTGCGCCACTGGCCCATCGCGGCGCGCATGGTCAGTACCTGGTTTTCGAACTTCGGGCAGGCCTTGCATGCCAACAGGTGCAGTTTCAGGGCCACGGTGTCCGACAGCTTCAGCGCGTTGTCCTCCCGCGCAATGATCAGCGCTGCGGCTTCGCGGCAGGTTCGCCTTAGCAGTGTGATGCGGGGTTTCACGCAAAAAATCCGTTGAAAGATGACTCAGGTGCCGTGTTTGCCAAACCAGTGGATATTGAGGCACTCCTGCAGGCGCAGGCGGGCCCGGTGCAACTGGACGTAGAGATTGGTCGGTGTCAGGGACAATTCCTTACAGATGTCCTGCGATGAGAGCTCCAGCCATTCGCGCATCAGGAAAAGCCGGCCAAGCGCCGGCGGCAGGCGCTCCATGCAGGCGTCCAGCACCTGGAAAAACTGGCTTTGCTGCAGTGTCTTGTGTGGATCGCCCCAATCGTTGGGCTGCTCTGCGAAATGGCCATCGGCCTTGAACGCAATCCGGTCAAGCTCCTCGCCTTCCCGGTCGGCGTCCGCATCACTTGCAGACATTTCCCGCGTGTTGCTGCGGATCATGTCAATGACCTTGTGTTTCAGTATGCCGACCAGCCAGGTCTTGAGCTGCGAACGATTGCCGAAGGTTTGCGGTTTTGACAACGCAGCCAGCAGTGTTTCGGATACCGCATCTTCGGCCCACGCGTCATTGCGTAGCTGCAGGCGTGCAAAACGCATCAGGTAAACGCGATGTTCAACAAGCTGGTCTTCGAATGTGGCCATGTGCGGCAAGTCTAGCCGTTGCAGAGAATGGCGGTTGCGCCAGCTGCGCCTACCAGTTCACTTCGCGGTCCGGCGTCGAGCCTATATGGTGGATCGACAGATCGGCACCTTCAAACTCTTCTTCCTGGCTCAAGCGCAGGCCCATCGTGGCTTTCAAAATGCCGTAGACCACGAAGCCTGCACCGACGGCCCATACGACGCCCAGCACGCTGCCAATCAATTGCGCGCCGAAGTTCACACCGCCCAGCCCGCCAAACGCCTTTGTGCCGAAGATGCCGGCGGCAAGCCCTCCCCACAAACCGCACAAGCCGTGTAATGGCCAAACGCCCAGCACGTCGTCAACTTTCCATTTGTTTTGTGTCAGCGTGAACATCACGACAAATACGCCGCCGGCCACACCGCCCGTCACCAGTGCGCCGAGTGGGTGCATCAGGTCGGAGCCTGCGCAGACGGCGACCAGGCCTGCAAGAGGGCCGTTGTGTACAAAGCCTGGGTCATTTTTGCCAAGGGCGAGCGCGGCAAGTGTGCCGCCCACCATGGCCATCAATGAGTTGACGGCAACCAGACCCGATATCTTGTCTATGGTTTGCGCGCTCATCACGTTGAAGCCGAACCAGCCGACGGTCAGAATCCACGCGCCCAGCGCGAGGAAGGGGATGTTGGACGGCGGATGTGCAGACACAGCGCCATCCTTGCGGTAGCGGTTGCTGCGTGCGCCCAGCAGGATCACCGCCGGCAGGGCCAGCCAGCCACCGACTGCATGGACCACGATGGAGCCCGCAAAGTCATGGAACTCGGCGCCCGTCAGTGACTTGATCCAGGCCTGTACGCCGAAGCGCTGGTTCCAGGCTATGCCCTCAAAAAACGGGTAAACAAAACCGACGATGACCGCGGTGGCAATCAGTTGTGGATAAAACCGTGCACGCTCGGCAATGCCGCCCGAGATAATGGCGGGAATGGCTGCGGCAAAGGTCAGCAGGAAAAAGAAGCGCACCAGTTCGTAGCCGTTTTTGGCCGCCAGCTGCTCGGCGCCGACAAAGAAATGGGTGCCGTAGGCCACACCAAAGCCGATTGCAAAGTAGGCAATCGTCGAGACCGAGAAATCCACCAGTATCTTGACCAGCGCATTGACCTGGTTCTTTTTGCGGACGGTGCCCAGCTCCAGAAATGCAAAACCGGCATGCATGGCCAGCACCATGATGCCGCCCAACAAAATGAACAAAGCGTCCGAGCCCTGCTTTAGTGCTTCCATATGTCCCTCTTTAGATGTGTGCGGGGTAATTTGTGTGTTTGTGGTGCGAAATCTGTTCGAAATCAGCAAACGCACCAAACACAAGCAATAAATGCGCCATTTACGTGCGATTCAGGGTTAATGCTGGGGCTGCCCACGACTGGGTAGAATGGAGGCTGTCATTGGGGAGTAGCCGCCCTCCGAATACGAGAGGGGTTTGCGTCAACAGACTTGTCCCGCCTTGCAACAAGGTGGACATGGCGCACACAGTTCCAACAGACCTGGCGAGACCTTTGACTGCACAGCCTCTGCAACGGTAAAAAGTTGCAGGCCGGGGAGTCGTGCAGTCATTGGTTTTATTCCGGCCGGAGGTCTATTTGTATGGAAGCTTTCCTCGTCTCCACAGGCATAGTTGCACTCGCTGAAATGGGCGACAAGACGCAGTTGCTTGCGCTTGTGCTTGCTGCGCGTTTTAAGAAGCCCTGGCCGATCGTGTTCGGCATTTTTGTTGCCACCATCATCAACCACGCACTTGCCGGAGCGGCCGGCGCGTGGATTACCACCATGGTCACACCCCAGGTGTTGCGCTGGATACTCGGCGCATCCTTCCTGGTCATGGCCGCATGGATGCTGATACCGGACAAGCTTGACAGCGATGAAGACGGCAAGGCGCCACGTTTCGGTGTGTTCGCCACCACGGTGATCGTGTTCTTCCTCGCCGAGATGGGCGACAAGACCCAGATTGCCACCGTGATGCTGGCAGCAAGATACAACGCGATGGTTGCCGTCGTTGCCGGCACCACGCTGGGCATGATGCTGGCCAACGCGCCAGTGGTGTGGCTGGGCGAGCGCGTGACAAGGCTGGTGCCGCTACGCGTGGTGCACATGGTGTCTGCGCTGGTGTTTGCCGCGCTGGGACTGGCTGCACTGCTGATGCCGGTCAAACCTTGAGCTTGATATACTGACCAGAGCGCCGATTTGCCCAGCTTGCGGGCGCTTAAAAAGTACAGCTAAAGAATGCCCATTGACCCGGACTCGCTTTAGCACCTGCCTTATCACGTGCTTTTGCGACTTCGGGTTTTTGTTTTTCTGCAGGTGATTTTTTGCCCCTGATTGCTACACCGTCCAGCATGCATTTTGAAGCTGCCCTGCCGTTGCAGAGCGGTGCTTCGATACGTGCATACGACCTCAGCTACGAGACCTACGGCGAACTCAACGCCGAAAAATCAAATGCCGTGCTGATCTGCCATGCGCTGAACGCTTCCCACCACGTGGCAGGTGTCTATGTAGATGCAGATGGCAAGGTCATCGACAGGTCCGAAGGCTGGTGGGACACCATGATCGGCCCCGGCAAGCCGGTGGACACGGACCGGTTTTTTGTCATCGGCGTGAACAACCTTGGCTCCTGCTTTGGCTCGACCGGGCCCATGCAGAAGAACCCCGATAACGGTGAAATCTACGGTGCATCCTTTCCCGTCGTCACGGTGCAGGATTGGGTCGATGCCCAGGCCAGGCTGCTCGATGCGCTGGGCATACAGACGCTGGCAGCGGTGATGGGCGGCAGTCTGGGCGGGATGCAGGCGCTGAGCTGGACATTGCAGTACCCGGACCGCGTGCGGCACGCGGTAGTGGTGGCCAGCGCGCCCAACCTGACGGCAGAAAACATCGCGTTCAACGAAGTCGCCCGGCGCGCAATAGTGACCGACCCGGACTTCAATGGCGGCAACTATGCGCGCCACCAGGTGTTGCCCAAACGCGGCCTGCGCATCGCACGCATGATTGGCCACATCACCTACCTCAGTGACGACGTGATGAACGAGAAGTTTGGACGCCAGCTTAGAGCCCCCACGCTTGTCGCTTCGCGTACTGCGCTGCCCCCCGAGGGGGCTGCTTCACCTAAGGGCGGCCTGTCGGCGGAGCCCGCGCGTTCAGCTGCTTCCTCCGGTTTTAAGTTCTCGACGCAGGACGTCGAGTTCGAAATCGAAAGCTACCTGCGCTACCAGGGCGACAAGTTCAGTGAGTACTTCGACGCCAACACCTACCTGCTTATCACGCGGGCGCTGGACTACTTCGACCCGGCCAGTGGGTTCAACGGAAACCTCAGCGCGGCGCTGGCAAAAGCCACGGCCAAATTCCTGCTGGTGAGCTTCACGACCGACTGGCGTTTTTCTCCGGCGCGCAGCCGCGAGATCGTCAAGGCCCTGCTCGACAACCAGCGCGATGTCAGTTACGCAGAGATAGACGCACCACACGGCCACGATGCCTTCCTGCTGGATGACGAACGTTATATGGGCGTGGTGCGCTCCTACTTCAACGCCAGGGTGGCTGCATGAAGGATTCCCCATGAACCCGGCGAGCGATATGACCGCAGTCCCTTCACCCGACCTGCTGTCGATTGCAGGGCTGGTGCCGCATGGCTCGCGCGTACTGGACCTTGGCTGTGGCGATGGCGCGTTGCTGGACCACCTGATCCGCGAACGAGGCTGCTCCGGTTATGGTGTGGAAATCAGCGACGCCAATGTGCAGGCCTGTGTGGCGCGCGGCGTCAACGTGATGCAGCTCAACCTCGAAGCCGGACTGGCCATGTTTGCCGACAACAGCTTTGATGTCGTGCTGCAGATAGACACGCTGCAGCATTTGCGCAATGCCGAAACCATGCTGGTGGAAACGGCGCGTGTGGGCCGCATCGGCGTTGTTGCCTTTCCCAACTTTGGTCACTGGCGCAACCGCATGGCAGTGCTGCGCGGGCGTATGCCGGTGACCCGTGTGCTGCCCTACCAGTGGTATGACACGCCGAACATCCGCGTCGGCACCATGCAGGATTTCGAGGCACTGGCGCTGCAAAACCAGCTCCAGATACTGGACCAGTTTGGCCTTCAGGATGGACGGGAAGTCCGCTGGCTGCCCAATGCTTTCGCCAGCCGTGCCGTCTTCAAGGTACAACGTAGCTGACACAGGCAGACGGCCCTCAAGACAATGCAGGTTGCTACTGACACCCGGTCCCGCACAACATTGCCGCTGCTGCAGCGCCTGTTCGGCGACTGGACGCGGCGCGTATCGCGCGAAACGCTGCGCGCTGACGCGCTGGCTGGCCTGTTGGGCGCGGTGCTGGTGTTGCCGCAGGGCATTGCTTTTGCCACGCTGGCCGGGCTGCCACCTGAATACGGCCTGTACACCGCCGTCGTGCCTTGCGTCATTGCAGCTCTCTTTGGGTCCAGCTGGCATGTGATGTCCGGCCCGACCAATGCGAACTCGCTGGCGCTGTTCGCAATGCTGTCGCCTCTGGCCTTCGCTTTCAGCCCTGCCTACATACAGCTGGCACTGGCCGTGACCATGATGGTCGGCATCATGCAGTGGCTGATAGGCGCGCTCAGACTCGGAAGCCTTGCCAACTTCATATCGCCTGCGGCGCTGTTCGGGTTTACCTCTGGTGCTGCGCTGTTGATTGCGGTTTATGCGCTGCCTGACTTGCTGGGGCTGGCGCCTGCCGCCGAGCATGGTGCGGCCGGTGTGCTCCGGCATGTGTTCACGCAGCTCACGCATGCACAACCGGCGGCGCTGGCGGTGGCCGCCGTCACGGCGGTGGTGGCATTCGGTGTGCGCCGGTGGCGGCCCAACTGGCCCTATATGTTGATGGGACTGGTTGTCGCGACGGCGCTGGCGATGCTGTGGGTACAACTGTCGCCCGGCGCCGTATCGCCGGCCAGGGCACTGCGTACCGTCGGGGTTCTCAATACGCCGTGGCCGCGTTTTGAAGTGCCGCACATCAGCTGGGCCGCCGTGCCCGATTTACTGGGCCTGGCCTTTGCACTGACCATAGTCGCGCTGGGCCAGGCGATATCGATTGCCAAGGCGGTAGCTGCGCGTTCCGGCCAGCGCATAGACGCCAATCGTGAATTCCGTGGCCAGGGCCTGTCCAACGTCGTTGGCGGCTTCTTCTCCTGCTATGTGTCCTGCGGCTCCATGAACCGCTCCATGCCCAACCTGCAGGCGGGCGCGCGCACGCCGCTGGCCGCTGTGTTTTCTGCAGGACTGCTGCTGGTGCTGGTGGCCCTCAGTTCATCGCTGCTGGCACAGATACCAATGGCGGCACTCGCGGCCTTGCTGATGCTGGTCGCCATCTCGTTGCTGGACATCAAAAGGTGGAAGCAACTGGCAAGGCTCAGCCGTACCGAATTTGCTGTCGCGTTTGCAACCATGGTGGCTACCGTGACGATCAGGCTGGAGATGGCGATTCTGCTGGGCACGCTGCTGTCGCTGATGTCCTTTCTATACCGTACGTCGAAGCCCGCGATGCGCACCATGGGCTTTGACGGCTGGAGCCCGGAGCGGCAGTTTGTGGTGATTGACGATGTGCCGCAGACGACGAAATACAACGACGCAACGAGTGCGGGGACACAACTTCTGCCAGAGTGTCCGCAACTCAAGCTGTTGCGGATGGAGGGTGAGGTTTACTTTGGCGCGACGCAGCACGTCGCAGATACATTGCATGCCTTGCGCCACGCTCCGCAGGTGCAAAAACATTTGCTGGTGATGGGCAAGAGCATGAATTTCATCGACCTGGCCGGAGCTGAATTGTGGGAGGCCGAGCTCAACGCACGCCGGGCGATAGGTGGCGACCTCTACTTCCACCGGCCGCGCCCGGAAGTCATTCGCATGTGGCAGACAACGGGCTTCACGCGGCTGCTGGGACCCGAGCACCAGTTCCCCGACAAACGCACAGCCATAGCGACCATCTTTCCGAAACTGAACCCACAGATTTGCAGGGGCTGCACCGCACGCATTTTCTGGGAGTGCAAAAGCATACCGCCGCCTGAAGCTGCGGCGGAACCTCATGCTTAAGTTCGCTGCCAACCTGAACTGGATGTACAAGGAGTTGCCGTTCAGCGAGCGCTTCGAGGCTGCCGCGCGCGACGGCTTCCAGGCCGTTGAGGTGCTGTCACCCTATGCCTGGCCTGCTGCGGAAATTGCCGCGATGCTCAAGGCCAATGGCCTGTCACTGGTGCTGATCAATGCACCAGCCGGCGGTGATGACAAGGCCAGTATTGAACAGGCCTGGAATGCCGGCGACCGCGGCACCACCTGCCTGCCTGGCAAGGAGAAGATGTTCCGCGCCGGCATTGATCTCGCACTGGCCTATGCCGAGGCACTCGCCTGTCCTCGCATCCATGTGATGGCTGGCATCCTGCCCGCAGGGGTAGAGCGTGAAGCGGTGCAGCCGCTGCTGGTCGCCAATCTCAAACACGCTGCGCGCGAGGCAAGCAGAAGCAGCGTTGAACTGCTGGTTGAGCCAATCAACACGCGCGATATTCCACGCTTCTTTCTGAACCGTCAGGACCACGCGCACGAGATCCTGCGTGAGGTGGGCGAGTCCAACCTCAAGGTGCAGATGGACCTATACCACTGCCAGGTTGTCGAGGGCGATGTGGCGATGAAGTTGCGCAAATACATCCCGACCGGCGATGTGGGTCACCTGCAGATTGCCGGTTCACCAGGCCGCAATGAGCCTGATGTTGGTGAGCTCAACTACGCCTATCTTTTCTCAGTGCTTGAAGAGCTGGGCTACAGTGGCTGGATAGGCGCCGAATACCGGCCGGCACGCGGCAATGAGCCTGCTGCCACCTCCGCGGGGCTGGGCTGGTTTCGGGCCACCGGCTTACAGCAGACCTGAGCGGGCCGTCTATAGAATCGCCACAGTTACAGCCTGCAACCATAAAAATTACCGTGTCCGACAGAACCGCAGTCCTTCCCCAATACCTGTTCCCGAAACAGGCACTGACCACCTTCGCCGGATGGGTCGCGTCGAAAGAACGCGGCTGGGTGACCACTGAAATCATCCGCCGTTTTGTGGCCAAGTACGATGTCAACATG
The DNA here is from genome assembly GCA_040388075.1 of Pseudomonadota bacterium. Lineage (GTDB taxonomy): Bacteria > Pseudomonadota > Gammaproteobacteria > Burkholderiales > Burkholderiaceae_C > Polaromonas. Next base: position 37,405 of record JAZKCN010000011.1, on the reverse strand, counting down.
GGTGAGGCGCTGGACACCGACATTGCTAACTACAAAAGCTTCAACGATTTTTTTACGCGCGCGCTGAAGCCCGGCGCAAGGCCGATTGCTGCGGCCGATCTCGTCTCACCCGTTGACGGTGCCATCAGCCAGTTCGGCCCCATTGACCGTGACCAGATATTCCAGGCCAAGGGCCACAGCTATTCAACCACCGCGCTGGTGGGTGGTGATGCGGCTTTGGCTGCGCACTACCAGGACGGCAGTTTCGCCACGCTCTACCTGAGCCCGCGCGATTACCACCGAATTCACATGCCTTGCGATGGCCGCTTGCAGCGCATGATTTATGTACCCGGCGATCTGTTTTCGGTCAACCCGGTGACGGCGCGTGGTGTGCCCGGCCTCTTTGCCCGCAACGAACGCGTGGTCTGCGTGTTTGAGTCACCGCACGGCCCGTTTGTGCTGGTGCTGGTCGGCGCGACCATCGTCGGCAGCATGGCCACCGTCTGGCACGGCGTGGTCAATCCGCCGCGCGGCGGTGACGTACGCAGATGGGATTACCCGGATGAGCCGACCTCTGCCATCCGGCTCAGGCAAGGGGAAGAGATGGGGCGCTTCCTGCTCGGCTCCACGGTGGTGATGCTGTTTCCGAAAGGGCCGCTCGGCTTCAACCCCGACTGGGCACCCGGCCGCAGCATACGGCTGGGCGAGGTCATGGCCAGCCGCGCATGACTGCGCGGTCTCATGGCCTTGATTCCATGAGATCCTTTTTTGCGTTGCCTGCTTTCCGGTGGCTGCTGTCCTTGCTGTTGGCATCGCTGGCGTGCGTGCATGCACACAGTGCCGATGACACGTTGCGCATAGGCTCGAAGCGGTTTACCGAGTCTTACATACTGGCCGAAGTGATGGCGCAGACGGTTGCGCCACAGTTGCCCACACCGCCTGTTATGCGGCAGGGCCTGGGCAACACCGCCATCGTTTATGAAGCACTGCGTTCGGGCGGCATAGACCTGTATGCCGAATACAGCGGCACCATCGCGCTGGAAATCCTCAAAAGCGACAAGCCCCTGAGCATCGACGCGATGAACGCCGCACTGGCACCTTTGGGTCTGGGCATTACCGTGCCCTTTGGTTTTAACGACGGTTATGCACTGGCCATGCGCGCCAGCCAGGCCGATGAACTCGGTATTCGCAGGCTGGGCGACCTTGCAAAACATCCCGGCCTGCGACTGGGCTTGTCCAACGAATTTTTGGGCCGTGCCGATGGCTGGAAAGGCCTGGCCGCGCAGTACCGGTTGCCGCACCAGCCTGCGGGCCTGGACCACGGCCTGGCCTATGGGGCCATCGCCGCAAGTCAGGTGGACGTGATGGACATCTATACGACGGACGCAAAAATCGACAGCCTGGGTTTGCGGGTGCTGCAGGACGAAGGCCAGTACTTTCCGCGTTACGACGCCGTGGTGCTGTACAGGCTTGATGTGCCGCAGCGCTTCCCCCGGGCGTGGGCTGCGCTGCAATCGCTGCAGGGTCGCATCGACGAACGCGCGATGATCGCGATGAATGGCCGTGCTGAATTGCAGGGCCAGGGTTTTGATGTGGTGGCGCGGGATTTTCTGGCGGGCCAGACGGGCACGCCAGCTTCAATGTCGCAGCGCAGTTTTAGCAGCAAACTGTTCGGTCCGGACTTCGCAAGGCTGACGCGCCAGCACCTGTTGCTGGTCGCCGTTTCCGTCGGGCTGGCTTTGCTGATCGCGGTGCCGCTGGCGATGGTGGTGTCTCCGCATACACGGCTCCGGGCGCTGCTGCTCGGCCTGGCCGGGCTGTTGCAGACCGTGCCCTCCCTGGCCTTGCTGGCGGTGCTGATTTCGCTGCTCGGTGCAATTGGTGTGGTGCCGGCGCTGGTGGCGCTGACCCTGTACGCCCTGCTGCCCATCATGCGCAACACGGTGACCGGCCTGAACGAGGTACCGGTGGGGCTGCGCCAGGCGGCGGTTGCGCTGGGCATGACCCCTGCACAGCAGCTCTGGCTGGTACAGCTGCTGCTGGCCTTGCCGACCTTGATGGCCGGTGTTCGCACGGCCACCACCATTGCCATCGGCACCGCCACGATTGCCGCGTTCATAGGCGCTGGCGGTTACGGTGAACGCATCGTCACCGGGCTGGCGCTCAATGACAGGGGTTTGCTACTGGCCGGCGCCATTCCGGCAGCGGCGCTGGCGCTGCTCAGCGAGGCCGTCTTTGAGGCCATCGAATGGTGGATGCGCAGGCGGCGCAGCGGCGCCCTCCGTTAAAACAGCGACGCTTCGGTTTCGGGTGAGAAACCCAAACGCTGCAGCAAGGCCATCGCGGCTGCAGGCGCCCGCTCTTTCGCACCATTGATGAAATAGACAAACACGTCACGCGCGGCCTTCTGTTTTTGCGGCTCTTCAATGCTGGGCAAATCAGCGGGTGCATCGCCTGCGGCCCACAGCTGGGCCCGGGCAGCCCAGGCATCGAGGGCCCCGGCGGCGTAACCGGTGGCAATGCCCTCGTCGCTCATCATCAGCCGTGCATAAACGAAGTCGCCAGTCAGGTCGGCGAAGGACGGAAACTTGTCGGCATCCGCAAATACGGTCGCCACCTTGTAGCGGCGCGCCAGCGTCAGGAATTCCGGCGTCATGAAACTTTCGTGCCGCACATCGACCACATGGCGCAATGCCAGGCCATCGGCTTTGGCCGGCAACAGCGCCAGGAAGGCCTCGAAGTCCTGCGCATCGAAAACCTTGCCGGGCATGAACTGCCAGACGATGGGCCCCAGCTTGTTGCCAAGCTCGCTGATGCCGCTGTCGACAAAGCGGGTGATGGACTCTCCGGCTTCAGCCAGCACACGCCGGTTGGTGGCGTAGCGGGTGGCCTTCAGCGAGAAAACAAAACCATCCGGTGTTTCGTCGTGCCATTTTTTGAAGCTGGCGGGCTTGAGCGTGCCGTAGTAGGTGCCGTTGACCTCTATCGCGTTCAGTTGCCGGCTGGCGTATGCCAGCTCGCGGCTGTGCGGCAGGCCCTTGGGGAAAAAGTTGTCCCGCCAGGGCTCGAAAGTCCAGCCACCTATGCCGACGCGTATCGAATGTCTCATTGACGAATCATCCTTTTAAAGTTCTGATCGTGGCCGTTGTGGCCTCTCAAGGCCTTCCGGGTGGCGCGGTTTCAGGCAGAAGCGTAAAGTAAGCACCCAGACAGCCAGACCGGAGTTTCCCCCATGAACGCCCCTTTGCACCGCGAAATCCCCGCCGACATTCTTGACGCCGCCAAAGCGCTCTCGCAGGTTACGCAGCAGTGGGACGGCGACATTGTCAAACAGCTGTCCGACTACATCACCATCCCTGCCAAGTCACCGGGTTTTGACAGCGACTGGAAGCAGCATGGCTACATAGACACCGTGATGCGCAATGCCGCCAGCTGGGTCGAAGCGCAAAAGGTCGAAGGCCTGACGCTGGAGATCGTTCGCCTGGAAGGCCGCACGCCGGTGCTGTTCTTTGAAATCCCCGCGACACGTGCAGGCTCGACACAAACGGTGCTGATGTACGGCCACCTCGACAAACAACCCGAGTTCAACGGCTGGCGCAGCGACCTCGGCCCCTGGACACCCAAATACGAAGACGGCCTGCTCTACGGCCGGGGCGGCGCGGATGACGGTTACGCCGTTTACGCCAGCATTGCCGCAGTGCAGGCGCTGAAGAGCCAGAACGTGCCGCACCCGCGCATCGTCGGCCTGATAGAGACCTGCGAGGAAAGCGGCTCCTACGACCTGCTGCCCTATGTGACCGCCCTGAAGGACCGCCTCGGTGATGTGGCGCTGGTCGTCTGCCTGGACTCCGGCGCCGGCAACTACGACCAGCTCTGGCTGACCACCAGTTTGCGCGGCAACGGCGGCGGTGTTCTCAAGGTCGAGGTGCTGACCGAAGGGGTGCACTCGGGCGATGCCAGCGGCCTGGTGCCATCGAGCTTTCGCATCATGCGCGAACTGCTGGACCGGCTGGAAGACAGCAGGACCGGGCGCCTGTTGCCGCAGAGTTTTCACTGCGAGATTCCGGCCGACCGCATGGCCCAGGCCAAAGCCACCGCGCAAATCCTGGGCGACGAACTGTACAAACGATTTCCCTGGGCGCACTACGACTGCGAGGGCTCCAGCAGCTTCACGCTGCCGACCACCACCGACCCGCTGGAAGCCTTGCTCAACCGCACCTGGCGGCCGACGCTGAGCGTGACTGGCGCGGAGGGCTTTCCCGCCTTCAAGGATGCCGGCAATGTGCTGCGGCCCTACACCGCCTTCAAGCTGTCGTTGCGCTTTCCGCCGCTGATTGATGCCGGCACGGCGGTGCAGGAGTTGAAAAAGCTGCTGGAAGACAACGCACCCTACAACGCAAAAGTCACTTTCGAGAGCAACGGCGGTGCGACCGGCTGGAATGCACCGGGCACCGTGGACTGGTTCGAGCATGCGCTGAACGACGCCTCGCAGAACTTCTTCGGTGCCCCCTGCGGCACGATTGGCCAGGGCGGCACGATACCGCTGATGAACATGCTGAGCCAGGGTTTCCCGAAGGCGCAAATGATGGTCTGCGGTGTGCTGGGCCCCAAAAGCAATGCACACGGCCCGAATGAGTTTTTGCATGTGCCCTACGCAAAAAAACTGACCGCTGCGGTAGCCCACGTCATCGCCCGGACGCCCGGTTGATGCGGTCCCCGGTTTCCCTGCCTGCCCGGACCGAATGACGTCCGCCATCCTGGAACCCTTCACCGCACGTGACGGTGAAAACCTGGCGCTGTACGAGTGGCGGCCCGACAGCGGCCTGGGCGGCCTGGAAGCATCGCCGGCCGGTCCCCGTGCGATGGTGGTGATAGTCCACGGCCTCGGCGAGCACGCGATGCGTTACGACCATGTCGCCACCCAGTTGCTGGAATGGGGCTTTGCGGTGCGCTCTTATGACCAGCGTGGTCATGGCGAATCGGGCGGCAGGCGGGGCGCGGTGCCTACCGAAGCCGCGCTGTTGTATGACCTGGCTGAAATCGTCGACGACACCCGGCTGCGCCGCGTCAGGGAAGATCGCGATACAAAAAAACCGTTGCCGCTAGTCCTGCTGGGCCACAGCATGGGCGGCCTGATCGCCGGGCGTTTTGTCGCGCTGGGTGTGCGGCCTGTGGCCGGGCTGGTGATGTCTTCACCGGCGCTGGATGCCGGGCTCAGCGGCCTGCAACGGCTGAAGCTGCGATTGGGCCTGAAGCTCGCGCCCGACCTGTGCGCCGGCAACGGGCTGGATGCGGCTTACATCTCGCATGACGCCGGGGTGGTGCGGCGCTACACCACCGACCCGCTGGTGCATGACCGGATATCGCCACGGCTGGCCAGTTTTATCACCCGCGCGGGTCCGCCCACGGTGCAGGCGGCGGCCAACTGGCGAGTACCGACGCTGCTGATGTACGCGGGCCAGGACAGGCTGGTCAATCCGGAGGGCAGCCGGCAGTTCGCACGCATCGCTGCCGCAACCACCAAACCTGGCCTGGTGACGGCCCGCTGCTTTGACGAGCTGTACCACGAGATCTTTAACGAAACCGATGCAGACCTGGTTTTTGACACGCTGCAGGAGTGGCTGGACGCACAGTTTCCGATGCTTGTTGCGTAAATCGCATCGCTACAAAATATATAGCAGGTTGCGCTAGTCCACATTGGGTTTCAGGCCTTTTTGATGCCTAAAAAAGGCTGGAAATGCCTCAAAAATGACTTCTGGAGCATTCCTGGAGGTACCGCAAAACCCCCGAAGCAGCCCAATGTAAAGTCGACTTTACATTGGGCGATTTCACGCCTGATGTTTCAACGCTTCTGCAGCAGCCCGCCCAGCATGCCCATCAGGTCACCGGCATTGCCAAGGCCGCTGGATGGCGCTTCACCCTGAGGCGTGAGTTTGTCGATCAGCCCCGGCAGCACACTGGACAGCTGGCTGGCCGCTTCCTGCGGGTTCACACCCAGTGTTCCGGCCAGGCTTGCCATGGTGTCCGAGCCCAGCACATTGGTCAGCTGCTCGCCGGAGACGCTATGGTTCTGGCCGCTGCCTATCCACGAGCCGATCACGTCGCCGAGCCCGGCCTGCTGGAATTTTTCAACCATGCCGCCCAGGCCGCCTTGCCCGCCTTCATTGCTGAGCATGCCAGTGATGGCCTGCATCAGCTGCGGGTTGCTGGCGACCAGTGAAATCAGGCTTCCCAGTCCACCGGCGGCAGCGGCGCCACCCTGCGGGTTTTGCCCGTTGATGGCACCCAAAACCGAATCGAGTAAACCCATGGAAAGCTCCTGAAGTATTGAAGAACTGGAAATCAATGCGCCGCTCAGGCGGCCTGCGCGGCCTTGCGATCGCGCAGCGCCAGCCAGAGCAGCGCCAGTGCCGTCAATCCCAGTGGCAGCAGCGAACCCATGTTCAGCAATGTCCATCCCTTGGTGGTGACCAGCACCCCCGAGGCTAACGAAGACACGGCCAGCACGGCAAACACGCAGAAGTTCAGCGCACCCTGGGCCTTGTCTTTTTCCTCAGGTGTGTAGGCGCCAAGCGACAGTGTGGTGCTGGCGGTGAACAGGAAGTTCCAGCCCACGCCGAGCAGGAACAGCGACAGCACAAAGTGGTGCAGTTCGACGCCCGACAGCGCAATCAGCACACAGGCGATGTTCAGCAGCAGGCCCACCGCCATCACGGGCAGCGTGCCGAAGCGCTTGATCAGGTGACCGGTGAAAAAGCCGGGCGCGAACATGCCGATCACATGCCACTCCAGCACCAGCGCCACATCGGGAAACGGCAGGCTGCAGATCTGCATCGCAATCGGCGTGGCCGACATCAGCAGGCTCATCACGCCATAGCCCAGCGAGCCGGAGGCCGCGGCAACGATGAAGAGCGGCTGGCGCATGATCTCGCCTAACGGTCGACCTGTGGATGCCGCAGCCGCGCCGGGCGCTTTCGCTACCACAGGCGGGAACTCGATGAAGGCCAGCAGCAGCATCGCCAGCAGCGCCACGCCGGCCAGCGCGAGGTAGGCGCCTGCGAAAGGCACAGCGGTCAGGTTGCGGGTGTACGAGGCCAGGTTGGGGCCGGCGATGGCACCAATCAACCCGCCGGCCATCACCAGTGAAATCGCCTTCTCACGATAGCTGGGCTGGGCCAGTTCGGCCGCTGCAAACCGGTAAAGCTGTGCGTTGGCGTTGTAATAGCCGGCCACCACGGTCGCCAGCACCAGCAGCCAGAAGTTTTTGCCGTAGGCGGCATAACAGCACAGCAGCGCCGATGCCAGCGCCACCACCAGGCCCAGCTGGAAGGAGGTCTTGCGGCCGAACAGGCGCTGTGTGCGGGCGACCATGCCGGTTGACAGCGCGCCGCCGACCACATAACCCATCACGGGCAGGGTGGCCATCCAGCCCAGCGGCGCCAGCGCCAGCCCGACCAGGCCGTTGATGGCGATGAAGGTGACGTTGTTCGTCAGGAACAGGCCCTGGCAGATAGTGAGGAGCCAGAGGCTGCGGTTCATGACGTGTACTCAGGCGGCAGGCGCGTCGGCCTTGGGGTCGCGTCCGTAGGTGTTGTCGCCGGCATCGCCTTCCTTGACGGCCCAGTAAATGGCGATGAGCCAGCCGATCAGCGGTATAAGAACAATCAGCAGCCACCAGCCGCTCTTGTTGATGTCATGCAGGCGGCGCACGCCGACGGTGATGCTGGGAATCAGGTGCACCAGGGCTGCGATGCCGCCAATCAGGCCCAGGCCGATGATGGCGTCCAGGATGCTGGCGACGATGATGATGCCGAGGTAAACCAGGAAATACATCCAGTACTCGGTGCGGCGGGCGCGGCCTTCGACACCAAAGTAGTTCTTCATGACCTTGAGATACCAGTTCATACAGCGTTCCTCTTGAGTTGTTGATTTGTCTGGACGCCCCGCAAGATACGAAGCCCCCACTCCTGCTTCCCGGCGCTTGTTGCGCCGCGTACATCTTACGTGAGCCGTCTGTCGGCTGTGGGGTCAGCTGGCGCTGGAGGCCGCCGAGAGCCACGCCAGGCAGGCCAGCGGCGCCGTCTCGGCGCGCAGTGTGCGGGGACCCAGCCCGACTGGCTGGAAGCCGGCCGCGATGGCGGCGTCTTCTTCCGCCGGGCTGAGCCCGCCTTCCGGTCCGCTGAGAAAGGTCAGTGCGCCCATGCCGGCGGTCGCCACGGCCAGCGGCTGCGAGTTGCCGCGCAGTGACAGCAACAGGCGCTGGTCTGCTGGTGTGGCAGCCTGTGCCGTCGGAACTGCCAGGGTCTTGAGCCAGTCCTGCAAGCCGATGGCCTCATGGATCAGCGGTACCCGGTTGCGCCCGCACTGCTCGCAGGCGGCGATGGCGATGGCGCGCCAGTGGGCCAGTTTTTTGTCGGCACGGTCGCCCTTGAGCCGCAGCACCGAACGCTCGGCCATCAGCGGCTGTATGCTGGCCACGCCCAGTTCGGTGGCTTTTTCCAGCAGCCAGTCCATGCGCTCGTTGGCCGGCATGCCAACTGCCAGGTGTACGGGGCGCGATGCTTCACGCAGCGTTGGCGTAAAGGCCCCGACACTGACCTGCACGTCGCTGCGGCCCATCTGCAGCACCGTGGCCTCGAACTCGCCTTCAGCCTCACCCATGCCGTTGAAAAGGACAATGCGCCCACCGGGCTGCAGGCGCAGCACCTGCACGTGGCGTGCGGCCTGCGGTGGCAGGTCAACCGTGTCACCGGCGGCCAGCGGGATGCCGGCGTAAAAGCGTGCGCTCATGCTGGCAGGCCCGGCATACGTTGCCGCAAAATACGCGGCCTCAAAACGTGTACCCCACACGGGTTTCGTTGCCTTCAATTTCATCGAGCAGCACCATCAGCGGACCCAGCTGGCGGTAGCGTGCGCAGGTTGCGCGCACATATTTGATGAAGCGTGGCGTGTCGGCAAGGTAACGGGGCTTGCCGTCGCGCAGGGTCAGGCGCGCAAAGATGCCCAGTATCTTCAGGTGGCGCTGCAGGCCCATCCACTCGACGGCGCGGTAGAACTCGCCGAAATCATCGCCTACGGGCAGCCCGGCCTTGCGCGCCTTTTGCCAATAGCGGATGGTGATGTCGAGTACAAAGTCTTCTTCCAGGCTGAGGAAGGCATCGCGCATCAGGCTGGCGATGTCATAGGTAATGGGGCCGTAAACGGCATCCTGGAAATCAAGGACGCCCAGTGGTGCTTCCATCTGCCCGGTAATCATCAGGTTCCGGGGCATGAAGTCGCGATGCACATATACCCGGGCGCCATCAAGCGACTGCAAATTGCTGGCCTTGATCTGGGCGAAGGCTGTATCCAGTGTGGCCTGCTGCGTGGCGGTCAGGGTGATGCCCCGGTGCTTGCCGATGTACCAGTCGGGGAACAGGCCGATCTCCCGGCTGAGCAGCGCCTCGTCGTAGGGTGGCAGCACGCCGGCCTTTGAGGCCAGCTGCCAGCGGATCAGTACATCGGCAGCTTCCAGGTAAAGCGCATGGTCGGCAGCAGTTGGCTGGGCAATCGCATCAACGGCCTGCGGCAGCTGCATCACCTCCATCATCGTGCGTGAGCCGAGGTCGCTGAGCAGCATGAAACCGGCCGCCTCGTCCCACGCCAGGATGCGCGGGGCTTCGAGGCCGGCAACGGCCATCAGGGCGGCTACTTTGGCAAAAGGCTTGCAGTCTTCCTTCTCCGGTGGCGCGTCCATGACGATGTAAGTAGCGCCGCCAGCAGCCGCATCAACCCGAAAGTAGCGCCTGAAGCTGGCGTCTGCCGATGCCATGCGCACAGTGGCAGGGTCCAGCGCGGGCACCTGGCTTTGCCCGTCCAGGCTTCTCAGCCAGGTGGCAAAAGCGTTGCCGCGGGCCGTATCGGGCCAGTCAATCGCGCTAAGGGGGTCGGTCATGGTTTTCCAGTCAATCAGGGCAGGCAGTCGGTGCGGGCGGAAGGGCCGGGCGGACAAGGGTCACGCCGGGTTCCGGCCGCCGGAGGGTCATGGATAATCAGGCCTGATTTTACAAACGGGTTTACCTCACACAACTGATGCGCCGCGCATCTCCCTCGCCCTTTCTGCTTTCTCCGGTGTCCCGTGCCGTTCTTTGTGTGGCTTCGCTGGCCGCGCTGGGCCTTGGCTTCCCCGCGCCTGCTCATGCGCAATTGGTGCAGTCCCCGCCGCCATCGCAGCCGACTTGGCCGCTGCAGCCTGTCGATTCTGATGCGCCCAATGCGCAGGAAGCGCCGCTCACGCTGAAGATGACCCCCATGCTGGCTGAAAAGCCGCCAGAGGGCGATGACAATGCGCCGCCCACATTTGTTTTCGGCGATAGCGTTTCCGGGCGGCCCGAGCTGGAGACTGTGATCGAAGGCAATGCCGAGCTGCGGCGCGGCCCTACCGCCATCCGGGCCGACCGCATCGAGTTTTACCAGCCCGACGACATGCTCAATGCGCGCGGCAATGTGCGCATCAGCAGCTCCGGCAACCAGTTCAGCGGTCCGGAGCTCAAGCTCAAGCTGGATACTTTTGAGGGCTACTTCTCGCAGCCCACCTACCGCTTTCTCACCAATGGTGGCAACGGCGGGGCCGACAGAATTGATTTTGTCAGTGACAAGGTCCTGATTGCACGCAATGCCACTTATTCGACCTGCGAGCGCGACAACGAAGCCACCTGGGAGCCTGCCTGGATCCTGAGCGGCACCAGTTTCAAGTTCGACCAGGAGGCGGAAACCGGCGAGGCCAAAGGGGCCGTTCTGCGTTTCAAGGGCGTGCCCATACTCGCCGCGCCCACCATCAGTTTTCCGCTCAGCGACAAGCGCAAATCCGGGCTTTTGCCACCTACCTTCAATGTTGACAGCACCAGTGGTCTTGTGCTGACGCAGCCGTATTACCTGAACATCGCGCCGGATATGGATGCCACGTTCTCGCCGACGCTGATGAGCAAGCGTGGCATTGACCTCGGGGGTGAATTCCGTTACCTGAACAAGGATTACGCAGGCCGTGCGCGGGCCAGCTTCATGCCGAGCGACAAGCTGCGCAACAACGAGAACCGCTGGTCTTATGCGCTGGAGCATACAGGCGCATTCAACACCGGTTTTTCGTCAATAGGTAATATCGGGCTCAACCTGAATTTGAATCGGGTCAGCGACAACAACTACTGGAAAGACTTCCCGCGCAGCAGTACTTTCCTGGTCCAGCGGCTGCTGTCGAATGATGTCAGCGCTACCTGGTCAAGGGGATATCTCTCGACCTCGGTGCGTGCCCTGAAGTGGCAGACGCTGCAGGATCCGTTGTCGCCTATCGTGCCGCCTTACGACAGGTTGCCCCAACTGACGACTACCTATACTCGGATCAATGCGCCCGTGGTGGGCCTGGGTGGTGGCTTTGACTGGTCGCTGTCTGGCGACTTCACACGCTTTTCCGCCGAACGGTCGTTGACTCTGCAGCCTAACAGCGACCGGGCCGTGGCCATCGCGCAGATCAGCCGGCCATGGATATCGCCCGGCTGGTACGTCACGCCCAGGCTTCAACTGCATTCGACGACCTACCGGTTTGACTCGCCGCTGGCCGATGCAACATTGTCGAAGTCCCGTGTCGTTCCGACCTTCAGCCTGGACAGCGGTTTGCAATATGAGCGCGAGGCCAGTTATTTTGGCCGGAGCTTTACGCAGACGCTGGAGCCGCGCGCGTTTTACGTGCGTACGCCGTACCGCGACCAGAGCCTTTTGCCCAATTACGATTCGGGGCTGAATGACTTCAACTTTGCAACCGTCTTTACCGAGAACGCTTTTGTCGGCAATGACCGTATTTCGGACTCCAACCTGCTCACCCTGGGGGTAACCTCACGCTTGCTGGACAAGGAAAGCGGGGCGGAAATGGTGCGCTTCGGAGCTGCACAGCGATTGCGTTTCATGGACCAGCGGGTAACCCTGCCCGGCGGGCTGCCCGTCACTGATCGCGTCAGCGATCTGCTTTTTGGCACGACCATCAACTGGGTGCCGCAATGGTCTTTTGACGGTACCGTGCAGTACAACCCCAAGCTCAAGCAGTCGGAACGCAGCAGTTTTGGCATGCGCTACAACCCCGGCAACTACCGGGTCGTCAGCGCCTCCTTCCGCAAGCAGCGCAACGTCAGCAACTCGGTGGATGTGGGCTGGCAATGGCCCATCAATGACATCTGGGGTGACAAGGGGCAGGATCTCGGTGCGGGGCGCGGCCAGGGTCCGGGGCGCTATTACAGTGTGGGCAGGCTCAATTACAGTGTTCCCGATCGCAAACTGGTTGATGCGGTCGTCGGCGTTGAGTACGATGGCTGCTGCTGGATTGGCCGTGTGGTTTTGCAGCGTTCGCAAAACACGCTGGTCGCTTCAAACACCCGCATCCTGTTCCAGCTGGAGCTGGTTGGTTTTTCGCGTCTCGGATCCAATCCGCTGGACACCTTGAAACAGAATATTCCACGCTATCAGTATCTGCGTGAACAAGTAGCAGCACCTAGCCGCTTTACCAACTATGACTAAAAATATTCTTTTATCCCATCCGCATGCAGACAAGGGCTCAGGCAGCCTGTTCGCTGCAGGCGCGTGTATGGCGGCGTTGTGCGCATTCTTCGCTCTTGGCGCCAATGCGCAGGGCCTGCGGCCATCTGGGCAACTGCGCGCTCCGGATGCCACTGCTTCCAGAGGCCCCACGGTGGGTGGCCAGCGGCAAGCGGATTTTATTGTGGCCATCGTCAATTCCGAGCCGGTCACCAACAACGAAGTACGTTCCAAGCTGGTGCGGGCCGAGCAGCAACTCAGCCAGCGCGGCGTTGCATTGCCTCCGCGCAATGAACTGGCCCGGCAGGTGCTGGAGCGGCTGATCAGCGACAAGGCACAGCTTCAGCTGGCCCGTACCAGTGGTGTGCGGGTGGATGAAAACACCATCGAAAACGCCGTGGCGGGCGTGGCACAGCAAAATCAGCTGTCGGTGGAAGAGCTGCGCCGCCGTCTGGTAGCCGACGGTATTGCCTATGCGCAGTTCCGCTCCGAATTGCGTGACGAGATCATGGTCAGCCGCCTGCGCCAGCGCGAGGTGGACGCACGCGTGTCGGTGAATGAAGGTGATATTGACCAGTTCCTGCGTGACCAGGAGGGCAACGGTGGCGCCGCTGCAGTTGAGGTCAATCTGGCACAGATTTTGGTGGCTGTTCCCGAGGGTGCCACGCCAGAGCAGGTCGCTGCGTTGCAGGCCAGGGCCACACAGGTCGCAGAGCGCGCCCGCGCTGGCGGTGATTTCATGGCGCTGTCCAATGAGTTTTCCGATCTGCCTAATCGTGCTACCGGAGGCCAGATGGGCTTGCGCACGGAGGATCGCTATCCACCGCTCTTTGTTGAAGCAACCCAAAACCTCAGGGCCGGTGGTGTTGCAGGGCCGATACGCAGTGGCGCGGGCTTTCACATCCTGAAGGTGCTGGAGAAAAAACAGGGCGGCATGCCGGGTGTGAATGTGACCCAGACCCGTGCCCGTCACATCCTGCTGCCCGTTACACCGCAGTTGACAGAGGCGGCAGCGATGGAAAAACTGGCCGGGATCAAAAAACGTGTTGCCGCAGGGCAGGCAGATTTTGCCGAAGAGGCCAAGGCCAACAGTGCCGACGGCTCTGCAAAAGACGGTGGCGATCTGGGGTGGACCAACCCGGGCAGTTTTGTGCCCGAGTTCGAGCAGGTGATGAACGGCCTGTCACCGGGGCAGATTTCCGACCCGCTGGTGTCCCGCTTTGGTGTGCATCTGGTGCAAGTCATGGAGCGGCGCGTCAACCAGCTGTCGTCGCGCGAGCAGCGTGAACTGGCCCGCAACATCATCCGCGAGAAAAAACAGGAAGAGGCCTACGCGCTTTGGGCGCAGGACGTTCGCGGCCGGGCTTATGTGGAATACCGGGAACCGCCACAGTAGGTATGGCTCCCACGTTCGCGCACTTCGTGTCGCTCTCTGCCCACCGAGGCGACTGGCCTTGCTCGGGGCGGCCCTGCGCTGCGGGCTGTGGCCTCAAGCGTACTTCGCGTAGCTGCGGACCTGCCTGCATTAAATGGCGCGGGTAGTGATGGTGGCGTCATCTTGAAACACATCCCGCGAAAGCGCTTTGGCCAGCATTTCCTGACGGACCGGCACATCATCGAGTCGATTGTCCAGGCCATTGCGCCGCAGGCCGGGCAGGCCATGGTGGAGATCGGGCCTGGCCTTGCCGCGTTGACACAGCCGCTGGTTGAGCGGGTGGGCCGGCTGACGGTGATCGAACTGGACAGGGACCTGGCCAAACAGTTGCGGGCGCATGGCCAGCTGGAGGTTATTGAGTCCGATGTGCTGAAAGTGGATTTCCGCGCCCTGGCCGCTGATGCCGGCCGCAAGCTGCGAGTGGTGGGTAACCTGCCCTACAACATCTCGACGCCCATCCTGTTTCACCTGCTGGATGTAGCCGATGTGGTTGAAGACCAGCATTTCATGTTGCAGAAGGAAGTTATAGACCGCATGGTGGCCGGGCCGTCTCATGGTGACTACGGACGGCTCAGCGTGATGCTGCAATGGCGTTACGCGATGGAAAATGTGCTGTTTGTGCCGCCGGAGAGTTTTGATCCGCCGCCGCGCGTTGACAGTGCCATCGTTCGCATGGTCCCGCATGTGGAGCCTGCGCAACTGGATGTGCAGCTGTTCAGCGAAATGGTGCGCGTGGCCTTCAGCCAGCGGCGCAAGCTGCTCCGGCATTCGCTGGGGAAATGGCTGGAGCAGCGCGACTTTAGCGGTACTTTCAACCTTCAGCGGCGAGCGGAAGAAGTGCCGGTGGATGAGTACATCGCTCTGGCACAGCAGGCATAAAAAAGCCCGGCAACCATTTGGCTCCGGGCTTTTTGCCGCTTTCGCGGCCTGCGGGTGAATGGTCAGGCAGCTGCCAGCCAGTAACCTGAGTTGAATGGACTGCTCATGCGCAGGGCAAGTGGAGACACGTCAACCAGTTTGTCGGTTGGCATGGCTTCTTCACCTTCTGCGATTGCTGTCTGGGCCTCGTTAGCCCGATCCCCTTGGCCAATTTCCGGGGAGCGGGCTACAGAAAAGAATAGAAGCACCTGAACGGAATCTTGCGATCCGCCCAGTAGTCAGAGGCATCCCTGAAGATATCCAGAAGCTGCTCGCGCGCCTCCTTGTCGAACTTGGCGTTTGCCGGGATTTGTTCCAGCACCACGATAAAACCGGGTTGCGGGCCTGATTTGTGAACCAGGTCCGTCATGCAGTCGTACAGCGCGTCAAAATTCTTGCCAAAGTGGGCGGGGAAGGTGTACTGGGCCGCAATCATGTCCAGCACGTCCTGCTTGCTCTGGGCATTGCCCAGGTTGGCGTACAGGAAATGCTGGTTCAGGTGGGTGGCCGCATCCTGCAGGTCCTGCACGCGGAAAGCGCGAATGGACTGCACGATATTTGGCCGCACACCCTTCAGGGGCGTATCAGTATCCTTACGAAGTGGTGTGTCCATCTCCGCATCTCTTTCTATGAAGTCAATAAAACTCAAAATAACCTGCACTTGCCCGGGTGGCCGGGCTTAATTAACAATCCTGCGAAAACTCGCATAGTGGTCTTCGGTGTAATAACAGGCATCAGGTGCTGCCGGTTTTGCGCCGCCGCAAATAATTCGCCGGGCTCCCCGGGTGCGCTCATTTGGCGTTCTCACGGTGTACTCCCGGTAGTAACCACGATTTTTGGCAGGAAGAATGCGCTCCCGGTTAC
Source organism: Pseudomonadota bacterium (assembly GCA_040388075.1). Classification (GTDB taxonomy): domain Bacteria; phylum Pseudomonadota; class Gammaproteobacteria; order Burkholderiales; family Burkholderiaceae_C; genus Polaromonas. The sequence goes on along the minus strand of JAZKCN010000011.1, from coordinate 21,651 downwards.
CAAATACCGTGCCGTCCTTGTCATACCTGAACGGACCACCCTGATAAATCAACGTCATCATGTCGCGACCCTGAGGCGGCAGTTGACTCTGTGCAATGGATGCAATCTGGCCAGTTGCCGAATCCCTGGCATGCACCAGGCTGGGGCTCAAAATTACCAAGCTGATAAAGCCGGCAACAAACACCAGCTTCATCGCGGCAACAATCTCCTGCAAGTGCCGGTAGCCGTTGCGCAACATGAAAAATACCTTTTTTGAACTTAACGCTTGAACCGGAAGACCCAAAGAATACCAAAGGATTTTCGGGTTAACCCTTAATTTTCAAGAGTCATAGTTTGCCGCATGCGGGCAAAAATTACAAGGGGGTGCTGAAAACTTAAGCACACAGGCCTGGACTTAAAGGCATAAAAAGTTAGTGCAAACTCTCCGGAAAACTCTTACCTTGCGGCATTTGCATCAGCCACAGTGAGCGCTGTCATATTGACAATACGGCGTACAGTTGCCGTTGCGGTCAGGATGTGCATCGGTTTGTTGGCACCCAGCAGGACGGGACCGATGGCGATATTGCCGCCAGCAGCCGTCTTCAGCAGGTTGTATGAAATATTGGCTGCATCAATATTGGGCAAAACCAGCAGGTTGGCTTCGCCGGCGAGCGTGCTGTTGGGCATGATGAGGCCGCGTGCGTCTTCATCGAGCGCCATGTCGCCATGCATTTCACCGTCCACTTCCAGCCACGGGGCCTTGACGTGCAGCAGTTCCAGCGTTCGGCGCATTTTCAGTGCGCTTGGCAGGCTGGAGGAGCCAAAGTTGGAATGTGACAGCAGTGCGGCTTTGGGCTTGATGCCGAAGCGCATCATTTCCTCGGCCGCCATAGTTGTGATTTCCGCCAGTTGCTCCGCCGTCGGGTCATAGTTGACGTGCGTGTCCAGCAAGAACACTTGGCGCCCGGGCAGCAGCAGGCCGTTCATGCATGCATAGGTGTTGACGCCTTCACGCTTGCCGATTACCTGGTCAAGGTAATCGAGGTGGTGCGCCGTGGTGCCCCAGGTGCCGCAAATCAGTCCATCTACGTCGCCTTTGTGCAGCAGCATGCCGGCAATCAGCGTCAGCCGGCGCCGCATTTCAATTTTGGCGATTTGCACAGTCACGCCCCTGCGCTCCATCATCCGGTGATAGGTCTGCCAGAAATCGCGGTAGCGGTGATCCTGCTCCACGTTGACGACGTCGTAATCGAGCTCTTCCTTGAGCCGCAGCCCGAACTGTTCGATGCGTTTTGCAATGATGGCTGGGCGGCCTATCAGGGTGGGCCTGGCCAGGCCTTCGTCCACCACAATCTGGCAGGCGCGCAGCACGCGCTCTTCCTCGCCCTCGGCATAGGCCACACGTTTGCGCGACGCGCCTTTTGCGGCGGCAAAAATCGGTTTCATCACGGAGCCGGATGCATAGACAAAGCTCTGCAGCTTTTCCCGGTAGGCGTCCAGATCGGCAATCGGGCGCAGCGCCACACCGCTGTCGGCCGCAGCTTTGGCCACTGCTGGCGCGATCTTCATCATCAGCCGCGGATCAAACGGTTTCGGGATCAGGTATTCCGGGCCGAATGTCAGTTTCTCACCTACGTAGGCGGCAGCCACTACCTCGCTTTGCTCGGCTTGCGCCAGCTCTGCAATCGCATGCACGGCGGCGATTTCCATCTCGACCGTGATGGTGGATGCGCCGGCATCCAGTGCACCGCGGAAGATGTAGGGAAAGCACAGGACATTGTTGACCTGGTTGGGATAGTCGGTCCGGCCCGTTGCCATGATGGCGTCATCGCGTACGGCCTTTACATCCTCCGGCGTGATCTCGGGATTGGGGTTGGCCAGCGCCAGAATGATGGGACGGGGCGCCATTTTGGCAACCATTTCCTTCTTGAGCACGCCGCCTGCGGACAGGCCCAGGAACATGTCGGCGCCTTCAATTACCTCGCTCAGTGAGCGGGCGTCTGTTTTTTGGGCAAACTGGATCTTGTCTTCGTCCATCAGTTCAGTGCGGCCCTCATAAACCACGCCGGCCAGGTCTGTTACGTAGACGTTTTCGCGCTGTATACCCAGCTTCAAGAGCAGATTCAGGCAGGCCAGGGCTGCGGCACCGGCGCCTGATGTGACCAGCTTGACCTGGCCGGGCGCTTTGTTGACTACCTTGAGGGCATTGAGGACTGCCGCGCCGACAGTGATTGCGGTTCCGTGCTGGTCATCATGGAAGACCGGGATCTTCATGCGCTTGCGCAACTCGCGCTCTACATAAAAGCAGTCGGGCGCCTTGATGTCTTCCAGGTTGATAGCGCCAAAAGTGGGTTCCAGCGAAGCAATGATGTCGACCAGTTTTACCGGGTCTTTCTCGTCAATCTCGATGTCGAATACATCAACGCCTGCGAATTTCTTGAACAGTACGCCTTTTCCCTCCATCACCGGTTTGGATGCCAGTGGACCGATGTCTCCCAGTCCGAGCACCGCCGTGCCGTTGGTAATGACTGCTACCAAATTGCCCCGGCTGGTATACCTGAAGGCGTTGTTCGGGTCCTTCACGATTTCTTCGCAGGGGGCTGCCACGCCGGGCGAGTAAGCCAGTGCGAGGTCGCGCTGGTTGGTCAGTTGTTTTGTGGCGGCAATTGCCACTTTTCCGGGGGTTGGAAATTCGTGGTATTCCAGTGCTGCGCGGCGCAGTTCGGCACGTTTTTCTGCGGCCGTGTCGGGGGTGACGGGGGTGGTTGTCGACATGAATGGTCTCCGCGGCGCGGTCAGGTGACCGGCGATTTTTGTAGGTTCGCGATTGTAGGTCGATTCGGGGGAAAACCCTAGTAGGTGAATCTACGCAACCCCAGCGTGTATACCGCCGTTAAAAGCGGGCCAGCATCGTGCAAAAAGATCTCCGCCAAAAAACCTGGAATACGCAAGGGATCCGAAAAACACGAATCTAAGCAATATGCCAGCCAGATATGCAGCTACGTTCTTGATAGCAAGCAAATCAGGTTTCCCGGCAGCTGCATCCTGGAACACACCCATAACGTGCCAAAGTTGTGCAAATCGCGTGGCGTTACACATGGCGAGTGGTGAATCAGGGACAAATCAGTGGACACCCACGTAGTTCCCTATAAAAATTCGGTACTGAAACAGTTTGTTGCATTTGCAGCATCCACGACCACATCCATTTCATCTTGACTTCTTCCTGTCATCAACGTTTACGGCAATTGCCGGTGTTGTGCCTGATCGCTGTGTGCTCAGCTCCGGGGCAGGCACAGGTTCGGGCTGATAACCGGCCCGACGCAGGCAAGCTGCTTGAGCAGCAGTTGCCCGTAGCGCCGTTGCCCCGGCAGGCTGATCCCCGGATATCCCTGCCGCCGCCCAAGCCAGCGGCAGCGGCCGGGGCCACTGTGCGCATCACGCCGAAAGACTTTCGTTTTACCGGAAATACCATATTTCCATCGGACTTGCTGCAGTCCCTGCTCGCGATGTATCTGGACCAGCCAACAGATCTCGCAGGCCTCACTTCGGCAGCCAATATTGTTAGCACTTACTACCGGTCACAAGGGTACCTGTTGACCGAGGCTTACCTGCCTGAACAGGCGCTGGCTGCAACGGGCGGAACGGTGACCATACGGGTCATCGAAGCACGCATAGGGCGCGCAACTGTTGAAGTGCAGGGGGATTCAACGCACTTGTCAAAAGCTTTTGCCGAAGAAATGGTGACCAGGCATTTGCAGCAAGGTGATGCGGTCACAGGGTACGGCCTGGATAAACCGGTCTTGCTGTTGCGTGACCTTGCAGGTTATGACGCCAGCGCCATGGTGGAGCCGGGCGACCAGCCGGGAGAAGCCAATGTACGCGTGGCGATCAGTGCCAGGGGGCCGCGAGTGGATGGTTCGGTCAGCCTCGATAACTATGGCGCCCGGGCGGCGGGGGCGTTGCACGCAGGCGCCAATTTCAATATCAACAACCTGCTCGGTCGTGGCGACGTACTCGCGCTGGGCGGGCAACTGAGTGACCAGCCCGGCTCCAATCTCTATCGCCTGGCGTACACGGTACCGGTCGGTGGCTGGGGTACACGTATTGGCCTCAACGCGGCACGCCTGAATTACGCACTGGGCAAACAGTTCACTGCGCTCGGTGCCAGCGGCAAGGCAGACCTTTTTGGCGTCAACATTTCGCATCCATTTGTGCGTGGCCGTGAAAGCAACCTGTATGGACAGCTCAGCCTTGACCAGAAGCGTCTGCTGGATGAAACGGCGACGCCGGTACTCAGGACAGAGCGTGAAATCATGTCCTTGCGTGCAGGTGTTGCCGGTAACTTTGCGGACCGGCTGGCGGGCTATAACGCCTCCAACCTGTTTGCGATGACCATCACTGCAGGCAATCTAAAGCTGGACAGTGCGGACTTTGCGTTGGACCAGGGCCTGGGCGGTTTGCGAACGGCGGGCTCCTTCAGCAAGCTCAATGCCGATTACCAGCGCGTCCAGTTCCTTGGTGGTTCGTCTTCCGTTCACTTCAGCGCCCAGGCGCAATTGGCCTCCAAAAATCTCGGCTCGGCAGAAAAAATGGCGCTTGGCGGGCTTAACGGCGTCCGCGGTTATCCGGTCGGTGAAGGCGTCGGCGATTCAGGCAACCTGTTCACCCTGGAGTACCGCTACCAGCTGCCACCGGTGGCGTCTTTACTGTCGGAGCCGGTGAGCCTGCTGGCTTTCTATGACTATGGGCGGGTAAGGCTGAACCAGGAGGGGCCTTCTGTGGCTGGTGCGAACAACTCCACCACGCTTGGCTCCGTTGGTGTAGGCGCGATTTTTGGTCGTGCCGGAAATTTCCTGATCAAGACGCATCTGGCGTGGCGCACTACCCCTGCGCTGCCAACCACCGGTGATGCAGATCGCAGCCCTCGCGCCTGGTTGTCAGCGCAAAAGTGGTTTTAAACCGCACTTGATCCAGCGACCCGAATACAACATGACGACTCCTTCGAAATCATCAGCAGCACCTTGCCGTTCTTTGGGCAAACAGCGCTATCGGCAATGGTCGGTGCGCATGGTGGTGATCAAGCTGTCGCGCAAGCTGACAGCAACCTACCGCATCCGTAGTGACCGATCGCTGTCGCGGCTGCTCAGCACATTGCTTGCGCTGGTTTCTCCGCTGTCAATGGCGGAGCTGCCGACGGGGCTTAACGTGGTTGCAGGCCAGGCAACGGTGACGACGCCCACAGCCAACAACATGCACATCAACCAGGCCACCGACAAGGCGGTCCTGAACTGGCAGACTTTTAATATCGGCAGCGGCCAGTCGGTCCACTTCATACAGCCTGCGGCGACGTCGGTCGCACTCAACCGTGTGGTCGGCAATGAAGCCTCGTCTATTTATGGTTCGTTAACGGCCAATGGACAGGTCTTTCTGATCAATCCGTCCGGTGTGATGTTCGCGCCTGGCGCACAGGTCAGTGTCGGCGGCCTGGTTGCTTCAAGCCTGGCCATCAGCAATGAAGATTTTGCGGCCGGCCGCTATACCTTTAGCGGCAACGGTGGTTCGGTGAACAACCAGGGAAACATCAACGCCGTGAATGGCGGTTATGTGTTGCTGGCTGCGCCTACTGTCAACAATAGCGGCTCGATCACCGCCAACGGCGGTTCGGTCGCGCTTGTGGCTGGCAGCCGAGCCACCATAGACACCTCCGGCACGGGGCTGGTGAAATTTTCAGTTGATGCGGCGGCGGCGCAGGCAGCGATTGCCAATAGCGGCAGCATTGTTGCTGATGGTGGGCAGGTCGCCCTGTTGGCGAGTTCAGTTGGTGATGCGCTGGCTACTGTTGTAAACCATACCGGCGTTATCCGGGCGAATTCAGCGGTTGAACGTAACGGCATGATTGTGCTGAGCGGCGGTGCCAGTGGCGTGGTTGATGTGTCGGGGACGCTAATGGCCAGTGGCAGCGCAACAGGTTTGTCCGGTGGCACGGTCAAGGTGCTGGGTGACAAGGTGGGGCTGACAGGCGCAGCTCGTATAGACGCTTCGGGCGATGCAGGTGGTGGCACGGTTCTGGTGGGCGGCAACTACCAGGGTGCCGGCCCTGAACAGAACGCAAGCGCTGCATTCGTAGGCGCTGATGTACGTATCGCTGCAGATGGTCTGCAGGCCGGCAAGGGCGGAACAGTCGTTGTCTGGGCTGATGAATCGACCCGCTTCAACGGAGCCATATCGGCCCGTGGTGGCTCTTTGGGTGGTGATGGCGGTCTGGTAGAGACCTCTGGTAAAGAGTTCCTGGCAGCTGCTGGTTCTGTAGATGCGTCGGCTGTCAATGGCAGCGGCGGCACATGGCTGCTTGATCCGAGCGATGTGAGCATCGTCAACGCAACGTCGAACGCGGGGGCGTTCGCGAGCAATGTATTCACGCCCACGGCGGACAACGCGACAGCTGACCGTAACGCCATCCAGACAGCCCTGAATGGCGGCACGAGCGTCACGATCACTACTGGCGCTACAGGATCGCAAGCCGGAAATATCACCGTTCTTGACTCGATCACCAAGTCTTCGGGCGGCGCGGCCAGCCTGACCCTGACGGCTGCCGGCAGCATCTTTGTCAATAACGCCGTGTCGAGCAGCAGCAATGCGCTCAGCGTCAACCTTAACGCCACTGCAGCGACCAGCTTTTCCGGCGCGGGCTCACTGACGACCAACGGCGGCAACGTAGCTATTACTGGTATCAGCAAAACCCTTGGCGATATAAATACCACTGGAACAACCGGAACCGGAAATCTCACGGTGTCGGGGGTTGGCGCAATTACACAGACATCGGGCGCACTTGTCATTAAAGGAGCCACGACGCTGGCAGCGGGGATGGGCAACGACATCACGCTCAACGCCGCAACGAACAACTTTGCTACTTTGGGGGTGACGAGCGGCAAGGATGTGTCCATAACCGACGCCAATGCGCTGCAGCTGGGCGCATCGACAGTGGCCAGCAGCCTCAATGTCAACGCGGGAGGTTCAGTGACGCAGACCGGCGTGGTGATAGCGCCAGTGCTGACGGCGACATTGACGGGTGCTGCGAGCGCGCTGACCCTGGGAAGCGCCAACAACATTGGGCAGCTGGGCGCAATCACGACGCCGGGCGGTTTCACGCTGACCAACGGCAACAATGCGACGAGCATTGCAGGCGCCATCACCAGCACCAACACAGCTGTAGCCATAACGACCGGCACCGGCGCGACTACGTTTGGAGCAGGTGGCAGCATCACCAGCGGTGGTGGCAATGTCACGCTGACCAACAGCAACATAGCCAAGGTGCTGGGCAATATAGATACCACTGGTGGCGCAGCCACCGGTAACCTGACCATCACCGGCGCAGGCGTGATCAGTCAGGATACGGGCACGGTACTGAAGGTCAAGGGCACCACGACCATCACGGCTGGTGCAGCAAACAACGTCACTCTGACAAACAGCGGCAATGACTTCGGCACCGTGTCTGTTGTGAGCGGCAAGGACGTGGCCATTACCGACAGCAACGCACTGCAGTTGGGGACGTCAACAATCGCTGGTACGCTGGATGTCAATGCAGGCGGCGCCATCAGCCAGACCACTGGTGCGTTGATAGTCACCGGCGCCACGACGCTGGCGGCGGGCGCTGCCAACAACATCACGCTTGGTACGGCAACCAACAACTTCTCTTCAGTGACTGTCACCAGCGGCAAGGACGTTACCTTGCGCGATGCGAATGCGCTGGTGCTGGGTGCTTCCAGTGTCAGCGGCAAGCTGGCCGTGACGACGGCAGGCACCATCACGCAGAGTGGCGCGCTCAGCGTGGGCGATACGACCTCGCTGACGGCAGGCGCCGCCAATGACATCACGCTGGCTGACGCCGGCAATGACTTCAGAGGTGCGGTGTCTGTGGTTTCGGGCCATCACCTCAACCTCAATGATGTCAACGCCCTCAGCCTGGGCGCGATCAGCACGACAGGCGCGAACAATGCGGATGGCGGCAATGTAAAAATCACGGCGGGTGGTGCTGTCTCAGCGGCAGGCACCATCACGACCGATGGCGGAACCGCAGTTGCGGCTAGTGGGCGTACTGCCGGCAACGTTGAAATCACCGGTAGCGGGCTGACGCTTGCAGCCATCAGCAGCAAGGGCAGCGCCGGTGTGGGAACGAACCAGGCCGGCGGTACCGCTGGATCCATCACGCTGGATGCTGGCACTGGTACGGTCACGCTAGGCGGCAACCTGACGGCGACCGGGGGCAACGCCACCGGTACAGCGGCATCAGGTGCCGGCGGCAATATCACTGTCAAAAACAACGCCCTGCTCAATGCGGCGGTAACGGTTGCTTCACAAGGTGGCACCGTAGGCACGGCAGGTGCTGGTGGCAATATCCAGTTTGACGGGACCCTCAACAGCACGGGAGTTGCCAGGGCGCTGACCGTGACTGCAGGAACGGGGGATGTGACGCTGGCGGGCGCGAGTGGTGCTGCTAGTGCCCTGGCAAGTTTGAGCATCACTGCCAATGACATCTCGGTTGCTGCCATCGGAGGCGCCGCTGCAGGTGTGACTGGCGCTACCTCCCTGACCGCCACCACCGCCACCGCCACCGCGGACATCGGCACGATCACACTGGGTGGCCAGGTCAGAACGGGCGGCCTGACGCTGGTCAGTGGCGATGCCATCACGCAATCGGACGCCCTCATCGTGAGTGGCACGACCTCGATCACCGCCGGTACCGCCAACGACATAACGCTGAGTAACACAGGCAATGACTTCACGGGCGCGGTGTCGGTCATCTCCGGCAAGAACGTCAGCCTGACGGACAGCAACGCGCTGCAGCTGGGCGCATCGACAGTGGCTAGCAGCCTCAATATCAACGCGGGTGGTTCAGTGACGCAGACCGGCGTGGTGGTAGCGCCAGTGCTGACGGCGACACTGACGGGTGCTGCGAGCGCGCTGACCTTGGGAAGCGCCAACAACATTGGGCAGCTGGGCGCAATCACGACGCCGGGCGGTTTCACGCTGACCAACGGCAACAACACGGTGGCGATCAACGGCGCGATCACAAGCACCAACACCGGGGTCTCGATTGCCAGCGGCAGTGCGGCAACCACGTTCGGCGCGGTCGGCAGCATCACCAGCGGCGGCGGCCTCGTCACGCTGACCAACACCAACGTGTCCAAGGTGCTGGGCAATATAGACACCACTGGTGGCGCAGCCACCGGCAACCTGACCCTTACCGGTGCAGGCGTGATCAGTCAGGATACGGGCACGGCCCTGAAGGTCAAGGGCACCACAACCATCACGGCTGGTGCAGCAAACAACGTCACTCTGACAAACAGCGGCAATGACTTTGGCACCGTGTCTGTCGTTAGCGGCAAGGACGTGACCATCACGGACACCAATGCGCTGCAGTTGGGCGCGATTACTACGACAGGCGCATCGAACGCTGATGGCGGCAATGTGACGATCGTCGCAGGAGGTGCCGTGACGGTGTCCGGCGCTATCACCACCAGCGGTGGAACAGTCACGGCGGGCAACGCCGGCCGCAAAGCAGGCGATGTGAACATCACGGCTGCAGGCATTACCACCAGCTCCACCATCACCACCAACGGCAGCAATGGCCTGGGCACAGACCAGGCCGGCGGAAACGCCGGAGCCATCACGCTGGACGCGACCGGCGTGACGCCTGTGATTACCCTGGGCGGCAATCTCTCGGCTACAGGTGGCAATGCCACGGGCATGGGTATCTCAGGCATAGGCGGGGCCATCGCGCTGAAGGACAACACCCTGCTCAGTGCGGCGGTCACCCTTACATCACGCGGCGGCACGGCAGGCGCAGGCGGCAATGTGGACTTCAGCGGCACCGTGGACAGCACCGGCGCCGCGCGGGCATTGACCATCACGGCCGGAACGGGCGATGTGACGATTGCCGGGGCGACAGGCGCCAGCAGCGCGTTGAGCAGCCTGACCGTGACAGCCAATGACATCAATGTCGCAGCCATAGGTAGCGCTGCTGCCGGTGTGAGCGGTACGACATCGCTCACTGCCGCCACGGCAAATACGGATATCGGCACCATCGCGCTGGGCGGCCAGGTCAGAGCGGGCGGCCTTACGTTGGCGAGTGGCGATGCCATCACGCAATCGGGAGCCCTCATTGTCAGCGGCACGACCTCGATCACGGCCGGTACGGCCAACGACGTGACGCTGGTCAACAGCGGCAATGATTTCGGTACGCTGGCCGTGGTCTCAGGCAAGAACGTCAGCCTGACAGACAGCAACGCGCTGCAGTTGGGAGCGTCAACAATCGCTGGTACGCTGGATGTCAATGCAGGCGGCGCCATCAGCCAGACCACTGGTGCGTTGATAGTCACCGGCGCCACGACGCTGGCGGCGGGCGCTGCCAACAACATCACGCTTGGTACGGCAACCAACAACTTCTCTTCAGTGACTGTCACCAGCGGCAAGGACGTTACCTTGCGCGATGCGAATGCGCTGGTGCTGGGTGCTTCCAGTGTCAGCGGCAAGCTGGCCGTGACGACGGCAGGCACCATCACGCAGAGTGGCGCGCTCAGCGTGGGCGATACGACCTCGCTGACGGCAGGCGCCGCAAACGACATCACGCTGGCTGACGCCGGCAATGACTTCACAAATGCGGTGTCTGTGGTTTCAGGCAGGAACGTCAGCCTGACAGACAGCAACGCATTGCAGTTGGGCACCTCAGCAGTAGCCGGCACGCTCGATGTCAATGCAGGGGGGGCGATTACGCAGACCACTGGTGCATTGATAGTCACCGGAGCGACGACGCTGGCAGCCGGAGCGGGCAACGACATCACGCTGACTACAGCGACCAATAACTTCTCGAGCCTCGGTATCACCAGCGGCAGGGATGTAGCGGTCAGGGACACCAACGGCATCACGCTGGCTGCTTCAACGATTGGGCGCAACCTGGCTGTCACAACGGCTGGGTCAGTGATACAAACCGGTGCCCTCAATGTGGCCGGCACTACCACCCTTGCGGCGACCGGAACTACCACTGATGTGGCGTTGAGCAATGCCGGTAACGATTTCGTGGGCGCTGTTGCAGTGACCAGCGGCCGTAATACGGTGTTGACCGATGCCAACGCGCTTGTTCTGGGCACCTCCGCTGTGACGGGTACCCTGGCAGTCAATACAGGCGGAGCCATTACCCAGACGGGCGCAGTGATCGTTACCGGAGTCACGACGCTCGCAGCAGGAACGGGCAACGACATTGAGCTGACGAACACAGGCAACAACTTTGCGACAGTGGGAGTGAGCAGCGGCAAGGATGTGGCGCTCACAGACCTCAACGGCATCATCCTGGGCGCGTCGAACGTGGCCAGCAGCCTGACGGTAAAGGCGGGAGGCGTCATCAGCCAGGCGGCGGGCAGTGCGATCATCGCCCCGGTCCTGAATGCAGCGACTTACAGCGCGGGCTCTGCCATCACTCTGGGCAATGCAGGCAATGACGCCAACACTGTCGACCTTCAGGTCAGGGGTGGTATGGTTACCGCGCCTGGTGCGGGCAACGTCAATGCTGCGATCACTTATACAGACGCCAATGCGGTGGATGTTGCAAGTATCAACAGCGGCACCAGCGGCACGGCCGGTGCAGTCACCTTGCTGGCAGGCGGCCCGATCACGCAGAGCGGCGCCATCAAGGCATCGACCCTGACAGTCACCACCGCCAACGTCGCAGGCGCAGCCATCACGCTGAACGACGCGGGCAATGACGTCGCCACACTCAACCTGCAGGCCCGAGCCGGCACGGTTGCGGTGGTCGGCAACGTCAATTCTGGCGCAGCCATCGGCTATACCGACGCAAACGGATTCGCGGTAGCGGGCATCAACAATGGCACCAGCGGCGCTGCCGGCAATGTCACGCTGGCAGCGGGCGGCATTGTTACCCAGGGCAACGGAGCGGCTTTGACACTCAATGCAGCCAGCCTGACGGCTGCACTGACAGGGGCCAGCAGCAGCCTGACGCTCGGCAACACGTCCGGAAACAATATTACCCAGTTGGGCGCGATCACGACACCGGGCGGTTTCACGCTGACCAACGGCAACAACACGGTGGCGATCAACGGCGCGATCACAAGCACCAACACCGGGGTCTCGATTGCCAGCGGCAGTGCGGCAACCACGTTCGGCGCGGTCGGCAGCATCACCAGCGGCGGCGGCCTCGTCACGCTGACCAACACCAACGTGTCCAAGGTGCTGGGCAATATAGACACCACTGGTGGCGCAGCCACCGGCAACCTGACCCTTACCGGTGCAGGCGTGATCAGTCAGGATACGGGCACGGTACTGAAGGTCAAGGGCACCACAACCATCACGGCTGGTGCAGCAAACAACGTCACGCTGACCAACAGCGGCAATGACTTTGGCACCGTGTCTGTTGTGAGCGGCAAGGACGTGGCCATTACCGACAGCAATGCGCTGCAGTTGGGCGTATCGACGGTTTCGGGAACTCTGAATGTCGATACATCAGGCGCCATCACGCAGAGTGGTGCGCTGGCTGTGACAGGCGCCACAACCCTGTCAGCCGGAGCCGGCAACGACATCACGCTGACTACAGCGACGAATAAATTCTCAAGCCTGGGTATCACCAGCGGCCGGGATGTAGCGGTCAGGGACACCAATGGCATCACATTGGCAGCTTCGACCGTCGCTAACAGCCTGTCGGTAACGGCCGGCGGCGCGATCATACAAAGTGGCGCCATCACTGCGCCCACGCTCAATGCCAAGACGCTGATCAATGCCGGTGCTGCGATCACACTGGATAACAGTGCCAACGAGGTCACCACGGTCAGCCTGCTTTCGAGGAATCTTGCGGATACGGCGAATGCAGTGGGTGCCATTTCCTACAGGGATGCCACGGGTTTTGACATCGCTGCGATCAGTACAACAGGTGCCCTTACCTTGCGTTCGTCGGGCAGTATCAGCCAATCCGGCGTGATTTCCGCTGCTTCGATGGGTATCACTGGAACAGGCACCGGCGCGGTGGACCTGGGCACCCAAGCCAACAGTATTGGTACGCTCAACGCCATCACCGCAGCTGGCGGTTTTGCGCTCAATAACGGCAACAGCAACGTCACGGTGGCGGGCAACATCAACGCTACCAACAGTGCGGTGGTAATCAGTGCCGGCACGGGGAGCTACACGCAGTCCAACAATGTCGATGTGGTTGCAGGTACTGGCAACATCACTGTGGTTGCCGATACCGTCAACATTGGCACAAACGTGACGGGCAGCGATGCCTTCAGCACATCGGGCACCCTGACACTGAAGCCGAAGACGGCAGGCAGGGCCATGTCGCTGGCAGGCTCTTCTGCATTCGATATTTCCGCCGCAGAGATGACGGCGTTTGCGTCCGGTGTGAGCGGTCCTCTTGTGATCGGTGACACCGCGAGCACCGGTGTATTGACCATAGGCGCAGCACTTGCCATGGCCGGCAAAACCCTGGTGCTCAATGGCGGCTCCATCACCGATGGCGGCGGCACCACAAAAACAATCACGGCGCAGAACCTTACCCTGAACGCCAACGGCCAGATTGGTCTGAGCGCGGTCGATGGCATCGATGTAGTGGCCGCCAACCTCAGCGTCAGCACAACGGGTGGCGGTAACGCATTTGTGCGGACTGGTGCCATCAATCTCGGCGTGGGCTCTACTGCGGGCGCCAATGTAGGCGGCACGCTGGATCTGCTCGCCACCGGTGCCGTCACGCAGACTGCCGATACCGGCAATGTGACGGCTGGCACGCTCAAGGTCAAGACACTGAACGACGCTGGCGCGGCGATCACGCTGGCCAACACTGGCAACAACGCGGCGACCGTCAACCTGCAATCCCGCAATGCCGTCGACTCTGCCAACGCTGCGGGCGCTGTCGAGTTCACCGATACCAATGGCTTCGATGTCGCCGCAGTGTCAAGCACCGGCAATGCAACGCTCTCTGCAGGCGGCGTGGTGACGCAATCCGGTGCAATTGCTGCTTCCGGCCTGGCACTGTTGGGCACCGGCGGTGCCTACACTTTGGGCAATGCAGGCAACGCCGTCACAACACTGGCCGCCAACACCGGCAGCATTGACTACAAACAGACGACCGCACTTGCCATTGGCACGGTCGGTGTGACTGGCGTCAGCACCACTGGCGCAGCCAAAATCGAAACCACCGGTGCGGGATCGAACCTGACGCTGAACAACGCCGTCACGTCATCCGCTACCGGCGATGCGATCATCCTGAAAGCCGGGAGCAGCAAAGCAACCAGTTCAATCCCGGCCGATGTTCTTAACAGCGGGCATTTAGTGAATAACGTGGGAGCAGCTGGAATCGTCGCCAGTGCCGGCCGCTATCTTGTCTACAGTGATCACCCGGATACGACCACCGAAGGCGTCACGGGCTACAGCAAACGCTACAACAGCGATGCCTCGTATGTACCAACCGGGACAGCCAGCACCTTTTTGTATCGCATTGCGCCTACGTTGACGGTTGCCGTCGACAGCACCAGCCGTAGTTACGGCAACAGCAATCCGGTGTTCACGGGTACTTCAGGCGGTTACATTGACGGAGACACCGCTGCCAGCGTTGGCGTCTCCTTCACCAGCACTGCCACCGAAAGAACCGCTGTCGCCGCCGGGCCGGTGGCCATCAATGCAGCTGTGGTCAACAAGGAAAACTACATCTACGTTGCACCTGCTGCCGGCGCACTGACCATCACCAGGCGTGACCTGGTGGCAGGCGCCAGCGGCGTTGACAAGGTGTACGACGGCACGGCCGCAGCCACCGTCAAGCTGACAGACAACCGGGTTGCAGGCGACACGCTCGCATTGGCAAACACGTCGGCCAGTTTTGCAAATGGCGATGTGGGCACGGCCAAGACTGTCACTGTGAACGGCATTTCCCTCAGCGGTGCGGATGCGGCCAACTACAACCTCGTCAACACGAACGCCGCCACAACGGCCAATATTTTGCGTCCAGGCGGCGGCACTTTTGCTAATGTGCAACTTGCCACTGCCATGGCAGCACCTTTTGTCGCACTGGAAAAAACAGCCTGTGCAGGCGGTGCTGGCAGTGCCGGTGATGCCGGCGGTGGCAGTGATTCAGGCCAGGGCCCGGGAGAGGCGCAGACACCTGGCGGTAGCAGGGCCACAGCCAACCGGCTAGGCCTGGGCGGCGGCTCCTGCAACTGATCGCCCGCAGTAGCGGCCCCGCAGCCTAATGCCTCAAACCGTCAATGGCAACGACGACGTTTTGATGCGCATCGGCACCCGCGTGTGCCGGTAAGCGATGCTGGCGTGGCCAAGAATGCCGGCCGCTATGGTTTGGGCCTGCCTGCCAATGGGTTCTATAAAGCGCGTAGCCTCACCATTGACGGCCATGCAGTCACCCAGCGCATGAATGCCGTCAACACTTGTCTGCAGCGTTTCGGCATGTACGTTTATGCCGTTGTTCCAGGCAAGGCCCGCACTGGCCGCGAGCCGGTTCGGCGTCTGCAGGCCTGCGGCCACGATGATGTGATCTGAGTCTATCGTCCGGCCACAAACCGTGTGTAGCTGCTTGACGCCGTCCGGCGCACCGGTGATTTTGCTGACCTGCAGGCCGCCGATGAAATTGAGCGGGAGTTTTTCCCAGGCCTGCAGCAGCTTGTCCGCCTGGTCCTGGTTCACGCACGATGCCAGCGGCCTGGTGGCTACATCCAGCAGCGTGATGTCGTGCCCTGCCAGCGCGAGATCATTGGCGAGTTCGGAACCTATCAGTCCCGCGCCAACAATCACAATGCGCTGCGAAGACGTTCCCAGTGCGCCGCGAAACCTTGAATAGGCCTGCAAATGATTGATGCGCCAGCACAAGGCAGCGGGAAACTGCGGTGGCAAACGTGATTCCGCACCGTGTGCCAACACCAGGTGCCGGTAGTTCAGTGTCCCGCGCGTGGTCCGCAATTGGCGTCCCGCGCTGTTGATGCGGATGGCCTGTGTGTGCGCAAGCAGCCGCACATTCAGCCTGCGCGCTGTTGCCTCGCCGGTCTCGCGAGCCAGCTTTTCCGGTGTCATGCCGCGCGCCATTGCGACCGACAGCATGGGCTTGTCGTAGACGTCGCCATTGCACGAAGTCACCAGTGTGATGGGTATGGCTGCATCGCGCGCGCGCAGTGCTTCGGCCATCTGCCAGCCTGCGCGGCCAGCGCCGACGATAACGGTGCCCTCATCCCGGCGCGATGATGCACTGCGTTTTGGCGTTGTGCTGCGGGTGCTGCGCGCCGGTGCTTCCATCACATAGGGTTCGAAGTCGGCTTTGGTCACACCACACAGTGGGCAGGCCCAGTCATCGGGAATGTCGGCAAAGCGGGTACCCGCCGCCAGTCCGCTGTCGGCGTCGCCTTTCTCCTCGTCGTAAATCAGGCCGCATGCGCGGCAGATAAAGAGCTCCCAGCCTTTGACAGGCATGCTCATGCCGGCTGCTCCTCTGCGCTCAGCCGTGCAATTTCCTTGCGCAGGTGTTTGATGGCCGGCGTGACGATGGCGACAAAATGCGATTCGCGCACGCGGCGCTGCACGTCGGATGTCATCAGGTAGCCGCGGGCGCCCTGGTGCAGCAGTGCGGATTGTGCGGAGCGCAAGGCCAGCTCGGACGCATGCGCACGTACATCGAGCACGTCGATCAGGAAGGCCTTGTCCTGGCCAAATGGTGTTTTCGCCAGTTCCATGATGCGTGCTGTCAGTTCGTCGAGTTCGGCCTGTAAGGCATCGGGCCGGTCTTCCAGAAATTCGTTGACGTGGCCCAGTTGCCGCTCAACCTTCCACATCGAGTCGATGGCGCCTTGCGCCACGCCCAGCCCCATGCCGGTTTGCAGCAGGATGAAGGCCGCGCGTATGCGGCCTATAAACGGCCGCACCGGGTCGGCAATCAGGTCTTTCTCACCAACGAAATAATCCGTCAGCCGCACAGCCCAGGTGTTGGTACCTTCCATCGCGGAAAACGACGGGCAGTTGCGCAGCTCGACACCGGGCGCGTCGCAATGCACGATGAACATGACTTCCGACTTTGTTGCACCAGCTTCGCCTTCCACGTCAGCGACAGCGCCGAAGTAGTGGTCAGGCCCCAGGTTGCTGACCCAGGGCAGCGTGCCGTTGACACGCCAGCCGCCCTCGATCTTGCGCGCGTGAAGCAGCAGCGTTTCTATACCGGCAAAGGTCTTCATCGGGTTGGACATGCCGGTCGCTCCCAGCGCCATGCCGCTGTTATGCAGGGCCAGCCGCTCGCCCATCAGCGCGGGGTTGCCGGATTGCTCCATGTAGGTCCCGCACACCTCGTGGCACCAGACCATGAAGCCGGTAGCGCCGCAGACCCGTGAGACCTCGGTCATCGCGCGGATGGCCAGTCCGTAGTCAGCATCCCTGCCGTCTGATGCGATATGAGCGCTCAATGCACCCAGCTCACCGAGCCGCTGCAAGACCGACTTCGGGTAGATGCCCCGGCGGTCAATGTCGTCGGCCAGTTCTGCCAGCGGACCGTCGGCCAGCTCGCGCACCGCCAGCAGCAGCGCATCAGCTGACAGGCCGTCCGGCTTTGCCGCAATATCGACTTCCCTGTCTTGTGCCGACCTGTCCAGAACTTCCATAAAACCTCCGGTGTGCTTCTGCGGTGGACTCAGGCCAGCGCAATCTCGAACGCGATCGGATTGCGCATGCTGTTGGCAACAGGCGAGTAGAAGTTCGCGTGCTGCACGATTTCGTCCAGCACTTCGCGGCTGGCATCGCCCTCAACAACGACCTTCACGCGTATCGCCTGAAAGCCCATGTCCTTTGCTTCCTTCGTGGCACCGCCGGCGCCCCAGGCTGCCGGGTTGCCGATATCGCCTTCCATGAAGATCTCCAGCTTGCTCAGCCTGATGTGCCTGCATGTCGCAACCGCCGTGATGCCGACGGCCAGGCAACCACCCAGCCCGGACAGCACGATCTCGCCTGGCGCAGGCGCCGTGTTCTCGCCGAACAGGTGCAGCGGCTCATCGACCACCACCGGCTGGTGGTCGCCCACATAACTCAGCGAGCGGTACATGCCCTGCATCACGGTGTGGACCTTGTTGGTGCCGCGCGATGCGGGGTTGGCCTTGCCTTTGGCGGCAAAGGCCGCCAGGCCCTCGCTGTCTATCGGTTTGAGGTAGGCCTTGACGGTGGTGGTCGGGGCGGCGGTCAGCGTGTCAACGGACATGAAAGTCTCCGGTAAAAATAATCGGTTCTGGAAATCAGGCCGCCAGTGCCAGTGCGGGCTGTCTGGCTTTCAGGATGGGGGCATCGCTTTCAATCGGCAGCGAGTCGTCGCGTGACCACTCGTTCCATGAGCCGAAGTACATGCGCACGTCGTCAAAGCCGGCCTGCTTGAGCGCCAGGAAGCTGTTCGATGCGCGCGCACCCTTGAAGCAGTAGAGGTAGACCGTGTCAGACGTCGCGATGCCGGCGGTGGCGCATTCGGCCTGCACTTCCAGCGGTGACTTGAACACCGGGCCCTGTGCCGATGGCTTCATGAAGCGGTACCACTCGATCCACTTCGCGCCCGGCAGACGGCCCTTGCGTGGCGCAAAGTCCTTGCCGTAAGGGGAAGAGCTTTCACCTGTCCATTCGTCGATATCACGCACGTCCAGCAGCGCAACGTCGGTGTGCAGTGCGGCGGCTACGTCGTCCTTGGTCAGCATCACGTCGGCCATTGCCAGGTCGGCGGGGAAGACCGCTGCCTTGGGTGTCACGACATCGGTGCTGGTTGGCAGGCCCTGGGCCTTCCATGCAGAGAAGCCGCCGTTGAGCACCTTGACTTTCGGGTAGCCCAGCCAGGTCAGCAGGTAATAACCGCGGCAGGACTGGCCGTAGCCGCTGTTCAGGGCGTCTTCATAAAACACGGCCGTCTCAACACCCGACAGCCCGACGGCACCGAAATGTTCTGCAAAGGTCGACTTCAGTGCTGTCAGGCCTTCTGCGGTGGAGGTCGCCAGGAAGGTGAATATCTCGCGCATGTTCACCGCGCCGGGCAGGTGGCCTGCGGCATAGGTGTCGGCGTCGCGGGTGTCGATGATGACCACCGGCTCGGCGCCCATCATGGTGGACAGTTCTTCAGGGGAAACAAGTACGCTGGTCGTCATGGCAATCTCCAGTGAGGTCACGGCACATGCCGTTCTCCTGTTATCGCAATGCACGTGCCAGACGGCGGCTCATTCGAACCTGGCCCGCAAAATGCCCATTTGAGCGAGTATTTAAAAGCTTTTGATGCTATTAATTACGTAGCAATCGGGACATTTTCTTCCTGACAACGACGACACAATGTCTACAAATTGTCGACATTGTGAAGACCCGCTTTTTTCAGCCGGTAGCTGAATTGCCGTACCGTCAAACCCAGGGCCTGCGCGGCGCGCGACTGGTTGCCGCCATGTGCTTTCAGTGCCGCCTGCAGCTGTGCCGCAGGGTGTGACTGCGCGGTCTGGTAGTCGCGCACCAGCGGCGGCGACGAGGCCAGTGGCGGGACGGGCACTGCTTTCGCGGCTGGCTGCGCAACCGGGCTGGCTGCCATGCCCTGGGGTAAAAAGCGTTCCAGTTCCCTGACGGACACCATGCTGCTGTCGGTCAGCAGGACCAGCCGTTCTATCGCGTTGCCCAGTTCGCGGATATTGCCAGGCCAGCTGTGCTCCTCAAGCCGCGCCAGTGCCTGCGGTGACAGGCTCACGTTGCGCTGGTTGTCCTGGTTGACGCGGCTCAGGAAGTGAATGGCCAGTGCGCGTATGTCCTGGCGGCGCTCGCGCAGTGAGGGCAGGCGGATCGGTATCACGTTGAGGCGGTAGAACAGGTCGCGCCTGAAGGCCCCGGCCTGCACGTCAAGTTCGAGGTCGCGGTTGGTGGCAGCCACCACACGCACCGACACTTTCAGTTCGCGTTTGCCGCCCAGCCGGACTATGGTGCCCTCTTGCAGCGTGCGCAGCAGCTTGGTCTGCATGGCCAGCGGCATCTCCCCGATCTCGTCGAGGAATATCGTGCCGCGGTCGGCCTGTTCGAACCAGCCGGCGCGAGCGGTCTGCGCGCCGGTGAAAGCGCCGCGCTCGTAGCCGAACAGCTCGGACTCAAACAGCGTGTCCGGTATCGCCGCGCAGTTGACCTTGATGAAAGGCTGATCGCGCCGCTGGCTGGACAGGTGCACCGCACGTGCAAACAACTCCTTGCCCGTGCCCGATTCGCCCAGCAGCAGCACGCTGGCGGTGGCTTCCGACACACGCTCCAGCTCGCCCAGTGCCTGCAGCAGCGCGGGTGAGGTGCCGATGATGCCGTAGCGCGCAGCAGCGGTTTCAAGGGCGCGCGTCAGCAGCTCGTTTTTGGCCTGTAGCGCCCGGGTCTTGTCGGCCACCAGCGCCTGCAACTGCAGCAGCTGGCCGGCCAGTGTGGCCAGGATTTTCAGCACCGCCACATCGTCGGCCAGTTGCCGGTCGCGGCTGCGGATGCGGTGGCAGGCCAGCACGCCTATGACCTCGCGGTTGACCTCTATCGGCAGCGCGATAAAGGCGACGATGTCCTGCGGCAGCTGCGCACGCGCGACCGAGCGTGCGAGGAACTGCGATTCGGCATCGATGTCCTGCACGATGATGGGCTGGGCTGTCGCCAGCACACGCCCAGTGATGCCTTCGCCCGGACCGTAGCGGCCACGCGCCATTTCGGTTTTGGTCAGGCCGTAGGCATAACGGATAGCCGATGGTGTGCCCGCGCTTCCGGCAGCGCGTGTCTCGGGCTTGCGGTCGGCCAGCCCTTCCAGCGCAATGTCGCCCACAAAATCAGCCAGTACGATGCGGCCGCGGTTCAGGCCCAGCAGCTCGGAGATCAGGTGCAGCATCTCGCGCAGCACGACCTCCGGCGCCAGGCTCTTGCCGACCAGGCGCATCACCTCGCTCATCAGCAACAGCTCCTGCGCACGCCATTGCGGGTCGCCGGCGGCGGCTGTTTTGGTCTCTGGGGAGGTAGGGGGCATGCCAGTGATTAGCAATAAGCCGGCCAAAGCCCTGCCGGAGGTGCTCACTGTTTGCCCGTGCGGATTTTGGCGCGCTATGAAAATGGTAGCAGGTCGCGCTAGTCCACATTGGGCTGCAGGCCTTTTTGGCACCTGAAAAGAGGCCTTTTGGGCCATTTTCTGGCCTTTTTCAGGCCCGGCAGGCTTTTCCGGGCTGGCAGGTCGCCTCGAAAATAGCTAAAACAGCTGTAATAGCTATTTATTTTGCTCCCAGAATTCGGCTTTTGACCAATAAATACATAGTAATTCAGCTATATAAAAAATAGCAAAATTGCGCGCAGTTTGAGCAGCAGGCAGTCGCCCGCCTCAACCCGCCATCAAGGCTTCAATCTCGTCCGCATCCACCGGCACGCCGCGGGTCAGCAGTTCACAGCCTTTGGCGGTGACCAGGGCGTCGTCTTCAATCCGTATGCCGATGTTCCAGAACTCTTTGGGCACACCCTTGGCCGGGCGCACATAGATGCCGGGCTCTATCGTCAGCACCATGCCGGGCCGCAGTATGCGTGACGGCTTTTTCATCACGGTCTGGCCCAGCATGTCTTTTTCCTCGCGCGGTTTGCTGCCGGGTTCGGTGTAGTCGCCGCAGTCGTGCACGTCCATGCCCATCCAGT
>JAZKCN010000010.1:0-49003 GCA_040388075.1 Pseudomonadota bacterium | reverse complement strand
CGCCTTCAAACTCGAAAGGCTTGGTCACCACACCGACGGTGAGGATGCCCATTTCCTTGGCCACGCGAGCGATCACCGGTGCAGCGCCGGTGCCGGTACCGCCACCCATGCCGGCCGTGATGAACAGCATGTGCGCTCCATCAATCGCCGTGCGGATATCGTCCACCGCCAGTTCTGCCGCATCACGGCCCTTGTCGGGCTTGCTGCCCGCGCCCAGGCCGGTTCCGCCCAGCTGTATGGTCTTGTGCGCGCTGCCGCGGCTCAGTGCCTGCGCGTCGGTGTTCGCGCAGATGAACTCGACACCCTGCACGCCGCAGTCGATCATGTGCTCGACGGCATTGCCGCCGCCGCCACCGACCCCGATCACCTTGATCTGCGTGCCCTGGTTGAACTCTTCGATTTCAATCATTTCGATGCTCATTGGGAGCCTCCTGTTTCAATAATTTGCAGTTGCCAAAAATTTATGGATGTTTTTTGAGTCTTGACGTGTCTCATGAAGGGGGGTCTGCGCCTCCCGCTCGCGTGCATGTGGGAGCCGCTCGAATCAAACCGGAAAAATGTTTCATTCGCTGCTCCTTAGAAATTACCGACAAACCAGTCTTTGACCCTGCCGAAAGCGTTGTGCACGCTGCCCGCCTTTTGCGCGACCTTGTATCCGCGCATGCGGGCCGTACGGGCCTCCTCGAGGAGGCCCATGACTGTCGCGGCGCGCGCCTGCGCGACCATATCCGACAGTGCGCTGGAATAGCGAGGTATGCCCCGGCGCACCGGCTTCAGAAAGATGTCTTCACCGAGTTCGACCATACCCGGCATCACTGCACTGCCGCCGGTGATCACGATGCCGGAGGACAGCACTTCCTCGTAGCCGGACTCGCGTATCACCTGCTGCACCAGCGAGAAGATTTCCTCGATGCGCGGCTCGATCACGCCTGCCAGGGCCTGCTTGCTCAGCATGCGCGGCGCGCGGTCGCCCAGGCCCGGCACTTCGACCTGGGTGTCGGGGTCGGCCAGCAACTGCTTGGCATAACCGCTTTCGACCTTGATGTCTTCGGCATCCTTGGTCGGTGTGCGCAGCGCCATCGCGATATCGCTGGTGATCAGGTCGCCGGCAATCGGTATCACGGCGGTATGGCGTATCGCACCGCCGGTGAAGATGGCAACGTCGGTGGTACCTGCGCCAATGTCTACCAGTGCCACGCCGAGCTCCTGCTCGTCCTGCGTCAGCACAGCCAGGCTGGAGGCCAGCGGGTTGAGCATCAGCTGGTCCACTTCAAGGCCACAGCGGCGCACGCACTTGATGATGTTCTCGGCTGCACTTTGCGCCCCGGTGACGATATGCACCTTGGCTTCCAGCCGTATGCCGCTCATGCCGATGGGCTCGCGCACATCCTGTCCATCAATGACAAACTCCTGCGGCTCCACCAGAAGCAGGCGCTGGTCGGTCGAGATGTTGATGGCCTTGGCGGTCTCGATCACACGGGCCACGTCGGCCTGCGTGACTTCCTTGTCCTTGACCGCCACCATGCCGCTGGAATTGATGCCTCGTATGTGGCTGCCGGTGATGCCGGTGTAGACCCGGGCGATCTTGCAGTCGGCCATCAATTCGGCCTCTTTCAGCGCCTGCTGGATGCTCTGCACGGTGGCGTCTATGTTGACGACGACACCGCGCTTGAGTCCGTTGCTGGTGGCAATGCCCAGGCCCGCGAGCTTGAGCTCACCGCCGGGCAGGACTTCAGCCACCACGGCCATGACCTTGCTGGTACCAATGTCCAGACCCACAACCAGATCTTTGTATTCTTTGGCCATCTTGTTACCTTTTGACTTTCCTGTCCTCTTGGTCACCGGGATTGATGGTGGTGACCCCTCTTAACCTGATCGCATAACCATTGCCGTAGCGCAGGTCAACCGATTCAAAGTCCTTGCCGTATCTGGCAGAAACCTGTGTGAACGTCGAGATGAAACGCTGGGCTCGCGCCTGGATTTCATCGATATTGCCGTGGCCGAGTTCCAGCTGCGCGCCGCTATCCAGCCGCGCCCGCCAGCTGCCCTGGCCGGTCAGTTCGAGCCTGGTAACTGCGGTGTCCAGCTTGTCGAACAGCGGTGAAAGCATCTCGTAGACCTGCAGCACCAAGCCGGACTGGCCTTGCGGGCCGGACAGCTCGGGCAGGTCCTCTGCCTCGACCTCGCCCTGGTTGGCTTCAAACACTTCGCCAAAACTGTTGACCAGCCGTGAGTCGCCTTCAGGGCCCCAATAGGCCATGGGCTCGTGCTCCTGCAGAACGACCTTCAGCCGGTTGGGGAACTGGCGCTTGACCACCGCGCGGCGCACCCATGGCACCGACTCAAAAACGCTGCGGGTGCGACCCAGGTCAACAGTGAAAAAATTTCCCGTCAGGCGCGGCGCGACGTTGGCACGCAGAGTGACCGCATTGTTGTGCGCGAGATCGCCCTGCACGGCAATACCACCCAGGTTAAAAATTGGCTGGCGCACCAGCCAGGCCGCAGTCACCGCCAGCACCATCAGCACAAACGCGAGGATGAACACGGCTGACAGGCCGTTCATGAACCTGACGTCGACCGGTGTCTGCACGGGCTGTGGCATCTTGCGTATCAAGCGACGGCCTCCCGCTGGTTATCCAGCGCTGCAGTCTTCAGGATGGCGACGCACAGGTCTTCATACGACATGCCGGCCGCACGCGCCGACATCGGCACCAGCGAATGGCCAGTCATGCCGGGCGAGGTATTGATCTCCAGCAGATAAGGCTTGCGTGTGGCTTTGTCGATCATCACGTCGGCACGTGCCCAGCCCCGGCAATTGAGCGTGCGGTAGGCCTTGACGACGACGTCCTGGATGGCGGCTTCTTCGCCTGCAGGCAGGCCGCAGGGCACGATGTACTGCGTGGTGTCGGTGAAGTATTTGTTCTGATAGTCGTAATTGCCTTCGGGAGCGACGATGCGGATCACCGGCATCGCCTGCGCGCCCGGGCCGCTGCCGAGTACCGGACAGGTCACTTCATCACCCGAGATGAATTGTTCGCAGAGGATGTCGGCATCAAGCTTTTCCGCCTGTACCACCGCTGCAGCCATGCCGGACGCATCGACCACCTTGGTCAGGCCTATCGACGAACCTTCACGGGCCGGCTTGACGATCAGCGGCAGGCCCAGCGCAGCAGGAACGGCAGCCACATCGGCAGCGCTGTAATCACCGCGGCGCAGCAACACGTACTTTGGTGTCGGCAAGCCTTCCGCCAGCAGCACACGTTTGGTCATTACCTTGTCGATCGCCAGGCTGGACGCCATCACGCCTGAACCGGTGTAGGGAATGCCCATCAATTCAAGGGCGCCCTGCACCGTGCCGTCTTCACCGAAGCGACCATGCAGTGCGATAAAGCAACGCTCAAAACCCTGGCTGACCAGTTCACTCCAGCTGCGCTGCGCCGTGTCGAAGACGTGGGCATCCACCCCGCGAGACTGCAGGGCCTGCACCACACCATTGCCCGACATCAACGAAATTTCACGCTCGGACGAAGTACCTCCCATCAGTACGGCAACTTTGCCGAATGTCGCCCCCACGCTTTTCACTTCGTGTAATGCGCTGCCCCCCGAGTGCGCTGTGCTTGCCTGGGGCGGCCCGGCGCGGCGCACGTTGTCCGTCGTCATGCCTTGCCCTCCTGTGCCCAGATGATGTCGACTACTTTGGCGGGGACGGCGCCTATAGAGCCGGCTCCCATGCACATCACCACATCGCCATCGCGCGCGTTGTCGAAAATAAACTGCGGCATAGCATCGATGTCGTCCACAAATACAGGTTCGACCTGGCCTGCAACACGAATGGCTCGCGCCAGTGACCGGCCGTCGGCAGCAACGATGGGGATTTCGCCGGCCGCATACACCTCGGACAGCAGAACCAGATCTGCCTCGCCTATGACTTTCACAAAATCCTCGAAGCAGTCGCGGGTGCGGGTATAACGATGCGGCTGGAAGGCCAGGACCAGGCGACGGCCGGGAAACGCCCCGCGTGCAGCGGCCAGCGTGGCGGCCATTTCCACGGGGTGGTGACCATAGTCCTCAATGACAGTGAACTGCCCGCCATCGCTGGCGCGAAGATCGCCGTAGCTCTGGAAGCGGCGGCCCACGCCCTTGAATTCGGCAAGCGCCTTCTGCACTGCGGCATCAGCCACGTTCAGTTCGACCGCCACGGCAATGGCCGACAGCGCATTGAGCACGTTGTGATTACCGGCAAGGTTCAGTTCGATGTCGAGGTCAGGCAACGTCACGCCGTTGCGGCGCTGCGCGGTGAAATGCATTTGCGCGCCAACCGGGCGCACATTGACTGCACGTACCTGCGCATCTTCGTTAAAACCGTAGCTGGTGATGGGGCAGGACACCTGCGGCACGATCTCGCGCACCGCGGGGTCATCGGTACACAGAATCGCGGTGCCGTAGAAAGGCATGCGATGCAGGAAATCGACAAACGCCTTTTTCAGGTTGCCGAAATCATGGCCATAGGTTTCCATGTGGTCGGCATCGATGTTGGTGACCACCGCCATGACCGGCAGCAGGTTGAGGAAGGACGCATCGGATTCGTCAGCCTCGACCACGATGTAGTCACCCGAGCCCAGTTTGGCATTGGCGCCCGCACTGTTGAGCCGCCCGCCTATGACAAAGGTGGGGTCCAACCCGGCTTCGGCCAATATGCTGGCTACCAGGCTCGTAGTGGTGGTTTTGCCATGTGTGCCTGCGATCGCAATGCCCTGCTTGAGACGCATCAGCTCGGCCAGCATCAGGGCTCGCGGCACCACCGGTATGCGCTTTTCACGCGCTGCCAGTACTTCAGGGTTATCGGCCTGCACGGCAGTGGAAGTCACCACCGCATCAACCGTTGCCAGGTTTTCTGCGGCATGGCCGACATAGGTCTTGATGCCCAGCGAGGCCAGCCGTTTCAGCGTCGCACTGTCCGACAGATCGGAACCGGAGATTACATACCCCAGGTTGTGCAAGACCTCGGCGATGCCGGACATGCCGGCGCCACCCAGGCCGATGAAGTGAATGTTCTTGATGGCGTGTTTCATGAAAATGCCGCCCCCGCGCTTCCTACTTCGTGCGGTGCGCTGGCCCCCATGGAGGCGCTTTTCCACTTGGGGCAGCCTTGCGGGAAAATCTGATGTGATGCTGACGCATTCATGCTGTCAACTCCTCACAAGCAGCGACCATACGCGCCGTTGCTTCTGTTTTTTGCATTTTTTTCGCCTGTATGGCTTTTTCTTCGAGCGTTGAACGCTCCATCTGTTTCAACAGGTCGGCCAGCCTCTGGGCCGAAAGATCGCGTTGCTGCACCATCCAGCCCCCCCCGTTGTCCACCAGGAACTTCGCATTGGTGGTCTGGTGGTCATCCACCGCAGCAGGGAAAGGAACAAACAGGGCGGCTGCGCCGACGGCGGCAATTTCAGTCACGGTGCTTGCGCCTGCACGGCAAATCACCAGGTCCGCATTGGCAAAAGCCGTGGCGGTGTCATCAATGAAAGGCGTCAACACGGCATTCACACCTGCCGCGCGATAGTTGTTGCGCAATTCGTCAATCTGTTTGGCGCCGCTCTGGTGCGTGACGTCCGGACGGTCGGCCGGTGCCATCAGGGACAGTGCCTTGGGCACAACCGTGTTGAGGCCGCGTGCGCCAAGGCTGCCGCCGACCACCAGCAACTGGAGCGGACCCGAACGACGGGCAAAACGCCAGGCCGGATCAAGCTGTCCCGTAAAGGCCGCCCGCAAGGGATTGCCTATCCACTCGGCATTTTTCAGGACGTTGGGGAAAGCGGTGAAGACCTTGTCTGCGACCGACGCAAGAATGCGGTTGACCATGCCGGCCACGGAATTCTGCTCATGCAGCATCAGGGGTTTACCGAGCAGCACACTCATCATGCCCGCAGGGAAGGCGATGTAGCCCCCCAGACCTATCACGACGTCTGGTTTGACCTTGCGGATCACCTGGATGCTTTGCCAGAACGCCTTCAACAGGCGTAGCGGCAGGAAGACCAGCGTGCCCAGGCCTTTACCCCGCACGCCGGAGAAATCAATGGTCTCAAAAGCAAAACCGCGCGGCGGCACCAGCTGGCTCTCCATGCTGGGCGCATCCGCACTGCCCTTGCCACCCAGCCAGTGCACACGCCAGCCCTTGTCACGCAGTGCATCGGCCACAGCAAGACCCGGGAAGATATGCCCGCCTGTACCACCAGCCATGATCAAAGCGCACTTCATGACCGGCCTCCGCGCATCATCAGCCGGTTCTCGTAGTCGATGCGCAGGACGACTGCCAGCGATACGAGATTCATCAATATGGCCGATCCGCCATAACTCATCAGCGGCAAGGTCAGCCCCTTGGTAGGCAACGCGCCAAGGTTCACGCCTATGTTGATGAAAGTCTGGAAACCTATCCAGATGCCCACTCCCTGCGCGACCAGGCCTGCAAACAACCGGTCCAGCGCAATCGACTGGCGGCCAATATGCATGATGCGTCGGGTCATCCACATGAACAGACCAATAATCACAATCACACCTACAAAACCGAATTCCTCACCTATCACCGCCATCAGGAAATCGGTGTGCGCCTCAGGCAGCCAGTGCAGTTTTTCAACACTGCCGCCCAGGCCGACACCGAATATTTCGCCTCGACCAAAAGCAATCAGCGAGTGTGAAAGCTGGTAACCCTTACCCATCGAGTATTTGTCGCTCCAGGGATCGAGGTAGGCAAAGATGCGCTCGCGCCGCCAGTCACTGAGCATGACCATCAGACTGAAGGCAACGACGACCACAGCAGAGATGACAAAAAACATCCGCGCGTTGACGCCGCCGAGGAAAAGAATGCCCATCGCAATCACGGAAATCACCATGAAGGCGCCCATGTCGGGTTCGGCGAGCAGCAGCAGGCCAACGATGGCAATGGCAATCGCCATCGGCATCACAGCGCGGAAGAAGCGCTCCTTCACTTCCATCTTGCGAACCATGTAGTCGGCGGCGTACAACAGCACAGCGAACTTCGCCAGTTCGGAAGGCTGGAAGTTCATGAAGCCCAGCGTGATCCAGCGGCGCGCGCCGTTGACGCCCTTGCCGATAAAAGGAACCAGCACCAGTATCAGCAATATCAGCGACGCAATGAACAGCCAGGGCGCCACTTTCTCCCATGTGCTGACAGGCACCTGGAAAGTGATGACTGCCACGATGAATGCGACGGTCAGCGAAAGCACATGGCGGGTCAGGAAATGGGTGTGTGCATAACGTGCAAATTTTGGGTTGTCGGGCATCGCAACCGAGGCCGAATAGACCATCACCAGGCCCCACATCAGCAGCGCGACGATGACCCAGACAAGCGCCTTGTCAAAGCCTGCCATGCGTACCGGTGCGGCAGGTGCGCGCGACAGGCTTTGCCCGCCCAGCCGAACAGGTAAAACATCCGATGCGGCCTTGCCCAGACCGTTAAACCAGCCAAAAAAGCGTGTGGCGGCAGTCACAACACCACTCCCTGCTCAGCCGCCAATGCCGTAACCGCCGCACGAAAAACCTGCGCACGGTGTTCGTAGTTGTCGAACATGTCAAAGCTGGCGCAGGCCGGTGACATCAGCACGGCATCGCCAGTCCTGGCCTGTTGCGAGGCGATATTCACCGCATCTTCCATCGACGAGGCATCGATTGCAGGCACGCCGCCAGTTTCAAGTGCGGACCGGATCAGGGGACCGTCACGGCCTATCAGCACTACAGCCCTTGCGAAGCGGGTCACCGCATTTGCAAGTGGTCCAAAGTCCTGGCCCTTGCCTTCACCACCCATGATGACGACCAGCTTCCGGTCTGCACCCAGACCCGCAAGCGCTGCCACGGTCGCACCCACATTGGTGCCCTTGCTGTCATCGAAATATTCGATGTCGCCGACCACGGCCACAGACTCCACCCGGTGCGGTTCACCGCGGTATTCACGCAGGCCATGCAGCATGGGCGCCAGGTTGCAGCCTGCAGCCACCGCAAGGCCAAGCGCAGCCAGCGCGTTGGTGGCGTTGTGCCGCCCGCGAATCCGCAGCGCATCCATTGGCATCAGGCGCTGTATGAACAACACCAGTTCTTCGTCCTTGCGCCGCTTGAAGGTTTCATCGGCCTCGCTGGCGCGCACCAGCCAGGCCATGCCGTTGACCGTTTCAATGCCGTAGTCGCCGGGACGCACAGGGCTGTCGCTGCCAAAAGTGATGTAAGGCCGTGCCGGTGGCTGTTTGCCTTTGACGGGAGCTGCAGGCGCAGGCAAGGCCGCCATCACGGCAGGATCATCGCGATTAAGCAGCATCAGGCCTTTGCCATAGATGCGGTTCTTGGCCGTTGTATAGGCATCAAACGTTTCGTGCCAGTCCAGGTGATCCTGTGTGAGGTTGAGCACCGTAGCGACGGTCGGCTCAAAGTTGCTGACCCCATCAAGCTGAAAGCTGGACAACTCCAGGACCCACACCTCAGGCAGGGCAGCGAGAGCAGGCAATGGCGGCGGTTCAACGAGCTGCGCTTGCGTCACGGGAACGCTGGACAGTTCCGTCTGCTCGGATGGAGGTGGCTCAAGCGGCTCGTCATCGTCAGACGAGTCTGGGTCTGCTTCACCATCCGCCTCAGGCGTTGCCAGTACCACCGGCATGGTGGCTTCTGCCAACGGCGCTTGTGCCTCCGCAGCTTTCGCCTCGGCCTCCGCTTCAGACAGCCTGGCCGCATCTGCCTGAGCCAGCAAAGCTGCGTCGATTTTTTCTGCCAGCGTATCCAGCAGGCTGGGCCCGATATTGCCTGCCACGGCCACCGTTTTTCCAGCCCGCTGCACCAGTTGCCCAGCGAGCGAGGTCACTGTGGTTTTACCGTTGGTGCCGGTAATGGCGAGAACTTGTGGCGCGTACCCGCGGTCCTGCCTCAGCTCTGCGAGTGCATGTGCAAAAAGGCTGAGTTCGTTGCCACGCGCGACGCCCCTGGCTTCGGCGGCATTGACAACACCGGCGACGGCAGCAGGTGACAGGCCCGGGCTCTTGAGAACCATGTCGAAAGGCGCGCTGTCAAACAGCGCGGCATCCATTTCCGAATGCACAAACTGCACGCCGGGCAGGCTGGCCCTGAGTGTCTCCAGGTGCGGGGGGGTGGGCCTCGTGTCGGCCACGGTCACACGGGCACCATGGCGTACGCACCAGCGCGCCAGAGCCATGCCGGACACACCCAGGCCCAGTACAAGAATGTTTTTCTGGTCGAGGTGTTTCATCTCAGCTTGAGGGTTGAAAGGCCGACCAGGCAGAGCAGCATGGTGATGATCCAGAAACGCACGACGACCTGCGTTTCCTTCCAGCCGCTTTTCTCGAAATGGTGGTGAAGCGGCGCCATCTTCAGGATGCGCCTGCCGGTGCCATAGCGCTTTTTGGTGTACTTGAAATACACGACCTGCAGCATGACGGACAGCGCCTCGACGACAAAAATTCCGCCCATGATGGCCAGCACGATTTCCTGCCGCACGATAACGGCCACCGTACCCAAAGCTGCACCCAGTGCCAGCGCGCCCACATCACCCATGAACACCTGGGCAGGATGTGTGTTGAACCATAAAAAGGCAAGGCCGGCGCCGGCCATGGCCGAACAGAAAATCAGCAACTCACCGGAGCCAGGTATATAGGGAAAGAGCAGGTATTTCGAATAGACCGAACTGCCCGTGACATAGGCAAACACCCCCAGTGCCGAACCCACCATCACGACCGGCATGATGGCCAGCCCGTCCAACCCGTCGGTGAGGTTGACCGCATTGCTGGAGCCGACAATGACCAGGTAGGTCAGGATGACAAAACCAAACACGCCCAGCGGGTAACTCACTTCCTTGATAAAGGGCACCAGCAGGCCGGCTTTGGGCGGCAGGTTCACATCAAAACCCGATTGCACCCAGCTGACGAACAGGCCAATCACGCGCAGGTTGGAACTCTCGGAGATGCTGAACACAAGGTAGAGCGCCGCAATCAGGCCTATGGCCGATTGCCAGAGGTATTTTTCGCGTGAGCGCATGCCCTCCGGGTCCTTGTGTACAACCTTGCGCCAGTCGTCAGCCCAGCCAATGGCACCAAAGCCCAGGGTCACCAGCAGCACGATCCAGACAAAGCGGTTGGACAGGTCTGCCCAGAGCAGGGTTGCGATCGCAATCGCCAGCAATATCAGCACGCCACCCATGGTCGGCGTGCCGCTTTTGCTCAGGTGCGTCTGCATCGCATACTCGCGTATCGGCTGCCCGATCTTGAGCGACACCAGCCGGCGTATCACAAATGGACCGGCGATCAGCCCTATCAGCAGCGCTGTCAGCGCCGCCATCACTGCGCGCAAGGTAAGGTACTGGAAGACACGGAAGAAACCGAACTCCGGGGATAACGTTTGCAGCCACTGGGCCAGGCTAAGCAACATGGCGCTCTCCCTCCGGGTATTTTTGGGTGTGTTCTGTCATGGCCTGTACAGCGCGCTCCATCTTCATGAAACGTGAGCCCTTCACGAGCACGCTGCCAACCAGCGGCAACTCGGCAAGCGCCGCGCTGTTCAGCGACTCGATATCGGCAAAGTGCCGGCCTGCACCGAAACTGCTCGCGGCAAGCGCAGACTGCTCGCCAAGCGTGAACAGCTTGTCTATGCCGCGCTCATGGGCCAGGCGCCCGGCTTCCTGATGGAACGCCGGTCCCTCGTCGCCGACCTCCCCCATGTCACCCATGACCAGCAGACGCGGCCCCGGCAACTCGGCCAATACCTCAATCGCAGCGCGCATGGAGTCAGGGTTGGCGTTGTAGGTATCGTCGACCAGGTTCACGGTGCGCTGTCCAACGGTAATAGCCAACGCGCGGGAGCGGCCCTTGACCGGCATAAAAGCCGAAAGGCCCGCCGCCATGCTCGCCAGCGGGACACCTGCCGCGCAGGAACAGGCTATGGCAGCCAGCGCGTTCTTCACGTTGTGGCGGCCAGCGATCTGCAACTCAAAGTCGACGGGGCCTTCAGGCGTGCTCGCCTGTACCGCCCAACAGTGGCCTGTCCAGTTCGCGGTCGCGGTGACATCTGCGGCACCTGCTAAAGCAAAGGTCAGCACCTTGCGTGAACCGGCGAGTGCTTTCCACAAGGATGTGTAGTCGTCATCGGCAGGGAACACGGCAGTGCCGTCGCCAGACAGCGACGCAATAACAGAGCCGTTTTCGCGTGCAACCGCTTCGACGGTTGCCATGAATTCAAGATGCTCGCGCTGCGCGTTGTTAACCAGTGCCACCGTTGGCTTTGTGATGCCGGCCAGGTAGGCAATCTCGCCTGGGTGGTTCATGCCGAGTTCGACCACGCCAGCAGAATGGTTCTGCCTGAGCCGCAGCAGTGTGAGCGGCACACCGATGTCATTATTCAGGTTGCCTTCGGTGGAAAAGGCGTCCGCCTGCTTCCATGCCCGAAGAATAGACGCAATCATCTGGGTCACGGTCGTTTTGCCGTTGCTTCCGGTCACCGCAATCAGCGGAAGTCTGAACTGCGCGCGCCAGCCTGCGGCAAGCTGGCCCAATGCCAGCCTGGAATCAGCCACTTCAATGCCCTCAAGCCCGGCCGCATGCAGGCCGCGATGGGCAATGGCCGCAACAGCCCCTTGCGTTTTGGCCTGCGACAAAAAGTCATTGGCATCAAAGCGCTCGCCCCTCAGCGCGACAAACAGATCGCCGTGCTGCAGGGTCCGTGTGTCGGTATGCACGCGCCTCACGACGGTAGCAGCATCACCCACCAGTGTTCCGGCGCCCGTCCACCCTAGGACCTGTTGCAGGTTCATCATGAGGCGCCCCCCATCGCAGACTGCCTGGAAGCCAGAGCGGTCTCGGCATGCGTGCGATCCGAAAATGGATGCTTGATGCCTTTTATATCCTGGTAGTTTTCATGGCCCTTGCCGGCAATCAGGATCACGTCTGCTGACCTGGCATCCCTGATGGCCTGTTTGATGGCAATGGCTCGGTCCGCTTCTACATAAACCGCATCGCTATGAGTCATGCCCAGAAGGATCTGGCTGATGACGGTGGCCGGATTTTCGCTGCGCGGGTTGTCGCTGGTTACCACTACCTGGTCTGCATTTTTTTGTGCGACTGCCGCCATCATTGGACGTTTACCAGGGTCCCTGTCCCCACCGCAGCCAAAGACACACCAAAGCCGACCCTGCCTGTTTTGCGCGACGGGCTGCAAGGCTGCCAGCACTTTTTCAAGCGCATCGGGCGTGTGCGCGTAGTCAATGGCCACAAGCGGCATCCCGTCCACCGCAAGAGTTTCCAGTCGGCCGGGAACCGGCGACAGATCACTGCAGGCGTGCACAGCCTCCTTTAAAGCCACACCAAGGGCGCGCATCGCAGCGATGACACCCAGCAGGTTGGATACGTTGTAAAGCCCGACCATGGTGGTGGATACCCGTTGCCTGTCTGCGCCTTCAACAACATCAAACACCAGGCCCTGTGCACCATGCTCGATCTGTTCGGCCCGGATGCGTGCAAGCCCGCCTATCGAGACCGTCCATACATCCAGTGCAGATCCGGATAGCTGCGCATCCAATTCGTTGCCGCGGTCATCGTCAAGATTGACAACGACTGACTGCAAGCCGTTCCAGTCGAACAGCTTTTTCTTGGTTTCCCAGTAGGCATCCATTGAGCCGTGGTAATCGAGGTGATCCTGGCTGAAGTTGGTGAAGATGGCGACCCGTATCCGGGTGGCGTCAAGCCGCTGCTCGGCAATGCCTATCGACGAGGCCTCCAGCGCGCAGGCCGCAAAACCCTCATCAACAAAATATCGCAGTTGCTGCTGCAACAGCACCGGGTCGGGAGTGGTCAGGCCGTTAAACACCATGGCGCCCGGTTCGCCTATGCCCAGCGTGCCGACTATGCCGCAGCGGCTGCCCGCCTTGCCCAGCGCCTGTGCGAGCCACCAGGCCGTGGAAGTCTTGCCATTGGTGCCGGTCACCGCAATGACCTGCAATTGCTCGCTCGGCTGTTCGAAATAGGCAGCTGCGATAGGTGCCGCTGCTGCCCTGAGGCCGACATAACTCGCAACTTTTGTGTCGGCGAATGTGAAGTTGCCAGAGCCCTCATCTTCCACCAGGCAGGCCTGTGCGCCAGCTGCAAGCACCTCGCCGACATACTGGCGTGCGTCCGTGGCAGCGCCTGGCCAGGCGATAAAGCCATCACCCGAACCAACCTTGCGGCTGTCCGCCCACAGGCTGCCGCTGATACGCGCACGCAACCAGGCGGCGGCATCTACAGGAGTCTGCAGGCGGGTTATCAAAATGACTCCACGACGGATTGGGTGACGATTTGCGGCTTGACCGACATGTCAGGTTGCACGCCCATCATTCGCAGTGTCTGCTGTACCACTTCACTGAACACGGGTGCTGCAGCCACACCGCCAAAATAATTGCCATCGCTGGGTTCATCAATCATCACGGCAACGATGATGCGTGGCGACTCGATGGGCGCCATACCTGTGAACCATGCGCGGTACTTGTTGCTGGCGTAACCCTTGCCCACCTGCTTGTGGGCCGTTCCCGACTTGCCGCCAACCGAGTAGCCGACAGTCTGGGCAAGTGGCCCTGTACCACCAGGAGCCGCAGCCATCTGCAGCATGCGGCGTACAGCCTTGGCATTTTCAGCAGAAAAAACCTTGACGCCGATGGCCGGCTCGCTGCTCTTGAGCATGGTCACCGGAATGATCTGCCCGTCATGCGCAAACGAGGTGTAGGAATGTGCCATCTGGAACAGCGAGGCCGACAAGCCATACCCATACGACATCGTGGCCTGCTCAACCGGTCGCCAGGTCTTCCAGGGCCGAAGCCTGCCGGTGACCGCACCGGGAAACTGGATCTGCGGTTTCTGTCCATAACCGAGCGCCGTGTAGGTGTTCCACATCTCGTGCGGACTCATCTTCTGCGCAATCTTGAGTGCGCCGACGTTGCTTGATTTCTGTATCACGCCCTCGACCGACAATGCCCCGTAGTTGTGTGTGTCGCTGATAGTGAAACCACCGATGTTGTAACGCCCTGGCGAGGTTTCAATCACCGTATGCGGTGTGACACGCCCGGCTTCCAGCGCCATGCCGACGGTGATTGGCTTCATCGTTGATCCCGGCTCGAAGGTATCGGTCAATGCGCGGTTACGCAGTTGCTCGCCTGTCAGGTTCTGGCGTTTGTCAGGCACATAACTGGGGTAGTTGGCCAGGGCCAGAACCTCACCCGTGATGGTGTCGAGCACCACAACACTGCCGCCTCTGGCCTTGCGCCGCGTCACCGCATCACGCAGCTTCTGATATGCAACAAACTGGACCTTGCTGTCTATGCTCAGCTGGATGTCCTTGCCTTCCAGCGGGGGCACCTGCTCGCCGACGTCTTCGATCACACGCCCCAGCCGGTCCTTGATCACACGGCGCGAACCTGCACGGCCCGCCAGATCCTTGTTGAAAGCCAGCTCTATGCCTTCCTGTCCGCGGTCTTCGACATTGGTAAAGCCGACCACATGTGCTGCCGTTTCCCCTTCGGGGTATTGGCGCTTGTATTCCTTGCGCTGGTATACGCCCTTGATACCCAGCGCAGCAATCTTCTGGGCCACCGGCTCGTCCACCTGGCGTTTGACCCAGACAAAGGTCTTGTCTTCATTGCCCAGCTTTTTGCTTAACTCGGCCAGCGGCATCTCCAGCAACTTCGCCAATTCCGCCAGTTGCGGTTTACTGGCCTCCACATCCTCGGGTATGGCCCAGATGCTCAGCGCGGGCACGCTGGAGGCGAGGATCAGGCCATTGCGGTCAAGGATACGGCCACGATTGGCAGGAAGCTCCAGCGTGCGGGCGAAACGCACTTCCCCCTGACGCTGGAAAAAGTCATTACCGAATACCTGTACATAAGCGGCGCGCCCGGCAAGGCCGGTAAAGGCGACTGCAATGCCGGCAACGATGAATTTGCTGCGCCATACCGGCGTCTTGCTGGCGAGCAACGGGCTGGAGGTGTAGAGCACACTTTTGCTCATGGCGTCACCGCCCCTTCGCGTCCTGCGGGAACCGGCGCGATGGCCTTCTTCGCCAATCCTGTCGCAGCAGATGCAGCCGGCGCGGCCGCGCTGCTGTCGGTCGCATAGTGCGTGATCGCGGGCGTCGCCGTGCGCATCTGCAGGTTTTCCTTGGCCAGTTTTTCCACGCGCAAAGGCGTTGCCTGCGCGCGTTTTTCTACCTGAAGCCGGTCATTCTCGGCCTCCAGCCTGCGGCTCTGGGCTGCGGCCTTCTCCAGCTCGACATACAGGCGCCGGGACTCATACTGCGTCCGCACCAGATACAGCGCACTCGCCAGAACCGCGATCAGCAGCACGATGTTGAGCCTCGTCATAAGGCGGTCTCCGTGCGCTCTGCAATTCGCATGACGGCACTACGCGAGCGGGGATTTGCAGAGACTTCCGCTTCGCCAGGCTTGACACGCCCCAATGCCTTCAGCCGCATCTGTTTGGGGGCGGCAAAGGGCGCGCGGCGGTCGAACACTTCTTTGGAGTGCTCCGCGATAAATTGCTTGACGATACGGTCTTCGAGCGAATGAAAACTGATCACAACCAATCGGCCTCCTGCCTGCAATACTTTCAGTGAAGCTGCTAGCGCCTGTTGAAGCTCTTCAAGCTCGGCGTTGATGAAAATCCGAAGAGCCTGAAATGTGCGCGTTGCAGGGTCCTTGCCCGGCTCGCGGGTTTTGACCGCGCCAGCCACGACTTCGGCCAGCTCAGCGGTGCCTCGAAGAGGGCCCCGTTCCTGTCGGCGACGATCAATCGCCTTTGCAATCTGCCCAGCAAACCGTTCTTCACCATAGTCACGAATTACCTCCGTCATGCTTTCTATTGATGCATCTGCCAGCCAGTCGGCCACACTCTGGCCGCGCGTGGTGTCCATGCGCATGTCCAGCGGACCATCCGAGCGGAACGAGAAACCCCGCGCCGGGTTGTCGATCTGCGGCGAACTGATGCCGAGATCCATCAGCAATCCCGTCACGCTGCCGGCCGGCAAGACGCCCAACTGGTTGAAGCCTTCGTGCCTTATGGAAAAACGGGAATCTATGATGGTTTGGGCTTCGGCAATGGCCTCCTGGTCTTTGTCGAACGCGGTCAGGCTGCCGGCATCCGAAAGCCGGGACAGGATCAGACGTGAATGCCCACCGCGGCCAAAGGTCGCGTCGACGTAATGTCCATCCGGCTTGATCTGAAGAGCTTCGACAGCTTCGTTCAACAAGACGGTGCGGTGTGTCCATGTGTCCTGCACCGTCATCTTTCAGAACGAAAAGTCCTTGAAGACGTCGGGCATCTCGCCCTTCATCTGTTCGGCTTCCTGGGCTGCGTAGGTTCCGGAATCCCACAACTCGAAGTAGCCGCCCATTCCCAGGAGCACCACATCCTTGCTGATGCCCGCAGCAGATCGCAGTTCCGGCGACACCAGCACACGTCCGGTGGCATCCATATCTACATCCATTGCATTGCCGAGGAAGATTCGTTTCCACCATTGAGCCTGCATTGGCAAGGATGCAATGCGGTCACGGAATTTCTCCCATTCGCTACGGGGAAAAATCATCAAGCACCCATGCGGGTGCTTTGTCATGGTGAGCTGGCTTGCGCTGGTGGCGCTGAGGACGTCTCTATGCCGGGTCGGCACGGAGAGCCGACCCTTGGTATCGAGAGTTACAAAAGAAGCGCCCTGAAACACCGTTAGAAACCTTTAGAAAGCACTTTTCACCACTAAATTGCACTTCCTCCCACTTTATCAGGAAAGATTTACGGCGCAAGTCATTTGAAACAAATTTTTTCAATGAAATCAAGGACTTAGGTGCGAATTTGGAAGTCATTTGAAGTTTAAATGTGTTTTAAATTAAGTACTTAGCGCGTGCACTGAAAGTAGTGCTTTAAGGCATCGCATGTTTTTTGGGGGTGTCACACCGCTGGATCCGGAATCGTGCGCCGATGGTGGCCCGCCGTTGCCTTGGGAATCCTGGCGAAAAGCAACAGGACGGCACCCAGGAAAAGCGGCTACCGCCAAAGGAGAGGCAATTTTTTAACGGGAGCGCAATGCCTCTTGAAGAGAGGTAACGAGAGTCAATCGATGCGCGTCGTGACCCTGGCGTGCTCGGTGATACCGATCACATTGAAAAAAGCTGCAACCAGCCGACTCACTTCTGAAAACTGAACGCTGCGGCTTTCTGATTGACGTGCGGACACCCAGTTCAGCAGGCTTCCTGCTGCAGAAAAATCAACACGAATCAGTTTGGCGCAGGAAATCACCATGATGTCTGCGCCCGCCAGCCGATTTTCAAGCTGCTCCATCATTTCAACCGCATCACCGAGCATCTGTCCCGACAGCTCTATCGATACCAGATTGCTCATTTGCGAATGCATGCCATCCATTTGCGTGTCACCGTCCATCAGCAGGCTGGACGGAGCGGAGTCGCGGTAGGCGTCGCCGACAATGGTCTGGCCAGCGGCGACCGCGCCGTCCTTGTCTATCGATTTATATTCGCAGCGGGCACTTTCCCAGGATGGCGGCGAGACCTCGTAGGTGACGCAAAAATCAAGCGCCGCCAACTCGAACTCATCAGGCCTGTGCATCACACGCAAGGCTTCCATGCGTAATTGCCACCAGTCCTGCGGGACATCCTGCTGGCCCGAGGGCGTAGCTTTCTGCAGTACCTGCTGAAGGCCGAGATCCCCCATAAAGCGCAACTGGACGGGTTGTGCAGACCAACCCGCAAACACCTGGCACAGAGGCTTGACCGCGACTGCATCTACCATCTTCAGGTTGCTCCAGTCCAGCCGCCATGGCATCGGAGCCTTTGAAAGAGCTGTCTTAAGGGCGGCGATTGTCTGCACACCCACAGCTGACGGACACACCCAGTCAGCCGATTGGTCAGCGCCGGCCGCATGCCCAATTGGCGAGGCGAGTTCCTTGACCATATCAGGCATGGAAAACCATTGCGGCGCAGACCGGTTGAACATCTGTACAAACTGCAATGCAGCGGTCTCGAATTTTTCCTGCTGGGCCGTCGCACGGTAGAAATCAAACAGAGCCATCCATGTTTCAGGATGGGCAACACGCGCGCCGCCGGGTGCGAGCATCTCCATCAGCCCGGACTCCGCTCCCGCGTCATCGCCATTGGCAAAACGGATAGAGGCCTCCTCCAGGTCGGCATCATGGGCTACCTCGGCCACATGAACCGCCATCATGCGGGATGGGGTGAAGCCACTCGGCGCGTCTTCGTCGCTCACACCAACGCCGGCAAGGCCGCCAAATTTTGCAGCCTGAACCGGCGCATTGGCGACCATTGGCCGGGGTGTCGCCGGTGCCGGTGGCGAGAAATCCAGCGGCTTGAGATCGGGACGCGCCGGCTGCGGGGCGACAGACGATGAAAGCACCGCTTTTTGTGCAGCCAGTTGCGCCTTCATCTCCAGGCTGGCAGGCTCAGTGCTCGCATAGCCTGCAGGCATGGAATTGGGCGGCAGTGAGGATGCCCTGGCGGGCCTGGCCGCAGCAGGCGCATTGCCCAGTGGATAAGACGAGCTGTTGACAGAGTCGGTGGATGACGTGCCCTGCTTGGTCTTCCACCACTGCATGGACATCTGGGCTTCAATTTCGTCAATCTTCTTGAGCGTGTTGGCACGGTCATCCGGCTTGGACGGCATGCTGCTCTGAAAAAAGGATGGGCGTGCACCGGGATCCTGACCCACCATGGCTTCGCGCTTGCGCATCTTGCGCAGCATGTCGAACTCGCGCTTGCGCACAAAGTCGTTACGCCGCTTGCGTTCAATCATCTCCTTGAGGAGTTGCTTGCTCAGCGCCTCATCACGGTCAGTTTCCTTGTTGTCAAGATCTGACCAGCTCGTCGCAGGATTGCGGACGAACTTCACCACCTTGGAGAGCAAACCCGCAGAGGTGTCTTCTTTTGACATGGAGCGCGCCTGAGGCCCTTAAGACGGTCGCCCGGCTTTAATCGCCAAACATCTTCTGTTTCAGCTCGCGCCGTTGCTGGGCTTCGAGCGAGAGGTTTGCAGTCGGTCGCGCGATCAGGCGGCCTACACCGATAGGTTCACCGGTTTCGTCGCAGTAACCGTAGTCGCCGGAATCAATGCGAGCGATCGACTGCTCGATCTTCTTGAGCAACTTGCGCTCGCGATCACGGGTGCGCAGTTCAAGCGCATGTTCTTCTTCGATGGTGGCGCGATCGGCTGGGTCGGGCACCACAACAGTATCTTCACGCAAATGCTCAGTGGTCTCGCCGGCACTGTTATGTATTTCCTGTTTCAGGATTGACAGCTTGTGGCGGAAAAATGCCATCTGCTTTTCATTCATGTACTCGCTGTCAGGCATGGCCTTGACTTCGTCATCGGTCAGGGTCTCGGCCGACTTGGTCTTCCAGTTGTTGGCGAGTTTGGGGTCTTTTTTGGCGGCCACATGGGGTGGCGGCGCAATCACACGTTCGGTCATTGTTGAGTAGCTGGCTTTGGCTGCGTCAGGCGCATGGGTAGGCACCATGGGTGCGGGTG
The DNA here is from genome assembly GCA_040388075.1 of Pseudomonadota bacterium. GTDB lineage: Bacteria > Pseudomonadota > Gammaproteobacteria > Burkholderiales > Burkholderiaceae_C > Polaromonas. The sequence continues at coordinate 29,435 of JAZKCN010000010.1, read as the reverse complement.
GAGGCATTTGTGAATGAGCACGGGCAGAACTCCTGCGGCCAGGCTTGAGCGGCGGGGGCGGTGGGAGTTGCGATGATTTTTCGGCAGGGCGTGGAACCGGCACCACTACCGGCGCAGGAGCGGCAGCAGGCTTGGCGGGTTTCACGGCCTTGGCGGGTACAGGGGACTTGACAGGTTTTGCGGCTGGCTTCACTACCAATTTTGCAGCTGGTGTTACCGGGGGTTTTACTGCGGCCTTGGCTGGATTAAGTGCTTTTTTGGCCGGTTTTTCGACAACAGCAGGCTTTTTGACGGCCGCTTTTGCTTTTACGGGGACGACTTTGACCTTGGCTTTCGGTGCAGCAGCTTTAACAGGCGCTTTTTTGGCCGGCACCGGTTTTGTCACTTTTTTGGCTACTGGCTTGGCGGGCGTTTTGGCGGCAGGTTTTGCGGCTTTTTTCGGTGCCGGTTTGGTTACAGTTTTTGTTTTCACGACAGGTTTGGCGGCGGCTTTTACCGGCGTCTTTGGTTTTTTTGCAGGTGCTTTCACACGATGTCTCCTCTGGAAGCCACTTTTATACAAACCCCGGAGTTACCCCCTGGCCGGCATACCTTCAGGCCGGGCTGGCGGTGACGGTCGGCGCGCGATTGTAGCGGCTGCAAAGAGGACCGTGAGTGTCTTGAAACAAACCGTTGGGGAATCGATACAAACATAGGCTTAAGCACGCGCAAAAAGCGCTTTTTCCACACTGCGGACAGCCTACCTCAAACCAGGCACTGCTCCAGGCCCTGCAGGAAAATATCTTTCGGAAGGTCGATTCCGATGAAGACCATTTTGCTGTTTTTCTTTTCGCCATCAGCCCAGGCAGGGCCGAGATCACTGCCCATCAACTGGTGCACTCCCTGGAAAATCACCTTGCGGTCGGTGCCTTCCATGTTCAACACGCCCTTGTAGCGGAGCATCCGCGGCCCGTAGATATTGACGATCGCACCCAGGAAGTCTTCGAGCTTGGCAGGGCTGAATGGCTTGTCAGAACGGAAAACAAAACTTTTCACATCATCGTCATGATGGTGATGGTGGCCATTACCCTCATGCCCGTCGTGTGCATGCGATGGATGATCACAATGCTCGCCATGCTCATGGTCGTGATCATGGTGCGCATGATCGTCTTCCTTGAGAAACTCCGGATCGATTTCCAGCTTGGAATTGAGGTTGAAACCGCGCAGATCAAATACATCCTTGATGGCCACATCACCGAAATGCACGGTTTTCTGCGGCGCGCGCGGGTTCATGTGCTTCAGGCGATGCATCAGCGCATCGACCTCTTCCTTGGCGACCAGGTCGGATTTGCTGATAAATATCTGGTCGGCAAACCCGACCTGACGCCGGGCTTCCTGCCTGTCATTGAGCTGGGTAGCCGCATGTTTGGCGTCCACGAGCGTGAGTATGGAATCCAGCAGATACTGCTCGGCAACTTCTTCGTCCATGAAGAAGGTCTGTGCGACCGGGCCCGGGTCGGCGAGACCGGTGGTTTCAATCACCACACGATCAAAGTCCAGCAGGCCTTTGCGTTTCTTGGCGGCCAGCAGTTGCAGCGTCTCGCGCAAATCCTCACGAATCGAGCAGCAGATGCAGCCATTGTTCATCTGGATGATGTTTTCCTCGGTGTCGTTCACGAGGATGTCGTTGTCAATGTTTTCTTCGCCAAACTCGTTCTCGATGACGGCGATCTTCTGGCCGTGGGCTTCGGTCAGGATGCGCTTCAAAAGCGTGGTCTTCCCCGAGCCGAGAAAGCCGGTGAGTATGGTGACGGGAATCAAGCTCATGGTGTCTGCCTAATAATCAAATCGGGGACTGGAAACATATACCTGTATCCGCCAGTGGGTTGGCCTGATACCGGACGTGGGAGTTTAGCGGCCAGACCGGAAGTCGGCGGCTGCCCGGGGCAAAACCACATTGACCAACAGGCCACCGGCGCCGGGCGCTGTCCGGCGAGCTGAGCGCTACTTTCTGACCAAAACCAGCCCCTTGAGGTATTCACCTTCCGGAAAAGTCACCGTCATCGGGTGGTCGGGCGCCCCGCCCAACCGTTCACTGATAAAAGCATCCACCTGCGCATCAATGCCAGCTGACGCCACTATCTTGTGGAACAGATCGGCGCTAATGCCGCCAGAGCAGGAGTAGGTAAACAAAACGCCGCCGGGCTCCAGCAAGGTGAGCGCCAGCCGGTTGATATCCTTGTAGGCCCTTGCGGCGCGTTCCGCATGCGCGGCCGTCGGAGCAAATTTGGGCGGGTCCAGCACAATGGAATCAAAGGTCCTGCCTGCGGAGATGAACTGCCGAAGCGAGGCATTCACGTCCGCATCCATCATGCTGGTGCGGCCAGCATCGAAACCGTTGAGGGCAACGTTGGCTACGGCACGTTCAATCGCCGGGCCAGACGAATCTATCGAGGTGACATGTGCCGCACCACCGGCCAGCGCCGCCACGGTGAAGCCGCCTGTATAGCAATAGCAATTCAGCACGCGCTGGAACCGCCGACGCTTCGCATATTGCGCAAATTTATGGCGGCTATCGCGCTGGTCCAGGTAAAAGCCGGTCTTGTGACCTTCCGCAATGTCCAAGCCAAGCTTCCACTCGTGCTCTGTCAATGTCATCGCCGTACTGCCAGACCCGGCAAGCCATCCAGTTGCCTCGGGCAGGCCTTCCAGCGAACGCACGCTGGCGTCCGAACGCTCATAAAGGCGGCTCAGGCCGGTTTCATCCAGCAAGCCCCTGACGATCACTGACTTCCAGCGCTCCGTGCCGCAGCTTGAAAACTGCGCCACCAGCGTGTCGGCATAACGGTCCACCACCAGGCCGGGCAAGCCGTCCGACTCACCATGCACCAGGCGCAGACCGTCGCTGCGAATATCAAACAACTGGCGTGCAGCGACCGCCCGTTTGATCTGTGCGGCAAAAAAAGCGTCGTCGATGCGCTGATTTTCATCAAAACTCCATGCCCGCGCACGAATTTTCGAAGCCGGGCTGAATGCGGCCCAGGCCAGAAAGCGCCCATCATGGCTTTCCACCCGCACGGTTTCCCCAGCGTCAGCACCGCCCTTGGCAATCGCCCCATCAAAAACCCAGGGGTGCCTGCGCAGCAGGGATTTCTCTTTGCCTTCTCTCAATCTGATCGTCTTCATGCGCCTTATTGTCGCGTGTGCCGCCGAATGACCCGGCGCCATACCCGAAGGGCCATTCCCTGCCTGTAATAGCACTCGTCGCATCTGGCAAAACTTTGCGACAATGCGCGGTTAATGTTTTTTAAGTCCATATCACTGCAGATGCGTGCACTGTTGCTCACATTGGGCCTGCTTGTACTGCAGGCGAGCCCCGGCGCCTGGGCTCGCAGTGTGCTTGATCTGGATGTCCGCAAGCAGCCGGTGGCCATGCTCGACTGGGCAGACTACTGGACAGACGCCAGCGGACGACTCAATGTGGACGCCGTCGCAACCGCGCAAAACATCGACTGGAAGCCAACCAGCCAACAGCTTGTTTACCCTGCGGCAGCAGGCCAGTCCTTGTGGATGCGATTCAGGGTACCGCCAGCGCCAGACGCCGAGCGCTGGTACTTGGAAGTGCCTTATTCGTCACTCAACCGCGCATCGCTGTACACATTGGATGGAGCAGGCCAATGGTCCGAGCAGCGTGCCGGTGATCTGGTGCCCGTGAGTGCCTGGCCAGTACCCCACCGCTATCCACTGCTACCCATCGCGGTATCGGCCGAAGTGCCCACCACCTACATGCTGCGACTTGAAAATGGCCACGGTTTCAGCGCTCCATTGCAATTTGTGAGCGAAAGCCACCTTAACCATTCAGAACAGCGCGTATCGCTGATCCTGGGGATTTTTTTCGGGCTGGCTGGTTTGGCCGCACTGATCTCGGCGTTGAGCGCGATTTCCCTGCGCGACCCCGCCTATGCTTTCTATGCCTTGTCCGTCACGTTGATGGCCCTGACACAGGCGACGCTCACCGGCATCGCCGGTTTGCACCTCTGGCCCAACGCCGCGCGCTGGAACGATATCTCCACCTCGTTCTTTCCGACACTGGAACTGGCGGCCACGCTGATGTTTGTCTCGGCGGCGGTGTCCGTACGCCAGCGTTCGCGGCGGCTCTACCGTTTGATCTCGGCGGTTGCAGTTCTTGGCGTCCTGCTCGCCATGGTGCTGGCGGTGGTACCGATTGAGCGGCGTTTGTCGCTGTTTTCTCTTTATGTCTTCCTGCCGCAGGTCATTGCCATTTATGTGCTGGTCTGGGCCTGGCAGCGTGGCGACCGTTTTGCACCGTGGCTGTTGCTCGGGCTGTCGCCGGTGATCATGGCCGGTGCGTGGATCATGGCTCGCAATATGGGTCTGGTACCCATCAGTTTCATGACCCAGCATGGCACGCAGATAGGCGTGGCCATAGAGCTGCCAATCGTCATGGTCATCCTGATGCTGCGCAGCCAGCACCGGCGTGAGAACACGCGGCGGATTCACGGCCTGGATCGTGTGGACCCTGCGACGGGCCTGATCAACGGCCATGTATTTGCCGAGCGCCTGATTCGCATGATCGCCCGGTCCGACCGGCTCAAGCACCAGAGCGCAGTGATGCTGATAGACATCGTAAACACCGACCACATCCAGCGGGAATTCGGGCGCAAGGCTGCTGACGACCTGCCACTGCGCGTCGCCGAAAGGCTGTTGTCCACCGCACGCGAAATCGACAGTGCAGCGCGCCTGTCGGAGAGGCGCTTCGGGATGCTGGTGGAGGGACCGTTCAGCGCGGAAGATGCCGCAACACTGGGACCACGCATCGTGGCCCGCTGCCTGATGCCCTACAAGGGCATGCACGTCAATTGCATCGCACAGGTGCGTATCGGCTACGCCCTCGTCCCACACCAGGGCTCCAATGCCCAGGGTGTGTTGACAGCACTGGAAGAAAAGCTTGCGACTGCATCCAGCGAGGATAAAAAAGCGGTTTTCATGCTCGGAGAAACAACGCCGACGCCACGCCGGCGCGTTAGGCCCCGGCCAGAACGCAGGGCCGAGAAGGTCTGAGACCAGCGCAGCGCCTGCATCCGGTCACGAATCCGTCTTGCCTGGTTTTACAGCGGCTTTGCCGTGGTCTTTACTGCTGGCGCGCGGATGCGCGTTGTCATACACCTTCGCCAGATGCTGGAAATCCAGCCGCGTATAAACCTGAGTGGTGGTGATGTTGGCATGGCCCAGCAACTCCTGCACAGCGCGTAAATCACCACTGGACTGCAGCACATGGCTGGCAAAGGAATGCCGAAGCATGTGCGGATGCACGGGTGTTGCCAGACCGGCCTTGAAGGAGCGTTGTTTCAGGCGCAAACGGACGTGCTGGGGCGTCAGGCGTCCGCCGCGGGGATTGATAAACAGGCCCGCATCGTCCTTTGCCCAGGCAGGCCGTACCGACAGCCACGCCCTCAGGCTCTCCATCGCCTTGCTGCCCACCGGCACGCTGCGCCTTTTGCTGCCCTTGCCCAGCACATGCGCTTCGGCCGCATCCACATCAATCCAGCCGCGCGCCTGGGCACCGGCCTGGACATCCAGTCCCACCAGTTCGCCAATACGCAGGCCACAGCCATAAAGCAGTTCAGTGATGCAGCAGTCACGCGCCTCTGCAATCGTCTCAGCTGGCGTACCACCGCCCTGCCCCGAGATGGCCGGCTTGTATTCAGCCAGTTGCACAGCTTCATCCACGCTCAACGCCTTTGGCAGCGGCTTGGCCGCCTTGGGCGAACGCACGTCCTGTACCGGGTTGCTGGGGACCAGGCCTTCGCGGCCCAGCCACGTGTAGAAACCACGCCAACCGGACAGGATCAGCGCAATGCCGCGCGCGCTGCGGCCACCGGCATGCATCTGCGCAACCCAGCGCCGCATGTGGGTGTTCTGTACAGAGGTCAGCGCAACGCCAGCCTGCAGGCAGTTGGCCTGCAGTTTCTGCAGGTCCAGCGCATACAACTCGACTGTGCGCTGCGCAAGACGCTTCTCGACACGCACATGTTCCAGGTAACGCTCGATCAGCGGGTCGGCATCCGGCACGGCCACCGCAAGCTGTGGCGCTGCGGATTGCTGGCCAGCGGCAGTGGCCATACTTCTGCTTATTCGGCAGCGGCCTGCGGCTGCAGGCGCGTCAGCGCGGCCCCGGCCAAATCACCGATCTGCGCCAGGAACTCGGTCCCCATGTCGCTCTGGAAGCGTTCCGGGTCCGGCGATGCCAGCACCAGCATGCCGAAAGCTTCCTGCCCGGCAGCAGCGCGCAAGGGCAGCAACGCCAGCGACAAGGCAGACACAGGTTCTGGTAACCAGGAGGCCGCTTCAAAACCAGAGTTCACGCCGCAGTAGGGTGCGGTCAGCGAAGACGCAAAAGCCTGTGCATCGGCACTAACGCCCGCACAAAAGGTCTCGCCTGAAAAAGCACTGTCCACGGCCCAGACCTTGAGGGCGGCCTGCGGCACACCGAACTGTTTTTTCAACTCGCCGACTATCGTGGCCGGCAGGTCGCGGGCATTGGCCGTCAGCAACAGGTTGCGGGTGCAACGCTGCAGCTTATCGGCAATCGCGACATTCTCCTGACCGTGGCGGATCATCTCGACTACCTTGGACTCCAGCCCCTTGATCTTGTCGCGCAGAAGGCCGGCCTGCCGTTCCTGCAGGCTGACTGCACGGCTGCCATGACCACTGGACAACTGGACGGTGGCCAGCAACTCTGCATGGCGTTCAAAAAAATCAGGGGTGTTCGCCAGGAAGTTGGCAATATCGTCTTCAGTGATGGAGTGGTCGGTTGGGTTCATGTTGCGCATTGTCCGGGGTTTTACGGGTTCAAGCTAGATGTTCAGGCACTTCAATCTCGGATTCAAAAACGGTCGTTGCCGGCCCGGTCATCATCACTGGCGCATCCAGCGTGCCGGACCACTCGATCGTCAACTCGCCGCCGTGGGTCTGTACATCGACACGCTGGTCCAGCAAGCCAAGGCGTATGCCGGCGACAACTGCTGCACAGGCGCCGGTACCGCAAGCCAGGGTTTCGCCTGCGCCGCGCTCGTATACCCGCAGCTTGATGCGACTGCGCGAGACGATTTGCATGAAGCCCGCGTTCACCCGTTTCGGGAAACGCTCGTGGTTTTCAATCAGCGGCCCCGTCAACAACACAGGTGCAGCCTCGAGATCGGCCGTGATCTGCACCGCATGCGGGTTGCCCATGGACAAAACCGCCATCAGCACAGGTCCGGATTGGCCCGGCAAGACCAGCGGCCACTGCTGCCAAGCCTGCACGTCAACCGGGGCCAGGCCTGAAGCATCAAAAGGCACAGCCGGCAGGTCGAACACCGGCGCGCCCATGTCCACGCGCACACGACCGTCAGCCTCCATACGCGGCTCTATCACGCCACTCAGCGTTTTGACGCGGACTGCATCCTTGGCAGTGAGGCCCTGGTCACGCACAAAACGCAGGAAGCAGCGTGAACCATTGCCGCACTGCTCGACCTCGCCGCCATCGGCGTTGTGGATCACGTATTCAAAATCGATGCCCGCCGCCGGTGAGGGGCGCACCGACAGAATTTGGTCTGCGCCAACGCCGAAGTGCCGGTCAGCCAGAAAACGGTATTGCGCCGTCGTCAGCCCCAACAGGTTTTTTGTTTCGTCGAGCATCACAAAATCGTTGCCCGCACCTTGCATTTTTGTAAACCGGATTCGCATCTGCCAATTATCGGTGCTTGTTGTACGCTTGGCACTTCCCCAACTTTCAAGCCACAACATCATGAGACTTCCCGACTGGACCCCAGAACTCAAAGCCCAGCCCGACGAGCTGGTACAGGCCGTTTTGCAGCGCCGCGGCGGCAAGCTGCTGGCCCTTGACCACGCGCTGCTCTGGAGCGAGCCTTTCACGCGCGGCTGGAACGTGTTCATGAAAGCCGTGAGAACCGAGATGTCGGGCAGCAAGAAACTGCGGGAACTGGGGATCTGCACGGTGGCCCTGCTGACCGGCGCTGAATTTGAATACAAGGCTCATTCAAACGAATTCCTGTCCGCAGGCGGCACTGAAGCCCAGCTCGATGCGCTCAAGGCCGCACTGAAAGACAACCCGCGTGCGCCTGCAGCCACCACAGCTTTCGATGCCGAAGAAAAAGTCGTCATCCAGTACGCGGCGCAGATGACGCTAGACGTCAAAGTGCAGGACACTGTGTTCGCCGAATTGCAGAAATACATGGACCACACCAAGATCGTGGAGATCACCGGCGCCATCGCCGCCTACAACATGGTCGCGCGATTCCTCGTGGCGCTGGACATCACCTAAGCCGGTTCACATCATGGTGAGACATAGCCAACTCCTGTACCCCCAGCGCGAGCCGGCCACACTTCGCACTGCGGCTACCGTGCTGTTGCTGCGTGATTCGCCGCAGGGCATTGAAGTGCTGATGACGCGGCGCTCCATGACAGCGAGCTTCGCGCCTGGCGCTTATGTATTCCCCGGCGGCGGCATTGATGCGGCCGACGCAGCGGCCCATTCACAATCGACACGCAGGCCAGCCCAGAGCGATCTGCACCTGACGCAGGCTATTGCGGCAATCCGCGAAAGTTTTGAAGAGCTGGGCGTGTTGCTGGCCCGCCATGCAGACGGCAGTCACGCGACAACGGCAGACATTGCGGCGCTGGACCGCAAAGCTCCTTTTGCCGCGCAATGCCGGGACCGCGGCCTGCTGCTGACGGGCGACGAGGTGTTTGTGCTCGCCCACTGGATTACCGACCGCGACCTGCCACGGCGTTTCGATGTGCCCTTCCTGGTAGCCCGCATGCCACAAGGGCAGGAACCGGTGGCGGACGAAGCCGAGCAGTTCGAACCGGTCTGGGTGCGGCCTGCAGATGCGCTGACAAAGCACAAGGCCGGCGACTTCTTCATCATCTTCCCGACCATACGCACGCTGGAGCGACTGCAAGCCCACGCCACAGTGGATGCAGTATTAAAGGCCTGCGCAACTGAAAAGCCGCTATGGACATCCTGCCCACGCGCCGGTTTTTTGAACGGGCAGGAAGCGCGCTACATGGAGCACGAATCGCCCTTTGGTGAACTGGCACTGACCTGCCCCGACGGCCAGATGGTGCACGCGCTGGACTGGCAGACCGACAAGCCAGTTGCGCTGCTGAAAAACGTCATGCGATTGACGGCGCCCAACCCAGGCGTGATGACGGGGCCCGGCACCAACAGCTACCTCGTGGGGGATGTGAATGCCGGCTATATCGCCATAGACCCCGGTCCACTCGACATTGACCACCTGCAGCGACTGCACGATGCGACGGGTGGCGATATTCGCCAGATCATCTGCACCCACTCCCACCCCGACCACTCGCCCGGCGCCAAACCGCTGCAGGCGCTGGTCGAGGCCGGCGGTAAACCCAGGCCGCCCATCTTTGGTTTGCCCTCATTGCCGACCGCGCGCGCCGACAGCCAGTTCACGCCCGACGTGCTGCTTGGACACCACGTGGATCTGGTACTGTCCGGCAACGGGCCTGACGGCGCCATAACGCACACGCTGAAGGCCATCCACACGCCGGGCCATGCCGCCAACCACGTCTGCCTGGTGCTGGTCGAAGACGGCCTGCTGTTCAGCGGTGACCACGTCCTCAACGGCAGTACAACCATCGTCAACCCGCCTGATGGCGCGATGACAGCCTATCTTGATTCCCTCGATGCCCTGACTGCCGCCTGCGACGAATACGGCATCGAATTCATCCTGCCAGCGCACGGTTATGTGCTGGGCGATGCCAAAGGGGCTATTGCGCAGCTCAGGGCGCACCGGCTGAAACGCGAGGCCAAGGTGCTGGCCGTGATGCGGGCCAACCCCGGAGGCACGCTGGACGAATGGGTGCCGCTGGCCTATGACGACGTGCATGAACGCGTCTGGCCCATCGCCAAACGCTCACTGCTTGCCCATGTGGAGCGCATACAGGCCTTGCAGCTGGCCGATCGTTGATGGGCGCCAACGCGGCAGACAAGAAGCACCCTGACGCCCGCCGGCGGGCACTGCACGCCATCGCGATGTTTGAGGCCGTCAAGGGACTGGCCGCGCTGCTTGCATCACTGGGGTTGCTGGAGCTGCTGCACCACGACGTGCACCGCCTTGCGCTGGCGCTGCTCTGGCACTTTCGCATCGATCCGCAGTTGCACTACCCGGAGCTCTTGCTGCACTACGCAGACCTGCTGGGCGGCATCAACCTGCGTACGCTCGCGCCGGTTGCGCTGGCCTATATTGCGGTGCGCTGGCTGGAGGCATATGGGCTGTGGAAGGAAAAAGCCTGGGCCGAATGGCTGGCTGCGCTGTCAGGTGCTTTGTATATCCCGCTGGAAGTAGCGCACCTTGTCCACCGAACGACGCTGATCAACGCAGCTGTGCTGCTGCTCAACATCGGTGTTGTCGGCTTCATGGCATTCCAGCTGTGGCGGCGAATACGGCAAGCGACAGGTCATTCTTAAAGCCTGCTACAGGACGAACTGCTTTCTGGCAACCTGGGCTATCGCCGCCACACAGGGATGCGTGATGCGCCGCTCCACGGAAATCGCATAAAAATGTTCCCGCATTTCATCGCTTCGCCCAATAACTTCAACCCCATACTGCGCAATCGTTTCCGCCTCCAGAACGCTTGCCGACATGAAAACACCACGTCCTTGACCGCCAAAGGTTTTCAGCAAAGTGAGATCATCAAATTCACCAATGATCCTGGGATGGATATGCTGCCGGGTCAACCATCCTTCAAGCGATGTCCTGATTGATGCGGCCGGCCCCTGTATCAGCATGGGCGCGTCATTCAGGCATTTCGGAAATTCCCCCTTTAGCGAGGCCCTCAAAATCGGCGTACAAAAAAAACTCATGGGCGTGCTGCCGAGCGGGTGATTGAACGCCTTGACGCTTACCCGGCTGGTGATGGGCTCTTCAGCAACCACCAGATCCAGCCGGTTGAGGGCCAGCTGTGCCAGGAGATCAGGAAACTTGCCGACACTGCAGATCAGGCGCACCGGGACACTCACGGACAGTGCGGGTTCAAGCAGGCGATACACCACCGCCTTGGCCATTGAGTCTGCGACTCCCACGCGGAAATCCACCGTTCTCTGGCCACCCTGGCTCTGCCTCATTGCGTTTTCCACCTCGCTTCCAAGGGCAAATATCCTGTCCGCGTAGCCCAGCACCAGCCTGCCTTCATCTGTGAGCTCGAGCCGGCGCCCACTTTTGCGAAACAACTTTTGTCCCAGCGAGGCTTCCAGTAGTTTTATCTGCTCGGAAAGCGTTTGTGGCGTCGTGTGAAGCTGTTCACCCGCCCGGACGATACCCCCTGCTTTGGCTGCAACCCAGAAATAGTGCAAATGCTTGAAGTTCACATCTCGCTCCGCAGAAGAAGAAAAAGAAAAGGGGAAATCGAGCCTCTAACTGTTCGTATTTTCCGAAATAAACATCAACGAAATACGAATTTACACGAAGCAACCTCCAGCTTACGCTTCGTAACTCAGAAAAATTTGAGTTAAACCTGACCAGAGTCTGACCATCACGGCAGGGTAATGCAGTCCCAAGCATTCGCGAGATGCCGATTGACGGCCGTTGCGCCTCTATCAACTGCCCTGGTTAAAACGGAGACAACCATTTGAAAATCAAGAATCAGCCAGATTTCTATTGCGGCCTGATGTTCCTGGGAACCGGTATTGCGTTTTCATGGGGCGCAACAAAATACAACATTGGCGAAGCTGCACGGATGGGCCCGGGTTATTTCCCGTTTCTGCTCGGCATCCTGATGGCGCTGATTGGCGTGGTAGTAGCCCTGAAAGCCCTGGGCAAGAATGACGCCGGAGGGGAGAAGGTTGGCAAGTGGGCCTGGCGGCCACTGGTGTACGTGATCCTGGCAAACGTCGTGTTTGGCCTCTTGCTGGCCGGATTGCCTGCGATCGGTCTGCCTGCGTTTGGCCTGATTGTTGGCATCTATGCGCTTACCTTCATCGCCAGTATGGCGCAAGCCGACTGGAAATTCCCCGCGACCCTTCTCCTTGCAACCGCTCTGGCCATAGGCAGCTATCTGGTTTTTGTGCTGGCGCTCAAACTGCAGTTCCCTGTCTGGCCTGAATTCATCACGGGTTGAAAAACATGGAACTCTTTTCACATTTATCGATGGGCTTTGGCGTGGCATTCACGCCGATTAACCTGATGTACGCATTTGTCGGCTGTCTGCTGGGCACGCTGATTGGCGTGTTGCCCGGTATCGGCCCGGCAGCCACCATTGCCATGCTGCTGCCTGCGACCTACGCACTGCCTCCTGTATCCGCACTGATCATGCTGGCGGGCATTTATTACGGCTCGCAGTACGGTGGATCCACCACCGCCATACTGGTTAATTTACCGGGCGAGTCCTCGTCCGTTGTGACCTGTCTCGACGGACACCAGATGGCAAAGAGGGGCCGCGCAGGGCCGGCACTGGCGGCCGCTGGACTGGGTTCCTTTTTTGCGGGCTGCGTCGGAACCGTGATGATCGCGGCCTTTGCGCCTGCGCTGACGGAAATTGCCTTCAAATTCGGCCCGGCCGAATATTTTGCGCTGATGGTTTTGGGCCTGATTGGGGCCGTGGTCCTGGCATCCGGCTCGCTGCTCAAGGCAGTTGGCATGATCCTGCTGGGTCTGCTGCTCGGCCTGGTCGGAACCGACGTGAACTCAGGCGTCGCACGCTTCAGTTTTGACGTGCCTGAGCTCACCGATGGCATAGGTTTTGTCGCCATTGCGATGGGCGTGTTCGGCTACGGCGAGATCATCAGCAACCTTGCACAGCGTGAAGACCAGCGCGAAGGCAAGATCGAAGTGTTTGCGGTCAAGATGCAGGGGCTGTTGCCAACCAGGCAGGACTTCAGGGACATGACGCCCGCTGTATTGCGGGGAACTGCACTGGGATGCGCACTGGGTATCTTGCCGGGCGGGGGGGCGTTGCTATCGGCGTTTGCCGCCTACACCATAGAGAAAAAAATGAAACCACGCCCTGGAGAAGTGCCTTTTGGTCAAGGCAACATACGCGGCGTGGCAGGCCCCGAGGCCGCCAACAACGCCGGCGCACAGGCGTCTTTCATTCCCCTGCTCACGCTCGGCATTCCTTCCAACGTGGTGATGGCGCTGATGGTGGGCGCCATGACCATTCACAACATCCAGCCCGGCCCGCAGGTCATGACCAGCAACCCGGAGCTCTTCTGGGGCCTGATCGCATCGATGTGGATTGGCAATGCGATGCTGGTCATCCTGAACCTGCCGCTCATCGGTATCTGGATCAAGCTGCTGACCGTGCCCTACCGGTTTCTGTTCCCCGCCATCGTGCTGTTTTGCGCCATCGGCGTTTACTCCACCAATAACAACACATGGGACATCTGGGTCGTTGGCGTTTTCGGAATCGTTGGGTATGTATTCAACAAGCTCAAGGCCGAGCCTGCGCCATTGCTTCTCGGCTTGATTCTGGGCCCGATGATGGAAGAGAACCTGCGCCGGGCCTTGCTGCTGTCACGGGGCGACTGGAGCACCTTCGTCACCCGCCCGCTTTCTGCGGGACTGCTGATCGCCTGCGTTGTGCTCTTGCTGATCGTTCTGCTGCCATCGGTAAGAAAAACCCGGGAAGTGGCGTTCGTCGAAGACTAGCGGAACTGCCGCAAGAATGACAGGCTGCCCAGGTTTGCCGGCGCCGGTAAATAAAGTGTGAAGCCCGCCGATAAGCCGGATTCTGTGCGCCGCACCAGCTTGCCGAAACAAACCCGTGCGGTGTGACCGCCATTAATCTGGGCCGGGGGTCGCCCCCACGGCTCGGTGCTACCTACCCGCCAGCTCTGCGGAACCACATCAACGCTGGCCTACTTGGTATTGCTGCGCGTAGAGATTGCCCGTTTCACCCGGACTGAACCGGCTCGTCTCTGTTGCTCTGATCCTCACCTCACGGTGGAGAGGTATTACCTCCTACGCTGTCCTGTGCAGTCCGGACGTTCCTCCAGTGCTTCCTTTCGGAAATTGCACCAGCGGCGGTCTGGCAGGCTTCACGGGGCTGATTATCGGCGCAAGCGCAAAGCTGCCGTGGCAGCACGGCAAAGAATCCCCAAAACAGCTAATTTAGCTATAACAGCTGTTTTCAGAAGCCTTTCCTCCCATGCTGACCGAAAAATAGTAATTTCCAGCCTTTCGAAGGCCCAAAATGCCTGTTTTTGACTATCAAAAAGGCCTGTAACCCAATGTGGACTAGCGCGACATGCTACCAAAAAAGTAGCACCCAAAAACGCATGACAAGCCCCTTGCACGCCGCACGCAGGGCCTGAAGACCTAAAATGCAGGCAGATCCGGAAAACAGATCCCACGAAAGTCCCCATGATTCGCCTGAACGAACTCAAGCTGCCGCTTGACCACGCAGATGACGCCCTGCCCGCGCTGATTGTCAAAACGCTGGCGATACAGCCCGGCGACATCGCCAGCCACAGCGTCTACAAACGCAGCTACGACGCCCGCAAGCAAAAACTGCTGCTGGTCTACATCGCCGACGTCGAGCTGGCTTCGCCTGCGCTGGAAACCCGCCTGCTGCAGCAGTTTGCCGGCAATCCGCACATACGTCCCGCACCCGACCAGGCCTACTATCCGGTGGCACAGGCCAGCGCCGCACCCGAGCAGCGGCCAGTGGTGGTGGGCTTCGGCCCCTGCGGCATTTTTGCAGCGCTGATACTGGCGCAAATGGGCTTCAGGCCCATCGTGCTGGAGCGCGGCAAGAAAGTGCGCGAACGCACAAAAGACACCTGGGGCCTGTGGCGCAAGAAGGTGCTGAACCCTGAATCAAACGTGCAGTTCGGCGAAGGCGGGGCCGGTACTTTCTCGGACGGCAAGCTGTACAGCCAGATCAAGGACCCGCGCTTTCTTGGCCGCAAGGTGATGACCGAGTTCGTCAAGGCCGGCGCGCCCGAAGAAATCCTGCTCGTCAGCAAACCGCACATCGGTACCTTCAAGCTGGTCAAGGTGGTCGAGAACATGCGCGAGCAGATCATCGCGCTGGGCGGCGAGGTGCGTTTTGAGCAGCGCGTCAGCGATGTGCTGATCGAAGGCGGCCCTACCCACCGACATGTTCGCGGCCTGACTGTGCAAAACCTGCAGGACGGCAGCAG
Organism: Pseudomonadota bacterium; assembly: GCA_040388075.1. Classification (GTDB taxonomy): domain Bacteria; phylum Pseudomonadota; class Gammaproteobacteria; order Burkholderiales; family Burkholderiaceae_C; genus Polaromonas. The sequence continues at coordinate 14,260 of JAZKCN010000010.1, read as the reverse complement.
CTACGAGCTGCGCACCGACCACGTGGTGCTGGCGCTGGGCCACAGCTCGCGCGACACCTTCGGGATGCTGCATGAACGCGGCGTCTACATGGAGGCCAAACCCTTCTCGATAGGCTTTCGAATAGAACACCCGCAGGGCCTGATCGACCGCGCAAGGCTGGGCCAGCATGCCGGTCACCCGCTGCTGGGCGCTGCCGACTACAAGCTGGTACACCACGCAGCGAACGGACGCTCGGTCTACAGCTTCTGCATGTGCCCGGGCGGCACGGTGGTTGCCGCCACCTCGGAAGAAAACCGTGTGGTGACCAACGGCATGAGCCAGTACTCACGCAACGAACGCAATGCCAATGCCGGCATCGTCGTCGGCATCACGCCGGCCGACTACCCAGGCGGACCGCTGGCCGGCATCGACTTTCAGCGGCAACTGGAATCAAACGCCTTCACGCTGGGCGGCAGCAACTACGAAGCACCTGGCCAGCTGGTCGGGGACTTTGTGGCGGGCAATCCGTCAACCCAACTGGGCAGTGTCGAGCCTTCCTACAAACCCGGCGTGCGGATGACTGACCTCGCCGGCGCGCTGCCGGATTACGCGATTGCCGCGATGCGCGAAGCCCTGCCCGCTTTCGGTAAAAAGATACGCGGCTTCGACATGTTCGATGCCGTTTTGACCGGCGTGGAGACCCGCACCTCATCACCTTTGAAAATGACACGCGGCGATGACTTCCAGAGCCTGAACGTCAGGGGTCTATACCCTGCCGGCGAAGGTGCCAGCTACGCCGGCGGCATACTGTCGGCCGGCGTGGACGGCATTGAAGTAGCCGAAGCCGTTGCACGCAGCATTACCCACCAGGACTGAAGCCATGACCGACAACCCGCCCCATGACATGCATTTTTATGAACCCACGCTGGGTCATGGGCTGCCACACGACCCCTTCAACGCCATCGTCGGTCCACGCCCGATTGGCTGGATATCGTCACAGGACACACAAGGCAGGCTGAACCTGGCACCCTACAGTTTTTTCAACGCCTTTGCCTACCGGCCGCCCATCATCGGCTTTGCGAGTGAAGGTGAAAAAGACAGCCTGAACAACATACGCGCCACCAGGGAGTTCTGCTGGAACCTTGCGACCCGCCCGCTGGCCGAACAGATGAACGCATCAAGTGCGATAGTCGCGCCGGAGATCAACGAATTCGAGCTGGCAAAACTGACGCCTGCGCCCTCGCAAAAAGTAGCTGTACCCCGAGTGGCCGAAAGCCCTGTGTCATTTGAATGCCGGCTGTCGCAGATAGTCCGGCTGGAGGGAGCCGATGGCACGCCGATGAACAACTGGCTGGTATTGGGCGAGGTCGTGGGCATCTACATCGCGCGCCACCTGCTGAAAGAGGGCATCTACGACACGGCAGCTGCAGAGCCAATATTGCGCGGCGGCGGCGCTGCCGATTACTTTGCCGTCACCCCAGAAGCCCGCTTCAAAATGTACAGGCCGCGCTAACATCGCGCGCTGCCGACATTACCTTTTTACCCAACTTTTTGATTGCCGCCATGACCGAAGCAACTACAGCCCCCAGCGGCAACCCACAGCCCCGCGGCAAACGCCCGCAACGGCCGCAAGCCAGCCGGCCAGCACAAAATGCGCGACCGGCGCGCGAAGTCAATCCCGTACTTGAAAAGCTGTTTGAGCTGCACCCGCAACTCTTTGGCGCGCAATTCCTGCCGCTCAAGCTCGGCATCTTCCAGGACCTGCTGGCGCGCCACCCCGATGTCTTCAAAAAGGATGAACTGAAGATCGCGATGGGCCAGCATGCGCGCTCGACACGCTACCTCGAAAGTGTCGCAGCCGGCCACCTCCGCCACGACCTTGACGGCATGCCGGTGGAGCCGGTCGCACCAGAGCATGTGCACCATGCGATTCTTGAAATCTTCCGGCGCCGCCAGATGCGTTCAAAGGAAGACCTTCGGCCGCGACTGGTCGCGCGGCTTGTGCAAGCCATGGATGACTCGGGTCTGGCACCAGAAGACTATGCAGAACGGGTCCGCGTGCAGGACGAGGCCACCAACGCATTGCTGGACGAAGCGATGGCTGAAGTCCGGCTGCTGGCGGCCAAACGCGAAGCACTGGCACGCACCTTCACTGCAAGCGGCAAGACGGTGGCGGAGTTTGCCGACATGTACGGCATGGACCCCGCCGACGTCAGCCGTGCGCTGGAAGCGATCAAGGCGCCTGCCGCCTGAAAGGCCACTCCCGCATCGGTGCGCGACGACGGTGCTTTCCATGCCGGGCCTCCCAGCCGTTCGGCAACCGCAAGCAGCGTCGACGACGGCAACGGGCCGAAACCTGCGGGCGGGAAGAATCGTCAAGGCCGTCGAGACCACGGGAGGCTGCCGGGCCGCGCAATAAAAAAGCCGCTGCAACGCAGCGGCTTTTCTGAAATCTGTGAAGCGCAGCTCAGACCTGGCCGGGTTGCGCGTTTTGCAAGGCGGCGATGCGTTCTTCAATCGGCGGGTGTGTTGAAAACAGCTTGCCGATGCCACCAGTGATGCCCATGGCCTGCACCGTTTTTGGCAATTCGCCGGGCACCATGCCGCCAAGACGGGCCAGCGCATTGATCATGGGTTGCTTCTTGCCCATCAGGCTTGCTGCACCTGCATCGGCGCGGAACTCACGGTGACGCGAGAACCAGGCCACCACAATGGCAGCGGCGAAACCAAGCACGATGTCAAGAATGATGGTGCTGATGTAATAACCGATGCCGGGGCCGGAGTTGTTGTCGCTGCCGCGGCGCAGGAAGCTGTCTACTGCATAACCGATGACCCGGCTGAGGAACACCACAAAGGTGTTCATCACACCCTGAATCAGCGTCATGGTGACCATGTCGCCGTTGGCGATGTGGGCGACCTCATGGCCCAGGACGGCCTCGATTTCTTCGCGGGTCATGCCTTGCAGCAAGCCGGTGGAAACAGCGACCAGCGCCGAGTTCTTGAAGGCACCCGTGGCAAACGCATTGGGCGCACCTTCAAATATGCCGACTTCGGGCATGCCGATATTGGCGGTGGTGGCCAGCTTGCGAACGGTCTCCACAATCCAGGCTTCATCGGCATTTTGCGGCTCGTTGATAAGACGTACGCCCGAGCTCCATTTGGCTACGGGTTTGCTGATCAGCAGCGAGATGATGGCGCCGCCAAAACCAATCACGGCGGCAAAACCCAGCAGCATGCCGAGGTTCAGACCCTGCGGTGTGAGGAAGCGGTTCACGCCCAGCAGGCTGGCGACGATGCCCAGCACCACCACCACAGCCAGGTTGGTCAGTACAAACAAAATAATACGTTTCATGGATTCTCCGTGGGGAAACTCTTTTACTAAACGACGCGCAAGGGACATCAAAATGGCGTCCCAGCCCAGATTGGGGGTCAAGGTCCCAAATCAAGCGCTTGCGCTACAGCTGCCGCGCAATATTTCTACTGGTTGTTTGTGATGCGAGGCCTGAATACGAAAGAGTCATCATAAAAGGAAAAGTTCTCGTTTTCGTTACACCAGCCAGGAACGCCCAGTACCGGTAGCGGCAGGAAAGGTTTGCCGGCGAGTCTCTCCGCGCTCAAGCTCCCGGCGATGCAAGCATCCAGTTCCCCTGTGGATTTTGCTGCCGGCTGCAGCTGATAGACATGTGCAGTGATGGGTTTTCGGGGGTGGACCAGCTTCTCCAGAAGCGCATGGCCGAACAGCACCAGTTGCGACTCCCGCCAAAGTGGCCGCAATTCAATAAACAGGCGCTTCCAGTCCCGCGCCTCAAGGGCATCCCAGATGGCCTGCGGTCCCATCAGGAAAGCCGCGTTCTCGTCAAACAGCGTCAGCGCATCACGCACAGGGCCACGAATGTTCTGCACGCCGGCTTTTGCAATCTCAGCGGCCTGCAGTTCATTGAGTTTCTTTTTGGTTTGCGGAAAAGTAATCCAGCAAAGGCCGTTGAAGAAGTCGTGAACGTTGTCGCGTGTAGGGACGGTGCCGGTGTCGAAGATGAACCGTTCGTAGGCCGTGCCTTCCGGCAACGCCGCCTGCACGACAAACCGGACCGGCGCGTGCCTGGTGGAGTTCAAGAGCTCTGCTATCCCTGTTGCCGGAAAAGATGAAAGCGTGTCACCCTGCACAGCATGAGCCGCGAACCATGGATTCGCCCAGGAAATGGGTTCCAGCAGCGCACGCGTGTCCAAGCCGGAGTCCTAAGCCTTGCCCGCTTTGTGAACACGTTTGTCACGCACCCTGACAGTGGATTTGCCTTCATCCTCGACCTCAAACAACTGAGTGGCTACCAGAAGTTTGGTCAGCGTGGAATATCCGTAGTTACGGTGGTCAAACGACGCCTGGTTGGCGATCTGTGTTCCCACTGCCCCTACCCTCGCCCAGCCCTCATCGTCTGCTGCAGCCTGGACTGCATTGCGTAGCAGCTGAACGAGCCGGGCATCGTTTTTGAGTTGGGCTGTCGTAAACCGCAAGGGCGCTGCAGCGACTGCAGCGGCCTCCTCGCGGTTGTCAACGGGCACACCTGCCGGTACGTCGCCCACAGCGGCAGGTCGCAGTTGGTCCAGATAGAGGAATCTGGAGCAGGCATTCACGAAAGGTTCGGGCGTCTTCCGGGCGCCAAAGCCATAAACCGCCGCGCCTTTTGCGCGCAGGTGCATGACAAGGGGCGTGAAGTCTGCATCAGAAGACACAATGCCAAATGCATCCGGTTTGTCTGTGTAAAGCAGTTCCAGCGCATCAATCACCATCGCCATATCACTGGCGTTTTTACCCTTGGTGTAGTCGAACTGTTGCATCGGACGAATGGCGTGCTCGTGCAACATCTCTTCCCAGCCTTTGAGTTCGTTCTTCTTCCAGTTGCCATAAGCGCGTCGAATATTCGTTTCACCAAACGTCGAAAGCTCATTGAGGATCAGATCGATTTTTGACGCCGGCGAGTTGTCAGCATCTATAAGCAGGGCAACACGAGGCTTGTGGTCCATCAAAGGCTTTCGTTGGGGATCAGCTTCCATGCGAGGGCTTCGCCAGACCTCAAGGGCTTCAGCTCCGCTTCGCCAAATGGATAGCTCTCCGGTGGCGTCCAGCTTTCCTTTTTCAGCGTGATGGCTTCTTCGTTGCGCGGCAGGCCATAAAAAGCCGGGCCATTGAAGCTCGCAAAAGCTTCCAGCTTGTCCAGCGCATCGGCTTTATCAAACGCTTCTGCGTAGAGTTCCATGGCCGCATGCGAGGTGTAGCAACCCGCACAGCCGGTAGCGTGCTCTTTCAGGTGGGCCGGGTGCGGTGCGCTGTCGGTGCCGAGGAAGAATTTCTCGCTGCCGCTGGTTGCAGCCTCTACCAGCGCCAGCCGGTGTGTTTCGCGTTTGAGCACCGGCAGGCAGTAATAGTGCGGCCGGATGCCGCCGGTGAAAATGGCATTGCGGTTGTACAGCAGGTGGTGCGCGGTGATGGTGGCACCGAGAAAGCGGTCCGCAGCGCGTACATAAACCGCCGCCTCCCGGGTGGTGATGTGCTCCATCACGATCTTCAGTTCGGGGAAGTCCTTGCGCAGGGGAATCAGTTGCGTATCGATAAAAACGGCTTCACGATCAAACAGGTCGATGTCGGGGTTGGTCACTTCGCCATGTACCAGCAACAAGAGGCCTTCCTTCTGCATGGCCTCCAGCGTCCTGTAGGTCTTGCGCAGGTCGGTCACGCCGGCATCGCTATTGGTCGTGGCGCCTGCCGGGTAAAGCTTGAGCGCGACGACGCCGGCATCTTTTGCACGCCGGATTTCGTCTGGCGGCAGGTTGTCGGTCAGATAAAGCGACATCAAAGGCTGAAACTTCAGGCCCTTTGGCACTGCGGCCAGAATGCGTTCGCGGTACGCGGCAGCCTGCACGGCGGTCGTCACCGGCGGGCGCAGGTTGGGCATGATCAGCGCGCGGCCGAACTGCGCGGCCGCATGCGGCACCACGGTATTCAGGGCGTCGCCGTCACGCACATGCAGATGCCAGTCGTCGGGGCGGGTAATGGTCAGGCTTTGGGGTGGGGCAGAAGTCATGGCCCAAATTGTCGCATTCAGGCGGCCGGCCTCTTTGGATCATGCCCATATGCGGGGTCTTCGGAACCAAAAACCCAGGCCTGCACCTGCGCACCGCAAGCCGGCCACACCCATCGACGCTGAAGAGGTCCTGCGCAAGGCATGGAATGCTGTCGGCAAGAACGTCGATTGAGCCCCAACCATGCGCGTTCCCGTCATCAACCCTGACACCACGGCACCGATGACGGCGCACGTGGAGTGCCCTAAGGAAAATCCCGATACGGCGCAGACGGGCCGTCGTTAATATACATGGCTGGCCACAAAAGGCGGTGCAGGCGTGACCATCGCCGAGCGCCAGCCGATACCAACATCCTCCATGCACCTGCCTCCCGAATCTGGCCAATCGCCAGAAGCCATGCCGCCTCTCGACGAGGCCGACGAACCTGTCAAGATCCCCCTGAAGATTGAAGACTGGTTGACCGTCATCGTGATGGGCATGCTGGCCCTGATCACTTTCGGCAATGTGGTCGTACGCTACTTCACCAGCCAGTCATTTGCCTGGACCGAAGAGTTCTCGATCTTCCTGATGATCGTGCTGGCGCTGGTGGGCAGTTCTGCTGCCGTGGCGCGTGACAGGCACATCCGTATCGAATATTTTTCCGGGAGCGGCTCCATGGCCAGGCGCAAGACGCTGGCACGGCTGGGAGCGCTGTTTGTTGCTGCCCTCTTTCTGCTGATCGGTATTTTGAGCATCCGCATGGTCTGGGACGACTACCGCTTCAACGAGACCTCGCCCGGCATCGGCATTCCGCAGTGGTGGTATTCCATCTGGCTGCCGATTCTTTCGCTGGGCATTGCGCTGCGGGCCACAGGCCTGTTCATCCGCCGCAGCAAACGGGATTAGGCAGATGATCGTCACCCTGCTTTTTATCGCCTTCATCGTCCTCATGCTGCTGGGCGTGCCGATTGGCGCTGCCCTAGGACTGGCGGGCGCCGCCTGCATTGCACTGGCGAACGCCGATGCGCAATGGTTCGGCCTGCTGGCAGTGCCGCAGAATTTCTACGCCGGGTTGGGCAAATACCCGCTGCTCGCCATCCCTATGTTCGTGCTGGTCGGATCCATCTTTGACCGCTCTGGCGTAGCCCTCAGGCTGGTGAACTTCGCTGTCGCCATCGTTGGCCGCGGCCCCGGCATGCTGCCGCTGGTAGCGATTGTGGTGTCCATGTTCCTGGGCGGCATATCCGGCTCCGGCCCTGCCTGCGCCGCAGCGGTGGGTGGCGTGATGATTGCTGCCATGTCGCGTGCGGGTTACCCCAAGTCTTTTTCCGCCAGCGTAGTCGGGGCAGCGGCCTCTACAGACATCCTGATTCCACCATCGGTCGCGTTCATCGTGTATTCGGTGCTCGTCCCGAACGCCTCCGTGCCTGCACTGTTTGCGGCCGGCATGATTCCCGGCATCCTTGCCGGTATCGCGCTCATCATTCCTGCTGTCTGGCTGTCGCGCAAACACAAGATGGGCCACCTCGAGGCCAGCCTTCCCAAACCACCGTTCTGGGCCAGCTTTCGTGACGCCATCTGGGGGCTCGCCGCGCCGGTGCTGATCCTGGGCGGCATGCGAGCAGGCTGGTTCACGCCCACCGAGGCGGCAGTCGTCGCCGTCTTCTACGGCCTGTTTGTCGGCATGGTGATTCATCGCACCATCAAATTCCGCGACCTGTTTGCAATCCTGCGCGAATCAGGTGAACTGTCGGCAGTGATCCTGCTGGTGGTCTCGCTGGCGGGCATCTTTGCCTACTCGCTGAATACGCTGGGTGTCATAGACCCGCTGACCCGCGCCATCACCACCTCCGGCCTCGGCGAATACGGCATCCTCGCGCTGCTGATACTGATGCTGGTTACCGTCGGCATGTTTCTCGACGGCATATCGATCTTCCTGGTTTTTGTACCGCTGCTGCTACCGATTGCGCAGCACTACAACTGGGACCTGGTCTGGTTCGGCGTCATCCTCACGCTGAAGGTGGCCCTCGGCCAGTTCACGCCACCCCTGGCTGTGAACCTGATGGTGTCCTGCCGCATCGCCAACGTCCGCATGGAAGAAACCGTGCGATGGGTGGTGTGGATGCTGGCTGCAATGTTCATGGTGCTGGTCGCGGTGATTGCCTTCCCGGAACTCGCGCTGTGGCTGCCACGCAAGCTCGGTTATTAAAACGTATCGATTTTTACCAAGGAGACCTGAAGCATGAAATTCAAAACCGTCCTCGGCCTTGCGCTGGCTTGCGCCTCGCTGGCCTTCACTGCTGCCGCACCGGCACAAACCTACAAATCCGAATACAAGATGTCGCTGGTTGTCGGGCCGGCCTTCCCGTGGGGCAAAGGTGGCGAGATCTGGGCCAACCTTGTGCGCGAGCGCACACAGGGCCGTATCAACATCAAGCTCTATCCGGGTGTGTCGTTGATCCAGGGCGACCAGACCCGCGAGTTCAGCGCCATTCGCCAGGGCGTGATCGACATGGCCATCGGCTCGACCATCAACTGGTCGCCGCAGGTCAAGGAACTCAATGTGTTCTCGCTGCCCTTCCTGATGCCTGACTTTGCTGCGGCCGATGCGCTCACGCAAGGCGATGTTGGCAAGGAAATTTTCAGGGTCATCGACAAGGCTGGTGTCGTGCCATTGGCATGGGGTGAAAACGGCTACCGCGAAATCAGCAACTCCAAGCTGGCAATCAAAAAGCCGGCGGACATGAAGGGCCTGAAAATCCGGGTGGTTGGATCGCCGCTGTTCCTCGATACCTTCACCGCCCTGGGTGCCAACCCGACCCAGATGAGTTTTGCCGACGCGCAGCCTGCGCTGGCAACCGGTGCCGTTGATGGCCAGGAAAACCCGTTGTCCATCTACACCGCCGCCAAGCTGCACAACTCTGCACAGAAACACATCACGATGTGGGGTTACGTCAACGACCCGCTGATCTTTGTCGTCAACAAGGAAGTCTGGGCTTCATGGACCGAAGCCGACCGCGCTATCGTCAGGCAGTCTGCCATCGACGCCGGCAAGCAGGAAATCGTGATCGCCCGCAAAGGGCTGGTCGAAGCCGACAAACCGTTGCTGAAAGAGATTGCCGCACTGGGTACCACCATCACGCAACTCACGCCTGACGAGCGCGCGGCCTTTGTCAACGCAACGCGGCCTGTGTATGACAAATGGAAATCCCAGATTGGCAGCAACCTGGTCAACACGGCCGAGAAATCAATCGCCGCGCGCAAAAAATAAACTCGCGTGACCCGTAAAAAAGCCCCGCTGTGCGGGGCTTTTTTATGCGCCTGATGCAGCGCAATCCGCGTTCAATGCGCGAGGATTTTGTTCAGGAAATCCTTGGTACGTGGCTGGCGGTTCTCGGGGTGGCCGAAGAACTCGTCCTTGGAGCAGTCTTCCAGCATCTTGCCGCCAACGTCCATGAAAATCACGCGGCTGCCGACCTTTTTCGCAAAGCCCATTTCGTGTGTCACGCACATCATGGTCATGCCTTCGAGCGCCAGGCCCATCATGGTGTCCAGTACCTCACCGACCATTTCAGGGTCAAGCGCAGAAGTCGGCTCATCGAACAGCATCGCGATCGGGTCCATGCTGAGTGCACGGGCAATCGCCACACGCTGCTGCTGGCCGCCGGATAGCTGGCCGGGGAACTTGTCCTTGTGCGCCATCAGGCCCACACGCTCCAGGTACTTCAGGCCATGCGCCTTGGCGTCGGTCAGGTTGCGGCCCAGGACTTTCATCTGCGCCAGCGTCAGGTTCTCCGTCACGCTCAGGTGCGGGAAGAGTTCGAAGTTCTGGAACACCATGCCGACGCGGCTGCGCAGCTTGGGCAGGTCAGTCTTGGGGTCATGCACCGCCTTGCCGTCCACAAAGATTTCACCTTTCTGAAAGGGCTCCAGCGCATTGATGGTCTTGATCAGCGTCGATTTTCCCGAGCCTGACGGCCCGCACACCACCACCACTTCACCTTTTTCAATACTCGTCGTGCAGTCGTTCAGCACCTGCACCGGTCCATACCACTTGGACACATTTTTCATTTCAATCATGGCCATCTTCTAACTCCAGTAATTTTTACGTTTTATCTTTTGGGTGCTTGTAAAGGCTCAGCGAATGATCGCGATCTTGACCTGCAGGCGCTTGACCAGGTAAGACAGCCCGAAACACATCACAAAATAAACCACCGCTGCCAGCAGGTAAGCCTCTTCGGGACGCCCATAAATCTTGCCCGCAGTACTGAAGCCTTTGAGCAGGTCGTAAGCGCCAATCGCGTAGACCAGCGAGGTATCCTGGAACAGGATGATGGTCTGTGTCAGCAGGATGGGCACCATGTTGCGGAAAGCCTGTGGCAGGATGATCAGCTTCATGTTCTGCGCATAAGTCATGCCCAGCGCCCGGCCGGCATTGACCTGGCCGCGCGAGATGGACTGAATGCCCGCACGCATGATTTCGCTGAAGTAAGCCGCCTCGAAAGCAACGAAGGTGATGATGGCCGAAATCTCGGCGCGGTAGTTGCTGCCGCCGGGGATGGCTGCATAAAAGCCCGCAGGTACCAGCAGGAAGAACCAAAGAATCACCATCACCAGCGGCACCGAGCGCATGCCGTTGACGTAGAAGGTCGCCGGGATCATCAGAAATTTTTTGCCCGACAAACGCATCAGCGCCAGTATCGTGCCGAAGATGATGCCGCCAATGGTTGCAATCACCGTCAGTTCGATACTGAAGATGAAGCCCTTGATGACGAACTTGGAGATGATGTCCCAGCTCAGGAAACTCAGGTCGAGTCCAAACATGTCAGTGTCCTCCACCAGTTGCACCGGCGACGACAAAGCCAGGTATCTGCAGTTTCTTTTCGACAAGCGCCATGATGCGGTTCACCGTAAAGGCAGACGCTGCGTACAGCGCCGTCACCGCCAGGTAAATTTCAATGCCGCGCGAGGTTTCTTCCTGTGCCTGCATCGCGAACATCGTGAGTTCGGCAATCGACACGGCAAATGCCACCGATGAGTTTTTCAGCAGGTTCATCGACTCGCTGGTAAGTGGCGGGATGATGATGCGAAGCGCCATCGGCAGTATGACGTAACGGTAGGTCTGCGCAGTCGTGAAACCCATGGCCATGCCCGCATAACGCTGGCCGCGTGGCAAGGCCTGAATACCGGCCCTGACCTGTTCGGCGATACGCGCCGAGGTAAAAAAGCCAAGCGCAAATACCACGAGAATGAAGCTCGGCAGGTCTTTCATCGCAGGGAAGATTTTCGGCACCACGAAGTACCAGATGAATATCTGGACCAGCAACGGCACATTACGGAACAGTTCCACCCAGGCATTGGCCAGACGTACCAGCCACGGGCTGTCGGGCAACGTACGTACCGTGCCTATCAGCGCACCGCACAGCATGGCAATCACCCAGGCGGCGCCGGCGACGGACAGCGTCCAGCCCCAGGCGTCGAACATCCATTGCAGGTAGGTCCTCCCGCTGCCGTCATCATTTAAAAAAACATTCCAGTCCCAGGTCATGCGCACTCCAGCCTACTGTTATTGATATTGTTCACAAGCCAAACACCTTGCCGCAAATGACAAACCCCGCCGTGAAGAATCAGGAACGGGGTTTGTACTTCCGATATCCAGCAGGCAGGATTACTTCTTGGCGTAATCTTCCATTGGCTTGTCGTTAGGGGTTGCCCAGGCCGCCTTGGTGCTGTCGCTCAGCGCCAGACCGACCTTGGTGTTCTTTGGAGGGATGGGCTGCAGGAACCACTTGTCCCACAGCTTGGTCATGTCACCGGCCTTGATCATGTCCTTGATGGTGTCTTCGCCCAGCTTCTTGAACTTGGCGTCGTCCTTGCGGATCATGATGGCGATGGGTTCAACGCTCAGGACTTCACCGACGATCTTGAAGTCGGCGGGGCTCTTGGCGTTGGCGATGTTGCCGGCCAGGATGGAACCATCCATCACAAATGCGTCAGCACGGCCGGACTCAAGCAGCAGGAAGCTGTCGGAATGGTCCTTGCCGAAGACTTCCTTGAAATCCACGCCGGTAGCGCGTTCGTTCTTGCGCAGGGTCTGTACGGAGGTGGTGCCGGTGGTGGTCGCCACGTTTTTGCCGTTCAACTGGGCAATCGAGGTGATGCCGGAGTTGGCCTTGACGGCAATGCGCACTTCCTCGACAAAAGTCGTTGGCAGGAAAGCCACGTCCTTCTGGCGGGTGGCATTGTTCGTGGTCGAACCGCACTCGATGTCGACCGTGCCGTTCTGGACAAGCGGGATACGGTTTTGCGAGGTCACGGGCTGGTATTTGACTTCCAGCTTGCGGCCGGCAGCTTTTTCAAGCGCCGCAACCACGCGGCTGCAGACTTCAACGTGGTAACCGGTGTATTTGCCGTCGCCAAGGGTATAGGACAACGCGCCGGAGGAGTCACGAACACCCATGGTCACCACACCGGATGCCTTGACCTTGGCAATGGTGTCGTTGGCCTGGGCAAAAGCACCGCCGGTAGCAAGCAAAGCGATGGAAAGGGCGGCTAGTTTGAGTTTCATGCTATCTCCTGTAAATGAAAATGAAACGGTTAATGAATGCCATTCTAGAGAGTCGTCTTACACGCCAACCCCAAGGTTTACCCGTGGCTTTCCATAACGTTTTAAGAGGTGTTTTCGTTGAATCAGGAAGTTGGAATTTAAGGCCGTGACCGGGTAAAACCGGACTGCCTTTCGGCAGTTCCCAGTCTTCCCCAATGTGGTGCGGACACGCCGGGGACGGCTTGACTACAGCTTTCTACAAGCAGCCTTTGTGCCAACCCCGGAGATGAACCGTGCTGCGCAAGCCTTGCGTCAGCCTCTACCCCTCACGGGCTTCCAGATCAAAGGTGAGGAACTGTAAATTTGCACGCGGAAAAGCGCCGATGCCGTTTCAGGCAGCGGTCATGCAATTTTTTACAGGGAATCAGGGTTACTACTTAGCGACTGTTTTGCCACCCTGCGCCTGCAGGAAGGTCCAGAGCGCCTCGGCATGGCCTTTGGCCGCCTCGCTTGACGCTGGCCGTTCACGGTAAACGCGTATGTCCATCGTCATGTCCAGATTGTCACCGGCACTCACCAGTTTTTTTGCGCGCAGTTCTTTCTTGACTGCACTGGACGGCAGAAAGGCAATGCCGTGACCTTCCAGCGCCATCGCCTTGAGGCCTTCGGCCATATCGGTTTCATAAACACGGTCCAGGTGTATCGCGGTACCGGATTGCTTGAGGATCAGATCGACAACCCGGCCCAGATAGGCCCCCGGCGCATAACCGAGATACGGCAGCGGCTGACCCGCACGCCCGGGCAGGCGATAGATGGGCTCCCCGGTCGCATCGGGCTTCACATAGGGCGACAGCACCTCCTGGCCCAAGGTGACCATTTCATAACGCCCCGGATCCAGCTGGAAAGGCTGGGAATCATGGTGGTAAGCAATCAGCAGGTCACAGCTGCCCTCGACCAGCCGCAACACGGCGTCATGCACATTCAGTGCAATCAACCGGCTCTTGATAGGCCCGAATTTTTCACGCAGGCTGCTCACCCAGGCCGGGAAAAAAGTAAACGCCAGCGTGTGCGGCACCGCAAACTCGATCACGTCCTGCCCGGCCGACGTATGGCCGCGCAGCATGGCACGTGTTGATTGCAGGCCCTGCAGCATTTCCAGCGACTGGCTGTAAAGCGTTTCCCCAGCAGGCGTCAGGCGCGTGGGATAGGAACTGCGATCCACCAGGTCGGTGCCGGCCCAGGCTTCCAGCGCCTGGATGCGCCGCGAGAAAGCAGGCTGCGTCACGTGCCGAAGTTGCGCAGAACGGCTGAAACTGCGCGTTTCAGCGAGACTTACAAAATCCTCCAGCCATTTGGTTTCCATATTTTGATTATGCGGGGTTGGATTTGGCGGATGGGTAAGGGAATTCCATGCGACATGGTTTGCAGGGAGTGCCCTTCACAACCAGGCCGGGGGTAGCCCGGCGGCTAGTCACTTTTCTTTTGCTTCGCCAAAAGCAAAGTAACCAAAAGAAAAGGCGACCCCCAGTCCGCGTCCCTACGCTTCGCTCCGGGCAACCTGCGGTGCTCGATTACGTCGGCGGGAAAAACAACTCGCTACGCTCAAACAAGTTTTTCCCCTTTGTGCCGACTCCATCTGCGCTCCTCGGCGCGGCCAGCAGGGGTTGGGGAATTAATTC
>JAZKCN010000009.1:0-49191 GCA_040388075.1 Pseudomonadota bacterium | reverse complement strand
GCATGGTGGGCGGCCAGGAGGACATGATTGTTGATGTTGCGCTTGATTTGCTGGCCCAGCGTGCCGGTGCAGCGACTGCGAAAAAAGCGGCGTGAGCGGGCCTACAGAAGAACAGCAGCGCCTGGTCAGGGTTGCTGCAAGGGCACTTGCGAAGGCGGGCCTGGTGACTGCGTTTGGCCATTGCAGCCTGCGCCTGTCTGACGATGAGTTCCTGGTTTGCGCACCGCAGCCCATGGGCCTGATCAAGGCTGGTGAAGCTGGCACCGTAGTGCGTGTCGATGGCGCCTTGCCTGAAGGTGTGCTTGGCGAGGTGCGCATGCACCAGCAGATATACCGCCGCCGCAAGGAACTGAAGGCCATCTGCCGCTTCCTGTCGCCGCAAGTGATGGCACTGGCTGCCATGGGGCACAGCCCTTCGGCGCGGCACGGTTTTTCTTCCTACTTTTATCCGCGAGTGCCGATGTGGATGGACTCTGCGCTTGTTCGCAATGATGCAGCAGCCAGCGGCGTCGCTGATGTGATGGGGTCTGCGCCTGCAGTAATTGTTGGCGTGAATGGCGCAGTAACGGCGGCGGACACGATACAGAAAGCAGTATCACTGGCCTGGCTGCTGGAGGACTCTGCACGTGTCGAACTGGTCGTGCGTGCATCCGGTGGTGCGGAGCATGTGACCTTTCCTGATGCTGCATCTGCTAATAACCGCGCGACCTGGGAAGGGCGTATCGCAGAGCGTCTTTGGGACTTCATGACCGCGGGAGACAGCGAACGCGCCTGACGAAAGGCAGTCGTTACAACACACCCGGTCTTCTATCCGCCTTGATGGCGCTTCCGATTTTTTAAAAGCCTGCAAGTCCCTGCAAAAGGGACTTGCAGGCTTTTTTAATTTGCTCTCTAAGCATTACGCATGAAAGCCCGGTGTTTTTTCCCGGGTTAACCCGCTGCTGTGCGCTTGTCGCGCGACTGGTTCACCGATGAATCAAATTTGTCAATGCGTGACATTCATAAAGCCGCCTGTACGCACCTTGAGGCCGCAAATACTATTCAGCCCATTCTGGTGTGCTGTGCATTTGAACTCTTACAGCAGCGCAATGGAACGAGGTCCGCCACGCCTGTGATCGGCAAGGCGCGAGGGAAAGCATTCAACAGAGCAGATTGATTAAACAGATCAAAAAAAAGGAGACCAGCAATGATTTATGTATCCAGCGAAGTCGTCGTCAATGGTGACGCCGCGCAAGCAAAACTCAGCAAGGCTGACGTGTGGAAAGGCCTGCTGATGAAGGCTGAGAATGCACTGCCGTTTGTGCCCAGCATGTCCAAGTGCGAAGTGGTCAAGCGTACGGCCAACGGGCTGATTCGGGACATCGTTTTTCGCGGCGAGGATGCGCGCGAACGCATCACGTTTTTTCCGCAGGAGAAAGTGGTTTTTGTTCGCGAGTCCGGCAATGCGGACGGATTTATCGTCAATGAAGTGCTGGGCGACGGCGATGACATGCGGCTGCGCTTCAGCTTTGCGCTGCAACTGGTTGATGCTGCATCTGGCAGCCCCAAGGAAAACGAATTTCGCGCAAGCATGGAAAAAGACTACCTGAAGGCTGTGGGTGCAACGCTCGAAGCCATCCGCAAGATGACCACTGCCGCCCAGGCGGCCTGAGGGGAACAAGCGATGAAACACTGGTTCTCCAATCTCTATGCCAACGTCGATGCAATGAATCTCGACGGTTTTGTTGCAGGGCTGACGCCAGACGTCGAACTGCATGTCGCCAACAACCCGCCGATGAAGGGGCGGGAAGCAGCCAAAGGTGGCATTGGCTATCTTTTTTCGACCATCAACGGCATCAAGCACAACTTCGTCAACGTGGTGGAAGCCCACGGCATGACCTGTCTGGAGGCCAGGGTCGATTACCAGCGCAAGGATGGCAAGCAGGTCACGATCCCCGTTGTGACCATGCTGGAGCGCGAAGGTGAGCTCGTCAGCTCACTGCGCATCTACATGGACATCGCACCGGTCTACGCCTGAGCCCGGCGGCCAGACTTAACCAGATAGAAACAAACAGGAACAGGAGACAAATCATGAGCTTCGACATCACCAGCAAGGCTGCAGAGGCAGTCAGCGCACCAGGCCGTATCAGCCCGGTTGCAGGTGCGCCCACCATCGAAAGCCTGGTTGCAGCAGCGGCGGCCATGGTGCCCGACCTGCGTGCACAGGGCCAGCAGACAGAGGCCAACCGGCGCCTGTCTGAAGAAATGTGCAACCGCTTTCGCGAAGCAGGCTTTTTCAAGTTGTTGCAGCCGGGCCGTTACGGCGGGTATGAATATGGCTTTACGGCCCTCATTGACCTGATCAGCGAGATCGGTCGCGGTTGCGCGTCGTCAGCCTGGGCGTGTTCGCTGGGCGTTATTCACCAATGGTTGTTGTCACTGTTTCCTGCACAGGCGCAGGAAGATGTTTGGGGCCAGAACCCGAATGCGCTGATGTGCGGCTCCTACGCGCCTGTCATGATGGCTGAAGCCGTCGATGGCGGCTACATGATCCACGGTAAATGGCGCTGGGCTTCCAATGTCGACAATTCTCAGTGGGCCGTGCTAGGCGTGCAGTTCCCGCCGGCAGAAAAAGGTGCGCCGCCTTCGGCCGGTTTTCTGCTGGTACCGCGCTCCGAATGGACGATCGAGGATGACTGGCATGTGGCAGGCCAGGCTGGTACCGGCTCCAAGACCGTCGTCATTGAAAAGCCGACATTTATCCCCGGCCACCGCAAGTTGACCTTCCCACAGGCATCGTCGGGCAAACCGCCAGGCGCAGAAGTCAATACGAACCCGCTGTACACCATTCCGTTCTTGTCAGTGATGCCTATCTGTCTGGTGTCACCGCTGCTGGGCAATGCACAAGGTGCGCTGGAAGCTTTCATTGAGCTGTGCGGCAGCCGCATTACACGTGGCGGCGCAGGTGGCGGCGGTAATCGCCTGAATCAGTTCTCGCATGTGCAATCACGGGTGGCCGAAGCCGCTGCGGACGTCGATGCGGCGCGCCTGGTGCTGGAGCGTGACACAGCCGAGGTGGAGCGCATGGTTGTTTCAGGGCAGGGCATCAGCGTGGACAAGCGCATCCGCAATCGCCGTGGCCATGCGTATGCGGCCAAACGCTCGCATGCAGCGCTGCAGGAGTTGTTCTCGACCATAGGTGGTGGTGGTTTGGCCCTTGACCAGCCGATACAGCGGATGTGGCGCGATGGCAATGCAATAGCCCAGCACATCACGCTGAACTGGGATGCGGTCAGCACCATGGTCGGCCAGCACATGCTTGGGCTGGAGCCCAAGGGCGCTTACTAAAGCTAAAGCGAAAACCCATTTTTGGGGAAAGTGTTGCCGCAAGCCGGCAACGCTGTTTTTTACATTTTTATCTGCAGGTCCCAGTGGGGCTGGGCTTGCTGTTGCCATTTGAAAACAACTTTAATGAAAGAGACATTCATGAAAACTTTTAAAATATCAGGCCTGATGGCCTTCGTCACCGCCTGCGTACTGGCAGGCACAGCACATGCGCAGGCCTGGCCTAACAAACCGGTGAAATTCATAGTGCCGCTGCCTGCTGGTTCCGCGGTGGACATAGTGGCCCGCATCATCGGTGAAAAACTGACGCCGATCTGGGGGCAAGGCGTGGTGATAGAAAACCGTGCCGGCGCTGGCGGCATCCCGGCGATGAGCGCATTTGTCCGGTCGCCTGCTGATGGTTATACCTTCGGGTTGGTAGTGGCTACGGTGGCCACGCTCACGCCGCACCTTTACAAGAACCCGCAGTACAACCTGGACACCGACGTGGTGCCGGTGGCAACGATTGGCACCTCGCCGATGATGATGGCCACTACGCCGGCTACCGGTGTGAATAACTTTGCAGATTTCGTGAAACTTGCCAAAAGCCAGCCAGGCAAGTTGAACTTTGCAATTCCACTGCCCAACAGCACCCCGCATCTGGCAGGTGAAATGGTGAGTGCCGCTGCGGGCATGAAGCTGCATGTAGTGCCCTACAACGGCTCCACGGCGGCGGTAACCTCCGCTCTCGCCGGTGAAAGCCAGCTGGTAGTTGACGGCCTTCCCGCGCTTGTGCCGCACATCAAGGCCGGGAAATTGCGGGCAATTGCCGTGACATCAAGGCAGCGCCTGCCTGGTTATGAACAAGTACCATCCGTCAGCGAAACCTATCCGGGCGTACAGGCTATCGGGTGGTTCAATCTGCTGGCTGTGAAAGGCACGCCACAGCCCGTTATCGAAAAGGCTAATGCAGATATCAACACGGTCCTGAAAATGCCCGATGTCGTCGCTAAACTTGCCGATCTGGGTGTGTATGCCACCCCTGGTTCGGTGAAGGATGCAGCGGACTTCATGGCATCCGAGCGCGCCATGTGGGGGAAAATTGTGAAGGACCTTGGTCTTCAGCCACAGTAAACAGCAGCCAGGCAGCAAAAAGGCCATGGGCTAATTGCCCATGGCCTTTTTTATTCCAATAGCGCCCGCGCTTATCTGGCAAACACCTTGTCAAACACCTCGTAGCAGTTCTTCAGCCAGGTCTTGACGCGTTGACGCTCCAGCAAGCCCAGCGCCTCTTCGCTGTCACGGTCGTTGACGGCCTTCCAGAAGCTGGTGTTGTGCTGATCTATCTTTCGCATCGCCGCGTCATGCAAACGCGGCAGCTCGATGACATGAGCACCCACTGCCTCTGCTTTTTGCAGGGCATGAGAGTTGTGCAGTAGCGAGAAGTTGGAGCCGCGACCATGGTTCTGCACGACAACATAGCGCGGACCCGGGCCATAGGTGTCAACCAGTCCGCCGAGCAGGTCAACAGCGTCACGTCCGTCATCCATGACATGCCAGAAGTTGACGGAAACGCCCATATCTTCAAAAACCTCGAACAGGCTGGCATCCTTGATCCATTTGGCCAGCGGCGCAGATGTCTGTGCGGCCAGGTCAACAATCACGCTTTGTTCAGGGTTGTCTTCAAATGCGGAGACTATAAGGTCCATACCCTCAAAACTATCTACGACCACTGGCGAGGCATAGTCGGCATAAAAGCGGTTGAAGGAATGGTGCGAACGGTCGGTGTCAAAGCCCGTAAAAGGCACACCCCGGTCTATAAAGTATTGCGCCAACGCGCGCGCCGTCACCGATTTTCCGACTCCGCCCTTTTCGCCGCCCATGAAATTGATTGAAGCCATGATGTTCCAGTTGTTGATCGTCGATTCTAGGGTGCAGGGCGTGCGAAAAAGAATGCCAGTTGTCAGGACTACATTGATTTTTCTAGCATCTCTTCGTAATCCTGCACAGAGGCGATTCTGGGATTGGTCTTGTGACAATGGTCTGCAAGCGCACCTTCAATGATCTTTCCGAACGAGGCAGTCTCGACCCCCATTTCACGAAGTCCCGAGGGCAGACCCAATCGCGCGTTCATGTCACGGATCGCGTCCTGGATATCGCCTGCTGATGCCAGGCCCATCGCGCTTGCCATACGGGCCAGCCGTTTGTCTTTCTGGACGGCTTCTGCACCGGCGTTGAACGTCACGACGGCTGGCAGAAACATCGCATTCAGAGTGCCATGGTGCAGGCGTGGATCCACGCCACCAAGGCTGTGGCTTAACGAGTGCACGCAACCCAGACCTTTCTGAAATGCCATGGCGCCCTGCATGGAGGCACTCATCAGGTTAAAACGTGCTTCGCGATCGCTGCCGTCACGGGTCGCGCGCTCAATATGCGCCCAGCCGCGTTCCAGTCCATCAAGTGCAATGCCGTCGGCCGGCGGGTTGAAGGCGGATGACATAAATGTTTCCATGCAATGGGCGATGGCGTCCATGCCGGTGGCTGCGGTCAACCGGGCAGGAAGGCCAAAAGTCAACTCCGGATCGCAAATCGCGGCCTTTGGCACCAGGTGCCATGAATGGAAGCCGAGCTTGCGGTGGTCGTTGACAATAATGATGGCGCCGCGCGCTACTTCGCTGCCAGTGCCGCTGGTTGTGGGCACGGCAATCAGCGGGGCTGCGAGTTCGGTGATCCTTGGCGATCCACCTTCTATAGTTGCGTAGCTGGTGAGGGGGCCTTCATGGGTGGCTGCGATGGCAACACCCTTGGCACAATCGATGGCCGATCCGCCACCGACCGCAATCAGCCCGTCACAGCCGTAGGTTTTGTAAAGTGCAGCTGCCGCCATAACTGCTGCCTCCGTCGGGTTGGATGGGGTTTGGTCAAAAACGGTCACCGGCATGCCGGCAAGGACATCCAGCGCTTTTTGTAGTACGCCCGCAGCCTTGACCCCCGCATCGGTAACCACCAACGGACGGGAAATGCCCACGCGTTCGCATTCCTGCTTCAGCAGCTTGATGGCGCCGAAATCAAACTGGACCTGGGTGACGTAATAGATAAGTGACATATGGGCGTGATTGGGTGGTCTGTGGGACGTTGTACGATTGCCTGACTCCCGCTGCCCGCCGGCCTTGGACTGGGCATTGGAACGCAGGACCCCCTTACTTTACTGGTTGCGCCAGATCGTCGTTATGAGCTCCCCGACAAACCCTTCATCCTTGCTGACGCCAGCCATGCGTGATGTTATTTCCCGCATTCATCGTGCCGGAAGGCCGAGCCTGGACAAACTCAGTCCGGATGAAGCGAGGGCCGCCTATGAGGCTGGAGCTGGCGTACTTGAGATACCGAAGGTGGCGTTGCCAAGGGTTGATGATTTCAGCGTTCCGGTTCGTGATGGTCATCATGTTCCCGTGAGGCTTTATTCGCCGTCCATGCCCTCTGCTGAACATTTGCCTGTACTGCTTTATTTTCATGGTGGCGGTTTTACGGTCGGCAGCATTTCAACCCACGACCAGCTGTGCCGCCAGCTTGCGACGCTCGCTTCGTGTGCAGTGGTATCAGCGGATTACCGGCTGGCACCTGCCTATCAATTTCCGATCGCTTCAAACGACGCCTGGGATGTGCTGCAGTGGCTGGCACGGAACGCGAATTCATTAGGCCTGGATCAGCAGCGAATCGCTGTAGGCGGTGACAGCGCTGGTGGAACGCTCGCTGCGGTCTGCGCCATTCTCGCCAGGGATGCTGGCCTACCTCTGTCTCTGCAACTGCTTTTTTACCCGGGTTGCACGTCTCACCAGGACACGGATTCGCACCGCCGCTTTGCTGAGGGCTTTGTACTGGGCGAAGCCCAGATCACCTGGTTTTTCAATCAATACGTGCGGAGCCCGCAGGATAGGGACGACTGGCGGTTTGCGCCGCTCAATGCAGAAGACCTTGATGACGTAGCTCCTGCATGGATAGGTTTGGCGGAATGCGATCCGCTGGTGGATGAAGGCATTTTGTATGCTGACAGGCTGCGTGCGACCGGAGTTTCAGTAGGTCTGGAGATTTATCGTGGCGTAACGCACGAGTTCATCAAGATGGGACGAGTGATTCCGCAGGCCCGCCAGGCCCACGCAGATGCTGCACAAGCACTGGTAAATGCTTTTAAACAGGAAGTTTCTTCATGATCAAGCAGGACTTCAGGTTTTTCCATGCCCTTCGTGTCCGCTGGGCCGAGGTGGACATGCAGAAAATCGTTTTCAACGCGCACTACCTGATGTACCTGGATACTGCAATATCAGACTACTGGCGGGCCCTGGCCTTGCCTTACGAGGAGGCGATGCGTGAATGGGGTGGCGATTTGTATGTCAAGAAGGCCAGCGTGGAGTACAGCGGTTCTGCACGCTTTGATGACCGGCTGGATGTTGCGCTGAAATGCAAGCGCATTGGCAACTCCTCAATGGCTTTTGCCGGGGCAATATTCCGGGGCCATGAACAGCTGATCACCGCGGAACTTGTTTATGTATTCGCAGACAGTGTGACGCAGAAGCCGAAAGCGGTACCTGAAAGCCTGCGCGGGGTGCTGGAGCGTTTTGAAGCTGGTGGGGAGATGTCCCGCCTGCAATTGGGGCAGTGGAACGAACTCTGTGATGACGCTGCAAAGCTGCGGACAGAGGTTTTCATCCAGGAACAGGCGATTCCGGTCGAGATGGAGTGGGACGAGGCCGATGCCCTGGCCCTGCATGCGGTTGCATATAACCACGCCGGGATGGCGGTTGCCACTGGCAGGCTGATTCAACACAGTCCGGGCGTTGGCCGTATTGGCAGGATGGCGGTCAAGCGGGCGTTGCGAGGCGCGCGCCTGGGCCGTAACATATTGCACGCTTTGACAGAAGCCGCACGCGAACGTGGCGACCGCTCGGTGATGCTGCATGCGCAGCGCAGTGCGGAGGGGTTTTATAGCGCCTACGGGTTTGAGCCGCGCGGAAAACCTTTTGATGAGGCCGGCATCCCACACATCGAAATGTTCAAAGGCCTGTAGCTGCCCCGCACTTTGTGCGCGGCAGGGGTTAAAACCCACCCTCAAGCGGCGACAATAGCAGTTGGAACAGACCGGGTTGCGCAGCTTCCCGGCATCAGAAGGTTAATTTATCTCCATGGCCAAGAAAAAACGTATCAACAGCCGGCCCGACAGTGTCGTGATTACGGCAGAACCCCAGAATGCGCCCAAGTCTACTGGAGCGCCTGCAAATGCGGGGAGCAAGCCTCGCCCATCCGCAAAGAACATGCTTTCGGGAGTATTGCCGGCGGAAATCGAACGAGGCGACTGGACGGTTGCCATTCTCGCCTTCATGATGTTCCTGACGCCTGCGATTGGCGTGCCCAATGAGGAAATGCTGCAGGATACGCTGAAATCCATAGTGGCCTCGTTGGCTGCAATTTCAGCTGGATTGCTTTTTTTCTGGCAGCAGCGCAACCGGCGTGATGGACTTCGGTGGCATGCCGTCATGTGGCTGCCGCTTGCGTTAATGTTTTATGCGCTGGGTAGCATGATCTGGTCCCACGCCTACCTGGGCGGCGTGGAGGCCATCCGCTGGTTTATTTTCAGCCTGCTCCTTTTTCTTGGCATCAATACCTTGTCGAGAGAACGAATTCCTTACCTTGCGGAAGGCATTCACTGGGGGGCGGTTGCCGCATCTCTCTGGGCCGTGCTGCAATTTCTGTTTGACTTCACCTATTTCCCACAAGGCCCGAATCCCGCATCCACTTTTGTTAACCGGAATTTTTTTGCCGAGTTTGTGGTCTGCACCTTGCCGTTTTCGACATATCTCCTTTTCCAGTCCAAAGGGACCGTTCGTATCGCGCTGATGTCATTTACTTTGGGTTTTAACATCGTCGCATTGATGATGACTGGGACCCGTGGTGCACTAAGTGCAATGTGGCTGATGTTCGGCATAGTATTGCCAGTGATTGCCGTGGTGTTTCGCAAGCAGTTTGCTTTTCACAGATGGGATGCAGGGCGGCGCATCTTGGCCTGTGGCGTTTTGTTGTCTTCCGTTGTAGGCCTTGGGCTTCTCAACACAAACAATGCCAAATTGCTTATCGATGCGCAGTATGTTGGTACCAATGCATTCGACCGCGCCTTCAAGCGGACAGCCTCTATATCTGCAGGCGATTATTCCCTCGGAATACGTATGATCATGTGGAAGGCGACCGGCCGAATCATTGAAGCAAGACCGGTTACCGGGGTAGGGGCAGGTGCCTGGGAGGCGATGCTGCCGCTCTACCAGACAGAAGGCTCCCAGCTTGAAACAGACTACTACGTACACAACGAGGTACTGCAGCTGTTGGCGGAATACGGTTTGACGGGCTGGGTGTTCCTGCTTGCGCTGGCATCCTACCTGCTTTATGCGGCGTGGCGTACTTTACGGGACAGGTCAGCTGAAGCAATTGCTGAAGGTCCGATGCGTGCCGTTGCGCTGGCAAGTTTGCTGGCATTTCTGATTGTCAGCAACATCGGCTTTCCCTGGAGGCTTGCCAGTACAGGCTGCCTTTTTGCACTTGGGCTGGCATTGCTGGCCGCATCAGATGCACGATTGAAGATCAAGGGGCCAGTAGCGGCGATGCGGATGTCGTGGCGCCCTGCGTATTCACAGATAATGGCTGTTTTCCTGATGGCCAGCATGGCTTTGGCAATATATATATCGGTGCAGGCGGCGGCGGTAGAGCAAAAAATAGTCCGGGCAGTCAAGATGTCCTTGGGCATTACCCAATCGGGTGATCCCAACAACCCGAAATGGGATAAAACAAAAAGGGACATACTGGCACTCACGAAAGAGGCCATCACAATTAACACCCATTACCGCAAGATAACGCCAATGGTGGCAGATGAGTTCGCGAAGTGGGGGGACTGGAAAAATGCAGTATGGGTGTGGGAGTCCGTTGCTGTATCCAGACCCTACGTTGTAGCTATCATGTCCAATATCGCGCGAGGGTATGCCCAGATTGGCAACAACGAAAAAGCGCTTGAATTCCTCGCGCGATGCGAAAAACTTCAACCCAAGGCACCTTCCGTTCGCTCACTTAAAGTTATTCTGATGAGCCGAACAGGCAAGGAGGCGGAATCTGCCATATTGGCCAGGCAATATATTGAAGAGGGAACGGTAGATTTCGACTTGATTAATGCCGGTTTTGTATTGAGTATGCGCAAAGGCGATTACGATTTTGCGCTCAAGACCCTGGAAATACGGAACAAGAGCTGGCCTGGAATGAAAGCCGATTCATTTATCAAAATGGCCGGGATCTACACGGCTAAAAAGGACGATACAAAAGCATTGGCGGCTTACAAATCGGCTCTTGATGAGACGCCGGCGGCTGGCAAAGCTGCGGTGCGTCAGCAAATTCCCCCAGCCTATCTGGCGAGACTTTAGCTTGACTTACAGCGGCCAGTTGAAATCAAGATTCTTGAAATCCCCCTGAGTATCAACAGAGTCGCCCATATGGAATGTCTGTTCCGTGACACTCAGACGAAGGTTTTTGGCATTGGGCCGGGCGTAGTCTCGCTTGGCGATCACGACGGTGCTGGACCGGGTCCCGTACCGACGCTGCGGAGCATATATAAAAGCACTGGACAGCGCCTTTTCAATTTCAAGCGGCACACCCGTTGTGGGCAAGGATTTCTGGTCGGCTTCGTCACGACTCAAGAGTGCAGCCCCGAGAGTTTGTGAGAACTCCTCTGCCGATGTACTCGTTGTTTCTGTTTCCAGTGCAAGCTTCAGTGCATCTTTAAGGGCGATTGTTTTCGGCCAGCGCGTGTCAAGGGCCGCATTGGACAACCCATAGATTCCCGGTTCGAGCTGGCGATAGCACCAGCCAGTGCCAGTCCTCCCCTCACCACGGAAGGCTTTGCCCAGGGTGGCGACTGGTCGATTGCCAAGCCAGGTCCAGCTTTGGTCTTTCCAGTCTGCAACTATCAAATTAAAGCCGCCATAAGCTTGCGGGTCGTTTCCAGACATGAAGTCTTCGACGGTCATATCACCCTCCAGCCACTGCAAAACAAGCTCGCCTCGGGAGCGTGCGGCTACAGGCACACCGAAAGAAGAAGCTTCCCGAACATTGGTCAAAAACGCAATGCGTCCTCGTGGAGTCATACCCAGCCAGGTGCCGCCGCCGCGCATGTCCCGTCCCGAGAAAATCTGCTTTCCTGCAGGGCTGCTCCACTCTTGAAACGGCAGGGTGGGGCGATCAAATGACTCGTCGCGATTGGATGCAATAACGAGTGGGAATCGCCGAGAAGCGTTAATCGCAAATGCAATCAGGCACATTTTTGTGAAGCGTTGCCGGAGGCGGGTGTCGAGTTACAAGCGCGGCGGATTTTCATATGTCTTCCAGCAGGGGGTATGGCAGCGGCTGGATTATCAGAGGCGATCCTGTAGGGCTGCCAAGAGTTAGCTGGCCTGCGCTGGCGTCTGCAGCCGCCGAGGTCTGCATCGACACAATCGCGCAAAAAACGCCATCCGGGCTTTCCGCGCTCATGGCGACCGTTCCACAGGGTTGACCGGAGTCTTTGATGTGAAAAACGTCCTCACCGACGCCAGGCAGCCGGTCTCCATTTGTTACGACCAAGTAGGCCCGGCGCTTCAGCGTTCCACGAAACTGGCTTCTGGCCACCACCTCCTGGCCCGGGTAGCAACCCTTTTTGAAGCTGACGCCACCTACAGATTCGTAATTCAGCATTTGCGGCACAAAAGCCTCAAATATCGGTTGGCTCACCATGGCAATGCCGGATTGCACCTCCAGCCAATCCCAGCGGCCGGAATCAAGTCGTCCGCCTACAGGTTCAGGCGTTCCTGCTGGCGCGCACCATAAAGCCCTTCGCTGTCCCGCCCCCGGATGCAGGAACACAACACTGGCTTCCCCTCTATCCTCCTTGGACCATGCTGGTTGTGCAGGTGCGGTAAAAGCTTCGACCATCGATCCCGCCAAGCCGAAAAGCAGATATTCGTCGGTCGCGTCGGTCAGCTTTGCCTTTGCCCGCAACACAAACATAGATAACCGCTTCAGCGTCTGCGCCAGAATGTCGCGACTACAAATCAGCAAAACCTCATCTGAACTTCGTTTTAAAACGATAAAGCTGGCCTGCATCCGCCCCTTGGCATTACAAAATGCGGCGAGCCTTGCATGCGTCATATCCATCTGGGCCACATCTTGTGTCAGTTGACCCTGAAGGAAGTTGACCGAGTCTTCGCCGATAACGCGTATCACGCCCAGATGCTGCAGTGCCGCTACACCCGAAAGCGTGTGCATTAAAGAATCGGGCATGGCTTTTACGGAGGAGGAAGGTCTATCTTCGTTAAGAGGGTACATGGCTGAATTATCATAGGCTTGAGCCTGCACCTGCGCAGGACGGAAAGTAGCCAGAAAGGGCATCAGGTTTTGCGTCGCTTTATTACAAGCTTGTTTGTATTGCTGTTTATCGGAGCGTTGCTTGTGTTTGGCGGCGGACTTTGGTGGCTGCACGAACCCATGCCGCTCAGGTTATCTGTAGATTCGCAGGTGCTGGACCTTGAAATCGAGCCCGGTAATCGTGCCGACGTCGTTGCCGAGACAGTAGTCGCGAGCGGTGTTGATGTGCCCACAGCTTTTCTTCAGGTCTGGTTTCGGCTCTCTGGCCAGGCAAGACAAATCAAGGCCGGTAGTTATGAAATAGTGCCAGGAATGACACCACGAAAACTGCTCAATATGCTGGTTCGTGGCGAAGAGGCGCTGAAGAGTGTGACGCTGGTGGAAGGCTGGAATTTCAACCAGGTACGAGTAGCCCTCGGCAAAGCGGAACAATTGACGCCCGATACAAAAGGTCTTGGCGCCGAAGCGATTATGGATAAACTGGGTAAGACCGGGATACATCCCGAGGGAAGATTTTTTCCTGATACCTATACCTATGCCAAGGGCTCCAGCGACCTGGCGGTACTAAAGCGTGCCGCCCGTGCGATGGACAAACGAACCGAAGCGGCTTGGGCGCTCCGCAGCCCGGATACCCCGCTAAAGACACCCCAAGAGGCGCTTATCCTGGCCAGCATAGTTGAAAAGGAAACTGGAAAGCCGGCAGACAGAGCGCAAATTGCAGGTGTGTTCACGAACCGCTTGCGTATAGGTATGCCCTTGCAGACAGACCCCACCGTCATTTACGGCATGGGCGATAGTTTTGATGGAAACCTGCGAAAACGGGACCTGCAGGCCGATACGGTTTACAACACCTATTTGCGCACCGGTTTGCCGCCCACCCCGATTGCAATGCCGGGCAAGGCGGCCCTTCTGGCCGCGGTTCAACCTGCGGCGACAAAAGCGCTGTATTTTGTGGCGAAGGGTGACGGCACCAGTCAATTCAGCAGCAACCTGGATGACCACAATCGCGCCGTGAACAAGTACCAGCGAGGCCAGTAAGCAGGTGCAAAAAGGGGTTTTTATCAGCTTTGAAGGGATTGACGGCGCGGGAAAGTCTACGCATATTGACGCATTGGGTGAAGCTTTTCGCATGGTCGGCCGTCATGTAACGCTGACACGGGAGCCGGGTGGGACACCACTTGCAGAAAAGCTGCGCAGCGTGGTACTGAACGACGCTATGGATCCGTTAACAGAATCTCTTCTAATTTTTGCGGGGCGACGCGACCATATCCTAAACGTCATATCGCCAGCACTGGCCCGGGGCGAGGTGGTGCTTTGCGACCGCTTTACGGATGCGACCTTTGCGTATCAAGGCGGTGGTCGTGGGTTTGATTTGATGTTGCTGGAAACATTGGAGAAGTGGGTGCAGCATCAGCCCGCAGGTTTCCCGCTGGTACAACCGGATGTCACTATCTGGTTTGACCTGGCGCCGGAGGAGGCTGCAAAGCGCCTGGCAGGGGCTAGATTGCCCGACAAATTTGAGGCGCAGCCAGTCGATTTTTTCCGTCGCGTCGTGCAAGGCTATCGAAGTCGCCAGCAGGTATCGCCACAACGCTTCGTCCGTATCGATGCATCAAAAACGCGAGAACAGGTCTGGCTGGATGTCAAACAGGCATTTGTTGGCAAAGGGCTGCTCCCGTGAGCGGCACGAAACTCGCGCCCTGGCTTCAGACTCAGCTCAAAAGCCTGCTGAGTCAGCGCGGGCATGCCTGGTTACTCAGTGGTCCTTCCGGGCTGGGGCAATTTGAATTGGGGCTGGCACTTGCCAAAACATGGCTGTGTGAAGCGCCGTCTTCTGATGGCCCATGCGGCAAGTGCGGCAGCTGCCATGCGGTTGAAGTGCATACCCATGCAGATCTGTGCATGCTGTTGCCTGAAACCCTGTCTCTGGAGCTGGGCTGGCCTTTGGACGAAAAAACGCAGGATGAACTGGATGCAAAAAAGCGGAAGCCCAGTAAGGAAATCAAAGTTGATGCTGCGCGCGAGGCGGTGTCTTTTACCCAATTCACCCGTTCGCGCGGCGACACCAAAGTGGTTCTTGTTTTTCCTGCCGAGCGCATGAATGGGGTGACGGCCAATACGCTGCTAAAGACGCTTGAAGAGCCACCCGGCGCCGTGAAATTCATTCTGGCGACAGAAGCCGCTCATCAGCTATTGCCAACCATTCGCAGCCGTTGCCTTGGTCACACCATGCATTGGCCCGCCTTTAGCGAAGGCTTGGCATGGTTGCAATCCATCACTCGGGCACGTGAGGTGGGTGGAGACACAAAAGGAGGCGCAAAGCCCGCGTCATCCAGGGATCTGGAAACCTTGCTGATTGCGGCAGGAGGACGCCCTGCGGACGTGCTTGCTTGGATCGAGGGACAGGATGCAGCTGAATTGGCGAAGGAGTGGAAAGCCTTGCCCGGGGCCATGCTCAAAGGAAATGTTGCCGCACTGGCAGACTGGGCACCTTCGCAGGCAGTAGATGCGCTACAAAAGCTTTGTCATGATGTCTGGGCATTGAGCAATCATGCTCAGCCAAGATTTTTCCGCGCCGAAGATTTGCCTTCCGGCGCAGGCCTGAAAAGCAGCCCTTATGCGCTGGCTGTCTGGTCAAAAGAACTCGCTTTAACTGCACAAACCGTCGAACACCCCTACAACCCGGGGCTGATGCTTGAATCATTGGCAAGCCGGGCCCGACAGGCTTTGGCGGCGAAATAGACATCTGAAAACCGCTCCACGTTCCCAAAAAAGCTCAACCCGATAAACTAGGCCCATGAGCACAACGCCCCCCGCAACCGCAACCGGCGCAGCCCGGCCCAGTGTCGTACAGCTGGCAATTAAAGAAAAAGCGGCGCTGTATGCCGCTTACATACCGTTATTCAAGGAGGGCGGAGTTTTCATCCCCACCTCCCGCGAGTACCAGCTGGGCGCGGATGTATATGTGTTGCTTACGTTGCCTGAAGACACGCAGCGGTATCCCGTTGCAGGCAAAGTCGCTTGGGTCACCCCGGCCAAGGCTGCCGGTAATCGAACCCAAGGAGTAGGCGTGCGTTTTCCCAATGACGAGAAGTCCCGGTTGCTGAAACTCAAAATTGAAGAAATCCTGGGTGCACACCTCGCTTCAGACCGGCCCACGCAGACCATTTAAGCGGCTGCACTCGCATTTAAGGTTTTGTGCCGCCGTTAACGCCGGCTATTCAGATCGCACGTATCCATGTTTACCGACTCCCATTGCCACCTCAGTTTTCCTGAACTCAAGGCGAAGCTGCCTGAAATCAGGCAGGCCATGCAGGAAGCAAAGGTTGACCGGGCGCTTTGTGTTTGCACCACACTTGAAGAGTTCGATGACGTTCATACACTCGCCGGCAGTTATAGCAATTTCTGGTGCAGCGCAGGTGTGCATCCAGACAACGAAGGGGTGACTGAGCCGACTGTAGAGGATTTGGTCCGCCTTGCCAGTTTGCCGAAAGTCGTTGCGCTCGGGGAAACCGGGTTGGACTACTATCGCCTCGGCGAAAGGAGCATTGCTGATATGGAGTGGCAACGAGAGCGATTTCGGGTACACATCCGTGCTGCGCGTCAGGCAGTCAAACCTCTGATCATCCACACGCGAAGTGCTTCCGATGACACCATTGCAATTCTCAAGGAAGAGGGCGAGGGCGCCGGCGCGGGGCGGGCAGGGGGCGTTTTTCACTGTTTTACCGAGAGCCAGGCAGTTGCAAGAGCCGCTTTGGATCTCGGTTTTTACATCTCGTTTTCGGGCATCCTGACATTTAAAACTGCGGCCGACTTGCGTGAAGTCGCTCGCCTTGTGCCTATGGACCGTATCCTTATAGAGACTGACAGCCCTTACCTTGCCCCAGTGCCTTACCGTGGAAAGACCAACAATCCGTCCTATGTGCCCTACGTTGCGAAGATGGTAGCGGAGCTAAAGCAACAAAGCCTGGAAACCATTGCAGAAGCCACAAGTCGCAACTTTGAGCAACTTTTTAAAGTTCTGGAATGAAATTTGTCTTAATAAATAACTTTAAACATGGTTTATATCTATATGTTTTAATTGGATTTAATTCTGTTTTTGGTGGTTCGTATGAGGATTTTTTCAAGGCAATAAAACTAGACGATGCCAATACAGTGCAAAGCCTGTTGGCGCGTGGCTTTGATCCCAATACACCAGACCCGCAAAACCAATACGGGTTGGCGCTGGCCGTTCGCGAGCCATCACCCAAGGTTGTCCAGGTCCTGCTGGCAGCGCCGAGGATCGATTTGAACGCCCTCAATGCAAAAGAGGAAAGCCCGTTGATGCTGGCTGTTTTCAGCGGTGACCTGCAACTCGCGGACCAAATGATCAAAAAAGGTGCGGACGTCAACAAGACCGGGTGGACGCCACTGCATTACGCAGCAACCAAAGGGCACTTGCCACTGATTCGTTTGCTGCTTGAAAACCATGCCTATATTGATGCGGATTCGCCAAACGGCAGCACGCCGTTGATGATGGCGAGCATGTATGGCACGGCCGACGCAGTGAAGCTGTTGCTGGATGAAGGCGCCGATGCACAGCTGAGGAACCAGCAAGGCCTTACGGCGATGCAGTTTGCGCAGAGGGTAAACAGACAGGATGTAGTCGACATGCTTGCAAGAACGGTTCGGGCCACCAAGCCATCGGGACAGTGGTAATCGCTCCGGAGCCAACCAAGTCTTTTTCATCTCAATGCGTTCCACGATGTATAAAAAGTCGCCGCTTAGATCGTTCTACGATCTAGGTACTGTTAAACAGATTTTTGATTTTGCAGCCCGGCGTGACCGGGCTTTTTAACGCCTGGCATTGCACCAGGAGAAGCGCGACTATAACCGCTTAATGCGCCTAGCCAGGCGCGTCTGCCATGGGGTTGCACCCCATACCCCGTGGGCATTCTGCCCCCCGCTTTGCGGCTCCCCCCTGAGGAGTTGTCTTTCAAGGAAGCGTTTGTTTGTGTTTTTCGTTTGTATGGGTGTTGCCGTACAAACAGGCCTGCCATAGATTGTCACTATGGCTGGTTGAATTTCTAGAAACCAAGGTTCTAGTTTTGTTTGACCTGGTAGAGCTGCCGGCTTAGAGAAAAGCTATTGAGGCTTGCGTGAGCGCATCCAGCCAAGGACTTGGCCATCGTGGTGGCCCTGGAGTGCTACAGCGATGGGATCTACGAGCTCGGGCACGTCGAGCTGCGGCAGCGGTCGAGCTGGGCCAGCCTTGACTGGTCCGAAGTCAAGCTCCGCCTCGCACATGTAGAGATACGCAGGAACCGGCTTTGCGTCCTGGTCGTAACAGGTGCAAGCGTCCTGGTAGCGCACGCACCCGCCGAGTGTTTGCGATGTGGTGCGACCAGACAGATCCCTTGATGCTGCCGGTGTGACCGTCAGCTCCTGCAGCGATGGATACGCACTGGACGGAGGTGGTGACGTGCCTTCATAGACCGTTGTATAGCTCACAGAAGCGCTTTTTGGCGTTGAGGCGATAGCTGCAGCTGCCGGAGCTTCTTTTTTTGCTTCTACGGCCTTTGGCATCAACGAGGCGTAGACCTTCGGGCCGATGAATGCCATAGCCACGATAGCCAGCAGCAACATCCACATGACGGCAGGCAGTTTTTTTGTCTGCTTGGTGTGCACCCTGGCGGACTTGTAGAGCTTGTAAGCCCACCGAGGATAGAAGAAAGGCTTGGTGTTGCTGGCATTACGGTAGGCGAGGGTGCGGCTGCAGCCGTCCCACTCGTAGACCATGGCGGCCTGCGTGCTGCCCATGCGCCTAACGTGCAAATGCCGGTCAACCAGCACCATCAGGTTTTGATCGATCAGGCCGGTGCCCTGTGTCATCACAACAAAGTCGACGCCCATGTGTCTGTGCGTCTCCAGTGCCTGGATTGCCGGAGGAACGGCTGAGCCGTTAGGCCGCTTCTTCCAGAAGCCTTGGACCTCATCGATGATGAAAAACGCACCGGGCTTGCACCAGAGGTGCCAGTTCTCAAGGCCGAGCTCGCCAACGAACTCGATCCGCTCATGATCGAGGACCAGCCCGTTGATGTTGGTGATGATGATTCGCGGCCACTCCTTGACGGTGCCGTCGTCAAGCTTTTCCTCGACCGTGGTGCCCATGATTGGTTTAACAAATCGCGCGACAACCAGGAGCGTTTTGCCGGAGCCAGGCAAGCCCGTGATTAGCGTAATCATCCGTTTGACTTCCCGCGGATCTGCACGGCGTTCTGGACCTGCGTTATGGTCAGCCGCGTTGCTATGGCGCCAGTGATGATGCCCAGGGCGATACCACCCCCGGCCAGAAGAAACAGATTTAGCCCGGCGCCAGGCAGACCACCGAAGGCCGTCACCATCTGCGTTTTAACCTGGTTAAACACGATGCCCATGCCGGTGATCGTCACCACCGAAAAGCCGAGACTCAGCAGAATGCGTGCGAGCAACGGCTCGCACATCGAAAGCAGCCAGGTGCCGATCTTCATCCCTTGTTGCCCTCCGGTATGCCCATGACGATAAACATGGCGCTGAGAGCTGCCAGGAACAGCACCACGGCCTTCACAGGCCCTGAGAGCGTGTCGCACAGGCCGGAGTCAGCAAACGAGTACTTGAGGCCCTTACCAGCATCAAAGACCACATCAGCAGGGCAGGCCCCGCTGCCGAAGCCCAGGTCGTCCGGCTGGTAGGTAATGTTCACGTTCTCACGCGGGATCTGGCCGCTCGGCGTGTCGAACTCAGGCGGGACTCTGTCCTTGTCGTCAGCAGCGTCTTTGCTCACCACCACCGTTTTAGTGGATGCTGGCGTTGTTGTGCTGATCGTCCTGGTCGAGGTAGATCCATCAGGGTTGGTAACTGTCACCGTAGCCGTACTGGTTTTTTCGGGCGTGGACGTGACCGTGGTGCACTCCGGTCGCGTTTCAATCGTGCTGGGGAAGTAGTCCAGGTAGAACTTACATGTCTCCGTCTCAGTAGATCCATCACTTCCAAGTTTGACCGTGTTCATTCCTGCTACCTCGGCAGGGCCGGTGATACTCACCGGCCCAACCTCGGGCGCAAATCCGCGATCAACGAGGCCCTGAACCTCTGCCGGTGTTGGTTCCAGTGTTGACACCCTGGCGGCCACGTCAGCAGGGGACAAAACGACTGATGGAGGATCTACACCAGGAGGCAATGCGCTTGTCGAATAACCGAGTTCACGGTATCCGGCATCACCGCCTGCAGCGTAAACGTAATTGACACGACAGGTAGGAACGGTACTCACGACAGAGCCGACCAGCGGAGGAAAACCAGACGCGATTCGGTTGGCCTCATAGGCAGCGTTCTCAGCCACGCAAGCCGCGCTCCTGGACGAAAAATATCCAGCCGCATAACTACCGGTTGTCCAGAGATAACAACCGGTGGAATCACACGCGCCTGGATCTGGCGCTGTCATCGTGCCATCAACTGCTACTTCAACCGCCGCCCGGGCTAGCGCGTCGATGAAGAACGGGATGGAAGCGATTGCAACGGCGCCAACGATACCCACCGCAGCACCGACCGCACCGCCATACGCAGCACCAGTGACAGCACCAGTGACGACAGCATTGACACTGACGCCTTTAGCGATGTTCGCGATGATCGCGGAAGTCACGTTAACGTTGCTACCTACCTTGCTGAGAACCCCAACGGCCTGCTCGTTCGCCCTGGTAGCGACACTGACGCCAGTTGCTGTCTGCGTGGTGACAGGCGCATAGCCTCTAGCCTGGACGTTCACCGTCCAAAGAGTGAGAACAGCACCAGCAGCAAGAAGCCGACATACAGCAGTTCTGAGTAAGACGGCATTGATCATTCCTTTGGTCCTAACAACCAGTTGATAAAAACTTTCTTGAGGAACAGCACGCCGAGTACTCCGGCTGCAGCGAAAAACATCGCGTTATACAAATCGATGTTTGCGCCGTTGGCACCGGAGGCGCGGATCTCGGCAATGGTTGTTGTCGACAGCGTGACAGGAACGACTGGTCGGCACATCTCGACGATAGGGAAGTACGAAGATCCGAGAGAGAACCTACAGTAGTAAGCAGTCAGCTCAGTAGAAACCGCAGCCTGACCGAGAGCGAATGCCAAACACGCCTCACCAGGACTATCGCCAACAGCGCCGGAATACGCCGTGCCCGTAACCGGGCTGAAAACCTGAAACGGCTTTTGTGATGACGTACAAGCGGACAACATGGTCTAGTCGCAAAAATGCCAGCGCCCGTTGCAGGGAACATAGTCAGCGGTAGACGTCATGGCAAAAGCCATAACGTAGAACACAACGAACGCAATCAACACGCGAACAGCCATAGAGCCTCCTGACAGCTGCCCCCTCCGAAGAAGGGGCAGGAGTCAGACGACTCGAATCAAGGCCACCAGCCCATCTTGCGACCACCAATCTTGGCGGCCCAGATCCCGAGGCCGAGCGTGATCATTGCGCTGGCCCACAGGCCGATGGTCACGCCCTGGGCGACGATCTGGTCCGTCACGCTGTCGGCCATGGCTGGCGAAGCAATCAACGCCGCCATCCACAGCACGATCATCGCGATCACCTGGTTCAAAAAGCTCTTCGATTTCATAACTACCCCTCTATTGGTTTTGACATGTCCACCTTGAACACATCCAGCAGCGCCGCACGCGACGCTGGAGGATGAAATCAAACCATCCCCCTGGACTGCAGCACCTGCAAGACGGCGAGGGCGGTCATGCCCCAGGTCATGTAGGTGTTGAAGTCAGGGAAATCGCGGTTCATCACGCTGCGGCTTTAGCCTGGCTGCTGTTGGCCGATGGCGTGTTCGCTGCTGCAGCAAGTGGCCTAATGCCGGTCACGACGATGACGCCTTCGCGCTTGGTCGCCGAGATTTCCATCGTCACCTCTGCAGTGATGGGAAACGGCAAATGCATCACAGGCTTAACGATGCTTGAGTCCACGCACTTGTATTCAACCGTGCGGAAACCCTTGTAGGTTTGCTTGCTGGCGTCGAATGGTTCTTCGATGAAGATTTGGCCGTTGTCGTAGTCTTTTCCCTCGACGGCGCCCACAAAGTAGCCAGCTCCTTTAATGACAACTGTGTTTTTGACATGCATGAAATACTCCTAGTGAAGATGACCAGGAGGCGGCCTGTTTAAAAAGCCGTTCAGGCTAGATCTTTCCAGCCTCCTTGGAATACCTGGACGGCTGATATGGTCGAGAACCTGCTCTGCAGTGAGATGGGCTCGAAGAATGTTTGCAACTTGGCCGTAGCTGCGTTTTGAATGCATGACCATGTGATCGAGCGAGATCTCGCTCTCCTTCTGATGCAGCGCGATCCGCTCGGCAGCGGCGTCGATGATCTGCTCCAGGCACTTATAGGCGCCGACGAAGTACTTGTCGCACTCGGTCAGAATCTCGATGGGGATGTCGCGCTCGTTGTTGCGGATCTCCACCTCGAAGCGTGTCCAGGGTGAGTCAGGGTCGCCTAACTGGCGGCCCTTCTCGTAGACGCGACACATTTTGCCGTTCTCACGCCTGCCTATCTCCAGAGTCCGCCCATGTTTGGGCTGCTCTGAAAACCAATCACCAATAGTGCTGTGTCGGGGGTTTGCCCCTGACGTTCCTGCGCGGAAGTCACCGGCTGCCCACCAGTCGGCGGCATCCTCAACAGTAAATTCGCCTTCCAAGGCGTCGACAGCGAGATCAACTCGCGTAAGTTTGCATTCGTCAAGGAGCCGGACTCGATCTGCGAACGCAGGCCAGCTGCGAACTCTGCTGCAACCTGTGCCAGAAAGGTCCAGTCGGGCTCTCCCTCCGTGGTGCTGCCCTCCGTAATCAACGCGCCCAACGTGAACAGGTTGTCCATCGACTGCGACATAAAACCGTACCCCCCTTTCATAGCCAAACATGCCGTTGACTTCTTCACCCATGACGCCGCCCAGGCTATCGCCCAGCCACTCCCAGCAATTGAGGTCTACGAGCTCGGAAGGATCGGGGTACCAGGTCAGGCTGCACCAGTCGACCTTTGCGCCCTGTTCGATTTTTCCCCCCCCTGTTAGAGCAGGGGGGGAAGGCCGGGCTGCGCCCGGCGCAAGCTTGGCCTTCGCCCGGCCTTCCTGTACCTGGTTGAACAGTCGGCTGCTCATTGCTCAGTGCACCAATAGTTGAACGCGGCGACAGGCCGACCAAACCTCGGACTGTCCTGGCAGTTGTTGATGTAGAAGTTGCGGGACCAGCTGGGCGATTTGCCGTCAAGCGTGACGGTACGAAAGCAACGCCGGTTGGGCCGTGAGAGATATTCAAGCTTGGTGTCGTAGCCGTTGATACCGTAGCCGTCGCGCATCCTGACGGGAGGCGCTGGCTTCGGTTGTGCCAGGAACAGTTCAAGCTGCATAGGTGGCCTCTTTGCTGTACAGTTGTGACTACTAAAACTAAGGGTTAATACTTACCCTTTCTAATACTATACCAAATCTGATACTAGGAGTTACAGATGCAACGACTTATTGAAGTTCAGGAGCTGATCGAGAAGGCCGGCAAACAGGCCGGCAGCGAGTACAAGCTGGCAAAGGCCATGGGCATTCAACAGAGCGTGATCAGCGCTTGGAAGAAAGGGAGCAAGACATGCGTTCCTGAAGATCAGGCACGACTTGCGGCCTTTGCAAAAGAGGACGCGCTGCAGGCCCTGGTGCGCGGCGTCTTGAGCTCGACAGCTGGCACCTTGCGAGGTGAGCAGCTGCAGGCTGTATTGGGAAAGTGGTCGCGTCAGACTGGCGCGGCCAGCGTTACCGTATTGCTCGCAACGGCCAGCGTTCTCTCTGGGATCATCCGCTTTGATGTTCTACGATGTATATTATGTTAAATATAAAATCCACTTGCATTCTTGTAGGACTCCGTGGATGAGTACCACTGCGCTACTCCTGGGCTGGCACACTGCATCGATGCCAAACTTCTTTTACTTGGCCGCACCAAGGATGATCCTAAAGTGCCTCAATCGTTTGCTTGGCACGGCCGCGATGTTTGTTGTTGTGGCCGCTCAGTCTCAAGCGCAGTCTCCGGCTGTGGCCGTATCGGAACAAAACGCAGCCGCATTGCTCGAAAAGCATACTCAGCTCGTCAGTCAGCTGGCAAATAATGTCTATGGCAGACCCCTGTACCTCGAATCGTCTGAAACCTCAAACATGGTCAGCGGCAATGCCTACGCTGTTCTGGACGCGCCATTCCCCACCGTCAGCACCACGCTGAAAAGCCCAAAACGCTGGTGTGAGGTGATGATTCTTCACCTAAACACCAAGTATTGCAGCGCGGCTACCGACGCCAGCCCCGCCATACTTAACGTCAACATCGGCAAAAAAACGGAACAGGAACTAGCCGATGCATTTGCGCTGGAGTTCGCTTTCAGGCTGGCTTCAGCCAGTTCCAGCGACCTGACGGTGTTGCTGAACGCGGATAAAGGACCGTTGGGAACCACTAATTACCGCATAGAACTAAGAGCCGTCCCGTTGCCGGACGGCAAAACCTTCATGCACCTACGCTATGCCTACGGTTACGGAATGGCAGGCAAGTTGGCGATGCAGGGCTACCTGGCAACTCTTGGTAGCGGCAAAGTCGGATTCACGCAGGTTCCGCAACGCCAGAAAACTGCATTCGTCGGGGGCATGCGCGGGACTGTCGAACGCAACACCATGCGTTACTACCTGGCTATAGAGGCCTATCTCGCCAGTCTCGGCCGACCAGTCGATCAGCAGGTCGGCGCCCGACTTGAGCACTGGTTCAACGCAACCGAACAATACGCCAGGCAACTACACGAGATCGACAAGCCAGCTTACCTGGCGATGAAAAAAAACGAATACCAGCGACAAAAAACAAGCCCTGCCAGGTAGTCGGTCCGCTGAAAATCTCTGCGCCTTCATAGGTCAGTCAAGTCTTACAGCAGTAGCAGAGACCCCCTACACTGCGCGCCGTCATGCGGCTACTGATTGATTGCTAGAGCCTGGCTATCGTCTTCATATCAACCTGATCTTCAGGCAAATGTGTATCGGTAACCGGGGAATTTTCATGACAACTGCAAGCGGCAATTCAGGTGCACTTCTTTCCTCCAGCAGGCTATCGGCACCAAGTCGGCAAGGCACATTG
Source organism: Pseudomonadota bacterium (assembly GCA_040388075.1). Lineage (GTDB taxonomy): Bacteria > Pseudomonadota > Gammaproteobacteria > Burkholderiales > Burkholderiaceae_C > Polaromonas. The sequence goes on along the minus strand of JAZKCN010000009.1, from coordinate 24,320 downwards.
CGTGTTGCGCTTGTGGGTTTTCTCGTAGCCGCCCTATTCTTTGGCATCTCGTTAATGGTTCCCGAAACCCTGGCAAGACTTGTAATGGATCTGATTAGCTGGTTGCTGGTAGGTGTGCTGGCTCTGGCCGCACTGCTTGCAGGCGCGAAGCTCCTGGAATCGTTGCTAGACCTCTAGTCAAGCCTTGTCGCTTGATGCTGACAGCTATTCCGTCTGTCCATCCCTCCCCTGTTCGCATTGTTATCCCCCTTTCAGGAAACCAAATGACCGTACCCAAGCGCAAAGCTGCAGGCGCCGCAAAATCCGTCGAAGGCGCCAAAGCCAAGCAGCGCCAGCTTGAAGGCTTTACAGAAAATCCAGTCCATGCATTGACAAGCAACCAGGGCTTGGCAATTCCGGACAACCATAACTCCCTGCGGGCTGGCCAGCGAGGCCCGACCCTGCTTGAGGACTTCATCCTGCGCGAGAAGATCACGCATTTCGACCACGAACGAATCCCCGAGCGCGCCGTGCACGCGCGGGGATCCGCCGCTCACGGCTATTTCAAGCCGTACAAGTCAATGGCGCCCTATACCAGCGCAGGCTTTTTGCAGGATCCTGAAATTGAAACGCCGGTATTTGTGCGATTTTCTACGGTCGCAGGATCGACGGGATCCGCCGACACGGTACGAGATGTACGGGGCTTTGCGGTCAAGTTCTATACCAGTGAAGGTAACTACGACCTTGTCGGGAACAACATACCTGTCTTTTTTATACAGGACGCGATCAAGTTCCCGGACCTGATCCACGCCGTCAAGCCAGAGCCGCACCATGGCATGCCGCAAGCTGCAAGCGCGCATGACACTTTCTGGGATTTTGCCTCGCTGATGCCCGAATCTACCCACATGCTGATGTGGGCGATGTCAGACCGCGCAATACCGCGAAGCTACCGGATGATGGAAGGCTTTGGAATCCATGCCTTCCGTTTCGTAAATTCCCGCGGCATCTCGCATTTTGTGAAGTTTCACTGGAAACCCAAACTAGGCATACATAGCCTGGCTTGGGACGAGGCCCAGAAAATTGCAGGCAAGGACGCAGACTTCCATCGGCGCGACCTTTGGGACGCCATTGAAAGCGGAAACTTTCCTGAGTGGGAATTGGGAGTGCAGATTGTCGACGCTGGCAAAGAGGGTGAACTAGGCTTTGACATCCTGGATCCAACCAAATTGATTCCCGAGTCGCAGGTGCCGGTGCAGATGATCGGCAAGATGGTGCTCAACCGCAACCCCGACAACTTTTTTGCAGAAACCGAGCAGGTCGCTTTCCACCCCGGCCACCTTGTGCCCGGCATTGATTTTTCGAACGATCCACTGCTGCAGGGCCGGCTCTTTTCATACACAGATACCCAGCTCTCACGGCTGGGTGGCGCCAACTTTCACGAGATCCCGATTAACCGCAGTGTCTGTCCGTTCCACAATTTTCAGCGCGACGGCATACACAGGCAGACGGTCAACAAGGGGCGTGTGGCCTATGAGCCAAACACACTGGGCGATGGCACCGAATTTCGCGTAGACGGCGCGGCACAGGGCTTTCAGTCGTTCGCTGAAGAGCTGGAGTCACCCAAGGTGCGTGGTCGCAGTCCGTCTTTTGACGACCATTTTTCGCAGGCAACGCTGTTCTGGAACAGTCAGAGTGCGGTGGAGAAAGACCATATTGTGGCAGCGTTCAGGTTCGAATTGTCCAAAGTGGAAGTGCCGGAAATTCGCCAGCGTGTGGTTGATAACCTCGCGCATGTTGATCAAAAGCTGGCAACGCGTGTGGCAGCCCCTCTGGGAATAAACCCGCCTGACGCCAAGGCAGCAGCCGGGCGACTCGGGTTTCGTGACTACCGCATCAATAACAAGGTTGACGAAGATGCCGCACTTCGTATCGTTGGCCGGGAAAGCGGTGGCATCAAAACGCGCAAGGTCGCCATCCTGGTCGCGGACGGAATAGAGCCAGCGACCATCAAGCATATCCAGCAAGATCTCCTCCAGGCAGGCGCCGTCTGCAAGGTGATAGGCCCGCACCTCGGCAATGTCAGTACCGGTAACGGCCGGCAATTGCCGGTTGACCATACTTTTACAAACATGCCTTCTGTAATGTTTGATGCGGTGCTGATCGCCGGAGGCGCGCAAAGTGTGGCAACATTGGCTTTGAGCGGTGAGGCCGTGCATTTTGTACTTGAGGCCTACAAACACTGCAAACCTATCTGCGCGGTCAATGAGGGCGTGCAGTTGTTGTCGTCACTGGGGTTTTCCCAAAGCAAAAATCCGGAGCAGGTAACTCAACCGGCAGCGGGGGTGATAGTCGGTGATGCGCGCAAGGCTCCAGAAGGGCAATTAGCGCAGGAATTCATCGCCGCCATTGCCCAGCATCGTCATTGGGACAGGGCAAACATAGACGCTGTCCCGGCCTGAAGCCGATAGTCGATGCCGCTCAGGGCCGCAACTGCAACTGGTGCCTCATAACAGAAGGGTTCATCTGTAGTGGCCGATATTCCACTGCGGCCCAGCCGTCACGCATGTCACGGTAGCGGCTTGAAAACACCAGCCCGCTCTGCCCCGTCTGGTATATAAAACGCGAGTTTTCCAGATCTGCCATGTCGTAGATGGCGCGCATTGATGCAGCCTGGCGATTTGCAAACGGCGACTTGCCTTCGGCTGCCCAATACTGGGCCACGTTGACCGTAAAGGCGTCACCTCCGGTTGGGACCGTCACATCAAAAAATCGTGCCAGAGCCGGTACATTGCCCAACGGCTTGTGGACTGACAACGCATAGTGCGCCCTGCCCCATGACCATTGGCTGACGTCAGGCCCGTAATCGTTTTGCAGCCGTGTCAGCGCCCGGTCAAGCGCTGCTGCAGACTGGGCGTCACAGCCTCGCCGACCGCACCACGTGATGTCGTTGCGCGCCATGAACTCTTCCACCGTGGACCGGAAATGGCGCTTGCCATAAAGGGTGGTGAATAATTCTGGTCCGATGGCTTCGCTCATCACGCCGCGCGTGAGTTCGTCAACCCAGGCTGCAAACACCAGCGGCGCAGGCTGGCCGGCCCGCATCACGCCATCAAAGCCCTGCATCACCGCCCGTACGGGTTCATTAAGCTGATGTCCTTTGGCCTGCGCAATAGTTGTCTGCAGGTGAGGTAATAAGCGAAGGGCCGAGGCCGAGAGCTGGTCACCCTGGATCCGCTGTGTCGAGGCGGCATCGTGTTTGGGCGTGGCAGCCAGCAATTGTTCTATGCGGTCAAAACGAAAAGGCGGCGTCCAGTCCTGCCCCATAAAAAATGGATACGCGGGAGGCGTGATTCGCTGGTTGGCCGTTACCCACCAGCCTTTGGCTTCGATGGCAGCCTGGTCTGCCTGTGGCACCTGCGCATAGTTGATCCAGCCATTCCAGTCGTAACGCGGCTCCCAGCCTGGCGACGGCGCCATACCCCTGATGTCGTTATCGGGACCACGCAACGGCACCTTGCCGACCGCCTTGTAGGCCATGCCTCCGCTGGTATCTGCAGCCAGCATGTTCTGCATGGGCGAGTGGTAGGCCGCAAAAGCCTGCACCATTTCCTGGGCCGAGTTAGCCTGGTTTGCACGAAGGCCGGCCAATACGGTCTGGTTGTCGGCATCCAGCGCCGCCCACTGCAGTGCAAGGACATGGCGGCTGGTGTCCAGCAGTTCAGCATGCGACTTCTGCACATCACTTATCACGGGTCCATGGCGGCTTTCACGCACCGTCAGCTTCACGTCGGCCTGGCCCTTGACCCTGATTGTTTCGTCGCGGATCTTGAACGCAGCCCAGGCTTTATCACTTGCTTTCGCCGGAATTCGGTACTCGCGCGGGTTGTCCGGGTTGATTTGCTCCAGATACAGGTCCTGGACATCCGGCGCGGTATTGGTAAACGTCCAAGCCGCTTTGGCTGTGCGGCCGAGCACCACAAAAGGCAGGCCGGGAAAGGTTCCGCCTATTACATCAAGCGCAGCGATAGAACTCCCATCGGACGCCTTGCCTGCCGGCGACTGCATGTGGGCGAAATACCAGACGGCAGGTGCGGTCAGGCCAAGGTGGGGGTCATTGGCCAGCAATGGCTTGCCGCTGGCAGTGTGGGAACCGGCAACCACCCAACTGTTGGAACCTTTGCCGTCGACAACCCCGAGTTGGTCGGCCCATTCGCGAATTCCTGAGGCCGCCAGTATTTCCGCGGCGGGTTCCAACTCGGTTTTTTTGACACCGGCCGGTACTGTCTTGCGGTAGATGCCGAGGTCTGCGTACAGCCTGGAAAAATCAACTTTGGAGGCCGGTTGCTCTCCCTGGTAAGGCGGAAACAGCTGCCAGAGCATGGCCGTCGGCTGTGTTTTGGCTGCTGACAGTCGCGCAAATTCGTTGCCCCAGTTTCCGCCAAGGTCCAGTGCCATCATCAATGACCAGCCCACACTGTCCTGCGGCGACCAGGTGATGCCTGAAGCGCCGCCTGGCTTGACGCCAAGGATGTGGAACTCCGGTTGCAGAGCCTGCGGCGAAGTGGCGTAAAACGCATTGATGCCGTCGCTATAGGCCTTCAATGCATCCTTTGCTTCTGTAGGAAGTCCCTGCAACTGTTTTTCCGCCGCCTGCATGATGCCCAATGTGCGCAGCAGCTTGTCGGTATCGAGCGTCGCAGGTCCAAAGACTTCGGATAGCTGCCCACGCATCACCCGGCGGTTGAATTCAAGTTGCCAGCCGCGCTCTTGGGCATGCACATAACCCAGCGAAAACCAGGCATCCTGCGGTGATTGCGCCTTGATATGCGTCACATCAGCGCCGTCCCGGCTGATGCTGACAGCGGAGCGCAGACCTTTCGCCTGCAGGTCGCCATCCAGTTGGGGGAAAGCCAGGTAGATGTACAAGCCTATGCCGGCCGCTGCCAGCAAAAGCACAAACAACAATAAGCTGAGAACCCGCTTGATCCAGATCATGTCGCTACTTTGTCGGGGAATGTACGGGCTGCAAAGGCAGCGCCTGTTCAGGCGCGAGCCGCGCCGGTTGGGAACTTGAAGCTCACGGTGGGCACCGTGAAATCCTCAAAAGGCGCGCCCAGCGCGATCTCACCTTCGACCAGCAGCACACACTCCTGCCGGCGCAAAGCAACGATGGCATCGCCACCGGCAAAGCGCACCCAGGTGCCATAGCTGCTGACGTCTTCAAGGTAAAACTTGCCGGCACGCCACATGATCTTGGCATGCAGACGGGATACCCGCGGGTCATTCACTACAAACTGCGCATCGGCATCCCTGCCCAGGTGTGCCGGCAGTTCTTCGGAGGTAAAAGAGGCCTCGATGTCCAGCCATGACAAGGCAATTGAGCCCGGCAGCGGCGCACCCTTGGGTGCAAACGGTGACATATTCAGCGGCGCAGGGACGGTAAAGAAGTCCGACAGCACCTCGTTTTGCCATTCGACGCGGTAAACACTACAGGATTCGTTGCGCCCACGAATGTCCATCGCACCCAGGCCGCGAAACCGCACCAGGCTGTCAGGCGCCAGATTGTCGATGACCACATCGGTAGCCAGTATCTGGTCCGGTCCGGACAGGTCAGAAAGGCGCGCGGCAACATTGACCGCGTCACCAAAATAGTCCTGGTTTTGCTCAATCACCTCGCCGCGTGCCATGCCCACTTGCAGGTGCATCTTGATTTTGTCCGGCCAGGACTTGATGCGGTCGGAGTGGACGCGCTGCATCTCGGTAACGGATTCAATGGCGGCATTGTTGTCTTCAAATACCATCAGTACGCCGTCGCCCAGCGTCTTGACGACCTGCCCGCCCTGGCCCACGCACACCTTGCCTATCCATTGCGTCAGGCGGGTGATGGCCTGGGTCGCCTTGGCGTTGCCCAGCGATTCAAAAACGCCCGTGCTCCCTGTAAGGTCGGCAAAGACGACGGTAACTTCGGCCATTCGTTTTTTTGGGGGGGAAGTGTGACTTAAGTTATTAAATCACACGTCAATGTCCGGTCGCACTGCCTCCTGCAAAAACTAACGGTGAACCGTCCGAATGCGGCTTCTGCGGTCGTGAGCGCAGATTCAGGCAGCAGCCGGCTTCAGTTGCAAAGACTTGAATTCGAGAAATTCCTCGAAACCATAAACACCGTTTTCCCGGCCATTGCCGGATTGTTTGTAGCCGCCAAAAGGCGCGCTGGCATTAAACGGGCCGCCGTTGATATCGACCTGGCCGGTACGCAAGCGACGGGCTACCTTGATGGCGCTTTCATCCGAGCCACCCCAGACTGCACCGCCCAGGCCATAAATCGTGCTGTTGGCAATGGCGACGGCCTCCTCTTCGTCTTTGTAGCTGATCACAACCAGAACCGGGCCGAAGATTTCCTCCTGTGCCAGGGTGTCGCTCGGCTTGATGCCCAATATGGTGGGCTGCACAAAATAGCCCTTGTCCAACTTCGGTGGTTCTGCACCGCCAGCAATCACATCAGCACCTTCGGCGATGCCCGTCCTGATGAAACCGAGTACACGGTCGCGCTGCGTGGCGCTGACCAGAGGGCCCAGTTTGCTGGTTTCCTCCAGACTGGGGCCAATGCTGAATTTGGCAATGACGGACTGCGCCAATGCCTTGGCCTCTTCGTAGCGGCTGGCTGGCACCAGCATGCGGGTGTGGGCCGAGCAGGTCTGGCCGCTGTTGAGCATGCACGCGCCCACAGTCCCCTTGACCGCAGCTTCGAGGTTGGCGTCTTCAAGTATCACGCTGGCCGACTTGCCGCCCAACTCCAGCGCCACGCGCTTGACAGACTGGCTGGCGAGTTCGCTGACACGTTTTCCCGCACGGGTCGAGCCGGTAAAACTCACCATGTCCACTTCAGGATGGGTGGCCAGCACCTCGCCGACGACAGGGCCAACACCGTTGACCAGGTTGAACACGCCGGGCGGAAGCCCGGCCTCATGGATGATTTCAGCCAGGATGAGGGCGTTGACGGGTGCGATTTCGCTCGGCTTGAGTACGACGGTGCAGCCTGCGACCATGGCTGGCGCGATTTTCAGTGTGATCTGGCTGAGCGGGAAATTCCACGGCGTGATGCAGCCGACGACGCCAATGGCTTCACGCACTACCAGCGAGTTGCCGACCTTCTTCTCCCATTCGAAACTGCGCGCCACTTTGGCAAAGTTGCCCCAGTGCCAGGCTGGCCCGCCGACCTGCACGGCGCGCGCCATCTTCAACGGCATGCCTACTTCACGGGCAATCGTCAGCGCCAGGTCTTCCGTCCGGGCTTTCACGCCTGCCGCAATCTTGTCGACATAAGCGGCCCGTGTTTCAACCGGGAGCGCCGCCCAGCCATCAAAGGCCTGGCGAGCGGCGAGCACCGCAGCCTCCGCCTCGGCAGCAGTTCCCGCAGGAACCGTGGCCATCACGTCCTCTGTACTGGAGTCGTGAACCGGCAGTGTGTCAGTAGATGTGGCCTTGACCCACTGGCCATTGATGTAATGCGAAGGGTAGATGGTGGTGCTTGTCATACTGCTGTTTTACTGTGGTGGTTGAATGGTGAGGATCTTTAACCGCCTGGCTGCAGCGAGTACGGCTGAACGGCATTCAAAGCAAGAATTGACTTCACATTTAGTTACTAACTCATTGATTTATATGTCGTTCAATGAATACGAAATACTGCCAACTCGCTTGCCTGAAATTCCTGCTGGGCTTAATCTAACAGAGAAATAGTTTCTACAGTGAACCAATTAGTTATCAAAACTGCTATGCGCGCCCTCTCCGCATCTTTCTTCCCGCAACTCAGAAACAGCTGCATGGCCTTGCTGGGCCGGAGCGAACCGACACCTGCTTCGCTTGAAAACCGTACCGAAGACATACGCCAGCACATGCTGCGCGAGTTGGGCGAATATGGTGAGAAAAAGTTTCCGGCGGTTGCCCGCCGGGTGCGTTATGCACCCGACATCCAGGGCCTCTGGTATGCGCGCAGCGACGTGATGGCAATACTGGCGAACACGCATGGCGAGACGGTTGCGCGCCAGAAGATTGCCGACATCAGTGGCGAGTTCAAGGGCCTGCTGCCCAAAAGCCTGACCAGCAAACCCGGATTTCGCGCTCGCTGAGCGCTATCGCGTATAAAAAAAAGCCTGCGGTTCAAGCAGGCTTTTTTGTTTCAGCGAGATCAGTGATGATGGCCGTCGTGGTCATGCCCATGGTGTTCATGGTGGTGCCCGTCTCTTGTATGCAGGTGACCCCAAAGCACAAACGCATCCCTGCCCTCCACCGCAAGCGTGGTCTTCATGCCCACCGGCAGCAGAACTTTGGTCGGCACGTGGCCGAACGGCAGGCCGGTCACGACCCGCGCCTTGACCTGGCTTTGCAGCCTGGCGACTACGGCCGCCATATTGAAACCACTGTCGTAACCCGGCACCAGCTTGTAATTGCTGAACTGGCCGAAGACGATAGCCTTCTGCGAAGCCAGGACGCCGGCATGCAAAAGCTGCGTCAGCATGCGCTCGACCCGGTAAGGATGCTCACCGACGTCCTCGACAAAAAGAATGCCGCCCTTGATCGCTGGCAGATAAGGCGTGCCGACCAGTGAGGCCAGCACCGCCAGATTGCCGCCCCACAGGACAGCGTCCTTGACCTGAAACGGCTTTTCGCCCGACAGATCAGATTTGGGCAAGGTCCAGCCCGTGCCTTCTGCCTGGCCAGTGATCAGGTCATCGAAACAGGCTTCCATGATGTCGTCAGGGGTCTCTGCCGTACCAAAATCTTCGCCTACTGCAGGGCCCGCCCAGGTCACCGCGCCGGTCTTGGCCAGCAGCGCCATCTGGAAGGCCGTGAAATCACTGAGTCCGACAAAGCGTGCGCCCTTCTCGACAGCTTTGGCCACTGCCTTGTAGTTGATGGCAGGCAGGATGCGGGTCAGGCCATAGCCGCCGCGCGAAATCAGCGCCACGTCTGCGCCACTCGCTGCTGCACGCGCAATCGATGCTACGCGAACTGCGTCTTCGCCGGCAAAACGCTGGGTTTTGGTCAGGGCCGCTTCATCGATTTCAACCTCGTAACCCAGGGCAGTCAGCCGCTTCACGCCCCGCCTGAAAGCCGCCTTGTCACGCACTGCACTGGAGGGCGAATAGATGTAGATATGTTTTTTCACGGCTGCAAGTATCCCACTGCGGCAAGCTGCGCGGTCCTGGTGGCGCGGTATAAACAGCGTCACCATGCTGCTCTACGTTCTTGACCTCATCGGCGTTGCCGTATTCGCCATCAGCGGCGCGCTTGCTGCGGGCCGGCTGGAACTGGACCTGCTCGGTGTGCTGGTGCTGGCCTCACTCACCGCCGTCGGCGGCGGCACACTGCGCGATGTGCTGATGAACCGGCACCCGGTTTTCTGGATGGGCAACCCGGTCTACCTCTGGGTCATCCTCGCAGCGGCGCTGGGCACCGTCGCTTATGTGCAGGTCTTGCCAATTCCCGCCAAGGCCCTGCTGGTAGCCGACGCGCTGGGTCTGGCAGTGTTTGCACTGTCGGGCGCGCAACTGGCCGAAAAAGCCCGGCTGTCGCCCATCATCGTGGTGCTGATGGGCACCATGACAGGCGTCGCTGGCGGTGTGATGCGTGACATCTGCAGCAACATGATTCCGCTGCTGCTGCGCCAGGATATTTACGCCAGTGCCGCGATTGGCGGAGTATCCCTTTACCTCGTCCTCAAAGCGATTGGCTTGCGCGAGTCAGTGGCGTTCTGGATCGGCCTAGTGGCCGTGGTAGCGCTGCGGCTTAGCGCGATTTTTCTGGGGTGGGGTTTGCCGGTGTTTCACCTGCCCCAATAAGCCTGTCAGGCTTTACTTGCCGGGCTTGAAGACGCGCCCAGCCTCCCGTGCTATCGGTTCACCATGCTCCTGCACAAAGTGCCCGGCATCTTCCAGCACCGTGGGCTCGGGGCATCCGCGAATCATTTGCTGCAACTGCTGCATTACTGGCAAACCCAATACGGGATCCTGCGCACCGACGGCCATAAGGGTCTGGCCCTGCCACTGTTGCTGCCAGAAATTGCGCGCATCCCGCGATACAGCGGCGCCATCCGAATCGGCAAACTCCGGCACCATAGCCGGGAAAGCACGCAGCGCTGCGCGGTGGCCGCGATCGGGGAAAGGTGCGTTGTAGGCCGTGCATTCTTCGGCTTTCATCTGCGGATTGCCGCGTGCAAACAGGCGGGCTACGTCGAACTCCGGGTTCTTTGCGCACATCTCGCGCCAGGCAATAAAGCCCGGTGATAGCGGTACATCGCCGCAGGCCAGCACGGTGTTCATCACCAGCAGGCCTTTGTAGCGCTGCGGCGCAGCCATGGGCAGGGTCATGCCGAGCAGGCCGCCCCAGTCCTGCACCACCAGCACAACGTTCTGCAGGTCCAGCCGCTCGACCAACTCGAGCAGGATTTGCCGGTGTACGGCAAAACTGTGAAAGCTGTCCCGCTTGGGTTTGTCGCTTTTGCCGAAGCCTGGCATGTCGGGTGCAACCACGCGATGGCCGGCTTCGAGGAAGACCGGGATCATCTTGCGGTACAGGTAACTCCACGCCGGGTTGCCGTGCAGGCATAAAAAGGTCAGACCTTCGCCGCCTGCCGTGCCTTCATCAAGATAGTGCAGGCGCAGGCCAGCGAGCGCAGGCAGGTCGCTGATGTATTGCGGTGGCCAGGGGTAGCCGGGCAGGTTTTCAAACGCTTCGTCAGGCGTGCGCAGCGCATCGTCGCGCAGCGGGTGCGACAGACGGGCGGCATCACGGTTTTCACTGCGGCGCTTGCGGAAGAAGGTTTGCAGCAACGCAGAGCATTCATCGGCCAGCACGCCGCCTTGCCAGGAGGTCTGGTGGTTCAACTGCTTCTCGGCAAACAGGTTGATGACGGAGCCAGCAGCGCCCGTTTTCGGTTCAGGGGCGCCGAACACCACCCTCTTTAGTCGGGCATGCAGCATGGCGCCACTGCACATGGCGCAGGGCTCCAGCGTGACGAAAAGCTCGCAGTCGTCCAGACGGTAGTTGCCGATAGCTTTGGCAGCCTCGCGCAGGGCGATGATTTCTGCGTGAGCTGTCGGGTCTGTGCCATCGACCGGTGCGTTGCGGCCGGTGCCCACCACCCTGCCCTGATGCACGACCACGGCGCCAACCGGCACTTCACCATTTGCAGCGGCCTCTTGTGCCTGTTGCAGCGCCAGCTGCATGAACCGGAGGTCGTCCGGCGTATTCATGTCTTGTCCTGTTGGTCGAGTTTGTCCATCCAGGCGGCCAGTGCCCGCTCGTTGTCGTTGCCACCGGCGTAGGCGGCTTTCATGCTGGCCTGCGCTTCGGGCCGGTGCTGGTTCAGCTTGACCTTGCACTGCAACTTCGTCACGCGCAGCTCGAAGGCCACGATGCCGGCCATCATCTTGCGCTGGTAATCCTCGGGCAGGCCGCGCCACTGGTCGGCATAGGCAGGGTCATGGTCGTGAATCAGGTGCTTGAGCAACCGGTCCTTGCCATCGAACTCCTGCACCAGTTTTGCTTCTACCTTGCAGTTGACGGCCAGGTAGTTCCAGGTCGGTACCCGCAACAGGTCCGGGTAGACGCGCGGGGTCATGTAGGCATGCGGGCCCATGAAAGTCACGATCGCGTGTGGCCTGGCCTGCAGGTATTGCCAGTGTGGATTGCCTCTGGCGCAGTGGCCGAGCAACACGGCCCCATCAACGGTCAGTTCCAGATGCAGCGGTAGCAGCGTGACAAAAGGCAGGCCGTCTTCGTCATTGGAGATCAGCGAAGCAAAAGGATGGGCCCTGACCAGTTCCCAGGCGTGGTTGTCGTCTTTGGCGCTGAACTGGCTGGGCAGGTACATGGTGCAGGCATTTTGCCAGTGGCAGGCGTCCAGCAATGCCTGTTGGCAGCGGAAGCCCGAAACTGAATTATTACGCTGGATGTAACAATAAAAGCAAATATTACTGATTGGCGATGGCATTGCGTTGAAAAAAACATGAATCGAGCCATGTTTTGGCTTCAAAATCCGCAAAACAACGCCAGATATGCCATTTTTTAGGCATCAAAAGTGCCTGAAACCCAATGTGGACTAGCGGCGCCTGCTATTTATTTGGTAGCAAACCCGCTGAAGGCCTGAGGTCCGCTCGGGTCAGGCCTGCGTGCGTAGGGCCTGCGTGCGTAGGGCCTGCGCCCAGAGCGCTTCCGGGCCGGCGTCTGGACTTAGATCCGCCAGCCAGGATGAGGGTCGGCAGGGATTCATGTAAAACCCAGCAGAAACGACCCTAAGTCTATGATTCCATTGGGATTATGGTGGCATCGAAGTTCAAGGGGCCAATCTTCCGCCGAAAATCCAGCGTGTAGTCACCAAACCGGTTGATGTGCGCCGTGCGGAACGGCGCCAGGCCGCCCAGGATCTCCAGCGTGATCTCGGTCCCCTCGTCGCGAAGCTCCTGCAGCACCTTCGTCATGCCCACCACGTTGTGCAGAATGATCATGTTGGCCACCAGGTGGTTGTACTTGATCACCTTGCGCTGCTCGTGCCGGATGTTCTCGGCAATGATCCCCTCTCCCCCAAAAAATGACCACTGGGCAAAGCCGTTGAACTGCTCGCTCTTGTTGGTTTCGGCATGGATCACCTTGCGCAGCCCGACATCGCCGATGTAGCTCAGCAGGAACATGGTCCGGATGACCTTGCCAAGCTCTACAAACGCGAAATACAGCTTGTTCTTGCGGCTGTAGGTGCCGAGCCGGCGCAGGATCGCCGACGGCGTGATCTTGCCGGTCTTGATGGAAACCGCCACCCGCAGCATCGCCGGCAAATGCAGCTCAATCAGCCGCCAGTCGATCACATCGCTGAACAGCGCATTGATGTTGCGGTAAACATTGCCCGGCTCCGGGCGATGGAATTTGAGGTCTTGGATGCCCCGGATGCGCGGCATGAGCTGGATGCCCAGGAGGTGCGCCAGCGCGAAGACCGGGTAACTCTGGGCCTGGGTGTCCCCGTGAATCGTGTCCGGTCGAATGTCCGATTCGTTGGTCATCAGCCCGTCAAGGATGTGGATGCCCTCATAGGTGCCGCAGGAAATGAAATGGCTGAACAGCGCGATGAACTTGTCCGATACATGGTAGTAGCCGATACCGCCGTACCCACCATAGCGGATATGGTGCTCGGACAGTAGGTTTTGCTCGTAAAGATTCCACTTGGTGCCGTCCGCCGACGCGTGTTTGCCCGTGCCCCAGTAGCCTGGCAGCTCAAACTTGTTGTAGGCGTTGATCACCTTGACAATGGCCTTGTCCAGGAGGTCCTCGCTGACGTATTTCAAGTTCAGCCAGGAAATCTGCCGGCGGTTCAGACCTTTGATCGATTTGGCGGTCTGCACGGGCCCCAGGTTGCAGCCGTAGCAAAACAGCGTCGTGATGACGCGCATGCGCAGATCCTCCAGGCGGCTGTCGGTCCCGGCGAGTGGCCGGAACAGCTTGTGCAGGTCCAACCAGCGCTCGGTGTCGATCATGACGTCCACGATGCTGGCCGCCTCCATTCGCTCGGTGATCAGGGCGTCGATCCGCGCGGCCGCCTCGACGATTTCTGAGCGCGGCGGTTTCCGCAGGATCAGGCGGCCGTCGACGATCTCGGCATGGGCGTTTTCCGGGAAAGTGGCGTCGATGTCGTGGGCCCGCTGGGACATCGCCGATTTGAGCATCGCCACAAAGGTGCCGGGATCTGTCTCGATGCCGGTGACCTGGCCATAGTCGCCCACTTCTCTTTCAAAGGTTTCGTCATCGACCAACTGCTCGCGGTAATCGTCATAGCGCTCGCCGTACTTGATGAAGAGATCGCCCGACTTCAGGTCGTCTTTGACAGCATGCATGACCGCCAGTTCAAAATACCGGCGGTGGACAGCCTCCGCCCGGCCCTTGCCGGATGGACGGACCAACACCAACCGCTTCCACTGGCCTGACATCCAGCGGAAATCCTTGTCTTCAGTCAGGCCCAGCATGTCCAGCGGCACGATGTCCGCACGGTTGTCGCGCAGCTTGTAAAGGGCCTCGATCAGCCGCTCCGCTACCTGGTCCTCGCTGCTGGCCTTGGGCGAGGCGATGCCGATGCAGTTGAGCAACTGGGCCCGGACCATCTTGTAGGGCTGCAGCAGGAAAGGCAGATGGTTGCGGCCCGCATAGGCCAGGTGCTGTTCGCATTCGTTGAGCAGCTCGTCCACGTCGGCCACCAGGGTGGTGCCGATGGCGTCCACACGCTGCGTGTCGGTGCCCTCCAGCTGGTAGGCGCCCAGGATGTCTTTGAGCTGGCCAACCAGCATGTCGGTTTTTTGGACCCGCTCCTGCTGGAACGAGAGCAATTTCTGCCTGGCATTGTTTTCCAGGTTCTGCATCAGGCGAATAAACAGGTCCGCGGCATCGTCCAGGGACTGGGCATGCTGCGCCCGGATGAAGATCACCGCCAGGGCGTAGCGCTTTTGCGGCTTGAGTTCGGCCATCTCGGCCGCATTGAGGGCGCGCGCCAGGTGGCGAAACTGTTTGAGCTTGGGCACCGGCACGTCGGGCTTGGGAAGCTGCTCCACCAGGTACTGCAAGCGCCGGATGTGCTGGATGTAGGTGCGCGTTTCCTTGTTGGTCGGCCGCTTGGGTTCGCGTTTGAGCATTTGCCAGGCAGAAACCGACTCGCCCGTGGCGGTTTTAAGCAAACTGTCGATCAAGGTCCGGGTATGGGCTGTCAGCTGGTTGGTGATTGCGGAGAAATACCGGTTGTTGCTCTTTTCCCGGGCTCGATACGCCATCCGGTCCAGCGTCGAGAAGGCGGGCAGCTCGTAGCGATGGTGGACCAGCTCCTCCAGCATCACGTTGATGATGTCGGCCACCGCGTGTTTGGTCTCGGCCGCCGTGTCGGCCACGACCTCCAGCCAGGCGTGGCCCCCCGGGTTCATAGGTTTGACATTGAGGTGCCGGCGTAAGGTCGCAAACAAGGCGGTGCGCGAGCCCGAGGCCTCGAAGCGCTTGAGGTCCGCCGCCGGGGGCGGCCTAACCACGCCCACCTGCTGCGCAATGTGCTCCCGGATCACCGGCGGCACTTCGGCCAGGGAGATGAAATAGCCCAGGCGCTGGAAGACTTTCAGGTGGATCAGTGCCGCCATGCGCGGCAAGGCGCGCTTGCCGATGCCGGCAGCCAGGAGTTGTTCATCCTTGGTCGGTGTGTAAAGCTCCGCCAGCTCACGGGGTGTCGGATCGGGTTTCAGGCTGGGATAGGCCGTCTCATGGAGCGTGGTCATTCGCGGGGACTACCCCGCCTGGCGGCAATGCTTCCCATCGCCTCAATCCCAGTAGGTGTCGGTCGCGGGTTCGTGAAATGAGGTTTCCAGCAGGCACTGGTTGTCCTCGGCGATGCGGTACATGTCATCGAGCAGCGTGGCGATCACCTCGTCCAGCAAGTCACGTGACAGGTAGGGAACTGCGAGCTCGTAGAGCGTTCCCTCGGTGTTCAGGCGTTGCATGGCGAAACGCTCAAAGCAGGTCTGCTCGATCAGCCGGTGACCGCGAGCCAGGCCGCGCGACTGCTTGCTGAAGCGGGCCAGCACCAGCGTGACGCGCAGGACTGCCATGGGCGTCGTTCCTTCGGCCGGTGGGCGGGGCGCTTCGATTTGTTCGGTCAACAACAATGGCAGTAGCTGCGGAACTGCCGGTGCCAGGGCCGTCAGGCCCTGCTCGAACCGGGCCTGCAGGCTGGAATCCGACGCATCGAGGTAGCGCATGGCCGATTTGACATCCTTCCAGCCGACGTATTCCATCAGTTCCTTGATGTCCCAGCCGCTGGCGCGGGTCCAGCCGGCAAAGCCGCGGCGCAAGGAGTGGCTGCTGTATTCCTCGGGCGACTCGACACCGGCTTCGGCGAACAGGCTGCGCAACAACGGAATCAGGCTGTCGGCATGCAGACTTTCGTCGGCCACATTCCCCCAGCGGTCGATCTTGCGGAACACCGGACCCTCGGTCAACCCGGCCAGGTCGATCCAGGCATTGAAGGCCGTCACGGGACATAAGCGGGACAAGGCTGGGCATTTGAAAACACGGCCCTGCAGCTGCCGGTCGCCTTTGGTGCGGCCCAGGTAGCACGCCATGCCCTGGCCCGGCGTCACCTCGATGTTCTCTACGCGCAGGTTGACCAACTCGTCGGAGCGAAAGCCGCGCCAGAACCCCAGCAACATCAGGCTGCGGTTGCGGGTTTGGCGCAGCAAGGCCGGCCGGTCGCCGGACCGCTGGGCGTTGCCAATCGCGACATCGAGCCACTGGTCGATCTGCTGGAGCACCGCCAGCTCCAGGGGGCGCGCGCGCTTTTCTGGCACGGCGTGAATTGAGCGAATGCCTTTAAGGACCTGGCGCACCAAGGGCGACTTGGTGGGGTCCGCAAAACCTTGGTCGGCATGCCATCGGGACAGTGCCGCCAGCCGCTGGCGAAGGGTGTTGATGGCCAAGGTAGGCGCGTAGTCGGCGAGGTAGCGGGCGATGGCGTCAGCCGTCGAGGGCAGGAGGCCTTTCCACTCTATTTCAAAATGTCGTATGGCCGAAGCGTAGCTCCGACGCGTGTTGTCGCGCTCAGCGGCTTCGATGTAGTCAACAACACGATTCATTTCAGTTTGTTTTTCGCCTGTCCATTAGCGTGGCTTGCCCCGCTCCGCCAGCAGGTAGCCAGCCATGATGGTGCCGAACAAATCGAAGCGCCCCGCCGGGCGCAGGGGGTACAGCAATTGGCGCCAGTTCCATGCACGCACCAGTTGCTCGGCCAGGATGGACAAGGGCACCAAGACCAGCCAGCTTGGGTCCGCGCCTGTGAGAATACCGAGCCGTCGCGCCGTCGCGCCGTCGGTGTCCGGAGATGCCTATCTTCACGTGCACACGAGAGAGTGCCAACCCGCCACATGCAACGCTAAATGCCTCATATCGCACGTGCGCCGGCCAGCCGTGCACTCACGCTCTCCCACTGGATGTTCTGGAAGAAAGCATCAATGTATTTCGCCGCCGCAGCGCCGTAGTCCATCTGATAAGAGTGCTCGTACATGTCCATCACCAGGATCGGAACGGTGGCGGCCGGTCCATGCGCGTGATCGGCCATCCAGTAATTTTCCAGCTGCCTGGTGTGCAGGTTGAACCCAAGAACCACCCAGCCGGACCCCCCACCGAGGCCGGCACCGATGCGGCGGAATTCCCTCTCCCAGTCTTCGAAGCTGCCGAAGGCTTGAGCGATCGCCTCTCGCTCGGTAGCTGCGGCCTCGCCACTGCCCCCGAGGTTCTCGAAATACAGTTCGTGCAGCACCACCGATCCAGTGCGAATTAGGTGCTCGCGCTTCAGGTCGTTGTAGATGTAGGGCGGCAGGTCCTTGTCGCCTGCGGCCTGCACCAGCCGGGCCTTGACAGCGGCCAGTGCCTTGACCGAGCCGCCGTAATTGTTTTCCCAATGGGAACGAATCATTCGTTCGGACAGACCCGTTAGTTTTGACGGATCGAACGGCAGCGGCTTGAGCGCGTCCTGACTTTGAAATGCTGGGGATGTAGTCATCATGAACTCCTTTTAAGAAAACCTTGATATACGAGTTGCTGCCCATCTAGGTACTGCAACTCGTTGCCTCGTCGATGCACCGAGAAGCACGCCGCCTGTGTGCTGCTGATCTCGGGCTTCAGCAGGCACAGCTGGTCGCCTTGAACCGACCATTGGCCCGCTTTGCTTGTCCCGCTCTCGGAGCGGATGAGTCGACCATCGGGGAGGTACTGATGCTCCCAATGTCTCCCGTCGCCGACTGAGCTGCCGCGCAACGCGGAGCGGATCTGCTGGCCATTCAAAGGAGCAAAAGCCGCCGATTCAGCGGCCACGTCCGGCAGCGTCCATGCACCAAGCACGAGCAGCAAGCAACCGCAAGCAACGTTTCGGCGCAGCCGTCCGTCTAGGCGGGTTGAGCCGAGGCCTCCGCTGGCGCGACTTTTCTTGATCGGAGCGACCTTTAACGCGACGCAGCGCGCTGAGCGAGGGCAAGCAACAGGCTGCATACCCTGCTGGCTCACGCGCCGCTCGGCATCAGCAGCCAACCCGCGACTCCGGCCCCGATGATCGCGACTGCGATGTTGAGCTTGTTCTTCCAGGCATACAGGAAGGCCAAGGCCGCGACAAAGATCGATACGGCCACCGCCAACGACGGCACACGCGCGGCGGTGACGAACGCCAGGTCAACCGTGGTCGCGGCGATTAGGCCGACCACCCCGGCGGCGACGCCGTCGAGGAAGGCGTGCATCTCCTTGACCTCTAGCACTGCCTCGAGCCGGTCGTAGAAGATCAGCGAGAAGGCAAACGCGGGAAGAAAGACGCCGGCGGTCATGACCAGCGCACCGAGCGGCCCGCCGGCAACATAGCCAACGAAAGTGGCGAAGATGATGAGCGGCGCGGGCAGCACCCCAGACAAGGCCAGGCCGTCGAGGAACTGGCCGTCGGTGATCCAGCCGCGGCCGACCGCGTCATTGCGGATGAACGGGATCGCCGTGTAGGCACCGCCGAAGGTGAGCAGGCCCGCCTTCAACCCGGCGACGAAGATGAGCAGCAGCGAAGCCTCGCCCTGGACGACCGCCTCCACCAGCGGCTGTGCGCGCGGCGCCCAGAGCGCCATCGCGGCGGCCAGCGCCACCGCGCCGGCAGCGACCAGGAGGGCGAGCCTGCCACGCTTGAGCATCCACAAGGCATAGACGCCGCCGGCGGCTGGCAGGGTGATCCAGAAGGCCACGCCGGCGGCGGAGGCGAGTGCGGCCACGATGGCGATGGCCCACAGCCAACGGTCCACCAGGATGTGCTCGCCGATCCGGTGCACCGCCCGTACGATCAGGGCGATCACTGCTGCCTGTACACCAAGGAACGCGGCGCCCAGTGCCGTGCCAGCGATGTCCATCCGGAAGTAAAGCCATGACAGCGCCAGCATCAACAGGAATCCCGGGAGCATGAATGCGAGACCGGCCAGCACCCCGCCCAGCCGCCCCTTCGCACGCATGCCCAGATGCACGCACAGCTCGTGCGCCTCGGGTCCGGGCAGCACCTGCATCACGGCCAGCAAGCGGTTGAAGCGTTCGCTGGAAATCCATCGTTCCTCGTTCACCAGTTCCCGGCGCAGCATGGCGACCTGCGCCACCGGGCCTCCCCAGGCAAGGAAGCCGAATTTGAGAAACCGCATGAAAAGCTGAAAGTACGTCAGCGTCGGAGGCACGGCCTCGGGGCCGGCAGCGCCGGTGGTCGTCTGCGCACTCATGCTGCCCCCGGTTCAGAGTTGAGGTTGGGACGGATGATCGAAGCGGCGCGCAAGCCGGTCAGGAAAAGTGTCATGGCGTTATCCGGTCATGGTTACAGAACAGGTGGTTGGTTGAATCAAAGTCGCTATCGGCAGTTGGGTGGGTTCCAGGTGTGGCTCGGGGTAACTTGGCGCGAAGCTCACCAATGTGCGGGGGGCTGGGCGGATCATCTGGGTCATCCTGGGCGACCGCCAGCTTGTTGAAAGTACGCGTACAGGGAGTCGAGCATTTTGCTCATCTCCGCCAGCAGCGCGTCGTCCTCGTCCAGGCGTTGATGCGCGCCTGCCAGCACGGCCTCGAAGCCTGCAGCCTCGGCGACCGGTTCGCCGCCCACGTCGAGCTGGTGTACAAGCGCGGCGACGCGCATGAGCGCAGCATCCTGCTCCAGGTCGAAGCTAGCCATTAGCGTCTCGAAGGTCACCCGCTCGCCCACGTGCGTAAACGCCGCGCCGTCGAAATCGAAACCGAGTGCGCCTTTCGGGCAATCTGACGGCTGGGACAGCCACTGAAAACGCGCATCGCGGTCGATGAAGCGCTGAATCAACCATGCGCTGGCAACGCGGTCCACCCAGGGCCGACGTCGCGTGGCCCACGTCCGGCCTTGGTAGCTGCTCGCATCCAGCCTGGCAATGCCGCCTGCCGTTTCGTGAGGCTCGTCTGGCGACAACACCCGCTCGATGCGTTGGGTGAACTCCGTCCAGGCCGCCTCTGCCTCCAGGCTCGCGTCGCCGGGGAAGAAGTCAATGGCCCGCACCATGTCGCGCTCGCGCTGCAGCCTGCGCTGCATGCGCGAGACCTCGGACCCCGCCAGCCCGCTGAGCGTGCGTCCCGCCTCCTTCCAGGACTTGCACAGCTCGGCGTAATCGTCGCTGCGGTCAAACAGCTGCCGGTAGGTTGCAGCTTCGTCGACGGACCGCGGCTGCACGTCCATCAGCCACGCGTGGCCTCCCTCGCGCCGGCATTCCTCAGCCAGTTCCTGCAGCGCCACTTCGCGTTCCTCACCAGCTGGTAGGAGATACGCCCCGTCCCGTAATGCCATGCAGCCAAGCGACTTCAACGCCCGCCAAATGCGGGTCCGCGCGGTGGCGCCGGATGTAGGCAGTGAAACAATCAGCAACAACCAGGGTGGCAAGAACAGCAAACTCATGTCATGATCATACTGTAATGTCTTGAACTCGACATTAAAAGAGTCAACAGACCAGAAACGCGAATACTTTGCTGGTCGAGGCTCTCTTCGGCCCAGTGGGGGTATCCATTGCTGAAGCTCTTATGAATGCCATGAGGACCTTATGAAATACGCTTCAATTGCTCTGGCAGCTTGCTGGCGTGTGAGCCGCTGAGGAGTTGCCCTTGCCTACATCAACCGTCGCATTACTTTATCCAGGCGATCGCCGCATGCGGGATCGCTCTGATCCGACCGAGAGCCGGTTTGCTGCGTTGTTTGATGCTTTCGCCCTCGCCGGCGTGACGGCGGTCCCTGCCGTGTACAACGACGACTTCGCCGAAGAAGTGGAGACGCAGCTGCGCAACTGCCGCCTCGTGCTGGTCTGGTGCAATCCCATCGAAGGCGGACGACGACGGGATGTCCTGGACGCCATGCTGCGGCGGGTTGCCGACTCGGGGATTGTGGTCAGCGCGCATCCGGAGGCCATCCTGAAGCTGGGAACCAAGGACGTCTTGTTCCACACGCGCGATCTCCCGTTTGGCAGCGACGTTTGCCGAGTCGACAGCCTCAAACAACTCGAGGAGGAATTGCCAGAACGACTCCGCCACGGCCCACGGGTACTCAAGCAATACCGGGGACAGAGCGGGAACGGTGTTTGGCGCGTGCAACTGGTGGGTCCCATGGCCACACCCGCGCGCCTGCGGGTGCGCCACGCCCAGCGTGGCAGCGACGAAGAGGTGATGGAAATTCCAGCGCTCTTGGCAAGACTGGCTCCGTACTTCGAGCCGGAGAACGGCGGACACATGATCGACCAGGCATGGCAACCGCGCTTGGTGGAAGGCATGGTGCGCGCCTATCTGGTGGAGGATCGGGTCGAGGGCTTCGGGCACCAGTCGGTGAACGCGCTCTACCCCGCCAAACCTGACGAGCCGGCACCGCCGTCCAGCCCGAGGCTGTACCACGCCGCAAATCTGCCGCAGTTCCAGTTCTTGAAGGAACGACTGGAGACTGAGTGGGTCGAGTTGCTCCGCACACGCGTCGGCCTTTCGCGCGAGCAACTTCCGTTCCTCTGGGACTGCGACTTCATGTTCGGAGAATCTATCGCCGATGCCTCTGAGCGCTATGTGCTTTGCGAAATCAACGTCAGCAGCGTAGCGCCGTTCCCGGACTCCGCCATCCAGCCGCTCGTTTCGGCTGTTCAACGTCGTCTAAAGCAGATTTGATCGCCTGTTGCGCACGTTGCCACAGCCAAGTAGCTGCGAACCTGACTTTTGGCCTAAGTGATTGACGCGTGTTCTATCAAGCTGGTGTATGTAGGCTAGCCACCGACTCTCGTCTATTGCAGGATGCATAAGAATACTGGCCATGGCCGGGGTTAGGCTGGCAACGTCAGCAGGGAGCTTGACCACTGACCGCACGAGAGTGCGGCCTAGTCAAAAGTCGAGTTCGTCGCGGATAGCAGCAATGCCCGCTTTGGCGCAGACGTCATCGGCATCCCCGCCCGGCGCGCCCGAAACCCCAATGGCGCCCACGATGGAGCCAGCCGATTCAATGGGAATGCCACCGCCGATGGCCACGATGCGGGGAAGGTGTCGCACGCCAGATGCGGGTTCACCTCCTTGAGTGGAACGGGTGAAACTCGTGGTATCGAGTTTGAAGGTCACGGCCGTGTAGGCTTTGTTGATGGCCGTATCGACTGTGTGTGGACCGGCGAAACGGTCGCGAAGCATAACGAGCGCGTTGCCGGCACGGTCATTGACCGATACGGCAGCTTGATGGCCATTTTTTCGGCAAGTCTCTAGCGCAGCCCGTGCCGCCTTCAAAGCGGCATCTGGCGTCAAGGAGGCTGACGTGAAAGTGGCTTGTTGTGCCAGTAGCAAACCAACAGGCATTCCAAGCAATAAGACGAAGGTCAGAGTTGATTTTTTTGCAGTGCGCATTGGTAGAAAATTCCTTTTCAGCGGTCATGTGATTTGAGTTCAGGTGCCTCGAGGCGCTTTTGCTGGCTAACTTCGATTCTCCCGCAATCTGCTCATTCTGGTGGGCATTTGCAAGCACTATCGAAGCACCCATTATTGGCGTTTTGCCTTGCGCAGAAGCGATATGCATCCGGAAACTCGAAAGCCTGGTGCTTGAGGGTTAAGAAGCCGTGCTTGAAAACGCCGCTGACACGCGGTTGCAATGCCGCCTTGCAGTCAAGCACGTTGAGATAAGCGAGATTCCCGCGCATCCGGCTCAACTGGGTTGAATCGGAATAATGGCATTCCTGGGTCTGCTTAAGAATGGGTACGAAATCACAGCGAACTGTGATGTTCGCCGTTCCTCTGCGCTCAGTTTGGCGCGGCAGTCGCGAAATGGCTCTTTGGCTAACTAATTCGAATAATCAACTTTCACGACAGCTCCTGGTCGGCCGCCCGCCTTTCAGTCATATTTGCCCTCGTAGATAGTCTGGCATCCGCCGAGACACATCAGCAAGGCAGGGAGAAACCATACTTGCGCGTGCGCATGCTTACGCTGTTCATGCAAATGCCGATGACTTGGGACCCGGCAGGCATGTCACGGAGGGAATGATCATGGTGCTCGTCATCGTGGCTAAGCGTGCCATTCCGGCACGGTTATGCTTCGCGGGACAGCAGGATGATGCAGGCAGTTATTTGTAAGGAGAATTCGATGCAACTCAAAACCATGGAGGCCGTGAGCGTGGTGCATCAGATCCGATGTGACCGGTGCGGCAAAGAGACCGAGCGTGGCGAGCTTGGCTTCGCCGAGATGACGTCGATCGGCTTCGACGCGGGCTATGACTCGATTTTTGGGGACGGAAATCGGGTTGAGGCGGATTTATGTGAGACCTGTCTGCGTGACACCTTGGGCGCATGGCTCAGGGTCAGGACACAGGCCGAAACGTCTTTGGCGACCAAGCTGGCAGCATTCAAGCCGGAGGTACATGGAGGGGAGTTCCCTCCACCCAAATCAGCAGGGCCCGGATAAAGGCCAATCAGTCAAACTGCAGTTCGATCTTGCCGGCGCGGCGCCGCACCGGGCCGACCACGATCTTCACGTCATGGCCCAGCCTGG
Organism: Pseudomonadota bacterium; assembly: GCA_040388075.1. GTDB lineage: Bacteria > Pseudomonadota > Gammaproteobacteria > Burkholderiales > Burkholderiaceae_C > Polaromonas. The sequence goes on along the minus strand of JAZKCN010000009.1, from coordinate 763 downwards.
CCACCAGCTCCAACAGTTTGGCCTCGCTGACGCCGCGAAACTGGCCGCGCGTGATGCGCGAAACCTTGGACTGGTCGATCCCCAGCAGCGCAGCCGCATCTTCCTGCGTCAAGCGGCGCGCCTTGATCGCTCGGGCGATCTCGCCGGCGAGCTGGGACTTGCGCTGCATCTCGGCCGCGTCGGTGTAGCCCAGGTCGGCATAGACATTGGTGCTGCCTTCTTCGGTGGTGATGCTTGCGGGTTCACTCATTTGCGTGCTCCTTGCTGTGCCTGCCAAGCTTCGAAGTCCTGCTTCGGCCTTCAGGCGGGTGGTGATCAATCCGGTTTCGGCGTGGCGATGCCGCTTTGGGACTTCTTCTGAAAGCAGTGCAGGACATAGACCCAGCCGGCGAACTTGACGGTGTAGACGCCCGGTGAGTGTCGCCCTGGGGGTCCTCGACCACCTCCAACACGCCGGCCGACCAAAACCCGTCATGACCTTGGCATCCTGATGCTTGCCACTGGCCTGCGCCAGGTCGATGGCATGGCCAAAAACGTCTTTGACATAGTCCGGCATCGCATCCAGATCGCGCTTGGCGGAACTGACCCATTTGACGGGTTTGCGGGTTTGCTTCGACATCGCTTAAATTATGTCTGTTTGGGCATAATCCCGTCAATTCGCCGGGGCGGACCTTTTTCGGGGACGCGAGTTTTGTTCCGCGCGGTCATAGGGGTCTCCTCGTTTTCAGTGCAATAAGTGACGGTACGAAAAGCTAGCACTGGC
>JAZKCN010000008.1:0-290440 GCA_040388075.1 Pseudomonadota bacterium | reverse complement strand
TCATCACGCAGGGCATCACCGGCAAGACCGGCCAGTTCCACACGCGCATGTGCCGTGACTACGCCAACGGCAAGAATGCCTTTGTCGCAGGCGTGAACCCCAAGAAGGCTGGCGAAGATTTCGAAGGCATCCCGATTTACGCCAACGTGACCGAGGCCGCCAGGGCCACCGGCGCTACCGTGTCGGTGATCTACGTGCCGCCTGCAGGCGCAGCAGCAGCCATCTGGGAAGCCGTTGAGGCCGACCTCGACCTGGCCATCTGTATCACCGAAGGCATCCCTGTCCGCGATATGCTGGAAGTGCGCAACCGCATGAAGGCCAAGGAAGCTGCCGGTGGCAAGAAGACCCTGCTGCTGGGTCCCAACTGCCCCGGCCTGATCACGCCCGATGAAATCAAGATCGGCATCATGCCAGGCCACATCCACCGCAAGGGCCGTATCGGCGTGGTCAGCCGCTCTGGCACGCTGACCTATGAAGCGGTTGCCCAGCTGACCGAAATCGGTCTGGGTCAGTCCAGTGCCGTCGGCATTGGTGGCGATCCGATTAACGGTCTCAAGCACATCGATGTGATGAAAGCCTTCAACGATGATCCTGAAACCGATGCCGTCATCATGATTGGCGAAATCGGCGGTCCGGACGAAGCCGAAGCTGCGATGTGGTGCAAGGCCAATATGAAAAAGCCAATCGTCGGTTTTATCGCCGGTGTCACTGCCCCTCCCGGCAAGCGCATGGGCCATGCCGGTGCGCTGATCTCCGGTGGCGCCGACACTGCGGATGCGAAACTGGAAGTCATGGAAGCCTGCGGTTTTACCGTGACGCGCAATCCCTCCGAGATGGCCAAGCTGCTCAAGGGCCTGCTCTGATTCGCTAAATTAGTAAGCGTTATTACGAACGGGGCATCTGCCCTGTTCGGGCTAAACTCAAAAAAACAAAAAAAGCGCTCACCGGCGCTTTTTTTAATTCATAACAGGAGATTGCCATGATTTTCGGACTCGATCTGGGTTCCCCCCTTTTCTGGAGCGCTTTCGGCTCCATAGTGCTCGCCAACATCGTGTTGTCGGGCGATAACGCCGTGGTCATTGCCATGGCTGCCCGCACGCTCAAACCCGAGCAGCGCAGCAAGGCGATTTTCTGGGGCAGTGCAGCCGCCATCGTGATGCGGATTGTGTTGACCATAGTTGCCATCCAGCTGCTCAGCCTGCCTTACCTCAAGATAATCGGCGCGGTCCTTCTGGTCTATATCGGCGTCGACCTGCTGAAGGCTGAAGAAGAGGAAGAGGAGGGCATTCACGAGATCAACGGAATGGCTGCTGCCATTCGTACCATCCTGATCGCCGATCTGGTGATGAGTCTGGACAACGTGCTGGCCGTGGCTGCGGCTGCCAAGGGCAACTTGCCGCTGCTGATACTGGGCTTGCTGGTGAGTATTCCGCTGATCATCTTCGGCGCCACGCTGCTTACCAAGGTCATGGAACGTTTCCCCATCATCATCACCATTGGCGCAGCACTGCTTGGGTTCCTCGCCGGCGAGATGCTGCTGACCGATCCGGCGGTAACCGCCCGTTTTGGCGCCTTGAGCGAGCACATGGTGACTGCTGGCGGCATCGTTGGTGCAATCCTTGTCGTGGCGCTGGGAAACCTGCTGGCCAGACGCAAGTCGGTACGGCCTCCCGCAGCCTGATTTCACCGGCACCAAGCCGGGTTGAGTGGGCGCCACTTATTTGCAACATAAAGCGCGCCCGGCGTTGAAAAGTCACTTGTCCAGCCTCTGGCTGTCTGTTAACGTCATCATTTGGGAGTCTTGTAACCTTTCGGCTTCGGCTGTGGGTCTTTGCAGGCAATAAAAATGACGACGGAATCCGGGGCAGCAATGCGCAGAGAATCAGGACAAGGGGCGGGAAGTGGCCAAATCTAGCAAGCTCAGCCGCCTTTGGCGCGCCGACTGGTTTGTTGGCGTGCTGGTTGTCGTGGCAGTCCTGTTCCTGCATGGCTTCACCGATTTTTTCGGTACGCTGGAACGCCGTTATTACGACTACGCCAGCACCAGCAGCAACCGCCAGCCTTCGGATCGAATCGCCGTTATCGCCATTGATGACCAGAGTATTGCCAATATCGGGCGCTGGCCCTGGCCGCGCGACGTCCATGCGCAGTTGATAGACCTGCTGACGGCGGCAAAGGTCAAGACAATTGTTCACACCGCTTTTTTCTTCGAGCCGCAAACCGACCGCGGCCTAGTTTTTATTCGCAAGATGAAAGAAGCGCTGGGTGAGCCAGCCCTTGCGCAAGGAGGCATTGGGGAGCAACTGGGCAAGGTGATCGCAGAGGCCGAAGTGGCACTGGATACCGATGCCAAACTGGCGGCCAGCATAGGCAAGGCTGGCAATGTGCTGGTGCCATCAGTGTTTACTCTTGGCGAGCCGCAGGGCAAGCCCGACAACCCGTTGCCAGCTTACGCGCTTAAAAGTGCCATCGACGAGAACAGCGGGTTTTCAATTGCTGCGATACGTGGCACCCAGCCGATTGAGGTCATAGGCACAGCTGCTGCGGGCATAGGGCACCTGAACCAGATACAGGATTCCGTTGATGGCGCCGTGCGCCAGGAGCCTCTGCTTGTCAATTACTACGGCAAGGCGGTTCCCTCAATGGCGCTGCTGGCTGCCGCAAAAAGCCTGAACCTGAACACCTCCGACATCAAACTCAATGTGGGTGAATCGGTGCAGATCGGAAAACTCCGGGTGCGTACCGACGAGTCTGCCTTGATGCTGCCGCAGTTTTATAAAAGTAGCGGTGGCAAGCCTGCTTTTGCCGTCGATTCCTTCTATGACGTGCTGAACGGCAAGATACCGGCCGCCAAATATGCCGACAAGATTGTTGTGATAGGCGCTACAGCACAAGGCGTGGGCAGCCTGTTCACGACGCCGGCAGGGCCAGGGTTATCACCGGCCGAGACTATTGCCCATATTACCTCCAGCATCCTGGGCGAGCATTTCATCGTCCAGCCGGCCTGGGGCGTTTGGGCTACGCTGGGGGTTTTGCTTGTGGTCGCAGCTTATCTGATTGCCGGCCTGCCCCGCCTGTCTGCGGGAAAGGCGGCCATCATTACGCTGGTGCTGTTTGTGGTCCTGCTGGTGGTCGAATTCAGCCTGCTCTCTGCCGCCGCGACCTGGCTCAAGTTTGTTTTCCCGGCCGCCCTTTTGGTTATAGGTCACCTGGCGTTAACGACCAAACGTTTTCTGGTGACAGAAGCTGGCAAGCTCAAGTCGGACGAAGAGTCTGCTGAAACGAATCGCATGATGGGCCTGGCGCTACAGGGCCAAGGCCAGCTTGACATGGCTTTTGACCGGTTTCGGCGCGTACCGTTTACCGACGCGCTGATGGACAACATGAACAACCTTGCACTGGATTTCGAACGCAAAAGGCAGTTCAACAAGGCGCAGGCCGTGTACGAGTACATGGCAACCCACGACAAAAACCACAAAGACCTGCAGTCGAAACTCAATCGTGCGAAAAACCTGTCTGAAACCGTCATCCTCGGCGGCAGCGGTGCACATCCTGGCGGCACCATGCTGCTCGATGGTGGTGGTGTTGAAAAGCCTATGCTGGGCCGTTATCAGGTGGAAAAAGAGCTCGGCAAGGGCGCTATGGGAGTGGTCTACCTGGGCAAGGACCCGAAAATCGGCCGTGTGGTAGCGATCAAGACCATGGCGTTGAGCCAGGAATTTGAAGGCGGGGAACTTGACGACGCGCGTGAGCGGTTCTTCCGGGAAGCCGAAACCGCAGGCCGCCTTCAGCATCAGAACATCGTGACGATTTTTGATGCAGGCGAAGAACACGACCTGGCTTACATTGCGATGGAGTTCCTCAAGGGCAAGGATTTGGCCGATGTGACAAAGCATGGCCAACTGCTGCCCATCCCCAAGGTGCTTTCCATCATTGCCCGTGTAGCCGAAGCACTTGCCTATGCGCACAAGCAGAATGTGGTGCACCGGGACATCAAGCCAGCCAATATCATGTACGACTTTGACAGCGACAGTGTCAAGGTGACTGACTTCGGCATTGCACGCATCACGGATTCGAGCAAGACCAAGACGGGCCTGGTGCTGGGCACTCCAAGCTTCATGTCACCCGAACAAATCGCCGGCAAGCGTGTGGATGGACGTTCCGACCTGTATTCGCTGGGGGTCATGCTGTTTCAGATGCTGGCTGGCGTATTGCCTTTCCGTGGTGACTCCATGGCTGAGCTGATGTACAAAATTGCCAATGAGCCGGCACCGGACATTCGCATCATCCGCAACGAGATTTCGGACAAACTGGCCGACATTGTTGCGCTGTCAGTGAGCAAAAAACCTGAAACCCGATATCAGGATGGGGATGAATTCGCTACGGACCTGCGAGCCGCGATTTCCGAATTTGCGGACGCAGGTACCGCGTCTTCCGCTACACCAGTATTTGCCGCAAGTGAAATTTCTGGACCTGCCTCAGGCGAAGAAAAAACTGTTGCTTTTGCGGGCGGCCGCGCCGCCTCAACGCCGCAATTTGAATCTACGGTAGCTCAGTCCTCAGCAGCAAATGACCCCCCTGCTTTTGAAAAGACAATAATTTCCAGCCCAGCCAATAGCGGCGACCATGCCGGCAATGCTGATCAAGACGTAAAACCTTAAGCGCCAAGCTGCAAGTACAAGCCATAAGCTGAAAAATGAATTACGAGATCTGCACAAAAACAGACACTGGGCTGGCGCGCGACAACAACGAGGATGCTGTGGCCTTTGATCCGGCAACGCGGCTGTGCATACTGGCCGATGGTATGGGCGGCTACAACGCAGGGGAAATCGCCAGTGGCATGGCAGTTGCGTTCATCAAGTCGGAAATGGGGCGCTGGCTTTCCCAGGCAGGGCGGAATGCCAATGCCAAGGAAGTGCGCCGGGCCATGGAAATTTGTGTGGAAAACGCCAATCATTCGATTTTTAATGCAGCCAACTCCAATCCTCAGTACACCGGCATGGGCACCACTCTCGTGGTCGGCGTTTTTCAGGATGATCGACTGATGCTGGGACACATTGGCGATTCGCGTTGCTACCGCTTGCGTGGGACCGAATTCCAGCAGATTACCAAAGACCATTCGTTGCTCCAGGAGCAGATAGATGCTGGCTTGATCACGCCGGAGCAGGCGCTGACTTCGCTGAACAAGAACCTGGTGACACGCGCCCTCGGTGTCGAGGACACGGTTATGGTGGAGGTCAATGAGCACCGCGCAGAGGACGGTGATCTTTATCTGATGTGTTCTGACGGCCTGTCTGATATGGTTAGCCATTCGGTCATTGCAGACATCATGCGCAATGCGGCAAGTCTTGAGCAGAAGACCGTGCAACTGGTGGCTGCAGCTAACGGGGCTGGTGGCCGCGATAATATTTCAGTATTGCTGGCGCAAGCCAGGCAGGCTTCGGTCAAACGGGGGCTTATCTCCAGAATGCTGGGAAAATAAGACGATGATCGAAATATCAAAAATTGACAGGAGTCGGCCATGCCGAAAATGATCGTCTCTATTGACGGTGTCGTGATAAAGGAAGTTCAGCTCACCAAAGACCGTACATCCTTGGGAAGGCGCCCTTATAACGACATCGTCATTGACAACCTTGCTGTCAGTGGTGAGCACGCGGTCCTGCAAATGTCGGGCAATGAGGTTTATCTGGAAGACCTCAACAGTACCAACGGTACTTATGTCAACGGAAAGGCTGTGAAGAAGCAGCTGTTGCAAAATAGCGACACAGTGGAGATCGGCAAGTACAAGATCAAGTACGTCAATGAGGCCGCCAGTGCCGGATTTGAGAAAACCATGGTCATCAAGGCGGGCTCGGCGGGTCTCGCCGCTCCAGCTCAGGCAGTCGCCGCTCCGGCGGGGGCTGGTGCAGTGCTTAATGCTGCTATCAAGGTCATGTCTGGAGCGGCTGCTGGCCGTGAAGTCGCGCTTGTGAAAGTGGTCACAACCATAGGTAAACCCGGTGTGGCGGTTGCAGCGATCACAAAACGGCAACATGGATTTGTCGTCGCCCATGTGGAGGGCGGGGACAGGCCAACGGTTAACGGTACGCCGATAGGCGCCGAGCCGGTAACACTCAAAAACGGTGATGTGCTTGAACTGGCTGGTACCCAGATGCAGTTTGTGCAACATTGACTGTTCGGTCTCCTGCCGCTGACAGGAAGCGCGGGACGCGGACTCCAGAGGTCTTATGCAACTCTTCTCCAGGCATTGGCCTCGCATTGCGGTAACGCTGATACCGTTGCTGTTTGCCCTGATGCATGCTGGCGGGGTGCTCCGTCTGGGTGTTTTACAGCGGCTTGATGACATCATCTACGATGCGCGCCTGCGGGCGACCATGCCCAACACGGTGGACGAGCGCATTGTCATCGTTGACATTGACGAAAAGAGCCTTGCCGAGGTCGGGCGCTGGCCTTGGGGTCGAAACAAGCTGGCAGACCTGGTCACCGAGTTGCTCGACAACCAGAAGGTCGCACTGCTGGGTTTTGACGTGGTTTTTGCGGAAGCGGATGAAAGCTCAGGCTTGAAAAGGCTGAGGCAATTGGCCCAGCAGGAGATGCGTGACCAGCCGGGATTTGCCGACAAGCTGGCGCAAGTCCAGTCCAGCCTCGATTACGACGCTGCGTTTGCCAGGTCAATGGAAAAACGTCCGGTAGTAATGGGGTACTACTTCACAAGTGACCGCGATGGACGCGTTAACGGCGTCTTGCCGCAGCCAGTGATGACCGCTCAGTCCTTGCAAGGCCGACCGATCAAATTCACCAGCTGGAATGGTTATGGCTCCAACATAGATGTGATTGCAAAGTCTGCACCCATGGGTGGTTTTTTCAATTCCATCACTGAAAGCGATGGGGTTGTCCGGTCCATACCTCTTTTGGCGGAATACAAGGGCCAGTATTACGAATCCCTGTCGTTGGCCATGTTCCGTGCACTAGTAGGCTTGCCCAGGGTTGAGCCAGGTTTTCCGCAGGAAAAATTTCTTGGCAGGAATTACCAGGGACTGGAGAGCATCCTCCTCAAACAAGGCAGCAAAACACTGGCGATACCCGTGGATGATCGAGTCGCTACTCTGGTGCCTTTTCGTGGGAACGGCGGTGTTAGCGGCGGTTCTTTCCGCTATATTTCCGCCGCAGACATTCTTGCCAATAGAGTCGCGCCCGGTTTGCTGAAAGACAGGATCATTCTGCTGGGAACGACTGCGCCTGGCCTGCTCGATTTGCGCGTCACACCTGTCGGTGAAACCTATCCAGGTGTGGAGACCCATGCAAACGTCATATCGGGTTTCCTGGACGGCAAGGTGTTTGTAAAGCCTGACTATGCAATAGGTTTTGAAGTGGTCGTATTGGTGTTGTCCGGCCTGATATTGGCCTTTACGCTACCTCTGCTTTCTGCTCCCAAAGCCGTTGCGACCAGTGCTGGGGTGGTGGCGGCTCTTGTGGGCCTGAACTTTTGGCTTTATCTGGGCTACGGGCTGGTGTTGCCACTGGCCAGTGCATTGGTGATGGCGCTGACGGCTTTTGCGCTGAACATGAGTTATGGCTACTTTGTGGAGAGCAAGTCTAAGCGTGAGCTGGCCAACCTGTTTGGTACCTATGTGCCACCAGAATTGGTCGACGAAATGGTGAAAGACCCTGACAGCTATAGCATGAAGGCAACAACCAAGGAGTTGACCGTCATGTTCTGCGATATGCGTGGATTTACCAAAATGTCGGAGTCCATGGAACCCACGCAGTTGCAGGCCTTGCTTAACAGCGTGTTTAGCCGGCTTACTGACCTGATACGGAGCAACCGGGGCACCATTGATAAATACATGGGTGATTGCGTCATGGCTTTCTGGGGTGCGCCGGTGGACACGCCGGATCATGCTAGCCTGGCGGCAAAAACAGCGCTCGAGATGTCCAGTGCCATTCGCAAGCTCAATGATGAGCATAGAAGTAACGGGTTGCCGGAAATTGGTATTGGAATAGGCCTTAATACCGGCACCATGTGTGTCGGCGACATGGGTTCGGATATTCGTCGTAGTTACACGGTCATCGGGGACTCGGTTAATCTCGGCTCACGGCTGGAGGGCTTGTCCAAAACCTATGGGGTTGATATTGTCGTCAGCGAATCCACGCGAAGGCAGGCCAACGACTTTGCCTGGCAGGAACTGGACAAAGTACGAGTAAAGGGCAAGGAGAATGCTGTTGCGATTTTCTGGCCAGTGGCTCCCCTTGCCAGAATTGATGAAGATAGCTCAACCGAACTAAAAACCTGGTTTTTGGCACTTAAAGCGTATAGGGCGCAAGATTGGGACCAGTGTGATGTCCAATTGCTGAATTTGCAGAGGCTGAATGCCAAAAAGTACCTTTACCAGTTGTATTCAGAGCGTGTAGCCTCTATGCGACTGCTTCCATTCGATCCTGAATGGGATGGCGCTACCAATTTCGAGACCAAGTAATCTCCCAAGGCAAGAAAAGTCATGAAAGTACGGGTGTTGGGCTGCTCAGGGGCAATCGCCAAAGACTGCCGAACCACGTCTTTTTTACTTGACGACGACCTGCTGGTAGACGCGGGCACTGGTGTTGGTGACCTGTCGCTGGAGCAGATGCGCTGCATTGACCACGTATTGCTGACACATTCCCACCTCGACCACATTGCTGCATTACCGTTGATGGTGGACTCCATAGCTGGTCAGAGAACCACACCGATAAGCATTCATGCCCTGCCGGGAACCATAGAGGCCTTGAAGACGCACATCTTCAACAATGTGATTTGGCCGGATTTCTCAAGAATTCCGACGCCGGAAGCGCCGTTCATTACTTTCCATCCCATCAAAGTCGGACAGACGCTTTTTCTGGCGGATAAATATATAGAGGTGCTACCTGCCGTTCACACGGTGCCTGCCGTTGGCTATGCGGTGGCCACCATGAAGGGTTGCTGGGTCTTTACCGGTGATACCGAGCGCAACCCCGCGCTCTGGGCGCGTATCAACCAGCTCAACGTGGCGATGCTTGTAATTGAAACGGCGTTTAGCAACCGCGAACGCAACCTCGCCGAGATCAGTCTGCATCTTTCGCCGCATGCGCTGGCCAGCGAACTTGATTGCATAGACAAGAGTAAAAACTACCCCATCTACATTACACACACCAAGCCCGCAGAGACGGAGCTGATCATGGCTGAAATACAGCGGTTCGACCAGACCCAGCCGTTTGGGCCGAATGTTTCGCATGACATCCGGTGGTTAAGGGCTGGGCAGGAGTTTGAGCTATGAATGCTGTACTGCAGCGTGATCCAGAAGACGAGTTTTTTGACTCGCAGATGTTGCCTCCGCAAGAGCGGGGCGTTACTTTTGAGGCGCTCTATTTCCGGCAGCTCCAACTGGTCACCAACCGCATCCATGAAACGGAAAACATTGACCAGATCATGCTGGAAGCCAGCCAGGATATTTGCCGGCTCTTTAACGCGGACCGCCTGACGCTGTATGCGGTCAATGAAGATCGCAGTTCCATCATTTCGAAAGTAAAAACCGGGCTGAATACCAGTCGCGACCTCAAGCTGCCGATAAGCGCGCAAAGTATCGCAGGCTACGTTGCGATGGCCCAGCAAATGGTAAACATCGTTGATGTGTACGACGATGTGGCGCTGAAGAAAATTCACCCAAACCTGAGCTTCCTGCAGGAAGTGGACAAGCGTTCCGGCTACCGTACAAAGCAGATGCTGGTTGCGCCCGTGATGGACGGCAATACCTTGTATGGCGTGCTGCAGGTGATCAACAACCGGAGCGACCAGCCCTTTGGGAAACTGGAAGAAGATGGCGCCAGACAATTGTGCAAAACCCTGGGCATTGCGATACGCCAGCGTATGCAGAAGTCCGAAGAGGGTCAACGGCGCAAGGCAACCAAATATGACGGCCTGGTCAGCGAAGGCGTGCTGACGCAGGAAGAACTTTCCAATTGCATACAAAAGGCTCGTGACGAAGCTCGCTCGGTCGAACACCTATTGATGGCCGATTACCGGATACGCCCCGCGCAGATTGGTCCGTCGTTGGCCAAGTTCTTCGGCGTCCCGTATGAAGCTTTTAACGCTGGCCGCATACGTTCAGAAATGTTGCATGGACCGCTCAAACGTGACTTCATCGAGCAACAGGGCTGGATTCCGCTGGAGGAAACCGCTGAAGGCCTGCTCATCATGTGTGTGGATCCCGAGGCGGTGCGCGGTGCGCGTGTGGTCCCGCAGGTGTTCCCGCGCATTAGCAAATTTGCCTACCGGGTCACGACACAAACCGAGTTTGAGGAAACGCTTAGCCAATTGTTTGGCGCTGGTGCGGATGGGGGATCCATTGACCAGTTGCTGGCCGACATGGACTCGCCGATAGAGAATGACGCCATAGACGATTCGTCTCTGGAGTCGGCGGCGGCGGACAATGAACTGGTCAAGTTTGTCAACAAGGTCATCATCGACGCCTACAACCAGAAGGTGTCAGATATCCATATCGAACCAATGCCCGGCAAGGCCAAGACGGGCATTCGTTTTCGCATCGACGGCACGCTGCAGCCATATATCGAGGTGCCTGCACAGTTTCGCCAGGCGATGGTGACCCGTCTGAAGATCATGTGCGACCTTGATATTTCCGAAAAACGCAAGCCGCAGGACGGAAAGATCAAGTTCAAAAAATACGGCCCACTCGATATTGAGTTACGGGTTGCGACCATTCCTTCGGCAGGTGGCGTTGAAGACGTCGTGATGCGTATTCTTGCTGCTGGCGAGCCCATTCCACTTGAAAAACTGGGTCTCACCGTGCATAACAGGGAGCGCCTTGAGAAAACTGTTTCCAAGCCCTACGGCCTCTTTTATGTCTGCGGGCCTACCGGCTCGGGCAAAACGACAACCCTGCATTCCATTCTCAAATTCCTCAATACACCGGATACCAAAATCTGGACCGCCGAAGACCCTGTAGAAATTACCCAGAAAGGCCTGCGCCAGGTACAGATAAACAAGAAGGCAGGCATCGATTTCGCTCTGGTTATGCGCGCCTTTTTGCGGGCCGACCCGGACATCATCATGGTCGGTGAGTCGCGTGATAAGGAAACCGTCTCCATGGGTGTTGAGGCATCCCTGACTGGCCATATGGTGTTTTCGACTCTGCACACCAATTCCGCACCCGAGTCCATCACGCGGTTGCTTGACATGGGCATGGATCCCTTCAATTTCGCAGATGCGCTTCTTGGCATTCTTGCGCAGCGTCTGGCCAAGAAGCTGTGTGATTGCAAGGAGACCTATACACCTGAAGCCGATGAGATCAAGACATTTCTCGCCGAATATTCAGAAGAACTGCGCCACACCCCTGCCTGGAAGGCCGACCATGCCGGCGAGGCCAGAAAACTTTATGAGTCCTGGATCCGGCTTTATGGTGAGGGCGGCAAGCTGAAGATGTACCGCGCGGTCGGCTGTGACAAATGCGGCAAGACAGGCTACAAAGGGCGAATAGGCTTGCATGAACTGATGATTGCGGACGAAGATGCCAAAAAACTGATTCAGGAGCGGGCTCGAGTGGCTGAATTGTTTTCGGCGGCCGTTAACGGCGGCATGCGCACTTTGAAAATGGATGGCATGGAGAAGGTTTTGATGGGCATGACTGACCTGAAAATGGTGCGATCAGTATGTATCAAGTGATCGTCAGCAGACAAATTTGTCACCCCCGCATTTGAAATGTGGCAAAAAGGTGAGTCCCTGCTGGTTTGGTGTCCTTGTTTTCGGTAATTTATGAGGCTTTCGGCTGACAAGCATGCTGGCCTGAAAAATGCTTTTAAGTTCTAGCAATTTTTAACCAAGGAGTTTTCATGAAACGTTCTATCCAAAAGGGTTTTACCCTGATCGAACTGATGATCGTTGTGGCGATTATCGGTATTCTTGCTGCGGTCGCACTGCCTGCTTACCAGGACTACACCACCCGCGCCAAGGTCTCTGAACTGGTTCTGGCTGCGTCTTCTGCACGTACTGCGCTTTCAGAGGCTGTAACTACCGGTGGCGTCTTCCCGGCCACCGCCTCTGTGACACTCGCCAGTCAGGTTTCAAAATATGTGGCTTCCGTAGCTTATGCCTATGGTACTGCTTCCACTGGATTGATAACTGTTGTCGCTTCTGCTGCTGATGCCAATATGAGCGGTAAAACGGTTCAATTGGCAGGCACCCTCAACAGCACCGGTACTGTTGTCTGGATTTGTGGGCCTGGCGCATCTACGCCAATGGATACCAAGTACCTGCCAGCCAGCTGCCGCGGTACCTGATTTCCACTGCCTGACAAAAAAGCCCCTTTGCAGGGGCTTTTTTTTTATGAAGACATTGTCGTACTCTCACATATCTCTTGGACCTTTCTGGTGCGTTGGTAGTGCTTTCTTTCTCGCCCTTGGGTGGCTACTTCCCAATAATTTAGGTCCTCTCAATGCTTTTCATTCCAATGCGTGGGTCGCGTTGGTATTGGCACTGGTAAGTCTGGTTGTTCTGTGGAAGAGCCCAAAAGTTGTAGCTGGTCAGGTCTTTACGCTGGTGACTATTGCGGCTTGCCTGATTCCCATCGCTCAATACATCGTGGGTGTTTTGCCATTTGCCGGACAGGTCTTGGTTGCGATCGCTTATTTACTGGGTTTTGCGCTGGCCATCGTGACCGGTCAACAATGGCAAAGACTTTGTCCGCTGTGGATGGAACGCGTCTTGTTTGGGGCCTTTCTGTTCGCCGGAACAGTTTCTGTATATATCGCTTTGTACCAATGGTTCCGTTTGAGCGGGTCTGAGGGAATTACAGCCATCTGGGTTCTAGATTTTCCAATAGACATGGTGCGACCCTACGCGAATATGGCGCAGCCCAACCAGCTGGCAACCCTTCTGTTGTGGAGCCTCGTAGGGTGCGTGTGGCTGGTTTACCGGGGTTATGTGCAGATGGTCGGGGGGCTCAGTATTGCCGCCCTTTTATTGTTGGGTCTGGCGCTTACGCAATCGCGAAGCGGTGTTGTTGGTATCGTTTTTATCCTGTTCGCCTGCTGGAAATGGCGTCACCTGATCTCCTCGCGTGTGTTCTCCCGTTGCGCCGTTGGCTTGGCTCTGTGGTACGCGTTGCTACCGGTGGTCCTTCACTACCTGGGGCGAGCGCTGCTACTGGATACCGATATCAACTATTTTTCCCGAAGTGCGAATGAAAGCCGCCCTTATATGTGGCGAATGCTTCTGGAAGCCGCCATGCAGCGGCCGTGGACAGGTTATGGATGGAACCAGGTGATGAATGCCCAGCTTGAAGTTTCGGAGGCCTATCCCCGAATGGCGGGGACCTATCTGGCACAGTCCCACAATCTCTTTCTCGACTTTGTCGTGTGGAATGGCTTCCCGTTGGGCCTGCTTCTTTCCGGGCTTGTGCTGACTTGGTTTTGGGTTGTCCTGCGCAAGGTAAATGATGCGAGCCAGATTTTCTACCTGACCCTTATCGCTGTTACCGGCATCCACGCGATGGTGGAACTGCCCTTGCAGTATGCCTACTTCCTGTTGCCTGTCGGGTTGGCAATCGGTTCATTGAATAGCAGCCTAAATATATGCATGTGGGGCCGGATGAGCCGACGTCTCGTGCTTGGCCTGTGGTTCGTGAACGCCGCTTTCCTGACAGCGATCCTCCATGACTATTTTGGTCTGGAAGGTGCATATAACGATGTGCGGTTCAAGCAAGGGAATTTTGTAAATGCACCAGAACCGCAAATCCCCAAGGCGCTGGTTCTCGACCAGCTGCAGTATGCGATAGAGCTTTACGATCTGGCACCGGCCGCAGGAATGACGGCGGAAGCCATTCAGCGTGCTGTCGACTCGACAACCTTCATGCCCAGTGCCTATAACATCAGCAAACTTGCTGTAGTCCTCGCGCTTAACCAGCGACCCGAGGAGGCAAGATACTGGATGGGCAAGGCGAAGTTCATGATGAATTCAGAAAATTATGAGAGTGTCAAAAAAGACTGGTCGCGAGCGGCGAGACAATTCCCGCAAATCGCAGAAATCCTTGAGATTCAACAGTGATCCAAACTGGCCTCCGGCAAACAGTGAGCTCTAATAGTGAACTCTAAATTCGGCAACTCTTTCATCTGGCAACGTGACAGTAGCTCCTGATACGTCGCGCGCAACGGATGGTCTGCCCATTGGCGTGGAGCGGAACGAGCCGGGAGGTGCGAGAAACTACCGGTTTCACATCCTTGCGGTGACGGTGTTATTGACTCTTCCCTGGATAAATCCATTTGCGCCGGGACCGTCGCCTGCTGTTGTGCCGCTAGTGTTTTCCTTGTTATGTGCGGCAATACTAATCGGCATACTGCTTTGCTGGCCCGGTGTTGTCACGGCTGAGCGTCTGGCTTGGACGGTGGCGTCGGCCTGGCTGTGTGCAGGATTGATTAGCGCAGTGATCGGACTGATCCAGTATTTTGGGTTTGAGGGGAGCTTTCTGCCCTGGGTAAACCAGGGCAGGTACGGGGAGGCCTTTGCCAACTTGCGGCAGCGCAATCAATTTGCCTCGCTCACAAACATCTCCCTGTCGGCTCTGATCTGGTTTGGCGTGATGTTTTCCCGGCGAAGAGCCTTGCTGAACAGGCGGTACAGCAGGAACTATCGGGCCTTCATTTTTCTCGCGGCTGCCCTGCTGGCTTGTGGCAACGCCGCATCAGTTTCACGCACCGGTCTGATTCAACTGATCTTGTTGTGCGCTTTGTGTGCAATTTGGGGGCAATGGCGGCAAGCCGTAGTGCGCGGAATTCTTGTGACGGCCATCCTGGCCTACGCAGTGTCCGCTTTCATGCTGCCTCGTCTCGCGGAGTTTGACTTATCGACGCACAGCATGTTCGGACGTCTGAGTGCCGGAGACTCGGTGTGCTCCAGCCGTCTGACACTGTGGTTTAACGTGCTGCACCTCATTGCGATGAAGCCCTGGTTCGGCTGGGGATGGGGTGAACTCGACTACGCACACTACACGGCCGCTTATGAGTGGCCCAGATTTTGCGAAATCCTCGACAACGCACACAACCTCCCACTACAGCTTGCGGTGGAATTTGGTTTACCCGTGGCGCTATTCGTTTGCGCCGGATTTATTCTGTGGGCGGTACGCAAGAAACCCTGGCTAGAGGTCAATCCTGCAAAACAGATGGCGTGGAGCGTCCTGGCCGTCATACTTCTTCACAGCATGCTTGAGTACCCGCTTTGGTATGGGCCATTCCAGATGGCGATGATTCTTTGTATTGCTATCCTGCTTTCAAGGGCCCGCTGGCAATCGGGCAATGGGCTTGTCCGCGCCGGATGCGGAGTTTTGTCTGCGTCATTGTTGGTGGGTTCCATCTACGCCATCTGGGATTACAGGCGGATCAGCCAGATATATCTGGCACCGGAAGCCAGGGATGCCAGGTACAGAACAGATACGCTGGAAAAGATCAGTGGATCCAGATTATTTTCCGATCAGGTACTGTTTGCGCGACTGTTGTTAACGCCGCTCACACCGTCCAGCGCCTTGTGGACGTTTGAGACGGCTCGGGCGCTACTGCATTTCTCACCCGAACCTCGGGTCATCGAGAGATTAATTGAAAGTGCAGTCATGCTCGGCCGGGATGAAGAAGCTGGCCAGCATATCCTTCGTTATCGGGCCGCTTTCCCGGCTGAGTACGAAGTCTGGAGGGGCAGAAGACCGGCGAAACCGGGTTAGCCAGAAATGCCCTGCAGGGCGCCTTGCGGTGCTACAAAACTGCCGGATTTCCCGCCATGCTTTTCAAGCACCCGTACATCCTGGATAGACATGCCCCTGTCGGCGGCTTTGCACATGTCATACACCGTCAGCAGCGCAATCTGCACAGCAGCCATTGCTTCAATTTCCACACCTGTCGGGCCGACGGTCTCCACCGTAGCCTCACAAGTGATGCAGGGAACATTCGGATCAGAGGTAAATTCAATCGCCACATGTGTCAGCGCCAACGGGTGACACAGGGGTACCAGCTCACTGGCTTTTTTTGCGGCCATGATGCCGGCGATGCGCGCTATGCCCAGAACATCGCCCTTTTTTGCACTTCCCGACAGCACGATGGACAGCGTCCCGGGATTCATTACGATACGTCCGTGAGCGATGGCAATGCGCCGCGTGGCTGCCTTGTCGCCGACATTCACCATGTGGGCCTGTCCCTGGGCGTCGAAATGGTTGAGCGTCAAGCGGCATCCTTCAAGTTACAGAACCTTTACAAGCATGCATCATCATAAGACCATGAACGCAAGTCCCGATTTCTGGAAACAACGTTTTCGTGCTGCCGGTATTCACCTCTGCCTGAGTGTGGTGCTGGCAGTAATTGCAGCACTGCTGGTTTTTTTTGTCTGGTACCCGTATCCCTATCGCGAAATATCTGGCGGCCGATCGCTTTTTTTCCTGATCATTGCGGTTGATGTGATCATGGGGCCGTTGCTTACGCTGGCTGTATTCAACATCCGCAAGCCGCGTACTGAGCTGGTTCGAGACCTTTCCATCATCGGACTGCTCCAGCTGGCTGCGCTGGGCTATGGGATGTGGACAGTGGCGTATGCCCGCCCCGTACACCTTGTTTTTGAAATGGACCGCTTTCGTGTTGTGCACGCCGTCGATGTAGCGCCCGATTTGCTGGAAAAAGCTGCGCCTGAGTTTCGCAAATTGCCGCTTGGTGGCCCCACCTTGCTGTCGGTTCGCCCTTTCATGGATAACAATGAAAGCATGGCGGCAACAGTTGCCGCGTTGAGCGGCTACCCGATAGGGGCACGTGCGGACATGTGGCAGTCCTATGAAAAAGCCAAGCCTGAAATTGCCGCCGTTGCAAAACCTGTTTCGCAGCTCAAGACACGCTTTTCCGCACGGGTTGCCGAAATTGACAACGCGCTGAAACCATACCTGGCGGCACATCCGTCTGCGCCCATAGGCTACGTTCCAATGATGGGCCGGGACATCTTGTGGACGGTACTCATAGACACCAATACCCTGGAGGTGATCTCCTTTGTCCCGATTGATTCCTTCTAGGCAGAAAACGCGCCGGGTTGTGGCTGCAGTGCTGGCTGCCTTGTTGACAGCCAGTGCCAGCCCCACGACGTTCTCCCAGATTGCCGGCAACTCCCCGCGCTCCGGTTCATTACCCACCTTGGGCGACAACCTGGAGTTGACTGCAGGAGCCGAGCGGCGTATTGGCGAGCGGATTGCCACCAGCATTTATCGCGACCGGGATTACATCGATGATGCTGTGCTTGAGGACTACGTGCAGACCATCTGGCAGCCGCTGATGGCCGCTGCGCGTGCGCGGGGCGAACTAAGCGCGGAGCTCGATGAGCGGTTTGCCTGGGAGATATTCCTGATCCGCGACCGGAGTATCAATGCGTTTGCACTGCCTGGCGGCTATTTTGGCTTGCACCTCGGCCTGATCAGTGCGGTCAGCAGCCGTGACGAACTGGCTGCAGTGATGGGCCACGAACTCAGCCACGTCACGCAGAGGCATATTTCGCGCTTGATGACACAGCAGTCAAAGCAGACGCCCTGGATGATTGCCGCAATGATCATCGGCGCCCTCGCTGCCAGCAAAAGTCCGCAGATCGGTGAGGCCGCGATGATGGGCGGTCAGGCGCTTGCAGTGCAGTCACAGCTTAATTTTTCCCGCGACATGGAACGTGAAGCCGACCGCGTGGGTTTCGGGGTCATGGCGGATGCGGGCTTTGACAGCAGGGGTGTCAGCAGCATGTTTGAAAAGCTGCAACAGGCCTCCCGCATCAACGACAACGGCTCTTTCCCGTATTTACGTTCGCACCCCCTGACAACCGAGCGTATTGCGGAGGCGCAATCGCGGCTGCAACTGTCACCGCCATCGGGCGGTACATCGGCGGCAGATGCTACGCAATTACGGCTTGTGCACGCGATGATGGCCGCCAGGGCTCGTGTACTTGCCGACCCCGGCGTGGATATTCTCAGAACACTCATTGCCGAGGCACAACGACAGGACAGCGCGGCGCCGGCTGTGCAGCCACCCTTGACCGCCGACATACGCAGGGCGGGTGCGCTATATGCTGGTGCGCTGGCCGCAGCCCGCTTCCGTGACTTTGCGCTGGCGCGAAATTTTGCTGAAAAGGCGAGGGCGCTGGCTATTGGCACCCCTGCAGCACGGACTGCCCAATTGCTGGCGCTGGAGATAGAAGTGATGGCCGGCACTGCTTCCTCACTGGCCTCGGGGATCGATATCTCGAAGACAGTGACGCGGGCCGACTTGTTGATTCAGGCCAAAGCACTCCTGGCTGCCGGCCGGGCGAAGGATGTCAGTGACAAGCTGCAAACCTGGGTAACCGCGCATCCAAGGGATGCCCTGGCCTGGCAGACGCTGGCGGTCGCTTACGGCAACCAGAACCAGAACGTACGCGCTATTCGTGCTGATGCTGAAGCGCGCGCTGCGCAACTGGACTACACGGCCGCGCTAGACCGCTTCAAGGCGGCGCAAATCATGATGCGGCAAAGTCCCGGCAGCGCGGACTTCATGGATGGCTCCATCATCGACGTGCGAACACGCCAGATGGAATCACTTGTGAGAGAACAGGCGCTCCAGGACAAACTCGATCGCTAGCTGCAATACTGAATAAAGCAGTGACCCAATCAGTGCGGCGCCAAATCCGGTTACGTTCAGGCCACTGACCAGGCTGGCGGCAGCCCAGAACATCAGCGCATTGATGACAAACAGGAACAGGCCGACCGTCACCAGTGTGACCGGTAGCGTCAATAAAACCAGTATCGGCCGTACCACCGTGTTCAAGGCACCCAGCACTGCCGCTGCAATCAATGCACCGGTGAAGCTGGTCACCACCACGCCGGAATAAAGGTAGGCCACAGCCAGCAAGGCTGTGGCACTCAGTAGCCATTTGAAGATCAGTTTCATGGCTTCAAGAATAGCACCGCCGCCTGTTCCCGCAAAAGAAAAAAGGGCTGGCCGGAGCCAGCCCTTTGGGCATTGCGATGCTGCCGAAGACGTTAGTCAATGGCGACCAGAAGTCCGGCGCCTGCAAGAGCAGTCACATAGCCCAATACGCCTTTGCTTTCCTGTACCTGCGTCGGCGTGACGGGCTGCATGTCCTGGCCGAACTTCGGACGACGGGCGTCCAGTACGCGGGCCACGCCGTATTCCTTCATCAAGGCTTCCGTTTGCGCGCACAGCGTGGTCTCGGCAAGTTTGGTGATGACAGTGTCGCCATCTTTCTGCAGCACGGGCAACAGGCGCGCAAACACCTTCTCTGCCCACTTGCCGCGCCAGCTTTCGCGGGCACTGTTGGTAACCCACTTACTGGCACGGTGGGTCACGCGTGGTGCGCAACCCACCACAATCCAGCGGGCCGGGTTGCGGGGGGTGCCGTCAAGACACATAGGCTGCAGCATTTGCAGTGCGTAGGAAGCGTCGTCGACGTACACGATGATGTTATCCATAAAGTTCTCCTTGGTTGTCGTGGTTGTGAAGGCTTACGGTTGCTCGGGAAAATCAATCGGTGATCAGGTCAGTCCGGCTGGACTGTGACTTTTTCGCAGCCCACCAGCCAGCGCCCAGAACGCCGGCAATGGCCAGCGCATAGGTTGCCCATTGCGCGGCGGTGTGCATGGCCGCAGCCGAGGCCAGCGAGTTCGGCCCGCCATAAACAGGGTCCAGCAACGGTTCGCTGACGATCATCTTGGCGGCGGTGAAGGCCAGTACTGCGGCGCCAATCTGGATGATCTGCGGGAAGCGCTGTACCAGCTTGAGCACCATGGTGCTGCCAAACACCACAATGGGTACGCTGATCAGCAGGCCGATAACGACGAGGTCGAATGAGCCATGTGCGGCACCGGCAACGCCCAGTACGTTGTCGATGCCCATCAGTGCATCTGCGACGACGATGGTTTTCATTGCGCCCCAGAAGGTGCTGGCGACGGGCCCCTGGTGTTCATCATGGCTCTGGTCGGCCAGCAGTTTGTAGGCAATCCACAGCAGGCCCAGCCCACCGACGAGCATCAGGCCCGGGACCTTCAGGAGCCAGACCACTCCGACCGTCATGACGGAGCGCACAACGATGGCGCCGACCGTACCCCAGGCGATGGCCTTCTTCTGCAGGTGTGGAGGAAGGCTGCGGGCGGCCAGCGCGATGACGATGGCGTTATCGCCAGCCAGCACGAGGTCGATGAGGATGATCGCCAGCAGGGCCGACCACCACGGGGTTGAAAACAATTCCATCACGGACTCCATATCAAGTTTCAGCATGGAGACCCGCACAAGAACAGGCCTCCGGTTCGTTCGAAACCAGCGCAGGCGTGAATGAGAAAAGGGGTGCGGAAGGGTCTTTGCCGCGAACGCCTCGATCAAACCTGCTCAGGTTTCAATCGAAGGTCTGGCTCGACATGCAGTGTCGCTGCATGCCCAACAAGCCGGAAGTGCGAACTTCGTAATGACGACTTGTTGTAGCTATCTTGCCGCTGTGTCTGTTATTGAAAGTAGTACAGCAAGACGAGGGAGTTACTCCCCTTCGTAGACGCTATTTGACAGCATGTAGCAAATTTTTGCAAACGAGGCTTTTCCCTGAGGCTTCGTAGGAGGGCAGCCAGCCCTGCGCGGATATGACGGCAACTGCTTCATAATTCATCTCCCGCCGCTTCTTTATGGTGCGCAGGGATTTCCCCCCCACCTCTTTCTGCATCGTCGCAATCCCGTATTCCATGGCCGGCATCCACATCACAGACATAGAAGCTGCCATCAACTACTGGCGGGAGAAAAAACCGTCGCCCGATGGCATCACGCTGGCGCCAGAGTTGCGCGCGCTGGCAGAGGTCTATGCGTTGCTGGTTTTCTATCACGAGGACGAGGCCGACGAAAAAGGCTTTCCGCCCAAGGCGATGGCGGCGTGGCAGGCCTGGTATGAGACCACGGCAGATACGCCCTGCATTGCGATTTGCTCGACCAGCCAGGGCGACGAGATGTGCAAGGGTTGCGGCCGCACGTTTGAAGAGGTACAGCATTGGCCCGAACTGAGCCCGGCTCAAAAGCGCGAAACATGGCGGCGCATCACGCTGGATGCGACTTCGTGGCGCTTTGGGCGTTATTCGGACAGGGCGCTGGAAAAGGCCGGCCAGCCTGGTAGTGCGAATAGCGAGGCGGAGATCCCAAGCCGCTAGTGCAGGGCGGCCAAGGGCTGGCTACACTGGTTTATGCTCCGCCTCGCCCGTGCCCCCAACATTGCCATCGCAACGCTGTGGGCCGATGTCTTGCAACAGGCCGGGTTCTCGGCCAGCGTGCAGCGCTATTTTTTGGGTGGCCTGGCCGGTGAATTGCCGCCTGACCAGTGCTTTCCAGAGGTCTGGCTGGCGCATGACCATGAGAAACCCGCTGCTGAAAAAATGCTGGAGCAACTGCAAAACCTGCCGCAAAGGCGCTGGGTATGCACTTGCGGCGAGACGGTGGAAGGCGGTTTCGAGCAATGCTGGCAGTGCGGTACTGCCATGCCCGTCTGAACGGGCCTAGACTCTTTTTGCGAGCTCCGCGGCCATTCCGACATAACTTGCCGGTGTCATCGCCAGCAGCCGGGTTTTTTCGGCCTCGGGTATCTCCAGCGACCTGATCAGCGTGTGCAGGTCTTCCGCCTTGACGGTCTTGCCGCGAGTGACTTCCTTGAGTTTTTCATAGGCACCTTGCACGCCGTAGCGACGCATCACGGTCTGTATTGGCTCGGCCAGCACTTCCCATGAAGAGTCGAGGTCATCCTGCAGCGCTTCGCTGTTCAGCTCCAGTTTGCCCAGGCCCACGCTCATAGAGTTGTAGGCCAGCACGGCATAACCGAAGGCCACGCCCATGTTGCGCAGCACGGTGCTGTCGGTCAGGTCGCGCTGCCAGCGCGAGACTGGCAGCTTTTCGCTCAGGTGCCTGAGCAGCGCATTGGCCAGGCCCAGGTTGCCCTCGGCGTTTTCAAAGTCGATCGGGTTTACCTTGTGCGGCATGGTCGACGAGCCGATCTCGCCGGCCTTCAGTCGTTGCTTGAAGTAGCCTACGCTGACATAACCCCAGACGTCGCGCGACCAGTCGATGAGGATGGTGTTGGTACGCGCCACGGCATCAAAAATCTCGGCCATGTAGTCGTGCGGCTCGATCTGGATGCTGTAGGGCTGGAAGGTCAGGCCCAGGCCCAGCGGCTCCGGCGTTTCTATGACCTTGCGGCTGAAGGCTTCCCAGTCGAAGTCGGGCCAGGCCGACAGGTGGGCGTTGTAGTTGCCGACTGCACCATTCATCTTGGCCATCAGTTTCACGCTGGCGATCTTCTCGCGTGCGGCCTGCAGGCGCACCACGACGTTGGCGATTTCCTTGCCGACGGTGGTCGGGCTGGCGGTCTGGCCGTGCGTGCGGCTGAGCATGGGCTGGTCCGCGTAGTTGTGCGCCATGTCGCGCATCTGGTTGATGACCTTGTCCAGTGCGGGCAGCAGGACCATCTCGCGGCTGCTCTTGAGTTGCAGCGCATGGCTGGTGTTGTTGATGTCTTCGCTGGTGCAGGCAAAGTGCACAAACTCGCCGGCATTCTGCAGTTCGGGCCGGGCTTCAAACTTCGACTTGATCCAGTATTCGACGGCTTTCACGTCGTGATTGGTGGTTTTTTCAATGTCCTTGATGGCTAGCGCATCGGCTTCCGAGAAGTTCTTGACCAGGCCCAGTAAGTAAGTACGTGCTCCGGGGCTGAGCGGCTTGAACTCTTTGAAGCCGGCATCGGACAGTGCGATGAACCAGGCAATTTCAACCTGCACACGGCGGTGCATATAGCCCTGTTCGGACATCAGGGGGCGCAGGTTGGCCAGGCGGCCGGCGTAGCGGCCATCCAGTGGCGACAGTGCATTGATGGGGGAAAGCGTGGGGGAGGAACTCATGCCCCAATTGTAGGCGTCGGTCATGGGGATTTGCCCTGTCATGGGCGGTTCTGCCTGACTCGATAGAATGCACCTTCCCCGCTTTTTCCAAGCCAGTGCTCCATAAAAGACAACCATGAAACTCATCGGATCCAACACCAGCCCCTATGTGCGGAAAGTGCGCATCGTGATGGCCGAGAAAAAGCTCGATTACCAGTTTGTTGATGAAGACGTCTGGGCAGATGGGACCACGATCTCCGAGTCCAATCCGCTGGGCAAGGTGCCCTGCCTGGTGATGGAGGGTGGCGAGGCGGTGTTTGACTCCCGTGTCATCGTTGAATATCTGGATACCCTGTCACCGGTCGGCAAACTGATTCCTGCGCAGGGGCGTGAGCGTGCCGAGGTCAAGACATGGGAAGCACTGGCCGATGGCCTGATGGATGCTGCCATCCTGGCCCGGCTGGAGGCGATGTGGTCAGGCCGCAGCGCCGAGCAACGTAGTCAGGCCTGGATAGACCGGCAGACAACCAAGATTCACGCCACGCTGAAGGCGATGAGTACCGGCCTGGCCGACAAGCCTTTTTGCAGCGGCATCCACTTCAGCCTGTCGGATGTTGCAGTGGGCTGCGCGCTCGGCTACCTGGACCTGCGCTTTGCAGCTATCAACTGGCGCGCCGATTACGCCAACCTGGCAAAACTCAAGGACAAGCTGTTGCTTCGCCCCAGCTTTGTGGATACCTTGCCTGGCTGAGTTGGCAAGGGCCAAATCCCAAAAGTTAACTTATTTGTTAACATTTAAGCCGATCGGGACCTGCAAAGAGCCGGTAACAGCCCACTTAGGTCACTTTTGACCTCAAAACAGCCTTTTTTAACTATAAAAAAGGCCTGAAACCCAATCCGGACTAGCGGGACTTGCTATCAATAGAGTAGCGCCCCTGCGGCGCCTCCGACACCCGTTTGCGTCGGCTTACAGCCCCGTAAACCGGCGTATGACCGGAAAATACAGCCGCGCAGGTAACCAGGCCAGCGCTTTCATCCAAAGTGTGAAGCGTTTGGGAAAGTGAATCTCGAAAGCCCCATCGGCCCAGCCCTGAAGGATTTGTTGAGCGGCCTCTTCTGGCTTGATCAACGCCGGCATGGTGAACTCGTTTTGTGCTGTCAGCGGCGTCTCGACAAAACCGGGGCAGACCAGGCTGACACCCACATGGCTGTCCTGCAGGTCTACATAAAGTGTCTCGGCCAGGTTGATCAACGCCGCCTTGGTTGGCCCGTAGGCCAGGCTTTTCGGCAGGCCGCGGTAGCCTGCAACGCTGCTGATCAGGCTGATGTGCCCGGCCTTGCGCCGCGTGAAGTAGGGCAGCACCGCGTCCAGCACATGCAGTGCGCCGACATAGTTGACCTGCTGGTGCTGCAGCATCTCCTTCAGGTCAAATCCGGTGGCACGCATTTCCTTGTAGTAACCGGCGCAATACAGCACCAGATCCAGCTGGCCGTGAGTCAGCACGGTTTGTGCGGCGGCCTTTACGGCGGCGGCATCTGACGCGTCGAAAGCCAGTGCAAGGGTCCCGGCATGCTCTGCCGCAAAAACTTCCAGCGCCTGCTGGTTGCGCGCCGACACCACCACCTTCGCACCAGCTCCATGCAGCGCATGCGCAGTCGCGCGGCCTATGCCGGAGGACGCGCCGACCAGCCAGACGGTTTTGCCGTGCCAGTCGGTGATTTTGGGGTTGAAAGACATCCGGCTGCTTTCAGCGTTTGACAAAGGACAGCGTGACCTCGCCGAGCTTGATGCCGAACTTGCTCATCTCGGCGCGGTTGAGCATGACCTTGTCGCTCATCAGGTACATCCAGTCGTCAAACTGCACTTCAAGAGTCTTCCCGTCCACTGGAAGCATCAAGGTGTAGCTCCAGCGGAAGGTGTTGCCCTTTTCTTCTCCCAGCGCCTGCCCGACCACATCGGAGGCAGTGCCGATGTACTTGCCGTCAGGCATTCGCTTGAGTGTCCAGACACGGCGCTCTTTGGTGCCGTCCGAGTTGGTGAAGTCTTCATCCAGCGTGCCGGTGTCGCCATCCCATGTGCATTTCATCACCACGGTGAACCGCTTGAGCACTTTGCCGGAGCGATTGGTAAAGACGCCATACGCATCGACGGTGCCATTGAAAAACCGGCGCATGTCCAGAACCGGTTTTTCATCCGCGTAGTCGGCCAGTTGTGGTGTGGCGCAGGCTGTCAGCATGCCAGCCATCAGCGCCATCAGTGCTGTGCGGGCCAGCCTTGCGGTGTTATTGAGGAATCTCATGCAGCGACGCTTTCAGGTTTTTTCAGGATGAAGAAATACAGGCCTGCGGCAGCCATCAGCTTGAGCACGCACGGCAGCACGCAATAGGCCATCACCAGCGCATCAAGCGCTTGGGGTGCGCGCGATCCGGGCGCGTAGCCGAACAGGCCGAGCAACGGCAGTGCCAGCCCGGCGGCCAGCGCAAGGTTCAGCTTGATCGCAAAATTCCACCAGCCAAAGTAGGCACCTTCGGCCTGGCCGGAATCGCCGTTGGCCTGTATGACGCCGGCCAGTAGCGCACCAGGCAAGGCGAGGTCCGTACCCAGCGCCAGACCTGACAGCACACATATCACCACAAACGCACCGGTCTGTCCGGCGCCTATCTGTGTGGCCCAGCTGAAAACCGCAATTGCCAGTGCCATGCCGCACAGCCAGCTCGCAGCCAGGCCCAGACGTTTGACGATTGCCAGCCATGCAGGAATGGACAACGCTGCAGCGAGGAAATAACTACCGAGAAAAAGCGGCTCCATGCTGGCCGGTGCCTGCAACCGGTCCTGTATGAAAAAGAGCACCAGCGTGGCCGGCACCGCACTGGCAATGCCATTGAGTAGAAACACCGCAATCAGCCGGCGGAAGTTGGCATGTTTGAACGGCCGCAGCAACGCAGTGACGCCAGCGTGTGCAGTCTCAGGCGGTTTTGCCACGGGGCGCACGGCGCGTGACCACGCCAGCCAACCCGCGATGAGGGCCACAAAAAACAGCGCTGTGGTGGCGGGCAGGCCCAGTACCACCGGCGTAACCGACGCCAGCACCACACCTATCAGCCCCAACCCTTCGCGCCACGCCACGATGCGGCTGCGCTGGGCCTCATTACCGCCCAGCATCGCTCCCCAGGACTGGTGCGACACACTCAGTGCGCTGTAGGCGGCGTACGTCACCATCAGCATCATGGTGGCCCAGATGATGAGTGCGCCGGGGCTGCGCACCAGCGGAAAAAACAGCAGTGCAAAACCCAGCGCCAGCACCAGCGCAGCAATGGCGCCCAGGCCCAGCACCGCTCTGGCTGATCGCGCAAAGAGGTGGTCGCTCAAGCGGCCGAGTAGCGGATCGATAAAGGCATCAAACAGCCGTGCGCCGAGCAGGATGGCACCCAGCGTGGCCAGCGGCACGCCGAACTCACGGGCATAGTGGTTGGGCAGGATCACATACAGCGGCAGCGCCACAAAAGCAAGCGGCAGGCCGAGCAGGCCGTAGGCCAGACCATTACGTTTTGAGAAAGCATCGCCGCTGGCAGGGCCCGCGTTTGCAGCGGCCGAGACTACGGCGGCATCGCTCACTGCGCGCCCGCCAGTAGCGCAGCCCGCAGCCTGGGCTCCGACGTTTGTGGTGACAGCCAGATGCCGAAGAACAGGCGCGCAAATTCAGTGTCGCGGATCTCGCCGGTCTGCTTGCCGTTCACCATGTAATAGGCGCCTACACCGGGCTTGTTCACACCGGTCACCCTGTCGCCTTTTTTAAAGTCTGGGTAGACGCGCATCATCTCTGCAATCCAGATCTTGGCCTGCGCCTCACTGATGGGCGCACTGCGGCGCATTTCGGTGATCGAGCGTTCAGCCACATCGATGGCATCAAAGTCGCGCAGGTAGGCCAGCTCCAGCGCAAAGGGCTGGCTGGCCAGGTTGTCTTTTCTGAAGCCGGGCAGTGCCCACAGGCGGGCGTCATAGACCTGAAAACCCCAGTAGGTCAGGCGTTGCTTGCCAATCAGGTAGCCGCCGGGCAGCAGGTCTTTCAGTTCGGGGCGTGTATCCTCCGGCGCCATCGCGGCAGCTGGTGCATCAGCTTTTGTCCCGGATGTCTGCGCCAGGACGGGTACCCCGGCGGCAGCGAGAGCCGCCAGCGAAACGGCCTGGGAAAACCTGCGGCGCTTCATCACCACGCCGCTTACAACTTGCGCAGGGTGTACTGCACCACGTCGGTGTTGGCTTCCATGAAAGCCGCTTCACAGTAACCGAGGTAGAACTCCCAGATGCGGATGAAGCGCTTGTCAAAGCCCAACTGCAGCACGCGTGATTCCTGCGCCATGAAGTCTTCGCGCCACAACTGAAGTGTGCGTGCATAGTCCTGGCCGAAAGCGAATTCGTCGACCACCTCAAAGCCGGCCGCCGCAGCCTGTATGCGGAACTCTCTCGGGCATGGCAGGCAGCCACCGGGGAAGATGTACTGCTGGATAAAGTCGGTCGAGGCGATGTAACGATCGAACAACTCGTCTGCAATCACGATGCTCTGGATACAGGCATGGCCACCGGGCTTGAGCAGGCGGGACACCGTCTGGAAGTACTCGGGCCAGTATTCGCGGCCCACCGCCTCGACCATTTCTATCGAACAGATGGCATCAAACGGCGCATCGCTGGTAGTCTTGCCGATGTCCCGGTAGTCCTGCAAACGTAGGTCAGCACGCGCTGCTACACCTTCACGCTGCATGCGGGCCTGGGCCCAGGCGAGTTGTTCGGTGCTCAGGGTCACGCCGACGATGGAAGCATCAAATTCGGTGGTTGCTTTCTCTGCCAGTGCACCCCAGCCGCAGCCGATTTCCAGCACACGGTCGCCCGGCTTGACCTGGGCCATGCGCAGTGCGCGCCTTACCTTGGCGTGCTGGGCTTCCTTCATTGAGGTTTCAGGTGTTTCGAAGATGGCCGACGAATAGTTCATCGTGCCGTCCAGCCAGAGTTCGTAAAACGCATTGCCGAGGTCGTAGTGCGCATGGATGTTCTTCTGGCTATTGGCTTTGGTGTTGCGGTTCAGCAAATGCTTGATGCGATAGGCAAAGCGGCCCAGCCAGGTGCCGTAGAACACGTCTTCGACTTCCTTGCGGTTGACGATGAAGACGCGCAGCAACTCCGTCAAATGGGGTGTGGTCCAGTCGCCGGCAATATAACTTTCTGCAAAACCGATGTCGCCAGAACGCAATGCCGCGCTGCAGACGTTCCAGTTCAGCAGGTGCAGGCTGGCCATGGGGGCTTCGCCGTTGCCGAACCGTTGCACCGAACCGTCGGGCAGCTTCACGGTAAGTGTCCCGTGCTTGAGGCGCAGCAACATCTTCAGCGCGGCGCGGGCTGCAGACGGCGCATCGCCGGGCATGGAAAAAACGGAAGCACTCGTCGAAGAGGTATTGATGGTGTTCATGGGACTCTCATCTCGTCACAAATATTTCAGGTGGCTGGGGTTTGCTGATGAAGGGCACACGCTTGCGCCACAGCTTGAAGGCTTGCCAGTGGATCCGTGCAATCAGGCCGAATGTCATGGCTGGATAGCCCCATAACGCCTTGCGCAGGCTAGCCCCGGTGAGCAGCTCCAGCGTGCCGCTGACGCTGGTTTCCAGAAGAGGGCCTTGGTTGTCGTCATAGTCAACGCGGGCCACGGTTTTTTCGATTCCGTCATGTTCGCTACGCATGAAGCGGAAGCGGTAGCCACCTTCCAGCGTGCAGAAGGGGGAGACATGAAACACCTTGCCAGCCGTCATTTCGTGGCCGTAGCGGGGTTCGTCCAGAAGGTAGCAATGGCGTTCGCCGAAGGTGTTGTTGACTTCAACCACGATGGCGCGCAGGCTGCCTTCGATAGTGTGGCAATACCAGAAGCTGACCGGCTTGAAGGTGTAGCCGAACACACGGGGGTAGGTGTGCAGCCAGACTTCGCCGTGTGCGTCTTCGACACCCTCACGCAGCAGCAACTCGTCCAGCCAGCTGACGGCGTTGTCGCGGCCATCGCCGTGGTCCCGGTCAAAAAAGCTGAGGAGTCCTGTCCTGTTGTGCGCCAGCACGCCGCTGCCGTTTTTCTGCATCGCGCGCATGGGCAACATCAGGAAATACGTTGGATAAGCAAAGGCGTTTCGTGCAGGTCTGAGCCGGGTATGGCGAACCTGTCCGAACCCCAGCAATGGAGAAGCTACGCTTTCCACTTTTTGCGGGGCTGCCGGGATCTGCCCGGCGTTGCGGCCTTGGGAAGAGAGGTCGGCACTCATGCGTTGGCCGTTACCGTCTCAACCAGTAATTGCCGTGCGACCTGCAGGCCGGACTTCAAACCATCCTCATGAAAGCCGTATCCGGTCCAGGCGCCGCAGAAATAGGTGTGCTGCTTGCCCTGCAGTTGCGGCAATTCACGTTGCGCGCGTATGGCCGCAAGGTCAAAAACCGGATGTGCGTATTCAAATTCACCCATGATGTGATTACGCTCGATCTCGCGCACCGGATTCAGGGACACCACTACCGGCTGGGTAAACGGCAGTGGCTGAAGCATGTTTAAAAGATAGTGAAGGCACACTTGTGCCGATTCCCTGCCTGTCTGCTGCGCGCGCTCATAGTTCCAGGCTGCCCAGGCGAGTTTCTTCTTCGGCAACACGGAAGTGTCCGTATGCAGCACGGCGCGGTTGGGCTGGTATCGGATGGCACCCAGCACCTCCTGCTCTGCTGGGGTGGAGTCACGCAGAAGCTCAAGTGACTGGTCGGAGTGCGCGGCAAAAACAACTTTGTCAAAACGCTCGGCCCGGCCATCGGTGATGATTCGCACACCTTCGGCATCACGTTCCACCAGCTCGACCGGCGAATTCAGGCGCTTGTCGGGAATGCCGGCGACGATTTTTTCAACGTAGTTGCGCGCGCCGCCAGTAACCGTCCACCACTGCGGGCGGTTGGCGACCTGTATCAGGCCGTGGTTGTAGCAAAAGCGGATCATCGTGGCGACCGGGAACTGCAGCATCTGGTCGGTCGGGCATGACCAGATGCAACCCATCATGGGCAGGAAATACCAGTCGCGGAATTCGTCCGAGAATTTCCTCTGTTTCAGGAAATCACCCAGCGGCTGCATCATGTCTTCTTCGGCATTCGCTGCCGCGATGGCCGTGGTGATGCGGTTAAACCGCATGATGTCGCGTAGCATGCGCAGGAACTTCCAGCTGGCCAGGTTGCCGCGCTGGGCAAAAACACTGTTGAGGCTGGAGCCGCTCCATTCGAGCGCTGCGCTTTCGCCCGCGCCGCCGAATGCACCCGGAACCTGTACAGAAAACGACATGTCCGACTTCGATGTTTCCACATCCAGCTCGGTGAACAGGTTGATCAGGTTGGGATAGGTGCGCTCATTAAAGACCAGGAAGCCAGTGTCCACGCCATGTTTGACTACACCTTGCGCAGAAGGCAGGGTAACGTCTACCGTATGGGTGTGGCCGCCGAAATAATCACCTGCCTCGAACAGCGTGATTTCAGCAAGGCCCTTGAGCGTGTGGGCTACCGCCAGCCCGGAAATGCCGGAGCCAACAATGGCTATGCGTGGAAGATGAGATGGCTGGCTGATCATTAATCAGCCACCGGAATATAAAAATGCTGCGAAGCGCCCCGACGCGAACGAGGGAGGGAGGGAGGAGGAGGAGAAGCGCCCCGGGATTGCAACCAGACCAGAGTCCGGAAGGCTTCGCAACAATGAAACTGTTTTCTTGCTTCTACGTAAGGAACTCAATGTAAGTCCATCACGTGTCGGCTTTTGTAGGAGTAGGCCGCAGCTTGTGGAGTTCCCCGATTTGATCTGGTCGTGAACGTAAAGTTTTGTTAATTGCTGCACGTGGAGGTCGTTCAAAAAGCTGGCGACGCAATTTGGGCGCCAGTGTGAGCACAAATATAAACCCAAAAATACCAATTAGTCAATTAGTGACTGACTGGTATTTTTTTGGGGCTGGCGATTTTTAGCGAGTGGCCAGCTGTTTTTCGATTTCCCGGACAAAGCTGGCGCTTTTCGGGTCAGCCATGGAGTTGAAGCTGGTCGCAGTCAACCCGTTGCGGCCTATGACGTACTTGTAAAAGTTCCACTTCGGTGAAGTGCCCGTTTTCGCGGCAAGCTGCTTGAATAGCGGGTTGGCATCCTTACCGGTGACACTGGTTTTGGCAAACATCGGGAATTTCACGCCAAAGGTGTTTTCGCAGAAGTCCGCAATTTCCTTGTTGCTGCCGGTTTCCTGTGAGAAATCATTGGACGGAAATCCCAGCACCACCAAGCCCCTGTCCCTGTATTTCGCGTAGAGCGCTTCCAGTCCCTCGTACTGGGAAGTGAAACCGCAGAAGCTGGCGGTGTTGACGACTACCAGCACCTTTCCGCTGTATTGGCAAAGCGATTGCGGCTTCTCATCCTGCAGCCGTAAAAAGCTCTGTTGCAACAGCGCCGGGCAGGCAGGCACTGGCGGTGGCGTGGGGGCTGCTTTTGCTGGTGCGGGGGTTTGTGCGTTGGCAAAACTGGCCAACAGGCAAAAAGCAGCCGGAGCGATGGTGACTGCCATGCGAATAAACAGGCGGCGAGTATGAATGTGGCTGTCTTGCATGGGGTCCCTCTCGGTCATGGCGATACCTTTGAAGATATACGTATTTGCAAGCCTGCCAGATTCACATAAACAGCATAAAGGCGGTGTCAGGAAAAAGCCTGAATGGCCCTGCAGAAACCGCCTAAATGACGAATTGTCATATTAACCGCCTAAAATCGTGGCAGTACCCAGATGCGAAAGGATCGCCATCCGAGGCAAATCATGCTGCGTATTCCCGTATCACCATGACGCGTCACGGACGCCAAGGAGTTCGAATGCTTTATCCCGAATTGTTTAAACAGCTTGAATCTGTCCGGTGGGACATGGACAAGGATATTCCATGGGACAAGTTTGACGGTGACAGATTGACGGACGAGCAGGCGCAGACCATCAAGATGAACGCCATCACCGAGTGGTCAGCCTTGCCCGCTACCGAAATGTTCTTGCGTGACAACAAGGACGACAGCGACTTTTCCGCTTTCATGTCGATCTGGTTTTTTGAAGAGCAGAAACACTCGCTGGTGCTGATGGAGTACCTCAAGCGCTTCAGGCCAGACTTCGCGCCTACGGAAAAGGAACTCCACGAAGTCCGATTCGAGTTCGAACCCGCACCTGCGCTTGAAACGCTGATGCTGCATTTCTGCGGTGAGATTCGGCTGAACCACTGGTATCGCCGTGCCAGCGAATGGCATACAGAGCCGGTCATCAAGCAGATATACACGCAATTGAGCCAGGATGAAGCCCGCCACGGCGGTGCCTATCTGCGCTACATGAAGCGTGCGATCAACAATTTCGGTAACGATGCGCGTGCCGCTTTTTCGAAAGTGGGCGTCCTGATGGCCAGTGCGAGGCGTACGGCGCAGGCTTTGCACCCGACCAACCTGCATGTCAACAAGGCACTGTTCCCGCGTGACACCATCCAGTCCCGCCTGCCCAACCCGGAGTGGCTGGAGCACTGGCTGGATACCCAGATCAAGTTCGATGCCGTCTGGGAAGGCAAGGTGGTGGAGCGCATCCTGCACAACATGAGCCTGCTGATGAACCAGAGTTTCAAGACGGTGCAGGAGTTGAACCGTTACCGCAAGGAAATCAGCCGCGATATCACCGCTGCTATCGCCAGCGACGTCAAACCGCAGCCTGTGTGAGCGGTCCAGGATTTCTTTCCAGGATTGTTGCCCGCGAAGACGCGGCGGCGCTTGTTGCTGAACTGCCGCGTCCAGTTGTATTTACCAATGGTGTTTTTGATGTGCTGCACAGGGGGCATGTCAGTTATCTGGCGCAAGCACGGGCGCTTGGTGGCAGCCTGGTAGTTGCCCTCAATACAGATGCCTCTGCCCGCCGTCTGGGAAAAGGCCCCGACAGGCCGCTGAACAATGAACAGGACCGTGCGGTATTGATGGCGGCGCTGGAGTCGGTTAGCCTGGTTACCTGGTTTGATGACGACACACCAGGCGAGTTGATTGCTGAACTCCGCCCTGATGTACTCGTCAAGGGTGGTGATTACGACATGTCCAGGCTGGCTGAAACCCGCATTGTCGAATCCTACGGTGGCCGGGCATTGGCCATTCCGTTTGTTGATGGCTACTCGACGACCGCGCTGGTTAAAAAAATACGGGACACCAATCAGGCGTAAAGCATGATGCCGGCCCGCTCAGACTGACTTGGCAATCAGTACCGAGTTGGACCCACCAAAGGCAAAAGAGTTGGACATCACGGCACGCGGATTTTTGACAGTGCGTGCCTGCAGCGGGATGTAGTCAAGGTCGCAGCGTGGGTCTGGTGTTTCCAGGAATGCCGTAGGCGGCAAATCCCCCGAGCGCAGTGCCATCACGCTGGCCAGGAATTCCATCGCACCTGCAGCGCCCATGGAATGCCCGTGTAGCGCTTTTGTTGAACTGACGGGCAGGCGGGCTGCAGCTTCACCGAACGCCAGCTTCACGGCATTTGTTTCAACAACGTCTCCGATATCAGTCGCTGTGCCGTGGGCATTGAGGTAATTGATGTCGGTGGCTTCCAGTGCCGAATCACGGAGAGCCAGCATCATTGCGGCCGCCTGGCCTTGCGCTTCGGGCTGTGTCAGGTGATGCGCATCGGTCGTGGATGCGTAGCCGGCCAATTCGGCAAGTATGTTCGCACCGCGTTTGACGGCGGTCTCCCAGTCTTCGAGTACCAGCATTGCAGCGCCTTCGGACAGTACCAGCCCGGAACGGTCAGCCGAGAAAGGCCGGCATGAAGAAGGGGCACCCTTCGGATGTGGTTTGGCCAGCGTGTGCATGGCCTGCCAGGCCTTGATGATGCCGCGATTGAGCAGGGCCTCTGCCCCGCCAACCAGCATGGCATCGGCATACCCGTGGCGTATCTGCCGGAAGGCGTCGCCTATGGCTGTCGCTGACGATGCACAGGCGTTGGATATGGTGTTGTTGGGGCCTTTCAGTCCGAATTCCATTGCAAGGTGCGCAGAGGTGGCGTTGTTCATCGCCAGCACAACCGTCATGGGCCTCAACCGCGCAACCTTTTGTTCAAGCAAAGAGGTGTAAGCCGCGTCCAGTGATCCTGCGCCTCCGCTACCAGTACCCATGGAAACGCCGAACCGTTCAGGGCTGAAGGTATCCAAGGATGATGCCGCAAGACCCGCCTGCTGCATTGCTTCACGCGCAGCAACAAGCGCAAACTGGCTGATCCTGTCCATGGTCAGCAGTTTTGCTTTCAGGAAATGAGTGTCGGGATTGAAGTCTATGTGCCCGGCCAATACACGTTCTAGGCCTGTAGGAAATGCAACATCCATTGCGTCAATGCCGGATCTTGCATTGAGCAGCGCGTCGAAAAAGGCTGCTTTGCCGGTCCCTGTCGCGGAAACAATGCCCATCCCGGTGATGGCAACGCGGCGCATGTCTTTCATAAGGCGCGCAGCAAGTCGGGTTTCAGGCGGCAGGCGTGCCGGTGGAACCGGATCCCTTGGGCATCAGAGGTTCGATCATCTGCACCATTTCATCAAGCGTACGCGGCGGATTGGCCTGGTCAGGTAGCTGGATGCCAAATTTGTCTTCGATCTGGAACAGGAATTCAATCACTGCCAGGGAATCAAGTCCCAGGCTTTCGAGAGTCGCCTCTGGCAGCAGCTTGTCTTCAGCTATGCCAAAAGTCTCCGCAAAAAGATTAATCAGATCAGAATTCATCAAACAAACCCAAAGGTGCCAAGCACCGTAGCATCAAGAAAAAGCCCTATAGCTTAACATTTCTTTACATTGAAAAGGCCGCGTCCAGCCGCACCGTTGTAAGCCCATACCGACCGAAGCATGTCGCTCAAATGCTTCAGGGCGTATACATCTGTTTGACAGCATCAGACAGACTAAATGTGCCCAGCAATTCGCCGAGGTAAGTGATTGGAGCCGGTGCGTCCGCCAATGTTCCGATTTCCTCATGTAAACGCGCATTGCTGAAAACAGCGTCTGCCGTCAGGAATGGCAGATACGGTTGCAATGACGCAAACATCCAGCGCTGTCGGGCGAATTTCGGGGCGGGCACAAAATCCCGGCCCCGCATTACCAGTTTTTTGATTCCCGGCATGGTCAGTATCAACTCATCAGCCAGAGACTGAAACGTCATTGATGCCTCACCCGTTGACACGTGGTAGCAGTCGTAAGCGAGCTTGTCTTTCAGGAGCATCTCTGCAAAGGCACCTGCAATGAAGTCGACCGGTGCAAAGTCCAGTCGCGACAGCGGGTCCAGCGGAACCTCGCCGAGTTCCGCCATTACCGGGATGGACCACAACATGTTTCGGGAAAGTTTGGCATCGTCGATGCCGCGTGACAAGACAATACCGGGCCGCAGCGTCACAAATGGCGCGCCGGTGGCGTGAAGAAGCGTTTCGGCATCGCGCTTGGAGCGGATGTAATCATTGGCATGGCCGGCAAAAGGCATGTCTTCAGTGATTACCCCGCGTGGTTCAGTTGTGACGGCAGCCGTGCCTACAAAAAAACCGCGCTGTGAAGGGTTGAGTTTTTTTAGTATGCCGCCAAAATTTTCGGCTGCCCTGAGATTGGTCGGATAGACGCCTGCGTCTGGTTTAAACGAGGTGCTCGCTGCGGAATGCAGGATAACGTCAGCAGAATCCAGTACGGCCTGGCTAAGCCCAAAGCCGGGGGCTTCAATGTCTCCTGCCTCGGCATTCACCATGCCGGCAAACTCGGGCTTCCAGAGCAAACTTTTTTGCAGGCGCTCCAGCAGGCGCTCATTGGCCACTGACGTATCACGGGCACGCACCACCGCCGTGCTTTTGACGCCCCTGGCCGCCAGAATAAGCATCAACTCGCCGCCAATCAGGCCTGTTGCGCCTGAAAGCAGTACGCGTTTTTGCATCGACATTACCCGGAAATATAGGGGCCTGATTATAAGGCGGCGGTATCTTGCGATCAGGTTTTCAGGGTAGCGTCACCAGCAGTCGCCGAACCTTCGCCATGCGCCTGTTTTCGCCTCAACTTGTGACCAATCCAGTGTTCCAGGTCATCAATGTATGTGAACACCGCCGGCACCACCAGCAGGCTCAGAAGTGTGGAGGTAATCAGTCCGCCGATCACCGCAATCGCCATCGGCGAGCGAAAGCTGGGGTCAGCGCCCCATCCTAGCGCTAGCGGTAGCATGCCGGCGCCCATGGCTATGGTCGTCATGATGATGGGTCGCGAGCGTTTGTGGCAGGCATCGACCAGCGCGTCGAACCGGCTCATGCCTTCCTGCCGGGCAAGAATGGCATAGTCCACCAGCAAGATGGAGTTTTTGGTGACGATACCCATCAGCATGATGAGACCGATCATTGATGGCATGGACAGTGCCTTGCCGGTCAGCAGCAAGGCGACAAATGCGCCACCTATGGATAGTGGCAGCGCTGCAAGAATGGTCACGGGCTGCATTAAGTCCTTGAACAGCAATACCAGTACGCCATAGATGCAAAGCACTCCGATCAGCATTGCAACGCCGAAACTGGCAAACAGGGCCTGCATTTCCTGCGCATCACCCAGCTCTGCGATCCGGACTGCAGGTGGCAGATTCTGCATGGATGGCAAGGCGCGTGCTTCGGAATTGACTTCGCCCAAGGTCCTGCCGCCAAGCTCCACACTCAGTGTCACGTTTCGGCTGCGGTTGAGCCGGTCTATTTGGGCGGGCCCTGAATCCATGGTGACACTGGCAACATTGCCCAGCATGACCGGCCCGTTCTTGCCGGGAACTGTCAGTCGCTCAATCGCTGCCAGGTCGGCACGAACCTTGTCTGGAAGCTTGACACGAATGGGCACCTGGCGTTCGGACAGATTGAGTTTTGTCAGGCTGGTGTCGTAGTCGCCAGCAGTTGCGACGCGAACTGTTTCACCGATGCTGGAGGCCGTCACGCCGAGATCTGCGGCGCGTGCAAAGTCGGGCCGCACAATAATCTCAGGCCGCACCAGCGCCGCGCTGGAACTGACGTTCCCTATGCCCTGTAGTGTGCGCAGTTCGCGCTCAACTTTCTGCGCGGACTCAGCCAGGGCCACCGGATCGGCACTGCGCAATACCAGTTGCATTTTTACACCGGTATCCGGCGGGCCAACGGTAAACCGCGCGCCGGCGATACCATCGAGTTTCTGGCGGATCTGATTTTCGATATCTGGCAACGATTCGGACCGATCGTTGCGGTGTATCGTAGTCAGCGTCAGGACTGCGCGACGAGCCTCAGCCGCAGCCCCGGGTGCAAATTCGTCACCGCTGGACCCCCCGCCAATGGAGCTGAACACGCCCGTAATGCCCTTGACCTGCATCACGGCCAGGCGTGCCTGTTCTGCGACACGACTGGTTTCTGCCAGCGTGCTTCCAGGAGCCAGCTCCATATTGATCTGCGTTTGCGCGCGGTCGGCCGCAGGAACAAAACCCGTAGGCAGCAAACCCACCAGCGCCACAGATGCAAAAAAGAAGACCGTGGCTGCCACCATGGTGGCCATGCGGTGTTGCAGGCACCATTTCATGGTGCGTATGTAACGCTGCATGATCCAGCCGTCGCCTTCAGGTTGCGATGTAACAAGCTTGAGTAATTGGCTGGCGACTGAGTTGTTTAACAGACCTCTGTCCAAACACCATCGAACAGAGTTTTTATAACAGCGCTTAAACCAGCCATCGGATTTTTGATGAGACTCGGGCTTCAGGATGTAAGCCGCCATCATGGGCGTTAGCAGCCGTGCGACCACCAGTGAGGCCAGGATGGCAAGCACCGCTGTCCACCCGAACTGTTTGAAGAACAGGCCGGGAATGCCTCCCATAAAAGCGGTGGGCAGGAAAACTGCAACCAGTGCAAACGTGGTGGCAATCACGGCCATGCCGATCTCGTCCGCGGCTTCCATCGCAGCCTGCATGGGTGTTTTACCCATCCGGAGGTGGCGTGAAATATTCTCGATCTCCACAATCGCGTCATCAACCAATACGCCGACCACCAGCGCGAGCGACAGCAGGGTGACGGTATTGAGTGTGTACCCGAAATATTTCAGGCCAAGAAATGTCGGTATGACAGACAGGGGCAGGGCAGCAGCAGCAATCAGAGTTGCACGCCAGTCGCGCAAAAACCACCAGACCACAAGGACAGCAAGAAGTGCACCCTCATAAAGCAACTCCATCGAGCCTTCGAAGTTCTCTTCCACTGGCTGTGCGTTGTCTATGACCTGCTTGAGCAGGATGTTGGGATTGGCCGCCTGCAGTTCCGATACCGCTGCGCGTGCCCCCCTGGCGACATCGATTTCGCTGGCACCCTTGGTACGGAATATCTCGAACCCCACCACCTTCTGACCATCCTGTGTGGCCAGTGACCTCGGCTCGGCGACGGTGTCGATAACTGTGGCGACCTGATCCAAACGAATGTGACGACCGTCAGCCAGTGGCAAATCCACTTTTGCCAGGTCGGCCGCAGTCTTCACTGTGGCGATGGTGCGGACGGACTGCTCGGCGCCGCTGACGTCGCCGCGGCCTCCGGGCGCTTCCTGTTGAACCAGGCGCAACTGGTGCGATACATCAATTGCGCTGACATTGAGTGCCGCCATCTTTGCGGCATCCAGTTCAACGCGGATTTCCCGCGTTACCCCGCCCATGCGCTTTACTGCAGCGACGCCGGGAACAGTCAGCAGGCGCTTGGTCACCGCGTTATCCACAAACCAGCTGAGGTCCTGATCGTCGATGGCACTTTCCCCCCGACCTTGCGCAGGTGCCGGTGCAGCCACAAAAGTGAGTACTACACGACCGGAGGTGGATGCTTTGGTAACGGAGGGATCGCGCAATTGGCTCGGCAGGTCAGCGCGCACGCGCGCAACTGCATCGCGAACATCGTTGACCGCGTCCGACAGCGACTTTTCAAGAACGAACTCCACGGTAATGGTCACATTGCCATCCAGCACCGTGGTGTAGATGTTCTTGATTCCCTGCAAGGTCGCAACGGAGTCTTCCAGCTTTCGCGCGACTTCTGTTTCCAGTTGCGCCGGTGCTGCACCTTCCAGCGTGGCGCTGACGGTGACGATGGGCAACTCAATATCCGGGAAGTCCTGCACGGCGCTGCTTTTGTAGGCCAGCAATCCGGCCAGGCTCATCAGCACAAAAAGCATGATGGCTGGTATCGGATTCTTGATGGAGAGCGATGAAAAGTTCATGGCTGCTTCTTATTTGGTGGCGGGGCTTTTCTGGCTCTCGGCGGACACCTTGCTGACCAGGTCGCCGTCATTGAGAAAACCTGCTCCGCTGACGACAAGTTCGCTCTCAGGCTTGAGGCCGCTGTTTACCTCGACGGTATCGCCAAGGCGACGGCCGGTTTGCACTTTGACCTGACTCACATGACTGTCTGCACCGAGAACAAACACATAACTGAAACCATCGCGGATAACCACCGATTGCTGGGGAACTGTTATCGCATTCGATGTCCCCAACTCGAACTCGCCTTTGGCAAACATTCCTGCCGTGACAGGAGCGGTTATGGGCGTGATATTTGCAGCTTCACCGGCCTTGCCAGGGGCGCTGGTTAGCTTTCCGGTGTTGGACGGCAAATCAACATAGACCAGCGCCGAACGGGTTTGTGGGTCAACTGTTGGCGCAATCATGCGTACCTTGCCTTTCAATTCCACCCCATTGGCGGCCACCACTGTAGCGGCTGTGCCAATCGGCAGCCGCCCCAGCTCGCTGGATGTGACCTCGGCACGCCATTCAAGGCGCCCGCCCCGGATCATCCGGAATAGCTCTGTACCGGCACCAACTACCGCGCCTACGGTTGCTGCGCGCGCAGAGATAACGCCGTTGTCGGGCGCCAGCAGTTGCGTCTGCTTGAGCTTGACCTGCTGCACAGTCAACGCGGCGCGGGCTGCGTCGAGACGGGCTTTGGCCGTTTTCTCTGCGGTCATGTATTGATTGATCTGCTGTTCGCTCAAGGCGCCGCTAGCCTGCAGTGTCCGTGCTTTCTCGGCGTTGCCTGTCGCGTCCACTGCGCTGGCCTCAGCTTCCGCCAGACTTGCACGGCTTTGAGCAACCTCTGCCTGTACCGACTCCAGCCCAAACACTGCCAGCACCTGGCCGGCACGCACGCGGTCACCAACATTGGCGCGCACCTCTGTGAGCCGCAAGCCATTGACTTCGCTGCCTATGATGGCTTCCTGCCATGCGGTGATGCTGCCGTTGGCAGACAGCTTGATGGGCAGGCTGGCTTGGCTGGGACGCACAGTTGTCACCGTCAGGGCTGGTCGCGGTGCACTTTTCTTTTTACTGTCTGCGGCGCCTGATCCTGTGGAAAACACCACGATCAACAGCCCGGCCAATATGGCAATCGCGGCCACGGCGATCAAGACTGGTTTGCGCCTGAATTTGAAGTCGATGTTTTTCATGGATATGGGTTAGCGGGTTTCTGGTTGCCGGTGTTTTTGATTTTGTTGTCCGTCAATCAGTGGCCAGGACGGCAGTGCAGATGGCGGAATTTCGAAAACCATGGGTGCGGCATCGGGCGCGGAGGTCGTCCAGCCGCCGCCCAACGCACGGTAAAGCGCAATCCATGCCGACCGGCGTTCCCTGTCCAGGTTCACAACTGCGCTTTGGGCGGACAAAAGTGTGCGCCTGGACTCTTCCAGTTCTACAAGGCTCGCCAGGCCTGCTTTGTAGCGGGCCTCGGTTCCCGCAAAAGAGGCGCGGTAGCCTTCAGCGGCAACAACGGTATCTGCACTGCGGTCTGATGTACCTTGCAGATTTACAAGCGCTTCCTCAACTTCGCGAACGGCCTGCCGGACGGTGCCCCGGTATTTTCCGGCAGCCTCACCGTACCTTGCCTTGGCTGCTTCCAGGTTGGCTTCGCTTGCACCGCCGTCAAATAGTGGAACTGTCAAGGCAAGGGGGCCGAAGGACCAAGTGTCGTAACT
Organism: Pseudomonadota bacterium; assembly: GCA_040388075.1. Lineage (GTDB taxonomy): Bacteria > Pseudomonadota > Gammaproteobacteria > Burkholderiales > Burkholderiaceae_C > Polaromonas. The sequence continues at coordinate 249,513 of JAZKCN010000008.1, read as the reverse complement.
CTGCGAAAAATTGCGCGTCTTTGCCCTGTTGGTTGCAATTGAGCCAGCGAGGCTGAGCCGCGGATATCGCTGGGCCCGGGCGCTGCCAACTTCAAAGCTGGCGGCTGTCAGTTCGCGTGCCGCATTAAAAACATCTGGCCTCTGCTCAAGCACTTCGGCGGGAACGTTGGATATTTCCGGAATTGGTTGTTGCGTCACATCGGCGGGCGATTGCAACAGCTTTGCCCGCAACTCGGGTTCCGGGATGGCGGTCAAAGCCACCAGCGCCTTGACGTCGATATCGCACAGTGTCCGCTGCTGGGTCAGCCTGCTGTTGCTTTCTGCTGCGCTGGCGCGAGCCAACGCGGCTGTCGCGGGCGCTTCGAAGCCGGCTTTGGCGACCATGGCGGTCAGCCGTGCGGTTTCTGACCGTGACTGCATATCCGAACCGGCGACCGCCAGCAGCTTTTCACAGGCCCGCCGGCTGTAGTACTGGTTGGCGACTTCTGCAGCAACGGAAACCCGTGCGTCGTGCCACAGTGCTTCTGCACCCTGCAACCGTTCCTTGTCAGCTGCCAGGCTTGCGCGATTTGCGCCAAACAGGTCCATTTCCCAGCTGGTTTGCAGGCCGACCTGGGCAACATTGCTCGGCGGCAGGGTGGTGCGGTTGAAAGGTGCTGACTGGCTTCGACTCAGACTGGCTGTCGCATCCAGCGTGGGAAGGAGCGTGGCTTCAGAGGCAACCCGGGTTGCCATGGCTTGTTCGATATGGGCGCGCGCGGTGATTACCGAAGGGCTGACCCCCTGCGCGGCATTGATAAGCTCGACCAGTAACGGATCATTTTGCTGTTGCCACCACTGTGCGAGGCTGGTCAGGCTGCCGTTGTGGGGCAGGCTGCTGGTGGCGCTGTTCATTACCGCAGTACCTTCAGGCAGTGAGGCATACCATTGGGCTGGCGCTGCAATGGGAACGGTTGAAGGCGGGACGGTAGCAGTGCATCCGGCCAGGAAAAACGCTATTGCAGTGAGTGTCGCCATCGGGAAAACGGCGTTGCATGACGGGCGAACATTTTCAAAACTTCTCATGCGCTGATTTTCCTGCTGGCTCCAATGAGGGATTTTCGACGCGTTTCCACCAGCCACTGTGAGCTGCCTGCTCCTGATACTGGAAACCATGGGCGTGGGCTTCGATGACCATTTCTGACCACGATGCGACCGATTAAATCAGATGGCCGTTAATCGGCCAGCTTAACCATGTCGTTTATCAGTCTTTAAAAACGGCCTGCCACAGTTGCTGGATGGCTGGCTGCTCGTTGTGAACGCTGTCAGGCGTGACTTGCGTGGGCTCTTCATTGAGGCGTGCGCGATGCTGTACGCGACGCAATTCCCGGTAGGCGTCAGCGGCGCGCTGGCCTGTATCGGCTGGTAGCAGGCCGGCGGTTTCTGCGCGTTGCAGCAGGGCGATATTCCCCACATTTGGCACCAGTTCCGGATGGTCAGCCGACTGCGACAACACCAGGAACTGGACCGCAAATTCTGCATCCACCATGCCGCCAACACTGTGTTTGACGTCGAACATGTGGCCTTTTACAGGGTGGGCGCCGCGTACCTTGTCTCGCATGGTGACGATCTCGCTTCGCAGCAGCGCTGCGTCGCGCCGGGCAGTTATGACGCCCTCCCGTACCTGCTCAAAACGTTCCCGCAACGCATCCGAGCCCAATACAAACCGGGCACGCGTCATCGCTTGGTGTTCCCAGGTCCAGGCCGTATTGCTGCCGCGCTGCTGCTGATAACGTGTGTAGGCATCAAAGCTTGTGACCAGCAGGCCGGAATTTCCATTCGGGCGAAGCGCAGTGTCTATCTCGAAGAGATCGCCTTCAGCAGTCTTGATGGTCAACCAGTTGATCAGCTTGCGCACAAAGGCTGCATAGACTTCGGGCGCCTGCTCGTCCGCGTCTTCATAAACAAAAACAATATCCAGGTCGCTGCCGTAGCCGAGCTCCTTTCCGCCCAGCTTGCCATAAGCAATGATGGCGAATTGCGGGGTCTCGCGGTGTCTGTTTTTCAGGCGCTGCCAACACCACTGCGTGGTGGTCGCCAGAATAACCTCGGCCAGCGCGCTCAGGTCGTCTGCCGCCTGTTCAACCGTGATGGCGCCTTCAACGTCCCTTGCAAGCGTGCGGAAAACTTCAGCGTGGTGCGCCCTGCGCAACAGGTTAAGGCAGGTTTCCTCGTCGTCCTCGCCAGTACGCATCAGAGATGCGCGGCGCAATTCCAGTTCGGCAGCAAAAGCGGCCGCATTGAAACGCTCGTGCAGCAACTCATCGCTGGCCAGTTCGTCAATCACACCCGGATGCCGCAGCAGATAGCGGGCGGGCCATTTCGCCGCGCCGAGAAGGCGCAGCAGGCGCACGTGGACTGCGGGACGTTCAAGAAGCAGTGCCAGATAGCTTTCACGGCGTAGCAATGGTTCCATCCAGTCCATGATGCGCAGCGCGGCTTCTTCGGTGACCGTCCCTTCGACCAGCCATTGAGCCGTACGCATGACCAGCTGCGCCAGCCGTGCGCGCGAATCGTCCCGCAAGGCCAGTACCTTGGGGTGCTGGCGCCATTGCTGCAGCCGAGCGCTGAATTGCGCCGGCCACTGAGCGGAGAGGTTGTCCAGCAATTCGTCGAGTTGTGGCGTATTGGGCTTGGCTCCCTTGACGCATCCTTTACATTCCTGCTTGCCGCCCAGCAGCTTGTCGAACTCCCCGGCGACCAATTCGCGATGGGTATCCAGTTCACCCAGAAACGGGCAGCAACTGCTGTATCCCATGGTCCCGGCTATCCAGGCCAAATCGTCGTCACGCGTGGGCAGCACATGTGTCTGCTGGTCGTCCAGATACTGGATACGGTGTTCGACCTGACGCAGGAACACATAGGCTTTCTCGAGCGCCAGCGCCGTTTCCTGCGGCATCAGGCCTGCCTGGGCCAGCCGGTGCAGCGCATCCACGGTGGGCCTGGTACGAAGTTCGGGGAACTGGCCGCCGCGTACAACCTGCAGCAACTGCACAGTGAATTCGATCTCGCGAATGCCCCCCCGCGAAATCTTCACGTCGTTGGCGCGCTCCGGGTGGCCGGCACATCGCTTGGCGGCATGCTCGCGAATCTGCCTGTGCAATATCCGCAGCGAATCGAAAACGTTGTAGTCCAGATAACGCCTGAAGACGAAAGGCAGGATCAGCCCCCTGAGCGCCTGCGCGGACCCGCTGCGTATGCATTCCAGCGGCGCTACCACCCGGCTTTTCAACCAGGCAAAGCGCTCCCATTCCCGCCCCTGAGCCTGGAAATACTCTTCCAGCCCGTTAAACGAAATGGCAGCAGGTCCGGAATTGCCATTCGGTCGCAGCGCCAGGTCCACACGGAAAACAAACCCGTGCTCGGTGGTTTCGCCAATCAGGTTGTACAGGGCCTTGACCTGCAGCGCGAAATACTCGTGGTTGGAGATGCGGCCGCGTCCATCAGCCCGGCCTGTGGTTTCGCCGTCATGGTCGTAGACATAAATCAGGTCGATGTCGCTGGAGACGTTGAGTTCGCGTGCGCCGAGCTTGCCCATGCCCACCACCCACAGCTGCGCGCGACTTTGTTCGTTGCCGCCCTCTTCTGGTGGCCGCTGCGGGGCACCATGAAGTGCATCCAGCGTTTTGCGCGATTCAATCACTGCGGCGTCCAGCGCCAGCTCAGCGAGTTCGGTCATGGCCCGGGTGACCAGGGCCAGCGCGGCCTGGTCGGTGATGCCGCCATCGCAGTCCAGCGTCACCAGCCGCTCCATCACCAGTTGCCGCAGCACGCGCAAGGCGGCACCTGTTTCAAGGCCATCGGCCAGCAGTTGCTGAAGCGCCTGCTCCATCTGCCCGCGAACCGGAGCGCCGGGCGGCAACAGGTGCAACTGGGTGGCATAGCGGCGCCGGATTCGCTGCACAAAGCGCGAATAAGCGGCCGCGTCTGATTGTCCGGCCGGGCGCTGGTCTTGTGCCGCGATGGTGCTGGTGCTGGCTGACATCACACTACTTCACAAAACTTCACGGTAGTTCGTGGGGCCTGGCGGTGCCGAAGGTCATAATTCCCATGCCAATGACTGAGACGCCAAGACCCTTGCCAATAGCCGCGCCGCCTGCTGCATTGCGCCGCATGCGCTGGCTGGCTTCATCGGCCCGTGGTCTGGTGTGGTTCATCCTGGCAATCTGGTTGCTTTTCACTGCAAGCTGGGGTGTGCTTCACGGCTGGATTGTGCCGCGAATCGGTGAGTTCCGTCCAAGGCTTGAGCAGGAAGCCTCCAAAGCCTTGGGGGTGCCTGTGCGTATCGGACAGATAACCGCCCGCTCGGAAGGGTTGATCCCGTCTTTTGAGCTGCGCGATGTGGTGTTGCTGGACCCGCAAGGTCGGGATGCCTTGCGCCTGCCACGCGTACTCGCCGCGCTGTCACCCACGTCGCTGTGGGGCAAGGGATTCGAGCAGCTTCACCTGGACCAGCCGCAACTGGATGTCAGGCGGACCGCAGACGGTCGGATTTATGTCGGCGGTCTGGATGTATCGCAAAACCGTGCCGACAGTCACGAGGCCGTCGACTGGATATTTTCGCAGAAGGAGCTGTCCATCAAGGGCGGCACGGTGCGCTGGACGGACGAGTTGCGCGACGTGCCGCCCCTCGAGCTGGCCGGGGTTGATGCGATATTAAAAAATGGCAGACGGAGCCATTCGATGCGGCTGGACGCCACGCCTCCGTCCGCCTGGGGAGAGCGTTTCAGTACGAGGGGTATCTTCAGGCAGCCCTTGCTGTCGGCTAATCCTGGCGACTGGAACGAATGGTCTGGTCAGCTGTATGGCGAATTCAGCCGGATAGATGTTTCCCTGGTCAAGCAGTACATCAACCTTGAAAAGGCTTTCGGCGTCGAGTTGCGGACCGGAAACGGCAGCCTGCGCGCCTGGGCAGATGTCGATAACGGCCAGGTGCAGGGCGGAACCTTCGATGTCGCGCTGGCTGGCGTCGACGCCAGGATGGGGCGTTTGCTGGAGCCGCTGGCGCTGCAGGCCGTCACCGGGCGTTTTGGCGGCAGGCAATTGGCCGATGGCTTCGAATTGAGCACGGAAGGCCTGCGTTTTCGCACCGGGGATGATCTGATCTGGCCGGGCGGCAACCTGACGCTGGTTTATACCGGAACCGAAGGCCAGAGTGACCAGCGCGGTGAGTTGAAGGCCGACCAGCTGGATCTGGCGGCGCTGGCGCAAATCGCCCGTCGCCTCCCGTTGGGCACCGCCACCCATGCATTGATTGCCTCCTATGCGCCCAAGGGGCTGGTGCAGACGGTTGAGGCCCGCTGGCAGGTGCCACTTTCCGGCCCTTTGACCTATGCGGCCAAAGGTCGCGTGAGCGGTCTCGAACTGGCGTCCCTGCCTTATGGCGGCACGACGCCCGGCCCGAACGCAGGGCGGCCCGGAATAAGCGGGGCGAGCATTGATTTCGACCTGACCCATGATGGTGGCAAGGCTGGTCTCAGCATTACCAAAGGCGCGATAGATTTGCCCGGTATTTTTGAAGATCCACGAATCGCTCTTGACCAGTTGTCAATGGATGCGCAGTGGAAAACTGACGGCGAAAAAATAGAGACCCAACTGCGCAACGTCAAATTCTCGGGTGCCGATGCCGAAGGTGTGGCGCAAGTCGGCTGGCGCTCCGGTGACACCCCCGCCCATTCAATGGGCGTGATAGACCTGCAGGGCAGCCTTAGCCGCGGTAATGGCGCACGGGTGCATCGCTACCTGCCTTTGGTATTGCCTGAGCGTGTCCGTCACTACGTGCGTGACGCAGTGGTACAGGGCGATGTCAGTGACGTCAGGTTCAGGGTCAAGGGTCCGGTTGATGAAATCCCTTTTTCCAACCCGTCGCATGGTGAATTCAAGGTAACAGCCAGGGTCAAAAACGGCAGCTTTGCCTATGTGCCCAAATCTGTGCAGGGCAAGGACCAGCTCCCCTGGCCAGCGCTGGCTGATGTACAGGGCGAGCTGGTTTTTAACCGGCTGGCGCTGGAGGTCAACGGGGTTACGGCGAAAGTCGAAGCGTTGGCTGGCTTGCAGATCACCAAAGCCGATGCCCGTATTGCCGACCTGATGCACGGCGCCGAGCTTGACCTCAACGCCAGGCTCAAAGGCCCGTTGGCTGATGCGATAGGGTTCGTGAACCTGTCGCCGGTGGGCGTGATGACGGATCAGGTCCTGGCAAAAACCGTAGCTGCCGGCGAGGCAGACTACTCGATACGCCTGGCGGTTCCTCTGGGCACGGTCGAGAAAACAAAAATCCTCGGCACGGTATCGTTGCCAGGCAATGATGTCCAGTTCACACCCGCAGCGCCTGCGTTGTCGCGGCTGCGTGGTTCTGTGGCATTCAGCGAACGCGGCTTCAACGTGCCGTCAGCGCAGGCCAGGCTGCTGGGGGGCGATGTGCGTTTTGAGGGCGGCACGCGACCGGTACCGCGCCAGCCCGGAAGCCCGGCCACCGCCTCGCAGGCTGCAGCTGAAACCATGGTCTCCTTCCGGGCCCAGGGCAACCTGAGCGTCGAAGGCCTGCGCCAGGCCAAAGACCTCGGCATCGTTTCGCGGATGGCGCAAAGCGCCAGCGGCAGTACCAGCTACAGCGCCACACTGGGATTTCGCCGCGGTGCGGCTGAAGTGGTGGTTGCCAGCAACCTGCAGGGCCTGGCGCTGAACCTGCCCCCGCCTTTTGCAAAAACCGCAGATGCGCAATTGCCACTACGCTATGAAAACGTGTTGCTGCGCGACTCGCTGCTGCCGGGCCAGAAGTTGCAGGACCAGTTGACACTGAGTGCTGGCCGGCTGGCGTCGATTTCCTATGTGCGCGACCTCAGCGGCCCTGAGCCACGTGTGTTGCGTGGTGCGATGGCCGTAGGTCTGGAGCCCGGTGAGGCTGTGGCCACGCCTGAAAACGGTGTCGCGGCCAATATCAACCTGTCAAAGGTCGACATCGATGCATGGGAAAAGATACTGGCCACGCCCGCCGAAACGTCGACCGTCAACGCGGGAGGCCGGGCGATGTTTTCGGGCGCTGCATTGGGCTACCTGCCCAACCAGATGGCCATACGTGCTAAAGAACTGGTGGTGGAGGGCCGGCACCTCAACGATGTGGTGGTCGGCGGTACGCGTGAAGGCTTGAACTGGCGCGCCAATATCTCTGCAGCAGAGCTCAACGGTTACCTCGAATTCCGCCAGCCCGGCGGCGCCGGTGTGCAGGGCGCCGGCCGGGTGTACGCCCGCCTGTCGCGGCTGAGCCTGGGGCAAAGCAGCGCCAGCGATGTTGAAAACCTGCTTGAAGAACAACCCGCCAACATTCCCGCGCTTGACATCGTCGTCGAGGACATGGAGCTACGCGGCAAGAAGCTGGGCCGTATAGAGATAGACGCTGTCAACCGCAGCGCATCGGTGATTGCGCGTGATACCGCCGTGCGCGAATGGCGGCTCAACAAGTTCAACGTGATCATGCCGGAGGCGGTGTTGACCGCCAGCGGCAACTGGGCGGCCGTCAATGCCCAGGCGTCAGTTACCGCATCCCGCAACCAGCGGCCGGTGGCGGAGCGACGGCGAACGGTGATGAATTTCAGGCTGGACATCGGCGACTCCGGCGAACTGCTCAAACGTTTCGGCATGGCTGACGTGATACGCCGCGGCAAGGGCAGGATGGAAGGGCAGGTGGCGTGGATAGGTTCGCCGCTCAGCTTTGACTACCCCAGCATGAGCGGGCAGTTCAACGTCAACATTGAGTCAGGCCAGTTTCTCAAGGCTGACCCGGGCATTGCAAAGCTGCTCGGCGTGCTGAGCCTGCAATCCCTGCCGCGCCGCCTGACGCTGGATTTCCGGGATGTGTTCTCGGAAGGTTTTGCCTTTGACTTTGTGCGTGGCGATGTCAACATCACGCAGGGCATTGCGGCCACCAACAACCTGCAGATGAAGGGCGTCAACGCTGCTGTGCTGATGGAGGGCAACGCCGACATCGCAAAAGAGACGCAGGACATCAAGGTGGTAGTGGTGCCCGAGATAAATGCCGGTACCGCGTCGCTGATTGCTACCGTCATCAACCCGGCGATAGGGCTGGGGAGCTTCCTCGCCCAGTATTTCCTGCGCCGGCCGCTGATCCAGGCGACTACTCAGGAATTCCATATCGACGGCAGCTGGGCCAACCCGCAAATTACCAAAGTGGAGCGCAAGCCATGAAAGTCGCCGCCATCCAGATGGTTTCTTCGGCTGACGTGAAAGGCAATCTGGCTGTTGCACGGCAACTGCTGGCAGAAGCTGCAGCGCAAGGTGCCGAACTGGCAGTGCTCCCAGAATATTTCTGGCTGCTGGGGCACAAGGACACCGACAAGCTGCCGTTTGCAGAGCAGCCCGGGCACGGTCCCATGCAGGATTTCCTCGCGCAATGTGCCAGCGATAGCAGCATCTGGATTGTCGGCGGCACCTTGCCGCTTGCCACCAGTAATGCGGGGCGGGTCTACAACACCACACTGGTCTACAAACCCTCCGGCGAATGTGTTGTGCGTTACGACAAGATACATCTTTTCCGTTTCGACAATGGCCGCGAGAGTTATGACGAATCGCGGGTGCTCGATGCTGGCCGGCAGCCTGTCGCGTTCGAGCTGCCATCCGTTGATGGCAACAGCTATCGCGTGGGCCTGAGCATTTGTTACGACCTGCGCTTTCCCGAGTTGTACCGCGCACTCAAGGCCGATTTGTTGCTGGTGCCGAGCGCCTTCACGTTCACGACAGGGCAGGCGCACTGGGAGGTGCTGCTGCGCGCGCGCGCGATAGAAAACCTCGCCTATGTGCTGGCAGCGGCGCAGGGCGGCACGCATGAAAACGGGCGCCGCACCTGGGGCCAGAGCATGGTGGTCAATCCTTGGGGGCAGATCCTCGCGCAGCGTGCCGAGGGTGCGGGGGTGGTGCTGGCCGATATTGACAGGGCGGTGCTGGAAGTCGAGCGCACGCGCCTGCCGGCGCTGGGCCACTGCGTTCTGTGAAGCCTTTGTCGTCGCCACTTTCCAGGCGCTGGACAGCCTTGCGCTGGGCCAGCAGGCAGGCGGGCGTGCGGCGCTGGGCTTTGTGGATATTGCTGGTGCTGCTGGTGGTGGCACTGCTGGGAACACTGGTGTGGCTGTCGGGCCGTTATGAGAACAGCCGGATACAGGAGCGGCTCGAAAGTGACGCGGCGGAAGCGGTTACCGACGTGCGGACCGGGTTCAACCGCAACATCCAGAGTTTCCAGGCGCTGCAATCATCGGACCCATCGACCGCCACCTGGCGCGTTTCAGCGGTGGATGTTTTGCGTGACAGTCGCGAAGTGATGCGAATCGAGTGGCGCACCGAAGGGATGGACGTGCTGGCGTATGCGGATACGCCTTACCGCAGCCCGGTGTTCGAACGCCTGGGGCGCAGCAGTACGCAGTCGGATGTCAGGCTGGCCTGCAACACCGCACAGCGCCTGAGCGGTGCGGCTTATTCAATCAGTTATTTCATGCCGCAGCCGGCTGGCCTGGGTTTCGAGATGCTGGACATGTGCATGCCCATCATGGTGTCGGGCAAGCTCGAAGGGTATATCGTCGCCACCTATTCGCTGCAGGAGGTGCTGGCCGAATTGGTCAACAAGCAGCTGTCGCGCAGCGAAAGCCTGGCTTTCACGGAGCCTGACGGCACCCGGCTGGCGCTGCATGGCGTCACGTCACGCGGCAACCAGGTCTATATTGCCCAGCAACTGCTGGACGTGCCCGGCAATACGCTGGTATTGCGGCTTGAAAGCCGTCGGGGTACACCTGCGTTTTTCCCCAATGTGTTGACGGCCCTTGTCACGGCCATGTCGCTGGCGTTGATGGTGGTGCTTTTCATGCTGGTGCGCGACATGCGAAGGCGCCTGAAGGTCGAGCATGACCTCGGCGAAGCGCTGGCTTTTCGCAAGGCGATGGAAGACTCCGTGCTGACCGGGCTGCGGGCGCGCGACCTTTCGGGCCGCATCACCTATGTGAACCCGGCCTTCTGCCAGATGGTCGGTGTCGATGCGAAGGAGCTCTTGAACAGCAGCTTTCCCTCGCCCTACTGGCCACCCGAACTGGCCGATACCTACCAGCATCGGCAGGCCATACGTCTGGCTGGCAACAACCTGCCGCGTGAGGGGCATGAGTCGGTCTTCATGCGGCCTGATGGCACGCGTTTTCCGGTACTCATCATGGAGGCGCCGCTGATCAACGCCGTTGGCAAACACACGGGCTGGATGAGCGCTATCCTCGACGTCAGCGAACAGCGCCGCGTTGAAGAGCTGTCCCGCGCCAGCCAGGAGCGGCTGCAGGCAACCGCGCGCCTGGCCATGATGGGCGAGATGGCTTCGCTGCTAAGCCACGAGCTGAACCAGCCGCTGGCGGCGATTTCCAGCTATGCCACCGGCTCGCTCAATTTGCTCAAGCACCAGGAGAACGCCAACTGGCTCGTCTCTGAAAAAATCGAAGCGAACGGCCACAGCGACGGGCCGCCCGCAGGACGGCCCGCCTTCTCGGGTGGCAGCGCTTTACACGACGTGAAAAGCGTGGGGGCTGACATCGGCAGCGATTTGCAACTGGCGATGGGCCGCATTGCAGAGCAGGCCGAGCGTGCCGGCAAGGTTATCAAGAGCGTGCATGACTTTGTGCGCCGGCGCGACCAGTCACGCGAAGCGGTGCAGCCGCGTGCGCTGCTTGATGCCGTGATGCCGCTGGTCAGCCTGCAGGCGCGCAAACTTTCGGTGAATGTGGTGATCGACGTAGATCCGGCCTGTGGCCCGGTGTTGTGCGACCGGACCATGGTCGAGCAGGTGCTGCTCAACCTTTCGCGCAATGGCATGCAGGCCATGGCGTCTGATCCGTTGACCGGCCCAAAACGTACGGCCCGCGTGCTGACGCTCAGGGTGCGGCCAGCGGCCTCCAACGAGCAAAACCGCTGGGTTGAATTCGCGGTCATCGACCAGGGTGAGGGCGTTGCACCCGAGGTGGCGGAGCAGTTGTTCACGCCCTTTTTCACCACCAAGGTTGACGGCATGGGACTGGGCCTGAGCCTGTGCCGCACCGTGATCGAACAGCATGGCGGGTTTCTGGGCTTTGAGCCCGGTCAGCCACGCGGTACGATTTTCAGTTTCACCTTACCGTCGGCGCCGGGCCACCCGGCCCCGTAACCGACAGACCCCGGCACGCGTTCAGGAGCACCATGGAACCGATTCACAATGCCACCGTTTACATCGTTGATGACGATGCGGGCGTACGCGATGCGCTGGCCTGGCTGTTGCGTTCGCGCCGCCTGCCCAGCGAGTCATTCGACAGCGCAGAAGCTTTTGACGCACGCATCTGCAATGGTTTCAGTGTGAAGTCGCCATCATGCGTGTTGCTGGATGTGCGCATGGCCGGCCTGAGCGGCCTGGCGATGTTTGAAAAGCTGATTGGCTACGGGCTGCAACCCACACTGCCGGTGATATTCCTGACCGGCCATGCCGATGTGCCCACGGCCGTGGCGGCGGTCAAGCGCGGAGCTTTCGATTTTTTCGAGAAGCCGTTTTCAGACAACGCGCTGGTTGACCGCATAGAGCAGGCCCTTCAGCACTCTGGCGCCGCGCTGGCCGAGCACAGCGAATCCAGCGGTCTGCAGGCCAGGCTGGATGGTTTGACCGAGCGTGAGCGCGACGTGATGAAACTGGTGGTGGGTGGCCTGCCCAACAAGCTGGTAGCCGACCAGCTCGATATCAGCGTGCGGACGGTGGAAGTTCACCGCGCCCGGGTGTTTGACAAGATGGGTGTCAAATCGGCGGTCGAACTGGCCAATTTGATGCGTACCATCCAGCCCTAGGATTTGTTCTCAGGGCCGGATGTCTTGTCTTCTTCGCCCGACTTCAACTCACCATTCTTGCGGCCCGAAAACATCGTCCACCACACAATGAACACCAGTAGCACCAGTGCTCCCAGGGCTTCCAGCAACAGCAGGGACATGACACGCTTTCAAAGAGTTGCACACACGGGGACCATTATCGCGGCCAGTTGCCTGCTCTGGTCCTGCGCGATGGGTCCTGGCCTCGCGCCGCCACCTGCACAGCCCGCCGCTGTCGCCACCCCCAGGCCTGTCGATGATGGTTCGCTGCCGGGCACCATCGTGCAGAACAAGAGCCGCTGGGTGCCCGTGCGCTGGGCCGAGTTGCCCGGCTTTGAGGAAGACCGGCTATCAGATGCGTGGAACGCCTGGCTGAAAAGCTGCGAAAGGCCGCGTGCCAATTTCACGGCGCTGTGCAGCGAAGTCCGGCCATTGAGCATTGCCACGCCGCAAGAGCAGCGTGCCTGGATGCTGGCAAAGCTTCAGCCCTACCGCGTTGAATCGACCCAGGGTTCTGCAGACGGGCTGCTGACCAGTTATTACGAGCCGCTGCTCAAGGCCAGCCGGCAGGAGTCTGCCGCTTTCCCGGTGCCGCTGTATCGCACGCCTGCCGGTTTTGGCAACCGCAAGCCCTGGTATTCGCGCCAGGAAATCGATACGCTTCCCGAGGCGCGCGCCGCACTCAAGGGCCGCGAGATTGCCTGGCTGGCAGACCCGGTTGATGCCATGTCGCTGCACATCCAGGGTTCGGGCCGGCTCAGCATGGTTGAGGCGGACGGCACGCAGCGTGTCACGCGGGTCGCATTTGCTGGCACCAATGACCAGCCGTTTCGAAGCATCACGCAGTGGCTGAGCGAGCACGGCGCGGGCAGGATGGCGCCGCCGTGGACTGAGTCGACCAAGGCGTGGGCAGCCCGCAATCCGCAGCTGGTGCAGCAGATGCTCTGGAGCAACCCGCGTTATGTGTTTTTCAGGGAAGAGGCGTTGAGCGACTTTGACGCCGGCTTTGGCCCCAAGGGCGCGCAGGGCGTGGCACTGACCCCGGGCCGCTCGATTGCGGTGGACCCGGGCAGCATTCCCTACGGCACCCCGGTCTGGCTGGACTCGCGTGGCGCCGCAGGCAGCCTGCAGCGGCTGGTGTTCGCGCAGGACACTGGCAGCGCCATCGTCGGCGCCGTGCGGGCAGACTACTTTGCAGGCACCGGTGCAGAGGCTGGCGAGTTCGCATCACGCATGAGCCAGCCGTTGCGCCTGTGGGTGTTGTGGCCCCGGTAAGCTGACCCGTCTTGAACCCGACAACAGGAGCGCGCATGAGGATGCCCATCGCAAAAGTGGCCAGCCTGCTGGTGTTGGCTGCCATGGCCGGCTGCGCAGACAAAGGCTGGCATGCTGAAGCACCGCTGTATCGCTGCGAGGCGGGCGTGGAGTTTCGTGCCAGCTTCATCGACAACACGGTAGTGGTTGATGGCAGCGGCGGCTACGACGTGCTGTACCGCGATGCCGGTGGTGTTGGTGAGCAGGCCTTCTACCGCAACCCGCGAATGAGAGCCGAGTTCGGCCTGGGCGCCAGTGGCCGCGAAGCCATACTGCGTTACCCCCTGTTGCCGCTGGTGGTGCGCTGCGTGCGGGAGTAGCGCTCTGCCTGACTCTGGCCAAAAAAACCTCAAAAGTTAACATATATGTTAACTTTTGAGGTTTCTGATATCCCGACACCGTCAAAGCAGGCCTGAACCGGCGAAAAAAGGCCAAAAAAGCCGTTTTTAAGGCATCAAATCGGTCTCCAGACCAATGTGGACTAGCGCGACATGCTATTTAATTAATAGCAATGCCTATACTGCAATTCCAGCGTTTTATTTGAGGCGGGACGTCAGATGTGCCAGCGGGAGCGCGCTGCTGGCCTTTACTTCGCCCAGCGAGAAGCTGGTGTGTATGTCTTTGACGTTGGGCATGTTGATCAGCTTCTGCAATGCGAATTTGCTGAACGCTTCCAGGTCCTCGGCCATCACCTGCAACTCAAAGGTGCCGGTGCCGCTGATGTAGTGGCAGGAAACGATTTCGGGCAGTTTCCTGATCGACTCTTCCAGCTGCCGGGTGGCGTCGCCGGTCGTGCGTTCCGCATCCAGCCGCACAAAGGCCAGCACGCCCAGGCCTATCTTGTGGCGGTTGATCTCGGCACGGTAGCCGGTGATGTACCCCGACTCTTCCAGCGCCCGCACGCGCCGCCAGCAGGGCGCGGCTGACAGCCCGACACGCGAGGCCAGTTCGGCATTGGTCAGCCTTGCATCGGTTTGCAGGTTTTGCAGGATGGCGATGTCAAACTTATCAAGAGTTTCCATAAGTGGCTATAAAAAGAAAGAATCTTGCTCATGATAGTTAAATCAGGGCAAAGAACGCAATGACTTATCGCGGTGTTCTGCATACACTTTGCGTTAGAGATTCACGTTTTCAGACTCTGAAACCCAGTGCATCCACCCCACCTCCCGCCGTCCCGGAGACAAACGATGAACGCGCCGCTACCTGAACACATTCGCAAGGCCTTAGAGACCGTCACGCTCGACGAAAACCCGCAACGCGGGTTTCGCCGCAGGCACAAGTACCCTGACAGCGTAGCCGGCAGTGCTGGATTTGGCGTCGAGCCTTCTGGAAATGGAGTTGCAGCATGAACGCGCCGCTACCTGAACACATTCGCAAGGCTTTAGAGACCGTCACGCTCGACGACAAATACAGCCTTGATTACGGCCATGCCTTCATGAGCGGCGTGCAGGCGCTGGTCAAGTTGCCCATGCTGCAGCAACTGCGTGACAAACAGCAGGGCAAGAACACAGCGGGTTTTATTTCCGGCTACCGCGGCTCACCGCTCGGCAACTACGACCAGGCACTGTGGAAAGCCGCCAAATACCTGAAGGCGCAGAACATCGTCTTCCAGCCCGGCGTTAATGAGGAGCTGGCCGCGACGGCCGTCTGGGGCACGCAGCAATTGGGTTTTGCGCCACCAGGTACCAACAAATTCGATGGCGTGTTCGGCATCTGGTACGGCAAGGGCCCGGGCGTGGACCGCACGTCCGACGTTTTCAAACACGCGAATATGGCCGGTACCACGCCGTGGGGCGGCGCAATTGCGATTGCCGGTGACGACCACATCTCCAAAAGCTCGACCGCTGCGCATCAGAGCGACCACATCTTCAAGGCCTGCGGCCTGCCGGTGTTCTTCCCGGCCACGGTGCAGGAAATCCTCGACCTCGGCCTGCATGCGATTGCGCTGAGCCGCTATGCCGGCGTCTGGGCGGGCGTTAAAACCATCCAGGAAATTGTCGAGTCATCGGCCAGCGCCATGATCGATCCCGGGCGCGTGCAGATCAAGATCCCGACCGACTTTGAAATGCCCGATGGCGGCGTTCACATCCGCTGGCCCGATGCGCCACTCGACCAGGAAAAACGCCTCTTCGACTACAAGTGGTACGCCGCGCTCGCGTACATCCGCGCCAACCGCCTGAACTACAACGCCATCGAAGGCCCGAACGACCGCTTCGGCATCATCGCCAGCGGCAAGGCCTACAACGATACCCGCCAGGCGCTGCTCGACCTGGGCCTGGATGACGCCACCTGCCGTCAGCTCGGCATACGGCTGCACAAGGTCGGCGTGGTGTGGCCACTTGAAGCGCAACTGACTCGCGAGTTCGCCACCGGCTTGCAGGAAATCCTGGTGGTCGAGGAAAAACGCCAGGTCATCGAATACCAGCTGAAGGAAGAGCTCTACAACTGGCGCGCCGATGTGCGGCCTCACATCGTCGGCAAGTTCGACGACTCCGGCGATCACCAGGGCGGCGAATGGAGCATGCCCAATCCGTCAGCCAACACGCTGCTGCGTGCGAATGCAGACCTGTCGCCTGCGCTGATTGCCAAGGCGCTGGCCACGCGTGTCAAAAAACTCAAGCTCGACAGTGACATGCTGGCGCGCATCGATGCGCGGCTGGCCGTGATTGAGGCGAAAGAACGCTCGCTCACCGCCGTGGTGGTCGACAGCGAACGCACGCCGTGGTTTTGCTCAGGCTGCCCGCACAACACCTCGACCAAGGTGCCGGAAGGATCGCGTGCGATGGCTGGTATAGGCTGCCACTACATGACGCTCTGGATGGACCGCAGCACGCTCGGCTTTACGCAGATGGGCGGAGAAGGGGTGCCTTGGGTCGGCCAGCAAGCTTTCACTACCGACAAACACATCTTCACCAACCTCGGTGACGGCACCTACTTTCACAGCGGCCTGCTGGCAATACGCCAGAGCATCGCTGCTGGCGTCAACATCACCTACAAAATCCTCTACAACGATGCCGTCGCGATGACTGGTGGCCAGCAGGTTGGTGAGCGGCCCGAGGGTCACTCGGTGATCCAGATCTCGCACTCGGTCAAGGCGGAAGGCGCAGTCAAGACTGTCGTCGTGACAGACGAGCCGGAGAAGTACGACGGCGTCAAACTCGCCGAAGGCGTGACGGTGCACCACCGCGATGAGCTTGATGCCATACAGCGCGAGTTCCGCGACATAGCCGGTACCACCATCATCATTTACGACCAGACCTGTGCGACCGAAAAACGCCGCCGCCGCAAGCGCGGCACCATGGTCGACCCTGCGGCGCGTGTCCTCATCAACGAGCTGGTCTGCGAAGGCTGCGGCGACTGCAGCGTGCAGTCCAACTGCATGAGCGTGGAGCCGCTTGAAACAGAATTCGGACGCAAGCGCCAGATCAACCAGAGCACCTGCAACAAGGATTTTTCGTGTGTTAAGGGCTTTTGCCCGAGCTTTGTCACTGTCGAAGGTGGCCAGCTGAAAAAGAAATCCAAGGCCGACCGCAAGTTCAACCCCTTTGAAGGCGGCGAGATTCCTGAGCCGGCATTGCCTGTGCTGGGCACAGATCACCCGCTGTGGGGCATCGTCGTCGCGGGTGTCGGCGGCACGGGTGTCATCACCATCGGCCAGCTGTTGGGCATGGCCGCGCACATCGAAGGCAAGGGCATCATCACGCAGGATGCAGCTGGCCTGGCGCAAAAGGGCGGCAGCACATGGAGCCACGTGCTCATCAGCGACCGGCCTGACGGCATCTGCACCACACGTGTGGGCACAGCCAGTGCCGACCTGATCATTGGCTGCGACCCCATCGTCACCGCCAACAAGGAAACCATGGCGCGCATGCGCGAAGGCCGCACGCATGTGGCGCTCAATGCGCACAGCGCGCCGACAGCTTCGTTTGTGCAAAACGGTGCCTGGGTGAATCCCGGCAGCGCCTGCCAAGCCGAAATCAGCAAGGCTGTAGGTGCCGGCGGGGTTGGCGCGTTCGATGCCGACACTGCGGCGACCAAACTGATGGGCGACAGCATTTACGCCAACCCTATGCTGCTGGGTTACGCCTGGCAAAAGGGCTGGATACCGCTGGGGCTGGATGCCTTGAACCGTGCCATTGAACTCAACGCCGTCGCCGTCGAACAGAACAAAATGGCCTTTGCTTGGGGCCGCCGTGCTGCGCATGATTTGCCGTCTGTCGAGCGCCTGTACGCCTCTGCGCAGGTGATTGCCATGCCAGCTGCGCGCCAGGGGCTGGAGGAACTGCTTGCACGTCGCGTAGAGTTTCTCACCGCTTACCAGGACGCTGCGTATGCGGCCAGCTATGAAAAATTTGTGCGCCGCGTTGAGCAGGCGGAAGCGCCGTTGGGCAAAAAGCTGCTGGCGCAAAACGTGGCGAAGTACCTGTTCAAGCTGATGGCGTACAAGGATGAATACGAAGTTGCCCGCCTCCACACCGATAGCACTTTCCTGAACAAGGTGAACGCGATGTTTGAAGGTGACTTCAAGCTCAACTACCACCTGGCCCCGCCACTCACGTCGAAGACAAACGACAAGGGCGAGCTTCAGAAACAGAAGTTCGGCCCGTGGATGCTGACCGGTTTCAGGGTGTTGGCGAAACTCAAGGGCCTTCGTGGCACGGCGTTTGACATCTTTGGCCGTACCGAAGAGCGGCGCACCGAGCGCGCGTTGATCGAGGAATACAAGGCCAGTGTCGCGAGCCTGCTGTCTGCGCTGGATGAAGGCAACCATGCCACGGCGTTAGAGATTGCGCGCATCCCTGAAATTATCAAGGGCTATGGCCATGTGAAAGAGCGCAACCTGAAGACGGCCCGCCTGCAGTGGGCGGGGCTGGAGCAGGAATTTCGCAGCGGCCCGAAAGCCGGGCAACAGCTAGCTGCGTGATATCCGCTGGAACAGGCCGCCCGGCAGGCGTGTCAGGTGGCCATCCAGTTCAAGCTCGAGCAGTTTGGCCTGCAGCTCCGGTGTCGGAAGGCCGGTCCGGGCCTGCAGTGCGTCAAGACTGACCACATCAAAACCAAGCGCGCTGATGAAATCCCTGCTGGCATGCAAGGTGTCATTGGGCTCGTCCTCTTCATCCTCGGTTGTGGATGTGCGTGTTGCCGGAAGTTTTAATTCTTCAAGTACATCTTCAGCGTTTTCCACCAGCTTGGCGCCCTGCTTGATCAGCCAGTGGCAGCCACGTGATTGCGGCGAGTGGATGGAGCCGGGGATTGCAAGCACTTCCTTACCTTGCTCAGTGGCCATCCGCGCCGTGATTAATGAGCCTGACTTGAGCGCGGCCTCGACCACCAGCACGCCTTGCGACAGGCCCGAGATGATGCGGTTGCGTTTGGGGAAGTTTGGGCTGAGGGGTGGTGTCCCCAGCGGAAACTCGCTGATGATCATGCCCTGCGCGGCGATGCGGTGAGCCAGTTCCAGGTGTTTTTTTGGATAGACGCGGTCCAGTCCCGTGCCGACCACAGCAATGGTGGTGCCGCCGCCCAGCAAAGCGCCGTCATGGGCTGCGCCGTCCACACCCATCGCCAGCCCTGAGACCACGCAGAGGCCCGAAGCGCCAAAGGACTTCGCAAACTCGCGAGCATTGATCTCGCCTTGTGGCGTGGGGTTGCGGCTGCCGACGATGGCCACGCAGGCCTGCGGCACCCCTGAGGCGGCCATCGAGCCCATCATGTAGAGCATCAGTGGCGGGTCTGCAATATTGAGCAAGGAGGCCGGGTAGGCCGCATCGCCCAGTGTGACGAGCTGGCGGTCTTCTGCGGCTTCCAGCCAGTCCAGCGTGGTTTTCAGCAGTGCGGCCAGTGCAGGGGGCTCTTCAAGAATCGTGCGGGCGAGTTTGTCGCCGACAACTTGCGCAAGCGCTGCGGTGGGTTGCTCAAAAATGGAGGCTACCGACCCAAAGGTGGCGAGCAAGCGGCGCGCCGCTTCGTTTCCGACGCCGGGCGACAGGGTCAGGCGAAGCCAGGCCCCGAGTTCATGCCGATCCAAATGGCAGCCGCGTCAGTTCGGGTTGACGATTCGGTCGCCAACCTTCACGCCGTCGGTAATCTGCAGGACCAGCGCGTAGGAGAGCCGGTCAAAGGTGCGGAACACCATCATCAGGCCATTGCGTTCGTTGGGCAGCTTGATCCGCTGGCGGGAGGGGTCGGTCTTGTCCTGCAGCACCTGGCCGTCCTTGAGGATGGCCAGTACATTGCCGTTTTCAAGGCCGTCCTTGCTGCCCCGGTTGATCACGACAACCTGGTTGGCCGAGGCATAGGTCACGGCGCTGCCATAGACAGAAACGATCTGGCCTGAAACCGGCGACGAAGGTGCATGTGGCGCGTAGTTCTGCGAGGTTCGCGCAGGTTCCGCAATCAGCCTGTCGCCGACACGCATTTCTTCTTTTGCCACGACGATATCTATGGTGGCAGGTACGACCTCCGTCGTCAGCGTGCCATCCCTCGCGGCGATCTGCTGCGTGCCTTCGCCGCGCACAAGCTCTGCCTTGCCGACAAACTGGGCCTCATAGCCGAGGATGGTGTTTGTTCCCGGGTCTTTCAGCGGGGTGGCATTGCGGAAAACGCGATATTGAAAAGGCTCTCCCCGGGCGTCGCTCAAAGGCTTGCCGGTGGTGCTGCCAACCGACTGGCCGCGCGCGTAGGCACGGTCGCCACGGCTCAGCAGTACGCGGCCCTCCTGGGTAGCCACTATGCGTGGGGCCAGGGAGAATACGGCCTCATCGACAATCAGGGCCTCAGCCAGGAAGGGCTCGATGGTATTGGCTGCAAGCGTAGGAATTGACGCGTCGCCGAGCGATTCGAACCGGGTGCGGGGGGAGACCCTGACGGTGTCAGTCGGCGGACCGCCAATGGTACCCATGACCGCCTGACGGGTGCGAAGCACGGCACGCCCGCTGGACTTGTCGAGGAAGAGTTGTTGCCCGGGATAGATGCGATGGGGATTGCGGATGTCCTGCAGGTTCATGCCCCACAGCTCAGGCCAGCGCCACGGGGACTTCAGGAACATGCCGGAAATGGCCCACAGGGTGTCGCCGGTCTTGACGGTGTAGCTGTCGGGCGCGTTTGGCACCAGGTCCTCCAGCGGAATGCCGGTTTGGGCTACCTGGCTGGCGGTGGCCTTCTGGTCCTGCGTGATCGGGAAGTTCTGTGCATTAACTGCAAAAGCTGCGCCAAGCAACCCCACAGCGATGGACAGACGTCCCAAACAACCAGATATCCGACCAGGAATAATTTGCATCTTGAAGGCCCCTCCGGGCTTGCGTGGCCCGGTTCCCGGGGGCCGGGGCCATGTTGTATCTTGATAAGTTACTGGCGATTTTGTACCCAAGTCATTGATTAGGCAACGACAATGCGACTTCACAAGCCCCCGAAACCTTAAAACCTAAAAAAATTTGCGAAAATAGCGACAGCTGACAGCCACCATGACCCAACTCACCATCCTGCGCTTCCCCGATCCCCGCCTGCATACCGTCGCCAAGCCGGTAGTAGCAGTCGACGCACGTATCAAGGCACTTGTCGATGACATGCTGGAGACCATGTACGAGGCTGAGGGCATAGGCTTGGCAGCGACCCAAATCAATGTACATGAACAGCTGATAGTGATTGATGTGAGCGAAGGGCGCGACAAGCCCATGGTGCTGATCAATCCCGAGATCGTCTGGGCCAGCCCTGAAAAGCAGGTCAATGATGAAGGTTGCCTGTCTGTCCCCGGCATTTACGATGGCGTGGAGCGGTTCAGTTCGGTCAGGGTGCAGGCGATGGATCTTGATGGCAAGGTGAAGACCCATGAGGCCGGTGGCCTGCTTGCAATGTGCATCCAGCATGAAATGGATCACCTGCTGGGCAAGGTATTTGTTGAATACCTCTCGCCACTCAAGCGCAACCGGATCAAGACCAAAATGATCAAGCAGCAAAAAGCGGAATAGCTGAATGCGCGTCATTTTTGCGGGCACGCCCGAGTTTGCCCGCGTGGCCCTGGAGCGTCTTCATGCTGCGGGCTTTGACATTTCCCTGGTCCTGACCCAACCCGACCGCCCTGCCGGCCGTGGCATGAGGTTGCAGGCATCGCCCGTCAAGCAGTTTGCCCTTGAACAAGCTGTGGAGGTCGTCCAACCGCGCAGCCTGCGTCTTGATGGTAAATACCGCGATGACGCACTTGCCGCGCAGGTCGCTATAGAAGCCGCCAAAGCGGATGTGATGGTGGTGGCGGCTTATGGTTTGATCCTGCCGCAGTGGGTGCTGGATACGCCCAGGCTGGGTTGCCTGAATATCCATGCGTCATTGCTGCCACGCTGGCGCGGTGCTGCCCCAATACATCGTGCAATTGAAGCTGGTGACGTGGAAACCGGTGTCACCATCATGCAGATGGATGCGGGGCTGGACACAGGCGACATGTTGCTGATCGAAAAACTCGCCATTGCGCCTGACGACACCACCGAATCGTTGCACGACAGGCTGGCTGTGCTGGGCGGAAGACTCATTGTTGAAGCGCTTGAGTTGGCTGCGTGTGGTGGGTTGCAGCGCGTGAAGCAGCCTGAAGCCGGCATGACATACGCGCACAAAGTCGAAAAGAACGAGGCGGCCATCGACTGGGCACTGGATGCGCTCACGATTGAGCGGCGCATCCTTGCTTTTCAACCATTCCCTGGCGCGTTTGGCCAGATGGGCGATGAAGTTATCAAGCTCCGTGAAGCCCGGGTGATCAAGGCAGACGTGCCGTCCGACGCGCTTCCCGGTCAGGTGCTGGCTGCGAGCGCTGAAGGCGTTGATATCGCAACAGCCAGCGGCGTGCTTCGTGTCACGCGGCTGCAGAAAGCGGGCGGCAAGGCTTTATGTGCTGCGGATTTTTTGCGGGGGTTTGATATCCGTGCCGGCGCTTTTTTCTCCCGGCCAGACTCACCCTGATGTCAGAACAGCAGCCCCTTACCAAACATCCGGAATTTCGCCGCGGCTTTATGGACAGCGCCGCTGTTTCGCCTGGCATTGCCGCCTGGGCCTTGATGACAGGCGTAGCCATGGTCAAGTCTGGCATGAGCACTTTCGAGGCATCGCTGATGGGCGTGATGGTGTTTGCAGGCAGTTCACAGCTGGCTGCGCTTCCGCTGATCAGTGCCGGCGCGCCTATGTGGGTCATCCTGGCCACGGCTTTTTGTGTGAACCTGCGCTTTATGGTCTTCAGCGCCCATTTGCGCCCCTATGTCATGCACTTTCCGTTGTGGCGCCGGCTGGTCAATGGTTATTTCACCGGTGACCTCAGCTACGTGCTGTTCACAACGCGCTTTCCCCATCCTTTGGAGGATGTGGAGGGCCGGCGTGCGCAGGAAGCCTATTGGGCGGGGAATGCCGTCATGAACTGGACATCCTGGGCGGGCATGAGCCTGGTTGGTGTGGCTCTGGCCAATTCCGTGCCGCCTTCGTGGGGCTTGGGTTTTGCCGGCATTCTGGCGCTTGCCGGCATCCTGTGCTCACTGGCGACCACAAGGTTGAGAACGGTGTCGGCCGGTGTTGCCGGCGCAGCAGCCGTGGCCACGTTTGCATTGCCGCTCAAGCTCAATATCCTGGTGGCCATTGCCGCCGCTGTCGCGATCTGCCTTCTGCTTGAAAAGCCGCCGCACGGGCCTGCAGCGCCGACGGGAAAACAGTCATGAGCGGCACAGATCTCTGGACGGTGGCGATCATCGTCGGCATGACCTGTGTCACTGTCATTACCCGCTCCTTTTTCTTTATTTCAAACAAGCCCTGGAAGCTGCCCGGCTGGGCACAGCGCGGCCTGCACTATGCGCCCATCGCCGCCCTGTCGGCGGTCATCATTCCCGAGGTGGTGATGACGCAGGGGCACCTGATCAGCACATGGCAGGATGCGCGGCTGTTTGGCCTGGCGGCGGGCATGGCGTGGTTCTACTGGCGCAAGGGTGTGCTGGGCACCATATTGGCGGGCATGGCCGTTTACCTTCCCTTGCATGTGGGCCTTGGCTGGTGAGTGCCGCGCCTATCGTCGCCAACTGCGCCTGGCTTTACGGCACTCCCGGCATCCTACAATTTATGACTTTGGCTTTGGTGGCCTCACGTCCTTTCATAATGCGAGTTTGCTCATGAATTTCATCCGTTTCTCCGATTTGTGCACCAGTGGAAAAGTGGCTGGCCAGCGCGTTTTTATTCGCGCCGACCTGAATGTGCCGCAGGATGACGCCGGTAATATCACGGAAGACACCCGTATCAGGGCATCGATTCCCTGTATACAAATGGCACTGGACGCGGGTGCTGCCGTGATGGTGACTTCGCACCTCGGGCGTCCCGTTGAAGGCGAATTCAAGCCGGAAGACTCGCTGGCCCCGGTAGCCAAACGTTTGTCCGAACTGATGGGCCGTCCCGTCGAGTTGCGGTCCGGCTGGGTCAATGGCGTTGACGTCAAGAATGGTGAAGTTGTCCTGCTTGAGAATTGCCGCCTGAACAAGGGCGAAAAGAAAAACGACGAGGCGCTGGCCCGCAAGCTGGCGTCGCTGTGCGACATCTTTGTGCACGATGCGTTTGGTACCTCTCACCGTGCAGAGGCTTCTACTTATGGCATTGCGAGGTACGCCAAGGTGTCTAGCGCCGGCCCCTTGCTGGCTGCCGAAATGGACGCCATCTCCAAAGCACTGACCGACCCACGCCGTCCGCTGGTGGCCATCGTCGCAGGCAGCAAGGTATCGACCAAACTCACCATCCTCAAATCTCTGGCCGCCAATGTCGACCAGCTCATCGTGGGCGGCGGTATTGCCAACACCTTCATGCTGGCCGCTGGCCTGAACATCGGCAAGAGCCTGGCCGAAGCTGATTTGCTGCCAGAAGCCAGAGCGGTGATTGATGCCATGAAAGCGCGCGGTGCTGCAGTGCCGATCCCGACGGATGTGGTGACCGCAAAAACCTTTGCGGCCAATGCGACTGCGGTCGTCAAGGCGGCTACAGACGTCGCGGACGATGACCTGATCCTGGATATCGGGCCGGAAACGACGGCGTTGCTGGCTGCCCAGTTGAAAGCTGCTGGCACCATCGTCTGGAATGGACCGGTTGGTGTATTTGAGTTCGATGCGTTTTCCCGCGGCACCGAAGGCATTGCACGCGCCATCGCCGAAAGCGGCGCGTTCTCAATTGCCGGTGGCGGCGACACACTCGCGGCGATTGCCAAATACGGCATTGAAAAGCAGGTCGGGTATATCTCTACCGGCGGCGGAGCTTTTCTTGAAGTGCTGGAAGGTAAAACCCTGCCGGCCTTTGAAATCCTGCAAAAGCGTGCCGCAGGCTGAGCGTGTTCGGGCATGGCGTGTTTGATGTCTCCAGACTGTGGATGTCGAAGGTAACGTTGCGGTAACTGGCTTTGAGTTTGACGTGTGAGAATAGGAAACTAAATTACAACGGAGACAGCGCCCATGTCCACGCAACGTCGAGCCACCAAGATCGTGGCCACCCTCGGTCCTGCATCCAGCGATCCGGCCCTGCTCGAAAAAATGATACGTTCCGGCGTGAATGTTGTGCGGCTCAATTTCAGCCACGGCAAGGCCGAAGACCACATCAAGCTGGCAGGTGTCGTGCGTGAAGCCTCGCAACGGGCGGGCCGCGAAGTTGCCATCATGGCCGACCTGCAGGGGCCGAAAATCCGTGTTGGCAAATTCACCGAAGGTCGTGTGCAGCTGGTACCAGGTGAAAAATTCGTGCTGGATGCCTCGCGCACCGAGCCGGGTGACATCAAGGGAGTAGGTCTGGATTACAAGGAACTTCCACGCGATGTGAAGTCCGGAGACGTTTTGCTGCTCAACGATGGCCTGATCGTGCTGACAGTGGATGCAGTGCTGGGTGAGGAGGTCATTACCACCGTCAAGCTGGGGGGGGAGTTGTCCAACAACAAGGGCATCAACAAGCAGGGCGGCGGTTTGACCGCGCCGGCGCTAACGGCCAAGGACATGGATGACATTCGCACTGCCATGAGTTTTCAGGCAGATTATGTTGCGGTGAGTTTCCCCAAAAATGCGACCGATATGGAAATGGCGCGCCAGCTGTGCAATGTGGCAGCCGCGCAGTTCAAGCACAAGCCGGGTTTGATAGCCAAGATAGAGCGCGCCGAGGCCATTCCCAATCTGGAGGAAATCCTGCGAGTCAGCGACGGCATCATGGTCGCGCGTGGTGATCTGGCGGTGGAGGTCGGCAATGCCGCCGTGCCGGCACTGCAAAAGCGCATGATCAAGATGGCGCGCGCGCAGGACAAGGTGGTCATTACCGCCACACAGATGATGGAAAGCATGATCCTCAACCCGGTGCCGACGCGCGCCGAGGTTAGCGACGTCGCCAATGCGGTGCTGGACGGTACCGATGCTGTAATGCTGAGTGCAGAGACAGCTGCGGGCAAATTTCCCCTTGAAACCATCCTGGAAGTGGCAAATATCTGCGTGGAGGCCGAGAAGGCCGAATACAAGGAACTCGATTCCGACTTCACCGGCAAGACTTTTGCCCGAATTGACCAGTCGATTGCCATGGGCGCGCTGTTTACCGCCAGCCACCTGGGCGCCAAGGCCATCGTCGCGCTGACGGACAGCGGTTCGACCGCACTGTGGATGAGCCGGCATGACATCCGCGTACCCATCTATGCGCTGACGCCGCGCCTGAGTACCCAGCGCAAGATGGCGCTGTACCGAAACGTGCGCCCTTTACTGATGGATACCAGCGTTGATCGCGACACCGCGCTTGAACAGGCGGAGGGTCATTTACTAAGCCGTGCCATCGTGCAAAGCGGAGATGTATATGCCATTACCTGCGGTGAGCCGATGGGCGCGCCTGGTGGCACCAACATGCTGAAAATCTGCCGCGTGGCCTGACGGCGGCTTTATTGGGCGTGTGGCACAGGTGTCCCACAACATTTGAGGCTATTGGCTGAATCCAGTTGGCCTTCAATAGCGTATCCAATGTACGTCATGAAATTGCTTGATTCGAAATTGGCCAGACGCTCCCTTATCGCCATGTTGCCTGGGCTGCTCACTGCATGCTCTGCCATAGATATTCTGAATGCCACGGTGCCGATTGATACCTATGAGCGTGAAGAGGGCCTGGCCTACGGCCCCGACCCGCGTCAGAAACTGGATGTCTACCGTCCCAGGACTCTGGTCAGCAATGCGCCCATGGTTGTGTTTTTCTACGGCGGCAGCTGGACTTCGGGGGAACGCGGTGATTACCGTTTTGTCGGTGAGGCCTTGGCTTCGCGTGGCATCGTTACGGTGGTGGCGGACTACCGCCTCAGTCCGGACTTCCGATACCCGGTTTTTGTACTCGACAGCGCAAAAGCCACGCGTTGGGCCTTTGACCATGCATCCGAATATGGTGTCCACCGCTCACGAATATTTGTGATGGGCCATAGCGCGGGCGCCTATAACGCCGCAATGCTGGCTCTGGATAAGCGATGGTTGACTGCGTACGGACTGCCTCCCTCCCGGTTGGCCGGCTGGATAGGTCTGGCTGGCCCCTACGATTTCCTGCCCATAGGTGACAAGAAAACCCAGGTTGCGTTCAGATGGCCGGATACACCGCCGGACAGCCAGCCGCTTTCCCATGCTTCGCGGGAGTCGCCGCCGGCCCTGCTCATCGCGCCCGTTGAAGACAGCGTGGTGGATCCGGTCCGCAGCACGGTAGCCATGGCTCGCAAGCTCAGGGATGCTGGCGTCCGCGTGGAGTCGGCGCAATATGATGGGGTTGGGCATATCACGCTGGTGGCCTCGCTCGCAGAGGTTTTCAGACGCCGGGCGCCGGTTCTTGACCGGGTATGGGCCTTCGTCAATACCCCCCACTAAAAGCGGCCCAAGCCCCGCCGGCCCCGCCTGGCAGTTAGAATTGGGGACCCGGTTACCTTGCGGTTACAAGCCCCGACAGCTGCGTCGCTGCCGGGCCGGCCGTCGGGTCCACCCTCTTCGCAGTTTTAACTTTCATCTGGGGATCCCACCATGGCACTCGTTTCGATGCGCGAGCTGCTGGACCATGCGGCAGTCAACGGCTACGGCATTCCGGCTTTTAACGTCAACAACCTTGAGCAGGTCCAGGCCGTGATGGAGGCGGCGAAGGAAACCGGTGCGCCGGTGATCCTGCAGGCCAGCGCTGGCGCCCGCAAATATGCCGGCGAGCCTTTCATCAAGCACCTGATAGAGGCGGCTATCGAGATGTATCCCAACATCCCGCTGGTCATGCACCAGGATCACGGCCAGAACCCGGACGTTTGCCAAGGTGCCATCAACCTCGGGTTTTCTTCGGTGATGATGGATGGCTCGCTGGAAGCTGATGGCAAGACCATTGCCAGCTACGAATACAACGTTGAAGTCACGAAAAAAGTCTCGCAGCTGGCCCACAAGTATGGCGTCACTGTTGAGGGTGAACTCGGCTGCCTGGGCTCGCTGGAGACCATGAAGGGCGACAAGGAAGACGGCCACGGCACCGACGCCACCATGACCCGCGAGCAACTGCTCACCGATCCCGAGCAAGCCGCAGACTTCGTCAAGCAGACCCAGATCGATGCGCTGGCGATCGCTATCGGCACCAGCCACGGGGCGTACAAATTCAGCCGCAAGCCTACCGGCGACATTTTGGCTATAGACCGCATCAAGGAAATCCACAAGCGGATCCCCAGCACCCACCTGGTCATGCATGGTTCTTCTTCGGTACCGCAGGAAATGCTGGCCATCATTCGTCAGTACGGCGGGAGCATGAAGGAAACCTACGGCGTGCCGGTCGAGGAAATTCAGGAAGCCATCAAGTACGGTGTGCGCAAGATCAATATCGATACCGACATTCGCCTGGCAATGACAGGCGCGGTGCGCAAGTTCCTGGCTGAAAATCCGGAAAAATTCGATGCGCGCGAATGGCTCAAGCCGGCGCGCGAAGCTGCCAAGGCACTGTGCAAGCAGCGCTATATCGAGTTTGGTTGCGAAGGCCAGGGCGCGAAGATCAAGGGCGAGACCCTGCAGGTCGTGGCCGCCAAATACTCCAAGGGCGAACTGGCTCAAGTCGTCCACTGACATCAACTCGCTGGCCCCTTCGGGATTGGCGATAATTCAAGGCCCGTGAACTCATTCGAGTTGCGCGGGCTTTTTACTTTGATACCACCATGATCCAAGCACTGCATACCTCCGTCCTGACTTCATTGCCGCTGCTGGCCCGCGGCAAGGTGCGCGACAACTACGCAGCGGGCAAGGACAGATTGCTGATGGTGGCCAGTGACCGGCTGAGCGCCTTTGACGTGATCCTCGGTGAGCCGATTCCGGGAAAGGGCGCGTTGCTGACGCAGATGGCGCTTTTCTGGTTTGACCGGCTGGGCCACATCTGCCCCAATCACCTGACCGGAGACGCACCTGAAAGCGTCGTCACGGCTGCTGAAGTGCCTCAGGTGAAGGACCGTTCCATGCTGGTCAAGCGCCTCAAGCCGATCCCCGTCGAAGCGGTGGTAAGGGGTTACCTTGCCGGTAGCGGCTGGAAGGAATACCAGGACAGTCGGGCCGTGTGCGGTGTGCCCTTGCCTGCAGGCCTGAAAAATGCCAGCAAGTTGCCTGAACCCATCTTCACGCCGGCTGCGAAAGCCGAAGTTGGCGAGCATGATGAGAACATCAGCTACGAGCAGGTCGTCAAGGTCGTGGGGGCCGATCTGGCCGCGCAGATCAAGAAAATCAGCATACAGATTTACATGGAGGCTGCAGCTTTTGCGCTGACCAAAGGAATCATCATTGCCGATACCAAGTTCGAGTTCGGGCTGGACGACAACGGCACGCTGACCCTGATGGACGAAGTGCTCACGCCAGACTCTTCGCGTTATTGGCCTATAGAAGGTTATGAGGCCGCGTTCGCCACTGGTGCCAACCCGCCCAGTTACGACAAGCAGTTTGTGCGCGACTGGCTGGAGGCCGTGCGCATCAACGGCAAGCCTTGGGACAAGACACCGCCATCGCCTCACCTGCCCCCGGATGTGATTGAAAAAACTGCAGCTAAATACCAGGAGGCCCTGGAAAGATTGGCCGCCTGAGCGGGCTGCAGGCGTCCGCCGTTAACTCAGGATGACGCTGCTCAGTCGGCGTCTGTAGCTCGCCACTGCAGGGTCATCAGGCGGAATCTGGCCATCCGCCACTTTGGGTTTTGGCGGCTCCATGATGTCCAGCACGGCGATGTAGCTCTTGCGGGCCAGGTCTTCCTTCCAGCCTTTGTCGCGCATCAGGATTTCCAGCAGTTCGTCCAGCGCGTCGGTCCAGCGGTTTTGCGCCATCAGCCAGCGCGCCTTGTCAAAACGTGCCTCGAAATCACGCTTGTTCGCAGAGATTCTTGACTCAAAACCTGCTTCGGCCCCTGCGTCGCTGGCGTGTATCGACGTGAAGTCTATGGCGTCCATCCAGCGTTTGAGCGAGTCCAGTCGCCGGTTGACGGCGGCTTGCGCAATTGCAGGTGCAAAAGCAACCTTGGCCTCGTCGTCGCTGCCATCCAGCAGCAATTGTTTGACCAATTCAAAACGTGCGTTTTCGTCAGCCGGATTTGCCGCAACAGCCTGCTTCAGTCCCTCCAGAGCGTCCTCTGGTGAGACTGGAGTATCCGGCGCAGTATCTTCTTCTGCCGGCAGTTCTTCTCCGGGTGGCAGGTGCTTGTCCAGGAATTCCTTGACCTTGCCTTCAGGCAGTGCGCCGCTGAAACCATCGACAGGCTGGCCTCCCATCATCAGGATGCAGGTCGGGATGCTCTTGATGCCAAAAGCGCCGGCCAGTTGCTGTTCCTGGTCGGAATCTATCTTGACCAGCTTGAAGCGACCCGCATAGGCGATCTCCACTTTCTCCAGAATCGGCCCCAGTGACTTGCAGGGGCCGCACCAGGGGGCCCAGAAATCAATCAGGACCGGGGTGGTCATGGAGGCAGTAACGACCTCCTCTTCGAAGTTGGCAATGGTGATGTCTATCATGGTCTGGGGCAGTTGGGGTTGGCAGCTAAATTTTCAATGGCAGCGAGGGTAGCACGGCGCCGCAGGCCGACACCTTAAAATCATGGTTTCCCCGCGTTTCCTGCCCCCAACACCCACAGTCCCTGACCGTAAAAAGGTTCGCCATGACAACAACAAACAAATCCGCAAGCCCGGCGGCCAAATCCGTGATTGGTGTGGTGATGGGCTCCAGCAGCGATTGGGACACCATGCAGCATGCGGTGCAGATACTTGACCAGTTCGGTATTGCATATGACGCGCAGGTTGTGTCTGCCCACCGCATGCCGGACGAGATGTTTGCTTATGCGGAGGCGGCCGCCGGCCGTGGCCTGCAGGCCATCATCGCCGGTGCGGGCGGCGCTGCGCATTTGCCGGGCATGCTGGCTTCCAAGACCGCGGTACCTGTTCTTGGCGTGCCTGTGGCGAGCAAACACCTGCATGGCGTTGATTCATTGCACAGCATTGTGCAGATGCCAAAGGGTGTACCAGTGGCCACATTTGCGATTGGTCAGGCTGGCGCGGCCAACGCGGCGTTGTTTGCTGTCGCCATGTTGGCCCTGCATGACAAAAAGCTCCTGAAAAAATTGCAGGCCTTCAGAAAAGCGCAGACCGCTGCTGCGCGTGCAATGACGCTGCCCCCGACATGAAGCAATTGCCCGTCTTTCCAGGCTCCGTGCTTGCATCTGGCCAGCCCGCCACGCTGGGCGTCATGGGCGGCGGCCAGCTAGGCCGGATGTTTGTCCATGCTGCCCAGCGCCTTGGTTATTTCACAGCGGTGCTGGACCCGGATCCGCAAAGCCCGGCAGGGCTGGTCAGCCATCACCACATACAGGCCGGCTACAGCGATGCGCAGGCCCTCGCGCAACTGACTGCCATAAGCGACGCCATCACCACTGAATTCGAGAACGTACCCGCTACTTCGTTGCAAACACTGGCGCAAGGCCGGCCGGTGGCACCGGGCGCCGCAGCCGTAGCAATCGCACAGAACCGCATCGAAGAGAAGGCCCACTTCACGGCATGCGCCCATGTCTCTGGCGTGAGCTGTGCACCGTATGCAGTGATTGAAGCGCAGGCCAGTCTTGATGCCGTGCCTGCCACGCTGTTGCCCGGCATCCTGAAAACTGCGCGCATGGGGTATGACGGCAAGGGACAAATACGCGTCCGGGACGCTGCCGCACTAAAGGCCGCATGGACTGAACTGAAGCAGGTTCCCTGCGTGCTTGAAAAGCTGATGCCGCTGAAAGATGAGTGCTCGGTTATCGTGGCGCGGGGATGGGATGGCGACATGGTGGGCTTTGCGCCTCAGCGCAATGTGCATGTGGACGGCATCCTGGCCGTTACCCATGCGTATTCAGGAAATCTGCCGGAAGCACTGGCGCAGCGCGCACGCACGGCTACCGAATCGATAGCCAGCCATATCGCTTATGTGGGGGTGCTGTGCGTGGAATTTTTCGTGATCGATGACGGCAGTGAAACAGGCGGTCTTGTTGTCAACGAGATGGCACCGCGGCCGCACAACAGCGGTCATTACACGATGGATGCCTGTGATGTTTCACAGTTTGACTTGCAGGTGCATGCGATGGCGGGGCTTCCCCTGCCGGCCCCGCGCCAGCACTCGCCGGCCATCATGCTTAACCTGCTGGGCGATATCTGGTTCGGTGCATCAGGTAAATCGCATGCACCTGACTGGGAGGCTGTGCTGGCCCTGCCGGGCACGCATCTTCACCTGTATGGCAAGACAGAAGCCCGCCCGGGCCGCAAGATGGGGCACCTCAACATCACCGGTGCGAGTCTGGCAGATGTGGCGGCTGTTGCACATAAGGCAGCTGCGTTGCTGGGGCTGCCAGGTCTGGCCTGACACATGATTCTTTCCGGCAAGGATCCCAGCGCGATTGTTGAGGCTGCCAGGACCATACGGTCTGGCGGATTGGTGGGGTTTCCTACGGAAACGGTTTATGGCCTGGGCGCAGACGCTTCAAATGATACGGCTGTGGCCGGCATTTTTGCAGCCAAAGGGCGACCATCCGACCACCCGCTGATCGTCCACGTCGCCGAGTCCGCTCAGGTGGCGGTCTACGCCAGCAAAGTGCCCCCGTTTGCAGAAAAACTGATGGCTGCGTTCTGGCCCGGTCCATTGACGGTGATATTGCCGCGCAAGCCTGATGTGGCGACGGCTGCAGCGGGCGGACAGGGTTCGATTGGCTTGCGCTGTCCTTCACATCCGGTGGCGCTCGATTTTCTGAAGGCCTGCAAGACAGGTGTGGCTGGCCCCAGCGCCAATCGTTTTGGACGGGTCAGCCCGACGACAGCAGAACACGTGATCGAAGAACTGGGTGCGGGCTTGCTGGTGCTCGATGGCGGGCCATGTGACGTC
This sequence comes from Pseudomonadota bacterium, assembly GCA_040388075.1. Lineage (GTDB taxonomy): Bacteria > Pseudomonadota > Gammaproteobacteria > Burkholderiales > Burkholderiaceae_C > Polaromonas. The sequence goes on along the minus strand of JAZKCN010000008.1, from coordinate 216,916 downwards.
GGCATCGAATCGAGCATTGTCGATTGCACGCGCGGCCAGCCCGTGCTGCTGCGGCCCGGCGTGTTGACGCGTGCGCAACTGGAAGCAGCATGCGGCCAAAACGTACTGGACCCGTATCACGATGAAGAAGTATCTGTGGCGCTGGAAGGCGAGGCGCCCCGAACCTCAGGTACTCTGGAGTCGCATTACGCACCTGCCGCCAAGGTACGTCTGATGGATGCGTCTGCATTACAGACCGCACTGGACCTGCTCGGTGCAGATGCCGCCAATATCGCGATTTATGCGCGCACCATACTGCATATCAAATCAGAGCGGCTGGTATATCGGCGCATGCCCGCCGACGCGCTGGCTACCGCACAGCAGCTGTTTGCGGTGCTGCGGGACTTCGATGCAAAAGGCGTCAGGCTGATCTGGATTGAAACTCTGCCTGATGGCCAGCAGTGGGATGGCGTCAGGGACCGGCTGGTCCGTGCTTCTGCCGGCTGATTGGGGCGTTATTTTCATGAGCCGGTTGGGCCACACCCGCGACAAAATCTACAAAACCGTGGCGCGCCAGATGCATGGCAAGGTGCCGTGCTGGGTCTGCGGTGAACACGTATTACCCGAAGCCGCGACGCTGGAGCACATCAGGCCGCTTGGCGAAGGCGGTAACAGCCACGCAGACAACCTGGCCATCAGCCATGAGGCCTGCAACAACCAGCGTCATGCGTCAGGCCTGGTGCCGGTGTCAGCAGATGCAGATGGCCGTGTGGAAAGAAAGGCCAGAACCTGAAGAATTTGGGTATCTGAAAGTCGCAGTTGTATCAAGCTGCGACGCCATTTTTTTTAGTCGCGCGGTGGGTCTTCGCCCAGCGGCGCCAGATCGGACGAATAGGTCCTGTCGCCCAACTGGATGTCGCTATCGCGTTGCCAGGCGGCTTCAAATGCAGCCAGCTGTTCGGCCGTGGCGCGCTCATATTTTTCGATATTGGTCAGCTCGGGGCCGGGTTGCGATGTGGCAAATGACGGCGTCGCTACCGGCTTGGCCCATTCAGCGACCGGTGCCGACAGGGTTTCGTCGACACGCCAGTACACCCCGCCGACAACCAGGCCGTACCGGGTTTGCGCATTGCGTGTCAGCGTGGCTGCGATTTCCGCCAGCCGGGCATGCTTGCCGTGCTCGCTGTCCATCAGTTGCTGGGGCATATCCAGCATCACCACATAACAATGGCCGCGCCTGTCCGTACGCATGACTTTGAAACGATAGCTTTTGGGGTCTATGTAGTACGCGCTCAGAGTGGTTCGCACGTTTTCAAAAAGCAGCTCGCGGCGAAAGGCCATGCGCTCTTCCAGGTTCATTTTCACGGGCATGGTCTCAGGGCCACGCGCCGCAATGGCGTCACGCTCTTTCGAATCCCCGCGGGGGCTTCGGGTGGACGGAAAAAAACCTTTGAAAAGGGACATGCTCGACGCGAGTTCTACCGCCGCTGCCGGCGTAATTTTGGGGAATGCTTGAAAAGGCCATGATAGTCGGCACATCCGTCACGGTCATGATTTGAAGCTCTTTTTACGTACGGTAATACCGCACTGTCGCGCTTACGCTGCAAATGCAGCGTGTATGTTGTCACGCGTCTTCGGGTTTATCCTGAGCGGAGAACATCAGCTTCATTCCGAGTATGGTCAATGCGAGGGCCAGCGTGATGGCATTGGCCAGCACGATGGGCCAGGCACGAAGCAGAAGGCCATAGGCCAGCCAGAGCGCAACGCCCACTGTGAACACGCTGTACATGCCCAGTGATATGCCGCTGACATCGCGGGTTTTGAAACTCAGCCAGGCCTGTGGCACAAAGCTGATGGTGGTCAGTACAGCAGCGCCAAAGCCCACCCAGTCTGCCAGTACCAGCGCGCTGCTCATCATGGAGCGCCTTCCCTGACGGCCCAGTCCACCAGCGCGTCCAGTGCCGGCCGTGCAGCCGATGCGTTGGGGTGGTTGATCAGCCCGACCACGATGTAGCGTGCACCGCTGCCGCTGGCACTGTTGGCATAACCAGCGATTGCCGTTACGTCACGCAAGGATCCGGTCTTGACGAAAGCCTGGCCGGCAACGGTTTTCGCGCGTTCACGCATGGTGGCATCAACGCCCGCTATGGGCAGTGAATCTGCCAGTGCAGAGCCCAGCGGGCTTTTTGCGGCATGTTGCAGCAGCGCTGTCAGGCTTGCAGAAGTAATACGTTCGTTGCGGCTCAGGCCCGAGCCGTTGTCCATCAGCGGTGGCACGGTATTGGGCAGTGTCTTTTTCCACCATGCTGCGAGGGCGGTATTGCCGGCATTAAGCGTGCCGCTTTTCTGCTGACCCAGTCCAGCGTGCAGGCCAATGGTCAGGAACAGGTGCTGGGCCATCACGTTGTTGGAGTATTTGTTGACATCGCGCACCACCTCCAGCAGCGGCAGCGAGACGCCTTCAAACTGCGCGGCGGGCTTTTCTCCCGACAGGCTGCCGGTACGGCGCAACGTGGCCAGCTCCTGTGGGCTGGCGTCCCGTGCAACCCCGGTCAGCAGCCCGCCAAGGAGACGCCAGGAGCCTTCGACCGCGCGTGCCGCGAAACTTGCGGGTTCCGCATAGGCCATGGGCCAGACCCGCTCACCGCAAGCTGACGAATAGCTGCCCTGAAAGTCGATGCGGTTCGGGTCCTCCACGCTGGCACGCAACTCGCCGCGCCAGTCGCCGCAACGGCCTGCTCGCACCAGCGGCACGGACTCAGTTACCTGCACACCGGCCAGCGGTGGTTCATAACGCACGATGGCGCGTGCACTTTTTATGTCTGGCGTGAAGGTCATCACGACAGATTTGAAGTTGACCAGCAGCGCGTCAGGGCGTGCGTTGTAGGGACGCAGCGGCTCGCCATCGAACTCGCCGGGGTCGACGGCAGACACCGCAAATGCACTGCGGTCCAGCACGATGTCGCCGCGTATCGCCCTTGCACCGCTGGCCTGCACCTGCATCAGCAAGGCCTGCAGGCGCTCGACCACCAGCTTTGGATCGCCACCGCCCTGAACAAGCAGGTTGCCATTGAGCAAGCCGCTTGTCACCTTGCCGTCCAGTATTACTTTTGTCTTCCAGGTGAAGTCGGGGCCAAGCGTATCCAGGGCTGAATAGGTGGTCACCAGTTTCATCACCGATGCCGGGTTCATCGGCACGTCGCTGCGGTGGTTCAGGCGCGGCGGCAGCCTGCCCCCTGCGTCCACCACCAGCATGGACACCGCATCGCGCGGCACATGTGCACGGGCCAGTGCTTTTTCGACTGCAGGTGGCAGGCGGGCTGCCTGCGCGAACGTATGGCCGGTTGCCAGCGCAAGTACCGCTGTAAAGACAAGCTGTTGCACGCTGGGCATCGTGAAAAAGCGCCATTGGCGCGGCCTGTCGTTGATCATGGGGGGATTATCGGGGCTGGCCCTGCAAGCCAGGGACGAGGATAATCACTGGTTCGCCTGTTTTTCCTGATAGACCCCTGTCCCATTTACACACCAGCGATGAAACTTCTGGCCTTTGACACCAGTACCGACGTGATGTCCATCGCGGTGACGGATGGCGTGCGCAACTGGCAGCACAGCGGGCCGGGCGGCGCCAGGGCTTCGACCACGCTGATCCCGGCTGTGCTGGCGTTGCTGGCCGAAGCAGGGCTGACTGTCGATGAACTCGATGCCATTGCCTTTGGCCGTGGACCCGGGTCGTTCACTGGCTTGCGTACCGCTTGTGCGGTGGCGCAGGGGCTGGCTTTTGGTGCGCGTGCAGGCAAGGGCATGCCCGTGTTGCCGGTCGATACGTTGATGGCGCTGGCCGAAGAGGCGCGTTTTCTCCATGCGGACAAAGCCGGCGACGGGGCAAGCCTGCAGGTGATGGCCATGCTGGATGCGCGCATGGACGAGATCTATGTGCAGCATTTTTTATTCAATGGCACTGATTGCACGGCGCAGGGTGAATGCACGATGGTGCGGCCCGAAGACCTGCACCTGGCTGGTAGCGAGACGCTGCTGGCCGGCAATGTATTTGGCGTTTATGCAGGCCGGCTGCCAGCGACTATCCATTCCTGTGCGGTGCTGGAGGCTTTGCCCACGGCGGCGGCCATTTTGCGGCTGGCTCCTGCCCTGGCGGCTGCCGGCCAACTGGTGGATGCCGCGCTGGCGCTGCCGCTGTATGTTCGCGATAAAGTAGCCCTGACGACCGATGAGCGTGCGCTGGTGAAAGCCGAAAAAGAGCGCGCTGCGCTGGCCGCCCACTGACACAAGACTGTTCATGAACGCCATCCTCAAACCCCTGCAGGCCCTGGAAGCCCAATTTGAGGCGATGACCACCGCATCGCTGGATGCGGTCGTGCAGATTGAAAAAACCGCGTACGAGCACCCTTGGTCGCAGGGCAATTTCAGCGACTCTCTCAATGCTGGTTACCAGGCCCAGTTGCTGACCGGTGGTGCCGGCCCTGATGGGGAACTGCTGGGTTATTTCGTGGCGATGAAAGGCGTGGACGAGGTTCATCTGCTCAACATCACTGTCGCGCCAGCTCATCAACGGCTTGGCTGGGCCAGGGTGATGCTCGATGCGCTGGCCGTCTGGTCGCGCGGGCAGGGTGCGCAGTGGCTGTGGCTGGAAGTGCGTGTCAGCAATGTGCGCGCAAAAGTCATTTATGAGCGTTATGGATTTCGCGAGGTCGGTCTGCGCCGCAACTATTACCCGTCTGGCGGCAGCGGCCTCTCCAAACGTGAAGATGCCGTTGTGATGAGCTTTGCGTTGTGAAGGCCTGCGCGCAATGAGCCTGAACCTTGACAAACGCCAGCGTGCCATGCTGCGCGAGATGGGTGTGCGCGTGTGGTCTCCCATGGCCCCGGTGGAGGCTTTGCCCATCGCCGCGCCAACACCATCGGCCATCCAGCCGCAGCCGGCAGCCGCTGAGATGGTGGCGGTGCCTGCCGTTTATGCGCCTGTCGCTATTGATGCAGTCGCCGGCCGCTCGCGCTCGGCAGTGGCAGCTCCCGCCCCCAGCCCTGCGCCAGTGGCCCGTCCCCAGCCTTCCGCAGCCACTGCCAGCGATGGCGCTGCCTGGCAGATGGGCGAAGCACTGGCGCTGTATGCCGAAAGCACGGTGGCTGGTGGCCCACGCTGGCTGGTGCTGGCTGAAACACCGGTATCTGCATGGCAGGGCGGCACCTTCAACCCTTTTGAGGGCGATGCGGGCACGCTGCTCGACAACATGCTGCGCGCAGCCCGCCTGCCTGCAGCCGGCAGCGTTACCCTGGCGCCCTTGTCGCGGCAACATGCCGGCACAGCGGTAGTGGCTGCGCTGCCTGCACTGGTCGCTGGCGCAACACCTGACGTCGTGCTGGTGATGGGCCGGCTGGCGTCGCAGGCGCTGCTGCAATCAACCGAGCCCTTTGGAAAATTGCGCGGGCAGGTGCATAGCTTGCAGGGCATCAGGACCATAGTCACGCATGACGCAGCCTATCTGCTGCGCAACCCGCTGGACAAGGGCAAGGCCTGGGACGACCTGTGCCTGGCCATGGCCACGGCGGCGGCCTGACAAGGCGCTGAGCCAGCGCCTCACGCAGACGCTGCGGTTCTTACAATCAGCGCATGAGCCAATCCATGACCTTTATCGACATGCTGGGCGCGGCAGAGCGCGCCAACCAGTCCATGCTCTGCGTGGGCCTTGACCCCGAGCCTTCAAAATTTCCCGGCGCCTACAAGGGCGATGCAAGCCGTGTTTTTGATTTTTGCGCGGCCATCGTCGATGCAACCGCCGACCTCGCGATTGCCTTCAAGCCTCAGATCGCCTACTTCGCAGCGCACCGGGCCGAAGAGCAGCTTGAGCGGTTGGTACGTCATATCAAGGATGTCGCACCAGCCGTGCCTGTCATTCTTGATTCCAAACGCGGCGACATTGGTGCTACCGCACAGCAATACGCGATCGAGGCTTTTGAGCGCTACGGTGCAGATGCCGTAACCCTCTCGCCCTTCATGGGTTTTGATTCGGTCACGCCCTACCTGAAGTACCACGGCAAAGGCGCCTTTCTTCTTTGCCGCACCTCCAATCCTGGCGGTGACGACCTGCAAAACCAGCGCCTGCCGGATGTCGACGGCGCTCCACTGTTGTATGAGCACATTGCGTCGCTCGCCCAAGGGCCGTGGAACCTCAACGGCCAGTTGGGCCTGGTGGTCGGGGCAACCTATCCAGCTGAAATTGAACGCGTACGCGCCGTGGCACCCCGTGTGCCATTGCTGATTCCTGGCGTCGGCGCGCAGGGCGGCGACGCGGTAGCAACCGTCAAAGCTGGCTGGCGGCCGGGCTCACCCATTGCGGTGAATTCTTCACGGGCGATTCTCTATGCGTCGGCTGGCGATGACTTTGCTGCTGCCGCGCGCCGCGAGGCGATCAAAACCCGCAGCGTACTGGAAGCAGCGCGTCGCGAATCGCAGGCCTGAACCCGTCAGAAAGGCAGCAGACGCTGCCTGCGGCCGAACAGGGCGGTGCCGGTAGGCAGTAACGCCACCAGTTTCGACATACCATCGCGACCACTGGCCGCGCGGGCCAGCAGTGCACCGCCAGCCGCAGAGCCCAATGCCCGGACCACAGGTGATGCGCTGCGGCGTGATGCCAGCAGCACTGCGACACCGGCTCCCAGAACAATCCAGTGCTCAGCTGGAAAGCTTTCCCGTCGCTTGTCCCAGTCACGACAGGACTGGATTTGCCGCTGTGTTTTTGAAATGAGGTTGCTCATGAGGGTGTTGTTCCTTTCATGAGCAACCTTAGCCCGCGCATCGTGCGCGGGTTGTCGGACGCCACCCCAAATGCGGGTTAGTTTGCGGCCGTAAAACGCTTCCGGATGTGCTGCGGTTTTTCAATCTCGTCAACGATGGCAACGGCCAGATCGGCGGTTGAAATACCGGCAGGTGAATCGCCCTGGCCTGGCAGCAGGTCATTGGCACCTATGCGGTATTTGCCGGTGCGTTCGCCAGGCGCGAGGCCGATCGGCGGCGAGATCAGCGTCCAGTCCAGCGAGGTTTCTTTTTCAATGCGGTTAAGCAATTCACGTGCAGCCAGGGCGCCCTGCTTGTATTCGGCCGGGAACTCCGGCACATCGACCAGTTGCACGCCGGGCGCGACATACAGGCTGCCCGCGCCGCCAATGACCAGCACACGCTTGACCCCTGCCAGCCTGATGCCCTGCAGAATGGCCTGGCTGCCCTGCAAAAAGAGGTCGTGGATTTTCGGCTCGCTCCAGCCCGGGTTGTAGGCGCTGATGACAGCGTCCTGGCCTGCCACAGCTGCGGCCACCTGCTTTTCATCCAGTGCATCGGCCTTGACCACGGTCAGCCCGTCCTGGGCCGGCAGTTTTGCCGGGTTGCGGGCCAGCACGGTGACAGCGTGGCCACGGGCCAGCAGTTCAGCCAGGACCGGTGCGCCTGTAAAACCGGTAGCGCCTATCAGTGCGATTTTCATGAAAACTCCTTGGTTTGTTGGAAAGGCTTTAGTCTGATTGCTTCACATCCATCTGAATAGGCGGCAAAATCTGCTTTTACTGTGAAGTAAAACTAATGAATAAAGGTTTGAATGGATCAACTCCGGCGTATGGCGGTATTTGCGGAAGTCGTGGCGGCTGGCTCCCTGACGGCGGCCTCCAGGCAACTGGGCATGACTCCCTCGGCCGTCAGCCAGCACCTGCGCCAGCTTGAGCGGTCGCTGGGGCTGGCCTTGTTGCACCGCTCAACCCGGCGGCTGACCCTGACCGAGGCTGGCGAGCGTTATCACGCCGGGTGCGCGGCGATGGTGGCGGCGGCCCGCTCTGCCGACCAGGCCTTGTCGCGCCTGCGCGATGAGCCAGAAGGCGAGCTTCGGCTGTCCGCGCCCATCGGCTTCGGCGGCCTGCTCGCAAGCGCGCTGGCACCGCTGCGACGCCACCCCAAACTTACACTCAACCTGCTGCTGGACGACACCATCATCGACATGATTGAAGAGCGTGTGGACCTCGCGCTAAGGGGTGGCGAGCAGCCTGACTCGACGCTGGTCGCGCGCAAGCTCGGCAGCATGAAGCGCCAGCTGTGCGCCGCACCCGCCTATCTGGCCGAGCGTGGCTGGCCGGCTGACCCGCGTGACCTGCTGCAGCACGACCTGCTCGGTAGCCGCCCGCGCAACGCCAGTTTTGACTTGCTCGAACTTGCCAGTCCTGACGGTGAGCAGCAGGTACTGCGCTTTGAGGCACGCGTGCATGCCTCGCAGGTCACGGCCATGCATGCGCTATGCGTCGCTGGCTGGGGCATAGGCATTGCAGTCAGCCAGGAAGACCATCGGGCACTGGCTGAAGGGCGCCTGGTGCCGGTGCTTTCCGGCTGGCAACTGGCGGATATACCGGTCTATGCAGTGACGGCCCGGCGTGGCGAGCAGCCAGCCAAGGTGCGGCATGCGCTGGATTTGCTGTCAGCGTATTTCGGCGAGGCCTTGCCGCCTGCGACAGAAGCTGTTTTCAGGAGGGCCTGATGCGCCTGTTCCATGTACCGGCAAGGCGCCCGCCCAGCACCACGCAGCCCAGGGCGCAGGCTGTCAGCGCGATGCCGCCCCACTGCCATGGTGTGATGACTTCACCCAGCACAATCATGCCCGTCGCCAGGCCCACGACCGGTACGCCCAGTGCAAACGGCGACACACGGTTGGCAGGGTGGCGTTGCAACAGCCAGGTCCACAGGCTGTAGCCGCACAGCGTGGCCGCCCAGCCGAGGTAGACCGCCTCGACCCAACTGGTCCAGTGCGCGTCCAGCCATCGCCAGCGCACAGCCTCGGCATCCAGCAGCCACGACAACAGCACGAAGGGCAGTATCGCGACGGCGCTGCTCCACACCACAAAGGCAATGGGCGAATAACCGGCGTTGATCTGCTGCACGCGCCTGGCCACGATGTTTGACACTGCCCACATGGCGGCGGCGCAGAGTATCAATACAAAACCCAGCACTGTCGTCACGCCCGGCCCGGAAGCACCGGGGTTTACATAGTTCATCACAAAACAGCAAATGCCGAGTGCTGCCAGTACCATGCCGGCCTTCTGCGGTCCCGTGGTGCGCTCGCGCAACAGGAAAAAGCCGAACAGTGCGGTAAAAAACACCTGCGTCTGCAACAGCACGGAGGCCAGCGCTGCCGTCATGCCTACCTTGAGCGACAAAAACATCATGCCGAACTGGCCCACGCCCTGGAACAGGCCGTACATCACCACCCATTTCCAGTGCACGGCGGGTGGCCTGAAAAAGAAAGCCAGCGGCAGGGTCGCCAGCGTGAAACGAATGGCGCCCAGCTGGAAGGGCGTGAAGTCGCGCAGCGCTATCTTGGTGATGACAAAGTTGATGCCCCAGATAAACACCACGGCCAGTGCAGCCGCCAGGTCGCGGCCCGTCAGGGCATTGTTTTTCATCTCCTGGGTCCGCTCAGATGGATGGGTGCAGGTTGCGCGCGGCGTCGAGGTGCGCCTTCACGCGCTGTGCCAGCGCCAGCTCACCCGGCGTCTCGGGCTGCCAGCTTTCCACCGGCAGGCTTTTGCCGTCTTCATCAACCGCCACAAACACCACCAGACATTCGGTGATGACGTGCATGTTGCCGGTTTTCATGTCACCGGCGCGCACCTCAACCGAGATGTTCATGCTGGTCCTGCCGGTGTAGGCCATGCGGGCCTCGACTTCGACCAGGTCGCCGATCATGATGGGCCGACCAAAGCGTATGCTGCCCACCGACACCGTCACGCAGTAGCGTTTGGCCCAACTGGTGGCGCAGGCATAACCGGCCTCATCGATCCACTTCATCACCGTGCCGCCGTGCACCTTGCCGCCGAAATTGACGGTGCTGGGTTCGGCCAGAAAGCGCAGGGTGATCGACGACATGCAGGGTTCCTTGAGGGGTGAAGGGCACCTTTTGTGCGCCGCTGGCCGGATTATCCTGCGTATCCGGAAATGCTTCGCTTGGGGCGAAATGTTAACTTATATGTAAACTTTTCCGGGGCAAGATTGCTTTCGGGCCATTGCAAGTCTCCGATATGGCAAAAAACCGGCAAAAAAGGCCATTTTCAGGCATCAAATCGGGCTTCAGGCCAACGTGGACTAGCGCGACCAGCTATCAAAATAATAGCGTCAATGTGGTGTGGCAATCTTCTCTTCTTTGGTCACCAGCCAGATGCCGGCGCACACCAGCACCAGTGCGGCGGCGTTTTTCCATTCAAGAAAGCTCTCGCCCAGGAACAGCGCCGACAGCAGTGTGCCGAAGACCGGAATCATGAAATTGAACACGGTCACCGTGCTGACCCGGTTGTGTTTGAGCAATATGGTCCACACCGCGAATGCGGCCGACGACAGCACCACCAGATAGACCAGCAATGCGGTGGACTTGAACGTAAAGCCGCTCAGTCCGCCGCCGGTTGCAAAACCGGCGAGCAGCAGCAGCGCGCCGCCAATGGCCAGTTGCCAGCCGGTCAGCACGACTGAGTCCACCTTCTGCGAGATTCTCTTGCCGTAGATGCTGGCGGCGGACAGCACAAAGGCGGCGATGACCACAAAACCTTCGCCAAGCAGCGTGAAATCAAACACCAGCAGCCCGGGTTGGAAGTTCACCACCATCACGCCCACAAAACCAACCAAGCAGCCCAGCACCTTGTTAAAACTCAGGCGGTCATTTTTGTAGATGAAGTGAGCCAGCAGCACGCTGAAAAAAGTGCCGGTCGCATTCATGATGGAGCTCTTCACGCCGGTTGCATATGCAAGGCCGATGTAGAAAAACACGTACTGGAAGGTCGTCTGCGTCAGCCCCAGCAGCGCGATCTGCCCCGCGGTGCGGCGGTCAAAACTGAACAGGGCCTTTTTGCCGATGGCGGCCACGGCCAGCAGCACCAGCCCGGCAAACAGGAAGCGGTAGCCGGCAAACACCAGCTTGGACGGGATGTCGGCTGCGGCGATATTGAAAAGCTCGTAGCCGTTCTTGATCGCCGGATAGGCGCTGCCCCAGAGGAGGCAGCACAGGGTGGCCAGTACAAATACCGTCTGGCGACGCGTGAAGAGGTTGCTGCTGGCCAAAACTCAGTCCAGCAGTCGCTGCAGGTAGCGACCGGTATGGCTGTCGGTGTTGGCGGCGATGTCTTCAGGCGTGCCCACACCGACCACGGTGCCGCCGCCTGCGCCGCCTTCCGGGCCCATGTCGATGAGCCAGTCGGCGGTCTTGATGACGTCCAGGTTGTGTTCGATGACCACAATGGTGTTGCCCGCATCACGCAACTGGTGCAGCACCTTGAGCAGCAAATCAATGTCGGCAAAGTGCAGGCCGGTGGTCGGCTCGTCAAGGATGTAGAGTGTGCGGCCGGTGTCGCGTTTGGAAAGCTCCAGTGCCAGCTTCACGCGCTGCGCTTCGCCACCCGATAGCGTCGTTGCCGCCTGGCCGAGCTTGATGTACGACAGGCCCACGTCCAGCAATGTGTGCAGCTTGCGTGAGATGTTGGGCACCGCCTTGAAGAACTCGGCAGCGGCCTCAACAGTGAGGTCGAGGATTTGCGCAATGTTCTTGCCCTTGTATTGCACTTCCAGCGTTTCGCGGTTGTAGCGCATGCCCTTGCAGACATCGCAAGGCACGTAGACATCGGGCAGGAAGTGCATCTCTACCTTGACCATGCCATCGCCCTGGCAGGCTTCGCAGCGGCCACCGGCGACGTTGAAGCTGAAGCGGCCCGCGCCGTAGCCGCGCTCGCGCGCGGTGTTCATCTCGGCCAGCAGCTCGCGTATCGGCGTGAACAGGCCGGTGTAAGTGGCGGGGTTGCTGCGCGGCGTGCGGCCAATCGGCGACTGGTCGACATTGATGACCTTGTCGAAGTGTTCTATGCCTTCAATCGCCTCATGCGGGGCAGGCTCTTCATGCGCGCGGTACAGCGTGCGTGCGACAGCGGCGTACAGCGTGTCATTGACCAGCGTTGATTTGCCCGAGCCGGACACGCCGGTCACGCAGGTCAGCAAGCCGACCGGAAATTCGGCACTGACGTTCTTCAGGTTGTGCCCGGTGGCGTTGATGACGCGCAGCGCCTGCATGTCGCCCAGGGTTGCCAGGTGCACCGCTTCGCGTGCAGCGCGGCGTTCGGCGGCAGGGCTGGGCGGAAAGCGTGATTTTTTCTTTTCAGCAACCGGTGCCTCTGTCTTCACCACCGGTATCCAGGGCGTGCGTTTTTTCGGTACGGCGATTTTCAGTGTCTGCGCCAGGTATTTGCCGGTCAGCGAATCAGGGCTGGCCTTGACTTCTTCAAACGTGCCCTGGGCCATCACGCGCCCGCCGTGTACGCCTGCACCGGGTCCCATGTCGATCACATGGTCGGCAGCGCGAATCATGTCTTCGTCGTGCTCGACCACCAGCACGCTATTGCCGATGTCACGCAGGTGTTTGAGCGTGCCGATCAGCCGGTCGTTGTCGCGCTGGTGCAGGCCTATGCTGGGCTCGTCCAGCACATACATCACGCCGGTCAGCCCGGAGCCTATTTGTGACGCCAGCCGTATGCGCTGCGATTCGCCGCCGGAGAGTGTTTCAGCGCTGCGGTCCAGGCTCAGGTAGTTGAGGCCGACATCGTTGAGGAACTTCAACCGCAGCCCGATTTCCCGCACCACCTTGCCGGCAATCTCGGCCTTGGCGCCCAGCATCTTCAGTTCATTGAAGTAGGTAAAACTCTCGCGCAGTGTGGTGTGGCTGATCTCAAAAATGGCCTTGCGATGCACCGCGCCTTCAGCATCCGGTGCGCTGACGAGGTAAACGTGGCGCGCTTCTTCGCGCAGGCGTGTGCCGCCGCAGTCCGGGCAAGGCTGGATGCTGCGGTAGCGTGCCAGTTCTTCGCGCACGGCGGAAGAGTCGGTCTCGCGGTAGCGCCGCTCGAAGTTGGTGATGACACCTTCAAACGCGTGCTTTTTATTGTGCTTGCGGCCTGCATTGGCGCCCGAGTCGATGACGTAACTGAACCTGATCTCTTCTTCGCCCGAACCATGCAGCACCACTTGCTGTAATTCGTCAGGCAGGTTTTCAAAGGCGGTGTCTATGTCGAACTTGTAGTGTTTGGCCAGGCTCTCCAGCATCGAGAAGTAATAGCCGTTGCGCCTGTCCCAGCCCTTGACGGCACCGCTGGCCAGACTCAATGACGGGAAGGCGACCACGCGGGCCGGGTCAAAAAACTCCATGTGGCCCAGGCCGTCGCAGGTCGGGCAGGCGCCCACCGGCGAGTTGAACGAGAAGAGCCGCGGCTCCATCTCGCTCAATGAATAGCTGCACACCGGGCATGAGAACTTCGCGCTGAACAGGTGTTCCTTGCCGGTGTCCATCTCCAGCGCAATCGCCTTGCTGTCGGCCAGGCGCAGCGCGGCCTCAAAACTCTCCGCCAGCCGCTGCTGCATGTCGCCGCGCACCTTGATGCGGTCTATCACCACATCGATGTTGTGCTTTTCGGTTTTCTTGAGCTTGGGCAGGTCGTCGAACTCATACGACACGCCATCGACCCGAAAACGCACATAACCCTGGGACTGCATCTCGGCAAACACATCCACAAACTCGCCCTTGCGGTCGCGTGCGACCGGCGCGAGGATCATCAGCTTGGTGTCTTCCGGCAAGGCCAGCACGTGGTCGACCATCTCGCTGACGCTTTGCGACTGCAGCGGCAGGTCGTGTACCGGGCAGTAGGGCGTGCCGGCGCGGGCAAACAGCAGGCGCAGATAGTCGTGAATCTCGGTCACCGTGCCCACGGTGGAGCGCGGGTTGTGGCTGGTGGCCTTTTGCTCGATTGAAATCGCGGGCGACAGGCCCTCGATCATGTCCACGTCCGGCTTGTCCATCAGCTGCAGGAATTGCCGTGCGTAAGTGCTCAGGCTTTCAACATAACGGCGCTGGCCTTCGGCGTACAGCGTGTCAAACGCCAGCGAGGACTTGCCAGACCCGCTCAGCCCGGTGATGACCACCAACTGGTTGCGCGGAATATCAAGATCAATGTTCTTGAGGTTGTGCGTGCGGGCGCCACGGATGCTGATCCGTTGCGCTGCAGTAATGTGGGCCCCCACGCTTGCCACTGCGTGTGCGTCGCTGCCCCCCGAGGGGGCTGTGCTTGCTTGGGGCGGCCCGGCGCTGCGCACTGCTGGCCCGTTCACGGGAGCAAGGGGGTGTTTGCTGTCGTCAGGAGAGTTCAATGGAGTACAGGCGCCGCAAAACTCTCCATCATAGACCGACAGGCGGTTTCAAGCACAATAACGGCTTACGCCCCTGTGACGGGGCGGTCGTTTTTTGATTCCCCCTGCTATTTTCGCCAACCTGCCTTGACCGCGCCCGCCGACCACCCCCATTTGCACCTGATGACCGCCACCGAGCGGCGCGCCAGCGCCTCGCTGGCGGCCATTTTTGCGTTGCGCATGCTGGGGCTGTTTCTGGTCCTGCCGGTGTTCGCGCTGGAGGCTGCCAGATACCCGGGTGGCGACGATCCTGCACGTATTGGCCTGGCCATGGGCATCTACGGCCTGACGCAGGGCATTCTGCAAATCCCTTTCGGCCTGGCGTCCGACTGGTGGGGCCGCAAGCGCGTGATGATCACCGGCCTGCTGGTATTCGCGCTGGGCAGTTTTTTGGCTGCCTGGGCGCCTGACCTGAACTGGCTGATTGCCGGGCGATCCCTTCAGGGGGCAGGTGCCATTTCTGCAGCAGTGACGGCCATGCTGGCAGACCTGACCCGCGACCACGTCCGCACCAAGGCGATGGCGCTGGTTGGTGCCAGCATCGCGCTGATGTTTGCGCTGTCGCTGGTGCTGGCCCCGCTGCTGGCCAGCTACATCGGCTTGTGGGGTTTGTTTGCGCTAACCGGGTCGCTGGCGCTGGCGGCCATTGCCGCCGTCATCTGGTGGGTGCCCGCCGAGCCGGTCAAGCACGCCAATACGCCGCGTGGCAGTGTGCTGGAGGTGATGCAGATCGTTCCCCTGTTGCGGCTGGATTTTGGCGTTTTTGTGCTGCACGCCGTCCAACTGGCGATGTGGGTGGCGATTCCGGCCTTGCTGGTCAGCGCCGGGCTGGACAAGGCCGCCCACTGGAAGGTCTACCTGCCGGCAGTGTTGGCCTCGTTTCTGGTGATGGGCGTCACGCTGTTCCCGCTGGAAAAGCGCGGTTACCTGCGCGCCGTGTTCCTGGTCGCGATAAGTGCCATTTTTGTGGTTCAACTGGGCCTGCTCTGGGCCGCGAACATGGTGCTGCCCAATATCTGGTTGCTGGCGGCCTTGCTGTTCCTGTTTTTCTGCGGCTTCAACGTGCTCGAAGCCACCCAGCCCAGCATGGCCTCGCGCGTGGCGCCTGCCCATGCGCGCGGTGCTGCGCTGGGCGTCTACAACACGCTGCAGTCCCTCGGGTTTTTTGTCGGTGGTGCTGTCGGCGGCTGGATTACCAAGGCCCACGGCGCACACGGGCTTTTTATCGTTTGTGGTGTTTTGATGCTGGCCTGGCTGGTCGTTGCCTGGCCCATGAAAGCCCCGTCCCGCCCTATCTGACAGCCGGTTTTTGCTTTCATACCGCACCAGTTAAACTGTAAAGAACAGGAGAGTTATCGCATGGCCTCAGTCAATAAAGTCATCATCGTCGGCAATCTGGGCCGTGACCCGGAAACCCGCTCATTCCCCAATGGCGACCAGGTGGCCAACGTCACCATCGCCACCACGGACCGCTACAAGGACAAGACCACCGGCGAGATGAAGGAAATCACCGAATGGCACCGCGTCAGCTTTTTCGGCCGGCTGGCTGAAATCGCCGGTCAGTACCTGCGCAAGGGTTCACAGGTTTATGTTGAAGGCAGCCTGCGCACCCGCAAGTGGACAGACAAGGACGGCATCGAAAAATACAGCACGGAAATTCGCGCTGACTCGATGCAGATGCTGGGCAGCCGCCAGGGCATGGGTGGTGGTTCCGGCGGTGGCGGTGATGACGGCGGCGGTTACGACGCACCACAGCAACGCAGCGCACCTGCAGCCCGCGCACCGGCCGCAGCACCTCGCCAGGCACCCGCTGCGTCGCAGGCCAAATCCGCCAGTGGGTTTGACGACATGGATGACGACATCCCGTTTTGATCGCACGCATCGCCAAATAGAAAAAGCCCGCAGATGCGGGCTTTTCCTTTGGTGCTGGATTTTCTGAATCAGGCGGTCGTAGCTTCTTCCATTTCAAAGCGGTCGCCGAAGTCAAAGTAATCGTCGTGCGTGAAGCCGCCTTCGTAATACTGGATCTCCCACCAGTTGTGGTCCAGGTCCTCGAAGTAGAAAGAGTACACGCCGTGCATGTCCTGCACATCCAGCACCTGGCGTATCTTGTACTTGTCCTTGTATTGCAGGCAGCGGGCGTGGGCCTGGTCGACCTCTTCCTTCGACTGCACATCCAGGCCCCAGTGATTCAGCACATTGCAGGGGTGAATCTGGTCACCGACTTCAACGCACACGATGTGAAAGCGCATGCCAAGGCGAACCGCCATGGCGGGCTTGGCGTGGCGCACGCATTCCAGTCCGAGAAACTCTTCATAAAACTTGCGTGATTCAGCCAGGCTGAAACATTCGAGCGTGCCATGTCCCAGAACATAGGGCTTGAGTATGGATTCACGCGGCTCCGGGTCCACGCGGCAATTTTCGGGAAGGGGGCTGTCAGACATTGCTGGTCTCCATGGGTGTGGTGTTGGTAGTGGCGGCGTTGGCACGCGCCTTGTCGGCTTCGCTGACAAAGGAGTCGGCGAAAAACTGGTCTTCGGGCAGGCTGCACTGCACGACAAAATCGCGCCGCGCCGCATCAATCATCAGCGGCGCGCCGCAGGCATAAACCTGGTGCTGGCTGAGATCCGGGATGTCCTGCATCACGGCGTTGTGCACAAAGCCCTGCCGGCCCTGCCAGGCGCAGGCCCCGGTGGCGTTGCTCAGCACCGGCGTGTAGTGGATGTGCGCATGCTCGCTGGCCCACTGTGTGGCAAGCTCATGCATGTAGATGTCCTCGCGCTTGCGGCCGCCCCAGTAGAGGTGTATCGGCCGCGTCATCTTTTTCTGCAGGCTGTACTCGATGATGGACTTGATGGGTGCAAAGCCAGTTCCCGAGGCCAGCATCACCATCGGTTTGTCGCTTGTTTCGTCGAGGTAGAAAAAACCGTGGGGCGCTTCGACCCGCAACAGGTCGCGCAACTTCATCGCACCGAACACCTTGTCAGTGAAAACACCGCCTGGCATGTGACGCACATGCAGTTCAATCTGGCGCAAGCCTTCGGTCGTCGGTGCAGAAGCGATGGAGTAGGAGCGGCGGGCACCGCCGGCCAGCGGCAGGTCTATGTATTGACCGGCCAGGTATTTCAGTGGTTCATTCGGTGGCAGGCCCAGCGTGATCTGCATCACGTCGGGTGCCAATTTGTCCAGCTTCATCACGCGTGCCGGGAATTTTGTTGCAGGCGCCTGGCCGAGTTCGATTTCGTCGGCCTCAATCACACAATCGCTGCGTGGCGTGGCGCAGCACAAGTGGGCATAGCCCAGCGCCTTGTCGGCATCGGACAGGTAGTTGGAGTTGACATTGCCGATGTCGACCTGTCCCTGGGCTACACGGCCACGGCAGGTGCGGCAGACGCCGGAGCGGCAGCTGTAGCGCAGGGAAATCCCGTTGGCCAGGCCGGCCTTGAGGATGTCGGTATTGCTGGCGCAGGAAAACGTTTTTCCGCTCGGGGCCAGGGTGATCGTGAAACTTTCAGGCGCAATGGAGGACATACAACAATACTAAAAGAGGGGACATCAAACGTCCAACAACAAAACATGATTCAGCCCATGCGGTGCACAAATGGGCGAGGCCTTTACGGGCGGAAATGATTGCGCGACATTAACGCCAGACATTACGCTTATGCGTTCCCGGCGCTGGCCCAACTGGCCGCCCAATCCTAAAATTCCGGTTCACAAATTACAGTCCATTCAGGAGACCTCCATGCCCGCCACGCTCATCAATGTTTTTATCGTTCCTGCAGACAAGGAAGAAGAATTTCTGACCAACTGGAAGAAGACTGCGGCCTTCTTTCAGACTACGCCCAATACCGGTTTCATCGAAACTCACCTGCACAAAAACACCGGGGCCGGCAATGGCACCTTCACCTTTATCAACATCGCCAGCTGGGACAGTGCCGATCACTGGCGCAAGTCGCACGATGCGTATTCGCCGACCGAGTATCTGATCCCCGGTGTGAAGGGCCATCCATCGATTTACGAATGCATCGTCGATTTGGTGGGTGCGGGCCGCACCGGCAACGGCGGTGCCTTCCTCAGCATGACTGCGAACAAGGCCTGATGCTGACAGGCCTGCAGGCGCAGGTTTTCAGGCGGCCTTCAGCACGTTTTTCAGCGTGCCTATGCCACTGACTTCAATCTCGATCACATCGCCGGCCTTCATGAACACCGGTGGTTTGCGCCCCACGCCAACACCTGCAGGCGTACCGGTCAGCAGGATGTCGCCCGGCTGGAAGGTGTACCACTTCGAGAAGTAGGCAATCGTCTCGGCCAGCGAGAAGATCAGGTCGCTGATGGGCGCTTTCTGCATTTCCTTGCCGTTCAGGCGGGTGACGATTTCAAGCGCAGTCACATCGGCTATGTCGTCTGCCGTCGCCAGCACGGGGCCCAGCGGCGTGAAGGTGTCGAACTGCTTGCCCATGATGTTGATCTCCCAGGTCAGCCGGCCAGGCCAGACTTCCTTGGCTTCCCATACGTCGCGGACCCAGTCGCGTGCAGACACGTCATTGGCCGCCATATAGCCGGCGACGTGGCTCATCGCGTCAGCTGCGCTGACACGGTGACAGGTTTTTCCGAACACTACCGCCAGTTCGCCTTCATAGTCGATATGGCCGGACGCATCTGGCGGCACGGTAATGGATGCTCCGGAGCCGATAACGGAATTGACGCTCTTGATAAATCCGGTTGGTTTCGCAGGAGTAGGTGTGCCGGCCATTTCGGCCAGGTGTGACTTGAAGGCCAGCCCTGCTGCAACGATCAGGCGGGGATTGGGAACGGGGCTCAACAACTGCGTGTCTGCGCCGGTGATGGCGCCGCTTTCCCGCAGGTTGGTCAGTGTTGCCGCGTTTGCCGACTCCACGCGCTTGACCAGCTGGCGAACAACGGCCATGCCACTGTCGCCGCCTTCGAGGATTTCGCGCAGGCTGCCGGGAATCCAGGTTTCCACTGTTCCGGCCTGTGCTGCTTTGGCGAGGTGAAGGACTTCGCCTGACTTCAGTACCGCGCCCGGCGTGCCGGAGGCGGTGTTGTTGATAGTGACCAGTTTCATTGTTTATCCGTAAGTACAGGGGAAGATTGAAAGGGGCGGGCGTTACAGCTCACTCTTCGGCAGTAAACCCGGAAGCCTTGATCACCGGACCCCACATGGCGATGTCGTTCCTGATCAGCGCAGCAAAACTTTCGGGCGTACCCTGCATCGCATCCATGCCGAATTTTGAATAGGTTTCCTTGAGCTCGGCAGACTTCAATGCATCATTGATCGCCGTGGATGCTTTGGCGACTACTGCCGGAGGCGTATTGGCGGGCATCAACACGCCAAGCCAGACCTCGGCCACGACGTCCTTGAAACCGGACTCCACCATGGTGGGCACATCAGGCATGAATTTGTTGCGTTGTGCGCCCGTCGTTGCCAGCACGCGCAGCTTGCCCGACTTCAGTTGCGGCAAGACTTCGCCCACCGGGTTGAAGCTCGATGCGATCTGGCCACCCATCAGGTCCTGCAACGCCGCCGCGCCGCCCTTGTAGGGCACATGCAGCAGCGGTATGCCAGCTGCTTTTGTAAACATCACCCCGGCGAAGTGGGGCGTTGCACCTGCGGAGGTCGATGCATAGGCGGCCTGTTTCGGGTTAGCCTTGCACCAGGCTACAAAGTCGGCCGGGGTCTTGACTGTCTCGGGCACGGTAGGGCCGACGATAAAGGCCAGCGACGTCTTGGCGCATACGGCGACCGGCGTGAAGTCCTTGATCGGGTCGTAGTTCAGCTTGCGGAAACTGTGCGGGTAGATCGTCATCGCAAAGTCGGTGGTGAACAGCATGGTGGCGCCGTCTGCCGGACTGCTCTTGACGTATTCGACAGCCAGCCGCCCGGCGGCACCGGGCCTGTTCTCCACAATCACGCCGCCAGGGTAGCTGCCGCGTATTTTTTCGGCGAGGCTGCGTGCCGCTACATCGGTGCCACCGCCGGGTGGGAATCCGACGATCAGCCGGGTGATTTTTTCCTGCTGGGCAAATGCGCTGCCTGGCAATGTCAGTGCGGGAATGGCGACGCCGGCAGATGCGGCGATCAGGTGTCTGCGCTTGATCATGATATTTGTCTCCTTGTGATGGGGCCTGAATCTAGCGCTGATAACCTGTTTGCGAAAGATGGCAGGACTGTCGCTGCGATATCAGAAACGCATCGCATTTTTGCGGGTTAACCATGAGGTTGCCCGCAGCACGCTCACTTCACCAGTTTGCCGTTGCGGCCCAGCATGGTGATGTCAACAAAACGCGAGCCGTGGTGTTTGTCAGGCCCGAACTCGACAACGTAGTTGCCAAGATCCATGTTCTTGATGCCTTCTATCGCATCCATTAACCGCTCACGAGTTACATCTCGCCCGGTGCGTTTCAGCGATTCGACCATCATGCGTGCAGATACGTGGCCCCACAGACCTAGATGCGAAAAGTCGCTGGAGCCACGGCTTTTGCTGGCGGCCTGGTATTCACGCACCAGTGGTATCGCTGCCGTCCACGGGAAGGGCACGATCTGCGAGACCACGACGCCGTTGCTTTTTTCGCCGAGCTGCTTGTAGAGGATGTCGGTACCAACGCCGGAGAATGCGAGCAGCAACGCGGCAGAACCTGCATCCTTGAACGCGCGGATGAAGTCGGACGCGTTGGTGCCGACTGCGCCGAGGATGACGGCATCCGGGCGTGTCGCGAACAGATCTGCGGCGGCCTTGGTCTTGTCGCCCTGCAGATCAAATTCGACGCTCGATTTCATCTTCAGTCCGCGACTGGCAAGTGCCCGTTCTGCTGCCTGCTTGATGGCGACGCCAAACGGGTTTTTCAGATGCGCGACGGAGACATTTTTCGCGCCAATCGTGGCCACATGCCCGACCAGCCGGTCGATTTCGTCTTCAAAGCTGGCTGTGACTGTGAAGTAATAGCGGTTGGGCGTGCGGCGTATGGCAGCGTCACCGTTCATTGGAAACAGGAACGGGGTTTTTGCCGCCGTAGCGACCGGTAGAGCCGCGACAGTGTTCAGCACACCCAACACGCCAAACATGGCCAGCACACGTTCGTTTTCAATCAGGGCTTTGGTGTTCTCTGCCGTCCTTGACGCAACATAACCGTCGTCTTTTGTGACCAGCACCAGCTTGCGGCCATTGATGCCGCCCTGCTTGTTGACGAAGTCAAAGTAGCCGTTGGCCGCTTCGTTAAAGGGGCGTGCAACTTCGAGAAGTGGTCCCGACAGTGCGGTGGACTGGCCGAGCCGGATTTCTTTGTCGGTCACGCCGCTTTCTGCGGCGGAAGCCTTGAAGGCCGTACCTACCCCCAGTGATGCGGCCAGACCCTGAACCAGGACGGTTCGCCTTGGCAGGGCAGCAGATTTATCAAACGCCGACATATTTTTCCCAGACATCAGATGCATTCCTCAAGGCTTCGGAATCGCCGCTCCAGACCACGACGCCGCGGTCTATCACATTGTGGCGATCACCAATTTGTAATAACGGTTCAAGATATTTATCGATCAACAGAATGGCCATGCCTTCGGATTTCAGCCGTTTCAGACACGCCCATATCTCCTGCCGTATCAGGGGCGCCAGGCCTTCGGTGGCCTCGTCGATGATCAGCAAATGGCCATTACGCAGCAACGCACGGCCTATGGCCAGCATCTGCTGTTCGCCGCCCGAAAGCTGGTTGCCGAAGTTGCCTTTGCGACGCGCCAGTGAAGGGAATTGCTCGAACACTTTTTCCAGTGTCCAGGTACCGGGCCGCGCAAAAGCCTGCAGGTTCTCTGTCACGGTCAGGTTGGGGAAAATGCGTCGGCCTTCCGGTACCAGTGAGATACCTGCTGATGCGACTGTCTCAGGGCGTAGTCCCTGGATAGGCTTGCCATCAAATTTGATTTCCCCACCTTGCACAGGTGTGAGGCCCATGATGGAGCGCACCGTGGTTGTTTTCCCCATGCCGTTACGGCCGACCAGCGTGACGACCTCACCCGCATTGATGGACAGGCTCATGCCGAACAGCACGCGGCAGTCCCCATAAGCAGACTGCACATTCAGAAGTTCAAGACGCTTGTTCACTGTGCTTCCTCGTCGCCAAGATAGGCCTTGCGCACGGCAGGTGACGCCCTGATGGCGGCCGGCGCGTCGGTGGCGATGACTTTCCCATAAACCAGCACGCTGATTTTGTCGGCGAGCCTGAAGACGGCATTCATGTCGTGCTCGATCAGCACGATGGTGGTTTGTGCCTTCAGGCCGTCTATCAGGTGCACGATTTCTTCGGCGTCCGCCGTTCCCATGCCAGCCAGAGGCTCGTCGAGTAGCAGCAACCTGGGGCGTGTCGCAAGGGCCAGTGCGATCTCTATGCGCCGCTGCTCGCCGTAGGACAGCGACTTCGCCAGGTGTTGTTCCCGCCCCTGCAAACCAACCATCGCAATGATGCGGGTGGCTTCACTGACAAGTTCTTCTTCGTTGAAAGGCGAACCAAAAAACCGGAAGCTTGAGCCGCTGCGCGCCTGCACCGAAAGTAGCACGTTGTGCAGCACGGTATAGCCGGAAAATATATTGGTCAGCTGGTAGGAGCGCGCAATGCCTTGCGCAACCCGCTCATGCATCGGCATGCGGGCAATGTTCTTGCCGAGGAACTCAATGGAGCCACCATCCGGCATCAGCGTGCCCGCCAGCTGATGGACCAGGGTCGTCTTGCCGGCTCCGTTGGGGCCTATGAGCGCGTGGATGCTGTTGGCTTCGATGTCCAGGCTGACATGATCAGTCGCAAGAATGCCGCCAAAGCGTTTAACCAGCTGCCTGATTCTCAGGGTGGGCGTGCTCATGCCGCGTCCCCCTTGGGGTTTGCAGGTCCGGCAGGAGCCCTGGAACGGTTGAAAGGCGAGACCATTTTCTCAAGCAGGCTGGCGATGCCGTTGTTGCCCAGCAGTACCACGGCGATCAGGCCGGCGCCAACAAAAAACTGCCAGTATTCGGTGTGGCTGGAAATCACTTCCTCAAGAACCAGGAGCAGCACGGCGCCGTAGACGCCGCCGCAGCGGTAGCCGACACCACCCAGGATCAGCATCATCAGCAGGATGCCGGATTGGGTCCAGTCCAGAATGCGTGGGCTCACATAGGCATTCTGATTGGCGAGCAATGCACCGGCCAGGCCTGCGACGGCGCCGGCGATGACAAAGCAGACGAGCTTGTAGCGGTAGACGGGAATGCCTATGGCGGACATGCGCGATTCGTTCTCGCTGATACCGCGCATGATGACGCCAAACCTTGATCGCACGACCATGGTCAGCAGGAACAGGGTGGCTGCCGTCAGCAGCAGCACCACATAATAAAAAGTCGTGTCGCTGGCGAGATCCAGACCGAGCCCCAGGCCCGAACGTTTGGGCAGGCTCATGCCGTTGTCACTGCCAAAGCTCTTCATGCCTATGAAGAGGTAATAGATCATCTGGCTGAAAGCCAGTGTGATCATGATGAAGTAGACCTGCCGCGTACGCAGCGCGAGCGCCCCCACGGCCAGTGCCAGTACGGCGCTCACCAGCATCGCAAACGGCCATGCAACCCATGCGCTGCTGACCCATTGGGGAAGAATGCCGTCGGCCATCAGTGTTGCAAAGCCGATCGCGTAGGCGCCGACACCGAAGTAGGCCGCGTGGCCGAAACTGACCTGGCCGGCGTAGCCGACAAGCAGGTTCAGGCTGGTCACCACAATCATGTAAATCATGATGCGGGTAGCAAACCCGATATAAAAAATCTGGTCAAGCGCGGTGGCCGCAATCGGAAATATGAAGGCCGCAAGCAGTGCAATCAATGCAACGGCCCATTGGCGCTTGCCAAGCAAGCCGGTTACGGGGAATTTTGGGGATGTCTGCATCGCTGCTGGCGGCGCTATGTCGTCCGGGGAGTCTTTGGTCACGGTCAGGCTGTCTTGAAAAGGCCTTGCGGGCGCCAGATGAGAACGCCGATCATCAGCGCATACGTCAGCATGGCTGCCACTGCAGGCGCCATGGTGTCGGCGGAAAGGTCGGGGAAGTAAGTGCGCATGACAGATGGCAGCACCGAGCGGCCGAATGTATCGAGGAACCCGATGGCAATGGCGCCGAGGAAGGCGCCCTTGATGGAGCCCATTCCGCCGATCACGACCACCACAAATGCCAGGATGATGATGCTTTCCCCCATCCCCATCTGCACCGAGAACAGCGGCCCGAGCAGGCTGCCGGCCAGCGCACACAGCATCGCGCCCAGTGCGAACACCAGCGTGAACACCAGTTTGATGTTCACGCCCATTGCCTGCGCGGTCTCGCGATCCGAAGCGCCCGCCCTGATCCACATGCCGAAGCGGGTACGGTTGATCAGCAGGCTCAGCAGGATCGCCGTGACGATGCCGACGGCAATCACCACCAGCCGATAGGACGAGTAGGAGAAATTGCTGGTCAGCGCAAAAGGCTGGCTCAGCGCGGCTGGCATGTCCAGTAACACCGCGCTGGGGCCGAAGAAAAAGCGGATCACGTCGTTTGACACCAGGATCAGGCCGAATGTGGCCAGCACCTGGCTGAGGTGGCTGCGTCCGTAAAGCCGTCTTAAAAGACTCATCTCCAGCAAGGCACCGACAAGCCCCGTCGCCACAATGCCCAGCGGCAAGGCCAGCGCAAAATTGCCGGTGAGCTTCATGAAGACAAAGGTCAGGAACCCGCCGAACATGTAAAGGGAACCATGGGCCAGATTGATCAGGTCCATGATGCCGAAAACAAGGGTCAACCCTGCGGCGAGCAGGAACAGCATGAGTCCCAGTTGCAGGCCGTTCAGGGTCTGCTCAATAACGAACGTAGACAACGCGCTTTCCTTCCAGATATCGCTGCAGGACCTGCCGGGTTACATCTTGCAGGCCGAAGCGTTGCTTGCGGCTTGCTGGGTAGCGATGGTTTTTTGAGTCTGGTTGAACAGTTCACCGCTGTTGGACTTCATCACCTTGCGCAGGTATACGTTTTCGATCGGGCTGTGGTCCACGTTGAAGCGGAAGGGGCCGCGTGGGGCGTCCAGCTTGACACTTTCCAGTGCCTTGCGGAAGGCCGCCTTGTCTTCGATCTTGCCCTTGACGGCCTTGACGGCGGCGTCGATCACCAGCGCGGTGGTGTAGCCCTGTTCGTTGTACAGAGTGGCAGGACGGCGGTATTCCTTCAGGAAGGCCTGGCTGAACTGCTTGTTGGCAGCGTTCGGCAGGTCCAGGCTCCAGTGGCCGCCGGTGGTCACGCCATTGGTTGCTTCGCCGACGGAAGCAATGGTTTCCTCATCTGCCAGGGGGGCCGAACCGTACAGCGGAATCGACTTCAGGCCGGCCTGCGCGTACTGCTTGATGAAGTTGACGGCCAGCGGACCGAAGGCGAAGGCATAGACGGCATCGGGCTGTGCAGCGCGGATCTGTGCGAGTTCGGCGCTGAAGTCCAGTGTCTGCGGCTTGAAGTAGGTTTCGCCGGCGATCGTGCCCTTGAAGGTTTTCTTGAAAGCTTCCAGATGTTCCTTGCCGACGGGCACGCCTGCGCCGATGACATAGACCTTTTTGGCGCCGACTTCGGTCAGGTGTTTACCCATGGCCTCATTGACAGCCTCGATGTGCCAGCCGGTGTTGTAGTAGTAAGGGCTGCATTTGGCGCCGACCAGATCGAACGGGCCGACGTTGGTGTTGATGAAAAACACCTGCTGCTGGGTGGCTTGGGGTGCGACTGCATAGACCACGCCCGACGCCACGGTGCCGGTCACCAGATCGATGCGGTCACGCTTGACCATGCGATCAAACACTTGTTTGCCGACTTCAGGGTTGCCCTGGTCATCGCCGAAGATCACTTCTGCGGGCAGCCCGCCCAGCTTGCCGCCCATCTCCTTGATGGCAAGGTCAAAACCTGCGCGGATTTCCTTGGAGACGCCGATGGTTGGAGCCATTGAAGCCGTGGCAAGGAAGCCAACCCGTATCTTGTCCGCCGCCCAGGCAGAACCGAGGCTGCAGGCGATCAGTGATAGTGCAAAAGTTCTTTTGATGTTGAGTGCGTTCATGGTTTGTTCCTCGGTTTGTTCAGATTGATGAATGGGTCGCGGTGAATGGTTGGGCCTTCGGGTTTTTGCAATTCCGTCCGGCGCGAATTTTTGAAATCAGGGGCCCGTTGATAGCTCTGGTTTGCGGGTGCCGCTTTGCGGCATAGACCTTACCTCGTAGCTGGCCGTTTTTATATTCACGCAGTGAATCTTGAGCATTGACGGACGGGCCGTGATGAACGTGCGTCAAATATCGATCCGGCGATTTTTGTGACCTTGCCTTCCTCTTTTGTTGCTGATGTGCCTGCATCTCCCGCTTGCTTGTGAACGGATCGCGCGGTTGGTCAGCTTGTAAGTCAAAATATTAAATGCTTTGGCAATTAAATTTATAGGGATTTTGCGGTTTATTTTTTTTGATGTCAAATCATTAACCTTTTGAATTCTGGAGTTTTTCATTGGGGAATTCCCTTGTTATTGGTGGATGATTTTTAAAAACATAGGGTTTTTACCTATAAAAATAGATGCAAATGCAAATAACATTTACTGCAATAAATGTGCATTTAGCAGTACAAGCTTCTCAACGGAGACCCTATGAACTCACTGACTGACCTGCCCGTAAATTCCAAATCACGGGAAGATTTTGACTGGGCGCCCGGCCGTTTTTCACCGGTCCCCGGTGCGCCTCCGCTGTCAAAAATCATGGCGGCCGCAACCGAGATGCGGCCTTATCTGCGCGAGCGTGCCAGGCAGACCGAACTGGACCGGCGGGTATCGGATGAGGCCACCGAAGCCTTCCACAAGGCGGGCTTCTTCAAGTTGATGCAGCCCGCCCGTTACGGCGGTTATGAGTACGGTTTTACGGCGTTCACCGATGTGATCAGCGAACTGGGCCGTGCCTGCACGTCCTCCTCATGGGCGTGCTCATTGGGGGCCATCCACCAGTGGCTGGTCGGTACCTTTCCCGTGCAGGCACAGGACGACGTCTGGAAGGACAACCCCGAGGCCATCATCTGCGTGTCGTATGCACCGGTGGTGAAGGCCGAGCGAGTGGAGGGAGGATACCTGGTCGAAGGTAAATGGATGTGGGCTTCCAACGTCGACAACTCCCAGTGGGCCATGCTGGGCGTGCAGTTGCCCAATGAAGATGGCAAGACAATGCAGGCAGGTTTCCTGCTGGCGCCGCGCGCAGACTGGGAAATCGAAGACACCTGGTACATGGCGGGCCAGTCGGGCACCGGCTCGAAGACGGTTGTCATCAGCAAGAAGACCTTTATTCCCGAGCACCGCAAGCTGACCTTTGCGGAGGCCTCGTCGAACATGCCGCCCGGTTGCAAGGTTAACCAGAACCCCATCTACCGTATTCCGTTTCTGTCGGCGGTGCCGGTTTGTCTTGTATCGCCGTTGCTCGGAACCGCGCAGGGTGCAATCGACGAGTTTGTCGAGATGGCAGGTGTGCGCGTGACACGTGGCGCAGTGGCCGGCGGCGGCAACCGCCTGAGCGAGTTCTTCCCGGTGCAGTCACGACTGGCGGAAGCCAGTGCGAGCCTTGATGCTGCCAAGTTGCTGATTTACCGTGATACGGCCGGTGTTGAACAGATGGCCATGGATGGACGTGTGATCACCATGGATGAACGTATTCGCAACCGTCGTGACCATGCGTTTGCTGCAAAACTATCGCGTGACGCGGTAGAGGCTGTTTTTGCCAGCGTCGGTGGTGGCGGCCTGGCGCTTGACCAGCCGCTGCAACGCATGTGGCGCGACGCCAATGCGATCTCACGCCACATCAGCCTCAACTGGGACGCTGTTTCTTCGATGGTGGGACAGTATCTGTTGGGCATGGAGCCCAAGGGACAGTACTAGGCTTGTATGCCTGGATGAACTGCACGCGCACGCTGCTAAAAATCAATTTATTCACAGGAGATTTAAATGAACGGAAAGATTGGCCTCGAGGAACACTTCGCGATTCCTGACACATTGCAGGATTCGGCTGGTTTTGTTCCCGGTGAATACTGGAAGGAACTCAGCAAGCGCCTGCTGGACGTCCAGGAATACCGCCTGCGCGAAATGGACGCCAACGGCATGGACATGATGATCCTCTCGTTGAATGCGCCGGCGGTGCAGGCTATTCCCTCGCCGCAAAAAGCCAATGAGATTGCCATGCGCGCCAACGATTTTCTGGCCGAGCAGGTTGCGAAACGCCCCACGCGCTTCCAGGCTTTCGCTGCGCTGCCACTGCAGGACCCGGATATGGCTACGCGCGAGATGGAGCGTTGCATCAAGCAGCTCGGCTTCAAGGGTGCGCTGGTCAACGGTTTCTCGCAAGTCAACACACCCGAAAACTGCGTCTATTACGACGCCCCCCAGTTTGCCGGCTTCTGGGATGTGGTCGAGAAACTCGACGTTCCTTTTTACCTGCATCCGCGCAACCCGATTGCCTCCTGGTCGCAAATCTATGAAGGACACCCGTGGCTGATGGGGCCGACCTGGGCTTTCGGCCAGGAAACTGCCGTTCACGCGTTGCGACTGATGGCATCAGGCCTGTTCGACAAACACCCGAAGCTGCAGATCATCCTGGGGCACATGGGTGAGGGTCTGCCGTTCAGCATGTGGCGCATCGACAACCGGAATGCGTGGGTAGAGCTGCCCAAGACCTATCCCGCGAAGAAAACCTTCGGCGAGTACTTCCAGAACAACTTCCACGTCACCACCTCTGGCAACTTCCGCACGCAGACATTGATAGACACCATGCTGGAGATTGGCGCAGACCGCATCCTGTTCTCGACCGACTGGCCTTTTGAGAATGTGGACCACGCAGCGAAATGGTTTGACTCCGCCACCATCAGCGAGGCTGACCGCCTGAAGATAGGCCGTACCAACGCGGAAAAACTGTTCAAGCTGGATCTGTAAGCCAGGCCGGCGGTTTCAGTCCTCGTGATCCAGCGGCGCCATGTTGTCGTACAGAAGCTTGAGCATCTGGCGCAACTGGTCCGCCTGGGCGCTGCTAAAGCCGTTGAGCGACACCCGCTCATAAAGTTGCGCAATGGGTATCAGGCGCTGGGTGAT
Organism: Pseudomonadota bacterium; assembly: GCA_040388075.1. Lineage (GTDB taxonomy): Bacteria > Pseudomonadota > Gammaproteobacteria > Burkholderiales > Burkholderiaceae_C > Polaromonas. Next base: position 187,558 of record JAZKCN010000008.1, on the reverse strand, counting down.
TTCCTCGCCATCTGCCGTCAGGCTGAGCGCCAGCGCCCGCGCGTCGTCGCCCGAGCGCTCGCGAATCAGCAGGCCGCGCTGCATCAGGCTGTCCACCACACGCGACAGGGTCGATGGTTCGGTGGAGGTGTTCAGTGCCACTTCGGAAAGCCGCTGATGCGGCTTGTGACTCAGGGTGGAGCAGACGCGCCATTCCGTCAGCGTCATGTCGAACTTGCGCATCTCCCGGGTGAAGGATTGCCCCATGCGCACGCCCGCCCGGGCGATCAGGTAAGGGATGGACTCCTGAAGGTCGTTGTCAAGCACACCGCCAACCGGCGCTCGTACGGGTTTTGATGGTTTTTTCGCGGCAGATTCCTTCGGTCTCGATACGGCTGCCTTGTTTGCTGTTGTTTTTGCCATGGATTTGATGGTAACAGGCGGCTGTAATCATGTCCAAAAGCAAGTGCAATGTATGACCAATAAATTGCAAATGCATGTTATTGATGCCGATCTCCTGCTTGCGGTGAACGAAAATTCCCCCGGATCCCCTGAAGTTTCCATTTCAACCTGAAGGCAAGTCATGTATTCATGGGCCCCCATCACCGGCGACACGCCCCAGACGCTGGACGCACAACGTTTTCGCAAGGCACTCGGCGCTTTTCCTACCGGCATATGCCTGGTTACCACGATGGCCGGCGACGGCAAACGCGAAGGCATGACCATCAATTCATTTGCCTCGGTATCACTGGAGCCGCCGCTGATTCTCTGGAGCATCCGTGACGATGCACGGAGCTCGGACGCCTTTCTCACATCCCGCAGTTTTGTACTCAGCGTGCTGGCAGCCGACCAGGCAGAGCTGGCCATGCATTTCGCCCGCCCCGCGCCCGACAAGTTCCATGCCTGGGAGCACGCTTTCGATGCCGGCATCAACGGTTGCCCCCGCTTGCTTCACAGTGTGGCGACCTATGAATGCATCGTATATTCACGCCATCAGGAAGGCGACCACACCATCCTGCTGGGCCGGGTAGAGGCGTTCACGGCATCGGAACATTCGCCACTGATGTTTCATGCCGGCAAGATGGGCTCGATGAAAGAACTGGCTGCGGCAAGCTGACAGGCCCGGACACCTGATCCGCTTGCAGCGCGGGTGGCGGGCCGTATACCGGGCGCTACGATTTTCATAGCTAGTCGCGCTAGTCTGGATTGGGTTCTAGGCATTTTTAATAGTCAAAAATGCCTGAAATTGTCCGAAAATTGCCCCAAAAATGTTTCCCGCAACTTCAGGGAACAACAAAAGAAGGTTAAATGTAAAGTTGACTTTACATCTATTGCTTCTGCTGTCCTGCATTAGGGGCTGGCGGGTGAGGTCCGCCCAGCGGCTAGCGCATGGGGTAGTCGTCCTCTGCGTCGTGCAGTGCCAGTTCCCGCAGGGCAATGGGCGCCAGGGGTTTGGTGACCCTGGCCGGCGTCGCAGATGGCGTCACGGGCGCATGGAAGAGCGAGAACAAAAGCTCGCGCAGCCAGCGGTTGCCGCCGTCGAGATGGATGCGTTCGTGCCATTGCTGGCGAATCATCAGAGGCGGTACCTCGAAGGGGAGGGTGCGCATGACGAGGCCGGGGCGGCTGTCGATCAGCGTTTCTGCAAGCAGGGTAGGCGCGGTCAGCAGCAGCCGGGAGGTTCCCACAATCGCCGGCAGGCCGAGCGAGTGGGCCGCGGTGAAGACCACCTTGCGCTTGCCCAGCGGGCTGGCGCGATTAAGGGTTTGCTGGAGTTCGGTCTCCGTCTCGCCGCTGGGGTGATAGGCAATGTGGCTGGCAGCCATGTAGTCTGAAAACCCCATCACGCCTTGCGCGAGCGGATGGTCACCGGCCATCAGCACCACGAAGTTCTGGTCGAACAGTCGCTGCTGGTAGAAAGTCTGCCCCATGTCTTTCCAGCTGCCAACGGTGAGATCCAGCAGGCCATGAAGCATGCTGTTGCGCGCATCGTTCATGGAGCAATCGACAGTTTCAAGCCGGACGCCCGGCGCCAACTGCTGTGCCGCAGCCAGCAGGCGCGGCACCATGACCAGTTGCCCGATGTCGTTGATGGCAATCCGGAAAACCCGGTCCGAAGTCAGGGGGTCAAAACGGCAACCCTGGTCCAGCGCCATCGAAAGCTGCGCCAGCCCGGCCTCCACCGGCGCTACCAGGCGCTCTGCCAGTGGCGTTGGTGTCATCCCCTCCGGGGTACGCACAAACAGCGGGTCACCAAAACGCTCACGAAGCCTCTTCAGTGCATTGCTGGTCGCGGACTGTGTCATGCCGACGCGCTCGCCCGCGAGGGTGACGCTGCGTGTGCCGTAAATCGCCTGGAAAATCAGGAACAGGTTGAAATCTATGGTGTTGATGTTCACGGTGTCTCCTGCTGAATGGGTGTCGTTGCGTGTAGTTTTTTTGTCGATTCATTAAATAATAAAAAACATGCACTTGCAATCAATTATTTGTGTGCTTGCTGCGTGCTTGCCATGTGCTTTCAGATGCCCGCTGCCTTTGCCGTGCAGTACTTTCGCGGGTGGCGGCCTGAAAAAGCCTTTGTGATGACAGGCAGCGGGTATGTTTTCTTACAAAACGCCAGCTTGAGCGTGTCTATTAGTCGGTAGCATTGGGTGCGATTGAGGTACGGCCAATGGCGGCCGAGCCCGGTACGAAACAGAACTTTTCAGCAGAACTTTCCAGTCATGACAAAAAAACGCCCCCTGTCAGGCCGTCCCGGCCTTTTTCATGCCTCTTTGCTTCTGGCGTTGGCCATGGCCTCGGGCTCGTCCCATGCCTTGGGCGGCACCGAGCCGCTGGTCGACATCCTGAATGCACCCGGCAGCGCCGGCCTGGGCTTTGTGACCCGGATAGAAACCTCGCCTTATGTCGGTGCGGGCACGCGTTATGACCTGTTGCCGCTTTATCTTTATGAGGGTGAGCGTTTTTTCCTGCACGCCAACCGCGCCGGCTTCAAGCTGATCAACGAAGGTGATCGCATCAAGGACGGCATAGGCCAGCGACTGGATGTATTCGTGGAGCAGCGGCTGGAAGGCCATCCCATCGGCGACCGGTTGCCACCCAGCCTGGCCGGGATGGCGCCGCGAGATTCCGGTATAGATCTCGGACTTTCCTATCGATACAGCCAGCGTTGGGGCACACTTCAGGCGGAGCTGGTTCACGATGTTGGGAGCACTTCCAAAGGCAGCGAAGCCCGCCTGGGATACAGCTATGACTGGCGTTCGGGCGCCCTGTTATTGCGGCCCACCATCAGCGTGGCTTTCAGGGATGCGAAGCTCAATAACTATTACTACGGTGTGACGCCGGGTGAAGTGGCAGCAGGTCGACCGGCCTATGCGCCAGGCGCTGGCATGAACACCCAGATTGGCCTTTATGCTTCTTACGATATCTCGCAACGCTGGCGCCTGCTGGGTGGTGTATCAGCCACATATCTGGACAAGACCATCCAGAACAGCCCCATCGTGCAGAAGCGCGTTCTGCCGGCGGTCTACATAGGCGCAGCCTATGATTTTGGTGGCCACAAACGCGAATGGAAAGAAGAAAGTACCCCAACCTACTTCAAGGCGCTATATGGGCGGGCTACCGAACCCAGTTGCCACCTCGCCAAGATCATCACCGCGCGCTGCGCCTCGCTGGACAATACCAACCCCACCAGCATCAGCGGCATACAGATAGGCAAGCCTTTCATCAACCAGCTCAACGGCTGGCCGCTGGATTTTGCGGGCTATGTCGGCATTACCCACCACAATGAGCGCGGCCTGCAGTCCAACGGCGTGCAGGTCGATCTTTTCATGAAGGCGATCTACTCCGGCTTCCCCTGGAGCAACGCGGTCAAGACACGGTTGGGGCTGGGTGTCGGTGTGTCCATGGCGCAGCGGGTACCGTACACGGAGGTCACCAGCCAGGCGGCAGGTGGCAAGACCACGTCACGCCTGCTCAATTACCTCGACCCGACGATTGACGTCAGCCTTGGCGACCTCTTCGGCTCGCGCGCGTTGAAAGACACCTACCTTGGTTTTGGCGTGTCACACCGCTCCGGCATTTTTGGTTCGTCGCGCCTGCTGGGCAACGTCAACGGCGGTTCCAATTACGTTTACACCTACATAGAAACCGCGCTGTGATTGCGGCGGGTCAGGGGGCCAGGTTCTTCACATTGCTGGATGCAATCACGCCGCCGCCCAGGCAAACATCGCCGTCGTAAAGCACGGCTGACTGGCCGGGCGTTACTGCCCACTGCGGTTCGCTGAAATCAAGCGCGCATCCGCAACCTTCTGCTTGCGTCACGCGACATGATGCGTCAGCCTGCCGGTAGCGGGTTTTTGCGGCGATTTCTTCTTGGGTAGGCGCTGTACCTGCTACCCAGCTACAGTCTTGCGCGTTCAGTGTTGTCGACTTCAGCCAGGGATGGTCATGGCCTTGCACGACCCAGAGGGTGTTGCTGTCCATGTCCTTGCGGGCGACAAACCACGGATCATGTTCACCAACGCCGCGCTGGCCCCGCGCCTGCGCTGCCTTGAGGTCTACGCCCTTCGCCTTGACGCCACCTATACCTAGGCCCTGGCGCTGGCCCAGCGTGTAAAAAGACAGGCCAACGTGCTCACCAAGCAGGCGGCCCTTGTCGCTCCTGATGGGGCCGGGCACCTTGGCGATGTAGCGGTTGAGGAAATCGCGGAAAGGCCGCTCGCCGATAAAGCAGATGCCCGTCGAGTCCTTTTTCTTTGCGTTCGGCAAGCCAATCTCATCGGCAATGCGCCGTACTTCGGTCTTTTTGAGTTCGCCCACCGGAAACAGTGTTTTTGATAGTTGCGCCTGGTTTAGCCGGTGCAGGAAGTAGCTCTGGTCTTTGGCCGGGTCAAGGCCCTTGAGCAGTTCGTACAGGCCACTCTTTTCATTCAGGCGTACCCGCGCATAGTGTCCGGTGGCGATTTTTTCTGCGCCCAGACGCATCGCGTGGTCCAGGAATGCCTTGAACTTGATTTCGGCATTGCACAGAATGTCCGGGTTGGGTGTGCGGCCGGCCTGGTACTCACGCAGGAATTCAGCAAACACGCGGTCTTTGTAATCGGCCGCAAAGTTGACATGCTCGATTTCAATGCCGATCACATCGGCCACTGCGGCTGCATCCACGAAGTCGACGTTTGACGAGCAGTATTCGCTATCGTCGTCATCTTCCCAGTTCTTCATGAAGATGCCGACCACCTCATGGCCCTGCTGCTTCAGCAGCCACGCGGTCACGGCCGAGTCGACCCCTCCGCTCAGACCGACGACGACACGCTGTTTTGCCATTGCTGCACCCATGACCTGATTATCCCAGCGAGTCAAAAGCCCTGAAAAAATCCGGATGCTGGCTGGCGGCCCAGGCTTGGCTTTTAGCTGGCGTTGTGCAGCATCACCGATGGATCGGTGGTGATGAGATCCAGCGGATAGCGTTTACCGGCCAGGTAGTCGTCAATACAGCGCAACAAAAGTGGGCTGCGGTGCGTGTCTTCAGAGGCCCTGATCTCGTCCGCACTCATCCAGACGGCGCGCACAATGCCTTCGTCCAGCGCCCGGCCTTCGACGTGCTCACCAAGCTCGCCGCAAAAAGCAAAGCGCAGGTAGGTGATATCCAGCGGTGCTTCAGTAGCCGAGCCGGTGCGCTCAAAGCGGGACAGATAGACCCCGACCAGCGCTGTAGGCCTGAAGTGGTGGGCCGTTTCTTCCAGCGTCTCGCGTATGCAGGCGTCGTAGGGGCTTTCGCCCGGGTCCAGGTGCCCGGCCGGGTTGTTGATCTTCAGGCCGTCGCGGGTCTGCTCCTCCACGAGCATGAATTGCTGCTGGCCGTTCACCGTACGTGCGATAACGGCAGCGACCGTGACATTGGGTTTCCATCGTGAATTCATGGGCGGGATTATCGGTTTGATTGTTGACATGAATGTGTATCGGCCCAGGCTCAGCTGGCCGGTGCGAAGCTGCGGGAAAAATTGGCGCGCAGGTGCTCGACAAGGCACTGCACTGCTTTGGGCACCTGCGGTGACCAGGGCCGAAGCGCGTAGATGCGCTCGCCGAAGAACCCCTGCACCTGCCAATCCGGCAACACTTCGACGAGTGGCGGATTTCCTTGGTGCGCGCGCCGCGCCGGGCCGCCCCAAGCAAGCGCAGCCCCCTCGGTGGGCAGCGCAGTACGCGAAGCGACAAGCGTGGGGGCATATCCTTGTACGCTGAAATCCGGCAATAGCCCGATGCCCAGGCCCGTCAGCAAGGCGTCGCGAAGCACTTCGCTGTTGTTGGCTTTGAGCAGGCCCTTGATATTGACGCCGACCCGTTCGCCGGTCGCCTTGCGTTTTCCTTGCCGAATGAAAGTCCAGTGGCTGCTCTGGTTACCACCCAGGTACAGCAGGCAATCGTGAGAGGCCAGGTCCGCCGGATGTTTGGGGGTGCCGCGCCGCTTCAGGTAATCGGGGCTGGCCAGCAGGATGGACCTGGTCTCGCACAGCGTCCATGCGACGTGGGTCTCGGGAGGTGCGCTGGTGTGGCGTATGGCGAGGTCAAAACCTTCGTTTGCCAGGTTTACAAAACGGTCTGTCAGTTCCAGTTCGATCTGTATCTCCGGGAATTGCTTGAGGAACGCTGATACGCAGGGCGCGAGGTGCTGGCGCCCCAGCGCCACGGGGGCGGTGACGCGCACCAGGCCCCTTGGTGTGCCTGCCAGGTCGCGGGCGGCGCTGTAACTTTCGCTGATCTGCGTAAAAGCCGGCAGCATGTCGTTGACCATTTGCTGGCCGGCCTCTGTGAGGCCCACTGAGCGGGTGGTCCGGCGCACCAGGGTGACGCCTGCAGAGCGTTCCAGTTCGCTGATGCGCATGCTGGCGGAGGCCTTGGAAAGACCGAGTCGCCTGGCGGTTTCGGTGAAGCTGCGGGTAGCGGCCAGAACCGTCAGCAAGTGAAGGTCGGCAACCAGCGGGGCGATGTGATCGGCAGACATGCAGCATTATTGTTCATTTATTTGAACAATGAAATCACAAAACACGGGGTTATCAATATCCGGCTGTGGCCATAGACTGCCCGGGCTGGCCGGAGCTACAAAGAGCCATCCATTTCGCGACACCAACCAGAAGGAAACAACCATGATTTCATCTCCATCGGCTATCGGCCATTACGTGAACGGCCGCACCGTGGCAGGCAGTTCCGGCCGCAGTCAGGACGTCTTCAACCCCGCTACAGGCGTGGTCAGCGCCAAAGTGGCGCTGGCTGGCCTGAAGGAAGTTGACGCTGCTGTGGCCGCTGCGCAAGCGGCCTTCCCGGCGTGGAGTGATTTGCCGCCATTACGCCGTGCGCGTGTGATGTTCAAGTTCCTGGAGCTGCTCAATGCGAACAAGGACAAGCTGGCCCACATGATCACAGCCGAACATGGCAAGGTGTTCACCGACGCACAGGGCGAGGTTTCGCGCGGCATTGACATCGTTGAATTCGCCTGCGGCATCCCGCAACTGCTTAAAGGTGACTTCACCGACCAGGTATCTACCGGCATAGACAACTGGACCATTCGCCAGCCGCTGGGCGTGGTCGCCGGCATCACGCCGTTTAACTTTCCGGTGATGGTGCCGATGTGGATGTTCCCGGTGGCCATTGCGGCGGGCAACACCTTTGTGCTCAAGCCAAGCCCGATAGACCCCAGCCCCAGCATTTTCATGGGCGAACTGCTGAAGGAAGCCGGGTTGCCGGACGGCGTGTTCAACGTGGTGCAGGGTGACAAGGAGGCCGTCGATGCATTGCTGGTGCACCCGGACGTGAAAGCTGTTTCCTTTGTCGGATCAACGCCGATTGCGAACTACATCTATGAAACCGGCGCCCATCATGGCAAACGGGTGCAGGCGTTGGGCGGTGCCAAGAACCACATGGTGGTGATGCCTGATGCCGATATCGACCAGGTCGTGGATGCGCTGGTTGGCGCGGGTTACGGCTCGGCTGGCGAGCGCTGCATGGCGATCTCGGTAGCGGTTCTGGTGGGCGACGCAGCCGATCGTGTAATTGACAAGCTGGTCGAACGTACGAAGACACTGAAGGTGCTGGACGGCGAAAACCTGGAAGCGGAAATGGGACCTATCGTCACCAAAGCCGCACATGACAGGATCACGGGCTATATCGGCATTGGCGAAAAAGAAGGCGCCAAACTGCTGGTAGACGGTCGTGATTTCAAGGGCTCACGCGCAGGCGCGGGCTGTGACAACGGTTTCTGGATGGGCGGAACCCTGTTCGACCACGTGACGCCGGAGATGCGCATTTACAAGGAAGAAATTTTTGGCCCGGTGCTGTCCTGCGTGCGCGTCAAGGACCTGAAAGAAGCGGTGGACCTCATCAATGCACATGAGTTCGGCAACGGTGTCAGCTGCTTCACGCGCGACGGCAATGTGGCACGAGAATTCTCGCGCCGCATCCAGGTCGGGATGGTGGGCATCAATGTGCCGATTCCTGTGCCCATGGCCTGGCACGGCTTTGGCGGCTGGAAGAAAAGCCTCTTTGGTGACATGCATGCCTATGGTGAAGAAGGCGTGCGTTTCTATACAAAACAGAAGTCCATCATGCAGCGCTGGCCGGAGAGTATTGGCAAGGGCGCAGAGTTTGTGATGCCAACTGCCAAATAAGGCCCCCACGCTCCCCACTGCGTGTGGTTCGCTGCCCCCCGGGGGGGGCGCCCGCCTGTGGCCCGGCTAAGCCGGTTCCACGGCTCCACTTGCGAAGACATCACTTCGATGCGAACTGCCCTCGCTCATCTTTCCACTTCCTGTCAGTTCATCTGCGGATGCTGTAAGAAGGGGCCGTTGGTCTGGATGCTGTTTAGGGCCAAGCGACTATTTGCCGCAAAACTATGGCTTACCCCGCCAAAAGCGTTAAAAAAGTCATGTAAGCTTCGCGACAGCTGCAAATCTGCACCGTTGCGATGCAGGTACTGCTCACTACTAATAACTATTGCACAGAGGAGAAACCCATGCTGATTGGGGTACCCGCCGAAATTACCGCCGGCGAAACGCGTGTTGCCGTGACGCCTGAAACTGCGAAAAAACTCAAGGCCCAGGGCCACACCGTGCGTGTGCAGTCCGGAGCAGGCGTCGCCGCCAGTGTTCCTGATGACGCCTACGTTGCAGCCGGTGCAGAGATCACCGATGCCGCTGGTGCTTACGCCGCCGACATCGTGCTCAAGGTACGCGTCCCGCTGGACAGTGAAATCAGCCTCGCCAAATCCGGCGGTGTGCTGGTCGGCATGCTGAACCCGTTTGATGCGACGGGCCTGCAGCGCATGGCGTCTGCGCAGCTGACTTCCTTTGCCCTTGAGGCCGCTCCACGCACCAGTCGTGCGCAGAGCATGGATGTGTTGTCCTCGCAGGCCAACATCGCCGGTTACAAGGCCGTAATGATGGCCGCTGAAAAATACCAGCGCTTCTTCCCCATGCTGATGACGGCAGCTGGCACCGTGAAAGCTGCGCGCGTAGTGATTCTTGGCGTCGGTGTTGCTGGCCTGCAGGCCATTGCCACCGCCAAGCGCCTGGGCGCCGTGATCGAAGCCAGTGATGTGCGTCCCAGTGTGAAAGAGCAGGTCGAATCGCTGGGTGGCAAGTTCATCGATGTGCCTTACGAAACCGACGAAGAGCGCGAAGCCGCAGTCGGTGTCGGCGGCTACGCTAAACCGATGCCGCCAAGCTGGCTGGAACGCCAGAAGGCAGAAGTCGCCAAGCGCGTGGCGCAGGCCGATGTGGTCATCACTACCGCACTGATTCCGGGGCGCGCCGCACCCGTGCTGGTGACGGAAGAGATGGTCAAGGCCATGAAGCCGGGTAGCGTGATCGTTGACCTGGCTGCACCCCAGGGCGGAAATTGCCCGCTGACCGAGCCTGGCAAGACCGTTGTCAAACACGGCGTGACGCTGATTGGCGAAACCAATGTGCCCGCGCTGGTCGCAGCCGACGCCAGCGCGCTGTATGCGCGCAACCTGCTTGACTTCCTCAAGCTCATCATCACCAAAGAGGGTGCGCTCAACATCGACATGGCCGATGACATCGTCGCTGCCTGCCTGATGACCCAGGCCGGCGAAGTCAAGCGCAAATAAGAACCACAGGGAAGACAAGAAGGAATCGATATGGAAGTCTCACACACCATCACCAACCTCATCATTTTCGTGCTGGCCATTTATGTTGGCTACCACGTGGTCTGGACTGTCACGCCGGCACTGCACACGCCACTGATGGCTGTGACCAATGCCATCTCGGCCATCGTCATTGTTGGCGCCATGCTGGCTGCTGCGCTGACTGAAACCCCGCTTGGCAAGACCATGGGCTGGCTGGCGGTTGCGCTGGCTGCTGTCAACGTGTTCGGTGGCTTCCTTGTCACCCGGCGAATGCTGGAGATGTTCAGGAAAAAAGAAAAGAAGGCTCCTGCTGCTGAAACGGGAGCAGCCAAATGAGCATGAACCTTGTCACGCTGCTGTACCTCGTTGCATCAGTCTGCTTTATCCAGGCGCTCAAGGGCCTGTCCCATCCGACCACCTCCATTCGCGGCAACCTCTTTGGCATGGCCGGCATGACGATTGCCGTCGTGACGACTGGCGCACTTATCGTTCAGCTGTCCGGCGGCAAGGGCATGGGCATGGCCTATGTGCTCAGCGCGCTGGTGGTTGGCGGCGCGGCAGGCACGCTGATGGCCAAACGGGTCGAGATGACCAAGATGCCAGAGCTGGTTGCCTTCATGCACAGCATGATCGGTCTGGCTGCAGTGTTCATTGCGGTGGCTGCGGTGGCTGAGCCGTACGCTTTTGGCATTGTCGAAAAAGGTTTGCCGATTCCTGCTGGCAACCGTCTTGAACTCTTCCTGGGTGCGGCCATCGGTGCCATCACCTTCAGTGGCTCGGTAATCGCCTTTGGCAAACTGAGCGGCAAATACAAGTTCCGCCTGTTCCAGGGCGCGCCTGTGACATTCTCTGGCCAGCACATGCTCAACCTGGTGCTGGGCCTTATCACGCTGGGCCTGGGCCTCGTGTTCACGTTCACCGGCAACTGGGCCGCCTTCTTTGCGATGCTGGCGCTGAGCTTTGTGATGGGCGTCCTCATCATCATCCCCATCGGCGGCGCAGACATGCCGGTGGTGGTGTCCATGCTCAACAGCTATTCGGGCTGGGCAGCGGCAGGCATTGGCTTCTCGCTGAACAACGCAATGCTGATCATCGCCGGTTCGCTGGTGGGCTCTTCTGGCGCCATCCTCTCGTACATCATGTGCAAGGCGATGAACCGCTCGTTCTTCAACGTGATCCTCGGTGGCTTCGGGGGTGAAGCCGGCACGGCTGCTGCGGGCTCCAAAGAGCAGCGTCCGGTCAAGTCGGGTTCTGCTGACGATGCCGCTTTCATTCTTGGCAATGCAGAGACCGTCATTATCGTGCCGGGTTATGGCCTGGCAGTGGCGCGTGCCCAGCACTCGGTCAAAGAGCTGGCGCAAAAGCTGATTGAAAAGGGCATCACTGTCAAATATGCGATTCACCCGGTTGCAGGTCGTATGCCGGGCCATATGAATGTGTTGCTGGCCGAGGCCGAAGTACCTTACGACCAGGTGCATGAGATGGAAGACATCAACGCCGAGTTCGGTCAGGCCGATGTGGCCATCATCCTGGGCGCCAATGACGTGGTGAACCCTGCAGCCCACGTCAAGGGCAGTGCGATCTATGGCATGCCTATTCTTGAAGCGTACAAGGCCAAGACTGTCATCGTGAACAAACGTTCGATGGCCGCTGGGTACGCCGGCCTGGACAACGAACTGTTCTACATGGACAAAACCATGATGGTTTTTGGCGATGCCAAGAAGGTCATCGAAGACATGGGCAAGGCGATCGAGTAGACGGCTTACCCTTGTCGGCGCTCACTTCATGTAGTGCCTTCCCCTTGCGAGGGGCGATGCCTTCGGCCCGGCGGAGCCGGTTCCGCGGCACCTGCTTGCGAGAAGAGCTATCTGACACTGCCGGAATTAGAGGATTCACCCTTCTGATTCCCGGGGATTCCTAGGGAAAACACAATAGCCCCACAGAGGGCACGCCGTCAAAATCAACGGCTGTCATACAGGAATGGAGAAGACAAGCATGAACGCAGCAACCCAGGACCGCCCATGGCTCAAAGCCTATCCACCGGGGGTTCCCGCAGACATAGACGCCTCGCAATACCCGTCGCTGGTGGGTCTGATGGAGGAGAGCTTCAAGAAAAACGGCGCCAAGGTGGCCTACAGCTTCATGGGCAAGGAAGTCACCTTCGGCCAGACTGACAGTCTTTCCGTCGCGTTCGGCGCCTACCTGCAGGGCCTGGGTCTTGCCAAGGGTGACCGCGTTGCCATCATGATGCCCAACGTGCCGCAGTACCCGGTGGCGGTTGCTGCCATTCTGCGTGCAGGTTTTGTGGTGGTTAACGTCAACCCGCTGTACACGCCGCGCGAGCTGGAGCATCAGCTCAAGGATTCCGGCGCCAAGGCCATCGTCATCGTTGAAAACTTCGCCAACACGCTGGAACAGTGCATCAACGCCACGCCGGTCAAGCATGTCGTGCTGTGCGCGATGGGGGACCAGTTGGGCCTGCTCAAGGGCGCGCTGGTCAATTACGTGGTGCGCAACGTCAAGAAGATGGTGCCGGCCTTCAACCTGCCCGGTGCGGTACGTTTTAATGACGCCGTGGCGCGCGGCACGCGTGCCACGCTCAAGCGGCCCGATATCAAGCCCGACGATGTCGCCGTGTTGCAGTACACCGGGGGCACCACCGGTGTCTCCAAGGGTGCCGTGCTGCTGCATCGCAATGTGATTGCCAATGTGTTGCAGTCCGAGGCCTGGAATGGCCCTGCCATGGCAACGCTGGAAGCCGGCGTGCAGCCGGTGTATGTCTGCGCGCTGCCGCTGTATCACATCTTCGCTTTCACGGTGAACATGATGTTGGGTATGCGTACTGGCGGCAAGAACATCCTGATTCCCAATCCGCGCGATTTGCCTGCCGTGCTGAAAGAGTTGTCGAAACACAAGATTCACAGCTTCCCGGCCGTGAACACACTCTTCAACGGACTGGCCAACCACCCTGACTTCAACACCGTCGACTGGTCGCACCTCAAGGTGTCGCTGGGTGGCGGCATGGCTGTCACTGGTGCAGTTGCCAAGCTCTGGCTGGAAAAAACCGGCTGTCCCATCTGCGAAGGTTATGGCCTCTCCGAGACTTCGCCGTCCGCCAGCTGCAACCCCACCAACAGCAAGGCCTTCACCGGCACCATCGGCGTGCCCATTCCAGGTACGTATTTCAAGCTGCTTGACGATGACGGCAATGAAGTGGCCCCAGGTCAGCCAGGCGAAATCGCCATTAAGGGCCCGCAGGTCATGGCTGGTTACTGGCAGCGCCCGGACGAGACCGCCAAGGTCATGACGCCCGACGGCTACTTCAAGTCCGGCGATATTGGCGTGCTCGAAGAAAGCGGTTTCTTCAAGATCGTCGACCGCAAGAAAGACATGATTCTGGTCAGCGGCTTCAACGTCTACCCGAACGAGATCGAGGACGTGGTCGGCAGGATGGAGGGCGTGATGGAGTGCGCCTGCGTCGGTGTCGCCGATGAAAAATCAGGCGAAGCCGTCAAGCTGGTCATCGTCAGGAAGAACCCCGACGTGACGGAAGCCCAGGTGCGTGCCTTCTGCAAGGAAAACCTGACCGGCTACAAGCAGCCAAAGGTGGTGGAGTTCCGCACCGACCTGCCCAAGACACCGGTCGGCAAGATTTTGCGCCGCGAGTTGCGCGACAAAAAATAGCGCTCGGCAAGCAATCTGTTTTTCGGAGTCCGCAAGGGCTTCCTTACAAAGGTGGCGCAAGCCGCCTTTTTTTTTGCCGCCTACAAAGCCGGCAAAGGGCAGAATCGATGCATGACATTTCGACCCGCCCCCTCTACGACTGCCATCCTCAGCGCGCTGCAGGAAGAACAGCAAGGCCTGATTGACCTGCTGGACAAACCCGGCCAAACAAGCCATGCCGGACGTGAGTTCTGGCATGGTGATCTGCACGGCCAGCCGGTTGTGCTGGCGCTGTCGCGCATAGGCAAGGTCGCTGCGGCCACCACAGCCACTACGCTGATCGAGCGTTTTGCGGTCAGCCGCATTGTCTTCACCGGCGTGGCCGGTGGCATAGGCCACGGCGTAAAGGTAGGGGACGTGGTGGTGGCTGAAGATTTTGTACAGCACGACATGGATGCTTCTCCGCTGTTCCCGCGCTACGAAATTCCACTCTATGGCCAGACCCGCTTCAATGCCGATGCCGGTCTGACGGCTCTTCTGCTGCAGGCCGCCGAGTCAGCCTTCAGGCACATCAATGACGGCGAAAGTCCGTGGGCGTTTCCCGATGCAAAAGTGCACCACGGTCTGATGGCGAGCGGCGATCGTTTTGTGTCGGGCGCGCAGGAGGCGCACCAGTTGCAGCAGGCCCTCCAGGTAGCCGGGCACCCGGTGCTGGCAGTCGAGATGGAAGGTGCCGCGATTGCGCAGGTGGCGCTGGATTACGGTTTGCCGTTTGCAGCAGTGCGGACGATTTCTGACCGCGCCGATGACAACGCGCACGTCGATTTCCCGGTTTTTGTGCGCGATGTGGCCAGCTATTACGCCCGGACGGTGATCGGGAAGTTTCTGGAGTTGCTACCAAAAAGATAGCAGGTCCCGCTAGTACACCTTGGTCTGGCGGCCTTTTTGATGCTCAAGAATGACCTTCTGGAGGTGTTTTTGAGCCTTTTAAGGCCTCTCTGCGCCGTCCATCAGCTTTTCTAGGCTTCTAAAACAGCTAATTTAGCTATATTAGCTGTTTTGATGGCTTCAGAAGCTATCCGGAAATGGTGTTACTTCAGCCAGCCACGCTTGCGGAAATAGAACATGGGCACCAGGGCACTGGCCACCATCAGCGCAAGCGCATACGGGTAGCCCAGCGCCCAGTCCAGTTCCGGCATCCACTTGAAGTTCATCCCGTAGACACTGGCGATCAGTGTTGGCGGCAGCAACGCCACGCTGGCGACCGAGAAGATCTTGATGATCTTGTTCTGGTTGATGTTGATGAAGCCAACCGTCGCATCCATCAAAAAGTTGATCTTGTCGAACAGGAAGGCTGTGTGCGAATCGAGCGAGTCGATGTCCCGCAGAATCTGTCGCGCCTCCTCGAACTGCTCTGAGTTGAGCATCTTGCTGCGCATCATGAAGCTGACCGCGCGGCGGGTGTCCATCACGTTGCGGCGTATGCGGCCGTTCAGGTCTTCGTGGCGGGCAATGGCGCCCAGCACCTCGCCGGCCAGCGCGTCAGTCACATCGCCAGACAGCACCTGCGCGCTGACTTTTTCGAGCTCGACATAAATGCCTTCCAGCGTGTCAGCAGAATATTCGGCGTCGGCATCAAACAGCTTGAGCAGCACTTCCTTGGCGTCTTCAATCAGTCCCGGTGCGCGGCGGGCGCGCATGCGCAACAGGCGAAAGACCGGCACGTCCTCATCATGGATGGAAAACAGCACGCCCTTGCTCTTCAGGTCGTCGTTCACAAGGTTCAGGATAAAGGCGACGCGCACCGTGCGCGGCTCGGTGTCGTCGGCAATCAGGAAGTCCGAGCGGATGTGCAGTTCGCCGTTGTCTTCTTCGTAAAAACGCGCCGATTCCTCGATGTCCTCGTCCATCGCGTCTTCCGGGATGGACAGGCCGTAGTACTGCTTGATCCAGCGCTTTTCTTCGAGGGTGGGGGATTCCAGGTCCACCCAGATGGGCTGGAACCGGGAGAGCTCTTCAAGCGACTCGATTTCTTCCTGAAAGAGCCGCCCGTTGGCGAGGGTAAAGATATTGAGCATGGCCGACTGCCTTTGTTGTCAAGGTTATGCACCGGGCACACCGCAGGGTGCGGAGCCGGGTGGCAGGAGGTGTGGGGTGGATGTGCATCGCTTTCAACCCCTCTCCTCGACGGCCGGCCACGGGGCCGTGTGTCAGTCAGTGGTGCTGAAAGCTAGCAACTAGGGCTGCTTTCCAAGGATTTCTCCGTAGTGAATCTGCCGCGATTATGGCACCGCAGGCCTGATTTATCTACCGCCTTGTCCCTCGCCGCCCCCACCAAAAAACGCCATCAGCTCGTCCTTGCGGGCATAGGCATCGTGTTCGCCCAGCGCCATCAGCGCCTTTACAAAACCGGGTTCAAACAGCAGGTAGCTGGCCAGTGCCGCACTACCCGGGCTGCCCCTGCTGCCGAGCGCGCCCAGCCCTTCCAGCGCGTTGTAGGTTGCCGCAGGCAGTTCGGTTACGTGGGCCTGGGCCAGCGCATCCAGCGACTGCGATGGCGCCATCGCCAGGATATCAACCGCGCGGTAGGGCATCACAGCCGCAATTTCTGGCGGCAACTTGCGCATGGTCTGGCTGACCCGTGTCGCCTGCTCGACATCGGCCTGGAGGGTGTCCTGGAACACGCTGGCCATCGCATGGCCGGCAATGGCGCCAAGCGTCGGGCGGGTGCCGGGCAAATGGCTTGCTTCAGCGGCCTCCGCGCCAAAACCCGCCCGCTGCGGCTGGCCCACGCCTATCACCAGTATCTTGCTCGCGCCAAGATGCAGCGCGGGAGACAACGGCGAGCTCTGCCGCATCGAGCCATCGCCGAAAAATTCGCGCCGGCCATCGACCCACAAAGGAGTGGGCGGGAAAATAAACGGCAGCGCACTGGAGGCCATCAGGTGTTCGATCGTGATGGGCTGGAAATCGGCTCGTCGGCCAGGCCTGCTCCATAGCGTTTCAGGACTGTCGTTCCCGGTCTGGCAAAAGGTCCAGTGCATGCCGCTCGTGTAGCTGGATGCGGTGACCGCCAGCGCCCTGAGGGATTTGCCGTTCAGGGACTGCTCTATATTGCCCAGAGAGACTGCCTTGTGCAGCGTATCAACCAGCGGGCTGTTGTCCAGAAAGGCCTGTTGCGCCCTGACCGGCTGCGACAGAAACAGCGCAGCGGCTATGCGGCTGGAGCGAATCCAGCCCGGCACCTTGAGGTTGTTATATACCTGCGATGAGCGAAGGTTTCCCCAGAAGCTGGCCAGGTGTGCAAAGGCATTCAGGCCGTCACCGACCCGGCTGGCCAGAAACGTCGCATTCAAGGCGCCAGCCGATGTGCCGACGAGGATTTTGAAAGGGAATGTCGCTCCTGTCTGGTTGCCGGCAAGCCCCAGCATGCTGGATAGCGCATGCAGCACACCGGCCTGGTAGGCCGTACGTGCGCCGCCGCCCATCAGCACCAGCGCCGTGCAATCTCCGTCAGGCTGAACAGGGGTCGACGACAGTATGGTTTCGAGAGACATGGAAAAGGGCTGGCTGCGGTCAAGGAAGGAGCCTGCAAATATACCCAGAAGCTATATCAAACTGCACGTTTCAGACAAGCTGCAAATGGTTGCATTTTTTTGTGCGCTGCATGGTTGCTTTTGGTCGTCCGAGGGCGCATAGTGAATTCAAGAGAGTGTCCCGTCGCCGCTTGCCTGGGAGGGCTGGTGGTTTTTTCAACCAATTCCAGTTTTGGAAAAGGAGTCTCTTTATGAATTTGACGATCAGCGGTCACCATCTTGAAGTTACCCCCGCGCTGCGCGGTTATGTGACGAGCAAGCTGGATCGAATTACCCGGCATTTTGACCAGGTAGTGGATGTAAAAGTCCTGTTGACGGTGGACAACATGAAAGAAAAGGAAAGACGGCAGCGAGCGGAGTGCAAGGTGCATGTCAAGGGTCGCGACCTGTTTGCAGAATGTTCTCACGCTGATCTGTATGCCGCTGTAGATGAGTTGACCGACAAGCTGGACCGGCAGGTGGGCCGCTACAAGACCAAGACCCAGGACCACCACCACCAGGCTGCCAAGCGCCAGGAAATCCCGCTGGGCTGAGTCGCCTGAAACGGACACAGGTCCGCAAAATGCACGCCGCCACACCCTGGCGGCTTTTTTGTGCCTGTTTGGTGGCCAACGCACGGTAAAGTGCATAATTCGCCGACCAACCATCCGTATGAACCGTCTTTCGCAAATTTTGCCCCCATCCCAAGTGCTGGTCAGTGTCGATGCGACCAGCAAGAAACGTGCTTTCGAGGAAGCCGGCCTGCTGTTTGAAAACCAGCACGGGCTCAATCGCGCCCTGATCACCGACAGCCTGTTTGCGCGGGAACGCCTTGGATCGACTGGCTTGGGCCATGGTGTGGCGATTCCCCATGGACGCATCAAGGGCCTGAAGGCGCCCATGGCTGCAGTGTTCCAGCTTCACGCGCCTATCGGCTTTGATGCACCTGATGAACAGGCCGTTGCGTTGCTGATCTTCCTGCTGGTGCCCGAGGCGGCCACGCAAAAGCACCTTGAAATTCTTTCCGAAATCGCCGAACTCCTGAGCGACAGTGTGCTGCGTGAGCAGCTCAAGACCAGTACCGATGCGGCTGCGTTGCACCAGCTGATTTCGTCCTGGCATTCTGCTCATCAAGCCAGCGCCTGATCGCGGGCTTTCCCTTTTCTTTAGAGTGAGCAGGCATGAAGCCAACCGCCATCAGTGCCGACGTCCTGTTTGAAGACCACAGGGGGGCCCTGAAATGGGAGTGGGTGGCGGGCCTGGGTGCTTCCGAGCGTCGCTTCGACGAGGTGGCTGTGCGAGCTGCACGCTCAGGCGCGGACCTGGTCGGTTACCTCAACTACATCCACCCTTACCGGGTGCAGATACTGGGCCAACGTGAGGTCGCTTACCTGACCAACGCCAGTCCTGAAGACTGTGCGCGCCGTATCTCCCGCATCATCACGCTGGAGCCACCTGTGCTGATCGTGGCTGATGGGCAGTCCGCGCCCGACACCTTGCTGTCAATGTGCGAACGTGCGCAGATGCCGATGTTTGCGACACCCGAGTCGGCTGCGTTTGTCATCGATGTGCTGCGTGCCTATCTGTCCAAACACTTCGCCGACCGCACCTCCATGCACGGTGTGTTTATGGACATCCTGGGCATGGGGGTGATGATCACAGGCGAGTCGGGCCTTGGCAAAAGTGAACTGGGCCTTGAGTTGATCTCGCGCGGTCACGGCCTGGTTGCCGACGACGCAGTCGATTTGTACCGCATCAACCAGACCACTATCGAGGGGCGTTGCCCCGAGCTGCTGCAAAACCTGCTGGAAGTGCGCGGCATCGGCTTGCTGGACATCAAGGCCATTTTTGGTGAAACCGCGGTACGCCGGAAAATGCGGCTCAAGCTGATCGTGCATCTGGTCAGGCGTGAAACGCTGGAGCGTGACTACGAGCGCATCCCGTATGAGCCGTTGACCCAGGACGTATTGGGCATTCCGGTACGCAAGGTCATCATCCAGGTCGAAGCCGGCCGCAATATCGCGGTGCTGGTCGAGGCCGCCGTGCGCAATGCGATCCTGCAGTTGCGCGGTATCCATACTTACCAGGAATTTGTCGAACGCCACCGGCGGGCGATGGAGCGGGACGAGTAAGGCCCCACGGTTGCTCACTTCGTGTAGCGCCCTGCCCCCCGAGGGGCCGATGCGCATGCGGCCCGGTCAAGCCGGTTCCGCGGCCCGCTTGCACTTCGGGGTAACTGATGACAGGCTAACGTTTGGCGGCGCAGTCGGCGCAGAGGCCGTAGAGGGACATCGCGTGATCCTGCATGATCCATCCCTTGTTCTTGGCCACGATCTGCTGGCGTTTTTCAATATCGGCGTCGTAGAACTCCTCGACGCGACCGCATGACGTGCAGATCAGGTGATCGTGGTGGTGGCCTTCGTTGATTTCATAGACTGCCTTGCCGCTTTCAAAGTGACTTCGGCTCAGGATGCCGGCTTGCTCGAATTGCGTCAGCACGCGGTAAACGGTAGCCAGCCCGATGTCGGTACGGTCTTCCAGCAGAACGCGAAAAACATCTTCGGCCGTCAGGTGCCGCTGCGTACTTTTCTGGAACACGTCCAGAATCTTCAGGCGAGGAAGCGTGGCTTTCAGGCCGGTGCTTTTGAGTTCGTCGATGTTGCTCATTAAATTTCTCTCGCGAAATGCAGCCAGGGCGCCCCGGATGGTCCCTCTCGCTGTGACGGGCATGGCAGTACCCTGCCGCTACAATGGCCGATCATATCGCTACACCCCATCCCATGTCCGAAAATCATCGTTACAGCATCCCTCCGGCGTTACGGGTTTTAGCGCTGGTAGCCATGGCAGGCATGTTGCCGGCCTGCAGCGCCTGGAACGGCATGACCAGCGCCCCCATCAATCCTGTCAGGTGGATCACGCCCTACAAGATCGACGTGGTGCAGGGCAACTTCATATCCAAAGAGCAGGTCGACCTGCTCAAGCCCGGCATGACGCGTGCGCAGGTCAAGGATGTGCTCGGCACCCCACTGCTGGCCAGCGTCTTCCATGCGGACCGCTGGGACTATGTGTTCACGCTCAAGCGCCAGGGCGTCGAACCACAGTCTCTCAAATACACGGTGTATTTCAAGGGTGATGCGCTGGAGCGCTCCGAGGGCGACACCATGCCCAGCGAGGCCGAGTTCATCTCCAAACTGGATTCGCGCCGCAAGCTGGGCGCAGTGCCGGTGCTTGAGGCAACGCCTGAGCAACTTGAGAAAGCGGCCGAAAAATCGCCTTCGTCACGTGCTGCTGTAACTGCACCTGCCGCCGGTACTGCGCCTGCAGCGCCGGTCGTTTATCCGCCGCTTGAAAGCCCAGCGCGGTGAGTGGCGCTGCCCTGCAAAAACTGGCAATTGCCGGCGCCAGCGGGCGCATGGGGCAGATGTTGATAGAAGCGGTGCGCGCCAGTGGCGATTGCCAGCTCAGCGGCGCGCTGGATTTGGCTGCCAGCCCTGCCATAGGTATCGATGCTTCGGCTTTCTCCGGCCATGCCAGCGGCGTACTGATTCATTCCGACATGCGCGAGGGCCTCAAAGGCGCTGACGTGCTGATCGACTTCACCCGGCCGGAAGGCACCATGGCACACCTGGCTGTTTGCCGTGAGCTTGGCGTGAAGCTGGTCATAGGCACCACCGGTTTCAGTGATGCACAGAAAAGCGAAATCGCCGCCGCCGCCAAAGACATCGCCATCGTCATGGCGCCCAACATGAGTGTGGGTGTGAATGTGACATTGAAGCTGCTGGAGATGGCCGCGAAGGCCATGGCCACCGGCTACGACATTGAGATCATAGAGGCGCACCACCGCCACAAGGTCGATGCGCCTTCTGGGACGGCGCTCAAGATGGGTGAGGTGATCGCCGGGGCACTTGGTCGCGACCTGAAAGAATGCGCCGTTTATGGCCGCGAAGGCGTGACCGGCGAGCGTGATCCATCGACGATAGGTTTTGCGGCCATTCGCGGTGGGGACATCGTCGGCGACCATACCGTGCTTTTTGCCGGCACAGGCGAGCGGATCGAGATCACACACAAGTCTTCCAGCCGTGAAACCTATGCGCAGGGCAGCCTGCGTGCGGCACGGTTTCTTGCTGGCAGGAAGACCGGCCTGTTTGACATGTTTGACGTCCTTGACCTGAAGTGAGCCAGTAATGAACCTGCCCGGCGTCCTGGCACAAGGCGGCTTTATCAGCCAGGCGGTGGCGGTCATCCTGCTTGTGATGTCGGTGGCCAGTTGGGTGGTGATTCTCTGGAAAGCCTGGTTGCTGCACCGTGCGACGGGAGATACCGCTCGCAGCACAGCGGCATTCTGGCAATCTGCTTCGGTTGAGGAGGCCACTGACAAGCTGGCAGCCTTTGACCGCGAAGCCCTTGTGCTGCCCCTGATAGCAGCGACCAACATCAGCGCAACCGGCACGCTGGCAACAGCAGGTGACAAATCCCAGCAACTGACGCGCGTGCTGCGCGATGCGTTGCACGCTGTCCTGCACAAGCTGCAGTTCGGTCAGGTGCTGCTCGCGACAGTCGGCTCAACTGCGCCATTTGTAGGCCTGTTGGGTACTGTTTGGGGTATCTACCATGCACTGATAGGCATTGCGTCTGCAGGCCAGATCACGATAGACAAGGTCTCTGGCCCTGTGGGCGAGGCACTGATCATGACGGCTGCAGGTTTGGCGGTCGCCATCCCTGCGGTGCTGGCGTACAACATTTTCGGCCGCTTTATCGGCCGCATCGAAGCCGACCTCGAGGGTTTTGCGCGGGATTTGCGCGAGCTGCTTCTTACCCGCACACCCTGAACCTCCCGGAACCGGTATGAGTTTTGGCAGACTGGAGCGAACCGAAAGTGCGAAGCCCATGAGCGAGATCAACGTCACGCCGCTGGTCGACGTGATGCTGGTATTGCTGGTGATTTTCATCCTGACGGCGCCGCTGCTGGCCAGTTCCATCAAACTGGACCTGCCCATAACCGATGCAGCAAAGCCTGCAGATGCCCCCAAATTTGTGATGCTGGTCGTGGATGGGGGAGGGCAGGTTTATCTCAACGACAAGCCCGTGGCCGTTGAGCAACTGGCCGCCAGCTTGGCACAGACGGCCGCGCAAAATCCCGACACCGAAGTGCAGTTGCGTGCCGACCAGGCGGTACCCTACGGCAGAGTGGTGGAAGTGATGGGTGTGGCGCAGAAGGCCGGCCTGAACCGTATTGGATTTGTCGCCGATACGCCCGCTTCGGCTGTCCCCGGAGCGCCGCCTGCGGTGCCGGTCCGAAAGCCCTGACCATGCGCCGCGCTGCCCTTCCCGGCAACGCCTAAAATCTCCTGTTACGCAGCCCCGGCTGCCTGCCTGCTTTGGGCTCCTGATTCCGTACCTTCCTTCATGCAAGAAAAATACAACCACCTCGAGATCGAGCGCAGCGCGCAAACCCACTGGACGGCAGCCGATGCCTACCGCGTGGAAAACCGCGACGATCCGAAAAAACCGCTTGGCAAGTATTACGCATGCTCCATGCTGCCTTACCCCAGCGGCAAGCTGCACATGGGCCATGTGCGCAACTACACCATCAACGACATGCTGGCGCGCTACCTGCGCATGAAGGGCCACAACGTATTGATGCCCATGGGCTGGGATGCATTCGGCCTGCCTGCGGAAAACGCGGCGATGAAAAATAGTGTGCCGCCAGCGAAGTGGACCTACGACAACATCGCCTACATGAAAAAGCAGATGCAGGCGATGGGTCTGGCCATCGACTGGAGTCGCGAAGTCGCGACCTGTGACCCCTCGTACTACAAGTGGAATCAGTGGCTGTTTTTGAAGATGCTGGAAAAAGGCATTGCCTACCGCAAGACCCAGACCGTCAACTGGGACCCGGTGGACCAGACCGTGCTGGCCAACGAGCAGGTCATCGACGGCAAGGGCTGGCGCACCGGCGCGACCGTCGAGAAGCGCGAAATCCCTGGCTACTACCTCAAGATCACGGACTACGCTGAAGAGCTGCTCGACAGCGTCAGCAGCAAACTCCCCGGCTGGCCCGAGCGTGTCAAGCTGATGCAGGAGAACTGGATAGGCAAGAGCGAAGGTGTGCGTTTTGCGTTCACGCACGACATCAAGGACACATCCGGCGCGCTCATAGGCGATGGCCGCATGTATGTGTTCACCACGCGTGCCGACACCATCATGGGCGTTACCTTTTGTGCCATCGCGCCGGAGCACCCGATTGCTGCGCAGTCCGCAAGCACCAACCCGAAGATTGCCAGCTTTATTGAAGAGTGCAAGTCCGGCGGCACCACCGAGGCCGAACTCGCCACGCAGGAAAAAAAGGGCATGGCCACCGGCCTGTTCGTCACGCACCCCCTGACCGGCGACAAGGTCGAAGTCTGGGTCGGCAACTATGTGCTGATGAGTTATGGCGACGGCGCCGTGATGGGTGTGCCCGCGCACGACGAGCGTGATTTCGAGTTCGCCAAAAAATATGGTCTGCCCATCAAGCAGGTCACCGATGTCAAGGGTCAGGCTTACAGCCTCGACGCCTGGTCTGACTGGTATGGCGACAAGCAGCAGGGCGTGGCCATCAACTCCGGCAAGTACGACGGCCTGGCCTTCAAGGCGGCCGTCGATGCGGTCGCCGCAGATCTTGCCGCCAAAGGACTGGGCGAGAAAAAAACCACCTGGCGCTTGCGCGACTGGGGTGTCAGCCGCCAGCGTTATTGGGGCACGCCCATCCCCATCATCCACTGCGAAGAGCACGGCGCCGTGCCCGTGCCCGAAAAGGATTTGCCAGTCGTGCTGCCGCAGGACTGCGTGCCGGATGGTTCGGGCAACCCCTTGCACAAACATGCGGGCTTTCATGCCGGCGTGGTTTGCCCGGTTTGCGGCAAGCCTGGCCGTCGCGAGACCGACACCATGGACACCTTTGTCGATTCATCCTGGTATGTGATGCGCTATTGCGATCCGCGCAACGATGAAAAGATGGTCGCGGAAGGCGCTGCATACTGGATGCCGATGGACCAGTACATAGGTGGCATCGAGCATGCGATCCTTCATCTGCTGTACGCCCGCTTCTGGACCAAGGTCATGCGTGACCTGGACCTCGTAAAAATCGATGAGCCGTTCACCAAACTGCTGACGCAGGGCATGGTGCTCAACCACATTTATTCACGCAAGGTAGAAGGTGCTGGCATCGAGTATTTCTGGCCCGCCGAAGTCGAAGATATGCACGACGCATCGGGCAAGGTGACCGGCGCCAAACTGAAGGATGCCAAGGGCGACCTGCCGGCCGGGACCGCTATCGCCTACGAAGGTGTGGGCACCATGAGCAAGTCCAAGAACAACGGCGTGGACCCGCAGGATTTGATCGAACGTTATGGCGCAGATACTGCACGGCTGTACACCATGTTCACGGCGCCGCCGGAAGCCACGCTTGAGTGGAACGACGCCGGCGTTGAAGGCAGTTACCGTTTCCTGCGCCGCGTCTGGAATTTCGGCCACAAGCTCCATGCGTTGCAGGCGGTCGCCGATGCGGATGGGTCTGTCAAGGACATCAAGGCCTTGCGCCTCGAAATCCATACGGTGCTCAAGCAGGTCGACTACGACTACCAGCGCATGCAATACAACACGGTGGTCTCGGGAGGCATGAAGCTGCTCAATGCACTCGAGGACTTCAAGGGCGCAGCATCCGCTGCTGCGATTGAGGCCCTGCGCGAAGGCTTCGGCATATTGCTGCGCTGCATCTACCCTGCGACGCCGCACATCGCGCATGCCTTGTGGGTTGACCTTGGTTATGTGGCCTTGCAAGGTGACTTGCTTGACGCCCCCTGGCCGGTAGTAGATGCTGCGGCATTGCAACAGGATGAAATCGAACTGATGCTGCAAATAAATGGCAAGCTGCGCGGCTCGGTGACCGTCAGTGCGACGGCCGACAAGGCCGCAATAGAAGCTGCGGCACTGGCCAGCGAGTCATTCGTCAAGCAGGCTGCCGGCGCCGCGCCGAAGAAAGTCATCGTCGTGCCGGGCCGGCTCGTCAATATTGTTGTTTGATACGGCGCCAGTACCAGGGCAAACAAGGATCACCATGCAAAGACGTTTATGGCTTACGCTGATGGCCGCAACAACCGCGGCCATGGCAAGCGGCTGCGGCTTTGAGTTGCGCAAGGCGCCCAACTTCCCGTTCAAGACCCTGTTCAGCCCATTTTCCGAAGGCTCGACGCTGGGTACGGAGTTGCGGCGATCGCTGGAGTCGGGTGGCAATGTTCGCGTGATCACAGACTCGCGCCTGATTGACCAGGCCGACGTGATTCTTGATGTGCTCAATGATGTGCGCGAAAAGGTCGTTCTCAGCCGCAATGCGGCAGGGCTGGTGCGTGAGTTCCAGTTGCGCATACGCTTCAGCTTCAGGCTGCGCACACCTGGCGGCAGGGAGCTCATCCCGAGCTCGGAAATAGTCCAGCAGAGGGATATCAGCTTCAACGAATCCGCTGCGCTGGCCAAGGAATCCGAAGAGGCCTTGCTCTACCGCGAGATGCAAAGCGATATCGTTCAGCAGATCATGCGCAGGCTCGCCGCCGTCACCGACCTTCAAGGCTCGCCAAGGCCATGAACCTGGCGCCCGCGCAGCTCCAGGAACACCTCAAGCGCGGGCTCAAGAGCCTGTACACGCTGCATGGCGACGAGCCTTTGCTGTTGCAGGAGTTTGCCGATGCCTTGCGGGCCGAGGCACGCCAGCAAGGTTATACCGAGCGCACCGTACACACAGTGGCCGGCGCACATTTCGACTGGAGCGAGGTGTTGGCCAGTGGCGGCTCGCTCAGCCTGTTTGCAGACAAACAGATCGTCGAGATTCGAGTCCCCAGTGGCAAGCCGGGCAAGGATGGCTCGGTGGCGCTGCAGCAGATTGCCGAGCGCGCCCAGGGCGATGATTCCACGCTGACGCTGGTCATGCTCCCTCGGCTGGACAGCATGACCACCAAGGGCGCATGGTTTGGTGCGCTCGACAGCTTTGGCGTCACCGTCAAGTTCGATCCCATCGACAGGCGCAATCTTCCGCAGTGGATTTCGCAGCGCCTGCAGATGCAGGGCCAGCGGGTCTCTGCGGGTGAAGAAGGCCAGCGCACGCTGCAGTTTTTTTCTGACCGGGTAGAGGGCAACCTGCTGGCGGCGCACCAGGAGATCCAGAAACTCGCGCTGCTGTATCCGCCGGGGCAGGAGGGTGGCGGCACGCTGACTTTCGAGCAGGTCGAGAACGCAGTGCTCAACGTCGCGCGTTATGACGTCTTCAAACTGTCAGAAGCCGTGCTGGGGGGGCAAGCCGTGCGTGTGGCCCGCATGCTGGAAGGCCTGCAGGCCGAGGGCGAGTCCGAGGTGCTGGTGCACTGGGCCATTGCCGAAGACATACGCAGCATGAAGCGCGTGAAAGACGCCATCGCAGCCGGCCGCCCCATGCCAATGGCGCTGCGCGACAACCGCGTCTGGGGCGTCAAGGAGAAGCTGTTTGAACGTGTGCTGCCGCAAATCGGCGACACCACGCTGGCCAACCTGCTGCATGCCGCGCACAAGGTCGACGGCATCGTCAAGGGGCTGAAGCAACCCGACTGGCCGGCCAGCGGATGGCAGGCGCTTCACCGGCTGGCGGGCATGGTGTGCGAACAGTGCTCGGCTCGTCCGGCATCGCATCGGCCCCGCTAGAGCAGGTAGCCGACGAGCAGGGAACGGGCAACATGCCCGTTGTGCATGAATGTCGCCACCAATCGAATCCTGGCCCACCAGCCGAGTGAGTTGCTGCAGCTGGACCGCAGGGATCACACCGTACCTGCCGGCAGCAGGTTCTTGAACACGCGGCCGTTTTTGATGATGACGATCAGGTTGCGTTCGTAATCCTTCAGCAGATCGATGTTCTGCGTCGGATCGCCATTGACCAGCAGCATGTCAGCCCAGGCGCCAGGTTCGAGCACGCCGAGTTTCGCTTCCTTGTACGGGTTGCGCGCGCCGCTCATGGCGAACAGTTCGCAATTTCCCGAAGTGGCGATCTTGAGCGTCCCTACGTTGCCGAAGACGCGTGCAAAGCGCGTTAGCAGCACAGGCTGCTGCCCGGTGCCATCGGGCTGGAACAGCAGATCCGTACCGAACGCGACCCGCGTGCCTGCTGACCTGGCCCACTGCGCGACCCGGTCCCAGTGACTGGTCGGTTCCGCCTTCTTGACCTGCTCGGGCGTCAGCGGGTTGTCGCCGGCCTCGAACGGCTGCAGGCTGAGCCAGACGCCGCGATCGGCCATCAGCTTCAGCGTCGGCTGATCGACCATGTGGCCGTGCTCGATCGAGCGCACACCCGCATCAATGGCGCGACGAATGCCCGGTACGGTGTACACGTGGGTGGCGATGTAGGTGCCCCAGTCGCTGGCGGCCTGCACGGCAGTACGGATTTCCTCGGATGTGTACTGCAGCGTGTCGATCGGGTCGGAGTCCGAGATGACACCGCCGCCCAACGCCAGCTTGACCTGACTTGCGCCGCGCTTGAGCTGAACGCGAACCGCTGCTGCGACTTCCGCTGGACCGTTAGCTATGACAAACGCACCAATTTGCTCGTAGCGCGAAACCGCGCCGCCCAGCGTACGCGGGTCGTCATAGGGAGGCGCGAAATCGCCATGCCCGGCAGTCTGCGAGATCAGTGCGCCACTGGGATACACACGCGGTCCGGGAATGCCGCCAGCATCAATGGCCTGCTTGAGGCCGAAGGTCGGGCCGCCGACGTCCCTCACGGTCGTGAACCCGCGCATCAACGTGCGCTCCGCCTCGGCCACCGCGTACGCATACATCAGTCCGGTGTCAGCAGCCGTCATGTTTGCCAGGGTGTTCGGGGCAAATACCATGTGCCAATGGGCATCGGTCATGCCGGGCATCAGCACGCGCCCAGCTCCGTCGATGATCTGCGCCCCGGGCGGTGGCTGAATCGGGCCTGCCGAAATCTCGGCAATCTTTTCCCCGATGATCAGCAGGCTGGCATTGCGCGTGCCATTGCCGATACCGTCGAACAATCGCACGTTTCGGATCAGTATCGCGGTGGGCGCCGGAGGGACCGCCGCAAAACCTGGTATCGCCGAGACAGCTACGGTCGAGGCCGTAGCGCAAAGGAAGGAGCGACGTGCGTACTGAAATGTCATGGCGATGTCTCCATAAAACCACCGGACTTCATTATGGGTGTTTCGGGATTTGAGCGGGAGGCCTTTTTTTATTTGCTTCCGGGGTTACGCCGGAGTGACGTGATGACTGCCCCCCCCGGCAACGGGCTTTCCCGGTCCGGACTGCCCTGAACGCCCGATATCAGCGAAAATGGGGGCATGAACGCGCCTGATCTACACAACGCACTTTCCCAGGACAGCGATGTCTCGCACCTGATGGACACCCTCGGCCTGCAGGCCAAAAAGGCCTCTGCGGCCGTGGCGCGTTCACCGGCAGCCGTCAGGAATGCGGCATTGCTCAAGCTCTCGGCACTGCTCAGGCAGAACGCTGCCGTGCTTGAAACCGCCAACCAGCGCGACCTTGACCGCGCAAAAACCGCTGGCCTGACCGGGCCGCTGTTCGACCGGCTCAAGCTGACCGCCAAAGACCTGGCCACAGTCGCCCTCGGCTGCGAGCAGCTCGCCGCCATGCCTGATGTGATTGGCGAAATCATCGGCATGAAGCAGCAACCCAGCGGCATCCGCGTGGGCCAGATGCGTGTGCCCCTCGGTGTGTTCGGCATGATCTACGAGAGCCGTCCCAATGTGACGATCGAGGCTGCGTCGCTGGCCATCAAGAGCGGTAACGCCTGCATTTTGCGTGGTGGCTCGGAGGCTATTGAATCGAACAAGGCGCTTGCCGCGCTGGTGCAGCAGGCATTGGTAGCGGCAGGCTTGCCCGCAGAGGCTGTGCAACTGGTGCCGACGACTGACCGCGAAGCCGTCGGCCGGCTGATCGCGATGCCGCAGTATGTGGATGTGATCATTCCCCGTGGTGGCAAGGGCCTGATCGAGCGCATCAGCCGTGACGCAAAGGTGCCGGTTATCAAGCACCTGGACGGCAACTGCCACGTCTATGTGGACGACCCCTGCGATGTCGCGATGGCCGTGACCGTTGCCGACAACGCCAAGACCAACAAGTACAGCCCCTGCAATGCCAGCGAAGGCTTGCTGGTTGCCAAAGGTGTGGCCGCTGACTTCCTGCCGAAAATCGCAGCCATCTATGCAGACAAGGGCGTCGAGATGCGTTGCGACGCGGCTGCCAGCGACATCCTGAAGTCGCAGCCTGCCATTGCAGCCAAGGCCCACATCAGCGCTGCGACCGAACAGGACTGGTACGAGGAATACCTGGCGCCCATCATCAGCATCAAGGTGGTGTCGGGCATGGATGAAGCGATAGCCCACATCAACCAGTATTCCAGCCACCACACCGATGCCATCATCACGCGTGACCACATGCATGCCCAGCGCTTCCTGCGTGAGGTCGATTCGGCAAGCGTGATGGTGAATGCGAGCACCCGCTTCGCGGATGGTTTCGAGTTCGGTTTGGGGGCTGAAATCGGCATCTCCACCGATAAATTTCACGCTCGTGGCCCGGTTGGGATTGAAGGCCTGACCTCGCTCAAGTACGTTGTGCTGGGCAACGGCGAAGTGCGTATCTGAAAGCTGCGGTGCCGGTATTTCCGGTGATAAGCCCGCTCCTCACTGCTATACATTGGATAGCATGTCGCGCTAGTCCACATTGGTGTGGAGGGCGATTTGGCAGCTAAAAATGGCCTTTTTGGGTGTTTTTCGGGCGTTTTCTGAACTCCACAAGCGTTTCAGGCCATCCAAAAACCAATGCAAAGCATTTTATTGATGTATACATCAAGAATTGTTGATGTAGCCGCCAAGGCCCACGCACGCTGATGAGTGCCGGTACCTTAGCCAGATGCGCGCATGAATTTTCCTCTGCGTCAGTCGGCGTTACCCCTTGTAACGTCGTGGCCGGGCCCCAACATCCCTAGAATCTCCAGTGTTATAGCCACACTGCATAACAAAATCCTCAATCGAAAGTGGCCGCATGGTTCCGCATCTCATCACCGCCCTGAACGGCCCCATCAACGAGCTTGAACAGCGCATTCTTGACTCCATGCCAGCCATCGAACGCTGGTTCCGGCTGGAGTGGATGGAGCACACGCCGCCTTTTTACAGCTCCGTTGATGTGCGCAATGCCGGTTTCAAGCTGGCGCCTGTAGACACCAATCTTTTCCCCGGCGGCTGGAACAACCTGACGCCGGAAATGCTGCCACTGGCGGTGCAGGCGGCGATGGCCGCGATTGAAAAAATCTGCCCCGAAGCGCGCAACCTGCTCGTCGTGCCCGAGAACCACACACGCAACAGCTTCTACCTGTCGAACGTTCTGCAGCTCAGGCGCATCTTCAACCAGGCCGGTCTCAATGTACGTTTCGGCTCGCTGTCGCCGGACATCAAGGAACCGACGACGTTGAACCTGCCGACCGGCGAGACCATCACCATAGAGCCGCTGATACGCACCGATCGCCGCCTGGGCCTGAAAGATTTTGACCCTTGCACCATACTGCTGAACAACGACTTGTCGGCGGGTATTCCGGGCATCCTGGAAGACCTCAACGAGCAGTATTTGCTGCCGCCCAACCATGCGAGCTGGTCAGTGCGCCGCAAGTCGCGCCACGCCAAGGCCTATGAAGAAGTCTCCAAGCGATTCGGCAAACTGCTGGGCATAGACCCGTGGCTGATCAACCCGATGTTCGAGAAGTGCAGCGAGGTCAATATTGCCGAAGGCGGCGGCATGGAATGCCTGACCAGCAACGTCGACGCACTGCTGGGCAAGATACGCCGCAAGTACAAGGAATACGGCATCAACGAAAAGCCGTTTGTGATCGTCAAGGCCGACAACGGCACTTACGGCATGGGCATCATGACCGTGCGCGACGTGAAAGACCTCGACAGCCTGAACCGCAAGACCAAAAACAAGATGAGCACCACCAAGGATGGCCAGCCTCTGACCGAGGTGATCATCCAGGAAGGCGTGCTGACCAACGAGCGGGTGCAGGACGCGGTGGCCGAACCGGTGGTTTACATGATGGATCGTTATGTGGTCGGTGGCTTCTACCGCGTGCACCCTGACCGCGGCATCGATGAAAACCTCAACGCCCCGGGCGCGAGTTTTGTGCCGCTGGCCTTTGCCGACAGCGGCCGCTTGCCGCAACCGGGCGAAAAGCCCGGCTCCAGCAGCCCCAACCGCTTTTACATGTACGGCGTGATTGGCCGCCTGGCCATGCTCGCGGCCAGTTATGAGCTTGAGGCGACTGACCCTGACGCCGAGGTTTACGACTGAAACCGTCGGTTCTGCCTGAAAAGCATTCAGAAAAGTATCAAATGGCCCCGAAAGGGGCTTTTTGCTGCCCGGCTGCTTGGGAAAGCATTGATTTACCTACAAGTTGTTGCGCTGCAACAAAGCCTCCAATAGTTCACTTTAGGTGCGCAACCCGGCTTGCAAGCGATGGGCTTAAGCGCAAAATAGCACTCCCAAAGGTAACCATTCCCGCCGCTGTCGGCCATGTCTGCCGCAGGCCCTGAAAGCCAGCAGAGAACACGGCAGCCAAAGACGGGAAGTTTTTGTGTCAAAAAAATCATCTCTCGCGGCGCTCACGCTGGGCGCCATCGGCATTGTTTACGGCGATATCGGCACCAGCGTTCTTTATGCGCTGAAAGTGGTCTTCGGGTCGGGTGTGGTCCCCCTTACTCCCGACAACGTATACGGCATCCTTTCCCTGGTTTTCTGGATCGTGACGGTGGTGGTCTCACTGAAGTACGTCACCCTGATCCTGCGCGCCGACAACAACGGCGAGGGCGGGCTGATTGCCATGCTCGCGCTTGCCTCCAACGCCGTCAAGGACAAGCCCCGGCTGCGCCGCTGGCTGCTCGGCGTAGGCATTTTCGGCACGGCAATTTTTTACGGCGATGGCGTGATCACGCCGGCCATCTCGGTGCTGTCGGCTGTCGAAGGGCTTGAGCTGCTGTCGCCGGTATTCAAGCCTTACATCACACCGGCTGCGCTGGTCATCATCTTCGGCCTGTTCTACGTCCAGAAGAACGGTACCAGCGGCATCGGCCGCTTCTTCGGACCCATCTGTGCGGTCTGGTTTGTCGTAATCGCCCTGCTTGGCATTCCCCACATCCTGGCGCATCCGGAGGTGCTGGCCGCCATCAGCCCGCACCATGCGCTTCGATTTGTGCTGCAAAACCCCGGCACGGCCTTTGTGCTGCTCGGCGCGCTGGTGCTCTGCGTGACCGGCACCGAAGCGCTGTATGCCGACATGGGGCATTTCGGCAAGAAGCCGATCCGCATGGCCTGGTTTTCCCTTGTGATGCCGTCGCTGCTGATCAACTATTTCGGGCAGGGTGCCATGCTGATCTACACGCCTGAATCGGTCTCCAACCCCTTCTACCTGATGGCCCCCTCCTGGGCGCTGGTGCCGCTGGTCCTGCTGGCGACTGCCGCCACCGTGATTGCATCGCAGGCGCTTTTGTCGGCGGCATTTTCAGTCACCAAGCAGGCCATACAGCTCGGTTATCTGCCCCGCATGGAGATCCGCCACACATCGGTGCGTGAGACCGGCCAGGTGTACATCCCGGTGGTGAACTGGTCGCTGTTCGTAGCCATCGTGGTGGCTGTTGCGCTGTTCAAAAACTCGTCCAACCTCGCATCGGCCTACGGTATCGCCGTGACCACGGACATGCTGATTACCACCGTGCTGACCTTCTTCGTGATCCGTTATGCATGGAACCTGCCGCTGGTCCTGTGTGTGGCCGCTACCGGCGTTTTTTTTGTCGTCGACCTGATGTTCTTCGCCTCCAACGCACTGAAGTTTTTCCAGGGGGGATGGTTCCCGGTGCTGATTGGCCTGGCCATGTTCACCGTGATGATGACCTGGAAGCAGGGGCGGTCGCTGCTCAACCAGAAGCTCCGCGCCGATGGCATTGACCTGAGCAGCTTTCTGGAGGCGGTTTTCATCAGCCCGCCAGCGCGCGTCGAGGGCACTGCTGTGTTTTTGACCGCTGAAGCGGGCACGGTTCCCAACGCATTGCTGCACAACC
Organism: Pseudomonadota bacterium; assembly: GCA_040388075.1. GTDB lineage: Bacteria > Pseudomonadota > Gammaproteobacteria > Burkholderiales > Burkholderiaceae_C > Polaromonas. Next base: position 154,061 of record JAZKCN010000008.1, on the reverse strand, counting down.
TCAAACACAACAAGGTGCTGCATGAGCAAAACCTGTTTGTCACCGTACGCAACCACGAGATACCCTGGATTGGCATGAACAAGCGGCTGGAGATCGAGGCGCTGGGCCACGACTGCTGGCAGGTCACTGTGCATTACGGGTTCAAGAACGACCTCGACCTGCCCAAGGCCCTGCAGCAGATCAAGGGCCGTGGCTGTGAGCTGGAAGCCATGACCACCAGCTATTTCCTGTCGCGCGACGTGGTGGTTCCCACCATTGGCAGCGGCATGATGCCCTGGCGCGAAAAGCTGTTCGCGCAGATGCACCACAACGCCGGTGATGCCGCAGATTTCCTGAACCTGCCCAACAATTCCGTGGTCGAGCTGGGCAGCAAGATAGAGATCTGACATGGGCTGCTGTGAAGCCCCTGCCAGAGCGCCTCATCCGGCGACCTGACAGAATCCCCACATGCAATTTTTCAAGGACGTGAACCTGTCTGCGTTCACCGCCGGTTTTGTGGCGGTGCTGGTGGGGTTCACCAGTTCCATCGCCATCGTGTTCCAGGCCGCACTGGCCTTCAATGCCACCCCTGCGCAAATTGCTTCCTGGATGTGGGCGCTTGGCATAGGCATGGGGTTGTGCTCGGTCATCCCCTCAATGTGGCTCAAAAAGCCGGTCATGGTCGCGTGGTCCACGCCGGGCGCTGCGGTGCTGGCAACTGCGGGCCTGGCAGGCGGCTTCAGCATGGCGGAAGCCGTCGGGGCCTTCATGGTCAGCGCCGTGCTCATCACGCTGGCCGGCGTTACCGGCTGGTTTGAGAAAACCATGGACCGCATCCCCGTCGCCATCGCCTCGGCGCTGCTGGCAGGTGTTCTGGCGCGTTTCGGCATACAGGCATTTGCAGCGGCTCAAAGCGCCTTGCCGCTGGTACTGCTGATGCTGCTCGTCTACCTGGTTGCCAAACGCCTGATCCCGCGCTACGCCGTGGTGCTGACCTTGCTGGGCGCCATCATTTTTGCAGCAGCGCGCGGCCAGCTGGCCTGGTCCGGTGTGGCCTTTTCTCTGGCAGTGCCGGTGTTCACCATGCCTGTCTTTAGCGTGCCAGCCGTCATCAGCCTGGCCTTGCCGCTGTTTGTCGTGACCATGGCGTCGCAAAACCTGCCGGGTGTGGCCGTCATGCGCGCAACCGGTTACGGCCCCGATGCGGCAGACGGCGGCATACCGGTGTCAAAGACCATCACGCTGACCGGACTGGCGACCCTGGTGCTCGCCCCCTTTGGTGCTTTTGCTCTGAATCTGAGCGCTATCACCGCGGCCATCTGCATGTCTCCGGAGGCCCATGAGGACCCGCGCAAACGCTATACCGCCACCGTATCCTGCGGCCTGATCTATATCGTCATCGGTATCTTTGGTGCGACGGTCACCGGCCTGCTCACGGCCTTCCCCAAAGAGCTGATCGTGGCCATCGCGGGGCTGGCCCTGCTGGGCACCATAGGCAGCGGCCTGGCAGCTGCCGTCAGGGACGAATCGCACCGCGAGGCCGCGTTGATCACCTTCCTCGTCACGCTGTCCGGTGTGGTCATTGCCGGCATCGGCTCCGCCTTCTGGGGTGTGGTCGCCGGCGCGCTGGCGCTGTTTGTACAACAATACCGAAAGCCTGCCGCCACCCCGGCGCCCTGAACACCATCCACATGAACATACTTTTTGTTGCCGACCCCCTCGAATCCTTCAAGATCCATAAGGACAGCACCTTCGTCATGATGCGCGAGGCGCAAAAGCGCGGCCACCGCATCAGCTTTTGCGGGACGCAGGACATCAGCTGGCAAAGCGGCGGCAAGGTCAGCGCCCATGTGCGCCACATCACGTTGACCGGCGATCCGGTGAACTGGTTTGTGGCCGATGACAAACGCCCTGACCTCCTGGAAGTGCTGGCCGGTTTTGATGCGATCCTGATGCGCAAGGACCCGCCTTTCGACAGCGAATTTTTCTACAGCACCCATTTGCTGGAACAGGCCGAGCGTGAGGGCGCCAAGGTCTTCAACAAGCCACGCGCGCTGCGTGACCACCCGGAAAAACTCGCGCTGATGGAATTCCCGCAGTTCAGCGGCCCGACACTGGTCACGCGCAACGCTGCCGACATCAAGCGGTTTCACGCCGAGCACAAGGACATCATCCTGAAGCCACTCGACGGCATGGGCGGCATGGGCATATTCCGCGTGACGCAGGACGGCATGAACCTGGGCAGCATCATTGAGACGCTGAACAAGGACGGTGTGCAAAGCGTGATGGTGCAGAAGTTCCTGCCCGCCATTGCGCAGGGCGACAAACGTGTGCTGGTGATTGGCGGCAAGCCCGTGCCGTTTTCCCTGGCGCGCATCCCGCAGGGCGGTGAGGTGCGCGGCAACCTGGCTGCCGGCGGCAAGGGTGTGGCGCAGCCGCTGTCGGCGCGAGACGCAGAAATCGGCAATACGCTGGGACCTGTGCTGGCGGCGCGTGGCCTGTTGCTGGCAGGCATAGATGTGATCGGTGATTCGGTCACCGAGATCAATGTGACCAGCCCGACCTGCTTCCAGGAAATCTTTGACCAGACGGGCTTTGATGTCGCCGCGATGTTTGTCGATGCGCTCGAAGCTGCGCTGAAGGCCTAGGCCCGCAGCAACGCGCCGTCTGCGAACACCTTCAGTTCGCCGGGCGCAAAAGCCGTCCAGTTTTCATTGGTCGTCAGTGGCGCGGTCACCACGACGGCAATCCTGTCCGACTGGCCGGCATGTTCGGCAAAGTTGATGCTGACGTCTTCATCGCTGAGCGTGGCATGTGCAAACGGGTGTTTGCGTTCGACGTAATACAGGATCTGCGTGTCCGGCTTCGATGAGGCATGCGCCCACAGTGCCTGGCCGTTGCTCAGTAAAAAGTTGAAGGTGCCGTGCGTGGCAATCCGCGCCGCCAGTTCGCGCAGCGTGATGCTCAGCTCTTCAATGCTGGGCACTCCGGCGTGTGATTTGGCCAGCTCCTGCATGATCCAGCAGAAGGCACGCTCGCTGTCGGTGTTGCCCACCGGCCTGAAGCTGCCGTGCAGGCGCGGCTCGAAATTCGTCAGGTCACCGTTGTGCGCAAACACCCAGTAACGGCCCCATAACTCGCGCACAAAGGGGTGGCAGTTTTCCAGTGCCACCTTGCCCTGCGTGGCCTTGCGGATATGCGAGATCACGTTGCGGCTCTTGATCGGGTAACGGCTGATCAGCTCCGCCACTGGCGAGGTCGATGCCGGCTGGTGGTCTACAAAATGCCGCAGGCCCTTGTCGCAGTCCTCGCAGGCGTCACCCTCAAAAAAGGCGATGCCCCAGCCGTCGGCGTGGTGGTCGGTGTTGCCGCCGCGCTGCGCAAAACCGCGAAAGCTGAAGGTCACGTCGGTGGGCGTGTTGCAGTTCATGCCCAGCAGCTGGCACATCTCTCGACTCTTTTCATATGGGCGGTGGGGAGGAAGTTTGAGTCAACATCTTGCCATGTCGCCGTGGTGAAAATCTCATCCTGACGAGAAATTCTTTGCCCTGCGATGCCTCAGAGCGTCGCCTGACGCAAGCGCTACCTTTTTATCTCGCGGCCTGAATCTGCTCCTTGAGCCGATCGGACATGGGAATGTTCAGCGACTTGCCAGAAGGTGTTGGCGACAGGAAGTATTTTGAATACCAGGTCTGCATGGTTCCCGTCTTCATCGCATTTGCGACCACGGAGTCTGCCAGCAATTTCATCGCAGTATCCCCACGGCGAATGCCGATGGCAATGGGCTCCAGCGAGAGCGGCGCAGGAAGGATGTTGAAGTCCGCCGCATTCGGGAGCGAATTTTTCTGGCTGGCCAGGAGCACACCATCCCGGGCGTAGCCTTTGACCCACCCCAGTTGAAGCTGCGCTAATGCCGCTTCCGCACCGACTGCGCGGGTGACCTTCAATCCGGCTCCTTTCGCGCTGGACCAGGTTCCAAGGGCCTGGTTGGCGGTGGTGGTGTTGATAACGACCACGGACTGATCCTTCAACTGTTCAAGCGCTGTGATGTTGTCCCTGGCGCGCACCATCACCTGCACGTTGTCGTAGAAAATTGGCGTCGAAAACGCCAAAACTGCGTTCCGCTCCTTCGTCACAGTGAGGCTGCCACACATCATGTCAATCTGGCCCTCACGCAAAAGCAGAATCCGCCTGTCGGCATCCACCGGGATGTATCTGATTTTGCTAACCCCTCCGGTCAGCGCCGGGATACGCTCGGCGATGGCATTGCAGAACTCGACGGCATACCCGGTGGGTTTGCCGCTCGCATCATCCATGGAAAATGGCTGGGCGACGGGCCGGTATCCGATGTGGATCTCGCCGCGGGATTTGATTCTCTCGAAGGTTGCCTGTGCAGCGGCAGTCTGGGCGGCAGTCACCAGGGCGATGGTCGCGGCAGCAAGGGACACAAAGCGTGCGATTGACATAAGTCCTCCTCGTGCCCGTTTGGGGGCTGAATGGTCGATACGGCTGGCGACAAATTTTTATACTGCCTCGTCACGAGACACACACTTTCCTGCAGCAAGAAAGCGATGACTTGCATTTTGTGTTCAACGGACTTGCCGGTCAAGCCGCGTTGGCGGGGCCGGCCCATTGCGGGATATGGCTAGTCAGCCCTGGGTGTTTTGTCTTGGCCGGGCGGCGGCTCACGCAGTTGCCAGGCCGCCAGCATGGCCAGCGCGCAGAGCGCCGCCAGCATCATGAAGGATTCGTTGAAGGCGGCCAGCCGCGCAGGGCTGCTGACCGGGTTGACGAGGGAGTCGCCGTGAGCGCTAAGTCGCCATTCCAGCACGATGCCGCACAGGCTGACACCTATCGCGCCGCCCAGCATGCGTACAAAACTGATGGCGCTGGAACCCTGTGACAGCAGGCTTTCATGCAGTGGCCGCAGCGAGCCGAGGTTGAGCGACGGCAGTATGAAACCCAGGCCGATTCGGCCCAGCACCGACAGCAGGACCAGTATCCACAGCCCTGAGGTCAGCGTGATCACGGTCATCAGCGCGAACGACAGTGTCAGCAGGCCAAGGCCGATGCCGACCAGCAGCCAGGTCGGCTGTTTGTCGGCCAGCCGGCCCACGCCGGCAATCGTCACGGCCAGCACCAGGCCGGCCGGCAAAAGAATCGTGCCCACATGCGAAGCCGACAGGTTCAAGCCCAGCTGCATGTACACCGGCAGCAGATAGGTCGAGCCGAACAGTGCAGTGCCATAGATGAAGGCGACCATGCTGCCCATCGCAAAAGGCCTGAAGCCGAACAGCGCCATGTTCATCAGCGGCGCGCCGCCGGTCGCGGACTGGTGCCGCTGCCACCAGACAAAAGCAGCAAAAATAATGGCCGATGCCACGAGCAGCAGCACGGCCTCGGTGCTGTCGTTGCCATGCAGTTCCACCATGCCGTTGAGCAGACACAGCGTGCCTGCGGCACCCAGCAGCAGGCCGCGCCAGTCCAGTGCGGCGCCGTTGCTGTCGGCGCTGACGCCGCCGGGCGATTTCGTCGGCACATAACGGTAGGCCATCCAGATCGACATAAGGCAAAAAGGCACGACCATGAAAAATATCGAGCGCCAGCCGAACAGGTCGACCAGCACGCCGCCAATGCTGGGGCCGATGGCCGGTGCCAGCACCACACCCATGCCGAACAGGCCGCTGGCCCGGCCCTGCTCATGTGGCGCAAAGGCCCGCATGATGATGATGGCCGGTATCGGCTGCACGATGCCTGCGGCCAGGCCTTCGGCAACGCGTGCCGCCAGCACCAGGCTGAAGTTGTTCGCCAGCCCGCCCACCACGCCGCCGGCCAGCAAAAGCAGCATGGTGCCGACATAGGTGTAGCGATAGCCATAACGCCCCAGCAGCCACGGTGTGGTCAGCATCGACACCGTCATCGCCACCATAAAGCCGGACGACACCCATTGCGCCCGGTCCTGACCGAGCACAAAGTGGTGGCTCATGTCGGGAATCGCCACGTTGATGATGGTCGACGACATGATGGAGGCCATCGTGCCAATCATCACTGACAGCAACAGCAGCCAGCGGTAGCGCTCGCCGTAGCGGGCGCGCATCTCGGGCAGGGTGGAAGGGCGGCTCAAAAGATTGTTTTGTCAGTTGCGTGGTTCGGACCAGAGTTTGCCGCCGGTGGCCCAGTTCTCGCGCTTGATGTCGGTGATGATGATGTCTACAGAATCGGGCGTGCTGCCCAGGATGTCGACGGTGGCCTGGGTGATCGCCTCGACCAGCTTTTTCTTCTGCTCGACGGTGCGGCCTTCCATCATTTCGATGTGGTAAGTGGGCATGGGATTCCTTTGGTGGCTGTTTGGGTTCGGATCGAATGGGCCGGCGGCAGGCGGCTTCTGCCCGCAGGCCTTGCCCCCCATGATAAAAGCTTGGGGCCGGCCCAGCTCGCCGACATGGTCAAAACAGCCGTCGGCCCTTTCTGACATGCCCAGGTGTCAAATAGGCATGGTTACCGCAAACCGTCGTGGCACACTGAAATGCCTCCAAATGTCTCCGTGCGTCTGCTGCCGGTAGAGCCAACGTAGAGCCAACTCAGAGCCAACCAGAGAAACTGCCTGCCGATGACCCCTATTTCCCAGAACGCTGCGGCAGAAACCCCGGCCTCCACGCTCTCGCTGCAGTCGCCGCACCTGGCTACGCTCGCTGGCCGAGCCTACCGCTGCAAATGCGGTGTGCCGGTTTTCTTCCGCAACAGCGAGTGCCTGGCCTGCGGCACGCCGCTGGGTTATGACCCGGAGCAGGCCCGCCTGCTGCCGCTGATGCCCGGCGAAGCGCCCGATACCTGGGTGATCTGGCAACCCGACGCCCCGGCTGAACCATCACAGACTGAACCGCAAGGCGACACCAACCGGGTGCTACCTGTGCCTGCCCGCACATTCACCCGCTGCCTGAACCTGCAGACGCCGGCCGCCTGCAACTGGCTGGTGCCTGTCGATGCCGCTGCCGCGCCTGCCCCCGAAGACGGCAAGCCGCCCACGCTGCTGTGCCGCGCCTGCAGGCTCAACCGCATCATTCCTGACCTGAACGACGCCGAACACCCCGACAACGGCATGCTCTGGGGCCGCATAGAGCTGGCCAAACGCCGGCTGGTGTCTGCGTTGCTGGCGCTGGGCCTGCCGGTCGCATCGCGCATCACCGAAGACACCGAGCGCGGCATGATGTTCGACTTTTTGCGCTCGCCCGACAACGGCCCGCACGTGATGACGGGCCACAACACCGGCCTGATTACGCTGAACCTGGAAGAAGCCGATGACGCCGTGCGTGAGGCGGTTCGCAAGGCCATGCGCGAGCCTTACCGCACGCTGCTGGGCCACTTCCGGCATGAGGTCGGCCACTACTACTGGGACAGGCTGGTCTGCGGCACGCCGTGGATGGAAGGCTTTCACCAGCTGTTCGGCGACGAGAACAAGGATTACCTGGCCAGCCTGAAACAGAACTACGAGCAGGGCCCGCCTGCCGAGTGGTGGCTGAGCTATGTCAGTGCCTATGCCAGCACCCATCCGTGGGAGGACTGGGCCGAGTGCTGGGCCCACTACCTGCACATGCGCGACACGATTGATACCGCGCTCAGCTTCGGTATGGTGGCCGACAGCGCGCACCTCGAGTTCACGCCCTTCACGATTGATGCGCTGTACCAGCCCGAACACCCTGATGCGCAGAACTTCCTCGATTTCCTGAACGACTGGACCCGGCTGACCACCATGCTCAACGAGATGTCGCGCAGCATGGGCCAGCCCGACTTTTATCCTTTTGTGTTGCCGCTCAATGTGGTTGCCAAGCTGCACTTCATACACCTGCTGGTCACGTCTGCCAGCTGGTTGCCTGAAGACCCTGGTGTGGTGCGTGCCGCCCAGCAGGAGGTCGACCAGCAGATCGACAACCAGACCCAGTCGCAAAGCCAGGCACAAACCGGTGGTGGGGCGGTACTGCCGCCTGATGCGCCGCCCGCGAACCCGGACAGCCCGGGCCTGCTACAGCCAGCTGAAACACCGGTCTGATCGGGCTGCAAGTCCGCGCTGCCCTGCGGCTTGTTAGCATGCGCGCATGGCCGTCCGTCCGCGTGCACACCACTACAGCGTTTATGTGATCGAGCTCGGGCCCGAGGTCTGGGATATCGGCCGCTTTCGCCGCGCGAATCCGGATTACGTGCTCGGCAAACCGTTTGTCTATGTCGGCATGACCGGGCTGGACCCGGATGTGCGCTTTGACAAACACAAGGCCGGCATACAGGCCAACCGTTATGTGACGGACTTCGGCGTGCGGCTGCTGCCCCGCCTGTACGAGATGTACAACCCCATGCCGTATGAAGGCGCGCGCGACATGGAGGTGGAGCTCGGCATCGCGCTGCGTGAAGCAGGCTACGGTGTCTGGCAGGCCTGATGCCGAAACCCTGATGTAAAGTAAACTTTACATTGAGGCCGGTTTGAGGTGTCAGGGCAGGACTTCAAAGCCGTTTTCAGGGCAAAAAAGGCCAAAAAAGGTCGTTTTTACCTATCAAAAAGGCCTGAAACCCAATGTGGACTAGCGCAACATGCTATTAATTAAATAGCGAGCCGATTGACCCGGCGTCTGGTCGTGCGGGCTATTCCAGCGCTGTCACGGTCAGGTCGTTGGTACTTGAAAACTTCTGCAGCACCTCGCCAAGTGCTGCGTCGTCGAGTGTGGTGGTGATCTCCACAATCTTGTTGCCGCTACCCTTGTGGCTGTCACTGATCACAACGGCGGCGTTGCTGTCGCCCACCGCCAGCAGCGCCTGCAGCGTAGGGCCGAGTTTGCGCATCGTCTCGTTGCGCTGCTCGATCGTGATGGCCGAGCGCTCGGGGTAGAACACTTCAAAAGAAAAATTGGTTTTTGCGGTCATGGCTGCAGTATGGATGGGACTGGCTGGAGCAGGCGTCGGACAAGCGCGCAAGTTTGCCTTTAAACCTAAACCGTCTCGGCCTCGCGCTGCTGCGGGTGAAGGTCTGAAAAATCACTGTCTGCTTCCTTGCGGGCTTTTGCGCGCGTGCCGGCGTCCACGGTCACCGCATCCAGCGCCTGCGCCACCACCGCCTGGCTGTCCACCGGCCGCAGCCAGCGTTGCATGATCAGTTTTTCGCAGCTGCGCCTTGTCATCGAATGCGGTTGCCCGCCGTGGCTGAGGAACATGAACAGCGTGGCCTTGGTGCTGGCCCAGACCAGCTGGGCGCGCAGCCACTGGTGTTTTGAATACAAATCGACCCAGTGGCCGGTGCGCAGGCTCATCAGTACGCGGGTGGCTTCTTCCGGCGTCGCCTTGTCAACTGCAGCTGCAGGGGCCGCTGTGGCTGCCAGCGTGTCTGCGGTCGTGCCTGATGCGGCAGGCTCACCAATATCCATCGCCAGCAGTTCACCCGGCGCGGTCGGCAGCGTGTCTTCAAAGCCGGCGGCATCCAGTTCTTCGCGGCCAAGCCAGGGCTGCTCGGCCGCTTTGGCGCGGCGCTGCTCGGGGGTGGCCGGCACCTCGTGGTCTTCGAGCGGTTCCAGTCCGTCAAGTGGCATGGGCCCGGATGCCTCGGCATCCTGCCGGCTCTTTTGCCGCCTGAGCTTGAGCACTGGCTGGTGCAGCTTCATCAGCGATTCAAAAAACTTCTCGTTCTCTTGGGGTGCCTGGCCCAGCATGGCAAGCCCGGTGTGCAGTTTCTCCAGCAGGCCGGGAATCATTTCTATCAGCCGGGCCGGGCGTTTGAGTGTCACGTCGCGCTTGACGCTCCACAGCAGGTCGGGCACGACGGAGCCAAAACCTTCGGGGTCCACCTGGTTGCGCTGGTCGGCCAGCCGGGCGTGGGCCATCGCCAGCGACCAAGGGCCGAACAGGAAATCCAGCACCACACCGGGCACCTTGTCGAGATCCGAGCGCGAACTCATGTCAAAGGCAATCCGGTCGGCCTGCTCCTGCCGCTCCTGCGCAAAGTGCAGCGACTTCAGGACCCGCGTGCGGCTTTCAAACTCGGCCTGGTCCTGCAAGTCCCATGCGCCTTCAAGCCGCGCCAGCGCTGCAGCGAATGGCCTGGCATCGTCAATCGCCAGCGCATTCAGCTGGTTGAAACCATGCGTGATCGCGCTGAAAAAGCCGGCGAACTCGCCGCTGTATTCGTCGTTGTACTTGAAGCTGCGCTGCGCCACGCGCTCCATCAGGCGGCGGCCCGGATGCCGCTCGTCGCTGAAAAAGCGCGGGTCCACCATCGCCAGCCGCAGCAGCGAAGGCTCCAGCGCCACGATGGCCTCGCGCACAGGCACCAGCAGGCGCGGGTCCTGCGCGACCTGGTTGACCAGCTTGCGCACCACCTCCAGGCCCAGCACCTGGCCGACTTTGGTGGCCTCTTTTTTCAGCTGCGTGCGCACGATGGCGCGCTCACGCGAGCGGCCATAAGCGCCCCACACCTGCGGGCTGAGCGGCGTCGATACGTCGACCAGGCGCTGCGGCCTGTCGACCGCCGGCATGGCACGGTAGCCGGCTTCTTCTTCGGGCGCGGTGTCATGCAGCGGCGACGGCGAGGAGTCCGGCGCTGCTTTCAGCGATGTCAGCTCTTCTTCAATCGTCGCGTAGTACGAAGGCGCCAGCCCCTGCTGCGCCTGGCTGCCGCCGTGGAACAAAAAGTCCTGGAACAGCTCGTCGTGTATCTCGTAGTTCGACAGGTCTGCATATTGCGACGGCTGCCTGCCCGGCCCTGCACCGGCCGTACCACCAGCGCCGCCCGTGCCATCAGGGCCTTCACCCGCGGCCCGACCACCGCCTTCGCTCCTGTTGCTTGCATCGCTGCGCCCGCCGGTTGCGCCCGCCGGTGCCTGCAGCACACGATAGTGCGCCGCCTTTACATGGGCCAGTTCCAGCAGGTGCACCATGTGTTCATAAATACGCCGCATCTCGCGCGCCAGCGGCGCGGCCAGGTGGCGTATCCAGTGCCGGGCCAGCGCAGCATCTGCATGTTCGCTGGCCATCATGATGTCCTGCAGCACCGAGGCGAATATCTCCGGGCGTACCGGGTTCAGTTCGGGCCTGACGTTGTCCAGGCCCAGCGCAGAGCTGATCAGGCTGTCCAGTTCTGCCAGTGATTGTTCGAGCTGCGGCGACAGCTGCTGCAGTAGCCGCGACGACTCTATCGCCTGCGTCACATCGGCGTCTTCGACCAGCGAAAACGCCTGCACGCCCAGCCGGCCCGCGTGCCGCGCAGGCACGCTGGCGGCCACAGGGTCGGACTTCGGCAAATGCTGTATCCGCGCCTGGGTTCTGGCGGCTTCTGCGTTGCTGTCAAAGGCGTCCAGAAGGCTGGCCTGGTAACGGGCGCTCCAGGCAGCCTTGTTGGCAAGCAACAACCGCCAGGCACTGGCCAGCTCGTCGCGCTCTGCAACCTTCATGCTTTTCAGTTCGGCATCCTGCAGGGCGGCCGCAGCTGCTTCCACGCAATGCGCCAGCGCAGGGCCTGCAGCTTTTGCCGCTTCCTGAAAACAGGATTGAAGGACGTCAGCCTGATAAGCAGCCATCGCAGGGAAACTTCCGGAAATTGACGGTGAAATGCACGACACCGCAGCAACAGTGGATGACCGTTGACCTGGGTGGGCTCGGGCTAGGTTACGGGGCAAAAGCGTGCGAAAGCCAAAGCTTGCAAAGAGTTGCATTTGGTTTCGCCTGCATACATATGAGTTTTGCTGCCCGCAGCCGTACCTTCATTGGTGCAGCGCGTGTTGGTTAAGATGGCCGCCCTGCTGAAAAGTCTGTTTGTTGCAACATCCCATGCCTGCTTTTGTTGTTTGCCGTCCTGTATTTCGCGTCGCCGTGTTCGCCGCAGCCTTGCTGTGCAGCAGCGCATGGGCCGGCACCGTGCTCGACAGCGCAGCGCTGCTTGGCATCAGCCCCGCACAGGTTCGGCAGACACTGACAGACGTGCAGCCAGTGCGCGCTCCACGCCGGCTGTCATCAGGCGCCCTGGGATCGCTGCGTGTGCCAGATGCGCTGCATGAAGGCCTGCACTTCGAGCAGACCCTTTTCTTTGCCGGCCAGAAGCTGCAACAGATTGACCTTGTGTTGCCTGAAGCCGGCCCTGATGCGACGCTGGCGGCGCAAACCACGTTGATGCATTCGCTGCGCGCTGAACTCGGCCCCGAACTCGCCGCCTTCGGATCGGGCGGCGGTGATATCCCCGATACCGCCTCCTGGGTCAACGGCGATGCCGACATCATGCTGTTCCGCTCCGGCCGACCCGAGCGGCCCACCCTGCGCATCGTCATCAAGCAGCGCAGGCTGCAGGACGCCAGCGAGCTCTAGCCGCGTTCAGGGCGCTTCGTCAGTCTGGCTGGATATTGTTGGCGCTGATCACGGTGGCCCAGCCGGTGATGCCATCGGCAATGACCTTGCCGAACGCTTCCGGTGAACCGCCTTCCACGTCAAATGCCTGCTGCAACAGCGCGGCATGAACGACCGGGTCTTTCAGCACCGCATTGATTTCGCGGTTGAGTTTTTCAATCACCGGCCTTGGCGTGCCGGCGGGTGCGACAAAGCCCTGCCATGAACCGAACTTCAGGCCGGGCAAGCCCTGCTCGGCAAATGTCGGCACATCCGGCAGCGCGCGCGAACGCACTGCAGTGGACACCGCCAGCGGCTTCAGTTTGCCGTCCCGCAGGAAGGGCAGTGCGGGTGCGATCGTCACGATGATGCCGTCCGCATGTTTGCCCAGCACGTCGGTCAGTGCAGGCTGCGCGCTTTTGTAGACCACGGGCGTTACCTTGACGGCTGCCTGATTCTGCAAAAGCAACACGCCGAGCTGGCCCGGCGTGCCGATGGCAGGCGACGCCAGCGAGAACGGTTTGGCGCCTGGCTTCACTGAAGCAGCAATGAACTCTTTCACGTTGTTGACCGGCACACCCGCATTGACAGCGAATACCTGCGGTGAAGAGATCGCGTGAATGATGGGTGCGAAGCTGTTGACGGCGTGAAACGGCAGGTTGTGAAACAGCGTCTGGTTCACCGACAGGCCGTCCGTGGCCACAAAGATGGTGTAGCCGTCAGGCGCGGCCTTGGCCACATAACCGGCGGCGATGTTGCCCGCACCGCCGGGCTTGTTTTCAATCACGACGGACTGGCCGACACGCTTGCTCAGCGCATCGCCGATGATGCGCGCCAGGATGTCGGGGCTGCCACCCGGTGCGGCAGACACGACGATCTGTATCGGCTTGTTCGGGAAGTTTTGCGCGGCAGCGCCGCCTGCGCTCGCGGCAAGCGCCAGGCCTGTGGCAATAGTGGTGAGGAATGTCTTCATGGTTTCTCCAGCGGTGTTTGGGGTTTGGGGCGTTGATCGTTTCAACAAGGAGGGCCAATGTAAAAACAAACCGCAGAAAAAGAAACGAACAAGATGTGATGAGTTCATGCACAAAAGAGCTGATGGGACATCGCATCGGCAATGCATGAGTTGGTCATAAGCATTGATTAAAAAAGTTGTTGGAGATGCGCCGCTGGCTGCCTAGCATGGGCGCTCTTTCAAATCTTTTTCACTTTTGACGCGAGGTCTGCATGAGTTCAACCGCCATTTCAAAAACACCCCTTCCCGATGCGCTCTGGTACACCCGCTGCCCCGTGCCGACCGCCTCCGGCATCGCGATACAGCAGGGCTGGATAGACCATGAATTTGCAAAGGACGGCATCACCGTGTCGTCGCTGCGTTCGTCGCCCGACCGCTCTGTGCGCGAGTCGCACTTCGACCACCGGCAGGCCAACTCCTTCCGCCAGGGCGGCAATGCGCCACCGATCTGGTCGCGCTCTGAAGGCCAGGACGTGGTGGTTGTCGGCCTGACCTGGCTGCCGCAGTACCAGTCCATCCTGACGCTGCCCGGCTCAGGCATCAGGACGGTGAAAGACCTGAAAGGGAAGCGGCTCGCGTTGCCGCGTCGCGTCAACGACAAGATCGATTTCTGGCGCGCTTCCGCATTGCAGGGTTACCTGCAGGTACTGGCTGCTGAAGGCCTGGGCGAGAACGACGTGACCTTTGTCGGGCTTGATGTAGAGCGGACCTACATAGGCGCGCAAAAGGCCTCGCATGCAGGCCCGCTGTTCGACGCCCGCCAGTCGGCGCAGGCCGCCAGCGCAGAAGCCTTTGCGCTGATTCGCGGCGAGGTCGATGCCATCTACACCTATGGCGCGGCCGGACCGGCACTTGAGACTTTTCTCGGCGCGCATGTGGTGTCCGACATCAACCACCACCCCGACCAGGAGGTGGCCATCAACAACGGCACCCCCAACGTGCTGACGGTTAGCGGCGAACTGGCCCGCAACCATCCCGGCATCGTGGCACGCTACCTCGCGCAGGTGCTGCGTGCCGCGTACTGGGCGCGCGAGAACCGCGACGCCGCAGCAACCATCATTGCCGAAGAAGTGTCGGTAGTGAAGGAGTGGTTGCCAGATGCTTTTGATGAAAGCCTGTACGACAACCTGCTGCCATCACTGGATGCAAAGCTGGTGCGCGCGCTGGAGGTGCGCAAGCACTTCATGTTCAAACACGGCTTCATCAAAAACGATTTCTCAGTCGCCGACTGGATAGACCCGGCACCACTGGCCGCGGCCCGCGAGATACTCAAGGGCGAAGCGAACAAGCCGGAGATACGGCTGGCGGCTTGACATGGAGAAATGATTTTTGGAATGTGCTTCGGTCGGCAGATCGCTATTCTGTGAATAAAAATCCACAGCCCGGAAGGACTGGTACCTTCCGGATCTTCTGGTGTTTTCGCGGACTTGTGCATTTGCGCGATGATCGTCTCGTGACGATCAACCTGCACAGAATATGAACAATACGATGCTTGGCGATGCCTATGTCGATGTATTGAAGGACGTAGACCCGCGTTATTTCCATGCGCAGGATCAACGGCCGCTCGGTTCAAAAGGCCTGTCCGGTATTTTTCTGACCAGCGTTTCTGACCAATACGGCAGTGCCAAAAATAGGGTCATGGTGGTCGGCTGTGAAACTGCAGGCTGGGAGCCGCTACAAAAGGGTGAAGTCTTCGTCTCGCTGGAGCACCTTGTCGCAAAAACTATCGCCAAGCATCGAACCTTCTTTGAAAAGCGCCTTTCGCAACCACTAAAGGACAGGGGTAAAACTTTCCATAATTTCACGCGTGAGCTTGCGAGCGTCACGGGGAGGGATGGATTGGTCTACAGCAACCTGTTTTGTTTTGACTGGGCGGGGAAATCGCCAATTGGTTGCCCGGA
Organism: Pseudomonadota bacterium; assembly: GCA_040388075.1. Classification (GTDB taxonomy): domain Bacteria; phylum Pseudomonadota; class Gammaproteobacteria; order Burkholderiales; family Burkholderiaceae_C; genus Polaromonas. The sequence continues at coordinate 138,818 of JAZKCN010000008.1, read as the reverse complement.
ATTCGATTTTGTAAAAGACCTGTCCAGAAAACTTCTTCATCGGCAGATTGAAGTCTTGCAGCCGGAGGTCATCGTCTTTGCAAACGGCATTGCGTCAGCCAGCTACAGGCGGGAGTTTTTTCCCTCAGGGGACGATGGTCGAATCTCCAATCCCCGCAGCCACCCGGAAATCATCAAAGCCCACTATCTGTGGGAGTTTGTTCTGGACGGCAACATCCGTTGTTTCCGTGTTCACCATCCATCAGCACGAAGCAAGCAAGCCGCCGTGGGAAGGCGGGCGGCGCTATCAATGCTTGCAAGCGCCCTGAATTGAGCGCCAAACATTCAGGAAACTCAGATCCCCGCCTTCACCTTCAAGCGCCACGCATGCAGCAACGGCTCGGTGTAACCACTCGGCTGCTCCAGCCCCTTGAAGACCAGATCGCACGCTGCCTTGTACGCGGCTGAGGTCTTGAAGTTGCCGGCCATCGGCTGGTAGAGCTTGTCGCCAGCGTTCTGCTTGTCGACGACGGCGGCCATTCGTTCGAAGGTTTCTTTTACCTGCGCTTCAGTGACCACGCCGTGCAGCAGCCAGTTGGCCATGTGCTGGCTGGAGATGCGCAGGGTGGCGCGGTCTTCCATCAGGCCGATGTTGTGGATGTCGGGCACCTTGGAGCAGCCGACGCCTTGGTCAATCCAGCGCACGACGTAGCCGAGGATGCCCTGCGCGTTGTTGTCGAGTTCCTGCTGCTTCGCTTCTGCACTCCAGTCGGGTTTGCTGGTCACGGGGATCTGCAGCAGGTTGTTCAGGATGGCGTTGCGTTCCTTGTTGGCGTCAATCTTTTCAAGGTCTTTCTGCACCTTGCTGACCTTGACCTGGTGGTAGTGCAGCGCGTGCAGCGTGGCGCCGGTGGGGCTGGGCACCCAGGCTGTGTTGGCGCCTGCCTTGGGGTGGGCAATCTTCTGCTCCATCATGGCCTTCATCAGGTCGGGCATGGCCCACATGCCCTTGCCGATCTGCGCCTTGCCGCGCAGGCCGCAGGACAGGCCCACCAGCACGTTGTTCTTCTCGTAAGCCGCGATCCAGGCGCTGCTTTTCATGTCGCCCTTGCGGATCATGGGGCCGGCGTGCATGGCGGTGTGCATCTCGTCGCCGGTGCGGTCCAGGAAGCCGGTGTTGATGAAGGCCACGCGGCTCTTGGCCGCGGCGATGCAGGCTTTCAGGTTGACGCTGGTGCGGCGCTCTTCGTCCATGATGCCGAGCTTGACGGTGCTGTCGGGCAGGCCCAGCATTTTTTCAACACGCGTGAACAGCTCTGCGGCGAAGGCGACTTCGGCAGGGCCGTGCATCTTGGGTTTGACGATGTAGACCGAACCCTTGCGCGAGTTCTTGATACCGGCCTTGCCCTTGCGTTTGAGGTCGTGGATCGCAATAGTCGTGGTGACGACGGCATCCAGAATGCCTTCGGGGATTTCTTTGGTCGAGCCGTCGGCGGCGGTGTACAGCACAGCCGGGTTGGTCATCAGGTGGCCGACGTTGCGCACAAACATCAGCGAGCGGCCGTGCAGCACGACCGGTTTGCCCTTGCCTTTGGGCGCGGTGTATTCGCGGTCGGGGTTCAGGCCGCGGGTGAAGGTCTTGCCGTCCTTGGTCACGCTCTCGGTCAGCGTGCCCTGCAATATGCCCAGCCAGTTGCCATAGGCCAGCACCTTGTCATCGGCATCCACCACGGCGACCGAGTCCTCCAGGTCGAGGATGGTCGACAGCGCGGCTTCCACCACCAGGTCGCTGACGCCGGCGGCATCGCTGTTGCCGATAGCGGTTGTGCGGTCAATCAGGATGTCCAGGTGCAGGCCGTTGTGCTGCAGCAGCACCGACGAAGGCGCAGATGCCTTGCCCTGATAGCCGGTGAACTGCGCGGCGTCTTCAAGCCCGGTTGTCTTGCCGCTTTTAAGCGAAACGACCAGCTTGCCGCCCTTGACGCTGTAACCGGTCGAGTCGATGTGCGAGCCGGCCTTCAGCGGTGCGGTGCGGTCCAGCACATGGCGTGCGTATTCGATGACTTTGGCGCCGCGCACCGGGTTGTAGCCACTACCTCCCTGTTTAACCTTGTCTGCACCGCCTTCTTCGGAAATCACGTCGGTGCCGTAGAGCGCGTCATACAGCGAACCCCAGCGTGCGTTGGCGGCATTCAGTGCGTAGCGCGCATTCAGGATGGGCACCACCAGTTGCGGACCCGCCTGTTTGGCGAGTTCGGCATCGACATTGCCGGTGGTGATGGTGACCTTTTTTGGCGAGGGGACGAGGTAGCCGGACTTCTCAAGAAAGGCGCGGTAGGCCTTCATGTCAGCGATCGGACCGGGGTTGGCCTTGTGCCAGGCGTCCATCTCAAGTTGCAGGCGGTCACGCTCGGCCAGCAGGGCGATGTTTTTGGGTGCGAGGTCGGCCACGATGGCGTCAAAACCGTTCCAGAAAGCGGTGGCGGTGACACCGGTGCCGGGCAGCACTTTTTCGTCGATAAAGCGGTGCAGCCTGGTCGCAACCTGCAGGCGGTGGGCGCTGGTGCGGTCTGTGGGCTTGAAGGTGGAAGTCGTGGCCATGGCTAGTCCTGCTGTGGGAAATATTTGAAAAATGTGCTGTCTTGTCTGGCGATGTTGCTGCAAGCACCGTGCCGCGCGATAAACGCCCAAACCCGGTGCTTGAAGCACTCAACGACTGTATTCGATACGCGATTCTTCATTAATAGTTGATTAATCGTTTTATCCATGACTAAAACATACATAATGAAGCTTCAGGTGGGCTGCAGAACGGGGTTTTGGGCGGTTTTGGGCGTTTTGAAGTCTTTTTTGCCTCATTTTGAGCATCATTTCGGCCTGAAACCCAATATGGACTAGCGTGACCTGCTATTAAAAAGATAGTGGAATTTTGTCTTTCGCCAGCTTCCAGCATCTTTTAAATTTTGGAAATTCGAGCCGTCAATGACCGAACAAGCCTCCACGTCGACGCAGGCCCGTCCGCAGCTACCGCTGGCAGGCATGCGTGTGGTCGAGTTCACCCACATGGTGATGGGCCCGACTTGCGGCATGGTGCTGGCCGACCTGGGCGCCGAGGTCATCAAGGTTGAACCGCCGGGCGGCGACAACACCCGCAGGCTGATAGGTGCGGGGGCCGGCTTTTTCAGCATGTTCAACCGCAACAAGAAGTCGGTCGCGCTGGACCTGCAAAGCGCCGCCGGCAGGGAGGCCGCGTTGAAGCTGATCGCCACTGCCGATGTAGTCAGCGAGAACTTCAAGCCCGGCACCATGGCCAGACTGGGCCTGGACTACGCCAGCCTGTGCAAGCTCAATGAGCGGCTGGTTTACGTGAGTCACAAGGGTTTTCTGCCCGGCCCTTACGACCACCGCACCGCACTTGATGAAGTGGTGCAGATGATGGGCGGCCTGGCCTACATGACGGGCCGGCCCGGTGACCCGCTGCGCGCGGGCAGCAGCGTCAACGACATCATGGGCGGCATGTTTGGCGCGATAGGCGCGATGGCTGCGCTGGCGCAGCGCAACGTCACCGGCAAGGGGCAGGAGGTGCAGTCGGCGCTGTTCGAGAACAACGTCTTCCTGGTCGCGCAGCACATGATGCAGTTCGCTGTGACCGGGCAGGCGGCCGACCCCATGCCCAGCCGCATCTCGGCCTGGGCGGTGTACGACGTGTTTGCAGTGAAGGATGGTGAGCAGATATTTCTGGCCGTCGTCAGCGACACGCAGTGGGCCGCTTTCTGCAAGGCGTTTGCGCTGGCGGAGCTGCAGGCCGACCCGCGCCTTGTCACCAACAACGACCGCGTGCGCGCCCGCGACTGGCTGATGCCGCTGCTGCGTTCGCGCATGGCCGAACACACGGCTGCCGAACTGAGCGCCGTCTTCGAAGCGCACGGCCTGCCGTTCGCGCCGATTACCAAACCGCAGCAGCTGTTTGACGACCCGCATCTGCAGGCCACGGGCGGTCTCGCGCCCATGACGTTGCCCGACGGCAAACACACGCAGGTGCCGCTGATGCCGCTGATGATGGACGGCGTGCGCCCCGGCGTGCGGCTGAACCCGCCTCAACTGGGCGAACACACGCACGAGATACTGGCCTCGCTCGGGTACAGCGATGCGCAGATCGCCGCGCTGGGTGTGCGCGCAACAAAACCTGCTGCCTGAGGCATCACCATGGACAAACTCAAACAACTGGAATCTTTTGTGGCGGTGGTGGCGCGCGGCAGCCTGGCTGCGGCGGCACGGGCCGAAGGCGTCGCGCCGGCCATCATGGGCCGCCGCCTCGATGCACTGGAAGAGCGACTGGGCGTCAAGCTGCTGGTGCGCACCACACGCCGCATCGCGCTGACGCACGAGGGCACCGCCTTCCTTGAAGACTGCCAGCGCCTGCTGGCCGATATGGCCAATGCCGAGGCCAGTGTGTCGGCAGGCGGCGTCAAGGCCAGCGGCCATCTGCGCATCACTGCGCCTGCCGGTTTTGGCCGCCGTCATGTCGCGCCGCTGGTGACGGCTTTTCGCGAGCAGCATGCCGATGTGACGATCTCGCTCAACCTCAGCGACCGCGTGGTGGACCTGGCTGGTGAAGGCTTTGACTGCGCGGTGCGTGTCGGCGATTTGCCGGATTCGTCACTGGTCAGCGTACGCATGGCCGATAACCGCCGCCTGTGCGTGGCTACGCCTGCTTACCTTGACGCGCATGGCACGCCGCAGCACCCGAACGAGCTTTCAAAATTTGATTGCCTTACCTTGTCGAGTGAAGCGTCACAAACGCGGGGCTGGGCATTCATGGTGGATGGCGACTTGAGTTACCTCAAGCCGGGCGGCCCGCTCGATTGCTCTGACGGCCAGGTGCTGCATGACTGGTGCCTGGCGGGCTACGGTATTGCGTGGCGCAGTACCTGGGAGGTGGAGGCCGAGGTGGCCGATGGCCAGCTGGTGTCGGTGCTGGAGGACTTTGCGGCGCCGCCGAATGGTATTTATTGCGTGTTTCCGCAGCGCAAACATCTGCCGCTGCGGGTGCGTTTGTGGATTGATTTCCTGAAGCAGAACTTCAGCGACCCCAGCTACTGGCAGGGCGAGATTTCTGATCCGGAAAATGAAATGGCCCATCCGCCACCGGCGAATGGGCCATCCAGGCCTTTGCCTTAAAAGAAACGATTACTTCTTGGCGTCCTTGGCATCAGCCTTGGCCATGGGCTTGGCATCTGCCATCTTCTTGTCGCCGCCTGCATCGGCCACACATTTTTTCTCAAAGCTGGACCTGGCGGCACCAGCCAGCTTCTTTTCAGCAGCCTGGGCTGCGCAAGCGGCTGCAGGGCCTGGGGCTTCTGCCTTCTTGTCGCCGCCAGCGTCAGCAATACATTTCTTTTCAAAGCTGGACTTGGCGGCACCAGCAAGTTTCTTCTCGGCAGATTGTGCGGCGCAGGCAGCAGCAGGGCTGGCAGCAGCGGCATCAGCCATGCACTTCTTCTCGAAGCTGGCTTTGGCAGCGCCAGCCAGTTTCTTTTCAGCCGATTGGGCTGCGCAGGTATCTGCGGCATGGGCCACAGGTGCAAGAGTCATCGAGAAGGCGAAAGAGATGGCGATCAGGGACAACAGCTTTTTCATGAGTGGCTCCAGGATTGTGGTGTGAAGGTAAAGAAAACAGGCCGGTCAGGTTTGAGTTCCAGAAGGAATTCCAACATATAACGCCAGCCCTCACAAGGTGGATGACCTGTAGCAATTTGTCTTAAACGTAAAATCAGCGAATGCTCTCGATTAAAAATGAACTGCTCGCAGCGCTGGCTGACGGGCTGGAACAGCTTTCCCCCGGCGCCGGCGAGAAGGCCGCTTTTGAGTCGCCCAAGGTGGCTGCACACGGTGATTTAGCCTGTACGGCAGCAATGCAACTGTCCAAGGGGCTCAAGCAGAACCCGCGCCAGCTGGCCGAGGCGCTGAAGGTCATCCTGCTGGCGAAACCGGCTTATGAAAAATGGGTCGATGCGGTTGAAATCGCAGGCCCGGGTTTTATCAACATCAAGCTAAAGCCTGTTGCAAAACAGGAAACGGTGCGTGAAGTACTGCACGCGGGCAAGCAGTTTGGTGTCAGGCCGGCCGCTGCCGGCAAACGCATGATCGTCGAGTTCGTGTCGGCCAACCCGACCGGTCCGCTGCACGTCGGCCATGGCCGCCAGGCCGCGCTTGGCGATGCGATCTGCAACCTGTTTGTCACGCAGGGCGTTGACGTCTACCGCGAGTTTTATTACAACGACGCCGGTGTGCAAATCCACACGCTGGCCACAAGTACCCAGGCGCGCGCCAAAGGCATCAAGCCCGGTGATGCCGGCTGGCCCGAATCGGCCTACCACGGCGACTACATCGCCGACATCGCCAACGACTTCATCGCCAAAAAGACCGTCAAGTCCGATGACCGGGAATTCACGGCGTCGGGCGATATGGAAGACCTCGATTCGATCCGCCAGTTCGCCGTCGCCTACCTGCGCCGCGAGCAGGACCTGGATCTGCAGGCTTTCTCGGTGCGCTTTGATAACTACTATCTTGAATCGAGCCTGTACAGCTCTGGCCGTGTCGATGCAGCGGTTGCGAAACTGAAAGACGCCGGCAAAACCTACGAACAGGATGGCGCGCTGTGGCTGAAGTCGACCGACTACGGTGACGACAAGGACCGCGTGATGAAAAAGGGGGATGGCACCTATACCTATTTTGTGCCCGACGTCGCCTACCACCTGGCCAAATGGGAGCGCGGCTTCAGCCGTGCGATCAACATCCAGGGCATGGACCACCACGGCACCATCGCCCGTGTGCGTGCCGGCCTGCAGGCCGCCAATGAGGGTGTGCCGCAAGGCTACCCCGACTACGTGCTGCACACCATGGTGCGTGTGGTGCGCAACGGTGAAGAGGTCAAGATTTCCAAACGTGCCGGCAGCTACGTGACCTTGCGCGACCTGATCGAGTGGACAAGTGCCGATGCGGTACGTTTCTTTTTGCTCAGCCGCAAGCCGGACACCGAATACATCTTTGACATCGATCTGGCGCTGGCCAAGAACAACGAGAACCCGGTCTATTACGTGCAGTACGCGCATGCGCGCATCTGCTCTGTGCTGGCGGCGTGGGGTGGTGATGAGGCCGCACTGAACGCGGTTGACCTGTCGCCGCTGACCAGCCCGCAGGCCCAGGCGCTGATGCTGCTGATCGCGAAGTACCCGGACATGCTGGCCGGCGCGGCAAGCGGCTTTGCGCCGCACGACGTGGCTTTTTACCTGCGCGAGCTGGCCGCCTGTTACCACAGCTATTACGATGCCGAGCGCATCCTGGTCGACGAAGAGCCGGTCAAGCTGGCCCGCCTGGCGCTGGTCGCGGCGACGGCTCAGGTGTTGCACAATGGCCTGGCGGTGCTGGGCGTCAGTGCCCCGCGCAAGATGTGATTCCACGAAAAGAGCAGAGCATGAAGCACTTGGGACCAGTACAGTCAAAAAACAGGCAACGCGGCGGCACGCTGCTGGGCATCATCATCGGCGCGCTGCTGGGCCTGGGCGCCGCGCTGGCTGTGGCGGTGTATGTGACCAAGGTCCCGGTGCCCTTCATGAACCGTGGCCAGGCCCACGGCGCCGAGAACGACGCGGCCGAAGCCAAGAAGAACAAGGACTGGAACCCGAATGCGGCACTCGCGGGCAAGAACCCGGCACGGCCTTCGGCAGCGGCTTCCGGCACGATAGGCACCGAAGCACCGCAGGCTGCGGCCAGTGCCGCCAGAAAACCGGCAGTATCGGCTGATCCGCTAGGTGATCTGGCAAAAGCCAAATCAGCAGAAGCCAAACCAAAGGCCGATGTAAAACCGGAGGCAGTCGCCGCCGCCGGCGCCGACCCTTTCAGCTACTTCATACAGGCCGGAGCCTTCCGCACGCCTGAAGACGCCGAGCAGCAGCGCGCCAAGTTGTCGCTGATGGGCTTTCAGGCCAAGGTAACGGAGCGTGAGCAGTCCGGCCGTACCGTCTACCGTGTTCGCCTGGGGCCTTTTGATAAAAAAGACGAGGCCGACAAGACCAAGGAAAAACTCGATGGCAATGCGATAGAAACCGCGCTGGTGCGGGTGCAGCGCTGAACTTTTCCGGCCCGGCGCGTCCAACTGCTGTCGGGTACAACACCCGATAACCGGGTTTTTGAGATTTTCTGGAGAAATACAAATGCAACGACGTGAGTTCTCGCTTTCAGCCGCAACGGTAGCGGCCGCTTCTTTGGGAGGTGCCCTGGCATTGCCGGGCGTGGCCCAGGCCCAGGGCAAACCGCCGCAGGAAGGCACCGACTACCTGCTGCTGGACAAGCCCGTGCCGACCGAGGCGCCCGCAGGCAAGATTGAAGTGGTCGAGTTCTTCTGGTACAGCTGCCCGCATTGCAACCGTTTTGAGCCGCAGCTCGAAGCGTGGCTCAAGAAGCTGCCCAAGGACGTGTCTTTCCGCCGTGCGCCGGTGTCCTTCCGCCCCGATTTCGAGCCGCAGCAAAAGCTGTACTACACGCTGGAAGCCCTGGGCAAGGTCGACGAGATGCAGATGAAGGTCTTCAATGCCATTCACAATGAAAAGCAGCAATTGACCACCGCCGACCAGATCCTTGCCTGGGTCGGCCTGCAGCCGTCGCTGAACAAGGCCAAATTTGCCGAGGCCTATAACTCCTTCCCGGTAGCCACCAAGGTGCGCAAGGCCACGCAGTTGCAGGACCAGTACAAGGTGCAGGGCGTTCCGGCGCTTGGCATCGCCGGCAGGTTCTACACCGATGGCACCCAGGCCACGTCTATGGAGCGGGCGCTGGTGGTGACCGACTACCTGATTGCAGGCCAGCGCAAAAAGTAAGTCCGGCTGACCAGGCTCGGCTGATGGCCGCAAAACCCGCCTTGAAAACGGCGGGTTTTTTTATGGTTCTGTGGATCTTTGGCCCCGTCAAATAGACATAAAAGCCCACCGCAGATGGCGGGTAAAGCAACTTTCGTGCAAATTGCATGGCTACAATGGACCGAACAACACGCAGCAAGATTCGTGCCTTTATGAAATACCCCACCTTTTTGACAAGCGTCATAGCGGCCATGGCCATGCTGGCGGTATTCCCGTTGGGAGCAGAGCAGGCCGACCGCGACAAGCCAATGAATGCCGAGGCCGACGCACTGCGTTATGACGACCTGAAACAAACCAGCGTTTTCACCGGCAACGTGGTGATCACCAAGGGCAGCACCATCATCCGCGGCGAGCGGGTCGATGTCAGCCAGGACCCCGAGGGTTACCAGAAGGCGATTGTGGTTGCCGCACCCGGCAAGCTGGCGTTCTACCGCAAAAAGCGTGACAACGTGGACGAATACATCGAAGGCGAGGGCCTGCGCATCGAGTACGACAGCCGCCCTGACATCGTCAAATTCATAGGCAGTGCGGTGATGCGGCGCTACAAGGGCGCCTTGCTTTCCGATGAATCCACGGGCTCTCAGATCAATTACGACAATGTGACCGACGTGTTCACCGTCGACAGCAACGCCCAGAACAGGTCGGCAGCCAACCCCAGCGGGCGTGTACGCGCACTGCTGTCGCCGCGCAATGCGGCTTCCGGCGCTGCCGGCACCACGCCGCCGCCGGCACCACCGGCCAGCCTGCGCCCCAGCACGACGCTGGGCACCGACAGAAACTGAGAACACATGGATACGGAAAACGCAAACGTTGCTGCAGGCGCAACACTGGAATCGTCTTCAACTGAAACCGCCATGCGCAGCCGGCTGGTTGCGACCGGTCTGCAAAAATCCTATGGCAGCCGCAAGGTTGTGAAGGACGTCTCAATGACGGTGCAAAGCGGTGAAGTGGTGGGCCTGCTGGGGCCCAACGGCGCCGGCAAGACGACCTCGTTTTACATGATCGTGGGCCTGGTGCGCGCCGACGCCGGAGATATCACGATAGACGGCAACCCGGTCGAGCAGATGCCCATACACCGCCGCGCGCGGCTTGGCCTGAGCTATTTGCCGCAGGAAGCATCGATATTCCGCAAGCTGACGGTCGAGCAGAATGTGCGCGCTGTGCTGGAGTTGCAGCACGACGACAACGGCAAGGCGTTGAGCCAGGTGGCGATTGCCGGGCGGCTGGATGCGCTGCTCAAGGACTTGCGGGTGGACCACCTGGCAGATTCGCCTGCGCTGTCGCTGTCGGGCGGAGAGCGCCGCCGTGTCGAGATTGCCCGTGCGCTCGCAACACAGCCGCGCTTCATCCTGCTGGATGAGCCTTTTGCCGGCATCGACCCGATTGCGGTGATAGAAATTCAGCGCATCATCGGTTTCCTGAAGTCGCGCGGGATTGGCGTGCTGATCACCGACCACAATGTGCGCGAAACACTGGGTATTTGCGACCACGCCTACATCATCAGTGACGGCCACGTGCTGGCCAAAGGGACGCCCTCAGAGATCGTCAACAACGCAGATGTGCGCCGCGTCTATCTTGGCGAACATTTCAGGATGTGATGGCTCCCCCCCGTTGCTGGCTCACTTCGTGTAGCTCCTTCCCCCCTGCAGGGGGCTGCGCCTGCAGTCCGGCGAAGCCGGCCCTGCGGCCCATGCTTGCGAAGACTGCTTCGTTTTTGTCCAGTACCGGTGGTGCTACTGCATGAAACAAGGGCTGTCGTTACGCGTTTCGCAGCATTTGGCACTGACGCCGCAGTTGCAGCAGTCGATAAGGCTGCTACAACTCTCCACGCTCGAGCTGAGCCAGGAGGTCGAGCAGATGCTCGACGAGAACCCGTTTCTGGAAGTGACTGAAGAGTCCGCAGCGCGTGAAGAGTTCGGCCTCGAACATGTGAACACGCCGGTCAGCCAGGACAGCCAGGAATTCGAGTCTGCTTCGGACGCTGTTCCCGGCAGCATGGCGGAGGCCAGCGTGTCTACTGCGGCGGAGTCCGAGAGTACGCCGGAGGTGAGCTCCGAGGCTGCGCTGGAAGAGAGCTGGGATGGCGACGGTAGCGTGGAATCTGCGCCCGACGACAGCGAGTGGGGTGGCGATGCGCCGCCGCGCAAGAACAACAACGACGATGGGGATGCCGATGCTTCCGAACTGGCGCGCAGCCACGAGTCGTTGCAGGAGCATCTGCACCGCCAGTCCCTGAGCCTGCGCCTGTCCGAAGAAGACCGTGCCGCACTGCATTTCCTCATTGAGTCACTGAACGACGACGGCTACCTTGAAGATACGCTTGCATCCCTGGCCAAAAGCCTCGCTGGCGACGACCTGGAGCAGGCAGAGGAGTTGGAACAGCATTTTGCGATGGCGCTCAAGCTGCTGCATCACATGGAGCCGGCCGGCGTCGGGGCGCGCAACCTCGCCGAGTGCCTGGGGCTGCAGTTGCTCGACTGCAAAAATTGCGATGTAACCCATGCGGCGATTGCCATGTGCAAACAGCCTATTGAGTTGCTGGCCAAGCGCGACGTAAAACGGCTGTCGCAGCTGTGCGGTTACCCCGATGCGGTAATCAAGGGCGCGATTGCGCTGATTGGCCGGCTGGACCCCAAGCCGGGCCGTCGTTTCGTAAATGTCGAGCGCAACCTGGTGGTGCCCGATGTCATCGTCGTCAAGTCGGGCAGGGGTTTCAAGGTGACGCTGAACGGCGACGTGATGCCCAAGCTGCGTGTACATGACATTTACGCCAACGCACTGAAGCAGCACAAGGGCCAGGGCGGCCAGGCGCTGCAGCAGCGTCTGCAGGAAGCGCGCTGGTTCATCAAGAACATACAGCAGCGGTTTGACACCATACTTCGCGTGAGTACGGCGATTGTGGAACGGCAGAAAAATTTCTTCACCCACGGCGAACTGGCGATGCGCCCGCTGGTGCTGCGCGAGATTGCCGATGAACTCGGGCTGCACGAATCGACCATCTCGCGGGTGACAACTGCCAAATACATGAACACGCCGTTCGGAACTTTTGAGTTGAAGTATTTCTTCGGCTCTGCGCTGGGCACCGAAACCGGCGGTAACGCATCGAGCACCGCGGTGCGTGCGCTGATCAAGCAGTTTGTTGTGTCCGAGAGCACCAAAAAACCTCTCAGCGACAACCAGATCTCGGAAATGCTCAAGGAGCAGGGTATCGAATGTGCACGCCGTACCGTTGCAAAGTACCGTGAAGCCCTGCGCATTGCACCCGCCAACCTGAGAAAGTCGCTGTAGCTGGCGCGCATGCGCGGGCGCCAGTTCTGTCATGAACGAAACCGATCCCGGGCTGCAAACTGCCGGCACCCCCGCAGTACGTCCGGGCGAACTCAGTCGGGAGGCCTATATTTACCTGGGTGCCGGCGCGGCGGTTCTGCTGCAACTGGCCAACCCCGGCGTCGGCTGGGGCGTGTCCGAGCACAGCACCACATTGCGCCGCCCGCTGGACCGGTTGCGCACCACCATGATCTACATCTATGCCTTGAACCTGGGTAGCGAGCAGGAACGCCGCATGGTCGCCCAGCTGGTGAATCGCGCCCACGGCCCCGTGCATTCGGAGCGCTACAGTGCTTTCGACCCACAACTTCAGTTGTGGGTCGCGGCCACCCTCTATCGCAGCGGTGCACAACTGGCCGAAATTTTTAATGGCCCGCTCGGCGATGCCGATGCCGAGATCCTGTACCAGCATGCCGCCATTTACGGCACGGCATTGCAGGTGCGCCCGGACATGTGGCCGCCAAATCGCGCGGCCTTTGAGGCCTACTGGACTCGGTCGCTGGAGTCCTTTAGCGTCGATGATCAGGTGCGAAGTTATGCGCAGGCCCTGCTGCGCGGAGGCGCTGCACCATGGTGGACGCGTGTCTTGTTGCCTCTGCAGAGCTTCACTACACGCGGGCTGTTGCCGCCCGCCATGCGCGAAGCCTTCGGGCTGCCCTGGAGCAGATTCGACCAACTGCGCTGGGATCGTTTCCTGCGCTACGCCCCCATGCTTTACCGCTGGCTCCCGCGCTGGGTGCGTCACGCGCCGGCGAGCTATTTTCTGCGTGACATGCGGCGACGCATCGCAGCGCACCAACCCCCCTTCTGAAATGCGTCCGATCAAACACGGGCTGATGCCATGAACCAACTCCAAATTTTTCTTCCTTGCGCCGCTGGCGTTGAAGCGCTACTTGCCACTGAGGTGCAGCGCATCACCGGCCTACAGGGCAAGGCCTGGCGTGCGGGTGTGCAGTTGCAGGCGTCGTGGCGAGATGCATTGCAGCTCAACCTGCACAGCCGCCTCGCGCAGCGTGTGCTGATCGAATTGCAGCACAACCAGTACCGCAGCGAGCAGGACTTGTACAACGCCGCGGCAAATGTCGCCTGGGAAATCTGGTTCACGCCGAAACAGACCTTCAAGGTCGAGATCACCGCGCAGCACAGTCCGCTGACCAGCCTGAACTTTGCCGCGCTGAAAATCAAGGATGCGATTGCCGATCGTTTTCGCGCCAAATTTGATGTCAGGCCGGATGTCGATACACGCTGGCCGGATGTGCGCATCTACGTGCACCTGACGACGGAAACCGTCACGATTTATATAGACACTTCTGGCGAGCCGCTCTTCAAGCGTGGCTGGCGTGAAGACAAAGGCGATGCACCGCTCAAGGAAACGCTGGCCGCTGCGATGATTGCTGCCAGCGGCTGGGACCAGCAGTGCCGGGATGGCGTGCCGCTGTACGACCCGTGTTGCGGCTCAGGCACGATTGCCATCGAAGCCGCCCAAATCGCCTGCAATATCGCACCCGGCATTAACCGCCGCTTTGCTTTTCAGAAGTTTTTGCCTTTCCAGGCCCATGTGTGGGATGGCCTGCTGGACCAGGCTGAAGCCGCCATTACCGAGCCTGCGGCCCCGGTTTTCGGCAGCGATGTGTCGTTTCGCATGGTCGACTTTGCCGAGCGCAACGCCGGGCGTGCAGGTGTGGCGAATGCGGTGCAGTTTCGCGGCGGCGATGCACTGCAGCGGATGCCCCCTGCACTCTCTGGCGTGATGCTGGTGAATCCGCCGTACGGTGAGCGCATAGATGTGGCCGGTGTTGCCGGTATCCCTGCGCAGCAGGGCCGCGACCAGCGTGGCCAACGCCATGGGCAGCGGACGCAGTTCCAGGGCCAGAACATTGATGAGTTCGGCCAGCCGGTGATGGAAAACGCCGGCGATGACAGTGCCTACGATAGCCCGCGAGACCGCGCCGCAAACCCGGCCCGCGAGCAGGCGCTGACGGAGACCGGCGAAGAGGCTTCCAATTTTTTCCCGCAACTGGCGGCGCACTGGAAGAAAAATTACGCAGGCTGGACCGCCCACGTGCTTACGCCAGACCTGAAGCTTCCCGGCAAGATGCGCCTCAAAGAGTCGCGCCGTGTACCGATGTGGAACGGTCCTATTGAATGCCGTCTGTTCCGTTTCGACATGGTCGCCGGTTCGGCCCGTACCAAACCCCCGCGTGATGCGTGAATCCATAGTCCTGGACACCAACATCGTTCTTGATGTGTTTGTGTTCGGTGACGAAGCGGCGCGGCCCCTGCGCCAGTCGCTTGAGGAAAAAAAACTCGACTGGCTGGCTACCCAGCACATGCGCGATGAACTGGAGCGCGTGCTGGCGTATCCGCAAATTGTCGCGCGCCTGGCTTTCTGTCAATTGCTGGCTGGCGACGTAATGGCCGTATTTGACAAACATGTGCACATCGTCGATGTCGCCAGCAAAGCACCTGTTACCTGCAGCGATGCAGACGACCAGAAATTCATAGACCTTGCCGTCGCGCACAGGGCAGCGTTGCTCAGCAAGGACAACGCCGTCACGTCGATGGCCAAAAGGCTACTGGCGCTCGGCGTCCATGTCCGCAAGGCTCTCTAGCGGTTCACGCTAGTACTGCGGTCCCCAGCGATGGTCCGGTCGGCGCCGGCATATTCGCGCTGCTGGCGCGAAAGCTGTGCGCATCCGCCATCGGCCAGTACTGCCTGAACACATTGTTTTGACGATCCAGCGGGCCCAGCAGTGCGCCCGGCTCGACCTGCATGATGAGGTTGCTGAGCAGTCGCACTTCGGTATCTGTCAGCCGGCGCACGATGTGATGGGCATTGACCTGTTGTGGGTGCTCAAGGCCAGCAGCCTGCACTAGTTCTTGCAGCGCATGCAGTGTGCTGCGGTGAAAGTTGCGCACACGGTCGGCCTTGTCGGGCACCACCAGCGCCTGCTGGCGCTGTGGGTCTTGTGTCGTCACGCCTGTGGGGCAGGTGCCGGTATGGCAGGTTTGTGCCTGTATGCAGCCCAGCGCCATCATGAAACCGCGACCTGCATTGCACCAGTCGGCGCCCAGGGCCATCAGCCGCACCATGTCGAAAGCGGTGATGACCTTGCCAGCCGCACCTATGGAAATCCGGTCACGCAGGTTAACGCCGACCAGCGTGTTGTGCACCAGCAGCAGGCCTTCCTGTAGCGGTGCGCCGACGTGGTCGACAAACTCGATGGGTGCTGCTCCCGTGCCGCCTTCTGCGCCATCAACCACGATGAAGTCGGGTGTAATGCCTGTTTCCAGCATGGCCTTGACGATGGCAAACCACTCCCATGGGTGGCCCAGGCAGAACTTGAACCCGGTCGGCTTTCCGCCCGAGAGCTTGCGCAGGCGGGCGATGAAATGCATCATCTCGACCGGCGTTGAAAAAGCGCTGTGGCTGGACGGCGAGATGCAGTCCTTGCCAATCGGTATGCCACGCGTTGCAGCAATTTCTGATGTGACTTTGGGCCCGGGCAGAATGCCGCCGTGCCCTGGCTTGGCGCCCTGGCTCATCTTCAGCTCTATCAGCTTGACCTGCGGATCGCAGGCGCTGGCCTTGAAGCGTTCCTCGTTGAAGGTTCCGTCGTCGTTGCGGCAACCAAAATAGCCTGAGCCGATCTCCCAGATCAGGTCGCCGCCATGCACGCGGTGGTGCGACGAGATCGAGCCTTCTCCCGTGTCGTGCGCAAAGCCGCCCATTTTCGCGCCCTTGTTCAGCGCAAGGATGGCGTTGGCCGAAAGCGAACCGAAACTCAGCGCCGAGATGTTGAAGACGCTGCCGTGATAGGGCTGGGTGCACGGCTCGACCGACTTTGAGGGCTTGTCCGGAGTTCCGCCAATCCAGATACGGAAGTCATGATTCGGCAGTTTTGTCGGGGACATGGAATGGTTGACCCATTCATAACCCTGTGCACCAACGTCGAGTTGCGTTCCGAAGGGCCGGTTATCCGGCTCTCCTTTGGCGCGCTGGTAGACCAGTGAGCGCTGGGCCCGCGAAAAAGGCGTGGCCTCGCTGTCGCTTTCAATAAAGTACTGGCGCATTTCCGGGCGTATGAATTCCAGCAGGAAGCGCATATGGCCGATGACCGGGTAGTTGCGTAATATTGCGTGGCGGTCCTGTTGCAGGTCATAGATGCCAAGGGCGACCAGCGCGAGGCAGGTAATGAATATCACCAGCGCAAACCACCAGAACGTGAAAAACAGCAGTTTGATGAGCGATGCCAGCAGACCAAGCGCGCACAGCGCCATGAAGGAGTAACGAATCGGAAAAACGGCGTCGATTTGCTTGAGCATGGGGCGCTTTCTGGGGCGGGGTTGTTTTTGTGCCGATAGCAGGCCTCTGGTGAGGCGGCAGATACACTTTGCATCATAAGAGCGTCATGTGTCGCTCAGATACCAGATTCGCTGCGCATGAAACCAGACCCTAACATTCCCGCTCCCGGCTCCTTCATGGAGATGGAGGATTTCGATGAGCTGGACGCCATCCTCGACGACCTGCGTACCCGGTACGACGAAACACCGCAATGGGAGTTTTGTGAAGGTTTCATGGCTGCCGTGATCTGCTCACGACGCCCCATCGCTGCGGGCGAATATCTTCCGGTACTACTGGCTACGCCGGCCGAAGGCGAACCGGTCGATCCGGAGGGCGGGTCCTTCGCAGATGCAGCGCAAGGTGAGCGCTTCCTGACGTTGTGGAGACGGCGCTGGGATGAAGTTGAGGCGGCACTGGATTCGGAAGTCGATTCACTGGAAGACGACAACTGCTACCACCCAGAGGTGATGGATATACGCGGTGCCGTAGCCGACATGCCGCCCGAAGAGCAGAAAAACTTCAGCGGCGAGGACCTGCCGGCTTTTGCCCAGGTGTGGGCGCTGGGCTTCATGTTTGCTGTCGAGAGCTGGCCCGACGAATGGACGGCTGCCCGTGACAAGGATGCCGCCAAATGGCTGGATGGTGCCTTGCAGGCTGTGGTCGCGATGACCGAAGATGATACTGGCAAGGCGGAAGTCTCGCCGCTGAGCGAGGAGGGAGCGCCCAGCACCAGCGTCTCGCGGCTGAACGCTTTTGGCGAAGCGATCTGGGCGGTGTACGACCTGCGTGAGCTGTGGAAAACCATGGGGCCCAAGGTTGAGACGGTCAGGGCCGAGGCAACGCCGGGCCGTAACGACCTTTGTTACTGCGGCAGTGGCCGCAAGTACAAGAAGTGCCACGGAGCCGGTTAATGGCCGCTGGCAAGATCTCATCCGCAGCCAGAAACACTGCGCTTTTCACGCGAATCTTTAAATTTCATCAACCCATGTAGACCAGGTCGTCCTATAGTCAGGATGAACAGGAGCCCTGACTTGAACGCCCCCCATTCTTCACAGCAGAACGACAGCCTTGAGCGGGCCGAACGACAGGCACAGGTGGTGCAGGCGCTCAAGGCCATGCTGCCGTTGCACGCACTGCTCTGGAACAACGAAGACACCACGCCTTACGAGTGTGATGGCCTGACGGCCTATCGCCAGCGTCCGCTGGTTGTGGCCTTGCCCGAAACCTATGCGCAGGTACAGGCAGTCCTGAGAACCTGCCACGCGCTGGGGGTTCCAGTTGTGGCGCGTGGCGCAGGTACCGGCCTGAGTGGTGGCGCGATGCCGCACAAACTGGGTGTCACGCTATCGCTGGCAAAGTTCAACAAAATACTCAAACTGGACCCGGTGAGCCGCACTGCGGTTGTGCAGGGCGGGGTACGTAACCTGGCGATTTCGGAAGCCGCTGCCGCGCACGGCTTGTATTACGCGCCCGACCCTTCAAGCCAGATCGCCTGCACCATAGGAGGCAACGTGGCAGAAAACTCTGGTGGAGTTCATTGCCTCAAATACGGCCTCACCGTGCACAACGTGCTCAAGGTCAAAGGCTTTACCGTTGAAGGTGAGGGGCTGGAGTTTGGCGGCGATGCGCTGGACGCCGCGGGCTACGATTTGCTGAGCGTTGTCATTGGCAGTGAAGGCATGCTGGCAATCACGACCGAGGTCACCGTCAAACTTATCCCAAAGCCGCAACTGGCGCGCTGCATCATGGCCAGCTTCGATGACCTGCGCAAGGCTGGCGATGCGGTAGCCGCCGTGATTGCGGCAGGCATCATCCCGGCTGGGCTGGAGATGATGGACAAACCGATGACGATTGCCGTGGAGGATTTTGTGCATGCCGGTTATGACCTCACGGCCGAGGCGATACTGCTGTGCGAAAGCGATGGCACGGTTGAGGAGGTTGAAGAAGAGATAGATCGCATGAGCGACGTGTTGAAACGCTGTGGCGCCACCGCCATTGCAGTCAGCCAGAGCGAAGCCGAACGCCTGCGTTTCTGGAGTGGCCGCAAGAATGCGTTCCCGGCTTCGGGCCGCATCAGTCCCGACTACATGTGCATGGATTCCACCATCCCGCGCAGGCGGCTGGCAGACATATTGCTGGCCATCGCAGAGATGGAGAAGAAATACCAGTTGCGCTGCGCCAATGTGTTTCATGCAGGCGATGGCAACCTGCATCCGCTGATCCTATTTGATGCAAATGATCCGGACCAGTTGCGCCGTTGTGAACTGTTTGGCGCAGATATCCTGGAGACCAGCGTTGCAATGGGCGGTACGGTGACTGGTGAGCACGGCGTCGGCGTGGAAAAACTCAACTCCATGTGCGTGCAGTTCTCTGCAGAAGAAAACGAGCAGATGTTTGGTGTGAAACGCGCATTTGATGCCAAGGGGCTGCTCAACCCCGGCAAGGTGATACCTACACTTAATCGCTGTGCGGAGTACGGCAAGATGCTGGTCAGGGGCGGCAATATCTCGCATCCCGACCTGCCGCGCTTCTAGCCATGCAGGGGTTGCGCTGACTGGCCTGGCTGCTTGCCCTGCAATCGATTGGCGAGTTGCTCGCGCGAGGGTTGCACCTGCCATTTCCCGGCCCCGTTATCGGCCTGATCTTGCTGCTCTTTGCGTTGCGCTGGCCGCTGGTGCGTGAGCCTTGTGAGTGTGTGTGCAGACTTCTTGCTGTCACACCTTTCGTTACTCTTTGTCCCTGTTGGCGTGGGCATGATGACCCATTTGTCAGTGGTCAGCCAGTACGGCCTGCGCATGTTATTGGTGATTGTGCTGTCCACCATAGCCGGGCTGGCGGTGATGGTGCTCAGCCTTCACTGGTTTCGGGGCGCTGTGCAGGATGCATTTCAGGAGGACGGGGATGCCCGGTTTCGTTGAACTCTGGGTTTATCTTTCCGCCACGCCACTGTTTGGCCTGACCGCAACGCTTGTGGTGTACATGCTGGCGCAGGCAGGCTAGGGAGGGCTTAAGCGGGCACCATGGGCCAATCCTGTGTTGTGGGCGGTTGTTGCTGGCCGCCTTGCTGGGTGGTATTGCCGCCAGTGGCTCTGCCTTGCTGCTGACCTGGGCCTTTGGGGTGCCGGCAGACGTGACGTTGTAGCTGGCGCCCAAAGTCAGTGACGGCCCCTGTGGCTATGGGAATTGCCGAAAAAACAGGCGGAATTCCTGCGCTGGCTGCGGTGTTTTTAGTGATCACTGGCCTCGTCGGCGCGCGATCGGGTAAATACCTTTTTGCGGCATTTGTGCATACCGGTGGATGTTGCTGGTTGGGCCGCCAGGGGCTTTACGATGGGCACCGCAGCGCACGGCCTGGGTGCTGCCAGAGCGCTGCAGGTCAATGCAGACCCCGGTGCTTACGCCGGGTTGGCACTGGGCCTGCAGGTGGTGCTGGCGTCGCTCCTTATGCCGCTTGCGTTCAAGCCGGTCGGCGGTGTAGCCCCTGGCGCGAGTTTTAAACCGCTTGAATTGCCTTGGTAATGCTCGGCACCTTGGCAACAGTGCCAAACAATATTTCCCCGGCCAGTTGACCGCCTTCTTCAATCACCAGCTTGCCGTAACGGATGGTGCCGGTGACCTTGCCGGTCGAATAGATCACCAGTTTCTGCCGCACTGTCAGGTTGCCATCGAAGGCCCCGCGAATTTCGGCTACGTCAATTTCGGCAGAACCCTTGAATGCGCCCTGCTCGGAGATCTGGATCACTCGTGAATCCATGGTGGCTTCTACAAGGCCTTCCACCACCAGCGTGTCGCAATCGGTGATCTCCACACCCTTCAGTTTGATGTTGGGACCTACCGTGAGTTTGCTGCCACCCTCGCTTGCGGGTATTGCGGTGGGCGCTGTGTCCACCGCAGCTTTTGCCACCGCCACGTTCGTAGCAGCACCGGGGTGCAGGGTTCCGGCGCCGTTGTTAACGTTGTAACCGCCAGACGCGCCGTGTTGGCGCAGTGCACCAGGGCCTCCTTGGAGTTCGTTATCGCGCTTGCCGAAAAAGGGTGTTGCCATGTGACTTCCTTAAAAAAGAACGCATGGTACGGCTGTGCGAATATAAAAACGTCGGCGCATTGCAAGAGAAGTAACGAAATTAATTCTTACATTGGGGATAAATAGCGCATGCGGACTGCAAAGGTGGTCGCCCGATATAGTCATGCCATGACCTACACACTGAGGATATTCACGGCCGAAGATGTGAGCCCGGCTGAACGGACGCAGGCCGAAAAGCGCTTCAGGTTTGCGCTTGAGGCCTCTCTGGGCGACGCGACCCTTGTGTTGCCAGCGTATCTGGCCTACCTCAGGCTTGTGCAACTTTATGGAACGCTCGAACGACCCTGGCCCATGTCCGACGAAGAGCACCTGTTGGCTGGGCATTGGGAGACAGCAGAGCTGGCCGCAACACAAGCAGCCTTTGGCGTAGATCGCTATATGGGCGATGCCGAGTTTGAAATCAGCCCCTAAACAGGCGGTCTACACCTAAAAGGCCCGGAAAACCGTTGCTAAATGGTCACCGTGAGCTGCTGTCCCCTGTTTGGGGTACAGCAAAAAAACCGCTTTCTCCCGATAATTATGTGCAATCAAGAGTGGACGGGGTTGACGGTGGAACTTATTGCTTTTCTCCTGCTGGGAATGGCCGTGCTGGGCGCGGGGAGCTTGGGTGCCTACCGTTTTGCAAAGCGAAAAGCTGCTCTCCCCTCGGGGGCGGGCGCCGCCTTGCCGCAACAGCCTGGAAGCAGCAGCAAGCGCACACAGGCAGGTGAACTCGAATACCAGGTCAGCTATGCACCACCGGAGTTTGAATGGAGCGGTAACAGCACGGGAAGCCTGCCGGTTAAAACCCTGACCTACAAGCAGTACGAGTGCCTGGAAGATGGGCGTTATGGCTTCCGGATTGTCGGCGTGTCCCCCACAGAACGAGACCTTCCGCAGCCGCATAAAACGCGGGCGCACGGCCTGAAGACAGTTGCATCATTGTCGAGACACGGCTTTTTGCAGGCAGACCCTGCCGGGGGTTACGTCATTACCGATCTGGGCCTCAATGCCCTTGCAATCTGCAGCGTCCGTTATTAGGCTACTGCCCCGGGTCATCGAACGACTATTGGCGGGATATTTAAATGGTGGCTTCGGCTGGCGCGTTGCTTGCCGCCCATGAATACAGCGCAACGAATACCAGTGCATCAAAAACTGCCCCAAAGCAGAGATACAGAACGGGCATGAAAAGCACGGAAAGGTGCTGCATGATCAAGGCCTGCATTAGCACCTGGTGAGGCACCATAAGCGCCATGAACCCCAGGATAAGCGCGGTGTAACCCAGCTTGGTCAGCAGCCTCTGGTTGAGGACGTAATAGCCCATCGCCAGCATCACGGGTGTAGCCAGAATCACCACATAACCTATTGTCAATAATTCCTCGCTGTGGCGGGCAATCGTGTAGGGAAAGGCTGAAGGCGTGAACCAGAAGTAGAGCAGTGCGAAAAACTGCACGGCGCAAACAATGCGAACCGGATACTTGAGGGGCAGTGCTTCATTCTTCATGCGCAGGGATGCCACAAAGGCAATCAGGGTCACCACTGCGGTCACCAGCATGATGCCGTTGGTGGGCAGGGGCGCGGCATCACCTGCGCCGGACAGTAGCAGGGCATATTGACCCGCCTCGTTCAGTTGGGTTGAGCGCAGAAACGGTACATTCAGGCCGCCCGACCAGAAGAGAATGCAGTTGCGCCAGAACTCCAGCAAGACAGGCTTGGCCCAAAGCAAAAGCCCGCACAAAAACAACGGAAGAACAAAGGCCTGAGCCATCAGCCAGGGCGTGACTTTCAGCGGCGTGATAGCGCGGTGGGGGCGCACCTTGATGTGCTTGGCCCGCGCTTCGCGGACCGCAGAAAAAGCAGCGTGAAAACTGCGGTCATGTTCGCGCACTTCCTGGGTGAGGGATACTTTTTTAAAGATCATGGCATGCGGTCAGAAGTCGTGAAATACGCCGACTGTCAGGCCGGATCGTGTGTACAGGGGGTTGGTATAGCGATTGGCACCCAGAAGCACACCGGTGCTGGCGTTCAGCCAGTGACGCCATGTCAGGCTGGCCTCATTGCTGTTGAAGTTGACGAGTTGGGTGTTCGCGGTCAGCGCCAGATAGCCTTCGCCACCCCAGCCATAACGTGCGCTCACCAGGTCCTGCTTGTCACGTCCGTAGGTCAGCGCCACGAACTGCTGTTGTGTCCGTATGCCTCCAGGATTGCTGCTGTTCAGGCGAACGCCACCTTCTGCAATCCACGGCGCCTCAAAGTAATAGACGAGGCCTAGTGCCAGGCTGCGGTCGGTGTGCCCGTCGGGGGCGCTGTAATAACCCACGCCGACAGAGCTCACCAGACGGCGCTCTGGCAGCCACTTCCTGTAAAGGGTTGCGTCCAGGCGGTAGCGTGGCAGGTAGAACGCGCCGTCCCCCGCGCCGAGTGCGAGCGAGCCATACCAGTCCTGGTCAAAGGTGTATGTGTCACTGATGCCGACGAACGTGCCGTCCTTGTTGAAGCGGTGCTGCGCGGACACCTCCCCCTGCAGCACATGGGCGCCGGTAGCGTAGGTACCCCGCACGGTCACGTCGCGCCAGTTACCGTAACCGCCGCTCAGGCTCTGAATGCCGGTGTCGAGTTGCAGGTTTAGCCGGTCGGGTGTGGCTGCCAGTGGTGGTGCCGCTGGTGTGGCAGTGTCCTGGCCGCTGCCAGAGCCCTGCGCCTTGGCAGTGCTTGTGCAGGCGAAAGCAACCAATAGCCATCCTGCAATTTTTAGAGGCATCGAAATTTCCTGTAGGCGTGCATTCATGTCTATAAAACCCTTACTGACGGAAGTTGTGAGCGCAGCATCACTCATTGGCAGCTTGCTCCCGAAGAAGCTGGTGTCATGCCTTGATTTAAAAGAATCTGAAAGGCCGTTTCATCGGTCACCGCCCACCGCGACGAATGCCGCAAAACTTGTGACTCGCGTAACCAGCAGCGTGCGCTGGCCTTGTCGTTTTGCCGCAGCGCCAGCACGGCTAGCAGACCCCATGGGTAATCTGTCTTGCCCTGGCTCAGCCACTCAGCGCGGTACTGTCCCATCCAGTTGCGATAGTAGGACGCAGCATCCCTTGGCAACAAGGGGAAGTCCACAAGCAGCGGAAAGATCTGCGCCACATGGTCCGGGTAGAACGCCATTTTTTCGGAGCGCTGTTCCAGTTGGGTCGAGACCAGGAACCGTTTATTCACCGGTTCCCAGAAGGTGGCATGAATTGCACCCGCCAGCTTGTCGGCCCCCGCTCTCTGCCCTGGCTGCTTCAGATGGCTCTTCAACGACCAGACTTCGAGGTTGTCCATGAACAGGCCGTGCAGGTACACAGGCGATACCATGTAGATGCCGCGGGACGGCTGGAACAGATGCTCTAGCGCTTTTTTGCTGATGGCATAACTTTTGGTCAGTGCCGGATTCGCATTCAAGTAGGCCGGCATGGTTTCCAGAAGCTTCATCCAGATAGCCAGCAAGGCGTCGTCGGCATCAGCGGTTTTGCAGGAGGCCCACGGTGCACTGCCCGTGCGACAAAACCGGTCAAACGTTCCGTCCGGTTTCTGTCTGGTTACAAGCCAGTCCGCAAATTTCTGGGCTGAGGCCGACATATCGAGACCGTTCTCGTGTGCCAATAACAGCGCCTGCATCGCAAAGTAAGGGTCTGCCGACTCACCCCTGTGAACCACCGTGATGGCGCCGTCGGCGTCTGCATAGCCGGCAAGATCCAGTCTGTTGCCAGCTGATGCATGGCCAATAGAGGTGACCGACAGGGCGACAGTCATGGCAAGAAAGACGTAAAACCGGTTCATGCGGCCTTGACCATTCCAATTTCATGCGCCCAGACGGCACCGTGCGCCACCACCCCGTCTTCCACAATGATATTGCGTGCACTGATGGTGGTTTGCGCATCCTGCTGGCCAATCACGGCGTTGGCCCCAATAAGGATGTCGCTTTCCGAGATGAGCGGTCCGGACACCACCGACTCATCAAACATGTAAACACGTTTTTCACAGGTCACCGCTCCCAGCACCTGGGCGCCCGTGGCAATACTGATGCCCTCACGCGCCTTGACGTCGCCGATCACCGTGGTGCCAGGTCCGACGATCAGAAATCCAGTGACCACCAGCGAACCCCGATAAATGCGCCT
The DNA here is from genome assembly GCA_040388075.1 of Pseudomonadota bacterium. GTDB lineage: Bacteria > Pseudomonadota > Gammaproteobacteria > Burkholderiales > Burkholderiaceae_C > Polaromonas. The sequence goes on along the minus strand of JAZKCN010000008.1, from coordinate 114,035 downwards.
CGGGGGCAAGGTGCAATTGCCGCGGACGATGTACAGCAGGGGGGTCTGCATAACTGCGTCCGGCAGTTCGGCATAGTCAGCTTGCTGTTTATCCGGATCCGGGGATGGCTCATGGTGCCGACGGCGGGAGCCGAAATGCACAACGGGGGCCTGTACCCGCTCGAACCACGTCTCGTTGCCGAGCTCAACGGCGATCCCTGCCGAAATTCGGCGCATTGCAACGCTGTTGTTGTTGAGGACCAGCACGCCATCCGCATGACCCCAATCCCTTATCTCGCTCTGCGCACCAAGAGCAATGCTGCCAGTGGCATAAATCGCTGAGAAGATGGATTCAGGTCCTGCATGAATGCTGCCATTTACATATAGCGGTGGTCCGCAGTGAATCGGTTCCGAACTATGTATGTCCGGCGAGATCATCCGTTTCCGCGCGTTCCGGAGATCGATTGTGTCAACAGGGTGGGTCACAAAATCAAAATCTTCGAAGCCCGTCGGTGAACCGGTGCCAAGCCTGGCCCGTGCATCGGCATTCAAGCGCCTGGCAAAGTGGTCAATGTCGCTTGTATAACTGGCGGAGATCAGCAGCGCGCTGGAATCAGTAGGGTGCCGCCACTCCCTGACAGCAGGAATGAAAGGCAGTGTCAGTAAAAGCAGGCAGACCAGCCCAAACAAAAAATAGGTGAGGTAACCTGGCGTCATTTGGCTTGTTCCTCGCGATAGCGAATCGTCTTGTCCCAAACCATCTCCCGCTTCAGAACCGTGTCGAGCAAAAGACTCCAGACAGCACCTGAAATTGCGAACAGGCTGACAAAAAAGCCGAGTAGATTAAAAGGCAGCAAGCGCAGGCGTTTGCGATTTCCGTCAATAAGCACGGCGACCACAATCTCGAAGAAAGCTGCGAAGTTACCCAGCGTGCCGTAGACCATGAGCGCAAAAATCGGTATCAACCTGGACAGGAGGGAGCCGGCATTGAGGAAGTAAAGCCCCAGTGCAAGCCCCCAGCCCAGCAGCATGATCACGGGAATCACGAAAACAAACAGCAACAGCAACCCGTCGACCCGCTGGCCCAGTGTCAGGTAACGGCTGGTGGCGAACTTCCCGAGGTAGCGGGCCATGACCTGGTTGTGCCCCTTGGCCCAGCGTGTCACCTGCTTGATGCGCACGCTCCACTCTTCGGGAACTTCTTCATAGCATTCAGAACGATTGGTGTAAACGGTCTTCCAGCCATTGAACATGAGCCGATAAGTGATGTCGGTATCTTCAGCAAGCGTGTCGTCGTGCCAGCCCCCCACTGCCTCTACCGCAGACAGGCGTACACCGCCAACGGTGCCGCCATACTGCGGCATGAGGTTCATGTTCATGCGAGCCTGCTGGTCAACCTGGTAGCCCGCAGAGCGCTCCAGGTCGAGCATGCGCGTCAGCAGGTTCGCCCCGCTATTGACAGGAACCACCCGACCCATGACAGAGCCGACTTCAGGGTCAAAGAACGGTGCGACCAGCTGCTTGAGCAGGCCACGACCGGGCACATAGTCGGCATCAAAAATGATGGCGATATCCCCTTCTGCAAATTGCAGTGCGTCCTTTAAAGCAGCAGACTTTCCTGCCTTGCCGTCCTTGCGGTGAAAAGGGGAAATGCGTGAGGGGAATCGCGCGACATAGCTGTCGATGATCTGTGCGGTCGAGTCTGACGAGCGGTCGTTGACAGGTATGATCTTCAGGCGATCTGCCGGATAGTCGGTGGCGAGCAATGCCTCCATGCAGCCCGCGATTACTTTTTCTTCGTTGTGCGCAGCAATCAATACGGTGATCATCGGCCAGTTGGCGACCGAAATGTCAATGTAGGGATGGCGCTGCGCACCGGTAAGCCGGTTTATGGTGAAAAGGAAATGGCGGACGCCATACAGCGCCATGATCAACACAATCAGGCACAGCAGGGAGGCCATCACTGCCGCTACCGGATAGTCTTTGAAACCCGGGACGAGCGCCAAGGGTTTTAGCGGTGCGAGCGGATCGGCCGGATCGCCAATGCGTACCGGCTGCGCGAAAGCAGGCAAGGTGCCCGCTATCCACACGGCGAACATCAGCGGTAAAAGCGCAATGGCTTTGAGTTTTGCCGGCACCAGAGTACTGGCCGTGCCAGGAAGCCCCGATGTGTGCGACTGGGAGAGCGGTTGTAACGGGTGGGTTGTCATTTGGGTGTGCATGGTGATCGGCGGCTTCAGGCAGGTACTGCCAGAGCAGGCCGGACCTCACGATTGATGCCGGGGTCGCGCGCGAGTACGTCAACGATGCGTTGTGACGCCCTGCCGTCACCAAAGGGATTACCTGCGCGGGACATCTTTGTCCAGGCCTCATGATCATTGGTGAGCCTATCAACCTCGCGCACGATGGCGGCGCGCGTGGCGCCGATCAGGAGTGCACAGCCGGCCTCAACGGCTTCCGGACGCTCCGTCTCCTCACGCAATACCAGTACCGGGACACCAAATGTTGGCGCCTCTTCCTGGAGCCCGCCGGAATCCGTTAGCACCAGCCAGGCGTCCGCCAGGGCCTGCTGCATCTGCGTGTAGTCCAGTGGTGCAGTCAAACGGACGTTGGGGATATCGCCGAGCAATGCATGCACCGGCCCCCGCACGACTGGATTCAGGTGAACCGGAAAAATGATTTGAAGTGAAGGTTGCTGGCGTGCGATGTCAGCAATGGCATGGCAGATTTCGTTAACATCGCGGCCCCAGTTTTCGCGCCGGTGCACTGTCACCAGAAGATGGCCCCGGCCTGCGTTACTGCGTTTGACGCCAAGCTGCTCGCAGGTCCAGTGTTGCGCATCAACGACCGTATTGCCGGTGAGGTGTATGTGTTCGTCAGCGATGCCTTCCGTCTGAAGCGCCACGCGCGCCCTTTCCGTTGGCGGGAAATGAAATCGCGTGATGCGGCTGATCATTTGCCTCAAACCCTCTTCGGGAAAGGGACGGTCGAGGTTGCCGGTACGCAGTCCTGCTTCGACATGAGCCAGGGGCACCCGGTGGTAGAACGCCGCCAATGCGCCCTGGAAAGCGCTCTCGGTATCACCCTGCACCACAACGAGCGACCATAGCCGGGATGTCATGACGGTATCAAGTTGTTGTCGGCACCCAGTGCTGAACTCCAGCAGGCTGCTTCCCCCACGCTCAAGCGTAATGTCGGGAGATATGTCAAAGCAGTCCAGGATCTGAGCCGCCATGTCCCCATGCTGACCGGTGTGAAGCCATCGCGCATTGGCCCAGCGTGTTTTTTTGAGCGCGTGAAAAACAGGCGCAAGCTTGATGATTTCGGGACGGGTACCGGATATGAGAAGGATGTTGTTCATTAATTTGAGGCAAAAGAATGTCGGTGCAGCACTCGCTGCACAAAACGTCAGGCAGGTGAAATAAAGATCTGCCCTGCGTCCGCAGGGTCAGGCCGGCGGTCGGCTACATCACGGCGCGGCGGCTCACGTCCGCTGGTTGCAAACAGGTCGCGCCTGAGAAAGAGTCATTCCCGGCATTCCGCTGGGAAAAGTCCACTATAAGAATGAGATTTCCATCAGAACGACTCGCGCCGAGTTCACGCGCCAGGCGCTCTTCCTGTTCCGGTGTGTCCATACTTAAAAAGCAGAGGGCACTTCGTTTGCCCTGGGTAACTCGCAGGATAGATAGTCAGCCGGGACAACTTACCGTACCTAGCACAGAGAGACTGCATCGCCGGTTGCAGGGTATCTATGTCGTCACATTGTTCAAGTGATTCAAGTAATTTGTTCATTAAGTTCATTACATTCGGTTGCATTCGGCGATGGGTGGCTGCGCGTGTAAACGCTCCAAGTTTTTGCTAGTAGGCATATTTAGCTATCAAAAGCCAATCAGCCAGCGGGGGAAAACTGCACCCGCTTCTGTAGGACATTGCCGGAGATATGAATTCACACGATTTCGCTGGCTTAAGCTTCGCGTGTCCCGCAATCATTTCTTACAAATTCCCATGCTGATATTCAAGGGTCGCCCTGCAATGTGTGTCGATATCACTGCAGCGATGTGGTTACCTGTATGAGGCACGGCTTGCACCAGCTTCTGGAGCGGTCGACCGGTGTGGGTAGCTGGACGCTGGACACAGTTACCGGCAGCGTTAACGTGAGCGTCATGCTGGCGGAGATGTTGGGCTTGGCCACTTCGACGCAGGCTGAATATCCGAATCAGATGCCACTGCAGGGTCTGCTGGGTTTTTTCGAGATCGAATCGCGCCACGCCTTCAAATCCCGCTTGCAGGACTGTCTGGCGACAGGCACGCGGTTTGATGACGGGTTTCAGCTGCGCATGCCTGACGGCAAGCTGCTTGCTGTACGTATCGTGGGTGAACGATCGGTAAATGATCCCGGCGGTGAGATTGTTATCCACGGCCTGATGAAGCAGCAGGAGCAATCCCGGCAGCAAGCCCAGCGGCAGCAATTGCAATTGCTGGAGACCAGCATCTCCCGTCTTAATGACATTGTCATCATCACCGAAGCGGGACCGATTGACGGCCCTGGCCCGCGCATTGTGTTTGTCAACGACGCGTTTGAACGGCACACCGGTTACAGCCGCGAGGAGGCATTAGGACAGACACCACGCATGCTGCAGGGAGAACTGACCCAGCGCGTACCACTGGAACGTATACGCACCGCCCTCATGTACCAGCAGCCGGTGCGTGCGGAACTTATCAACTATCGCAAGAACGGTGACATGTTCTGGATGGAGCTTGAGATTGCGCCGGTTGATTATTTCAACCGCGGCCTGACCCACTGGGTTGCAGTGGCGCGTGACATAACCGAACGCAAGGCATCCGAGGACAAGATTGAACGCCTGGCCTTTTTTGATGCGCTCACCCAGTTGCCCAACCGGCAACTGCTGATGGAGCGCCTGCGAAAAACCTTGTCGAACTGTGAGGACAGCAGCACCATAGGCGCGTTGATGTTCATAGACCTGGACAATTTCAAGGTGCTCAATGACACAATGGGCCATTCACGCGGCGATCTGCTGCTGCTGCAGGCAGGTCTGCGATTGTCTACCTGCACCGGGCCTGGCGACACGGTGGCCCGGCTGGGCGGCGACGAGTTTGTGGTGATGCTGGAGGACCTTGGGGAAGGGCTGGAGGAAGCCGCAACCCATACACGCGCGGTCGGCGAGAAAATACTCGCTGCGCTAAGTGAGCCTTATGACCTTGCCGGCCATCAGCACCATGGCACCTGCAGCATAGGCATCACGCTATTCAGCAAACACGAACAAAGCATAGGGGAACTGCTCAAGCAGGCAGACCTTGCGATGTACCAGGCCAAGGCGGCCGGTCGCAATGGGCTGTGTTTCTTTGACCCGGAAATGCAGGCCTTGGCGACGGCGAATGCCACGCTGGCATCCGAGTTACGGCAAAGCCTGCGCCGGCAGGATTTTGTGCTCCATTACCAGCCGCAGGTAGGCCGCAATGGCATGTTCGGTGTGGAGGCCTTGTTGCGTTGGCAGCACCCCGGACGCGGGCTGGTATTTCCCGACGCCTTTATTTCGCAAGCTGAAGAAAGTGGCCTTATCCTGCCGCTCGGCGAGTGGGTGCTGGAGACTGCATGCGCGCAGCTTGCACGCTGGGCACAGTCGCCGGCCACTGCGCATCTGAGCATTGCCGTCAACGTCAGCGCTCGCCAGTTCCGGCACCCCGACTTTGTGGACATGGTGATGGGGCATATTACCCGCGCGGGCGTTCCCGCCAGCCGGTTGAAACTCGAACTGACGGAAAGCCTGCTGGCGCGTGATGTCGAGGTGACCGTAGCCAGGATGGGCACGCTCAAGAAGGCTGGACTGACCTTGTCCATCGACGATTTCGGCATGGGTTATTCGGCGCTGTCTTATCTGAAATACCTGCCACTGGACCAGCTGAAGATTGACCGTACTTTTGTCAAGGATGTGCTGACCGATCCGAATGATGCGGCGATTGCCCGGACCATCATTGGCCTGGCGCAAAGTATTGGCCTGGACGTTGTCGCAGAGGGGGTCGAGACCGAGGCGCAGCGAGCCTGGCTGGAGTGGTCCGGCTGCGAAAACTACCAGGGACACCTTTTTTGCCCCGCGCTTCCGGTAAACGAACTTGAAGAGTTCATGCATGCGCTATCGGCCTGAAATGGTGGTACCGCAACCCCTGCATTGCGTGCCCGCGGACGGTTGATAATTCAAGCCATCAACCCAGGAAGGAGTCCCCGATGAAAATAATCATGTATGCCCGTGCAGCAGTCCTGGCTGGGCTCGCGTTGGCCGCTTTGCCCATGCGCGCCCAAACCATGCGGCCGGGCCTCTGGGAAGCCAGCAATAAACTGGGTGGCAGCCCCGAAACCGGGAAGGCCATGGCCCAGATGCAGCAGCAGATGGCTGCCATGCCACCGGCGCAACGCAAGGCAATGGAGGAAATGCTGGCCAAGCAGGGTGTTGGCATGGGAACTACAACCGCCCAGGGCATGGTCCTGAAAATGTGCATCACAAAGGAAATGGCTGAGCGCAACCAGTTGCCCGTGCAGCAGCAGGGCAGTTGCATCACCACGACAACAGAAAAGAGTCGTACCGGCATGCGGATACAGTTCACCTGCACCAATCCCCCTTCGAAAGGTGATGGTCGGTTCACGTTTGCCGGCGATACCGCCTATACGATGAAAATGAAGGTGACCGGTACCGGTCAGGGGACGGCCAAGACCACTACCGTGGATACCAGTGCAAAATGGCTGGCCGCCGATTGTGGTGCCATCAAGCCCATGGTGATGCCCAAATAGATCCAGGGCTCATCGCCCCGGGGATTGCTGACGGGCTATCGGCTGCCAAAAATGGCGGTGCCGACCCGGACCATGGTGCTGCCGGCGTGAATGGCGGCCTCCATGTCCGCAGTCATTCCCATTGAGAGTGTGTCCATGGGCACCGGTAACTTCCCGCTGGCATTGATGGTGTCAAAAAGGGTCTTCGCCCGGGCATGAAGGGTGCAGGCGGTTTCAAAGTCTGCTGTAGGCTCTGGAATGGACATGATGCCGCGCAGCGTCAGCCTTGGCAGTTCCGCAATGGCGAGCGCCAGTTCAAGGGCTTCGTCAGGTTGAACTCCCGACTTGTTGGCTCCGCCGTCGGTATTGACCTGAATGCAGATTTGAAGAGGCGGCAGGTCACCTGGCCGCTGTTCGCTGAGGCGCTGGGCTATTTTCAGCCGGTCCACCGATTGCACCCAGTCGAAATGCTCCGCGACCAGCCGTGTTTTATTGCTTTGAACCGGACCTATGCAGTGCCATTCAAGGCGGTATGGTTCCATCCCCTGTGCTGTGGCAGCCAGGCTACGCAAGGCCGTTATTTTGTCTACCCCTTCGGCAATATAGTTTTCGCCGAAAGCACGCTGCCCATCGCTGGTGGCCGCGACGACGGCGGAAGCGTCAAAGGTCTTGGAAACTGCAAGCAGCCGGACACTTTCCGGGTTGCGTCCGGCGGCCATGCATGCCGTAGTAATACGGTCACGGACCTGCTGGAGGTTGCGCACAATCATGGTCATAATCGGACTGTAAACTTATGTGAAGGCGCCCCTTCATCCGGCACTCGGTTTTTGCATCGTTTTTAAGGATTTTCCGGGATGGACATTACCCAGCTTCTGGCCTTTAGCGTAAAAAACAAGGCTTCCGACCTGCACCTTTCTGCAGGGCTGCCCCCGATGATCCGCGTACACGGCGATGTCCGCCGTATCAATGTCGATCCGCTGGACCACAAACAGGTCCATTCCATGGTGTACGACATCATGAACGATACGCAGCGCAAGGCCTATGAGGAATTCCTGGAGGTCGACTTTTCTTTCGAAATTGATGGTCTGGCGCGATTTCGGGTCAATGCTTTCAATCACAACCGCGGTGCAGGCGCGGTGCTGCGGACCATTCCCTCCAAAATCCTGACGCTGGAACAACTCAACGCCCCGAAAATCTTTGGGGAACTGGCGCTCAAGCCGCGCGGCATGGTGCTGGTGACGGGCCCTACCGGCTCCGGCAAATCGACCACGCTGGCGGCCATGGTCAACTTCCTGAACGAAACCGAGTACGGCCACATCCTGACGGTCGAAGACCCGATTGAATTTGTGCATGAATCCAAAAAATGCCTGATCAACCAGCGTGAAGTCGGGCCGCACACATTGAGCTTCAACGCTGCATTGAGATCCGCCCTGCGGGAAGATCCTGACGCCATCCTGGTCGGCGAAATGCGTGACCTTGAAACCATACGCCTGGCGATGTCGGCTGCAGAAACCGGACACCTGGTTTTCGGAACGCTTCACACGTCCAGCGCCGCCAAGACTGTGGATCGGATCATTGACGTCTTTCCTGCCGAAGAAAAGGAAATGATCCGTGCGATGTTGTCCGAGTCGCTGCAGGCCGTGATTTCGCAAACGCTGTGCAAGACCAAGGACGGCCAGGGCCGGGTTGCCGCACACGAAATCATGCTGGGCACCAGCGCCATCCGCAACCTGATACGCGAAGCCAAGGTTGCGCAGATGTATTCATCGATACAGACTGGCAACAGCGTTGGCATGCAGACGCTGGACCAGAATCTGACCGACCTTGTCAAACGCAACGTCATCTCTGCTTCAGAGGCACGCGGCAAGGCAAAAATCCCGGAAAACTTTCCAGGCTAACCATACCGCCCGTACTTTTCTTCCTGCCTCAGCTATTGCCATCGTTTGAAAGGAGTCGCAAATGGAACGCGACCAGGCCAGTAAATTCATCAATGACCTTTTGAAGCTGATGATCAGCCGCAATGGCAGTGACCTGTTCATCACCGGGGATTTCCCGCCAGCGATGAAAGTTGACGGCAAGGTGACCAAGGTGTCGCCGCAGCCGCTTAACGCTGCCCATACGTTGTCGCTGGCACGAGCCATCATGAACGACAAGCAGGCCGCCGAATTCGAGCGTACCAAGGAGTGCAATTTCGCCATCTCGCCTCCGGGTGTGGGTCGTTTCCGGGTCAACGCCTTCATCCAGCAGGGCAAGGTCGGCATGGTCATGCGGGTGATCCCGGCAAACCTGCCCACCATCGACGGTCTTGGCGTGCCACAGGTGCTCAAGGAAGTGGTGATGGCCAAACGTGGTCTTACCATCCTGGTCGGCGCGACCGGCTCCGGCAAATCGACCACGCTGGCGGCCATGATTGACTGGCGCAACGAGCAGTCCTATGGCCACATCATCACGATCGAAGACCCGGTTGAGTTTGTTCACCCTCACAAGAACTGCGTCGTCACGCAGCGCGAAGTGGGCCTCGATACGGACAGCTGGGAAGCTGCATTGAAGAACACACTGCGGCAGGCGCCCGACGTGATCCTGATGGGCGAAATCCGCGACCGGGAAACCATGGAACACGCTATTGCGTTTGCCGAAACCGGTCACCTGTGCATGGCGACACTGCATGCCAACAGCGCCAACCAGGCGCTGGACCGCGTGATCAACTTTTTCCCCGAAGAGCGCCGTACACAGCTGTTGATGGACCTGTCGCTCAACCTGAAGGCGATGGTGTCGCAACGCCTGGTGCCCAAGCAGGACGGCAAGGGCCGTGCGGCCGTGGTCGAGATCATGCTGAACACGCCGTTGATCTCGGACCTCATCTTCAAGGGCGAAGTCTCCGAGATCAAGGAGATCATGAAAAAAAGCCGCAACCTGGGTATGCAGACCTTCGACCAGGCGCTGTTCGATGCGTTCGAAACCAATGCGATCACTTACGAAGACGCGCTTCGCAATGCCGACTCCGTCAATGATTTGCGGCTCCAGATCAAACTGAATTCGCAGCGCGCCAAGTCGCTGGACCTGGCTGCTGGGACCGAAGGTTTTGCCATCGTTTAGAGCGCTATTCAGCAAGAGTGTTTCGGCGGGCAGCGTGAGCTGCCCGTTTTCCGTTCAGCACCCGTACAAGCCACCACAACCCCATCCGACCCACAGGAGCCATCATGTCCAGCACCAATCCCAAAACCTATGAACCCGCAACTGCCCACAAAGTCGCATTCCTCGGCTTGGGGGTGATGGGTTACCCGATGGCCGGCCATCTGGCACTGGCTGGTCATGCTGTCAGTGTCTACAACCGGACGGCTGCCAAATCAAAGGCTTTCTGTGATGAGTTCAAGGGCTCCGGGCATGGACTGACGCCCAAGGATGCAGTTGCCGATGCAGACATCGTTTTCTGCTGCGTGGGCAATGATGATGATCTGCGCAGTGTGGTTCTGGGCGCTGACGGCGCCTTCGCTGGCATGAAGGCCGGTGCCATTTTTGTGGACCACACGACAGCATCCGCTGATGTGGCCAGAGAACTCTATGCTGCCGCCAGAAAAGCAGGTCTCCAATTTGTCGATGCGCCCGTGTCAGGCGGCCAGGCTGGTGCGCAAAATGGCGCCCTGACGGTAATGTGCGGCGGTGACGCCGCTGCTTTTGATGCGGCCAGGCTGGTTGGCATGGCGTTTTCGAAAGCCTTCACGCTGATGGGCGAAAGCGGCGCAGGCCAGCTGACCAAGATGGTCAACCAGATCTGCATTGCCGGGCTGGTGCAGGGGCTGAGTGAGGCGGTTGCCTTTGGCCAGAAGGCCGGGCTGGATGTGAGCCAGGTGCTTGATGTGATCGGCAAGGGCGCGGCGCAAAGCTGGCAACTCGACAACCGTGGCAAGACTATGGTGGCCGACAAGTTTGATTTTGGTTTTGCGGTCGACTGGATGCGCAAGGATCTGGGGCTGGTGCTGGATGAGGCCAAACGCAACGGTGCCCGCCTGCCGGTCACCGCGCTTGTGGACCAGTTTTATGCAGATGTGCAGGCCATGGGTGGCCAGCGCTGGGATACTTCCAGTCTCATCAAAAGACTCAAGTAGCAGCGCCGGAAATCCCGAAAGTCGGAGAGGATGCGGGGGGAATTTTCCGCAGGGCCGCCCCAAGGAAAATTTGGCCCCCTCGGGGGCAGAGAGCTACATGAAGTGAGCGAACGTGGGGCTCTAGTTCGACTGGGGCTTCGCGCCCGGTGGAGGTGGTTTGGCGGGTTCTGGCATCAGGCGTGCGAGTTCTTCTTCGCTGATGATTTCCAGGATACGGACAACTTTTTGTACGCCCGGTGTCGAGCGGACCACGGATGTTGCCCGGTCGGCTTCACGCTGGGTGACGCGGCCCATCAGGTAGGTCGTACCGCGTTCTGTCACGACCTTGAAAGAGTTGGCGAACAGGTCGGGTGCATCGATCAGCATGGCCTTGACGCGGCCGGTGACCAGGGTGTCCGAAGAGCGTTGCGTCAGCGAGGCATTGCCCATCACGGCCAGGTCATTGACAACCGACGATACGTTTTCAACCCGCGAGACGATCTGCTCCACAAGTTGTTTGTCCTGTGCGGTTGGCACTTCGCCGGTCAGCAGCACCTGGCGGTTGTAGCTGGTCAGGTTCACATGTGCACGATCGCCCAGCGCAGTGCGCAGCCGGCTTGATGCGCGCAGTTCGATCCCTTCGTCTTCCAGCTGCGCGCCTGAGGTCCGTCGGTCGGTCGCAACCAGCGTGCCGCCGGCAGCCGCACCGCCCAGCACCAGCGGCACACAGGCCGTCAGCGCGCCAGAGAGAAGCGCCGCAGCAGCGGTCGCCAGGGCCAATCGTTTCATCACAACAAGTTTCATGTAGAAGACTCCTGATCACCAAGTAACTGGGCGTCCACACCGTCGCAAATACAGTGCAGGACAAGAAGGTGCACCTCCTGGATGCGGGCAGTGCGTTCATGTGGCACACAGATGTGCACATCTGTTTCCCTCAGTACGTTCGCGATTTTTCCGCCGCTGCGGCCTGTCAGCGCGACGACCGTCATCTCGCGCTCGTGGGCCGCTTCAATTGCGGCCAGCACGTTGGCCGAGTTGCCGCTGGTACTCATCGCCAGCAGCACATCGCCGGCACCGCCAAGTGCGCGCACCTGTTTGGAAAAAATCACATTGAAATCGTAGTCATTGGCAATTGCCGTGATGATGGAGGTGTCCACCGTCAGTGCAATCGCGGCCAGCTCAGGCCGTTCGCGTTCATAACGACCGACAAATTCGGCTGCGAAATGCTGGGCATCGGCGGCAGAGCCCCCGTTGCCGCAGGCGAGTACTTTTCCGCCACTGGTGACGCTGGCAAGAATGGCCTGCACGGCCGCCACTATGGGTTTGGACAGAACCTGGGCCGCCTGGTACTTCAGGTCGGCGCTGTCTATGAAGTGCTGTTCAATACGTTGTTCGAGCATGCAGCAATGATAGCGGGTGAAAATTCACCGTTCGTGTCACCGGGCCTTGCCCTGACATATGCTTACACGCGGGCTGCTCCGGGTTCAGGATGCATCAAAAGCTGCACGCAGCCATTCGATGGCTTTGCCCTCTACCAGCACCACGTCGAAGCGGCAGGGAGGCGGAGAACCGAGCCGCGTCAGGTAACTACGCGCAGCAAAAATGATGCGCTGCTGTTTGATGGTGCCAATGCTGGCTGCCGCACCGCCGTGTGATTGACCCGAGCGCCGCCTGACCTCTACAAATACCAGCGTGCCGTCCGGCTCGCGCATGACGAGGTCTATCTCGCCGCCGCCGCGGCCCGGTGTCCGATAATTGCGCTCCACCAGCTTGAGCCCCGCTTTTTGCAGGTGCGCCAGTGCGGCAGCCTCGGCTTCATCCCCCAGTCGCTTGGTGGTAACCTGTTTTGGCCCAGCCAGCTTGTCCTCGCCCGGCTTTGCAATTTGTTTTCGGGAAAACCACATTGAACGCTTCTTTCGACCTGGCTCTTGGCGCAGCTAAAGCCGCTGCCGGCATGCAGCATTATCCGGAAGGAATGCTGTATGTGGTGGCCACGCCCATAGGCAACCTGGCCGACATCAGCCTGCGCGCACTGCACCTGCTGCAACTCGCCAATGTCATCGCCTGTGAAGACACGCGCCACACCCAAGGTCTGTTGCGCCAATACGGTATCGACAAACAACTGCTCGCGGTGCATGAACACAACGAACTGGAAGCCGCTGTCGGTGTGATCGAAAGGTTGCAGCGCGGTGAGCGCGTAGCTTATGTCAGCGATGCCGGGACACCTGCCGTCAGTGACCCGGGCGCAAGGCTGGTGGCTGCAGTGCGCAAGGCTGGCCTGGCCGTGATGCCCCTGCCGGGGGCCAGCAGTGTGACGACCGCCCTGAGCGTTGCCGGCATCTCCGGCGACACGGGTTTTGTCTTTGCTGGTTTCCTGCCCAGCAAGGCCGGTGAGCGTGACCAGGCCGTGGTGGCACTTCAATCCGAAGTCCGCGCCGTTGTGATTCTTGAAGCGCCGCATCGTATCGAGGCGCTGGCGCAGGCGATGGCGCTGCTGGGCGGGCGGCTGATCACGATTGGCCGCGAGCTGACCAAGCAGTTTGAGGAGATCGCCACCGTGGCCGCAGACCAGTTTCCGGCCTGGCTGGCTGGCAGTGCGCAGCGTACACGCGGTGAGTTCGCACTGGTGCTCCATCCTGCACCGCAAGCGGCGCCGCAGGACGATGGTGGCCGCGTCCTTCGCCTGCTGCTTGAGCAACTGCCGCTCAAAACAGCGGTCAAGCTGGCCGCCGACATCACTGGTGCGCCGCGCAATGACCTGTACGAAGCAGCGCTGAAGCTCAAAAACGCCGGCTGAGTGGCTGCGCCCTAGTCGTCGAGGCCCTTGCTCCTGATCTCCATGCCCTGGCCGGTGCGGCGCACGATACCGGCCTTGTCCAGGTAAACCCAGAAAAGCATGTCGAAACCACCATCGCGCCAGCGGTAGTTCATGATGTCGCCATCCCATGAGGCGACATGGTCGACCACTGCGGGGCGGCCCAGTTCACGCACCACGTCAGCCCGTGTCGACTGGTTGATGGCGATACGCGCAAAGCCCTGCGTGTTCATCACCTCGCGCACCGACACCACACGCCCGGCGGCATCCAGGTCCACCATTACCGCACTTTGTGACGACGGCTGGCCCGAATATTGAAGGCGTGTGCCGGCGGGCAGCGGCACCACAGCTGATGGATTGCCGTAACGCGCAAGCGCCTCCTCACGGGTCGCGCCAGGCGCCAGCGGTGCAGCGCATCCGGCCAGCAGCAATGCCACGCTGAAAACAGCGATCAACAACTTTGGTTTTTGCATGGGTTTCATTCGGTCAAGCTGGCATTCTCGCCAATAACCGTAGACCACGCTGTGACAGAATCGTCCTTTACAAAGCCGCCATGAACGATTCCGAACCCATCCCTGAAGCGCTGACTCCGCAGAACACGCCTGCTGAACAAGCCACTGCCAGCCTGCCGGGCAAGCCCAATTCGAAATTCCTGCTGTCACACCCCGCCAACTTCATTGCATTGGGTTTCGGCGCCGGCCTCAGTCCGGTCGCCCCCGGTACAGCCGGTACGCTGTGGGCATGGCTGGCATATTTGCTGTTGCAAAACTGGTTGCCACCAGGGTACATCGGCTGGCTGATTGCCGCATCAACGCTGGTCGGCTGGTGGGCTTGCACAACTGCCGCCAAAAACATGCGCATCGCAGACCCGGGCAGCATTGTGTGGGACGAGGTGGTCGCATTCTGGCTGGTGCTGTGGCTTGTGATGCCCACGGATTTTTATGGCCAGCTCGCCGCCTTTGTGCTGTTCCGGTTTTTTGACGCGGTGAAGTTCGGCCCCATGGCATGGGCCGACAAAACCTTCAAGGGTTTTGGCTGGCGCGGCGGCTTCTGCATCATGCTCGACGACTTTGCTGCAGCCTTTTGCACGCTGCTGGTCATGGCCGCCTGGAGGTTTGTATGAACGCTGCCATTTCATCGTTGGTCATTGCGCTGGCTGAGCGCCTGATAAAAGAAAAGCAGCTGCTGGCTACGGCGGAAAGCTGTACCGGTGGTTTGATTTCCGCCGCCTGCACAGACCTTGCTGGCTCCAGTGCCTGGTTTGAACGCGGTTTTGTCACCTACTCAAATGATGCGAAGACCGAATTGCTGGGCGTCGATGCGGCACTCATCAACCGGCACGGTGCGGTCAGCGAAGAAGTTGTGCGTGCGATGGTACAGGGCGCCATCGCACGTTCAAAAGCCCAGTTAGCCGTAGCCGTCACCGGCGTTGCCGGCCCCACGGGCGGAAGCCGTGACAAGCCGGTGGGCACTGTCTGGTTTGGCTGGTCAGTGGGTGGCGCAGTCACTTCGGAGCGCCTGCTGTTTGCAGGCGACCGCAGTGCTGTGCGTGAGGCCACGGTGCAGCATGCCCTGAGCCAGCTGCTGGCTCTGGCCGGTTAGCGGGTTATCCTGCTAGCTGGCAGGGGCTAGCCGAGCTTGACCTCAAAACCCCTGCTGACGCCGGGCCTTGCCATCAGTTCTTCGTACCAGCGTTTGACTGACGGAAAGTCATCGAGGCTGACCTGGTGCCGTTCATGCCGCCATGCCCAGCCGAGGATGGCGAAGTCGGCAATCGACAGGTCACCGGCAAAAAACTGCGACTTCTGCAACTGCCTGTCCATCACGCCATACAGGCGGCGGGTTTCTTTCGAGAAGCGTTCCATGCCGTAGCTGCGGCTGGTCTCGTCCTTCAGTGCTGCGAAGTGATGGACCTGCCCAGGCATCGGGCCAAAGCCACCGACCTGGAACATCAGCCACTGCAACACGTTTGTTCTGTCTGCGAGTGACTGGGGCCAGAACCTGCCGGACTTTTCGCCGAGATAAATCAGGATGGCACCGGATTCAAAAACACTGAGCGGTTTGCCGCCCGGACCCTCATCGTCGACGATGGCCGGTATCTTGTTGTTGGGGCTGATGGCCAGAAAATCCGGCTTGAACTGCTCGTCCTTCTGGATGTCCACCGGGTGCACGACATAAGGCAGTTGCATTTCTTCCAGCGCCACGCTGATCTTGCGGCCGTTGGGGGTGTTCCAGGTGTGAAGGTGAATCATGTTCGTGATGTTGGTCGGTGGTCTGCAGGGTTTTTTATTGTGCGGGGACAGACTTGAAAGCCGGGCGGCTGCCCAGGCGCTCCAGCCATTGGGCCACACCTTGATAAGCCGGCGGTGTGCCCATCTGCTCAGGGAAACGTTTTGCCAGAATCATCCAGCGGTAGACCGTCAGACCGGTAGGTATGTCGCCCATTGTGAAGGTTTGGCCGGCGCAGTAGGGCTGCTCCAGCAGCACGTTGTCCAGCCCCCTGATCTGCTGCGTCGCGTCATCGTAGGCCGCCTTGATGGCCGTCATGTTGCGTTTGTCTTCCGGTGTGCGGTTCATGCCTATGAATGCTGTGCGCACCGGCGGCCAGAGGGTGGCCAGCGTCCAGTCCATCCAGCGGTCGCTGTCGGCGCGCACTTTCAGGTCTTGCGGCATCAGGCCGCTGCCAGCACCCATGCTGGCGGCGAGGTAGCGCACGATGGCATTCGATTCCCAGAGCACAAAATCCCCGTCAACCAGAGTCGGCACCAGGCCGGTCGGGTTCATCTGCAGGTAGTCCGCCGTGTTGTTGATGCCGTGTTCAAGGCCGGCATCGACACGTTCATAGTCCGTGCCTTCCACCTTGCCCAGCTCCGCCAGGCACCAGATCACCTTCTGCACATTGATTGAATTCAGGCGGCCGATGATCTGCATGTTGTCTCCTTTTCTGTTCTTCAAACGCTTGATGCACGCGCTGCGCCTGAAGCCGGCAATGCTTCACGGACACTGGAGGATATCGGCATTTCAATGGGCCTGCTGCGCATCACTTGTTTCCTCTGCATTTGTCGGTATGTAAAGTACACTTTACATTAAAGGCTGCTGGATAGCCAGGGAAGGCTTTCAGGCACCAAAAACGGCCAAAGATGCCTTAAAAAAGGGCTTTTTTGACTATTAAAAGTGCCCGAAGTCAATCTGGACTAGCGCAACATGCTATTAAAAACGTAGCAATGAAAATTTTTCTGCAGCATGCGCCTGGAGCGTGACGCTTCCTGCAAAGCCCCGGTGCGCCTGGGTGGTTGCTGCGCCACAGCAGCCAAAGCAGGCGCTCTGCGGTCAAATGGACGCCTGTTTTCATCTGGAGCATTCGATGTCGTGGTTTGTCCTTTTTATCGCCGGCCTGTTTGAAATTGCCTGGGCCATTGGCCTGAAATACACCGAAGGTTTTACGAAGCTGTGGCCCAGCGTCGGCACCCTGGCCGCCATGGGCCTGAGTGTGGTGTTGCTGGGTTTTGCGATGCGCACCCTGCCCGTCGGCACAGCCTACGCCGTGTGGACCGGCATTGGCGCGGTCGGCACCGTGATCCTGGGCATCGTGCTGTTCTCCGAGCCGGCTACTGCGGCGCGGCTGGCCTGTGTCGGCCTGATTGTTGCCGGCATCCTGGGCCTGAAGCTGACCAGCGCTGCCTGAACGGGCGACAGTGCAAGCGGCTGGATGCTGCTGGATGCTGTTGCAGGCGGTGTAGAGTGGGGGCCGCGCGGCTTGCAGCTTCTTGCTCTTTAACAGCAGGCCCGCCACAGGAGCAGATGTTTTATGCACCCCAACCAGGCCACCCTTGAAAACTTCTACTCGGCATTCGCCCGTCTTGACGCCGAGACCATGGCGGCCTGTTACGCGCCCGATGCAGTTTTTGAAGATGCGGTTTTTTCATTGAGCGGCCACCGCGAGGTCACCGGCATGTGGCGCATGCTGGCCGATGCCACCAAGGCCAAAGGCGCCGATGTCTGGAAGCTCAAGTGGAGCGGCATCGAAGCCGACGCCACCAGCGGCAAGTCGCACTGGGAAGCCGACTACCGCTTCAGCGCCACCGGCCGCATGGTGCATAACGTGATCGATGGCGTGTTTGCTTTCAACGAGCAGGGCCTGATTACCCGCCACAAGGACAGCTTTGATTTCTGGACCTGGTCACGCCAGGCACTGGGCGCGCCCGGCCTGCTGCTGGGCTGGACGCCTTTCCTGCACAACAAGGTCAAGGCGCAAGCGGCCGGCAACCTGAAAAAATACCTGGCCTCGCGCCCCGCCTGAGCAGGGTCATCTATCAAGGAGTTGCCGTCATGAGCTGGTTTGAAGGTTTTGAATCACGCAGCCTTGAAGTCAACGGCACATCGATAGCGGCGCGTTTTTCCAGAGTGATTCCCGGCGATACCGTTCGCCCGGCCTTGCTGCTTCTGCACGGCTTCCCGGAATCACACGTGATGTGGCACCGCGTGGCACAGCGGCTGGCAAAAGACTATTTCCTGGTCATGCCTGACCTGCGCGGCTACGGTGACTCGTCGAAAACCGCAGGCCTGCCCGACCACAGCAACTACAGCAAACGCAATATGGCGCACGACATGGTGGCGCTGATGGATGCGCTGGGCATCGACCGCTTTTACCTGTGCGGCCATGATCGCGGCGGGCGCGTGGCGCACCGGCTGGCTCTGGACCATGCGGCGCGTGTGACCAGACTCTGCGTGCTCGACATCGCACCCACACTCGACATGTACGACGGCACCACCATGACGGCGCCCTACATGCAGTTTGCACGCGCCTACTACCACTGGTTCCACATGTTGCAGCCCTCGCCGCTGCCCGAGATCATGATGGGCGCCAACCATCCCGAGACTGCACGCGCCTATCTTCATGCCAAGCTGGGTGGCTGGGGCAGCGATGGCCTGTCGTACATAGAGGCCGAAGCGCTGGCCGAATATGAACGCTGCTTTTGCAATGCAGAAGCACTGCACGCCGCCTGCGAAGACTACCGCGCCGCCGCCGGCATAGACCTCGAGCACGACCGTGACAGCCGGGCGCGCGGCGACAAGGTGATGTGCGACATGCTGGTGCTGTGGGGTGAGCGGGGCGTGGTCAATCGCCTGTTCGACCCGATGGCCCTGTGGCAGTCGCAATGCAGCGGTGTGGTCAGCGGCCATGCCGTAGCCAGCGGCCACTTCATCCCCGAAGAACAGCCGCAGGTAACGGCCGATGCGTTGCTGGCTTTCTTCAAATAGGGGGGCAGTATGAGTGCCAGTATTCGCCACCCGCGCCTGGTGATCGTGCTTGGCCTGCTGGTGCTGGCGGTGTTGGTGTGGTCAGGCATTGCACCCCACGAGCGCGGCACCTGGGTGCTGGAAGTAGCCCCCGCCGTCATCGCAGCGCCGCTGCTGTTCTTCACACGCAAGCGGTTTCCGCTCACCACCCTGCTTTATGTACTGATTGCCTTGCACGCAGTGGTGCTGATCGTCGGCGGTGCCTACACCTACGCGCGCGTGCCGCTGGGTTTCTGGATGCAGGACCTGCTGCAACTGGGACGTAACCCGTATGACAAGCTGGGCCACTTCATGCAGGGGCTGGTACCGGCGATGGTGGCGCGCGAGATCCTGCTGAGGTGCGCCTATTTGACGAGCAAACCAATGGCCGCTTTCCTGTCGGCCTGCGTGGCGATGGCGATCAGCGCCGTCTATGAACTTATCGAGTGGTGGACCGCACTGCTCGCCGGTAGCGGCGCCACAGACTTTCTGGGGACGCAGGGCGACGTCTGGGATACGCAATCAGATATGTTCTTTGCGCTGATCGGGGCGGTGGTGGGGGTTGTGGTGCTGGTGCGCTTGCATGATCGGACTATTTTGGGAATGCGGGATTAGCGGGTTTGGTGTTTTGCCCTTCACGACCGAGCCGGGCTACCCCCGGCCTGGTAGTGAAGGGCAAAAACCTCAAACCAGCGGGCAGCTAGCCAAGACTCTTCCGAAGCCAATCCCCAAAAGCCGCACATTCCCATCGATCCATGGTCCCCGTCCGCCAGCAAAGGTAATGCGCATGCGGACTGGGCACACTCCGGGTAAAAGCTTCGCTGTTCCCGAGCCGGACCAGTGACCCGTTTTCAAGCCAGGGTGCGCCGAGCTTGAGGCGCACAAGGGCGATACCCATGCCGGCTGCCGCCGCATCGCACATCAAGCCGATGTCGTTGAACTGCGAGCCGTCGGCAGGTTCCGCCCAGTCGAGCTGGCTGGCGGCGAACCAGGTGCGCCAGGGTTCCAGTGGCGAACGCAGCAGGCTTTCGCCTTCCAGGTCTGCTGCAGTCTCGAAGGGTCCGTGCTCGCGCACAAATGAAGGCGAGGCCAGTGGCGTCACATCGTCTTTGGTGAGACAGACATGTTCCAGGTCGGCATAGCGGCCGGTGCCGAAGCGCACGATCAGGTCGGCATCTTCGGCCACCACATCGAGCAATGGAATGGACACCCCAAGAGTCACGTCGATCTCTGGATAGGCCTCGGTGAACTGCCGCAGGCGCGGGATCAGCAGCGAGCGCGCGAATGTCGGTGTCACGGCCAGACGCAGCTTGCGTTTGCCGGGGCTGCCGCTCTGGCCTGCGGCACCGGGAAATTTCTGCAGTGTGGTCAATCCCTCACGCACATGGGCCAGGTATTCGCTGCCTTCGGTCGTCAGTGAAAAATCGGCGCGGCCAAACAGCTTGGTACCAATGATCTGTTCAAGCTGCTTGACGCGGTGGCTGACCGCGCTGGGTGTGACGCACAACTCTTCTGCGGCCTGCGTGACGCTGCGCAATCTGGCCAGCGCTTCAAAAGTGAGCAGGCATTGAATCGGCGGAATTCGCCCCGCCGTCGTTGCCATGATTATTTAAAAATAACGGTCTTGTGCCCGTTGAGCAGCACGCGGTGCTCGCTGTGCCATTTCACGGCGCGGGCCAGCACGCGGCTTTCGGTGTCCTTGCCGCGGGCGGTCAGGTTTTCTACCGTGTCCTTGTGGTCGACACGGGTCACGTCCTGTTCGATGATGGGGCCTTCGTCGAGGTCGGCCGTCACATAGTGGGCTGTGGCGCCAATCACTTTCACGCCGCGGTCATGAGCCTGGTAGTAAGGCTTGGCACCCTTGAAGCTGGGCAGCATGCTGTGGTGGATATTGATGGCGCGGCCGGCCAGTTTTTTGCACAGGTCATTGGACAGCACTTGCATGTAGCGGGCCAGCACCACGAGTTCTGCGCCTTCGGACTCGATGATCTCCAGCTGCTTTGCCTCGGCCTGCGCCTTGGTGTCTGCCGTCACCGGGATGTGGTGGAAGGGCACGTTGTAGCTGGCAGCCAGCTGGTAGAAGTCGCGGTGGTTGCTGATGATGGCGCGCACATCGACAGGCAGCAGGCCGGACTTGGCGCGGAACATCAAATCGTTCAGGCAGTGGCCATCGCGGCTGACCATGATGACGGTGCGCATCGCCGATTCGGTCGAGTGCAGTTTCCAGTCCATCTGGAAGGGCACGGCAAACGTCGCCAGTTTGGTTTTGATCTCTTCAAACGGCAGCTTGTCGCAGCCAAACTGCACACGCATGAAAAACAGGCCGGTATCGGGGTCGTTGTACTGCGCGGCTTCTTCGATGTTGCCGCCGTTTTCAAGCAGGAAGCCGGAGACGGCGTGAACAATGCCCAGGCGGTCCGGGCAGGACAGGGTGAGGATGAAAGCGTGATTCATTAAGGCACTTTTATAAATTCATTTTTCGGGCGAATTGCTTCGTTGCGCGGTGCTCGGAATCCTCATGCACCCAAGTGCATTCCGGTGTCCTGCGCTCCGGGCGCCTCGCACTTCATCCCGAAAATCTGAATTTCTGAAAAGCACCCGGAAGCTCCTAATTGTCGCAGGTGGCGCGGGGCTTTGCCGCAGCAGGTAGACAGTCTCCGCCACGGTGCCAGAATGAAGAATTCGCAAGCAGGAGACAGCCATGCCGACCCCGACCTTCAATATGGAGCACCAGTGGCTCCCGTTCACGCCCAACCGCACATTCAAAAACGATCCGAGGGTGTTTGTGGCCGCCGAAGGCATGCACTTCACCACGCATGAAGGCAAGCAGGTGCTGGATGGCATCTCCAGCCTGTGGTGCGTGGGCGCGGGCCACAACCGAAAGCCGATCAACGAGGCGATCAAAAAGCAGCTGGACACGCTGGACTACGCGACCGCCTTCCAGGCGGGCAACGACCAGGCCTTCAGGGCGGCGGAGATGATTGCGGCGATGGCGCCTGGCGACCTCGACAAGGTGCTGTTCTGCAACTCCGGCTCCGAGGCGGCAGACACCGCGCTGAAGCTGGCGCTGGCTTACCACCGGGCTCGCGGCGAAGGGCACCGCAACGTCTTTATCGGCCGCGAGCGTGGGTATCACGGCGTTGGTTTTGGCGGTATGAGCGTGGGCGGCATTCCGGCCAACCGCAAGGTGTTTGGCGGCGCGCTGCTGCCGCGTGTGGACCACCTGCGTTTTATCCACGACCCGGTCAGGCATGCCTATATCAATGGCGCCGAACCAGAGTGGGACGACGACATCCTGCTGGAACTGGAGCAGCGCATCCTGCCGCTGCATGACGCCAGCAACATTGCCGCCGTGATCGTTGAACCGGTGGCCGGCAGTGCGGGCTGGTACCTGCCGCCCAAAGGCTACCTGA
Organism: Pseudomonadota bacterium; assembly: GCA_040388075.1. Classification (GTDB taxonomy): domain Bacteria; phylum Pseudomonadota; class Gammaproteobacteria; order Burkholderiales; family Burkholderiaceae_C; genus Polaromonas. The sequence goes on along the minus strand of JAZKCN010000008.1, from coordinate 91,679 downwards.
AGCGGCTACGCGAGATATGCGACAAGCACGGCATCCTGCTGATATTCGACGAGGTCATCACTGGCTTCGGCAGGCTGGGTACCGGCTTTGGCGCCGACTATTACGGTGTGGTGCCGGACATGCTGACCTTTGCCAAGTGTGTGACCAATGGCGTGATACCGCTGGGCGGTGTGGTCTGCTCAGGCCGCATCTACGACGCCATGATGCAGGCCAATGCCGGCGCACCCGAGCATGCGATCGAGTTCTTCCACGGCTATACCTATTCAGGCCATCCGGTGGCCTGCGCGGCGGCCATCGCTACCCTGGGACTGATGAAGGACGAGCAGTTGTTCGAGCGTGCCGGCCAGATGGGCAAGGTGCTGGGGGATGCGATGCACAGCGGTCTGAAGGGTTTGCCCAACGTGGTCGGCCTGCGTGCGCTGGGGCTGGCTGCGGCGGTAGAACTTTCGCCGATTGCCGGTTCACCGGGCAAGCGGGCCTATGACATCTTTATCGAGTGTTTCCATCACGGCGTGCTGTTGCGCCCGGCCGGCGAGAACATCGTGGTCTGCCCGCCCTACATCGTCGACAAGGGGCAGATAGACCGCATCGTCAATGTTCTTGGCGACGCGATCCGCAAACACAGCTGAGGCACCGGCGCTGTCACTTTGCCGCCTTGGAGGCCGCCAAACCGTCCGGAAATGCGCTGCATGGCGCGCGATCCTCTATTCCTACTACGTTAGTTGGGTATTGATTGACACCAAACCGGCACAGGAAAACAATGAATCTTTAGTGAATCACTGTTTCTTTAGTAAAACAACTAAAGAAAGACAACCAGCCAACTTTTCGAGAGAACAGCATGAGCACTCCTACCGGCGATCAGGATCTTCCATGGCATGAGGTTGCCTCGCGCGACCAGCTGGACCCGGACTTCCCGGTCGGGGTCGATGTCGAGGGCAAGAAGGTTGGCCTGTTTCTGTTGAACGACGAAGTTCATGCGCTTGAGGACATCTGCCCGCACGCCTACGCGTTGTTGTCGCAGGGCTTCCAGGAAGACGGCGCCATCGAATGCCCGCTGCATGCGGCGCGTTTTGACATCGCCACCGGCAAATGCCTGGTCGAGATCGGCCAGCGCGACCTGCACCAGTATCCGGTGCGTGTACTAGGCGGCAAGGTGCAGATACAGATACCCATCTTTCCCGTCACTGAAGGCGCTGCAGCATGAGCACAATTGCCGCTGGTACCCCGGCCATTGAATTCATAGGCGTTGAAAAACGTTTCCCGGCGCGTGGCGATGCAAAAGAAGTGCTGGCTGCACGCGACGTCAACTTTGCGATTGCCCCAGGCGAAGTGGTCTCCATCATCGGCCCTTCGGGTTGTGGCAAAAGCACCCTGCTGAACATGGGCTCTGGCCTGGCCAAACCGAGCGCAGGCATGGTCAAGGTTGCGGGCCAGCTGGTTGAAGGCCCGAATGCGCATGTCTCCTTCATGCTGCAAAAAGACCTGCTGATGCCCTGGCGGACGATTTCGCAGAACATCGAATTCGGCCTTGAGTTGCGCGGCACGCCGGCTGCCGAACGCAGGAAGGTATCGGACAAGCTGCTGGCGCAATGCCACCTCGGCGGCTTCGGCAACAACTATCCGCACCAGCTGTCGGGCGGCATGCGCCAGCGCGCTGCACTGGCCCGTACGCTGGCGGTAGACCCGCTGGTGTTGCTGATGGACGAGCCCTTCTCGGCGCTCGATGCGCAGACCAAGATGATCCTGCAGCAGGACCTGGCGCGCACCGTGTATGACCAGAAGAAAACCGTGCTGTTCATTACCCACGACCTGGTCGAGGCGGTGGCGCTGTCTGACCGCATCCTGGTGATGAGCGAACGCCCGGGCACCATCGTCGAGCAGATTCCTGTTGACCTGCCGGAGCGCCAGAATCCGATGGCTCGCCGCAAGCTGGCCGAAGTCGGCCCCTATGTCGCCCGGCTGATGGATCTGCTCAAGCTGGATGCCAGCACCGAAGTGCACTGATTCTGTATTCAAGCCTGCAAGTTCATCCCAACTAACCACCACCCCGGAGAAACTCCATGACCTTCAAAAGCCTTCCCCTGATGCGCCGCACCTGCCTGGCCATCCTGGCATCGACCGCGCTGTTTGCCTCCGTCAATGCGCAGGCGCAAAACCTGCAAAAGGTGACCTACCTGCTGCCCGCACCTGGCACGTTGCCTGCCTTCGGTCCGTGGATGCTGGCTCAGGCCAAGGGCTACTACGCTGCTGAAGGCCTTGAAGTCGAATTCGTCAGCGGCCGCGGTGGTGTGGATGTGGCCAAGCAGGTCGGCGCAGGCAATGCGGTGATTGGCGGCGCCATCGGCGACACCCCCATCATCGCGCGCGCGCAGGGCATCCCGGTCAAGGCGGTGGCCGTGCTGGGCAGCGGTTCGCTGACACAGCTGGTCAGCCACAAGGATGAAAAAATCGAGAGCCCGCGTGAACTGAAGGGCAAGACGGTTACCGTTATCTCCTACACCGACACCACCTACTACGCGCTGCTGGGCATGCTGAGCAAGGTTGGCCTGACCAAGAACGACGTCAACATCCAGGCTGCTGGCCCTGCCGGTGTCTGGCAGCAGTTTGCAAGCAAAAAAGCGGCGGCGATGGCGGGTGTCCCGGACTGGACCGTCAGTGCGATGGAGGCGGGCGCGAAGGTCGACATCCTGCCTGCAGACGTCTACTTCAAGAGCATGGCCCAGGCCATTCTCGCGTCTGACGAAACCATCCAGAAGAACCCGCAGCTGATCCAGAAACTGGTACGCGCCACCCTCAAGGGCATGAAGGACATCATGACCGACCCCAAGGCTGCAACCGCCGTGTACGTGAAGCATGTGCCGATGTACAAGGGCAAGGAAGCCACCATACAGGCCAACTTTGAGCTGTACAACAAGTATGTGTATGCCGGCCAGAAGGTGATCGGCCAGATGGACGAAGCCCGCCTTGGTGAACTGCAGAAGTTCTATGTCACCAACGGTGTGGTGCAGAAAGAGGCTGCGCTGAAAGACCTGTACACCAACCAGTTCGTCGGCAAGTAATCAACAAGCGAACGCACGTAATTTCACAAAAGTAGCCCTCAATGACCGCCAACCGCGCCCGCCTCGTTACCACCAGCTGGAGCCTGCTTGTCCTTGTCGTCTTCCTGGCGGCATGGGAGTGGGGACCGGGCCTGCTTGGCGTCCCGGATTTTGTCCTGCCGAATCTCAGCAAGGTCTGTAAAGAGGCCGTCCATATCTGGAACACCGAAAGGCTGCTCTGGCATACCGGCATCACCGCCGCTGAGGTGGTGGTCGGTTTTGTGCTTGGCTCGGTGCTGGGTGCGCTGATTGGCTATGCGCTGGGTCTGTCGCCACGCGTCGAAGCCGTGCTATCGCCCTACCTGCTCGCGCTGCAGATTGCACCCAAGGTGGCATTTGCCCCGCTGTTTGTGATGTGGATGGGCTACACCATGTATCCCAAGATACTGGTGGCGGTGCTCATTGTTTTCTTCCCGGTGCTGATCAACGTGCTGTCTGCGATGCGCACGATGGATGTGGACATGATCAACCTGGCGCGTTCTTTCTCGGCCACGCGCCTGCAGGTCTTCCGCAATGTCGAGTACCCGACCACGATGCCGGCGCTCTTCTCGGGCTTGCGCATTGCGAGCACGCTGGCGGTTATTGGTGTGGTTGTCGGCGAGCTGGTGGGCGGCAACATGGGCCTCGGTTATTTGCTGGTCTTCTTCGAAGGACAGGGCAACACGGCTGCCGTGTTTGTGGTCATTGGTGCGCTCACCATCATCGGCATCGTGGCGTACTACGCCGTGGTGATCGCCGAGAAACGCGTGCTGCATTACCTGCCCAGCTCCGAGCGCCGTTCGGCCTGAACCAACCAAAAAGAACACCATGACCACCACCGCACCTGAAATCATGCTGACCGGCCGCAAGGTGCTGGTCACCGGCGGCGCGCGCGGCCTGGGCGAAGCCTTTGCGCGAGCGCTGGTCGCAGCGGATGCGCGTGTTGTCATCAGCGATGTACTGCACGAGCGTGGTAAGGCAGTGGCCAAAGAACTGGGCAGCAAGGCCCTGTATGTGCCGATGGACCTCGGAGATGCTTCTGCCATCAAGGCCGGTGTTGATGCCGCAGCCAAACATATGGGTGGCCTGGACGGACTGATCAACAACGGCGCCATCACCAACTCCGGTGGCAAGGGCATGGCCGACATTGCCCTGGACACCTGGGACCGCGTGATGAGCGTCAACGTCCGGGGCACCTGGCTCACGACGGTGGCAGCGCAGCCCCACCTCGCCGCATCGGGCTACGGCCGCGTCGTCAACCTGGCATCCGATACCGCGCTCTGGGGCGCACCCAACCTGATGGCCTATGTCGCCAGCAAGGGTGCCATCGTTGCGATGACGCATTCGATGGCCCGCGAGATGGGGCCGCAAGGCATCACGGTCAATGCCATCGCCCCGGGCCTGACGCTGGTGGAAGCCACCGAATACGTGCCCCAGGCACGCCACGACCACTACCGCAATGGCCGCGCCATCGAGCGCGCCCAGATGCCCGAAGACCTCACGGCCGCCGCGATGTTCCTGCTGTCACGTGGCAGCGGCTATATCACCGGCCAGGTGCTGCCAGTCAATGGCGGCTTCGTCATGAAGTGATGAATAAACCGAAACGCATTAAAGGAGATCGAATATGAGCGCAGCAGCCAACCAACCCGTCTTCAACGAGCGCGGCCTGATGGACGCCAACATCCCGCCAGAGGCGGAAATCCAGCGCGGCATGATGCCAGCTGACGGTCAGAGTTTTGCGGACTGGCTCGAAAGCCGCGTCGCCCGTTTCGGTTCGCGCAAGTACGACTGGGACGCGCTGAAGTTCCAGGCTGATTACGACCCGACCTATCGCCGCGCGCAGATGCGTTACGTCGGTACGGGTGGTACTGGTGTCGCAAAAGATGCGAACACCGTGCCTTCTGGCCACTTCACGTTCTCGACCATGGTGATACCCGCCGGCAACGTGGGTCCCTCGCACATCCACTATGACGTGGAAGAGGTATTTTTTGTGATGCGCGGCAAGATGAAGATCGTCTGTGAGAAAGACGGCCAGCGCTGGGAGTCGGTGCTTGGCGAGCGTGACCTGATTTCGGTGCCGCCCGGTGTGTACCGCGAAGAAAGCAATATCGGCGATGAAGACGCGCTGATGTGCGTGATGCTGGGCACCCCCAAGCCCATCACGCCGACCTATCCGCCGGACAGTCCGCTGGCAAAAATCAAGCGCGACATGATGGCCGCAGCGAAATAAGCCCGCACCGGATTCGCCCCTGCACATGAACCACGAGACGACGCACCCATCCCTTGCGCAACGCCTGCAGCGCTTCGCGCCTGCACGTGTCACCACGCCCGGGGGCGAGGCCGAGTTCCGCAAGTCCGGTCCCGACGCACAGGGTGTCACGCATGTGCTGCTGCACGGCATAGGCTCAGGCTCGGGAAGCTGGTTGATGCAGCTCGAGGCAGCATCAGGCACTGAAGGTGCGCGTGTGCTGGCCTGGGAAGCGCCAGGTTATGGCCAGAGCAGCCCGGTCTCCGCGGCACAACCGGACGCCGGCGACTACGCGAGCCGCTTGTGGGCGTTGCTCGACAAACTGGGCATCACGCAGTCAGTGACCCTGGTTGGACATTCGCTGGGCGCATTGATGGCCGCCCGTGCAGCTCTGCAGCGACCCGGGCAGGTGGAACGGCTGGTGCTGCTGGCGCCTGCGCAAGGTTATGCACGCGCCAGTGAAGAAGACCGCGCAAAAAAACTCAATGACCGCCTGGCTAACCTGAATACGCTGGGCGTGGCCGGCATGGCGCAAAAGCGCGGCGCGGCCATGCTGTCACCCAATGCCGATGCGGCCCATGTGGCCTACGTGCAATCCATCATGGCCAGTGTTCATCCGGCGGGCTACACACAGGCATCGCACCTGCTCGCCGGTGGCGATTTGCTGGCCGACATCGCCCAACTCGACTGCCCCATCTCGGTGGCCAGCGGCCGGGCCGACACCATCACGCCCATGGCCGGCTGCCAGGTCGTTGCAGCGGCCGCCAATACCCCGTGGATAGATCTGGGCGATGCGGGCCACGCCTGTGCGCTGGACGCTGCCGCTGGTGTCAATGAACTGCTGGGCTTGTTGAACCAATCCGAAAAGGCGACCCCATGAGCACTCCTTCCGTCAACAATGACGAACGTTATGTGGTGCCTGCATTGCAACGCGGGCTGGAACTGCTGGGCCAGTTCAGCCGCCACACGCCGGAACTGACCGGTGCCGACCTGGCACGCCAGCTCGACCTGCCGCGCGCTTCGGTCTTTCGCATCCTGCACACGCTGGAAAAGGCCGGTTTTGTGGAGCGCGTCGGCGACAGCACCAGCTACAAGCTGAGCATAGGCGTGCTGCGCCTGGGCTTTGAATACCTCGCGTCGATGGAACTGACAGAGCACGGCCGGCCAGTCATCGATGCGCTGCGTGACCTCTCCGGCTATTCCGCACACCTGGTCGTGCGCGACAACCGCGAAGTAGTGTTTGTCGCGAAATCGATAGGCCGCAATGCGCTTTTCCACTCCATACAGGTGGGTGCCCGCCTGCCTGCGCACGCCACCGTGCTCGGTCGCCTGCTGCTGTCGGACCTCAACATGGCGGGGCTGTCCGAGCTCTACCCCGAAAGCCCGTTGCCGGCGTACACACCGCGCACGCCGACCACGCTGGGCGAGTTGAAAAAACTGATTGAAGCGGACAGGACCAACGGTTACGGCATCAGCCAGGGCGGCTATGAAACCGGCATTTCGACGATTGCTGCGCCCGTATTCAACGACGTGCATGAAGTGGTGGCCGCTGTCAGCATCACCGTGCCTGCCCAGCATCTGGACCAGGTACAAAAAGACACGCTGGTGCCCCAGGTGATGGAGGCAGCCGCGCAACTGACGCAACGCATGAGCCACTTGCCGCAGCAGCAGCGCGGCGCCCGGGCCACACAACAAATTCAACAGGAAAAGATTGCCGCATGACAACTACAAAACCAACATCCGGCAAGACACGCGTTACTGTCGGCGAGCTGGCTGCCCGCTTCCTTGAGCAGTGCGGTGTCAAGGCCGCCTTCGGCGTGATCTCCATCCACAACATGCCCATACTGGACGCCTTCAACACGCGCCAGCAAATCCGCTTTGTATCGGCTCGCGGTGAGGCCGGCGCCTGCAATATGGCAGATGCCTACGCACGTGTGACTGGCGTGATGGGTGTCTGCGTAACCAGCACCGGTACCGGCGCAGGAAACGCTGCAGGCGCACTGGTTGAAGCGCTCACTGCAGGCACACCCATGCTGCACCTGACCGGCCAGATCGAGTCGGACTTTCTGGACCGCGACCTGGGCTTTATCCATGAAGCACCGGCACAACTGGCCATGCTGCAGGCGGTCGGCAAGGCGGCTTTCCGCATCCGCAATCCCGAAACCGCACTGGCCACCTTGCGTGAAGCGCACCGCCTGGCGTTTACCGCGCCCTGCGGTCCGGTGAGCATCGAGATACCGATTGACATACAGGCCACGCTGCTGGATTTGCCGGCTGATTTGTCGCCGCTGCCACTTTCACCCGTTCAGGCTTCAGCTTCCGAGATTGACGCGCTGGCTGACAGGCTGGCCGGCGCCAAACGCCCAATGCTGTGGCTCGGCGGTGGTGCGCGCGGTGCGCGTGCGGCTGTTGAGCGCTTTGTGAAGATGGGTTGGGGCGTGGTGACCTCGGTGCAGGGCCGCGGTGTGTTGGCTGAGGACCACCCGGCCAGCCTGGGTTCCTACAACCTGCAAAAACCTGCAGAAGAGCTTTACAAGACCTGCGATGCGATGCTGGTCGTCGGCTCCCGCCTGCGCAGCAACGAAACGCTGCGGTACAAACTCAAACTGCCCCCGCTATACCGTATTGACGCCAACGCCCTGGCGCACAACCGCGGCTACAGCAGTGAATATTTTGTGCAGGGCGATGCGCTCGCAACCCTGGATGCGCTGGCAGACAAACTCGAAGGCCGCATGAAAGTCGATGCTGCGCTGGCTGGTGACGTGAAGAAGGCACGGGCCGAAGCTGCCGGAATGGTCGACGGCACCCTGGGCGCCTATGCCGTACTGAAAAACGGATTGGCAGCGCAGGTCGGCAAGGATCTATGGTGGGTGCGCGACATCACGCTGTCCAACAGCATGTGGGGCAACCGTGCACCCATGCTGGACCACCCGCGCGCCGGTGTGCATGCGCTGGGTGGTGGCATCGGCCAGGGCCTGGCCATGGCGATTGGTACCTCCATCGGCGACAAGGAACACCAGCTCAAACGCAAGACCGTGGCACTGATTGGCGACGGCGGCTTCATGCTGAACGTCGGTGAACTGGCCTGTGCGGTCCAGGAAAAAGCCGACATCGTGATGCTGGTGATGAACGACAGCTGCTACGGTGTGATCAAGAACATACAGGACGACATCTACGGTAGCCGTCACTGCTATGTCGACCTGCACACGCCCGATTTTGCGCAGTTCTGCGCCAGCCTGAAGGTCACCCATTTCCGGCTCGGCGAGCCATCGCAGACCAAAGATGTGCTTGAAAAGGCCTTTGCCGCCACCGGCCCTGTGGTCGTTGAAGTCGACATGAAAACCTGGGGGCCGTTTGCCGCCAAGTTTGCCGGTCCCATCCTGAAGAAAGACTGAACGTGCTGGATGTTGTGCTCATCGGCTATGGTGCCATCGGGCAGGCGATCTGCCGCCGGCTGGCGGGCAGCGCGCGGGTGAACATCACGCATGTCGTTGTCAGGCCGCAGCGTGTGGCCGAAGTGCAGGCGGCTTTGGGTAATGCGGCTATCAAGGCGGTGGCTGAAGTTCCGCCCGGCACCAAAATCGCGCTGGAATGCGCTGGCCATGAGGCGTTGGGTGCGCACGTGCTGGGTGCGCTGGAAAAGGGCGTGGAGTGTGCGGTGATGTCGGTTGGCGCACTGTCTGAAAAAGGCCTGCCGGAAAAGCTGGAGGCTGCCGCTACCCAGGGCAAAACGCAGGTACATCTGCTGGCCGGTGCGATTGGCGGCATCGATGCGGTTGGCGCTGCGCGGCAGGCAGGCCTTGACACCGTCACCTATACCGGTCGCAAGCCACCGCTGGGATGGAAAGGTTCTGCCGCAGAGAAAGTGGTGGACCTCGCTTCGCTGAAGGAAGCGGCCGTGATTTTTGAAGGTTCGGCACGCGAAGCGGCCAGCCTGTACCCGAAGAACGCGAATGTTGCAGCAACCGTGTCGCTGGCGGGCCTGGGCCTGGATGCGACGCGTGTGCGGCTGATTGCCGACCCGGCCGTGACCGAGAACATCCATGAAATCCTGGCCAGCGGTGAGTTCGGTGAAATGCAGGTCAGCATGCGCGGCAAGCCGCTGGCTGAAAACCCCAAAACATCGGCGTTGACCGTGCTGTCGGCACTGCGCTTTCTTGATAACCGCGCGTCGGCCCTCACGATATAAGAAGTAAAGAAATGACCACACCTCATCTGAAGTCCCTGATCGCCGGCCAGTGGCGTGATGCGTCCGGCCCTGTCTACAACACCGATTACGCACATGACGGCAGCACGGTTGCGACGCTCAATGCATCAACGGCAGCAGATGTCGACGAAGCCGTCCAGGCCGCAGAAAAAGCCCGGATGAAACCTGAATGGGCGAACCTGAAACCTCACGAGCGCGCAGCGATGCTGCATCGCATCGCTGCAGGCATCCGCGAGCGCGGAGAAGACCTCGCCCAACTGCAGCGCCTGGACAACGGCAAGCCCATCAAGGAAACCCGCGCGCTGGTAGCCAGCGCCGCCGGAACCTTCCAGTTCTTTGCAGCCGCCTGCGAAACGCACGAAGACGCCATCACCCCGGCGCGCGGTGACTACGTGACCATGAGCGTGCATGAGCCGCTGGGTGTGGTGGGCGCGATCACGCCATGGAACTCGCCGATTGCAAGCGAGGCGCAAAAGCTGGCCCCCGCTTTGGCGGCCGGTTGCGCGGTTGTTTTCAAGCCCGCCGAAATCACGCCGCGCATGGCCATCGAACTGGCTGACATCGCGCAAAAAGCCGGGGTGCCCGACGGCATCATCAGCGTGTTGCCCGGCAAGGGTTCCATCGTCGGTGAAGCGCTGGTGCGGCACCCGCTGATCAAACGCATCGCCTTCACGGGCGGCACCAATGTCGGTATGGGCATTGCCCGCATAGGCGCCGAAAAGCTGATGCCCACCTCGCTGGAGCTGGGTGGCAAGTCCCCAACCATCGTCTGCGCCGACGCCGACCTTGACCACGCCGTGGCTGGTGTGCTGTACGGCATCTTCAGTTCTTCCGGCGAATCCTGCATCGCGGGTTCGCGCGCTTTCATCCATGCCAGCGTTTACGACGAGTTCAAGTCGCGCCTGCTGGCGGGCGTGAAGACGCTGCGCGTCGGCGACCCGATCAGCGAGACCACGCAGATGGGTCCGCTGGTCAGCCAGAGCCACCGCGCATCGGTTGAAAAATATGTACAGCTCGGCATCGACGAAGGCGCAAAGGTGCTGTTCGGCGGTGTGCGTCCGCAGGGCACTACTTTTGACAAGGGCAGCTACTACACGCCGACGGTCATGGAAGGCCTGCCCAACAGCGCACGCATGTGCCAGGAAGAAATCTTCGGCCCCGTGCTGGCCATGCTGCCGTGGAGCGACGAGGCCGACCTGATCGCGCAGTGCAATGACAACGTTTATGGCCTTGCAGCCGGCATCTGGACCAAAGACTACAAGACCGTCTGGCGCCTGGGCCGCGCGCTGCAGACCGGCACGGTCTGGGTCAACACCTACAAGGTGTTTTCCACCAGCACGCCGTTCGGCGGCGTGAAGATGAGCGGTACGGGTCGTGAAAAAGGCCGGCTTGGCATTCTTGAATACACGACGCAAAAGAGTTATTACTGGGGCACGAACGAGGCCCCCATGCCGTGGGCCACGATGTGATGTGCGTCCGCAAACAACAGATTGGGCTGACACATGATTGAAGGTATCGACGCCATTACCTATTCCACGGATGCGTGGGATGAGGCTGCACGTTTTCTGGGTGACTGGGGTCTGAAAAAAATCAGCCAGTCGGAAGAACTGCAGACCTGGGAAACACTGAACGGATCGTTCGTCTATGTGCGTCGCACGGATGACGCATCGCTGCCACCGCCCATGGAGGCCGGCCCCACGCTGCGCGAAGTGGTTTGGGGTGTGCAGGACGATGCGCGCCTCGCAGCCATCGCAGCGGGCCTGGTCGGCGTCAAGGGCTTTGAAGACAAACGTGCGCTCAACGGCACCGTGCAGGCGCTGGACCCCCATGGCCTGCGCATCGTGTTCCAGAAAAGCGCCAAGCGTCCCGTCGATGTCACCGGCATTGCCACCAATGCCTGGGGCAATGTCAGCCGTATCGACAAGCCATCGCCGATTTACGAAACGGCGCAGCCGGTCGAGATTGGCCATGTGGTGCTGTTCACCGACCGCATCGACGAAGCCGAAGCTTTTTATGCCAGCCTGGGCTTTACCACCTCCGACCGTTATCCGGGCCGGGGCGTCTTCATGCGCTGCTCCGCCATAGGCGGCCACCATGACATCTTTTTGCTGCAGCTGCCCAACAAACCGAGCGGACTGAATCATGTCGCGTTTACCGTGCGCGACATACACGAAGTTTTTGGCGGCGGCATGAACATGAGCCGCAAGGGCTGGAAGACGCAGTTGGGTCCGGGCAAGCACCCGATCTCGTCCGCCATCTTCTGGTACTTTGAAAATCCCTGCGGAGGGCTGATCGAATACAACGCCGACGAAGATCACCTGACCGAGAAGTGGGTGCCGCGTGAGTTCGCACCCAGCCCGACTGCTTTTGCCGAGTGGGCCATTGATGGCGGCATTGATGGAAACACGCGCCGCCAGCCCAAGGTTGAAGTCGGTACCGGTTTTTTGACAGAAAAGCGATGAGTCTGCAACGCCGCGCCGCCCTTGTGTCCATCGCTGGCCTGGCCGCGCTGGGCGCACGCGTGCACGCGCAGGTGCTGGGCAGCGAAGGCTTTCGCATCATTGCGCCGTTTCCGCCAGGAGGCCCTGTCGATTCGCTGGCGCGCATCCTGGCTGCCGGCCTGACGGAGCGTTACAAACAAAGCGCCGTGGTCGAGAACCTGGCAGGTGCAGCAGGCAATATCGGCATTGAAAAGGTCAAACGTGCAAAACCCGATGGTCACACATTGCTGGTCGTGCCTGCAGGCAACCTGACCATCAACCCGACGCTGATGCCGAACTTCCCGTTCAATATCGAACGTGATTTTTCGGCTGTCACCATGCTGGCCAGGGCACCCAACGTGCTGGTGGCTGCACCTTCACTGGGTGTGAAGAACATAAGGGAGCTGGTGGCGATGGCCAAAGCCAGGCCGGGCAAGCTGGCCTATGCGTCGCCCGGCATAGGCAGTGGACTGCATCTGGCTGGCGAACTGTTCAAGCAACAGGCCGATGTGGATTTGCTGCATGTGCCGTACAAGGGTACAGGTCCTGCGCTCAATGATGTGCTGGGCGGCCAGGTGCCGCTGATGTTCGGCAACCTGCCGGGCACGCTGGCCCATATCAGGAGCGGCAAGCTGGTGGCGCTGGGCCTGACGGAGTCGGCACGTAGCGCCACGGCGCCCGAGATCCCGACGCTGGCAGAGCAGGGCATCAGCGGCGTCGTGGTGACATCCTGGTATGGCCTGTTGGCGCCTGCTGGCATGCCGGCGGCAACGGCAGAGCGCCTGGCAAAAGATGCTGCCGAGTTTCTGGGCCAGCCCTTGGTGCGCGAACAACTGAAGGCCCAGGGCCTGACTGAAACACTGATGAAACCCGCCGAGTTTGCAGCCTACATGCGCACTGAAACCGCGCAATGGGCACGAATTATCAAAACCCGCAACATCGTTGCGGAGTAATTTTCTGCTTCAGGAGAACCTCACCATGACAATGAACAGCATTCCCATCCACGCGCTGCAGGACCGTTTCCTCGAGCCGCATCAGGCCCGCCAGCGGCCACCGACCACCTATGAAGATTTGCTGGGTGACTCGATAGAGCGCGGGTTCGCCGCCGGCCACTGGGAACTCGATGCGCTGGTGCAGCACCTGAACATGGGCGGCCCCATGGGGCCGAAGGGCGAGCCCTGGACCACCGAGTCGTTTCAATCCGTGATGAAGACTTTGGGAGAGTGACATGAACACCGCTACTGCAACCCCACCCGCCGCAACGGCCGCTACCGCCGCCGCAGCGCCCAGGCCCGCAACGCCATCGGCGGCCGATGTCGACAAGCTGCTGGAACGCGGCCTGTATGACCTCTGGTACCCGATCTGCCCGTCTCACTTCGTCAAGGAGCGCCCGGTGTCGATGCGCCGCCTGGGCTACAAGATCGCCGTCTGGCGCGATGCCGATGGCAAGGTACACGCGCTGGAAGACCACTGCCCGCACCGGGGCGCACCGCTGTCCATGGGCGTCAACCTCGGTGACCGCCTGGCCTGCCCTTACCACGGCATTGAAGTGCGCTGCGACGGTACCGTGACCAAGGTGCCGGCCAGTCCTGGCTGCACGCTGGAAGGCTCGCGCGCGACGCGTTCTTTCCATGTGGTGGAGGCGGCAGAGTCAATCTGGATTTACAACGCCCGCGACTATGTTGAAACACCGCCACCGTTGAACCTGCCGGAAGAAATCAGCAGCCCCGAGTGGAGTTCTTTCCTCTGTTATGTCGAGTGGCGCGGTGATTACCGTTATGTGGCCGACAACGTGATGGACCCCATGCACGGCAGCTTCGTGCACAAGCAGTCGCACTCCATGAGCGAAGGCGACATCAGCGCCAAGTTCAAGCTGCGCAAGACCGATACCGGTTTCATGTTTGAAAAAGACGGCCAGCGTGATGTCAACTTTGACTGGACGGAATGGGGCGACACCGGCACGCAGTGGATGCGGCTGGCTATTCCCTACCCGAAGACCGGCGGCCCCGGCGGCAGCTTTACCGTGATCGGCAGCTACACGCCAGTGAGCCCGCAACTGTCCATCGTGTTCTTCTGGCGCTGCCGCAAGGTCACGGGCTGGCAGCGTGATGTCTGGCGCTTCCTGTACCGCAACCGCCTCGAGCAGCGCCACTGGGTCGTGCTGGAGCAGGACCGTGTGATGCTGGAAACCATGGAGCCCGATGCCAACCAGCGCGAGCATCTGTATGAACACGACGTCGGGTTGTCGCGCCTGCGCAAGACCATGCAGAACATGGCCCTGAAACAGCTGACGGCAAAGTAGCAATGGATCTCGATATCGCCGGGCGCAAGGCGCTGGTTTGCGGTGCCAGCGCCGGCCTGGGGTTTGCATGTGCGGAGGCGCTTGCGAAAGAAGGCGTCGAACTGGTGATCGCGGCGCGCACCGAAGCTACGCTGAAAGCTGCGTCAGACAGACTGATTGCTGTCTCGAAGGCACCCGTTTCGTGGGTCACGGCAGATGTCACCACTGAAGGAGGCCGTCGCCGCATTTTTGATGCGCACCCGGACTTCGATATCGTGGTGACCAATGCTGGTGGGCCTGCACCCGGGGATTTTCGCAACTGGGACCGCGATGCCTGGCTGGCAGCGCTGGATGCCAACATGCTGAGTCCGATAGAGATCATCAAACAGACAGTGGACGGCATGATGGCACGCGGCTTTGGCCGCATCATCAACATCACATCGAGCTCGGTGAAGTCGCCCGTCGATGGCCTGGGCCTGAGCACCGGCGCACGCAGCGGGCTGACCGGTTTTGTGGCCGGCCTTGCACGCAGCACGGTGGGTCGCAATGTCACCATCAACAACCTTCTGCCCGGCCCTTTTGATACCAACCGGCTGGCGGGAAACTTCGCTGCGCAGGCAAAACGCGACAACACGACCGTTGAAGAATTGCTGGAAAAGCGGCTGGCCAAACACCCGGCGCATCGCTTTGGCAGGCCGGAAGAATTCGGCGCGGCCTGCGCTTTTTTATGCAGCGCGCATGCGGGCTACATCAACGGCCAGAACCTGCTGATGGATGGCGGCTCTTTCGCGGGTGCCTGGTAATTCCGTCCGGGCCGTGTTTTCGAGATACCTGATGGCTGGCGCTATTTGCCGCCCATCTGCGCCTTGAATTTCGCGCAGTAATCGGTCTCTGGCAGCGCCGTCGTCTGCCAGGCCGCATCAAATGCTTCAGCTTTGTCCGCATCGCCGCCAGGTCCTGCGCGGAGCCTGATGGCTTTCGCCTTGATATCGGCTTTCAGGTGTTGCGGCACACCCAGATTTTTATCCGCATGGCCGCTGCCCGACAGCAGCACCACCACCTTGCCTGGCAGCACCATCTGGCCCAGCGTGTGGGCCATGCTGATGTCCTTGCCAATCTGTATGCGTGTCATCGGCGTGATCTGGCTTTCAGGCAGCAGGTTGCAGTGTCCGATACGGATCGCCTGCTGCTGTGCCTTGAGTGCCGGGCCGGGCAGTTGGCCGTCGAGTTTGACGTCTGCCATGCTGGCTGCCATTTGCGCCCTCGGCAGATTCGCGCCCACTACGGGGACACCGGCTCGCACCGCCGTCATCACGGCAGGGCCATAGGCTGCCCATGGCCAACCTTTGTCATTCCATTTCAGGTTGTTCCGGACCTGCTGCTCTGTTGCACTGGACTGCAGCGTGCCGGTGCTGTTGCCGGCGTCCGCCATCTCGAGCGCCAGCCCTGCCAGCAGGCCGCGTTGCGCCAGCAAGGCCACCACCTGCTGCCCCAGCTTCTGGTGTTCAGCGGCATCGTGCTGCTCACCCAGCAGCAGCACATCTGCAGGAAGCAGGGGGTCCAGCCTGGCGGCGACAGAGCTTTCAAGACCCGCATCCAGTGGCCGGATGACCGGCGGCTCTGGCTTGCTGGCACAGCCAGCCAATGCCATGGATAAAACAAAGGGCGCGACAAGGAGGGTTCGCCTGGAGAGGCTGGCCGGCGTTAAAAGAGAAATGTCTTGCATGCCGGAATACTAAGCCTTTGCCAGTCAGGCCATCATGCAATCGGAGAAAATGTTAACTTATAAATTAACATTTTCTCCGCTACCGACCTTATGGCTGCCCGTTAGCCCCAAATACGGCGAAACACGGTCAAAAATGCCACTTTTTAACTGCCAAAAAGGCTCGAAAACCAATGTGGACTAGCGTGACATGCTATTGAAAAGTGAGCATTCGGCTGTGGCGCGAGGCCACAGAATGCTTGTCGCCCGGTGCTCAGTGCAGCGAGATGGGGGTATTGGCCAGGCCGCTGTAGCCTTCAAGGGTATCTTCGATTTCCTGTTGCGTGGGCGTGTTGAGCTGCCAGGCACTCAGGCGTTGCTGGAACATTTCTGCCCAGGAGCCATCAAGGTAGACCTCCTTGCCCGAGCGCTTGTCCACGATTTCAAAACCGTGCCGTTCCAGTTCGGGCACCTTGGGGACAGGTGCCGATTCTTCCGGTGCATTGGCATGAATCTGCACCACAACAAAAGACTCGGAGTCGTAAAGCATTTGCATGGCAGGGTTCCTTTACTGTCAGATAGCAACGATGGTGCCAAGTTCAAGGTCTGGGCTGTAAAGACGGGTAAATCGCTGCCTGCAGCGTGCAAATATGCGCAGTTTCAGCCCCGTATTCACGGCTTGATCATTCTGGACAACTGCTGGTCAATGTAGTCCCCGTTTTGCTGGGTAATGCGGTTGCGTACCGGCAGGTAGCCCAGGGACGGGGCGTACCAGATTTCCACTTTCTGGTCGAACTCGCGTTTGGGTTTCCGGGTCACCTTCAGTGTGCTCACCTCGCCCTGGGGCAGTTGCAGTGTTTCCTGGTTTTCGACTACAAAGGTCCAGGTGTCGGCATCACGGGGACCCACCGTATAGAGCGTGATCTCGCTGCCCACAGGGAAGTCGCCAGGTTTGGCGGCCAGCATGCCGCCCAGTTGCATGAATACGCTCACCCTGTCCTGGCTGCCTTCAACCCATGGTGCCTGGGGCGTGTTGGCGCTGAAGGTGATCTTGCCCTTGTCGGCCTCGAAATGCGCGGCCTGTTCGCTTCTGAACTTGTCTGAAAAACGTGAGGGCGCGAGGCCTGTTGCACCGACACTGCCGACACTCGTCATGGTCCGGGCGCCGAGAAACATCGCACTGACCGACATGTAGGCGCTGTATTGGTCGCCCGTGTTTTTCCAGCCCAGTTCCGCATCGGCAAAATAATTCATGCCTTTGGCGTTGCCCGTCATCTTGTATTGCAGCAACACCGACTCCGGCAGCGCAATAGCCGTGACAGGCGTGGTTGCAGGGCCACCGCCTGGCAGTGCAGGTGTCACTGAAGCAGGTGCGGATGCTGCGGCAACTGGGGCGACAACTGGTGCGGCGGCGACCGGCAATGTTTCGGTAACTGCCGGGCTGCTCTGTGCAATTTCCACCGGCGGCTCAGGACGGGTTGATTCAGCAGGGGCTGTGGATTCGGCAGGGAGCGGCGCAGGTTCTGTGCGCACTTTTGGAGCCGGGCGCGGCACTGGTGCGGCGGCCACAACCACCGGCGCGGGTACGGGGGCGGGCGCTATGCTGCGTGTTGTAAACGCCTTGGTGGTCTTGTTGCCCTGGTCGGCATTCAATCCCAGCCGCAAGGTCGAAGCCTGCAGCAGCAGCGCATGCGCAGCCAGTACAACCAGCGCCAGCAGTGTCAGTTGCCGCCGTGAGGGCGAGGTCCTATGGGCTGTCATCGTGCGCTGTAGCCCAGGTCAGACGAGAGTTGGACCGCAGCTGCTTTCAGGGGTCTGGCAACTGCGCCATCCCATGCGGGATCAAAACTGGCGACAGAGCCCAGCGCGACCATGCCCAGCACCATGTGACCATCGGCATCAAAAACAGGGGCACAAAAACCGGCGACACCCGGCATCAGGGTGTTGATGACACGACCCATGCCTTGCTGGCGAACCTCTTCAAGCCGCGCGTTGACCTCGGCCATGCTGGCGGGGAGGTCGTCACGGCCGGCCCCGCCGTTTCTTTCCAGTTCATCCTTCAGCAGCAGCGCAAGTCTGTTTTTTGAAGCGCTGGGTTTTGCGCTCAGGTAAGCGAGAAAACACAGGCCCGTCGCCGACGACAGCAAGGGCATCACATCACCCAGCCTCAGATTGACGGTGATGGCCTGAGGCGACTCTTCCCAGTGCACCATCGTCGGTCCCTGGTTGCCCCACACTGCAAGCGCCAGGGTCTGGCCAATATCTTCCATCAGGGGGCCTATGCGCTGCCGCGCAAGTTTGACGCTGTCAATGCGCGACAAGGACGCCAGCCCCAACTTCAGGGCTGCCGGTCCAAGGTCATAACGTGTACTGCCGGCATCCTGCGCGACCAGCGCCAGCCGCTGGAAGCTGACCAGGTAGCGGTGGGCTTTGGCGGCACTCATGCCTGCAGCCGCAGCGAGGTCGCGCAGCATCAGCGGACCGCTGGATGCGGCAAGAACCTGCAGGAGGCCGAAGCCAACTTCGACGGACTGTATGCCCGCCCGTTGCGGCACGCTGTCTTCAAAGCCTGGGTCGGCGGCGGTGTCTACCGGTTGCTTCATGTCATGAATTAGAATTGTCGAATTACATTTAGGTAAATTAATTTCACCTATCGTAACTGAGTCGCCCTCATTCAGGCCAGTCTTGATAGACTGGCTGCCGAAAACGGGCCTGAATTCACCCAACAGGATATTGATGAAACTCGCTACCTATAAAGATGGCTCACGTGACGGCCAGCTCATTGTCGTGTCGCGCGATCTCTCGACCGCCCATTATGCGACCGGCATTGCGGGCAAATTGCAGCAGGTGCTCGATGACTGGAACTTCATGGCGCCGCAGCTGGAAGACCTTTACCAGACGCTGAACAATGGCAAGGCGCGTCACGCTTTCCCTTTTGATCCTGCGCAATGCATGGCACCACTGCCACGCGCCTACCAGTGGGCCGACGGCTCCGCCTTCATCAACCACGTCGAGCTGGTCCGCAAGGCGCGCAACTCCGAGGTTCCCGCTTCCTTCTACACAGACCCGCTGATGTACCAGGGCGGCAGCGACGACTTCATCGGGCCGTGTGACGATGTGGTGGTGGCCAGTGAAGATTTCGGCATCGACTTTGAAGCCGAGGTGGCCGTCATTACTGCGGATGTGCCGATGCGGGCCACTCCTGAACAGGCGCTGGAAGGCATACGGCTGGTCATGCTGGCCAATGATGTTTCACTGCGCAACCTGATCCCTGACGAACTGGCCAAAGGCTTTGGTTTTTTCCAGAGCAAGCCTGCTACTGCATTCAGCCCGGTGGCCGTCACGCTCGATGAACTTGGCGATTCGTGGAAGGACGGCCGCCTGCACCAGACCGTGCAAAGCACGTGGAACGGCCGCAAGGTAGGCATGTGTGAGGCCGGCCCGGAAATGACATTCAGCTTCGGCCAGCTGATTGCCCACATCTGCAAGACCCGCAATGTGCGTGCCGGCAGCGTTGTCGGCTCTGGCACCGTCAGCAACAAGGACTGGAGCCATGGCTACAGCTGTGTTGCCGAGAAGCGGGCGATAGAAACGATTGAAGACGGCAAACCCAAAACCGGATTCATGAAGTTTGGCGACACCATACGCATCGAAGCGAAGGGCAAGGATGGCCAGTCGGTGTTCGGTGCGATTGAACAGAAGATCGTGGCTGCGGTAGCAGCCTGAAGGCCAAAGACGTCGCCGTCAAACCCCGCGCTTGCTATTTTGAGTAGGCCTTGCGTGATCCGTCTTCAAACACGGCGTCATCGCGCAACAGTTCGCCTGCATCGCTCCACGCTTTCTCCCTGCTGATACGGCCGCGTTCGTCGTAGGTTGATTCAGCTATGACCTTGCCGGCTTCATTGAAGCGCTGGTGCGTGCCGGTTGGCAACTGCCTTCCGCGCATGGCATTGGCATAGCGGCCAGTACCTGCGATCTTGCCGCTGTCGTAGTAATCGGTGGACTGCATCCAGGCGCTGGTACCTTCGCCGCCATACTCGTTCTTCCTGCGCGGTTGACCGTTGAGGTAGAAGGCCTCTTCCAGCGCGAGCTTGCCGTTCACCCAGCGCTTGTCGCGCGCCAGTGAGCCAGACGCGGCGAACTCCTGGTCGCGCAGCAGCGTGCTGGTTTTTCCATCGACCTGGTATTGCATTTCGCGAAGCTTCATGCCAGACGTTGAAAACCGGCGCTGTATGCGCAGGTTGCCGGTGATCTCGTCCAGCGAACTGGGGTTGCCGTTGTCGTTGAAAGTTTCATGGCGAATGCGCTTGCCTGCCAGGTAACTGCTGCGCGCATTCAGAGCGCCGCGGCTGCCGAAAAACTCGACACTGGATGCGCTGCCGCTGAAACCGCACAGTCTGGCATCGTCGATGACCGGCGCCAGCAGGGGCCTGTCGCCGCAACGCAATGAATTGAGTTGGCCCTTTTCAGTGAAGTCCACGGAGGCCTGCTCGCCGCCGGGCTGTGCAAGCCAGCTTGCACGCCGCAACTGCCCATCGCTGTAAAAGCTGCGTGACAAACCCACGCTGTCGCCGTTGTCGTAGTTCTCGTCGCGAAGGATTTTTCCGTCGGCAGAAAACTCACGGTAACGGCCCTGTCGGTTCCCTCGCTCGTTTTCGGTGTATTCCCTTTGAAGCTTGCCGTTCTGGTAGAAGCGCATGAGGCCTGTGAATTTTCCGGCCTTGAGCTCCTGCTCCCGCGCCATCTGGCCGGAATCCCTGTCCTTGCAGCGCATGATGCCGGTCTTGCCTGCGGTGGTGTTGCCGTTGTTGGGATTGACGCTCTCGCCATTCAGTTCGCAGTCCTGCACTGCGAAAACGCTCAGCGGAAGCAGCAGCGCAGACAGCGCCAGGGCGTGGCGCAGCGTGGCTTTGCAGGTGTGTTCAGGCCGCATACAGCGCGTCCATGTTTTTGAAACCCTTGATCTCCATCGGATTGCCAAAGGGATCGCAAAAAAACATGGTCCATTGCTCACCGGGCTGGCCTTCAAAACGCACCTGCGGCTCCAGCACAAACTCTGTGTGCGCGGCTTTCAAACGGTCGGCCATGGCGTGCCAGTCGGCCAGGCCCAGAACGAGTCCGAAATGCGGCATGGGCACCAGCTTTTCGCCGACATGGCCGGTGCGCTCGGTCTTGAAAGGTTCGCCCAGGTGCAAGGAAATCTGGTGGCTGAAAAAATCGAAATCAACCCAGGTGTCGGTGGATCGCCCTTCGGTGCAGCCGAGAACACCGCCATAGAAACGGCGGGCTGCATCGAGGTCGCGAACATTGAATGCAAAGTGGAAAAGGCTTTTCATGCCTTCAGCTTATCAGGGCCGCGACTCGCTTTTTGTAAGAACAGTGCGGCAAATTCGTCCAAAATGCAGGCAGGGAGTCCTTGAGACATTGAAGACTATGGCAGGACCATGCGCATCACCGATATCCGCGAACTTTCCGTGCAACTGCAGGGCAATGTGGCCAATGCCCTGGTCAACTTTTCCGAACACACCATCTCGCTCGTTGCGGTTTTCACCGACGCGGTCCGCAACGGCAAACCGGTCATCGGGCTGGCCTTCGACTCCATAGGCCGCTATGCGCAGGGTGGCATCCTGCGCGAACGCATCATTCCGCGTGTGATGGCAGCCGCCCGCGCTGCACCGCAAAGCCTGCTCAATGCGGACGGCTCGTCATTCGATGTGAGCAAACTGCTGCAGATCATGCTGAAAAACGAAAAGCCTGGCGGACACGGTGACCGTGCCGCCGCGATAGGCGCGCTGGAACTGGCATTCTGGGACATCAATGCCAAGCTGGCAGATGAGCCCGCATGGCGCACCATCGCACGGCATTTCGGCACCGAAGCGCAGGTCGCGGGCGTGCATGTGTATGCGGCGGGCGGTTATTACTACCCGGACGACAGCACGGCGCGGCTTCGTGATGAATTTCGCCGCTACCAGGACATGGGCTTCGATGCTTTCAAGATGAAGATAGGTGGCGCGTCGCTCGCAGAGGACATGAGGCGGATGGAGATGGCACTGGAAGTCGCTGGCGAAGGCCGCAAGCTTGCAGTCGATGCCAATGGCCGCTTTGACCTGCCGACAGCACTGGCTTATGCCAAAGCCATGGAGCCTCTGGACCTGCGCTGGTACGAGGAAATCGGTGACCCGCTGGACTACGACCTGAATCGCCGGGTGATCGAGGCTTATGACGGCACGGTGGCTACCGGTGAGAACCTGTTCTCGGTACCCGATGTCAACAACCTGCTGCTGTTCGGCGGCATGCGTCCCGGCCGGGATGTGTTCCAGATGGACCCTGGCCTCAGTTATGGACTGATTGAATACGGACGGATGCTGTCAAAAATGGAAGCCCGCGGTTTCAGCCGTAGCGATGCGCACCCGCATGGAGGGCACCTTATCAACCTGCACATAGCCGTGGGGCTGGGGCTGGGCGGCTGCGAGGCTTACCCTGGTGTCTTCCAGCCTTTCGGCGGTTACCCGGCGGGTTGCGCTGTCGGGGCTGGCCTTGTGACACCCACGGACGCTGCTGGCTTTGGCCTGGAAGAAAAGGAAGAGCTGGTGCCTTTCATACGGCAACTGACGGGCTGAGCTACCCGCAACAATACGGAGAACGTTATGAAAGTAGCCATTGTTGGCTGTGGCGCCATGGGATCGATCTATGCCGGTCTGCTGGCGAGCGCCGGAAACGAGGTGCTGGTTGTGGACGGGTGGCGGGCACATGTCGAGGCCATACGCACGCACGGCCTGCGGCTGGAGGGTGCCAGCGGAGACAGGGTTGTGAAATTGCAGGCCTTCACCGAAGCGCCTGATGTTACGGTTGATCTGGTCATCGTGGCGGCCAAAGCGGTGCAGGTTGCCGATGCAGCCAGAACTGCCGCACACTTGCTGGGACCTGATACGGTGGTGCTCACCATACAGAACGGTCTGGGCAGCGCCGATATCGTCGCTGAAGCCGTCGGCAGGGACAGGCTCGCGGTCGGCATCGCGGCTGCCTTTGGCGCGTCCATGCGTGGCCCCGGTCATGCGCACCACAACAACATGAACGTGGTGAAGATGGGCGCTTATGGCGGCCTTGCCGCAGCGCGTGTCGAGGAAATGGCCGCGCTGTGGCGTGCAGCCGGCTTTAATGCCGAGGCTGCCGACAACGTCGCAGCGATGCAATGGGAGAAATTGATCTGCAATGTCGCATTCAGTGCGCCATGTGCGCTCACCGGCATGACAGTCGGTCAGGCCATGGATGATGTAGACATTGGCCCCTTAGGCCTGGCTGCCTCCATTGAGGCTTGGCAGGTGGCGTGCGCGCTCAAGGTGGCCATCAAGGTCAGTGACCCGGAAACTTTTATACGGGCCTTTGGCGAGCGCGTGCGCAATGCCCGGCCGTCGGTACTGCTGGACCATGATGCCAGAAGGCGGAGCGAGATCGACGTGATCAACGGCGCCGTACCGCGCGAGGCCGCGAAATGCGCGATGCACGCACCTGTGAATGCGACCTTGACGGCCCTGGTGAAGCAAAAAGAGCGGGATTTCTGAAAGCCGGGCCAAAAATCGTTGACGGTTGGCACTGGCGTTGCACAATGAAGCTGGAAACAAACTTTTAACAGTGAACACCACGCCAGGAGACAAGCATGAGCGACGCAGACAATCCATCCCTTGCCGGTTTTGGCAAATTTGTACCCGGCTTTGATTTTTTGCAGAACCTGGCGACGCAGGCCGCAGGCAGCGCCGCGCAAAAAATTCCGCAGTTGCCCAACCTCGGCAACTGGGTGGCGCCCACACTGAACGTCGAGGAGCTCGACAAGCGCATTGAAGAGCTGAAGGCGGTCCAGTTCTGGCTGGACCAGAATGCGATGGCATTGAAGGCCACCATACAGGCGCTGGAAGTGCAGAAGATGACGCTGGCGACGCTCAAGGGTATGAACTTCAATATGGGCGATGTCGCCAACGCCTTCAAACTCAAGGTGGCAGACAGCGTCGCCAGTGGCGTACAGAGTGTTGCGGACAAGGCCAAGACATTCTCTGGCCTGGAGATTCCACCTACGAGCTACCAGACAGCAAAAAAGACAGGCACTTCCAAAAAGCCGGCAGCAAAGGCCAAAGTATCCGGGGCTCCGGCTGCGGCAGGTGTTGTGGATCCCATGCAGTGGTGGGGCGCACTGACCCAGCAGTTCCAGGCCATTGCGTCTGATGCCATGAAGGATGCGGCAAAAAAAACAGCGATGAATACCGGAAAAAACCTGGCGGCCGGGCTTGCCAAAGACGCAGTGAAAACGGCAACCGGGATGGCCAGGGGTGTTGCCGGGACTGCAGGCAAGACAGTGGCCGATGGTGCTCGTGCAGCGATGAATACGGCCTTGCGCAGCAGCCAGGCCTGGCCTTCTCCTGCTTCAAAAAAAGCCGCAGCTCCGGCGAAACGCAAGCCTGCACGAAAGTCCTCCCGTTAGACAATTCTGCAAAAATCCAGTGCCATGAAGCTTTTTCCCTACGGCCACGCCACCCATCCGCAATGGCAAATGGCGGCTGGTCTTGTATTGGCGCAGTTGCGCGCCCACATGGCCTTGCCCGCTTATGCTGCCGCGCCCACGCTGGGACTGCTTTACATCACGGACCACTACGCCGTGCACGCACAGGACATTCTTGACCACATAAGCGCCGAGCTTCCTGAAGTGCCCGACTGGAGCGGCACCGTAGGGGTCGGCATCGCATCCAATAACGTCGAGTACTTCAATGAACCTGCGCTGGCTGTGATGCTGTGTGAGTTGCCGTATGACCAGTACCGTGTGTTTTCAGGCGTGTCGCCTTTACCGCCTGCGAGCCGATTCAAGGCGCATACGGCGCTCGTGCATGCCGATTCCTCAACACCTGACGTAGCGGAACTGATTGCCGAGATGGCAGAGCGCACCGACAGCGGCTATGTTTTCGGCGGGCTGGCGTCCAGCCGCTCGGACACCGTGCAGTTTGCGCTGAGCGGCCATGGCAACGTCAAAGGCCAGGGTGCGGCCAGCGGTGTTTTCAGCGGTGGTTTGAGTGGTGTGGCTTTTGCGCGGGACGCATCGGGTTGCATGGCGCTAATGTCACGTGTTACCCAGGGTTGCCAGCCAGTAACAGTCAGTCATGAGATAACGGCCTGCGAAGGCAACGTGGTCACAGAGCTTGACGGCCAGCCAGCGCTGGACCTTATGCTGGCCGAATTGGGCGTGTCCCTCGATCAGCCGCGCGAGGCGCTTGCCAAAGTGCGCAATACGCTGGTGGGGCTTAGCCATCCTGAGGAAAGGCTGCATGACGGTCATGCCCGCCGCGCCGGGCAGTTTGGTGCAGAGGTGGTGGTGCGGCACATCATCGGTCTGGATCCTGCCCGCAAGGGCATAGCCATTGCTGAAGCCCCCTCCGTCGGTATGGCGCTGGCCTTTTGCGAGCGCAACCGGGAAGCCGCCCGCGCCGACCTGATCCGCGTTTGTGCGGAAATTCGTGAGGAACTGGAGCCCGAGGAAATGACGCTGGAAGTAGCCGGTGCGCTGGCGGCGCCAGAAGCTGAAGCAGCACCACATGTCGCGCGCCGTATCGCTGGCGCGGTTTATGTCAGCTGTGCGGGTCGTGGCGGCCCGCACTTTGGCGCACCCAGCGCCGAGTTGCAGATTGTTCGCCGTGCACTGGGCGACGTACCGCTGGTCGGTTTTTTTGCAGGCGGTGAGATTGCCCGCCACCATTTGTACGGGTACACCGGCGTGTTGACAGTGTTCACGGAAAACGAAGGGGATTGAAATGAAGCTGCTCAAGGCTTGCCGGCCATGGATTATTGCTGTCCTTGTGGGTTTGTTACTGGTGCTTGTTATGCGGCCTGCCTCTGCCCAATCCAGCGAATGTGTGGTTGACCAGTACAACAACACCGTGTGCCCACCTGCAAAAACACTTTGCCTGCTTGAACCCAACAGCCGCACCGTCAAGTGTTCCCCGCCAGATGGCGGGGTACTCACAGATCGTTATGGCAATGCGCAATGCGGTGTGGGCCGTTGTGTCCTGGACATAAGGGGCGACCCCTTCTGTTCCAGAGACGCAGGCGGCGCCGCAGCCAGAGGTCAATATGGCGATGCCGTGTGCACGGGTGGCTGCATGAAGGCCCAGGCTTCGCTCTGCACCACACTGAAAAAATAACGCCGTCATTTTTCTTTCGGGCGTCATACCCCATTGCCATGGGGCTGCCATTAAGACAGTGCAGAATCAATGCACACAAAATGTCCGGGACCCGGGGCGGTATGAAAACCAGGAGCTGTTGATGAGTGGATTTCCTGAGTCCGGCGCGAATTTGCCGGTCGTCACTGCAGTCGATCCAGACCCGCACGCACACCCCAATCAGTTCGCCTTGCTGCGCCAGCGCCGCTTTGCTCCATTCTTCTGGACCCAGTTTTCCGGTGCGGCCAACGACAATCTGTTCAAGTTTGCATTTACCGTGATGGTGACTTACCAGCTCAGCGTGAGCTGGTTGCCGCCCGCGATGGCAGGGCTGGTTATTGGTGCACTTTTCATTCTGCCATTCCTGTTGTTTTCCGCCACCAGTGGGCAACTCACGGACAAGTTTGAAAAAACACGTGTCATACGCTTTGTCAAAAACCTTGAGATCGGCATCATGGTGCTCGCGGCCTCGGGTTTTGTCAGCGGGAACGTGAGTTACCAGGTCCCGGTGTTACTGCTCTGCACGTTTTTGATGGGCCTGCACTCCACCCTTTTCGGCCCGGTGAAGTTTGCCTATCTGCCCCAGGCGCTCAATGAGCGTGAACTGACCGGTGGTAACGGCATGGTGGAAATGGGGACCTTCGTGGCGATTCTGCTGGGCAATATTGTTGGCGGCCTGATTGTGGCCATTCCCGGGGCGGGACCGCACTATGTCGCGCTGGGTTGTGTGCTGCTGGCAGTGGCGGGCAGGCTGGTGGCACAGTTCATCCCGCAGGCGCCTGCAACCGATCCAGACCTGAAGATCAACTGGAATCCTGTGACGGAAACCTGGCGCAACCTCAAGCTGGCCAATGGCAACGTGGTTGTTTTTCGCTCCATGCTGGGTATCAGCTGGATGTGGTTTTTCGGCGCCGTCTTCCTCAGCCAGTTTCCGAGTTTTGCCAAAGAGGTGATGCATGGCGATGAACATGTGGCCTCCCTTTTGCTGGTTGTGTTCTCGATAGGCATTGCAACAGGCTCGCTGCTCTGCGAAGTGCTCAGCAAACGGCATGTAGAAATTGGTCTGGTGCCGCTGGGTGCCATTGGCATGAGCGTTTTTGCGATAGACCTGTACTTTTCATCGAGTGGCCTGCCGGCTGCCGAACTGATGGGCGTGAGTACCTTCCTGTCACATCATTACCACTGGCGTGTGATGCTGGACCTGGCGCTGCTGAGCCTGTTTGCAGGCCTGTACAGCGTTCCCATGTATGCGCTGATCCAGTTGCGCAGCCAGCCCACGCATCGTGCACGCATCATTGCGGCCAACAACATACTGAATGCCTTGTTCATGATTGTCAGTTCCATCCTGGCAGGTGCTCTGCTGGGTGCCCAATTCACCATCCCCCAGATCTTCCTGTTCGTTGGCCTGGCAAATGCCGTGGTGGCTTTCTATATCTTCATGCTGGTGCCTGAATACCTTTTGCGCTTCGTCGCCTTGCTGGCATCACGGCTGGTTTACCGTTTCAGGATTACCGGCGAGCAGCACATTCCCTCCTCGGGGGCCGCCATCCTGACGTGCAACCATGTCAGTTTTGTAGATCCCGTGCTGCTGATGGCAGCCAGTCCCAGACCGATTCATTTTGTGATGGACCACCGCATTTTTAAAATGCCTGTCCTGGGCTGGTTCTTTAAACTGGCAAAGGCGATACCGATTGCGCCACGCGCAGAAGACCCGGCCCTTTATGACGCGGCGTTTGAAGCCGCAGCAAAAGTCCTGCGTGATGGTGATTTGCTGGCTATATTCCCCGAAGGCGGCCTGACAAAAAATGGCGAACTGCAGGAGTTCAAGGGCGGCATCATGAAAATTCTGGAAAACGCGCAACGCGATGGCGTGCAGGCTCCGGTGATACCCATGGGCCTGACCAATTTGTGGGGCTCATTTTTCAGCCGTGTGGAAAAAAGCGGCGCGATGACCAAGCCCTTCCGCCGTGGTTTCCTGAGCAGTGTTGGGCTGCATGTGGCGCCGGCGATGGCACCTGCAGATGTACAGCCTGATCTGCTCCGGGCCAAAGTCGCAGCCTTGTTAAACACCTGATCAGCGCGATTTTTTCCGGTATTAATTGTTTAAGAAAGAATTACATGAGCAAAGCCCTGCGTCTCTCGGAAAAGTGGTTTCATCGCGGCCTTTGGCTGGTAGCGCTGGTCTTTGCCGGTTTCCTTATTGGTCTGGGTGGCACGGTGGTCGGCGATTTGCCGAAGGTCGAGAAACAGCTGTCTGTGGATGACTACATGGACCAGGCGGTTGCCGCCCCCTTGCGGACGAATATCCGCAATGCCGAACGGGCCGAGCGTGATGCAGACGCTGCACTTGAGCAGGCCCGTCTCAAGCGCAGGGCCGCGCAGGCAGATTCCGCTGCGGCCCGCGAGACCTTCAACAACTGGCTGTCCACGAGGCGTGCGACCCAGCAGTCAGACCAGGACCCCGAACTTGTGGCGCGTACAAGAGCGCTCGATGTCCTGAAGGACAAGGAGCGTGCAGCGGGCGTGGCGGTCGAGGCGCAGCAGCAGGCTTCTCTGGACGCCAGGCAATCCCTGGTGCGCGAACGCCGCAAGCTCAACGAAATGGAAATTGCTGCGCAGGAAAAGCTCAATGCCGAATACAGGCGTATCGAGTTGCGTGTGTTTCTGTACCGGCTGGCCCTGACGCTGCCGTTGCTGGTGGCCGCAGGATGGTTATTCGCGAAAAAACGCAAGACCACCTACTGGCCTTTTGTCTGGGGCTTCATCATCTTTGCCTTGTTCGCCTTCTTTGTCGAACTGGTGCCTTACCTGCCGAGTTACGGCGGCTATGTGCGTTATATCGTCGGCATCATCGTGACGGTGGTGGTCGGGCGGCAGGCCATCGTGTCGCTGAACCGGTATCTTGAAAAGCAGAAGCTGGCTGAGCAGTTGCCGGATGCACAGCGGCGCGAAGAGCTCAGCTACGACACGGCGTTAACGCGGCTATCCAAGGGGGTGTGCCCTGGCTGCGAACGTGCGGTAGACCTGAAAAACACCAGCATTGATTTTTGCCCCCACTGCGGCATAGGCCTGTTTGACCACTGCACGGTTTGCAGTACACGCAAGAGCGCTTTTGCCAAGTTCTGTCATGCCTGTGGCTCATCGGCCGAAAGGAAAAAAATATTTCCATCGGCGGTGGGGAATTTGCCTTCAAGCGTTGCGGCTTCCGCTGCACCGGGATTGCCTGGTGAATCGCAACCGGGCTGAATGGAGGGCTACTTTTTTTCAACCAGGTATTCGCGTGAATACCAGAAGGTGGCGGGCGTCTTCAGCGCTGCCCAAGTGCCTTCTTTGGGATCCTGCCGCGAGCGGATATCCCAGCGGGCGTCTATCACGCGGCAATTGGCGCAAGGCGACTGGCCCAGCCTGCGTTGCACCAGCACATAGCGGCTGGTTTTTAGAAGCTCGTCGACATCTGCATAGTCCACAGGCTGTGGCGCTTCATAGGCGGAGATTTTGGCGCCGGTCAGCAGGAACTGGTAGCGCTCGAACTGGCCGTTGAAATTGTTGGGAACACGCACCTGCTGACCCTGGACCAACGCGACTGTGCTGTCCTTGAAGTGACCCAGCGGGCCGTTGAACGGTGCGGTAACCCAGGCCATGGCGATCAGGAATGCAAAACTGCAAGGCAACGTGAGTAACTGCGTCCAGGATTTTCTGAAGATGCCAGCGAGGCTGGCCAGTACCGTCAGCACCAGCAGCAGCCAGAACAGCGGCGAATAAACACCGTTGTCCTGCGTGGCCTTCACCGCGCCGTAGCCTATGGATGCCATGGCCAACGCTCCCAGAATGGCACACACCAGTGTCAGGCTGAACCAGATGCGGCTGATACGGTTCCAGTGAAGGGCAATCAGTACGGCAACTGCCGGCATCGCAGGGATCAGGTAACGCGCCGAACGCTGGCTGGGCAGCATGAAAACCAGCGCCAGCGCCAGCAGCCAGAGCCACATGACTTTTTCAGCGTCGCTGATGCCATCCGTTGGTGAATCACGCCTTGCGCGGTAACTGCGCCAGGCAGTCCAGGCACAACCCACCGCCAGCGGAAATAGCAAGCCTGCGTTGACGAAGTAGCCGGTCAATATGACCGGTATGCCGCCAGCGCCGCTGAGCGCCAGAGAAAGCCAGGACTGGCCCGACTTGAACTTGCCGGCGTTTTCACCGACTACAAATTCGCGCCAGACCTCACCGGGCATTGGGTCCAGAACAAACCACAAGCTGAACACCCCAATGGCTAGCCCGAAAATCAGGACTGTCTTGATCACATCGCCAACCAATCCTGGCCGCAAGAGTTGCCACGGCGCCCGGCGCGCATGGATGACCTGATAACAAAAGGCAAGGCCCAGGCCGACCGGTACCACCATCGCAAAGGATTTGTACAGGCAGCCAATGCCTATTGCCAAGCCGGCCAGCAGGGGGAACTTCCAGCGCGATGCAAGCAGCTTTGATGGCGACCAGGCAATCGCAAAAAACACGCTGCCCAGCCAGAAAGTCTCGGGCGCGCTGGTGAGGAAGGGGCGGCCGTACCGGTAAGTGCTGAAAAAACACAGGAAGGTGATGGCTGCAATTGCTCCCATGACTACACCGTGCTGACGGACGGTATGCGAATTTGTTCCTTCTGCGGCGGAAGGTTGCCGGAACATCTTCCAGGTCAGCAGCCCAACGACCAATGCCGTTGCCCAAAGGTAGAGCATGCTGGGCAGGCGCAATGCCAGCAGCGTCCAGTGATCGCCCCAACCGCCAGCCACCATCGCCTGCCAGAACAGCATGGGCGGTTTGGTGTTGCGCATGAAGTCGTACGAGCTGACCAGCGGCAACCAGTGCCCACTCTCGGCTGTCAGTCGCGCGATGTGTGCATAGACCAGTTCATCGCCGTTGCGCGGAATGTGATCCCCACCCAGCTGGAAAAGGTAGCCCAGGGCCACGATCAGCGCGAGTGCGAGCCACCAGAAATAGGCTGGGATTTTTTTTTTAGAAGACGGTGGATTGCTCACGGCTTGCCCAGTGGTGAGTCAGACGGGTCGGCTGGCTCGTTCTTGCGGCGGCGGAATGTCAGTTTGTCGTTGGCCAGAAAGTTGAAAGCGCTGGCGAGCGCGATGGCCAGGACATTGGCTACTGCGTAGTGCAGGTAAATGGCCAGCCACTTGGTACCCAGAAACTGAATCGTGATGGACAGTGCTGCTGCCATCACATATTTGGCGAACAGGACAAGTGCCGACTGCTGTGCGGCATTCTGGCGGTCACGCCAGGTCATCCTGCGGTTCCAGTAGAAATTGCTGATGGTCGCGATGCTGATGGCCAGTGCAATGGAGTAGTTCAAGCGGTCGTGCGAATCAGCAATGTGCTGAAACAGGAACTCCTGCGAAAAGGCGAGTACCGCGATATTGATGACCGTACCACTGGCGCCAACCATGCCGAACCTGATGAAGCGCCAGCGGGCCATCGGCTGAAGCTTTGGCGGCAGCATGGCTATGCATTTTTCGGCAAAGTCGCGGAGCGTACTCATGTGTTTACCGGGCCCGCGGTGGTTTGCTGCAGGCACTCGCGGGATTTTG
Organism: Pseudomonadota bacterium; assembly: GCA_040388075.1. Taxonomy (GTDB): domain Bacteria; phylum Pseudomonadota; class Gammaproteobacteria; order Burkholderiales; family Burkholderiaceae_C; genus Polaromonas. The sequence continues at coordinate 59,894 of JAZKCN010000008.1, read as the reverse complement.
CAAGCACGGTCTCGGGCTGTATCACTTTCAGGCACTGGTTATCGCCATCACAGTATGAGGACCGGTGGTTATATGCCGTCAGGCAGGGCGAGCAGGGCCAGCCGCTGTAGAAGGAGTGACAACGCGGCGTCAGCGGCGCATACAGGCCGGGCGTTTCGGGGCCGAACAGCATCAGTGTCCAGATAGGTGTCAGCGCAGCAAACTGGCCAGGGCCGCCGTCGTTCGTGACCAGAAGGCGCGCAACATGAAAAAGCGCCAGCAACTCTGCAATCGAGCGTGTGTAGCCCGTCAAATCCAGCACCGTGCTGCCCGGTGCTGCGGCCTGCACATTGGCCACCAGTTGCTGGGCGAGATCCCGGTCGTCTTTCAGCCCAATCACCGCCACCGCGCAACCGTCGGCGACCAGGCCTTCACACAGCGTGGTGTAGGAGGCCAGCGGCCAGGCACGTATCGGCAGGATGCCGCCGCCCGGATACACCAGCACCAGCGGCTTGCCGGCAATGGCCGGGAAGTCGTTGGCCAGACGCGTCTGGATGGCTGGCACCATGGAAGCATCAAGCTGCACATGCGGCGGCGGTTTTCCCGACAGCGCGACAGCCTGCTTTGATTTGGGTACGGCCCTTGAGTCGATGGCACGGGCCAGCGTCAGGAACTGCGCACTGATGTGTTGATAAGGGTTGTAGGGCACCGGTCGGTTGATGTGCGAGCCGCGGTACAGACCTTCCTGTGTGTGGCGGTGAAAGCCGACCCGCACCGCAGCGCCGCTGGCAAACGAGAGCAGACTGCTGATGCGCGAGAACAGCTCGCAATCGATGGCAACATCCACGTGGGCAGCGCGCAGTTCGCGAATTGCCTTGAGCAGGCTGCGCATCAGCGAGCCCAGGGACTTGTCGTCGACAGTGTGCACATTGCCTTTGGGGATGACCTGCATCAGGTCCAGAATCTCACGGTTTTTACCGAACAGCAGCGCATGAAGCTGCGCATTCGGGTAGCGCTGCCTGAGCCTTGCAAACATGTCGTGCGCCAGCACCAGGCTGCCCATTTCGGACAGCAGTATCACCACAATCGCGCGCGGTGCGCTGTCGGCAAGACCCGTCGGTTTGAAAGGGCGGGTGACTGCATCCAGCAAAGAGACTGTCGCACAAAGCGGTATACCGGCCCAGCGGTCAACCCAGCGCTGGACGTTGATGTTCATACGCCGCGCGCCCTGTCGGTGTGAAACTGCTGCACGAATGTGCCAAAGGTACCGGCATCCAGTGCATCGCGCACTTCCTGCATCAGGTTAAGGTAGTAATGCAGGTTGTGGATGCTGGAAAGCATGGGCCCCAGCATCTCGCCGCAGCGGTCCAGGTGGTGCATGTAGGCCCGGCTGAAATTTTTGCAGGTGTAGCAGCTGCAGGTCATATCGACCGGCGCGTCTTCGGATTTGTAGCGGGCGTTACGCAGCTTGATGTCACCAAAGCGCGTGAACAGGTGGCCGTTACGTGCATTGCGGGTTGGCATCACGCAGTCGAACATGTCGACACCTGCCGCCACGCCCTCCACCAGGTCTTCCGGCGTGCCCACACCCATCAGGTAACGCGGCTTGTGGGTTGGCAGGCGGTGCGGCGTGTGCGCCATGATGCGTTGCATCTCTTCCTTGGGCTCGCCGACGCTGACGCCGCCAACGGCATAACCCGGCAGATCCAGCTCAACCAGTGCGTCGAGTGACTCCTGGCGCAGGTTCTCAAACATGCCGCCCTGCACGATGCCGAACAGCGCGTTTGGGTTTTCAAGGCGTGCAAATTCCGTCATGCAACGGCTGGCCCAGCGCTTGCTGAGCTCCATCGACGTACGCGCTTCGGCTTCTGTTGTGATGTGCCCTGCCGTGTCGTACGGCGTGCACTCGTCAAACTGCATCACGATGTCGCTGTTCAGGATGGTCTGGATCTGCATCGAGATCTCAGGGGTCAAAAACAATTTGTCGCCGTTGACTGGCGACGAAAATTTCACGCCTTCTTCAGAAATCTTGCGGCCCTTGCCGTCTGTTCCGCCCAGCGACCAGACCTGGAAACCGCCGCTGTCGGTCAGTATCGGCTTGTCCCAGCTTTCGAAGCGGTGCAGGCCACCGAATTGCTGAACTACATCCAGGCCAGGCCGCATCCACAAATGGAAGGTGTTGCCGAGGATGATTTGGGCACCCATATCGTGGAGCGACTGCGGCATCACGCCCTTGACTGTTCCATAGGTGCCTACCGGCATGAAGATCGGCGTCTGCACCACACCATGGTTCAGCGTCAGCTGTCCGCGCCGGGCGTGGGAGCAGGTGCCGTCGCCGGTCTTTTCATCGGTTTTCAGAACTTCAAATTCGAGCATCTTGTAATTGTCGCAGGTGTACTTTCGCTCTCAGGCGAGCGTTTTTCGCGCCAGCAGCATGGAATCGCCATAGCTGAAGAAACGGTAACGCGCATCGATTGCGTGACGGTACAGGGCCATGATGTGTTCATAACCTGAAAAAGCACTGACCAGCATCATCAGTGTGCTTTTCGGCAAATGGAAGTTGGTCAGCAGCAGGTCCACCACCTGGAATTCAAAACCCGGCGTGATGAAGATATTGGTGTCGTCGCATTGCGGACCGAATTTGGCATCGGACTCCAGCGCCCTGACCGTAGTGGTGCCGACCGCCACCACCCGGCCGCCGCGCGCCTTGCAATCCGCGATCGCCTGCCGTGTTGCATCGGGCACCTCAAAGCGTTCGAAGTGCATGGTGTGATCCGCAATGTTTTCAGTCTTGACGGGCTGGAAGGTGCCTGCGCCGACATGCAGCGTGACGCTGGCCCGGCTGATGCCGCATGCCTCCATGCGCGCCAGCACAGCTTCGTCAAAATGCAGTGCTGCGGTGGGGGCGGCAACGGCACCCGGGTTGCGTGCAAACACCGTCTGGTAACGCTGTTCATCATCCGCCGAATCGCTGTGTGTGATGTAGGGAGGCAGAGGGACGTGTCCATGGGCTGCCATCAAGGCATAAGGGTCGCTGCTCAATTTGAAGCGGTAAAGCGGCCCATCTTCATGGGGCCAGCGGCCCAGCAGCGTGGCGGTGAAGCCACCGTCCATCAGCATGACCGCTCCCGGTAGCGGCTTTTTGCTGACCTTCATGTGTGCGGCGACTTCGTTGTCTGCACCAGCTTCGGGCGATACCACCCGCTCGATCAGAAGCTCCAGCTTGCCGCCACTGGTTTTCTGACCAAACAGGCGCGCCTTGACAACTTTGGTGTCGTTGAACACCAGCAGGTCGCCGGGCTGTAGCAGACTGGGTAAATCGGTGAACTGGCGGTCGACAGGCTCCGGGCTGCGGCCATCCAGCAGGCGCGAGGCGCTTCGCTGGGCAGCAGGGTGCTGGGCTATGAGTTCTTCGGGCAGGCTGAAATCAAAATCGCCCAGGCTGAAATGCGTCTTCATGAAGGCACAATTGTCCCATGCCGCCACCTGCCAAACAGGCCCCCCCACCTGCCGCCAAAACCGCCCCGGCGGCGGCGGCAAAATCCCAGGCGCAAAAGGCACTTGAGAAGCTCGGCCTGAAGCGCGATATCGACCTGGCGCTGCACCTGCCGCTGCGTTATGAGGATGAGACCCGTATCGTGATGTTGAAAGATGCACGCGATGGCGACCTGGTGCAGATAGAAGCCACCGTCACCGACAGCCAGATCAGCTTCCGGCCCCGCCGGCAGCTGCGCGTGACGGTCAACGATGGCAGCGACAGCTGCGTGCTGCGTTTCATTAATTTTTACCCGTCCCACCAGAAGACCTTGAGTGTCGGCGCGCGGGTACGTGTGCGTGGTGAGCTGCGCGGTGGTTTTGTGGCGCGCGAGATGGTGCATCCCGGCTTCAAGCTGGCCGGCGGCGAGTTACCCGGCGCGCTGACGCCTGTGTACTCGACGGTGGCCGGCCTGCCGCAAGCCTATCTGCGGAAGGCGGTGCTCGGCGGCGTCAGCCGTGCCGACCTCAGTGAAACCATCGCGGGCGAATTTTTGAAAAAGACGCCATCGCAGGCCATGCTGACACTGCGCGAATCCCTGCAGTTTCTGCACAATCCGACGCCTGATGTGGCGATGGCCACGCTTGAAGACCGCAGCCACCCGGCCTGGCAGCGGCTCAAGGCTGAAGAGTTGCTGGCCCAGCAGTTGTCGCAGTTGCAAGCCAGACGTGTACGGGCGGCGATGCGGGCGCCCGCATTGGCGGAGCCTGCCATGCGCGGACCGCAGTGCACGCTATATGAGCAATTACTGGAGCGCCTGCCTTTCCGCTTGACCACAGCGCAGCAACGCGTCACCGAAGAGATACAGGGCGACCTGCACAGGCATGTGCCCATGCATCGCCTGCTGCAGGGCGACGTGGGCTCGGGCAAGACGGTGGTTGCCGCGCTGGCCGCGATGCGCTGCATTGATGCCGGCTGGCAGTGCGCACTGATGGCGCCGACCGAAATACTTGCCGAGCAGCATTTCCGCAAGCTGGTCGCCTGGCTGGAGCCGATGGGCATCAGGACCGCATGGCTGACCGGCAGCCAGAAGGCGAAAGAACGTCGGGAATCGCTGGCTGCGATTGCCAGCGGCGACGCGATGCTGGTAGTTGGAACACATGCCGTCATCCAGGACAAGGTGGCCTTCAAAAACCTGGCGCTGGCCATCATCGACGAGCAGCACCGCTTTGGTGTCGCGCAGCGGTTGGCGCTGCGCAGCAAGATGACCGTCGGAGGGGAAGAGCCGCACCTTCTGATGATGACCGCGACGCCGATTCCGCGCACACTGGCTATGAGTTATTACGCGGACCTCGATGTCTCGACGATTGACGAATTGCCGCCCGGCCGTACGGCCATTGTTACCAAGGTTGTCAGCGATGCGCGGCGCGATGAGGTGATAGAGCGCATACGCAGCCAGCTTGCCGAGGGGCGGCAGGTCTACTGGGTGTGTCCTCTGATAGAGGAAAGTGAATCGATTGATCTTGTCAATGCGACGGAAACGCACGAAGCGTTAAGCAATGCTTTGCCAGGTGTGCTGGTCGGCCTGCTTCATTCACGGATGACGGTGGCCGAGAAGAAGGCAGTGATGGGTTTGTTTGCCGATGGATTGATGGGCGTGCTGGTCAGCACCACCGTCATCGAGGTGGGTGTGGATGTGCCCAACGCCTCGCTGATGGTGGTCGAGCACGCCGAGCGCTTTGGCCTGTCGCAGTTGCACCAGCTCAGGGGCCGGGTCGGCCGGGGCGCGGCCGCGTCGGCCTGTGTCCTGCTGTATTCGACCGGCGATGCGCCACGGCTGGGGGAGATGGCCCGCTCCCGTCTCAAGGCGATGGCAGAGACCAACGACGGTTTCGAGATTGCCAGACGCGATCTGGAGATTCGCGGACCGGGCGAGTTTCTGGGTGCGCGACAGTCTGGCGCGCCTTTGTTGCGTTTTGCCGACCTGGCACTGGACAACGACTGGCTGGCCTGGGCCAAAGAGATCGCGCCCAGGATGCTGGACCAGCATGCGGAACTCGCGCACAGGCATATTGCGCGATGGCTTGGGGGGAAGGCGGATTTTCTTAAGGCGTGATTTCGGGGGCAAGCATCAAATCAACAAAACACAAACGGTCTCTCACCCCCGCTCGCTGGAGAAAGCGAAAAGTATCACAATACGTGCATGACGCTGACCGAACTCAAATACATCGTCGCTGTGGCTCGTGAAAAACACTTTGGCAAGGGTGCTGACGCCTGCCACGTGTCGCAGCCCACGTTGAGTGTGGCGATCAAGAAGCTGGAGGAAGAGCTTCAGGTCAAGCTGTTTGAGCGCAATGCCAATGAAATCACCGTCACCCCGCTGGGTGAAGAAATCGTCCGGCAGGCGCAGAGCGTGCTGGAGCAGGCCGACAACATCCGCGAGATTGCCAGGCGCGGCAAGGATCCACTGGCAGGTGCGCTGCGGCTGGGTGTGATTTACACAATCGGCCCCTACCTGCTGCCGGACCTGGTGCGGCAGATGATTTCGCTGAACCCGCAGATGCCGCTGATGCTGCAGGAGAACTTCACAGTCAAGCTGCTGGAAGAGCTGCGCAACGGAGAGATCGATTGTGCGATTCTGGCCGAGCCCTTCCCGGATGCCAATCTGGCGATTGCGCCGCTGTATGACGAGCCCTTCATGGCGGCAGTTCCCAGTGGCCATGCGCTGGCTTCGCGCAAAAGCATTACCGCTGAAGAAATCAAGAAAGAGACCATGCTCCTTCTTGGCAATGGCCATTGTTTTCGCGACCATGTGCTGGAAGTCTGCCCCGAGTTCGCGCGGTTTTCCAGCAATGCAGACGGTATCAGCAAGAGTTTTGAAGGCTCCTCGCTGGAGACCATCAAGCACATGGTGGCGGCTGGCATGGGCATTACGCTTGTGCCGCGCCTGGGTGTACCCAAAGAGGCGCTGCTTGAACAGGCCGACGGCAAGAAGGGCGGAAAAAGCAAGGTCGCTGCAGAGCAGCCATCCTTTATCAAATATCTGCCGTTTGAAGGCCATATTCCCGGTCGGCGCGTGGTGTTGGCCTGGCGGCGCAGTTTTACGCGCTACGAGGCGATCGCGGCTTTGCGCAATGCCATCTATGCCTGCGAGCTGCCTGGCGTGGCGCGTCTTTCCTGAAATGGCTTATGCCGGCCATGAATGTGTTGTTGCGGCGCGCCATATTGATTTTGTAAAGTAAGCCCATCCAGAGTTGTTTCAAAGAAGGAAGAGTCATCATGGCCAAGACCGCAAAACCAGCACCGTCCATCAACATCGGCATCAGCGAGAAAGACCGCGCCGCCATCGCCAAGGGCCTGAGCCGCCTGCTGGCCGATACCTACACGCTGTACCTGACCACCCACAACTTTCACTGGAACGTGACGGGTCCGATGTTCAACACGCTGCACCAGATGTTCATGACGCAGTACACCGAGTTGTGGGCTGCGGTTGACCCCGTGGCAGAGCGCATCCGTTCACTGGGCCACCCGGCGCCAGGCTCGTATGCACAGTTCAGCAAGCTGGCATCCATTCCCGATGTGCCGGTAGTGCCGCCCAAGGCACTTGAGATGGTGCGCATCCTGGTGGAAGGCCATGAGGCCGTGGCGCGGACCGCGCGACAGCTGTTTCCTGTCGCGGACAAGGCTGGCGACGAACCGACAGCTGACCTGCTGACGCAGCGCCTGACGGTGCACGAACAAACGGCTTGGATGCTGCGTTCACTTCTCGAAGAGTGACGCAGAGCCAGCGTTTGAAAAACAGGCTTGACCTCTACCTGCAATTAATTCGCTGGGACCGCCCGGCGGGCTGGTTGCTGCTGTTGTGGCCTGGCCTGTCTGCCTTGTGGGTGGCCTCGCATGGCTTTCCAGGCTGGCATCTGCTGACAGTGTTCACGCTGGGCACATTCCTGATGCGCAGCGCGGGCTGCTGCCTAAACGATGTGGCCGACCGCGACTTTGACCGCCATGTCAAGCGCACCGCCCAGCGGCCGGTGACCAGCGGCAAACTCTCCAGCAGGGAGGCGCTGGCCGTCGGCGCGGTGCTGGCGCTGATGGCATTTGGTTTGGTGCTGACGACCAACATCACCACCATCTACTGGTCTTTTGCCGCGCTCGCGGTAACGCTGATCTACCCCTTTGCCAAACGTTATGTCTCGATGCCGCAAGCAGTACTGGGAGTGGCCTTCAGCTTCGGCATTCCGATGGCGTTTGCAGCGGTGCAGTCGCGCGTACCGATGCTGGCCTGGGTGCTGTTGCTGGGTAACCTGTTCTGGGTGATTGCCTATGACACCGAATACGCGATGGTGGACAGGGACGACGACCTGCGCATAGGCATGAAGACCTCGGCAATCACGCTGGGCCGCTTTGATGTGGCGGCGGTGATGTTTTGTTACGCGGCCTTTTTGTGCATCTGGGTCGCTGCGCTCTGGCCGCGCCAGCAGCCGCTGCTGTTCATCGCCGGCATCGCCGCCGCTGTGGCGCAGGCCGGATGGCATTCCACGTTGATCCGCACCCGCAGCCGTGAAGGCTGCTTTAAAGCATTCCGCCTGAACCACTGGGTCGGCTTTGCCGTATTTGCCGGCATCGTGCTGTCTTCGGTGCAGCCCATGCCTTTGCCCTGACGTGCTTCTGGCCCTATTCCGGCAGACGTAAAAAAGCCCGCGTGAAGCGGGCTTTTTAGTTCAGGTCGGGCCTGATTATTTCGTTTCGACAGCTGCCTTCTTGGCGGCCTTGGCCTTGCGTGCGCCTTTTTTGGCGGTGCGCTTGGTTTTGGAAACAGCCTTGGCCACCGGCTTTTCAGCAGCAGGTGCGGCGGCTGGGGCTGTTGCTGGTGCAGCGGTCTGTGCAGCGGCTGGCGTGGAGATCACGGCCAGGGGCATGGCCAGAACAGCTGCGCTAGCGAGGATGGACAGAATTTTTTTCATGGTTGGCTCCTGGTGTTAAGTTTGGATGTATTGCCTTGTGGGCCTTTTAATAACGCTGCCCCTGACCTTCGGTTGACCCGTTTACAAAAACATTCAAAAAAGCGCCAGGCCTGCTTTTTTTGATGCGTCATCCCGCGCCAAACTCGTCGCCCAGCTCGCGAGCCCTTTGTTTGGCCATGTGCATTGCGCGTATGAACAGTGTCTTGACACTGTCCTGCTCCATTGAGGTAATCGCGGCATACGTGGTGCCGCCTTTGGACGTCACACGGGCACGCAGGATTTCCAGTGGTTCTTCCGATGCCTTGGCCAGAGCTGATGAGCCGACAAAGGTGCCGACCGCTAGTTTGTGTGCCTGCTCGCGGGTCAGGCCCATGTCCACACCAGCTTCGATCATGCCCTCAATGAAATAAAAGACATAGGCCGGACCCGAGCCGGAAATCGCGGTGACGGCATCGAGCTGGTGTTCGTCGTCCAGCCAGACAAAGTCGCCCGTGGTCTTGATCACCGCTTCCACTGCCAGCCGGTCGGCTGCGTTGACGGCCTTGCGGGCAAACAGGGCCGTCATGCCCTTGCCGACCAGCGCCGGCGTATTGGGCATGGAACGCACCACCACCTCGGTGCCCAGCCAGCGGGCGATGCTGTCCGACCGTATGCCGGCGGCCACGCTCAGGTGCAGCGCGGTCTTGGTGTGAAAGCGCGCCAGCATGGCGGCTTCCTTGAAGGTTTGCGGCTTGACTGCCCAGACCACCAGCCCGGCATCGGCCAGCCCTGCGCCCGGCTTTTCCTCGACGTGCACGCCGAACTGCTTTTTGAGCCTGGCGGCCTGCTCGGCAAAAGGCTCGACCACATGGATGTTGGCCGCTTGGGTGCCGCGTTTGATCAGCCCGCCGATGATGGCGCTGGCCATGTTGCCGCCGCCTATGAAGGCGATTTTTTCAGTCTGGGTGTGGGTGCCTGTGTCCTCGGCAGCGGTGGTTTTGGGCATTTCTCTTACTCCGGGAATTCAAAGGCTAGCAGCTGAGTGATCTGCCGTGCGCTGAAATTGTCGTCGCTTATAAAAACAAGGCTGCGGTTGCCATTGGCAAGGCGGGGTCCCCAGCACATGCCTTCGGTATTGTCCAGCCTGGCCAGGCGGGTGCCCGTGCCGGGACCGACAAACGCCGTGAAGTCGGCCAGCAGCAGTTTGTTTACCGGCTGGTAGTTTGCGCCCGGCAGTGCCGGCATGTCCAGCGTGTTGCTGCCCTGCAGGGTGTCGACCAGGTACAGGCGCAGCGAGTTGGCGCTGGCGGTGTCGTAGCCGGCCATGTATGCGCGCTCCAGTACCAGCATGCGGTTGGCGTCCAGCATCAGCACTTCGCTGATGCCGTTGTTTGCTGGCGCCATGGCCGGTTGCGGTGCGCGCGGGATGGCGTCAGGGATATAGGCCAGCTGCCGCAGGGGTCGACCGCTGGCGAGGTCTATCTGCGTGAGCCTGCAGGGTCCGCCCGGCGCCTGTAACGTCGGCAGTGGGCCGTCCTGCGCCATCGCCCCTTCCATTGCCAGCCAGGCACTCTGGCCATCGGTTGTCAGGCACATGCCTTCAAACCCCCGGTTGGCACGTGGGCCGCGTGTCAGGCCCACCTCAAACATCGCGGGCAGGCTGAACTGGCGCAGCAGGGTGCCATCGAGACGGGATTCGTTGAACGACGGCGAAACGCCCGCCAGCCGGTTGCCTTCGCTGGTCCAGAAAAGAGTCTGGCTGGCGGCGTGCCAGCGTATGGCTTCCGGGTCCAGCAGTTTCCCGGCCAGACCTTGCGGGTAGGCCGAGCCATCGGCCTGGCGCAGCGGCGTCATGGCGGTGATTTCGGGCTGGCCCAGGCGGTCGGCGTCCAGCGGGATGCGTGCGGTGTAAAAGCGCGGCGGGCCGGCTTCGTCGCAGATCAGGAAGTAGCGGCCAGTGGCTGCGTCATAGTCGATGCCGGACAGGCCGCCCACGGTGGTGTTCTGGTATTGAAGGCGGCCGGGCAGCCTGGCCTCGCCTATCAGGCGCAGGCGCTTGTCAGTGGACGGCTGCGGCCTGGCTGGTTCGGACGGCGACTGTGCAAAGGCGGGCAGGCCCATGGCCGCTGCACCCGAGGCGGCAAGCCACTGGCGGCGGGTCAGGGAAGGGGGGCTTGTCGGGTTCATGGCGATGGTAGTGACGCCCTCCATCCTAGCTGGGGAAAATGACGATATGTGGCGATGGCCCCATGCGGTAACCTCAACAGCCATGGACTACCTGCTTGCTTTTGACCAGGGCACGACCAGCTCGCGTGCGATATTGTTTGACCATGCGGGCAGCGTCGTTACGCTGGCGCAAAAAGAGTTCCGCCAGCACTTCCCGCAGCCAGGCTGGGTTGAGCATGATGCCGGCGAGATCTGGTCCACCCAGTTGGCCGTTGCCCGTGAATGCCTGCAAAAAATGCCGTCGGGCGGCCAGGTCGCGGCGATAGGCATTACCAACCAGCGCGAGACCACGGTGCTGTGGGACCGCAAAACCGGCCAGCCGGTGGCCAACGCCGTCGTCTGGCAGGACAGGCGCACCGCAGGCCGCTGCGATGAATTGCGCAAACAGGGCCGCACGGCACTGATACAGAAAAAAACCGGGCTGGTGCTGGACGCCTATTTCTCCGGCACCAAGCTCGAATGGCTGCTGGACCAGGTGCCCGGCGCGCGCGCCAGGGCCGAGAAGGGCGAACTGGCCTTCGGCACCATCGACAGCTGGCTGGTCTGGAACCTGACCGGCGGCAGGGTGCATGTCACTGACGTCAGCAATGCCTCGCGTACCTTGCTGTTCAACCTGCACACGATGGCCTGGGATGACGAACTGCTGCGGCTCCTGAACATTCCGCGCAGCGTGCTGCCGGAGGTGGTGGCCAGCAGCGGCGTGATGGCTGAAACCGACGCCGCTGTGCTGGGGTCTGCCATCCCGATTGCAGGCATGGCCGGCGACCAGCAGGCCGCCACGTTTGGCCAGGTCTGTTTTGCGCCCGGCATGGCCAAAAACACCTATGGCACCGGCTGCTTCATGCTGATGAATACCGGCAACCGGCCGGTGATGTCCAAAAACAAATTGCTGACGACGGTTGGCTGGCGTTCAGACGCCGGTAGCAGCGCCGCCAGCACGGCCAACACAGCCAATACCGCTTATTGCCTCGAAGGCAGTGTCTTCATGGCCGGCGCCACCATACAGTGGCTGCGCGACGGTCTGCAGATCATCCAGTCGTCCGATGAAGTCCAGGCGCTGGCCGAAAGCGTGCCCGACACCGGCGATGTCTACATGGTGCCGGCCTTTGCCGGTCTGGGCACGCCGCACTGGGACCCGTATGCACGCGGCACGCTTGTGGGCATGACACGCGGCAGCACCCGCGCCCATATCGCCCGCGCCGCGCTGGAGGCGATTGCGCTGCAAAGTGCCGACGTCTTTGCCGCGATGAGCCGGGACGCCGGCATTGCGCTGAAAGAGCTGCGGGTAGACGGTGGCGCCAGCCGCAATGATTTGCTGATGCAGATGCAGGCCGACTTTTTGGGCGTGCCGGTGGTGCGGCCCAGAGTGACCGAAACCACTGCGCTGGGCGCCGCCTATCTGGCGGGGCTGGCGACAGGTTTCTGGGCCGATGCCAACGACATCACCGCGCAGTGGCAGGTGGACCGCCGTTTTGAGCCGCAGATGGCGTCAGGCGACAGGGCGGGCAAGCTGGCGCGCTGGCACCAGGCTGTGGAAAAATCGAAAGGCTGGGCGAAGGGTTGAAGGGGACGACCCAGTCCATACGTTTTTTGCAATAGTATGGTCAATAATGGATATTTTCTATTTATTGTTACGTTTTTTGTAATAATGTAAAGGTACTAGATGGCAAAGACAGTCGAAAAGTGCTCTGACAAACCCCAAAATGCCGCTTTTTACCTATCAAATAGGTCTCAAAGCCAATGTGGACTAGCGCAACCTGCTACTAAATAAATAGCAAAGTCGTGACTCCCGGCAGTTGTATGGCTGCTGCCTGCTTCTACACTCCAAGCCATGAACCGTTCAGACCGGGCTTTCCTGATCGCCGAGCTGGCCAAACCCAGGACGTACGACGTGGCCGTAATAGGTGGCGGCGCCACCGGGCTGGGCGTGGCACTGGATGCAGCGGCGCGCGGCTTCTCGGTGGTGCTGGTCGAATCACATGACTTTGCCAAGGGCACGTCATCGCGCGCGACCAAGCTGGTTCATGGCGGTGTGCGTTACCTGGCGCAGGGCAATATCTCGCTGGTGCGTGAGGCCCTGCATGAACGTACCACGCTGCTGGCCAATGCACCGCATCTGGCACAGCCGCTGGCTTTTGTAATGCCCTCCTATAAATTCTGGGAAGCGCCTTTTTACGGCGTTGGCTTGAAGATGTATGACGCGCTGGCCGGCAAGGCGGGGCTGGGGCCAACTGAATTTTTGAGCCGCGACGAGACCCTGGCCTTGCTGCCCAACAGCAGGAAGCAGGGTCCGGCCGGACGCCTGAATGCTGGCGTCAAGTACTGGGATGGCCAGTTTGACGACGCCCGTTTGGCGCTGGCGCTGGCCCGCACCGCCGCGCAGCAGGGCGCATTGCTGGTCAATTACTGCGCCGCGACCGGGCTGCGTCATCAGGACGGAAAGGTCTGCGGATTCGCCGTAAAAGACCAGGAGACCGGCCTTGTCTACGAAGTGAAGGCTGACTGTGTCATCAATGCCACGGGTGTCTGGGTGGACCAGTTCCGCGTGCAAGACGGGCAGGCTATCGGCCGCGAGGTCAAGGAAATGGTCGCGCCCAGTCAGGGCGTGCACATTGTGGTGGACCGGTCCTTCCTGCCCGGCGACCACGCCATGCTGATCCCGAAAACAGCTGATGGCCGGGTGCTGTTTGCCGTGCCCTGGCTGGGCAAAACCATATTGGGAACCACCGACACGCCGCGACATGACCTGGCCCGGGAGCCGCTGGCTTTCAGGGAAGAGGTCGATTTCATCCTGGGCGAATCGGCCCGCTACCTGAGCCGGGCACCCGGTCTGGCGGACATCAAAAGCATCTGGGTCGGGCTGCGGCCCCTGGTCAAGCCGCCCGACGAGGACGGCGAACGCACGCAGGCCCTGTCGCGCGAACACACAGTATTGGCCAGCAAAAGCGGACTCGTGACCGTGACAGGCGGCAAGTGGACAACCTACCGCGCAATGGCCGAAGACGTGCTGGATAAATGTTTTTCAAACGGCTTGCTACCTGAGCATGCCAAGGGTGTGACTGCTCACTTGAAGCTGTTGGGCGCCGAAACAACCGGCCGAAAAATCAGCGATGCGCCTGGCCTGCATCTATACGGAAGTGAGGCTTCTGCCGTGCAGGCCCTGCCCGGGGCTGAGCGGGAACTGGGCGGTGGCCTGACCGAGGCCATGGTGCGCTTTGCGGCCCGTCACGAATATGCGCGCACGGTTGAAGATGTGCTGGCCAGGCGCTCGCGGCTGCTCTTTCTGGATGCCGCTCTGGCGAAATCCATGGCAGAAGAAGTGGCTGACCTGCTGCAGCTTGAGACCGGTGGTGATCCGCAAACAGCGGCTTTCCGGACGCTTTGCGACCAGTATCTGCACGTGCCAAATTGAATGTCGCCCGCTTTCCATGTCGCCCGCTTTCTATTGGTTTAAGGGGTCGGCATACAGATCTGTGGGCTAATTTCCACGGCTTTTGCAATCAGGGGTGTTGACACGGTCAAAATACTCGCTCATAATCGTGGGCTTCGCTTTGAAAAAGGCGGGGAATTCTGCCCTCATGGAAATACTGCAAGTGGTTTGCAGTGTGGACAACGGGCCCAAGACTGATTGGTCTGTAGCGTAAATCGAAAGATTGAGGCTGCATTCCGGTGCAAGTTGGGAACAAATTTAAATGATTCAAACGCAATCCAAACTCGATGTTGCTGACAACACGGGTGCCAAATCCGTGATGTGCATCAAGGTGCTGGGCGGGTCCAAGCGCCGGTACGCCAGCGTTGGTGATGTCATCAAGGTGAGTATCAAAGAAGCCGCTCCACGTGGCCGCGTCAAAAAAGGCGAGGTTTACAGTGCTGTGGTCGTTCGCACCGCCAAGGGCATCCGCCGCGGCGATGGTTCGCTCGTCAAATTCGATGGCAACGCAGCAGTGTTGCTTAACGCCAAGCTGGAGCCCATCGGCACCCGCATCTTCGGACCGGTCACGCGCGAACTGCGCACCGAGAAGTTCATGAAGATCGTGTCCCTGGCTCCTGAAGTTCTGTAAGGACACGCCATGAACAAGATTCGCAAGGGCGACGAAGTCATCGTGATCGCGGGCCGTGACAAAGGCAAGCGCGGCACGATCACCCTGCGTACCGACGACAGCCATGTGCTGGTCGAAGGCATCAACCAGGTGAAAAAACACACCAAGCCAAACCCGCTCAAGGGCACGACCGGCGGCATCGTTGCCAAAAGCATGCCCATACACCAGTCCAACATCGCGATTTTCAACGCGGCGTCGGGCAAGGCGGACCGTGTTGGCATCAAGCTCCTGGCAGACGGCAAGAAAGTTCGCGTCTTCAAGTCCAGCGGCGAAGAAATCAAGGCTGCATAAACATGGCTAAAACGGCACCAACCCCAACGACTGTTCCTCAGGCTCGCCTGCAGGCCCAGTTCCGCGAAAAGATCGCGCCCGCGCTGATCGAGAAATTTGGCTACAAGTCGCCGATGCAGGTTCCCCGCATCACCAAGATCACGCTCAATATGGGTGTGAGCGAGGCTGTCGCCGACAAGAAGGTCATGGACAACGCCGTCGGCGACATGACCAAGATTGCCGGCCAGAAGCCTGTCGTGACCAAGGCCAAGAAGGCTATCGCCGGTTTCAAGATCCGCGAAGACCTGCCAATCGGCTGCATGGTTACCCTGCGCGGCGTGCAGATGTACGAGTTCCTGGACCGTTTCGTGACCGTGGCCCTGCCGCGTGTTCGTGACTTCCGCGGCATTTCCGGCCGCGCTTTCGACGGCCGTGGCAACTACAACATCGGCGTGAAAGAGCAGATCATTTTTCCTGAGATCGAGTACGACAAGGTTGATGCCTTGCGCGGCCTCAATATCAGCATCACCACAACGGCCAAGACCGATGAAGAGTGCAAGGCACTCCTCACCGCCTTCCGTTTTCCGTTCAAGAACTGAGGCGGGATATGGCAAAACAAGCATTGCTGCAACGTGAACTGAAGCGCGAGAAACTCGCCGCCAAGTTCGCCAAGAAATACGCTGAATTCAAGGCAACTTCCAGCGACGCCAAGCGCTCCGATGAAGAGCGCCACCTGGCCCGCCTGGAGTTGCAAAAATTGCCCCGCAACGCGAACCCGACCCGCCAGCGTAACCGCTGCGCGATCACGGGCCGCCCACGCGGAACGTTCCGCCAGTTCGGCCTGGCTCGCGCCAAGATCCGTGAACTGGCTTTTGCAGGTGATATCCCCGGTATCACCAAGGCAAGCTGGTAAGCATAGGAGCACCAAAAAATGAGTATGAGTGATCCTATCGCCGACATGCTGACGCGCATCCGCAATGCACAGATGGTTGAAAAAGCCGTCGTGCAGGTGCCGTCTTCCAAGGTCAAGGTTGCAATCGCACAGGTTCTGAAGGATGAGGGCTACATCGATGGCTTCTCCGTCAAGACCGACGAAGGCAAGTCCCAGCTTGAAATCGCCCTGAAGTACTACGCAGGCAAGCCCGTGATTGAGCGCATCGAGCGCGTCAGCCGTCCAGGTCTTCGTGTGTACAAAGGCCATGGCGCCATCCCCCAGGTCATGAATGGCCTTGGTGTGGCAATCGTCACAACGCCACAAGGCGTGATGACTGACCGCAAGGCACGCGCTACCGGCATCGGTGGCGAAGTTCTTTGCTACGTGGCCTAAACGGCGGCATTGAGGAGTAACTGAAATGTCTCGTGTAGGAAAAATGCCAGTGTCCTTGCCGCAAGGTGTGGATGTGGCCTTCAAGGACGACCAGATCAACGTCAAGGGCAGCCTCGGCGCTCTGACTCTGGCCCAGAACGCGCTCGTTACCATCAAGAATGATGCGGGAAAGCTGACGTTCGAACCAGCCAATGATTCGCGTGAAGCCAATGCCATGAGCGGCACGATGCGCCAGCTCGTGAACAACATGGTGACCGGTGTCACCAAGGGTTTCGAGAAAAAGCTGAGCCTGATCGGCGTGGGTTACAAGGCCCAGGTCACCGGTGCCAAGCTCAACCTGACGGTTGGCTATTCGCACCCGGTCATCATGGACATGCCTGCAGGCATCACGGCGGCAACGCCGACGCCTACGGAAATCCTGATCAAGGGTTCTGACCGCCAGCGTGTCGGCCAGATCGCCGCTGAAGTCCGTGCTGTTCGTCCTCCCGAGCCTTACAAGGGCAAGGGCATCCGTTATTCGGATGAGAAGATCACGATCAAAGAAACCAAGAAGAAATAAGGAGCTGCATCATGTTGACCAAAAAAGAGCAGCGCCTTCGTCGTTCACGCCAGACCCGCATCCGCATTGCCACGCAAGGTGTTGCCCGTCTGACCGTCAACCGTACCAACCTGCACATCTACGCCAGCGTCATTTCCGGCGACGGCACCAAGGTTATTGCAACGGCTTCCACTGCAGAAGTGGAAATCCGCAAGGACCTGGGCGCTTCCGGCAAGGGCGGCAACGTCGCGGCAGCGCAAGCCATCGGCAAGCGCATCGCTGAAAAGGCGAAGGCTGCCGGTGTTGAAAAGGTGGCGTTTGACCGCGCTGGTTTTGCGTACCACGGCCGCGTCAAGGCGCTGGCTGATGCGGCCCGCGAAGCTGGCCTGCAGTTCTAAGCAGACTGGAAATATATATGGCCAAGTTTCAAGCTAAATCAAACAACGACGCTCCAGACGATGGTCTGAAGGAAAAAATGATCGCGGTCAACCGCGTGACCAAAGTGGTGAAGGGCGGCCGTATTCTCGGTTTCGCAGCACTCACGGTGGTTGGCGATGGTGACGGCCGTGTCGGCATGGGCAAGGGCAAGTCGAAAGAAGTGCCAGCAGCCGTGCAAAAGGCAATGGAAGAAGCGCGCCGCAACATGACCAAAGTGTCATTGAAGAACGGCACGATTCACCACAACGTATTCGGCCATTGGGGCGCCGCCAGCGTCATGATGATGCCGGCAGCCAAGGGTACCGGCATCATCGCCGGCGGCCCGATGCGCGCAGTCTTTGAAGTGATGGGCATCACCGACATCGTGGCCAAGAGCCATGGTTCGAGCAACCCTTACAACATGGTGCGTGCAACGATGGATGCGTTGAACAATTCCACCACGGCTTCCGACATTGCAGCCAAGCGCGGCAAGTCAGTCGAAGAAATCTTCGGCTAAAAGCTGCCCAGGAGCATTGAAATGACGACAGAGAAAAAACTCAAGGTTCAGCTGATCAAGAGCCCGATTGGTACCAAGGAATCCCACCGCGCCACCGTGCGCGGCCTGGGTCTGCGCGGTATCAACAGCACCAGCGAACTCGAAGATACGCCCGCAGTGCGCGGCATGATCAACAAGATCGCCTATCTGGTCAAGATTGTCTAAGGACTTATCATGGAATTGAATGGAATCAAGCCTGGCCAGGGCGCCAAACATGCCAAGCGCCGTGTCGGCCGTGGCATAGGCTCCGGCATCGGCAAGACGGCTGGTCGCGGTCACAAGGGTCAGAAATCCCGCGCTGGCGGCTACCACAAGGTCGGTTTTGAAGGCGGTCAAATGCCTATGCAGCGTCGCCTGCCAAAACGCGGCTTCAAGTCGCACCTGCTCAAGTACAACGCTGAAGTTACGCTCGGCGCGCTGGAACTGCTCGGCCTTGCCGAAGTGGACCTGCTCGCACTGAAGACAGCCGGCCTCGTGGGTCAGCTTGCCAAGAACGTCAAGATCATCAAGTCCGGCGAGCTGACCAAGGCGGTCAAGCTCAACGGTATCGGTGCAACGGCTGGTGCCAAGGCTGCTATTGAAGCTGCCGGCGGCGCGATTGCCTGATTAACTGAAAACTGGAAAAGAATCAGTGGCAACAAACCCGGCCCAATTGGCAAAATCCGGCAAGTTCGGCGATTTGCGGAACCGGCTCGTGTTTTTGCTGCTGGCACTGGTGGTGTACCGTATTGGCGCGCACATCCCGGTGCCGGGCATTGATCCTGGCCAGCTGAAAGAGCTGTTCAAGGGCCAGCAGGGCGGCATATTGAATCTGTTCAATATGTTTTCCGGCGGTGCGCTGTCGCGTTTCACTGTGTTTGCGCTGGGCATCATGCCCTACATATCCGCATCCATCATCATGCAGTTGTTGACCTATGTCTTGCCGACATTTGAACAGCTGAAGAAGGAAGGCGAAGGCGGACGCCGCAAGATCACCCAGTACACGCGCTACGGCACTCTGGGCCTCGCACTGTTCCAGTCGCTGGGAATTGCGGTCGCGCTGGAAAGCTCGCCCGGCCTTGTGCTGGTGCCAGGTTTTGGTTTTCGCATGACGGCAGTAGTAAGTTTGACGGCCGGCACCATGTTTCTGATGTGGCTGGGTGAGCAGATCACCGAGCGCGGTTTGGGTAACGGCATTTCGATCCTCATTTTTGCAGGTATCGCAGCCGGCTTGCCAAGCGCAGTCGGTGGCCTGCTGGAACTGATACGCACTGGTGCGATGAGCATTCTGGTGGCTGTGCTGATCATTGCTGTGGTGATTCTGGTGACTTATTTTGTGGTGTTTGTCGAGCGTGGCCAGCGCAAGATACTGGTGAATTACGCCAGGCGCCAGGTAGGCAACAAGGTTTATGGTGGTCAGTCATCGCACTTGCCGCTGAAGCTGAACATGGCCGGTGTGATTCCCCCCATCTTTGCTTCTTCGATCATTTTGCTGCCTGCGACGGTGGTGGGCTGGTTCAGCAGCGGTGAAAGCATGCGCTGGCTGAAGGATATCGCCAGCACACTGACCCCGGGCCAGCCGATTTATGTATTGCTGTACGCCAGCGCGATTGTGTTTTTCTGCTTTTTCTATACGGCCCTGGTATTCAATAGCCGCGAAACTGCAGACAACCTGAAAAAGAGCGGTGCTTTCATTCCGGGTATCCGCCCGGGTGACCAGACAGCGCGATATATCGACAAAATCCTGGTGCGTCTGACGCTGGCAGGTGCGGTCTACATCACCTTTGTGTGCCTGTTGCCCGAGTTTCTGATTTTGAAATACAACGTGCCGTTTTATTTTGGCGGTACGTCCCTGATGATTATTGTGGTTGTGACCATGGACTTCATGGCCCAGGTCCAGAACTACATGATGTCCCAGCAGTATGAGTCCTTGCTCAAGAAGGCCAACTTCAAGACATCACCGGGTAATTGACCTAGTAACGTATTTGGTTTGCGCAAGCAGGCACAGCAGAGAAATTTAGGAGAAAGTAATGAGAGTTTCAGCTTCGGTCAAGAAAATTTGCCGCAACTGCAAAGTCATCCGCCGCAAGGGTGTTGTTCGCGTGATCTGCACAGATCCACGCCATAAACAACGCCAAGGCTGATTCAAGAGTTTTAGAGGACGAACATGGCACGTATCGCTGGTATCAATATCCCGCCGCAGCAACACGCTGAAATCGGCTTGACTGCAATCTTCGGCATTGGCCGCACGCGCGCACGCAAAATTTGCGAAGCCTGCGACATCGCCTATTCGAAGAAGGTCAAGGACCTGACTGACGGCGACCTGGAAAAAATCCGTGACCAGATCGCACTGTTCACCATCGAAGGCGACCTGCGTCGTGAAACGACGATGAACATCAAACGCCTGATGGACATCGGTTGTTATCGCGGTTTCCGTCATCGCCGCGGCCTTCCAATGCGCGGCCAGCGGACCCGTACCAATGCCCGCACCCGCAAGGGCCCGCGCAAGGCAGCAGCGTCGCTGAAGAAATAATCTAGAGGTTTCCTATGGCAAAAGCACCAAGTAACAACGCAGCACAGCGCGTCCGCAAAAAAGTCCGCAAGAACGTTGCTGACGGCATTGCACACGTGCATGCATCCTTCAATAACACCATCATCATGATCACCGACCGCCAGGGCAACGCCCTGTCGTGGGCATCGTCTGGTGGCCAAGGCTTCAAGGGTTCGCGTAAATCGACGCCTTTCGCCGCCCAGGTGGCGTCGGAAGTGGCTGGTCGCGCTGCAATCGAGCAGGGCATCAAGAACCTTGACGTCGAAATCAAGGGCCCAGGCCCAGGCCGCGAGTCTTCTGTTCGTGCACTCGGTGCACTCGGCATCCGCATCAATTCGATCGCCGACGTGACTCCTGTGCCGCACAACGGCTGCCGCCCGCAAAAACGCCGCCGCATTTAATCCCGTGGTCCCGGCAAGACCGATTGCACATGCAGTCGGTCATGCACGGGACTTTTTAACCAAGCCCACCGCCATCAGGCTCGACGCAAGTCCATGCCGAAGGCTCCTGCAGCAATGCAGCAGATGACAAAAGGAAACTAAAGTGGCACGTTACCTCGGCCCCAAGGCCAAACTATCCCGCCGCGAAGGCACGGACCTCTTTCTGAAGAGCGCCCGCCGCGCGATCGCCGACAAGGCAAAATTCGATTCCAAACCAGGCCAGCATGGTCGCACGTCGGGTACCCGTACGTCCGACTTCGGCCTGCAACTGCGTGAAAAGCAGAAGGTGAAGCGCATGTACGGCGTGCTCGAAAAGCAGTTCCGCCGCTACTTCGAAGAGGCCGACCGCCGCAAAGGCAACACCGGCGCCAACTTGCTGTTCATTCTTGAGTCGCGCCTGGATAACGTCGTATACCGCATGGGCTTTGGCTCAACCCGCGCTGAAGCGCGCCAGCTGGTGTCGCACAAGGCGATCACCGTCAACGGCGGTTCGGTCAACATCCCTTCTTACATGGTCAAGACCGGCGACATCATTGCCGTGCGCGACAAGTCCAAGAAGCAGACCCGTGTGACCGAGGCTCTCGAATTAGCAAAACAGGTCGGCATGCCGGCCTGGGTTGAAGTCAACGCTGAAAAGGGCGAAGGCACCTTCAAGAAGACGCCGGACCGCGACGAGTTTGCTGCCGACATTAATGAATCGCTGATCGTCGAGTTGTATTCACGCTAATTACGTTCCTGCGGCGTTGGGTGCTGCTTCAGGCAGGCCCGGCGCCGTCGGCCTTATCGGCGTAACGAGCCGAGGGTATTGAGAGAGGAAGATTGCATGCAGACTAATTTACTGAAACCAAAAACCATCAACGTTGAGCAGCTGAGCGCCAACCGCGCGAAAGTAACACTCGAGCCATTTGAGCGTGGCTACGGCCACACGCTGGGCAATGCCCTGCGTCGCGTACTGCTGTCGTCCATGGTCGGCCACGCCGCCACCGAAGTGACCATTGCCGGCGTGCTCCATGAGTACTCTTCCATCGACGGCGTGCAGGAGGACGTCGTCAACATCCTGCTGAATCTCAAGGGTGTGGTGTTCAAGCTGCACAACCGCGATGAAGTCACGCTGAGCCTGCGCAAGGACGGCGCCGGTCCCGTGACCGCGGCCGATATCCAGACGCCGCACGACGTTGAAATCATTAACCCCGAGCACGTCATCGTGAACCTGTCGCATGGCGGCAAGATCGATATGCAGATCAAGGTCGAAAACGGCCGTGGTTATGTGCCCGGTACCGTGCGTCGTTACGGCGACGAGTCGACCAAGTCTATTGGCCGTATCGTCCTGGACGCATCGTTCTCGCCAGTCAAGCGCGTCAGCTATACCGTTGAAAGCGCTCGCGTCGAGCAGCGTACCGACCTCGACAAGCTGGTTCTGGAAATCGAAACCAACGGCGCCGTTTCTGCAGAAGATGCAGTGCGCGCTTCGGCCAAGATACTGGTTGAGCAGCTCGCCGTGTTCGCACAGCTTGAAGGCAATGAACTGGCCGCGTTCGATACGCCAGTCCAGCGCAGCTCGCAACAGTTTGACCCCATCCTGCTGCGCCCTGTCGATGAACTCGAACTCACCGTGCGCTCTGCAAACTGCCTGAAGGCAGAGAACATCTATTACATCGGCGACCTGATCCAGCGCACTGAAAACGAGCTGCTGAAGACGCCGAACTTGGGCCGTAAATCGCTCAACGAAATCAAGGAAGTGCTGGCATCCCGCGGTCTGACGCTGGGTATGCGCCTTGAAAGCTGGCCACCGGCCGGCCTGGACAAGCACTAAGTCATTAGTTAAACCGAAGACCATCTCGCGAGAGATGGCGCACGGGCAGTACCTGATACGGCTGTCCGGATATTAAAAAGGAAATCACCATGCGTCACGGACACGGACTACGTAAACTCAACCGCACCAGCGAGCACCGCCTTGCCATGCTGCGCAACATGATGAATTCGCTGCTGCAGCACGAAGCCATCAAGACCACGCTGCCCAAGGCCAAGGAATTGCGCCGCGTTGTCGAGCCTATGATCACGCTGGCCAAAGAGCCAACGCTGGCCAACAAGCGTCTGGCATTCGACCGGCTGCGCGATCGCGACATGGTCGTCAAGCTGTTCGCCGAACTTGGCCCACGCTACAAGGCACGTCCAGGCGGCTACACCCGTATTTTGAAGATGGGCTTCCGTGTTGGTGACAATGCACCGATGGCTCTCGTTGAATTGGTCGATCGTCCTGACGTGTCGGAAGACACTACAGCTGACACGGCCAAGGCAGAGTAAGTTACAATACATATATACCGCGCGGTGGAGCAGCCTGGTAGCTCGTTGGGCTCATAACCCAAAGGTCGTAAGTTCAAATCTTGCCCGCGCAACCAATATCCGGTTAACCAGACTGGTACACAAAACGCCCACTTCAAGTGGGCGTTTTGCTTTGCGCCTCAAAGTCAATTCCCCTGATCAGTTCATCCTGCGGACCTTTGAGTGAGGTTGATGACGGAGATGACGCCATCCCTCATTCATAAATGGCGCCGATGGACTAAGCAGTAAATCAAGTTTCCCTTTTCCAACCCGCACGCGTAAAGTCCCCGCAACGTTGTTGTGACCATGTTTGACTTGGGAATGTACGCATGAAAGTTTTGGTGATCGGTGCAGGCATTGGCGGGCTGACGGCGGCGCTTGCCTTGCAGCAAAAAGGGTTTGACGTCCAGGTTGTCGAGCAGGCCGGGTCACTGGGCGAGATTGGCGCCGGCCTGCAGATCAGCCCCAACGGCAACCGGGTGCTTTCCGCTCTGGGCCTGGCCGACGCCATGGCATCCATCGCTGCAGAGCCGCAGGGTAAAAAGGTGCGCCTGTGGAACACCGGCCAGACCTGGAACCTGTTTGATCTGGGCGCAGCCTCACGTGAACGCTATGGCTTTCCTTATCTGAATATGCACCGCGGCGATATGCACAGGGTGCTGGCGGACGCGGTCGAGGCGCGCAGGGCAGGCAGCATACGTCTTGGCGTTCGCATCGATAAACTGGAGGACCTTGGGGATGAGGTCGCGGTCTTCAGCGAGGGACGCAAGATCGCTGTGGCCGATGTGGTGGTTGGCGCAGATGGTGTGCATTCGCAGGCACGGCGCTGCCTGGTGGGTGATGACCATCCTGTTTTTTCCGGCATCATCATCTGGCGCGGCGTGATCAATGCGGCGGCCCTGCCTCCTCACCTGCGAAAGCCGTATGGATACAACTGGGTTGGACCTGGCGCGCACGTCATTCATTACCCGATCCGCTCCGGGCAACTGGTCAACTTTGCCGGTGCGGTGGAACAGCAGGGATGGGAGGTGGAGTCCTGGTCTGAAAAAGGCAGCCGGGATGCGTGCCACGCCGATTTCGCCGGCTGGCATGATGACGTACACACCATGATCAACGCCATAGAGACGCCTTACAAGTGGGCGCTGATGGGCCGTGAGCCAATACAGCGCTGGAGCTTTGGCCGTGTGACCCTGCTGGGCGACGCCTGCCATCCCACCTTGCCGTTTCTCGCCCAGGGCGCGGTGATGGCTCTTGAGGACGGTTTCATCCTCGCGCGCTGCCTGGAGAAATGGGCCAGCGACCCGGTGACTGCATTGCAGCGTTATCAGCTGGCCAGGCTGGAGCGCACCACGCGTGTGGTGCGTGGCTCTGCGGCCAACGCGGCCCGGTTCCACAACCCGCAGCTTGCGCACGCCGAAGGTGCGGCGAAGTATGTTGACAACGAGTGGAGCGAAGAAAAAGTCAGCGAGCGTTATGACTGGATGTTCTCGTACAACGCCGAGACGGCTGCAATCTAGCTGAGTTCTGCGTAACCGGACAGAACGTCCACGCGCCTTGTGGGATGGCTAACCAGGCCGCCACAGTGCGTGACGGGCCATGCGGATCGTGGCTTATCATGGCCGCAACCCACGGGCTGTATGCATGAACCTGAATCTGAACATCCGGCAACTCAAGGCATTTCTGGGCGTTGCCGAAACCAGTAACTTCACACGCACTGCTCAAAAGCTGCACATCAGCCAGGCTGCGCTTAGCGCCAGCATCCGCGAACTGGAGGGCCAACTCGGCTGCAGGTTGTTTGAGCGCACCACACGCAGTGTCGAGCTGACCGCCGCCGGACGCAGCCTTTTGCCGGTGGCGCAGGCTGCTGTTGACGGCCTGGAAAACGCCGCCCGGCAACTGCTAAAACTGGAGCGCCTCGGCGTGTCGCGCATACGGCTCGGCTTCACGCCCATGCTGGCCTCCAATGTGGCGCCGGACGTGCTGGACGAATTCCAGCGGCAGTTCCCGTCGGTGCAGGTAGACGTGGTGGACGCCGGCCCCCATGAACTACAGCAACAGCTGGAGGCTGATGAGCTTGATGCGGCCTTTGGCGCCTTTTCGAAAAAAATATCGGGCTTCAGCCAGCTGCAGATCACGCCGGCCAGCCTGATGCTGGTTTATGCAGACCAGTTTTCAGCCATCAGCGGCCGCATCAGCTGGCAGGATGTTTTTGAGTACCCGTTGATCGGGCTGACCGACAGGAGCCCGGTACAGCAGCTCGTCAACGATATGGCCAGGCAAATGGCTGCCGACATCCGCTCGCGCATGGTGGTCAACCAGCTGGAGACGGCCCTGGGTATGGTGGAAAAAGGGTTTGGTGTCGCCGTCTTCCCATCCTTCGCGCGCACAAGCTGCAGGCGTTACAAGGTGAACACTGCTGACATCTACCCGTCCGTGAGCCTGGACTATTTCCGCATCATGAAGGCGGGCAAGGAGCCCAGCCCGGTTATCGAGGCTCTCACCCAGTTGCTGATACCGCGCCTGGCCCATCCGGGCTGAAGCAGCGGCGCCGTGCCCTGCTTACTCGGCGGTGGCCCCGGTCAGCTTGACTACACGGGTCCATTTTTTTGTTTCCTCATCCACCAGACGCCCGAACTCGGCAGGCGTTCCGCCTTGGGCGTCCACACCCAGGTTGCGCAACTGGGTCACCACATCCGGCATGCGCAGGATCTTCACGACCTCGGCATTGATGCGCGTGACGATGGCGGGATTGGTGCCGGCAGGTGCAACGATGCCGCTCAGGAAGTCGGCGGGCACGGGTTTGAAGCCGGCTTCATCGACGGTTGGCACGTCGGGCGCGAAAGTCGACCGCTTCTCGCTGGTCACGGCGACGGTCTTGACCTTGCCCGCTTTGGAGAAGGGCGCGGTCGTACCGATGGCGTCGATAGTGAACTGCGTCTCGCCCGACACCACTGCACCGATGGCCGGTGCGCCGCCCTTGTAGGGCACGTGCACGGCCTTGATGCCCAGCGTGTCGATCAGCAGTTCGCAGGCCAGGTGGCCAATGGAGCCAATGCCGGGCGACGAGTAAGAAATGGCAGTCGGGTTCTTGCGGGCGTATTCCACAAACTCCTTCAGGTTATTGGCCGGCACATTGGCGCTGATGATCATCACCTGCGCACCGCGCGCCACCAGTACCACCGGGGTGAAAGCCCGTGCCGCGTCGTACGGCAGGCGTGAGCCGTACAGCCCAGGGTTGACGGTCAGCGTGCTGCTGCTGCCGTACAGCAGGGTGTAGCCGTCGGCTGCGGCGCGTGCCACTTCGGCCGAGCCCACACTGCCGCCAGCGCCGGGCCGGTTGTCGACCACCACCGGCTGGCCCAAGGCCTCGCCCAGCCGCTGGGCAACCGCACGCGCGGCGATGTCGGTAGGCCCACCAGGGCCAAAAGGCACGATCAGCCGGATGGGTCTGGACGGATATCTGTCTGGTGAGGGCGCCTGCGCGGCGGCCGGCGACATGCCGAAATAAAGGCACAACAGACCTGCACACGCCGTGTTAAAAAATGATGTCATCTCCTGCCTTTCTAATACTTATGCAGCAGCTGATGCTAGATTTTTATCAGTCCGCTGTATATCCCAAAATCCCTATGAGTTAACAAGCGCTTTGAATGACTGAAAAATGGACTGCGTGAACCCGTGCAGGTTGCGCAGCAGTAGTCATTTCGGCGAAAGCGTACTTTTTACTTCTCCATACGTCTTGATGTTTCGGCCCTGGCGGCCCTCCGTCCCTCATACTTCTTCATCAGCGGTGTTACCGAGATTCCGTGTGCGATCACCGAGGCAACCACCACCGCAATCACCAGTGAGAGCAGTCGCTCGGCCAGGTCATTCCCTATGTCGTGCCGTATGGCGTAGAGCAGGTAGTAAATGGAGCCTATGCCGCGTATACCAAACCAGGCCATCAGGCGTCGCTGTTGTCCGCGTATGCCGGTGCCCAGCAAGCCCGCCACGACGGCGGCCGGCCGGATGACGAAAAACAGCAGCGGCGTGAACCACAACACTTCCCAGCGAAACGGCACGACCGCAATCAGCGCGCCGACTGCCAGCACGATGATGACCTCGGCGAAATTCTCCAGCTGTGCGTTGAACTGCTGAACCGCCTTCATCATGGTCGCAGGGGCTTGTGCTTCCTGGCTTTGCGGTTCTTCTTTGTTGCTGCTGAGTGGTTGTGAGTTGGCATGCAGATCTTTGTGTCTGTCTATGCGGCTCAATGCCAGCCCCGCAGCAAAGACTGCCAGAAAACCGTAGGTATGGCATAGCAGCGCCACGCCGTAAGCCAGTGCGATCAACCCCAGCGCGATAAATTCGTCGGACCCCATGGCCTCACGGTGACGTACCCGCAGGTACAGAATCGCGCGGCCGACCAGCGTGCCCAGCAGGTAGCCAATGGCAAGCCCACCGCCGACAGACCAGAGCACGTCCACCGTCCACCAGCGCCAACCCATCACACCCAGCTCATGCAGGCCGAGCAGGCCCAGGCCCAGCATCACAAAAGGGAAAGCTGTGCCATCGTTGAGGCCCCCTTCGCCGGTCAGCCCGAAGCGCAACCGATCGCGGTCGCCCGGGTTGGCCACCTGCACCTCAGATGCCAGCACGGGGTCGGTAGGTGCCAGGATAGCGCCCAGTAATACGGCGGCGCCAACCGACATGCCCATCAGGCCAACGCCAATGGCTGCAATCATCGCCACGGTAATCAGCATGGATACGCTGGCAAGCTGCACCGGTATGCGCCAGCGCCTGTCACTCAAAGGCAACTCCAGCTTCATGCCAGCCGTGAACAGCGACACCAGTAGCGCTACTTCCGTCAGTCGCTCCAGCAGTACCACATCGCGTGTGGGCCGCAACACCAGCAGGCCCAGGCCCCAGGGGCCGATGGCGATGCCCATCAGCAGGTAGAGCATCGCAGCGCTCAGCGGCAGGCGCTTGATGAAGGAGCCGCCCATGGTCATCGCGATCAGCAATACACCAAGAATCAGGCAAGCCTGGGTGAAGATGTCGGGCGCTGTCATGCGGCGGGCCCTGGGGGGATGGGTGGAGCAGTAAATAAAATGGCCATCGTGCAAGCTTGCACCAGTTCAGGCCTGTGTGTGTGGGACGAGGCGGCCAGTTTTTGCAAGCGGTCGCATGTCCCCGGAGCCGATCTACCAGTCCACCAGGCTCAGGCCCATGCTGAGCACAGTGCGCCTGCGGTTGTAGTCGACGAGGCTGTCGCCGTAACCAGTGAACAATTGCACGTGGTAGCGCAGCCCGGTGTAGCGCGGTGCCGAGCTGGGCGCCAGCATCCAGTCCAGCCGGGCCGATCCGCGCGCCTGGCGGGTCAGCGAATGCCGCAGTGTCAGGCCCAGGCTGTCGGTCTGGTTGATGTTCCAGTTCCCGGTCATTTCGGCCCGGCCGATGTAGTTTTCAATGCCGGGGTTGTCGTCATTGCCTGAGGACTCTTTCAGCCGCTGCCAGACCTTGGCCTGCACGCTCAGACTGGAGGTCGGGCTGAGTATTTTTTCTGCAGCCCCCATCAGGTAAACGCGGTTCCAGCTGCGGGATAGCGGCAGCGACTGCCCGTTGGACTGATGTGCCACACCCAGGCCTGATAGCCGGTAGTTCCAGCCGCCCGCCAGCGGAATCTGGTGCGGGTAGATATAGACAACTTCCGGTTCGTGGTCGGTGTTGCGGAAAGGGCGCGACAGCGCACCGTTAAAAAGCTGCCAGTAGCTTTGTTGCGTGTAGCCCAACCAGAGGGAGTCCAGGTCCTGCGAATCTTCGGCGCCGGCCTTCAGCATGCCTTTGGCAACCTTGGTGCGCACCGAAAGCTGGATCTTCAGTTCCTGCCGTTTGTAGGGCAGAGAGGCCAGTGCAGTATGCCCTGCCGATGTGGATGACGGCTGTATGTTGACGCTGTCCGATGTGACAACCGCCAGCGTGGTCGGCTTGTAGCCGCGCAGGCCGAAAGTGTCGCAATCGGTGCCGCGCTGCAGTTCCCAGAAGCGCGACAGTGCCGAGTAGTTGTCGTCGCGGCAACCGACAGGTTTGCCGGCGGCATCGGCTGGCGGCACCGGCGGCAGCGTAGCCAGCTCTGCGGGGGAAAGCGCTTTTGCCGACACTGGCGGGGAGATGCCCGGAGCTACTGGCGCCTGAGCCGCTGCCCAGTTCTGGAAACATTTCAGCTGGCCCGCCGGGTTACTGTTCATGGCCTGGCAGCTTTGCCAGCCGTTGGCGGTTGCGGGCTGTTCTTGCGCCCTCGCGAATCCGCCGGGAACAAAGGCGGTCGCCAGACAGGCGGCGAGGCTGGACAGGGCGAGGTGGTTTTTCATGGCAGGCGCGTCAGCGTGAACGGTACTTCCGGTGAATCGGGCGCCGCGCTTTTGCTGGTGTCCTTCCAGACACCCTTGAAGGCCTTGCCGCAGGAGCCAGCCACCATTTCGCCATTCCAGGTGCCGGTGATGCTGATGTTATCGGAGGACTCGTCGAGCAGCAGCATGCCTTCGTCCAGGTCGCCTGCCAGCGCAGCCCTGGGCGCATGGCCGGCTGCAGGTTTGCCCCCGAGAGCCTCCAGGTTGCGACTGACCATGCCGGCCAGGCTTTCCGAGAACTCCGCATGCCTTTCCAGCAGCATGGTGGCGCGCGTCGGCAGGCCTGCGGGCGGGTTGCTGAAGCTGACGGCCCACAGGCCAAAAATCTCGGCAGCTTTCATGTCCCTGGCGGGCGTGCAGGTTTGCGCAAGTGCGCTGTTGCTGAAAGCAAAGGCGGCCAGGAAAAAAGCGGCGAATTTGGCAGAGGGCGTGGTCATCTTTGAGGGCTGGCAATAAGGGGGTGTAAACCCACCGCGCACTATGGCATGAGTGGGTCGATTTTGGCCGCTATCGCGTAAAACTTTCGCTTAATGATGTGTCTGCCGGCCAGTGCCCCAAGCTTGCAGCACGGAAGCTAACCGCCAGCTGACTGCCCGTTCAGGCGCGAGGTGTATCTGAAGCAGCTGCAGCGGCAGCAATCGAGTCGGCCGACTTGCGCGCGAACTCGGCGCGCAACGCCTTCAGTTTTTCCCGCGGGTCTTCCTTGACGGTGGCCTTGTCCAGTGCCATTTCGGCGATGAAGCGGCTGGGTATGCCTGCTACCGTATCGCGGCCCTTCTTGCGGCGGCGCAGCCAGTTGACGGCAAGTGTGCGCTGCGCACGCGTAATGCCTACATACATCAGCCGGCGCTCTTCCTGCAGGCGAAGGGCGATGTTGTCGGTATTGGTGCCGTCATCATCTTCCAGCTTGAAGGGCAGCAGCCCCTCGACGCAGCCGGCCAGCACCACATGCGGCCACTCCAGTCCCTTGGCGGCATGCAGCGTCGACAGCGTCACCAGGTTCTGGTCGCCTTCGCGTTCGCTGATGGTTGAGAGCAGGGCAATCGTCTGTATCACTTCCAGCAGGTTCTTTCGTTCCCGCTCCGTCACCATGCCACCCGTTTCATCCATCTGGCCGCCGCAGCGCGCCGACATCCAGTCGACAAAGTCCATCACATTGGTCCAGCGGGTCGCCGCTGCCCTTTCGCTGTCTTCGCCGTCGTACAGATGTTTTTCGTAGTCGATTTCCTTGAGCCATTCGAGCAGGAAGACTTTGGCGTCTTCTGCGCCTATGGTTTGTTTGGCGCGGTACTCCAGGTCGTTCAGGTAACGGCCAAACTCATGCAGCGAACCGACCGCCTTGGCCGGCAGTACCGAGCCCAGTGAGTTGCTGAACAGCGCTTCGAACAGGCTCAGCTTGTACTGTGTGGCAAATGTACCCAACGTGCCCAGCGTGGTGTGGCCAATGCCGCGTTTGGGCGTGGTGACCGAGCGCAAAAATGCCGGGTCATCGTCGTTGTTCGACAGCAGGCGCAGCCAGCTGCAGAGGTCCTTGATTTCCGCGCGGTCGAAAAAGCTTTGTCCGCCCGACACCTTGTACGGGATGTTGGCCTTGCGAAAGGCTTTTTCGAACACCCTGGCCTGGTGGTTGGCACGGTACAGCACACAAAAGTCCTTCCAGTCGCGGTGTTGCGCACCTTCGGCCTGCAGGCTGCCTTCGGCGCGCAGGCTCTGGATGCGGGCCACCACACGTTCGGCTTCGTGTTCCTCGCTGTCGCAATCCACCACGCGCACCGGCTCGCCTTCACCGAGTTCGCTGAACAGCGTTTTCGGGAACAGCTTGGGGTTGGGGCCGATGACGTTGTTGGCCGCACGCAATATCGCGCTGGTCGAGCGGTAGTTCTGCTCCAGCTTGACGACCTTGAGGTTGGGGTAATCCTGCGGCAGCCTTTTCAGGTTGTCGAGCGTGGCGCCGCGCCAGCCGTAGATCGACTGGTCATCGTCACCCACGGCAGTGAAACGCCCGCGTGCGCCGACCAGCAGCTTCAGCACTTCGTACTGCGTGGCGTTGGTGTCCTGGTATTCATCGACCAGTACGTGGCCCAGGGCCTGCTGCCACTTTGTGCGCACTTCTTCATGGTCTTTCAGCAACTTGAGCGGCAGGCCGATGAGGTCGTCAAAGTCCACGCTCTGGTAGGCCGTCAGCCGCTCTTCATAGCGCGCCATGATGCGGGCAATCAGGTTCTCCTCATCGCCGCTGGCCTGCGCCTGGGCCTGCTCCGAGTTCAGCCCCATGTTCTTCCACTTGCTGATGGTCCATTGCCACTGGCGTGCCGTTGCTGCATCGGTGCTGCCGCCCGCGTCTTTCAGGATGCTGGTGACATCGTCGCTGTCGAGGATGGAGAACTGCTGTTTCAGGCCCAGCACATCGCCGTCCTCGCGCAGCATGCGCACACCCAGCGCGTGAAAGGTACAGATCAGCACACCCCTGGCGCTTTTGCCTATCAGTGCCTTGGCACGCTCGCGCATTTCAGCGGCGGCCTTGTTGGTGAAGGTGATGGCGGCAATCTGTTCGGCCTTCATGCCGGTCTGGATCAGCCGGCCGATCTTGTGCGTGATCACCCGTGTCTTGCCGGAGCCCGCGCCTGCCAGTACCAGGCAGGGCCCGTGCATGTAGTTCACGGCTTCCTGCTGGGCAATGTTCAGACCGGCGTTGATAGGGGAGGCGGCAGGGGAAGCGGGAGAGGGTGACGACATGCAGGCAAACGAACGGACAGACAGACGGGAGGGGTGAGGGCAACAGCGCGTGAAAGCAGGAATCATAGCCAGTCAGCTTTATGCCAAGCTTGAAGGTGACAATCATCCCTGTGTTAAGCATTCTCCTCGTCACCTTCCCGTTTTTTGCACTGGTGCTGTGCGGTTACGTCGCTGCGCGCCGGGCCTTCCTGCCGCAGGCTGCGATTCCGGGGTTGAACATCTTTGTGCTGTACTTCGCGCTGCCCTGCATGCTGTACCGCTTCGGTGCAAACACGCCGATTGCGCAACTGCTGGACGGCACCCTGATAGGCGTTTACACGTTGTGTGCCGTCGTCATGGTCGCGTTGACCATCATGCTGACACGGCGTGGCCGCATCGGCTGGACGGACGCCTCCTTCGGCGCACTGGTGGCGGCCTTCCCCAATACCGGCTTCATGGGCGTGCCGCTGCTGGTGGCGCTGCTGGGTGCCCCCGCCGCGGGCCCGACCATCGCCACCATCGCGGTCGACATGATCCTCACGTCATCGCTGTGTATCGCACTGTCGCAACTCGACGGCGCCGACGAACACGGCGCCGCGAAGGCCATGCGCATGGCGCTGAAAGGCGTGCTGATCAACCCGCTGCCCTGGGCTATCGCACTGGGCGGGCTGTCTTCTGCGCTGGACGCGCGATTGCCCAAGCCGGTGATGGACACCGTCGGCCTGCTGGCTGATGCCGCATCACCTGTGGCGCTCTTCACGATTGGCGCGATCCTGGCCCGCTCGCAAATGAACGCCACCACCCGCACGCCGCTGGGCGACTACGTGCCGGTGACTTTTCTCAAGCTGGTGGTGCATCCGCTGCTGCTCGGCCTGATCGGCCTGGGTGCGATAGCGCTTGGCCTGCCGCTGGACCGGTTTGCGCTGACGGTTGTGGTGCTGGTGGCCGCGTTGCCGAGTGCCAGCAACATCGCGATTCTGGCCGAGCGCTTCGGTGCCGACAACGGCCGCATTGCCCGCATCATCCTGCTGTCGACCGTGCTGGCTTTTTTCAGTTTCTCCGCTGCGGTCGCGCTGCTCAAGCCCTGAGCGGGCCACGCATCAGGCTGCAGCCGCAGCCTTCTGGATCTCGTTTTTGTGGGCTTGCTGCACGGTCTGCTGGCTCACATGCCGGGCCTGCCGCGCCGAGCGGCTGTTGCCGGTCTGCCCTTGCGCCGATGCCTTGCCGCTGTCCAGCAGTGCGGCCAGGCTATGCGGCCGGCCGCGTGCACCGCTGGCGCTGTAGTCGGCCAGCAGCGCAGCGCGCACCAGCCCTTCATCAAGCATGCGGCCGGGGCTGGCGGTCAGGTAGTCAAACAGCAGGTCGACCATTTTCTCCGGCGCAAATTCATGCGTCTTGCCGGTGCTGCGCCAGAGCCAGTCGCTGAAGTCCAGGAAAAGCGCAAACGCAGAACCGGGCGCCAGCAGCAGTTTCAGCGCGGCTGAAAAGCGTCCCGAGTTGGCCAGCATTTCCCAGTAGCGCGCAAAGCGGTTGATGCGCTGCATGGTGGTGAAATCAATCGTCGAGTTCTGCAGGATGGTGTAGGGCGTGTGGGGGTCGTAGGCCATCGCAAAGTCCGCCGTGTGGCGGGTAATCGGCGTGCCGCGCAGGCGCTTCAATATGCCGAACTGGATCTCGTGCGGGCCCAGTTCATGCAGGCGGTCAAAGCCGGCTGCAAAACTCTCCAGCGTCTCGCCGGGCAGGCCGAAGATCAGGTCGGCATGCACATGGGCCTGGCTTTCATTGACCAGCCATCGCAGGTTGTCGGCCGTCCTGCCGTTGTCCTGTTTGCGTGAGATGCGCTGCTGTACCTCGGGGTTAAAACTCTGTATGCCGACCTCGAACTGCAGCGAGCCGGCGGGGAACTGCACGATCAATGCCTTCAGCCGGTCCGGCAGGCTGTCGGGCACGACTTCAAAGTGCACAAACAGGTCGGGTGTCATCCTGTCGAGGAAGAACTGCAGGATGCGGACCGAGTTGTCTATCTTCAGGTTGAAGGTGCGGTCGACGAACTTGAAGTTGCGCGCACCGCGCCGGTACAGCGTATCCAGCCCGGCCATGAAGCCGTCCAGCCCGAAGGCCCAGGCGGTCTTGTCCAGCGCGCTCAGGCAGAACTCGCACTTGAACGGGCAGCCGCGCGAGGCCTCGACGTAGAGCAGTCGTTTTGCCAGGTCTTCGCCGGTGTATTCGTCGTACGGCAGTTGCAGGTCTTCCATTGCAGGCTGCTCGCCGGCCACCACTTTCATCAGGGGCTGTGGGCCATCAAGAAGTGCACGGCACAGCTTCGGGAAGCTGACATCACCCCAGCCGGTGATCACGTGGTCGGCCAGCCGGCAGATTTCCTGTGCGTCGGTTTCAAAGCTGACCTCGGGGCCGCCGAGCACAATTTTCACGTCCGGCCGCAAGGTCTTCAGCAGCCGCACCACCTGCGTGGTCTCAACCACGTTCCAGATGTACACGCCAAGGCCAATGACCCTGGGCTCCAGCGCCAGCAGCTCTTCCACAATCTGCAGCGGCCGCTGCTGGATCACGAACTCTCGCAGTTGCGTCTGCGCCCGCAAGCCATCACCGCCATGCCGGTCCATATTGGCCAGCAGGTAGCGCAGGCCCAGCGAGGCGTGGATGTATTTGGCGTTGAGCGTCGCCAGCACGATGGCGGTGCGGGGCGCGTTTGGCAGGGCGGACATGAGCGCATTATCAAACCAGCACGGGCGTCGATTGGCGCCCCGATGCTGGCCTGATAGTCGTGAATGGCTGCATGTCACTATGCTTTTAATAGCAGGTCGCGCTAGTCCACATTGGGCTGGAGGCCGATTTGATGCCTGAAAACGGCCTTTTTGAGGCCAAAAGCCCTGAAAAGGGCGTTGATCAGGCCGGAACTAATCGAAAAGTTAAGTAATGTATTAACATTTGTTCGAAATGTTAATACATTACTTAACATCTGTTATCGCTGCTTCCTTCCATCAACGCCTCCCTCAACCACAACCACAACCACAACCATGACCATGACCATGACCGACAAAACCCTTGCCGCACTTGAAGAACGCCTGTCTGCCGCACCCGAGGGAGGTGGGGAAAAACTGGTGGTGGCCTTCCTGATGGATATCCACAACCGCATGCTGGAGGGTGGTGTCAGCAAGCTGGCACTGGCAGATCGCATGGGCACGTCCCGCAGCTACATCTCGCAGCTGTTCAGCCGCAGCAACCTGTCGGCCCAGACGATGGCCGAGCTGGCTGCCGCGCTGGGCTGCTCGGCGCGGGTGCAGGTCGAGGATGCGGTGCGCGCTGGCCCGCCCGCCTGAAACCGGCCTCCCACTGACGCTTGTAATAAAACGCCGCGCCGGCAGACCAATGCTTGCCGGTGGCTTGACAAGGCCATGGCTACCGCCGTCGGCACAGATGCGGCGCGCGGCAGAAAATACATCCCGGAACTAAAGGCCGAACGGCCCCTCAGACTGAACACCATGAATTTCAAGCGCCTGTTGCCCGCCTCCCTTCCCGCCGCGCTTGTAGTGGCTGGCAGCGCGCTGGCTGTGTTTTCTGCTGCAGCGCTGGCGCAGGGCAATTCGTTTGATGTGCTGAAAAAAAGCGGTGCCAGCAGCAGTGCTGCGGGCAGCAACGTGGTTGTCACCGACCAGGTACGGGCCGAACTGCTGGCCTGGGCGCCCGACGGCATAGAGCCGGGCAAGCAGGTCTGGCTCGGCCTGAAGCTGGACCACCAGCCCGAGTGGCACACCTACTGGAAGAACTCCGGCGACTCGGGCCTGCCCACGGTGCTGGAATGGAAGCTCTCCGCAGGCACAGACCCGGGCGAGATTGCCTGGCCCACGCCGAAAAAAATCCCGATTGGCACGCTGGCCAACTACGGCTATGAAAACACCGTGCTGCTGCCGGTGCCGGTCACGGTGGCGCCGGGCTTCAAGGGCTCGCAGCTGGATGTGAAGCTCAAGGCCAGCTGGCTGATTTGCCGCAAGGAATGCATTCCGCAGGAAGGTGAGTTTTCACTCAGCGTGCCGGTGAAAAGCTCGACGGCCATCAACGGCAAGCTGTTCGAGGACACCTTTGCAGCGACACCGAAATCACTGCCTGCAGGCAGCAGCGAAGTAGCGGTGGACGGCCCCGGCCAGGCCATCAGGGTTTCGCTGGCCGGCCTGCCCGCCGCACTGCAGGGCAAGACATTGGCCTTCTTCCCCGAAACCGGCGGCGTGATCGAGCCTGCCGGCAAGTGGCAGCAAGCCTGGCAGGGCGCGGTGTGGACCGCGCAAGTGCCGCTGTCCGGCCAGCGCAGCGAAAGCCCGCAGGCGATGCCGGTAGTGGTCGCTTTTAACGACACCGCCTACCGCATTGACGCGCCGGTCAGGGGTGAGTGGCCGCAGATTGCCGCGGCGGCAACGGTGTCCCCCGCTCTGGAGGCCGCACTGAAGGCCAACTCGGTCGCTGGCGCTGCACCGCTGCAAAACAGCGAGCCGTCGCTGGGCCTGTTCGCTGCCGTGCTGGGCGCCTTGCTCGGTGGGCTGATCCTCAACCTGATGCCCTGTGTATTTCCGGTGCTGGCGATCAAGGTGGTTGGGTTTGTCCACCAGACAGACCAGTCGGCGCGCGTGCGTACCGGGCTGGCGTATACGGCCGGCGTGGTGGTTTCATTTCTTGCACTGGGCGCGCTGCTGCTGGGCCTGCGGGCTGCCGGTGAACAACTGGGCTGGGGCTTCCAGTTGCAGAGCCCGGCTGTGGTGGCCGCGCTGGCGGTGCTGTTCACGCTGATAGGGTTGAACCTTGCGGGACTGTTCGAGTTCGGCAGTTTCCTGCCCGGCCGGGTAGCCAGCCTGCAGGCGAAAAGCCCCACCGTCAATGCGTTCCTGTCGGGTGTGCTGGCCACGGCCATTGCCTCGCCCTGCACCGCGCCTTTTATGGGCGCATCGCTGGGTTTGGCGATAGGCATGCCGGCGGTGAAGGCGCTGGCCGTGTTTGCGGCCATCGGTGTCGGCATGGCCTTGCCTTACCTGGTGGCCAGCGTGGTGCCTGCCGTTGCGCGCGCGTTGCCGCGGCCGGGCGCGTGGATGGTGACCTTCAGGCAGCTGATGGCCTTCCCGATGTTTGCGACGGTGGTCTGGCTGGTCTGGGTGCTGGGCCAGCAAAGCGGTATCGACGGCGCAGGCGCCTTGCTGGCGTTGCTGGTGTTGATGGCGCTGGCCATCTGGGCGTTGACGCTGAGCGGGCGCGCCCGGACTGCACTGGCGGCTGTCAGTGTGGTGTTGCTGGGCGCAGCGATGTGGTCACTGGGACCGAACGTCACACGCTTGCAGGAGGCGCCTTCTTCCGGCCAGGCCGTCAACGGCTGGCAGGCCTGGGAGCCGGGCCGCGTAGACCAGCTGACAGCGCAGGGGCAAAGCGTGTTTGTCGACTTCACCGCCGCCTGGTGCGTGACCTGCCAGTACAACAAAAAAACGACGCTGGCCAATGATGAGGTGCTGGGCGATATGGCCGCGAAAAAAGTGGCGCTGCTGCGCGCTGACTGGACGCGCCGCGACCCCGCCGTGACCGCCGCCTTGACGCAACTGGGCCGAAGTGGCGTGCCGGTGTATGTGATCTACAAGCCCGGACGCGCGCCTGTGGTGCTGTCCGAAATCCTTTCTGTCAGTGAGGTCAGGGCCGAGCTGGCTAAACTGTGAGTCCGCGTTTTCAGGGAGTGCCGCCATGTTGAATCGCCGCCTTTTTTCCGCCTCGCTGGCCGTGACGCCGCTGGCCACGCCCTTTGTCGGTACCGCGCACGCAGCGGTCACGCCAGGCCAGGTGGCGCCGGATTTTTCTGCGGTCGATCTCGCGGGCAAGACCCACAAGCTGAGTAACTTCAAGGGCAAGCTGGTGGTGCTGGAGTGGACCAACCCGGGCTGCCCCTTCGTCAAAAAGCACTACAGCGGCAACATGCAGTCGCTGCAAAAGGAATTCACCGCCAAGGGCGTCGTGTGGCTGGCTGTCAACTCGACCGAGACCGACAGTTACGATTATCTGGCACCCGCCCAACTGGCCGGCTGGGTCAAAGAGACGCAGGCCAGGCCGACCGCGATGCTGATGGATGAGTCCGGCAAGATAGGCCAGCTCTACGGCGCACGGACCACACCGCACATGTACATCATCAGCCCGCAAGGCCGGCTCATCTACGCCGGCGGCATAGACAGCATTGCCTCGTCGCGGGTTGATGACATCAAGACTGCCACCAACTTTGTACGCCAGGGGCTGGAAGAGTCTTTGGCCGGCAAGCCGGTGAGCGTGGCCGTCAGCCGCGCTTATGGCTGCTCGGTCAAATACAAGGCCTGAACCACACGTACGCACATGCACGCACACGGAGGACACATGGACACGCTGGCGCCTGCGGACCGCATTCCGCACATCCTGAAAAACTACCGCACCATCGCGGTGGTTGGCCTGTCGCACAAGCCGCACCGCGCCAGTTTTGACGTGGCGCGCTACATGCAGGGCAGCGGTTACCGCATCATCCCGGTCAACCCGAACGAGAAGGAAGTGCTGGGCGAAAAAGCCTATGCCACGCTGTCCGATGCGGCTGCCCACGAAAAAATCGAGCTGGTGAACTGCTTTCGCAACAGCGAGGATATTCCGCCCATCGTCGACGAGGCGATTGCAATAGGCGCCAAAGCCATCTGGATGCAGTTGGGCATAGCCCATGCGCAAGCCGCCGAAAAAGCCGAAGCAGCCGGGCTGCTGGTGGTGCAGGACCACTGCATCAAGATAGACCACCGCGTGATGCTGACG
The DNA here is from genome assembly GCA_040388075.1 of Pseudomonadota bacterium. Lineage (GTDB taxonomy): Bacteria > Pseudomonadota > Gammaproteobacteria > Burkholderiales > Burkholderiaceae_C > Polaromonas. The sequence goes on along the minus strand of JAZKCN010000008.1, from coordinate 20,863 downwards.
CGCGGCATGCTTTAAAACCGGCTTCAATCCCGCCCGCTTCGCGGGTAAAGTACGGGGCATGCCCGCTTGCCCCCGCCCCCACCGCTGATGGACGCGGAAATCTCCCTGCTGCTGCAGCGGCTGCAAATCGAGTTTCCGCTACCGCGAGACCCGAACGACCTGGCGGCTTATTCCCGGCGTTATGAGGCCGTTTCAAAAGCATTGCCGGCTCCGGTCGAGCCGCCTAAGGTGCTGTCGGGGGCCTTCCATTTGAATGTGCTCGCCGCCGGCGAAAAGACCCGGCTTGAAGCGCGGCTCTACATGCCCGAGGGCGTGAACCGGCCGGTGCTGATGACCTACTTCCACGGCGGCGGCTGGGTGGCAGGCAGCCTGGACAGCCACGACGTACTTTGCCGGCAACTGTGCAGCGACCTGCAGGTGGCCGTGGCCAGTGTGCATGTACCGCACGACGCGGGCCGGGGCTTTTTGCAGCCGGCGGAACAGGCCCTGCAATCGCTGATGACGCTATGCAAGGCGCGCGACAAACTGTCGGTCAATACCGACCACCTGCTGGTGGGTGGCGACGGCAGCGGTGCGCACCTGGCGCTGCAGGCCGCGTGGCGGCTGGCGCGGCAAACACCGGGCAGCGTTGATGCCATTTTGGCGCTGACACCCCTCGTCAAACCGGACTTCAATACCGCCAGCTATATACGCTGCGCCAACTCGCTGACTTTTTCACGTGACGATGCGGTGCGCAGCTGGCACAGCCTGCTCGGCGGGCGATGGGACATCTGGGACGAGCGCGCGGTACTGCTGCACGGCAACCAGCCGGTACAGCGTCCGCCGCTGGTCGTCATCGTCGCGGCAGAGCATGACGTTGCGCACGACGACGGGGCAGCGCTGCACGACTGGGTGAAAGAGGCTGGTGGTCGCTGCGAGTTTTATGGCGCTCCCGGCATGCCGCACGACTTCGCGCGCCTTCAGCACGCCAGCAAGGGCGCACGCCACCTGATGGTGTCGGCGCTGGATGCCTTCAAGGCGCAGGCCAGACTGCAAGAGATGACACAAACCGCCACCGCATGAACGTCAACCTTGCCGCGCAGGTATTCCGCAAACGGTGGCTGCGGTTTGCAGGCGCTGCGGCGTTGCCTGCCCTGCTGTTGTTTGTTGGTTGCGCCAGCGGCCCGGTAGCGCCGACGTCGCGTGGTGAGGCGCCCAGCGCACCCATGACCTCGTCGGAGCTGGCGCAATCCGATGTCAACCGAATGGCCACGCTGGGCATGCGCGAGAACCTCGACAGCCTGCTGCGGCTGGCCGACAAGCTCTACAGGCGCAATCCGGCCGAATGGCGCAAGGGCAGTGCAAGCCGCGACGCTGCTCTCGAAAAACTGCGGGCTGCCGTTGCCGGGCTGACTGGCTGGACCGACCTGCAGGGCAGGCGTGATATTGCGGCGCTGTCACTGGCGCTCGGGCCGGAGTTTCGCGGTGACCGGGTGGCTGCCTTTGTTTACGCCAGTGCCGACATGCTGGTGACTGCGCACGGCGGCAAGACCGCGTTCTACCTGACCGACCACCTCGATGCGCAATACGTTTACAACGCGGCGCGCAACATCGAGATCGCCGTCTGGATGCTGTCGAACCGAAAAAATGCCGTCGGGCAGCCGCTGCTGCTCGCAGATGAAATCAGCGAGCGCGAACGCAACCTGAGTTTTGAGCGCGAGTTCGGCAAGATCATCGGCCGGCTGGATTTGCTGTCGGTGGTGCTGACGGAGAAATACAGGCGTGCCGTGATCACCTACGTCCAGAATCTTTTGGGCGGCACTTTCCTGCAGTTCCTGCCCGTCAGATAGGGCCAATCCGCAGCGACCCCCTCGGGGGGAGGGAGCTACACGCAGTGAGCGACCGTGGGGGCCAACACCTGAGACAATTGGCAGATGTTTGCACCTCTAGAGAACGATACTTTTTTACGCGCCTGCATGCGGCAGGCGACCAGCCACACCCCGATCTGGCTGATGCGCCAGGCGGGCCGTTATCTGCCTGAATACCGCGACACCCGCGCGCAGGCGGGCAGCTTCATGGGCTTGGCCACCAACACCGATTACGCCACCGAAGTCACGCTGCAACCGCTGGAGCGCTACCCGCTGGATGCCGCCATCCTGTTCAGCGACATCCTGACCATTCCCGACGCGATGGGATTGGGTTTGTCGTTTGCGCTGGGCGAAGGCCCGAAGTTTGCGCACGCTGTTCGTGACGAAGCCGCTGTTGCAAAACTCGAAGTGCCCGACATGAACAAGCTGCGTTATGTGTTCGATGCGGTCACGTCGATACGCAAGGCGCTCAAGGGTCGGGTGCCGCTGATTGGTTTTTCGGGCAGCCCGTGGACGCTGGCCTGCTATATGGTCGAAGGTGCGGGGTCCGATGACTATCGCCTCGTCAAGACCATGCTGTACCAGCGCCCGGACCTGATGCACCGGATGCTGGCCATCAATGCCGATTCGGTGGCGACCTACCTGAACGCGCAGATCGAAGCCGGGGCCCAGGCCGTGATGATTTTTGACAGCTGGGGTGGCGTACTGTCCGATGCGGCCTTCCACGAGTTCAGCCTGGCCTACACCCGGCGCGTGCTGGCGCAGCTCAAGCGTGAGCATGAGGGCGTGGTCATTCCACGGCTGGTGTTCACAAAGGGCGGCGGCCTGTGGCTAAAGGCCATGGGCGAGCTGGACTGTGAGGTATTGGGGCTGGACTGGACCGTCAACCTGGGGCAGGCACGTGCGCTGGTCGGTGAATCCGGCGTGGCCGGTGGTAAAGCGAAGGCGCTGCAGGGCAATCTGGACCCCAATGTGCTGTTTGCCAACGCTTCGCAGGTTGAAGCCGAGGCCATCAAGGTTCTGGACAACTTTGGCCAGCCGCACACCGACGCTTCGAAGCCCGGACCGGCGCATATTTTTAACCTTGGCCACGGCATCAGCCAGTACACGCCGCCCGAAAATGTGGCGGTGCTGGTCAACGCAGTGCACGCTCACTCTCGCAAAATGCGTAGCAACGCAGGCTAGGCTGCATCGTGGTGCGCCGGCCAGCCGTTGTTTTGGGGCCTTTTAATTGCTCCGCTAGCACAAAATGCGGGCCCGGCATCAAGACTTATGCACAAAATTTGTGTTGCGGTGCGGCAATACGATTCGCAGCATGCATTCTTCGCTATCAAAGCAATAGCGCTTCTAAGTTATTGATTTATATAGATTCTTTAAAATGCTTTTTTTCCGGGCAAAGTGTCGAAGCCCTTGATTTACAAGGCTTTCGGCGCCGCCGGCTTAAGCTATCAACAAAGTTATCCACAGAAAACTTGGAAATCCCTAAAGACCCTTCAAATCAAGTACTTAGGTCACTAATCGCAAGTAGTTTTGCAGCTGTTGCTACAAGTTCTTACGGTTTATGACCCACTGGCTGGATATCGTCGTAGCAACGCCTGCGCATAGCGCCATAGCAGGGCCGCTCACCTACAAAAGCGATGTTGCACTGGCACCGGGCACGCTGGTCCGGGTGCCGCTGGGCAAGCGCGAAGTATTGGGTGTTGTCTGGTGTGAACTGAGCGACAGCGGTGGTTTGCAGGAAGCTCAGACCCGCAGCATTGCCGGGGTGCTGGAAGGGCTGCAGCCGTTGTCCTCTACCTGGCGCAAGCTGGTGGGTTTCACAGCGACCTATTACCAGCGCTCACCGGGCGAGGTTGCCCTGGCTGCGCTGCCACCGCAACTGCGCGACATGACGGCAGTTCAACTGGCCAGGAGGCTCAAGCGCAAGCTGGCTGACTCCAGCCACGCGCCGGTCGCTGGTGAATCCGTGGTGTTGAGCGCGCAGCAACAGGCGGCGCTGGACGGTTTTGAGACCGACGCCCGGCCTGCGCTGCTGTTTGGTGCCACCGGAAGCGGCAAGACCGAGGTCTACCTGCATGCGGCCGCCAGAGTGCTGGCCGATGACCCGGACGCGCAGGTGCTGGTGATGGTGCCGGAGATCAACCTGACACCGCAGTTGCAGCAGCGCTTTCAGGAGCGGTTTGCACATCTTGGCAAGGAGCGCGTGGTGTCGCTCCACAGCGGCCTGACGCCAGCGCAACGGCTCAGGAGCTGGCTGTCGGCGCACTCCGGCCATGCCCGCCTGGTGCTGGGCACGCGCATGGCTGTGCTGGCATCCATGCCCCGTCTGCGTTTGATCGTTGTTGATGAAGAGCATGACCCCAGCTACAAACAGCAGGAAGGCGCCCGGTATTCAGCGCGGGACCTGGCGGTTTACCGCGCCTGGCTGGAGACCCAATACGCCGTGAGCCCGCGGGTTTCCTGCCGCGTGATGCTGGGTTCGGCCACGCCATCGCTGGAGAGCTGGCAATCGACCATCACGGGTAAATACCAGCGCCTGACGATGGCTAGTCGTGTGGGGTCAGAGGATGCCGCCGTTGGCGAACACGGCGGCCTGCCATCCGTCAAGCGTGTCGACATGAACCACCAGCCGAAACACTGCGTGATCGCACCGCCTTTGCTTGATGCGATTGCGCAGCGGGTGGCGCGTGGCGAGCAGTCGCTAATATTTTTGAACCGCCGCGGTTATGCGCCGGTGCTGGCCTGCCACGACTGCGGGTGGAAAAGCGAGTGCCCGCATTGCAGCGCTTACCGCGTCTTCCACAAGATAGACCGCACGCTGCGATGCCACCATTGCGGTTTCACAGAGCGCGTGCCGCGTGCCTGCCCGGCGTGCGGCAATATCGATATTGCGCCGCTGGGGCGCGGAACGGAGCGGCTTGAAGAGCAACTCGGTGAACTACTGGCCGGTGTCACGCGCCCGGACGGTGCTGCCGTGCGTATTGCGCGTATTGATGCCGATACGACCCGGCTCAAGGGCGCGCTTGAGTCACAACTGGCGAGTGTGCATTCAGGCGAGGTTGATGTACTGGTCGGCACGCAGATGATTGCCAAGGGCCATGACTTCCGCCGCATCACCCTGGTTGCGGCCATCAACCCGGATGGCGCGCTTTTCTCCAGCGACTTCCGGGCACCCGAGCGACTGTTCAGCCTGCTGATGCAGGCAGGGGGCCGGGCCGGCCGCGATGCGCGGCACAGTGCGGGCAGCGAAATGTGGGTGCAGACTTTCCATCCAACGCATCCCTTGTTTGTAGCGTTGAAGCAGCATGACTATGCAGCGTTCGCAGACCAGCAACTGGCCGAGCGCCAGATGGCCGGGATGTCGCCTTTCGGCTATTCGGCGCTGGTACGTGCCGAGGCAAAAACGCAGGAAGTGGCGCAGGGCTTTTTGAATGCCGCCGCTGAATTGGCCCGCCTGGTTGAGGAGCACCCGCACGTCGTGGCCTATCCGGCTGTACCAATGATGATCCAGCGCGTTGCAAATGTGGAGCGTGCGCAGATGCTGGTCGAAAGTGTTTCGCGCGCCGCGCTGCAGCGGTTTTTGTCAGCATGGCAGCCGGTGCTGTTCGAGACCCGGCGCCAGGCTGAATTCAAGAGTCTGATGCGCTGGGCCGTTGACGTGGACCCGATCGCGATTTGACGGCTGGCAAAGGCTTGCTCGTCACGCTGGCGCCAATGCATCAAAATACGCCCATGAATGCAGCCAGCCACCCACTGCCCGCCACGCGCTTCTGGGCCAACCTGAAAAGCCCGGACTTCGCCGCGCTGGATCTTGCCCGCACGATTGCGGTGCTGCCTGTGGCGGCTACCGAGCAGCACGGCCCGCATTTGCCGCTTAACGTCGATGCGACTTTGGTAGACGGTGTCATTGCCGCCTCGCTTGCGCATCTGCAGCCAGCGCTGCCGGTGCTGTTTTTGCCGACGCAGGCCACAGGCTTCAGCCCGGAGCACACCGCGTTTGCGGGCACCCTCACGCTCAAGTCGGAGACCGTGATCCGGCTGTGGACAGAGATGGCCGAATCGGTGGCTGCCAGTGGCGTCAAAAAACTGGTGCTTCTTAATTCACACGGTGGCCAGGTCGGGTTGCTGGATGTGGTGGCGCGCGATTTGCGCGCCCGCCTTGGCATGCTGGTCTACAGCGTCAACTGGTTCAACCTGCCGCTGGCTGCTTCGGGTGGCGGTTCGGTCAATGATTTATTCAGTCCCGAGGAACATCGTTTCGGCATCCATGCCGGGGACATCGAGACCTCGATGATGCTGGCGCTGAAACCCGATCAGGTCGATATGGGCAACGCGACCGACTTCCACTCGACATCAAAAGACCGCGCGCAGAAGTTTGCAATTCTCGGTGATGGGCGCAGCGCCAAGCTGGCCTGGCAGATGCAGGATTACAACCCGCAGGGCGCCGCTGGCAATGCATCGGCTGCCACGGCAGAAAAAGGCCGTGCAGTGCTGGATGCCGCCGGAAAAAGCCTGGCGCAGCTGTTTGTCGAGATCGACAGCCTGCCTGCTGACACGCTTCGCCAAAAGCCCTGAGCTTTAAAAAACAAAACCCCAGGCAGGCGGTAACCAGTCTGGGGGCTTGTACTGCCGACCTTGCCGGTAAACGCGGCCGCAGTTTGCAACAAGTATCGCCCGGTGATGGTGCAGGTCACGCTCGACAGCCACTCCGACAACACGCTTGAGAAATTCGGAGAAACGCTGGCGGCGATTCCGGAGGTGATCGAGGCTTGGCTGGTCTCGGGCGAATACGACTATCTGCTGCGCATCGCAGTACATGACACCAAGGATTACGAGCGTTTGTTGCGCGAGCGGCTCTACAGGATCAAGGGCATACGCCACAGCAAATCGAGCTTTGTGCTGCGCACGCTCAAGAAGGCCGATTTGCCGCTGCTGCCGGGTTGAGCTTTCCCCCCCGGGTGTTTCAGGAATAGGTGATCCACTCCGCGTGCTCGGGCGCGTCGAGGTGCGGCAGCGTGTTGTAGGTCACCAGCATGTGGCGTTTTGGGGTGAAGGCGAACTCGGTGACTGATGCATTGCGTATGCGCAGGTTCAGTTCAATCGTGGTTTCGGGGCTGGTGCCCAGCACATGGCCGACTGCAGTCGAAATCGGTCCACCGCTGGATACCACCAGCACGCTGCCTTCAAAGTTGCCGCGTACGTGGTCGAGCAGACCTGTGACGCCTGCGACAAAGTCTGTGTACCCGGGCATGCCTTTGGGGCTGACCACACCGTCCATCCATTGCTTCAGGCCGTCTTTGAGCAGGCGGAAGTGGCTGCGGTACATCTCCGGTGTGGTGGCTTTTTCCAGCTTGTGCGGGTGAATGGCGCCTATGACTGCGTCACTGTCGTACTCGTTGAGGCCCACCCATTCGGCTGCGTTCACACTGGTGCCCATGCCTTCGTTGATGCCGGCAAAGGTCTGCTTCTGGCGTCGCAGCGTGCCGGTGAAGGCCGCATCAAAGGTGATGCCTTTGTGCTTGAACCATTCGCCCAGGCGCACCGCCTGGCGATAGCCCAGTTCGCTGAGCACGTCGTAGTCTTCGGCACCAAACGAGGCCTGGCCATGGCGCACAAGGTAGAGGGTTCCCATAGGCAGATTGTGAGCTGGCGTTCAGACCGTCAAAGTCGCCGCCGTGACCAGGTGGGCCCTATCTGGCACTTAAGCGACAGCGCGCTTTTCAGTCAGCAGGCGCAGCGCGAGCAGGGCCAGCACCGCGCCCATCACATAACGCTGCACGCGCATCCAGCCGATGTTGCGCTTCAAAAAAAGCGACAGGCCTGCTGCTGAAAAAATCAGCAGTGCGTTGACGGCCATGCTGACGCTGATCTGGATCGCGCCCAGCGTCAGGCTTTGCAGCAGCAGCTGCCCGCGTTCGGGGTGCAGGAACTGCGGAAAAAAGGACAAATAAAACATCGCCACCTTGGGGTTCAGGAGGTTGGTGGTCATGCCCATGAGGAACAGCGTGCGCGGCGGGTCGTGTGGCAACTCGCGGGTCTCGAATGGCGAGAGGCCGCCGGGTTTGACGGCCTGCCATGCAAGCCACAGCATGTAAGCGGCTCCCACAACCTTGATGGCGGTGAAAGCGAGCGGCACGGCCAGCAGCACGGCGGTCAGGCCAAACGCTGCCGCCAGCAGATGCGCGACAAACCCCAGGCCCACACCGGAAAGCGAGACCAGCCCCGCGCCCTTGCCCTGGCACAGGGTGCGCGAGATGCAATAAATCATGTTGGGGCCCGGTGTCAGTACCAGCGCCAGCGAGACCAGTGTGAAAAGCAGGATCTCCTGCGGTGAAAAAAGCATGGTCAATGACCTCCCGATTCAAGCGTGACCAGACCTCGCGGCGTTTGCAGCACGGCAACCAGGTTGGGCCGGCCCTGCAGCACATCGACATTGATGAGGCCGATGGCTTCGTGCGCGGCTTTTAGTGCATCGGGTCTTGCGTGGCTGGCATGCAGCGACTGCAGTGTGACACCGGATGCCGACAGGCCGCCGGACGGGTGCACATGTCCCCATTCGATCAGCGTCGGCAGGCCGCCATAAAACAGGCGCTGGCCATCGTGACGTACGGTGATCTTCCAGCTCAGCAGGCCGTGGGCTGTTTCGCGCGAAGCCTGCAACAGCTCACCGCGGTCCAGTCCCAGCTTTGACAGTGACCTGATGCCGGCCTGCGCTTGCGACGTGCTGGCGACAAAATGAACCAGTTGCGGGCCATGCGACAGCAGGCGTGCGTGTAGCAGGCTGTCGTCGAGATCGAACCAGCGTTTGGCACCATGGGGCCGCGTGCAAGGTGCGCCCGAGCGTATGGCGATGATTTCCAGATAGGCCGCCGGGAAATCCGGCGTCGCCACATTGAAGATGCGGTTGTGTGTGCCCATTAGCGGGTGTTCGCCGCCCGGCCCTGGCGTGATGCCCAGCGTTGCTTCACACCACTGCACGCCCTGGTCCAGGCTGGCCGCAGCCACCACCAGGTGGTCGACCTGCGAGCGCGTGGGTGCGGGAGCCACTTGTTTCATAGCGCTGTTAAAGGGTCACGCTTCCATCGATGCAGGTGACGGATTCACCACCGACCCAGACCTGGCCTGCGGCATCGCGCTCAACGTATACCAGACCCGCGCGGTTCAGGCACACACCCTGCGACGCGACGTAAGCTGCAGGCGCATAGCCGTCAGCCATCAGCCACTGCGCCAGGCCGGCGTTGAAGCTGCCAGTGACCGGGTCTTCGTTGATGCCTATGCCGGGTGCGAAGGCGCGTACTTCGATGTCGGGCGTGGCGGCCGGCGCTTCGCTGTTTTGAGAAAATGCCCTGGCCTCGCGGTTGGCGCGACCTATCAGGGGTGCGGGCTCGTTTGTTTCGTAGAGGCCAGCAATGCCGACCTTCACATTGAGTTTTCCCAGCTCGAGGTTGTTGGGTGCGAGCTGCAGCACGGTCTCGGGGCTGTCGAGCAGAAGGCCCATCCAGACCGGGCCGTTTTCCAGCATTTGTGCGGCTGTGATTTGTGCGGCCTTCAAGCCTAGCGCTGCCGCGACTTGCGCCAGCAGCACGGGGCTGGGCGCGCTGCGCTTCAGCGGCGGCGCGGCAAAGGCCAGGCGGTTGCTGGCTTTTTCCTGGCGTATCTGCACTAGGCCCACGGCGCACTCCTGCACGATAACGTCGCTGCGCTTGGCCTTGCCGCCGGCCTGCAGCCAGGCATGGCAGCTGCCCAGCGTGGGGTGGCCGGCAAAGGGAAGCTCGCCGCCGGGCGTGAAGATGCGCACGGCGTAGTCGGCAGCAGCGTCTTTGGGCGGCAGCAGGAAGGTGGTTTCGGACAGGTTGGTCCAGTTGGCAAAACGCCGCATCGCCGCATCGCCCAGGCCCGCTGCGTTCAGCACCACGGCTAGCGGGTTGCCGAAGTAGGGCGTCGCCGTGAAGACGTCGACTTGCTTGAAGGCGCGTGCAGCGCTGTTGCTCATGGCATGTTCGCCTTGAAGACGTCGGCCAGCGCCGCGATGCCGGTGTTGATCTGCTCGACCGATGCGGTGACAAACGACAGGCGCAGGTTGCCATGCTCGGGCTCTCCGCTGTAAAACGGCGCGCCCGGCACATAGGCCACGTTGCGCTCGACGGCCAGCGGCAGCAGCTTGACGGCATCCATGCCCCTGGGCAGCTTGAGCCACAGGAACATGCCGCCTGCGGGCTTGTTCCACGTGATGCCTGTGCCAGTCAGGTTGTTGTCGAGTGCGGCCAGCATCGCATCGCGCTGCGATTTGTACAGCGCACGGATCGTCGGCACATGACGGTCGAGGAAGCCGCCCTTGAGCACCTCGACCACCATGCGCTGGTTAAAGCTGGGTGTGTGCAGGTCGGCCGCCTGTTTGGCCTGCAGCAGCTTGGGGTAAAGCTCTTTGGGCGCAACGAGAAAACCCAGGCGCAGGCCGGGTGCCAGTGTCTTGCTGAAGCTGCCCATGTAGATACAGCCATCCGGGTTGCGCGCCGTCAGCGGCAGCGGCGGGGGCGTGTCGAACCACAGATCGCCGTAGGGGTTGTCTTCAATCAGTGGCAGCCCGGCTTTGGCCGCAGCCGCGCTCAGGGCGACCCGGCCTGCTTCGTTTATGGAGTTGCCTGTCGGGTTCTGGAAGTTGGGCAGCACATACATGAAGCGTGCGCCTTTGGCCTTGGCCGCCAGGTCATCGACATCGATGCCGTCGGCATGGCCAGCCACACTGACGAACTCCGGCTCCATAGGCGTGAAGGCCTGCAGTGCGCCAAGATAGGTCGGTGTTTCGACCAGCACACGCGAGCCCTTGTCGATCAGGATTTTGGCGATCAGGTCCAGCGCCTGCTGGCTGCCGGTGGTGATGAGCACCTGCGCCGGGTCCACATCCCAGGGTAGTGAAGCTGCGACCCACTCACGCAGCGGCGCATACCCTTCGCTGGCCGCGTATTGCAGCGCGCCCTGGCCGTCAGTGGACAGCACGGTGGCGCAGGCCTTTGCAAAGGCATCTACCGGAAATGTCTTGGGCGACGGAAGGCCGCCCGCAAAACTGATAATGCCGGGCTTCTCGGTCACTTTGAGTATCTCGCGGATGAAGGACGGGTTCATCTTTTCGGCGCGCGCGGCCTGGGTCCAGTTCATGTTTGTCTTTTCCATGGTTTTTTTATAAGCGTTCAACGGGCAGCAACAAGTTTCGCATCTTTATTCACGCACTGTTTCTTGTGGTGGCCGGCGCAGGCTTTGATGCACCGGCATTTTTTTGCCGAGGAAAACGGTGGCGATAACTGCCAGGCTGAAGCCGACGGTGACTGGGTCCAGCTGCTCGCCCAGCAAGGGGACGGCGAACAGCATCGAAAGGAATGGCTGCACCAGTTGCACCTGGCTGACCCGCACTGTCCCTCCCATCGCCAGTCCGCGGTACCAGGCGAAAAAGCCCAGCCACATCGAGAACACGGCAGTGTAGGCAAAACCCCACCAGGCCTGCGTGCTGACCGGGTCCAGCGGCCAGCTACTGGCGGCCAGTGGCAAGGTGAGCGGCAGTGACAGCAGCAGCGCCCAGCAGATCACGTGTTCGGCCTGCATGCGTTGCGACAGCCGGGCGCCATAGCCGTATCCGACGGCGGCGCACAGCATCGCCCCAAGCAATAGCAGGTCAGCGAGGCTGATCGTCAGGCCGCCGCTGCCAGAACGCAACATTGCAAACACCACCACCAGCGCGCTGCCCAGCGCAGCGCAGAGCCAGAAATTGGTTGATGGCCGCTGGCGATGCAGCAGTGCGCCAACGGCAGCAGTAGCCAGAGGCAGTACGCCGACGATTACGCTGGCATGCACTGCTTCCACATGGCGCATCGCGATGGACGTCAGCAACGGAAAGCCGAACACCACACCTGCCGCCGTAACCAGCAGCGGCCAGACATCTTTTCGCGCTGGCCATGGGGCGCGGACTGCCAGCAAAAAAGCGGCAGATAGCCCGGCTGCGATAACGGCCCGGCCCAGCGCTATGAAAACGCCTGACATTTGCGGCGCCTCGGGTGTGCCCACGGCCAGCCGCGTCATCGGCAGCGTTAGCGAAAAAATGGTGATGCCCAGAAGGCCCATCCAGAGGCCCCTGTTGATGCCGGCTTGAGTCTGCGTGCTCATATGAAGAGCATCCAGATCGCTGTGAGCACGAGTACCGCCGCCATGAGCCGGTTGAATGTCTTCAGTCGCCTGCCTGTTCCGGCCGGTCCTGCAAGCCAGTGCCTTAGCAGCGAGCCCGCCAGCGCATAGGTCGCGTTGCTGCTGAAGGCATAAAACATCATCAGCGGCAGCACGATGGCCAGGCGGCTGGCCCAGTCTGCGTGGCCCGCGACCCATCCGCTGACGATGGCCAGTGCCAGCATCCAGGCCTTGATGTTGACAAACTGCAGTGCGGCGCCCTGCCAGAAGCCGATGCCCAGGCGTTTTGTGTCGGCCTCACTCATTGCGCTTGCGCTGGCGATCTTCCACGCCAGCCACAGCAGGTAAGCAACGCCGACGATCTTCACGGCCAGACCCAGTAGCGGAACGGCCAGCAGCAGAGCGCCCAGGCCCAGTGCGCACAAGATCAGCAGCATCCCCCATCCTGCAGCGACTGCACCGGCAAACGGCAGCGCGCGCCGCAGGCCGTGGTTGGCCGCAATGGCGGTGGATAGCGTCGTATTAGGCCCGGGCGTGAAGCTCATTGCCGTTGCGAGTATCAGCAGCGCGGTGAATTCTTGCCAGTTCATGCCCGCTACTTTATAGTTTGCGGCAATACACGACCAATACACTTTTGACTACAAATTTTGAAACTGTACTGGTCGACAAACCAGCACACCAAAAGGCAGGGTGACGACATGCTGATGAAAACCGCAGCCCAGTCGCTGACCGAACAGCTGTACAGCCGGTTCGCAGAACGCATACGAGACCGGCTGCTGCCGCCTGGTGCACGCCTGCCCTCGGTGCGGCTGTGCGCGCAGCAGCAGGGCGTCAGCGTGTCTACCGTGGTGGCCGCTTATGACCAGTTGCAGGCACAGGGGCTGGTGGTGGCGCGCCGTAACAGTGGTTTTTTTGTCCGCGACATGGCTTTTAACCCGCAAGCGTCTCAAACCGCTATCGTAGATATCACGCAGGCGGGTATCAAAAACATCGCCAATCCGCTGGTCGGTGTGAACGCTGGCGCCATGGAGTCGCCGGGCGTCCGCAATGCGGCGCCATGGATGGTGACGCGGCACGCGCCGGTCGATGCGACGGCGCTGATACGCGGCATGTTCCACACCGTCAGCAAAAAACCGCAACCGGGCATGGGTGTGTTCCCGGCGGAGTGGCTGGACAACGCGTTCATGTCCGCTGCCGTGCGCAAATTCACCAGCGCGCAGGCACTGCGAACCTCATCGCTGCAATACGGCGAACCCAAGGGCGACGCCGGCCTGCGCCGCGCGTTGTCGCAAAAGCTGACCAGCCTGAATGTGCCTGCAGCGCCCGGGCAGATCATCACCACCGTGGGCGCCACCCACGCGCTGGACATTGTCAGTCGCACCCTGCTGCGAGCGGGTGACTGTGTGATGGTCGAGGAACCCGGCTGGGCCGTCGAGTTCGCCCGGCTCGATGCGCTGGGCATGCGCATCCTGCCGGTGCCGCGCCGCGCCGATGGGCCAGACCTCGAAGTGATGGCGCAATACTGCAAGGTCCACCAGGCCAAGTTGTTTGTCAGCGTCAGCGTGTTCCACAACCCGACCGGCCATTGCCTCTCGCCCGGCAGCGCACACCGCTTGCTGCAACTGGCCACCGAGCACAACTTTCATGTTGTTGAAGATGACACCTACAGCCATCTCGCACCGGAGCATGCAACGCGGCTTTCTGCGCTGGATGGGCTGCAGCGCACGATTTATGTCAGCGGCTTTGCAAAAATCCTCGCGCCGGGATGGCGCATAGGCTTTATGGCTGCACCACCTGATCTGGTCGAACGCCTGCTGGACACCAAGCTGCTGGCCACACTGACAACACCGGCGTTGCTTGAAAAAGCGCTGGCCTGGTGCATGGAGCAAGGCCAGTTGCGCCGGCACTCCGAGCGCATACGCACGCGGCTGGCGCAGGCGCGGCCGCGCAGCGTCAAGCTGGCGCTGGCACACGGTTGCCGCTTTGAAGCCGAGCCGGCAGGTTTGTTTGGATGGGTCGATACCGGTGTCGATACGGATGCGCTGGCGCAACGCATGCTGGATGAGGGATACCTGATTGCACCCGGGTCGCTGTTTCATGCACAGCGAACACCTGGGACCCTGATGCGGATTAATTTCACTACTACGCAGGAGGCGGGGTTCTGGAAGGTGTTTGCGCGGCTGCGGGGGAATGTGGCTTGAGGTTGATTTGATACTGTCCCCTTCGCGCAGAGGCCGGACCACCACCGGCTTGGCAGTGAAGGGCACAGCAAAAAGGCCCGCAAAAGCGGGCCTTGGGGTTTGATCAGGCCAGGCAAAGTGCCCCAGCTCGAATCGATGCTTAGCGGTAGATCTTGCGATTGCTGCCGTCCACGATCACATAGTGGCGGGCTTCTTCCCGTACAGCAGCGCGGGTCAGGCTGCTGGCTTCAGCAGGCGCTACTGCAAAAGCAGCTTCCTGGCTGACTGGCACGGCGCCGGACTGGCGTGCGTTCAGGTATTCGGCTTCAACTTGTGCGCGGGTCACGTTGCTTGTGGTCACTGCTGGTGCAAAAACCAGGGCGGCCTCGCCGTACTGAGCGTTCTGCGCAAAAGCGCTGGCGCCGGAGAGGGCTGCAACTGCAAAAACTGCGGAGGCTACAAATTTCGTGTTCATGATGAATTTCCTTTGGATGATGTTTGTGTTGTTGTTGATGAATTCGCTGGCTTAGATGGTGCTGTTGCCGAGCTGGACAGCGCGTGCCGAGATAACGGCGTTGCTGCGTACTTCGGCGCGGCTCAGCTGGCTGGCTGCGGTGGGTGCGGCTGCAAAAGCGGCTTCCTGGCTGACTGCCAGGGCGCCGGACTGGCGAGCGCTCAGGTAGTCGGCCTGCACTTGTGCGCGGGTCAGCGAGCTGGTGGAGGCGACAGGTGCGACAACCAGAGCAGCTTCGCCGTACTGGTTGTTTTGTGCAAAAGCGCTGGCGCCGGTCAGTGCGGAGAGAGCGATAACGGTAGAAGCGATCAGTTTCGAGTTCATGATGAATTTCCTTTGGAAGTTAAACAATGTTTTTGTACCTATCCAGTCATCGTCGCTTTGGGGGTTGAATCCCTGGCTGTCCAACTGGCCTCGGTGAGTCGCTTGTTTTGTTTCGGCTCATCGATGGGATGAACTTTAGGGTTTACCCGCTCTTTTTAAAACCCCGCGCCGGACAATACATAGTTGCGGAAACCGTAATAATTGCTTTCTGCTATCAACGTGATTGCAAAAAAGGATGGTTATGGACAGGCTGCTCTCCATGCGCGTGTTTCAGAAGGTGATCGATGAAGGCGGCTTTGCAGCTGCCGCGCGGGTGCTGGACATGTCACCGGCAGGCGTCACGCGCTTCGTCACTGACCTTGAGCAGCACCTTGGCACGCGGCTGATACAGCGCACCACCCGCAAGCTGTCATTGACCGATGCCGGCCAGGCCTATCTGCTGCGGGTGCGCAGCATCCTGAATGAAGTAGACGATGCCGAGGCGGCGGCGGGGCAGAGCTCCAGCGAGCTGCAGGGGGTGGTGCACATCGTCGCGCCCTCGCTGTTCGTCAATTACTTTCTGGCCAGGCGGGTGCGGGAGTGGCAGGAGCGTTATCCGCAGGTGGCCATCCATCTGCATGTCGATGCTTATCCGCAAAACCGGATCGAGGAATTCGACGTGACCTTCATGGTTGTGGACGAAGGTTTTGACGCCAATGTCATTGCGCGCCCCATGGCCACCACCGAATACGTCGTGTGTGCCAGTCCCGACTACCTGCGCCGCCAGGGCACACCCTTGCAGCCCGAAGACCTGCGCACCCACCAGTACCTGCGGTTTCCATGGAAAGCCTCATCGGGGCATACGGCACGCGGCATGCGGCTGTCCCGCCTTGACGGCACGCAGGAAGATACCGAGATCGCAATGCATGTGGCCATGCAGGCAGAAAGCTACGAAACCCTGTTTGCTGCTGCGGTAGACGGCGCCGGCATTGCGGCGCTGCCGAAGTTTCCGGCCAGCAATTACTTCGATTCAGGGCAACTGGTGCACCTCTTGCCCGACTGGATCTTCGGCCGCTACACGGTATTTGTGGCATTCCCCACCCGCAAGCTGGTACCGGCACGCACCCGGGCGTTTGTGGATTTTGCGGCGGAGCTGGTGCTCAGGCAGGATGCGATTGGTTCAGGCAACTAGGGCACGCACCGGAGAACGGCATCCTGGTAGATGTCTGGATGCTATTAAATAAGTAGCATGTCCCGCTAGTCCACATTGGGCTGGAGGCCGATTTGATGCCTAAAAAAGACCTTTCTAGAGCTTTTTTGGATGTTTTTTCACCCTGGGAAGGCACTCAACGTCGTGAAAACGTCTTGGAACTCGAAATCTTGATGGATACATCAAGATTTCGAGTTTCCCCCTCTGTAGCGGCGCTAAAGCATCTCGTCAGGTGCAAAAGGCCCGATGAGGTGAATTAGCAGCTTGAGGCCTGCACTTGCATCGGGCTCGGAGTTCGAGTCCCTGAAAGCCGCGCCGGGTGGCGCCTTCCACTGGAGTTGCCCGTTCTCGTCACCCGTCAGTTCGACCTTGTATGCCCCAGTTTGCAGCGTCGGTTCAATCAGCCGCACAGCTTCCTGCGATATCGAACGGTTGCGTATGACGATGGCGACTTCGCTGTTTTGCAGTTGAGAACGCAAGTCCAGGTTCATCGAGCCGACCACCAGCAGGCGATCGTCCATCACCACCACCTTGGAGTGAAGGCTGGCGCGTGAGTTGCCGCTTGAGCCGCTCGCCGAACTGCTGGATGAACCGGAGCCCGACCCCGAGCCAAAGCTGGAGAACGAGCCTTCCTGCTCGGCACGCATTTCATAAATCTCGATACCCATGGCCAGAAGGTCCTTGCGGTAGCGGGCATAGCCTACATGTGCTGCCGGCGCATCGTTGGAGGCCAGCGAGTTTGTCAGCACGCGCACGCGGATGTTGCGTTGTCGCAGCGCAGCGAACGTCTTCATCATGCGTTCGCCGGGCACAAAGTAGGGCGAGACGATCAGCAGGTTGCTCCTGGCCTGCGACATCAGCTGCAGCAGGCCGTCAACCGTGGTGTCCCCGGCTTCCTCGGTCGTGTCGGCATCTGCCGCGATCTTGGAGGGCTTGTCTACCAGCAACACCGATGGGGCCCATGTCCATGTCAGCAGGCGCAGGTCCGTGGAGTTGGGAAGATCAGGCAACGCCGGCAGGGTTGCCGTTGCAGCAGCGGAAGTGCTGACGGGCTGCGATACCTCGGGGCTGGGCGGTTTGTCGCCGACAGCGCCAGATGCTGCACGCGGGGGAGGTTTGATGGCCTCAATCTCCTTTTCGGTCATCAGCGCTTGAACAGGATAGGCCAGCGGATTGTTCCAGTACTGGTCAAAGCTGCGTGACAGGTCACGCGCGATGCGGCCGGCGGCGAGTATGTCTATATCGACAAAGTTGGTACCGGTGCTCTGGCCGAAATAGGTTTCACCCAGGTTACGGCCGCCCGTGATGGCGACGGCGTTGTCGGCGACAAATATCTTGTTGTGCATGCGCCGCTGCATGCTGTCCACGTCTTTCAGGTTTCCCAGAATTCGAAAGAACAGTGATTGCCGCCCGCCGGGCAGCGGGTTGAACAACCGCAATTCAAAGTTCTTCTCGAAAGCCAGTTTGAGCACCTGCGCGTTTTTGCCCGAAGTGTTGAAGTCGTCCAGCAGGATGCGGATGCGAACGCCACGATTGGCCGCTTCACGCATGGCATCGAACATGCGCTCGGTGGTGTCGTCCTGAAAAATTGCGTAGTACTGGATATCCAGCGTCTTCTGTGCAGCCCTGATCAGTGTCATGCGGCTGGTAAAAGCCAGCTCTGCACTGCCCACCAGCGCAAAACCCGAATCATTGCGGGTGCCGGCCATGGTGGCGCGCGCCGCGACCAGGCTGCCGAGGCGGGTTTCACTTGGGTTTGCCAGTGCGCTCGAGACGGGTCTGTCGACATGGTCTGGCAGCGATGCACAGCCTGCAAGCCATGCGCCCAGCAGCAATGGTGCGAACCACCGCATCAAGCCTTTGCTGGCTGCCTGCGCAAAAAGTCGTGAAGGCGGCGACGGCGGCAAAGTGGTGTGCATGGTGCTGCCACTTTATCGTAAGCGGGTGTATTTGCCACCCGAGAAGGCGCCCGCCAGCCTACTGTTGCTGTAGGCGCCCGGCTTGACCGCTCAGGCGGACGTCATGAGGAGAGCGTTTCCCATCGTTGCAGCGCATCCATCAGTTCTTCCTCGATCTTGCTGTTGCGGGCATTGAGTTCAGCAGCGCGTTTGGCGTTGCTCGTATAGATGGTGCCGTCGAACAATTCCTGCTGGATGGCTTTTTGCTGCGATTCCAGTTGCTGGATTAGCGCGGGTAGTCCCTCCAGCTCACGCTGCTCCTTGTAGCTGAGTTTCTTTTTGGACGCCTGCTCTGCCGGCTTTGCGTCTTTTGCGCTATCCGGTTTGTTTTTGCCGGTGGCTTTGCCAGCCGCGGCTGGAACTGCTTTTGCGCTGCCGCTGATTTGGGCAGCACGTTTTGATTGCGTGATCCAGTCCGTCACGCCGCCTTCGTACTCGCGCCAGAAGCCGGGGTTCTCTGGTGTGCCTTCATACGCGATCGTGCTGGTCACCACGTTGTCGAGAAAGCGCCTGTCGTGGCTGACGAGAAAGACCGTGCCTTCGTAGTTCTGCAACAAATCTTCCAGCAACTCCAGCGTGTCGATGTCAAGATCGTTGGTCGGTTCGTCGAGCACCAGTACGTTGGCGGGGCGTGCAAACAGGCGTGCCAGCAGCAGGCGGTTGCGCTCGCCGCCCGACAGCGTGCGAACCGGGGAGTTGGCGCGCGCTGGCGAAAAAAGAAAGTCGGTGAGATAGCTTTTGACGTGCTTTTTCGCGCCGTTGATCTCTACCCACTCGCTGCCGGGGCTGATGAAGTCCTCGAGTGTGGCGTCCAGGTCCAGGCTGTCCCGCATCTGGTCGAAGTAGGCCACCTGCAGGTTGGCACCCTGGCGAATCTTGCCTGGCGGGGTGGTGACATCGGGCTGCAGTTCGCCGAGTATCAGCTTGAGCAGTGTTGTCTTGCCCGCGCCGTTGGGGCCCAGTAATCCGATTTTGTCGCCGCGAAGCAAGGTGCCGGTGAATTTGTTGACGATGATCTTCTCGCTGCCCGGATGGCCGAAGCTTTTGCTCACGTCAGTCAGCTCGGCCACTATCTTGCCGCTTTTCTCGCCACTGGAAACATCCAGGTTGACGCGGCCCACGGCATCACGCCGTGCCGCGCGGTTATCACGCAGCACCTCCAGCCGGCCGATGCGGGCCACGCTGCGGGTGCGGCGTGCTTCAACGCCCTTGCGAATCCAGATTTCCTCTTGCGCCAGCAGCTTGTCAGCCTTGGCATTGATGACGGCTTCCTGTGCCATCTGCTCTTCCTTCTGCACAAGATACTGCGCGAAGTTGCCGGGGTAGCTGTTGAGCTTGCCGCGATCCAGCTCCACGATGACCGTCGCCACCTGGTCGAGGAAGGCGCGGTCATGGGTGATGGTGATGATGCTGCCGTTGAAGTTGATCAGCAGTTCTTCAAGCCATGCGATGGAGTCGAGGTCCAGGTGGTTGGTCGGTTCATCCAGCAGCAGCACATCGGGTTTGGCCACAAGTGCCTGCGCCAATGCCACGCGTTTTTTGGTTCCGCCCGAGAGCGAGCCGACGATGGCGTCCTTGTCGAGGTGCAGGCGGTGCAGGGTTTCCTCGACGCGCTGCTCCCAGGTCCAGCCGTCCAGTGCCTCTATCTCTGATTGCAGCGCATCAAGATCGGTATTCTCGTCAGCCGCAAGGTATTGCTCGACGATGTGGCGCGTGCGGGCCAGGCCGGCGCTTGCTGCAATAAACACGGTAGCGTGCGGATCAAGGCTGGGTTCCTGCGGTACATACGCAATACGCAGGTTCTGTTGCAGCTGTAGTGTGCCGTCATCGGGCTTCTCCAGTCCGGCCAGTATCTTTAACAGCGAGGATTTGCCGGTGCCATTGCGTCCTATGAGGCCAATACGCTGGTTGGTTTCAAGTGAAAAATCTGCGTGGTCCAGCAGTGCGACGTGCCCAAAAGCGAGTTGGGCGTCCAGAAGGGTAATGAGTGCCATATATGGGAGGGATTATCCGGGTGCGGGCTGAGGGCGCTGCTTCTGCGAAGCCTGCACCTGTTTTTGCGTCGACGTTTGGCTCAGGATGTGGATGTTTTTGTAAGCGCCTGCATAAGGGTTTGCCTGTACACGCTTACCCTCGGATGATCCCTGTGGCGCCGCTACTCGCTACGCGAAGGGTTGCCGCTGTGGTGTTGACCGCTGTTCTCTATCTCTGTTCAGCCATCCTCCTTGCGGGAGCTGCGGGCTGGCCAAAGGCAGTGTGACGATTATTTTCAAAAGAGTTGCGTGACCCCAAAAAACAGTGCTATAGTCGATGGCTCTGCTGATGAAACAGCCAAGCCAGCGAAAGCCGGTTTCAGCAGGGAAGAAAGAAATAAAAAATCTTTCTTGAGTTTGACGGGTGATGAAAAACCGGTATATAATTCGAGGCTCTGCTAAACACAGCAAACTGCAAATCTCTCCAGTGAATAGCTAGTGAGAGATTTGTCTGAAAAGAAGTTCGAAAGAACTCGGTAAGTTGAAAAAAGTAGATAACCCTTGAGTTGACTGGGAATTAAAAACCGGTATATAATTCGAGGCTCAGCTGATTACAGCTAACGACGAAAGCAAAGCGGCAAACACTGCGGCGAAAGTAGTCAGGATCATTAAAAATTTACAGCCGATAAGTATGGGCGTTTGAAG
>JAZKCN010000007.1:0-158490 GCA_040388075.1 Pseudomonadota bacterium | reverse complement strand
TGATCAGCTTGAGGTAGTCCTGCTTGCCGTTGGCCCATGGCACACCGTTGGGCGCGTAAGGCCCGGTGCGATAGGACAGCAGCGGGAAGAACTGCTCTTTCGCCTGTGCAAATGCGCTGGTCGTCACCAGGGACGAAGCGCCAGCGGCAATCGCTGCCACTGCCAGAATCAAATTACGAATCTTCATTGTTGTCTCCTGAAAGATAAAAATCACACACCTGCAAACCGAAATCAAAACCTTCAAATCAAACGGACACTTGAGTAAACGGACAAACTCCCTGAAACGCATTGGTAGTTGCGAGTAGTTCCGGGGTTGAAACCCGTAATAAACCGCCCGCAGCGCGGGGTCGCCCCAAGCAAGGCCAGCCCCTCGGGTGCAACGCATACACGAAGTGAAAAGCGTGGGGCCATATCAGTGAGGGAAGGGCCACAAACGCAACTTCTGTTTGGCAACTGACCACAAACGTGCCAGACCATGCGGCTCCACGATCAGGAACCACACGATCAGGCCGCCAAAAATCATCAGTTCTGCATGCGAGACGCCGGCCGTGCTCATCTCGAAGCCGAACAGGCTGGTGATGGCGGGCAACGCGCGGCTGAGCACAATCGGCAGAATGGTCACGAATGCGGCGCCGAGAAAGCCGCCGAGTATGGAGCCCAGGCCGCCGATGATGACCATGAACAGCAGGCGCAGTGAAAAGTCAACCGAGAAGGCCGCCGGCTCCCAGGCTCCCAGATGCACAAATCCCCAGAGCGCACCGGCCACGCCGATGATGAAAGAACTGACTGCAAATGCACTGAGCTTGGCGTACATCGGGCGTATGCCAATGACGGCGGCAGCCACGTCCATGTCGCGTATAGCCATCCACTCACGGCCTATCGCGCCGCGCACAAGGTTCTTCGCCAGCAGCGCGATGACGACGAGGATGGCCAGGCACAGCCAGTATTTGGACAGCGCGCTTTCAATCGGCAGGCCAAAGACCTGCAGTCCGTTCACCGAGATCGAGCCCGATGGCGAATCGTTGGTCAGCCACTTGATGCGCAGAAACATCCAGTCGCTGAAGAACTGCGCGGCCAGCGTCGCCAGGGCGAGGTACAGGCCCTTGACGCGCAGGCTGGGCAAACCGAACAGGATGCCGAACAGCGTTGCGCACAGCCCGCCCAGGATAAGCGCCGGTATCAGCGGCATGTTGGGTATGCGCACAAAAAAGTTGTAGGCGCCGTAAGCGCCGACCGCCATGAATGCGCCTGAACCCAGCGAGATCTGGCCGCAATACCCGACGAGGATGTTCACACCCAAGGCAGCCAGCGAGATGATGAGAAAGGGAATCAGGATGGCGCGAAACAGGTAGTCGCTGGCCACAAAAGGCATGACGGCAAATGCAAACACCAGGAAAAGGCCCATGACCACACGATCCTGCAGGATGGGGAAAATCTGCTGGTCCGCCCGGTATGTGGTTTTGAATTGACCGTTTTCTCTGTAAAGCATAGGAGTGCGCGTTTACCGCTGAACGGTATAAAAAGTGAAAGACGGCCGCCGCGCCGGGCCACCCCAAGCAAGGCCAGCCCCCTCGGGGGGCAGCGCATTACACGAAGTGAAAAGCGTGGGGGTTGTCATGACTAGACGCGGTCGATGATCTTCTCGCCGAACAATCCCTGCGGACGGATGAGCAGGAAACCCAACGCCAGCACATAGGCAAACCAGATTTCAATACCGCCGCCGACATACGGGCCGAGATAGACCTCGGACAGCTTTTCGCCGACGCCGATGATCAGCCCTCCAATGATGGCGCCGGGCACGGATGTGAGGCCGCCCAGGATGACGACTGGCAGCGCGCGCAAGGCCACCGTGGCCAGCGAGAACTGCACGCCCAGCTTGCTGCCCCAGATCATTCCGGCGACCAGCGCCACGACGCCGGCCACACACCATACGATGACCCAGATGCGGCCCAGCGGAATGCCGATGGATTGCGCGGCCTGGTGGTCATCGGCGACTGCACGCAGCGCTCGACCTGTGGACGTTTTCTGGAAGAAGATGCTGAGCAGCGCAACCAGGCCTGCCGCAATCGCCGCAGCAATCAGGTCTTCCTTATTGATGAGGATGCCGCCGGGAAACATCTTGTCGAGAATGAAGATCGGCTCTTTTGGCATGCCGATGTCGATCTTGTAGATGCTGCTGCCGAAGAGCGTCTGGCCCAGGCCTTCAAGAAAGTAGGCAATGCCCAGCGTAGCCATCAAAAGCGTTGCGCCTTCCTGGTTCACCAGATGGCTGAGCACCAGACGCTGGATCAGCCAGGCGACGGCAAACATGATGATGCCGGCGATGATAAAGGCGCAGATATTGGCAAACAGCAGGTTGTTGATACCTGTCCACTGCGGAATCCATTCCGAAAAACGGGCCATGGCCAGTGCGGCAAACAGCACCATCGCGCCCTGCGCAAAGTTGAACACGCCTGAAGCCTTGAAGATCAGCACAAAACCGAGCGCTACCAGCGAATACAGCATGCCGGCCATCAGGCCGCCAAAAAGTGTTTCTAAAAAGAATGCCATTGCTGTTCCTGCCGCTTAGTGGGAGGTACCGAGATAAGCCCGGATCACGTCTTCGCTGTTCCGCACTTCGTCTGGCGTGCCGTCGCCTATCTTCTTGCCGTAGTCCAGCACGACCACGCGGTCGGAAATGTCCATCACCACGCCCATGTCGTGTTCAATCAGCACGACGGTGGTGCCGAACTCGTCGTTCACGTCGAGCACGAAGCGGCACATGTCCTGTTTTTCCTCGACGTTCATGCCAGCCATGGGTTCGTCGAGCAGCAGCACCTGCGGCTCCATCGCCAGTGCGCGGCCGAGGTCGACGCGTTTTTGCAGGCCATAGGGCAACTGGCCAACGGGTGTCTTGCGGTAAGCCTGGATCTCGAGAAAATCGATGATTTTTTCAACCGCTTCACGGTGGCGGATTTCTTCTTTTTCGGCGGGACCTATGCGCAGCGCCTGCATGAAGAGGTTGCTTTTTATCTTCAGGTTACGGCCCGACATGATGTTGTCGAGCACGCTCATGCCCTTGAACAGCGCCAGGTTCTGGAAGGTGCGCGCCACGCCCATCACAGCCACCTGGTGGCTGTTCATGTGCTTGAAGGTCTGGCCGCGAAAGGTGATGGAGCCCTGCTGCGGCGAATACACGCCGTTGATGCAGTTGAGCATGGAGCTTTTGCCGGCGCCGTTGGGGCCGATGATGGCGCGTATCTCGTGCTCCCTGACATTGAAAGAAATGTCCGACAGCGCCTTGACGCCGCCAAAGCTCAGGGAAATATTGTTGACGTCCAGGATGACATCACCGATCTTCTTGCTCATGCTGCTGCCTTCACGGGGGCAAAGGTTTTTGCATCGCTGATCTTCAGCGTGGCGCTCACGCTACCGCTACGGCCGTCCTCGAACTTGACCACAGTCTCGATGAACTGCTCGGTCTTGCCGCCGTAGAGTGCGTCGATCAACGGCTGGTATTTGTCACCGATAAAACCGCGGCGTACCTTGTTGGTCCGCGTCAACTCGCCGTCGTCGGCGTCCAGCTCCTTGTGCAGGACAAGGAAGCGGCTGACCTGTGAGCCGGCCAGCAGGGCGTCCACACTGAGGTCGGCGTTGACCTTCTCTACACACTCCTTGATGAGCTCGTAGACCTCGGGTTTTTGCGCCAGGTCGGTGTAGCCGGCATAGGGCAGGTTGCGCCGCTCGGCCCAGTTGCCGACGGCTTCGAAATCGATGTTGATGAAGACACAGACCTTTTCGCGCCCGTCGCCATAGGCCACGACTTCCTTGATGTAGGGGAAGAACTTGAGTTTGTTCTCGACGTACTTGGGCGCAAACATCGCCCCGTCGTTGCTTCCGCCCCTGATGCGGCCCACGTCTTTCACGCGGTCGATGATTTTCAGGTGGCCCGCAGCGTCGATGAAGCCGGCGTCGCTGGTGTGATACCAGCCGTCTGCCGTCAATACCTCTGCGGTGGCTACCGGATTTTTATAGTATTCCTTGAGCAGTCCCGCCGACTTGACCATGATCTCGCCGTTGTCCGCCACGCGGATCTGTACGCCGGAAATCGGCACCCCCACTGTGTCGGCGCGGGCTTCGTTGTCGGGTTGCAGGCAGACGAACACGGCGGTCTCCGTCGAGCCGTAGAGCTGCTTCATGTTGATGCCGATGGAGCGGTAAAACGTGAACAGGTCTGGGCCAATCGCTTCTCCGGCGGTGTAGACCACACGCACGCGCGAGAAACCCAGCGTGTTCCGCAGCGGGCCATAAACCATCACATTGCCCAGCGCGTACAGCAGCCGGTCAAGTCCGCCTGCCGTTTTGCCGTCCATCAGGTCCGGGCCAACACGCTTGGCCACGCCCATGAAAAAGTCGAACATGCGTCGCTTGATGCGGCCTGCGTCTTCCATCCGGATCATCACTGTGGTCAGCAGGCCCTCAAAAATGCGCGGCGGTGCGAAGTAGTAAGTGGGGCCGACTTCCTTCAGATCGATCATTACCGTTGCCGCGCTTTCAGGGCAGTTGACGACATAACCGCAGGCCAGCCACTGGGCGTAGCTGAAGATGTTCTGGCCAACCCATGCCGGTGGCAGATAGGCCAGCACTTCTTCGTTGGCGGTGAGTTTGTCGAAGTCGGCGCCGGCTTTTGCTCGGTCCAGCATCGTGTTGTGGGTGTGCACCACGCCCTTGGGGTTGCCCGTAGTACCAGACGTGAAGAACATCGCAGCTACATCGTCGGGCCCGACCCGGGCGACTTCCGCCTTGAACCAGCCGGGCTGCGACGCCGCAAACGCCTTGCCGGCTTCCATCATCTGGTCGAGCGAGACCAGGCCGGGCTCGCTGTAGTTGCGCAGACCGCGAGGCTCGTCAAACACGATGCTGGCCAGATCAGGGCAGCGGTCACGGATTTCCAGCAACTTGTCGACCTGCTCCTGGTCTTCAACCACGGCAAAACGCACCTCGGCATTGGTGATGGGGAAGACACATTCAGCCGCAACCGCGTCCTGGTAGAGCGGGACCGGTATGGCACCCAAGGATTGGGCGGCCAGCATGGTGGCGTAAAGGCGGGGGCGGTTGCTGCCGACGATGACCATGTGTTCGCCGCGTTGCAGGCCCGCCTGGTGCATGCCGCAGGCTATGTGCTCGACCATGACCGCCATTGCCGACCAGCTGTGCGCCTGCCAGATGCCGTATTCCTTCTCGCGCATGGCGGGAGCGCCCGGGCGCTCGGCAGCATGCATTAGCAGCAGTGCGGGAAACGTGGTCTGCATGTCGTCCTTATCTCGTATCTCTAGTTCTCTGTGGTTACGCAGTCGGCGTAATCAATGAGCGGATAGTAGGTTGCCATTTGACGCTCTGTTGTCGTTCCGACGACAATTCAAGGGTGATTACTCCCCCGGACTTTCCCTTAGCCATTAAAACCAGGACATGCCATGGATGAAAAGCCCATGCAAATCCGCAGCCGCCTCCCTGAGGCGGCGGAGCTTGCCGGCATCCACTGGCTGGAGACGCTGTTGCCCGCAGATCGCGAACGCGCCATTGCCGCTGTTCGGGTGGGTGACGCACAGCCTGGTGACTATGTCTGCCGCATCGGCAAGCCGGTCACCTACTGGTTCGGTGTTGTCGAAGGACTGCTGAAGATGAGTTCGGACAGCGCACAGGGCGCCACCATGACTTATGCCGGCTTGCCCCCTGGCGGCTGGTTCGGCGAGGGAACGGTGCTCAAGCGTGAACCCTACCGCTACAACATCCAGGCTCTGCGCAAAACAGTAGTCGCTGGTTTGCCAGTGGACACCTTCCACTGGCTGCTGGACCACTCCATAGGATTTAACCGTTTTGTGATGAACCAGCTCAACGAACGGTTGGGTACATTCATCGCCGCCCGTGAAATCGAACGCCTCGGAGACCCCGATGTGCGCGTGGCCAGAAGCCTGGCTGCATTGTTCAACCCGATTCTCTATCCCGGCGTGGGCGAGGTGCTGCGCATCACGCAACAGGAGCTTGCCTACCTGGTAGGGCTGTCGCGCCAGCGCGTCAACGAGGCGCTCACGACGCTGGCCGCACAGGGCTCGATACGCGTGGAGTATGGCGGCCTGCGCGTGCTCGACCTGCAGGCCTTGCGTTCCAGGACCCAGTGAAAGCGCGACCAGCTTGTTGTTGCTCGCCACGGCACTCTCCTGTCATTAGCCGCCTGCTTCCTACGGCTGCGCAAGCGTTTTGCCCGCTCTTTCTGACCGCCGCCGCAGACACGATGAATGTCAGCACAAGGCAGGAATGAAACATGAAAGATACCGGTTTGCTTTACCCGGCCCTGATAGGCGCGGTTGCCAGCGCTCGCTCAATGACGCCTATGGCCAGCATCGCGGCGGCACGTCTTCTCGGCCATCGCATGCCTGGGCGGCTTGCCTTGCTGGACCGTCCGCTGTTCAGGAATGGCGCCCTGCTCATGGGCGTAGGCGAATTGTTCGGCGACAAGATGAAGACTGCGCCTGACCGTACGGTTTTTCTGGGGCTGCTGGCGCGCGTCATGAGCGCAGGCATCGCAGGTGCGGCACTGGCACCCAAAGGCCGCGAGAAAGCCGGCGCTGCAACTGCAGTTGCAGGCGCCGCGCCTCTGGCCTACATAACACTCGCAGGCCGCAAGCGAGCCATGGCGGGCATGGGCCAGACCCGCAGCGGTTTGATCGAGGACGCACTGGTAGTGGCCGCAGGCGCGGCGATTGTTGCGCTCGCGACCAGGCCGAAAAAAAGTTTGTAATTCATTGCCCGTCAGTGCGCCCCGGACGCACATGAAAAAAGCGCCATGAAGGCGCTTTTTTTGCATGGCAAGGGTTACTGCCAGCGGAAACGGGCATCGGCTTTTTAGCCGCCCTTGTGTGGACGCTTGCCGGGGTTCTTCTTGCTGCGCGTCCAGGTGCCGCGCTCAAGGCTGACCTTCTGGCCGCTGCCGGTGGTGGTGGTGTAGCCCTTTGGCGGGACTGGTTTCGGGGCGCAGATGTCGGCCTCGACTCGAATTTTCTTGGGCATGGAGGACTCCGTATTAAAAAAGGGCTAACCGGCGATTTTAAGCTATTGGCGGTCTGGTCACTCAATCGTGGCGCCGGAGGCCTTGACGATGTCTTTCCACTTGGCGTAATCGGTCTTGAGCAGCGTGGAGAACTGGTCTGGCGTCATGTTCTGCACTTCAGCGCCCTGGGCGTGCACGGCGGCCTTCATGTCGTTGGTGGCCAGCAGTTTGTTGACCTCGGCGTTCATGGTGGTGACCATTTCCTTTGGCGTGCCGGCAGGCATGAACAGGCCGTACCAGGTGCTGACGTCAAAGTCCTTGTAGCCGAGTTCGGCCACAGTCGGGATGTCAGGCATGGAGGTGCTGCGTTTGGCCGAGGTGACGGCCAGGGCGCGCAACTTGCCGGCCTTGATCTGGCTGATGGCTGAAGGCAGTGACGAGACCATCAGGTCCACATTGCCGGCCAGCACATCAATCATTGCGGGGTTCGAGCCCTTGTAGGGGATGTGGCGCAGCTTGATACCGGCGGCGGTGTTGAAGATTTCGCCGGCCAGGTGAATCGTCGTGCCGTTGCCGGGCGATCCGTAGGTCACGGTGTCGGGTTTGGCCTTGGCGGCGGCCACAACATCGGCCAGCGTCTTGAAGCGCGTCTGCACGCCGGTGACGATGACGACGGGCGTGTAGGCGACGTGGGCGACGGCAACCAGGTCCTTGGTCGGGTCGTAGCTCAGGCTTTTATAGAGCCAGGGTGCAACAACGAGGTTGTCTTTCTGGCCCATGACCATTTCGTAGCCGCTAGGTGCTGCACGTGCAGCTTCGGCAATGCCGATGGTGCCGCCAGCGCCGCCGCGGTTGTCGGGCACCACATTCCACTTGTTGGCTTCGGTGAGCTTCTGGGCCACCAGGCGAGACAGGATGTCGGTGCCGCCGCCGGGTGGGAAGGGCACTATCAGGCGGATTGGTTTGGACGGGTAAGGCTGGGCTTGCGCCGCCACCATGGCCAGGGCCATCAGGCCGGCGGTCAGGATTTTCTTGAGCATGTTGTCTCCATCAGGTGAAAGTGCGGGTGGCCCGGCGAGGGTCCCCGGCTTGGGAAAAGCTGACTATTTTATTCGTACCGCCTTTGCTGGCCCTCTTGATGGGCGATGTCCGGCCTCACAGGCAGGCCATGGCGGGTAAACCCCCTCAGGGGCCTGAAGCCGCTTGCCGGTAAAGCACCGCCTCGGCTTCCAGCCAGGTCCTGAACAGCGCCAGTGCCGTATTGCCGGACTTCTGTTCGGGGTAGATCAGGTAATAACGCCCGTCGCTGAGAAATTCGTGTTTCAGGATGGGCACCAGCCGGCCCGCAGCGAGATCGTCTTCAATCAGGAAGCGCGGGATCAGCGCCAGCCCCTGGCCGTGGATGGTGGCCTGTGCGGTCATCGAGAACAGCTCCATGCGGGCGCCTGCCATGTCGTTGGCGACCTGCAGGCCCAGTGAGGCAAACCACTGGCGCCAGGCATAGGGCCGGGTGCTCATCTGCAGCAGCGGCAGGCCGGCAAGGTCTTCTGCCTTGAGTTTGCGGCGCGTTGTGACAAGCGCCGGGCTGCCTACCGCCACCATGCTCTCGTCCATTAAAAAGCAGGACTCGGTGCCGGGCCAGCCCGCATCGCCGGCATGGATGGCGGCGTCCAGCGCGGTGTCGGCAAACAGAAAGGGCCGCGTGCGGGCCGACAGGTGGACCGTGATGTCGGGGTGCTGTTTGTGAAAGCTGCCGAGTCTTGGCACCAGCCATTTCGCGGCAAAGGTAGGTACCACGCCAAGTTCCAGCGCGCCGCCGGCACCGCCGCGCGCCATCATGTCCAGGGTGTCGCGCTCCACATCGTCAAGCCTTGCACGCACGCTGCGTGCGTAGTTGGTGCCTGCATCGGTCAGCAGTACGCCGCGTTTGGTGCGCCTGAACAGCTTGACGTCGAGAAACTCTTCCAGCCCCGCGATCTGCCGGCAGACTGCACTTTGTGTCACGGCGTGTTCCTGCGCGGCGTGGGTAAAACTCTGGTGGCGGGCCGCAGATTCAAACAGTGCCAGTGCGGTGGTGGACGGTATCTTGCGGCGCATGCTGGAAAGCCTCTGGCATTGACGGAATTCCATTTTCGCACACCTATGTTCCAAATTTGCGTTTGCCTGTATGTGTCTTTGCTCTTATGCTAGCCAGCATTCACCCCGGTTCAGCCTCACGTCATGTGTATGAGTTGCGATTTATGCACACCTTCAGGCCTGTAACCTCCCTGTTTTATTCATCCAGCTTTTCGAAAGAACACCATGACCAGCAAATCCAAAGCCAGCTTCCAGTGGGACGACCCGCTTCTGCTCGACCAGCAACTGTCTGACGACGAGCGCATGGTGCGCGAGAGCGCGGCCGCCTACTGCCAGGAACAACTGGCGCCTCGTGTGCTGGAAGCCTTCCGCCATGAAAAGACCGACACCGCCATTTTTCGCGAGATGGGTGCGCTGGGCCTGCTGGGCGCAACGATTCCCGAGGCTTACGGCGGCGCCGGCCTGAACTATGTCTGCTACGGCCTGGTGGCGCGTGAAGTCGAGCGTGTCGACTCCGGCTACCGCTCGATGATGAGTGTGCAGTCCTCGCTGGTGATGGTGCCCATCAATGAGTTCGGCACCGAAGAACAAAAACAGAAATACCTGCCCAAACTGGCCAGCGGCGAATGGATCGGCTGCTTCGGCCTGACCGAGCCCAACCATGGTTCGGACCCCGGTAGCATGATCACGCGCGCCCGCAAGGTCGCCGGCGGTTATGCGATCAGCGGCAACAAGATGTGGATCACCAACAGCCCGATTGCCGATGTGTTCGTGGTCTGGGCCAAGGACGACGAAGGCGCGATTCGTGGCTTCATCCTCGACAAGGGAGCCAAGGGCCTGAGCGCTCCCGCCATCCACAGCAAGGTCGGCCTGCGCGCCTCCATCACCGGCGAGATCGTGATGGACTCGGTGTTCTGCCCTGAAGAAAACGCATTCCCCGATGTGCGCGGCCTCAAGGGGCCGTTCACCTGCCTGAACTCTGCGCGTTACGGCATCGCCTGGGGCGCTTTGGGTGCCGCGGAAGACTGCTTCCACAAGGCACGCCAGTACACGCTGGACCGCAAGCAGTTCGGCCGCCCGCTGGCTGCCAACCAGCTGATCCAGAAAAAGCTGGCCGACATGGAAACCGAAATCGCACTCGGTCTGCAGGGTTGCCTGCGTCTTGGTCGCATGAAGGATGAAGGCACGGCGTCGGTCGAGGTCACGTCCATCATGAAACGCAACTCCTGCGGCAAGGCGCTGGACATCGCCCGCATGGCGCGCGACATGCTGGGCGGCAACGGCATCAGCGACGAGTTCGGCGTGGCCCGCCACCTGGTCAACCTGGAAGTCGTCAACACCTATGAAGGCACGCATGACGTGCACGCGCTGATCCTCGGGCGCGCCATCACCGGCATCGCGGCATTCTCCTGATGTGTGAGAGTGGTCGGGATTTTTGCTACTAAATATGTAGCAGGTCCCGCTAGTCGGTATTGGGCTGGAGCCCTTTTTGATAGTTAAAAACGGCCTTTTTCGGGCCGTTTTTGCGTTTTGGGGCTCTTTGCTGGCTTCTAAACCCGGTTTTCCGACCCAAAAACTCTCTAATGCTTCAAAAATCAAGCATTAAGCGCTTAATGCTTGATTTTTGAAGCATTATTTTCCCTGACGCAATCGATCTTTTCAGTGCAGCACACAGGAACCCGGCTTACAGGCTGTTTCACGATTAGAGGAATTGAACCCGATCTTTACGCACCCTTAGCAGCGCCGCTGTCTTTCCGAACGTTGTATTGGTTACGGTGACCAGATAGGCGCTCAACGAAGCGATAAAGGAAAGAAGAGGAAAGCCATGACTGCATCCACAGCCCGTTCGACGAAACCTCTGGCGCTTGGCGCCCGCTGCTGGTTGCCGTGCGTTGCGGCCGTCGCGTTGCTGGCTGCACCCGCGCCCGTTTTGTGGGCGCAGGCTGCACCGCAAGGGGCCGTGGTCAGCGAGGCCGTCGACCCGCCCGGCAGCATTGCGCGCTTGAGCCTGATTGAAGGCGCAGTCAGCCATGCATCGGCCGATGCCGGCACCGACGGCAGTGCCTGGACGTCGGCCCAGTTGAACCGGCCATTGACGTCGGGTGACCGCCTGTGGACGGGCGAGCAGTCGCGCACCGAGTTGCATGTGGGCTCAACCGCCATACGGCTCAATGGCCAGACAAGCCTTGACTTCATCGCGCTGGATGACAACACGACACAACTCCGGCTGGCTCAGGGCACGGTGCGATTGCGTGTGCGCCAGCTGTTTCCCGGCCAGCGGCTGGAGGTCGACACGCCCAACCTGGCATTTGTGATTTCACAGCCCGGCGACTACCGCATAGACGCCAGCCCCACCACCAACACCACACGCGTGGTTGCCCAGGCTGGCTCGGGTGTGATCTACGGCGAGAGCGGCACGCCCGTCAACCTGGGCAACCAGCAGCAAGGCAACTTCACCGGCACCAACCTCACACCGGCCGGGCCGGGCGCTGCGGTGCTCGACAGTTTTGACAACTGGGCCATGGCCCGCGACGCGCGTGAAGACCAGTCGGTGTCGGCGCGTTATGTGCCGCGCGAAACCGTGGGCTACCAGCAGCTCGACAACTATGGCGACTGGAGCCAGGACCCAAGCTATGGAGCCGTCTGGCTGCCGCGTGCCGTGCCCGCCAACTGGGCACCTTACCGTGCCGGCCACTGGAGCTGGATAGCGCCTTGGGGCTGGACCTGGGTCGACGACGCACCGTGGGGCTTTGCACCTTCCCACTATGGCCGCTGGGCCCGGATAGGTCCGCGCTGGGCCTGGGTGCCGGGCCACCTGTCGCCCCGGCCGGTGTATGCGCCGGCGCTGGTTGCCTTTGTCGGCGGCAGCAGCGGCGGCGTGAACTGGAACATCTCGCTCGGTAGTGGCGTACAGCCACGGCCTGCGGTCGGCTGGTTTCCGCTCGCACCGGGCGAGGCCTTCAGGCCCGCCTACCGTGTCAGTCCGCGCTACGTGACCCGCGTCAACAACAACATCGTGGTGAACAACACGGTGAACGTCACCAACGTCTACCGCTACCAGCGCCAGCCCGCAGCGGTGACGGCAGTCAGCACCAGCGACTTCGTACGCGGCCGTGCGGTACGCGATGCATTGCAGCCGGTCAGCGCAGGCGACCTGGAGCGTGCACAGGTTGTGGATGCAAGGCCGGGACGCGGTGCGTTGCCGCAACGGCCGGACAGGCGTGAGGCCGTGCGTCCTGTTGCCGCTGCAGCACTGCCGCCGGCAGCAGTGGCTGCAAGGCCTGTGGTGGATGGCCGTGCTGTGCGGCAGGAGAACCGGGCTGATAACCGTAATGGCCGTGATACCCGTGATGCCCGGCGTGAGGACAGACCCGACGACAGGCCGCAGGCCCAACCCGCACCTGCTGCAACCGTGCCGGTAGCCGCCCGGCCAGTGGTTTCGCAAGTGCAGGAGCGCAGCGCCGCCAGCATTGACGACAGCCAGGCCCGTGCGCGGCGTGAGCGCCAGCAGCGCGAAGTCCAGCGCATTCCGGAGCAGGAGTCCATCGGCCAGCGCGCGCTGCGAGAACAGGCGCAGCGGGAGCGGGGTGACGCGAGGCCGTCAGCCCCCGTTGCCGATTCAGCGGACCAGGCAAGACGCGAGCAGCAGCAATTGCAGCGCGAACAGCAGCGCCTGCAGCGGGAGCAGGTGCGTCAGGCAGACCAGCAGCGCCGGCAAAACGAAGAGTCCATCGGCCAGCGCGCACTGCGTGAGGCGGCAGCAAGAGACCAGCAGGCCGCGCGCCAGCAGGAAAACGCGCGCAGGCAGAAGGCTGAACAGCAGAGCCAGGAGCGCAACCAGCAACGACAGGCCCACGACCAGGCGCAACGCCAGCAGCAGGAGCAGCAGCAGCAACGCGCGCAGCCGTCAGAAGAGCGTCAGCAACCGCGCAGGGCGGGGGCAGCCGCAGCGCGGGAAGCCCGCAACGAAGGCCAGCCCAACCCCAATCGCCAGCAGTAGCATTGCCGGCACACGCATCGATGGCACACACGGGATGCGTGTCGCCGCCCGGCAATTGACGCCCTGTTGACATTCCGTCGCGTCTCCCGCTCAGGGTCGGCCATGATGCAAAACTACCTAAGGGTCTTACCCGGTATCGCCCCCTAAATCGGCTGGCTACTATCACCACCTGTGTTTGCGGGGCCCGGCGTTTTTTGCCTGTCTGACCGGCATGTTTTTGGGCATGTTTGTCCCCGGATGCAACTTATCCGCCGGAGATTGCCATGCCCGATTCGTCAGTTGACTTCATTCTTGAAACGCGTGGCCTGACCAAGGAGTTCAAAGGCTTTGTTGCCGTCAACAGTGTGGACCTGAAAGTCCAGCGCGGGCACATTCACGCATTGATAGGCCCGAACGGCGCGGGCAAGACCACTTACTTCAACCTGCTGACCAAGTTCCTGCTGCCGACGCGCGGCACCATCCTGTTCAACGGCGACGACATCACCTCCGAAAAGCCGGCGCAGACGGCACGCCGCGGCATCGTCCGTTCTTTCCAGATATCGGCCGTTTTCCCGCACATGACGGTACTGGAAAACGTACGCGCCGCACTGCAGCGCAACCTCGGCACCTCCTTTCATTTCTGGAAAGCCGAAGACACGCTGTTTCACCTGCATGAACGCGCCCGTGAACTGCTGGAGGCTGTCGACCTGGGCAGCTTTGCCGACGAGATGACAGTCAACCTGCCTTACGGCCGCAAGCGCGCGCTGGAGCTTGCCACCACCCTGGCGCTGGAGCCCGAACTGATGCTGCTCGACGAACCCACGCAGGGCATGGGCCATGAAGACGTGGACCGCGTGACACAACTGATCAAAAAGGTGTCTGCTGGCCGCACCATCCTGATGGTGGAACACAACATGAATGTGGTGGCGTCGATTGCCGACCGGATCACGGTGCTGCAGCGCGGTGCCATCATTGCCGACGGGCCATATGCCGAAGTGTCGAAGAACCCGCTGGTCATTGAAGCCTATATGGGCACGGCCAACACCGAACTTCAGGGAGCGCATTGATGACTCAAGAGCTCCTGAAAATCGAAGACCTCAACGCCTGGTACGGTGAATCGCACATCCTGCATGGCGTGAACCTGACCGTCAATGAAGGTGAGGTCGTCACTCTCCTGGGCCGCAATGGCGCGGGCCGCACAACCACGATGCGCGCCATCGTGGGCCTGACCGGCTCACGCAAGGGCTCCATCAGGATCAAGGGCGAGGAATCCATCAAGCTCGCACCGCACAAGATTGCCCGGCTCGGCGTGGGTTACTGCCCTGAAGAGCGCGGCATTTTTGCCAGCCTGTCGGCTGAAGAAAACCTGATGCTGCCGCCCACGATTGCCGCGGGCGGCATGAGCGTCGACGAGATCTATGCGATGTTTCCCAACCTGAAAGAGCGCGCCTCCAGTCCCGGCACGCGCCTGTCAGGCGGCGAGCAGCAGATGCTGGCGGTCGCGCGCATATTGCGCACCGGCGCACGCCTGTTGCTGCTCGATGAAATCTCGGAAGGCCTGGCGCCCGTCATCGTGCAGAAGCTGGCCGAGATGATCCTGACGCTCAAGGCCAAGGGCTACACGATTGTGCTGGTCGAGCAGAACTTTCGTTTTGCCGCGCCGCTGGCCGACCGCTTCTACGTCATGGAGCATGGGCGCATCGTCAGGCAATTCAACCAGAGTGAACTCAAGGCCAACATGGGCATGCTTCAGGAATACCTCGGCGTCTAGGATTTTTCAACTGCTTTCACCACAACCACCAACAGGAGACATCCCATGAAACTGAAAGTCAAAGCACTCGCCGCCGCCATGGCACTGGGCGTTGTCGGCGCCGCTACCGCACAGGGCACCGGCCCGATCAGGATCGGCATCATCACCGACATGTCCAGCCTGTACGCCGACATTGACGGCCCGGCCGGCGCGGAAATGATGAAGTGGGCCGTGGCCGACTTCGGCGGCAAGGTGCTGAATCGCCCCATCGAAGTGCTGAGCGCCGACCACCAGAACAAGGCCGACGTGGCCTCGTCCAAAGCCCGCGAATGGATCGACAAGGACGGCCTGCAGATGCTGCTGGGCGGCACCAACTCCGGCACCGCCATCGCGATGTCCAAGGTCACCACTGAAAAGAAACGTCCCTTCATCGCCATCGGCCCCGGCTCTGCGCGCCTGACAAATGAAGACTGCTCGCCCTACACCGTTCACTACGCCTACGACACCGTGTCTCTGGCCAAGGTGGCAGGTACCGCACTGGTCAAGGCCGGCAACAAGAGCTGGTACTTCCTGACAGCTGACTATGCTTTCGGTTACTCGCTGGAAGGCGACGCCTCCAACGTGGTCAAGGCCAACGGCGGCACCGTGGCCGGCGCCGTGCGCCACCCGCTGAATGCGTCGGACTTCTCGTCCTTCCTGCTGCAGGCGCAGTCGTCCAAGGCGCAGATCCTGGCGCTGGCCAATGCCGGTGGCGACTTCACCAACGCCATGAAGGCGGCCAAGGAATTCGGCATCGGCAAGACCATGAAGGTCGCCGGCCTGCTGGTGTTCATCAACGACGTGCACAGCCTGGGACTGGCCAACACCGAAGGCCTGCAACTCGCCGACAGCTGGTACTGGAACCAGGACGACGCCTCGCGCAAGTTCGCCAAGCGTTTCTTTGACAAGTACAAACGCATGCCGTCCAGCCTGCAGGCTGCCGACTACTCGGCCACCATGAACTACCTCAAGGCCGTGCAGACTGCAAAAACGACGGACGCGGACAAGGTCATGGCCACCATGAAGTCCACGAAGATCGATGACTTCTATCACAAGGGCCAGATTCGCGCGGACGGCCGCATGATCCACGACATGTACCTGTACCAGGTCAAGAGCCAGAAGGAATCCACCACGCCATGGGACTACTACAAGATGATTGCCAAGGTTCCTGGCGATCAGGCCTTTACGACGATTGCCGAGTCCAAGTGCTCGCTGATCAAGAAGTAATCCTGCAGCAAAAGAAAACGGGGAAGAACGAGGATTGATTCCAGCCGGTCATGCCTGCATGACCGGCTGATTTCAACTTTCGCTTCTCACGGTGCTATTGACGCGTACAGCTAGGTTGTCATGGAAATTTTCGGTATCCCTTTGCAAGCGTTCATGGGCCAGCTCATGCTTGGCCTGGTCAATGGCGCGTTCTACGCGATGTTGAGCCTGGGCCTTGCAGTGATTTTTGGCCTGCTGGGCATCGTGAACTTCGCGCATGGCGCGCTCTATATGCTCGGCGCATTCGCAGCCTGGATCATGTTCGACCAGTTCGCCATCAATTACTGGCTGGCACTGGTGCTGGCACCGCTGGTTGTCGGCATTCTCGGTGTCCTCATCGAACGGCTTTTTCTCAAGCATCTGTACAAACTGGACCCGCTGTATGGCTTGCTGCTCACGTTCGGCCTGGCGCTGGTTCTGGAGGGTGTCTTCCGGGAAATCTACGGTGCATCCGGCCAGAACTACAACGTGCCCGAGCTGCTCTCCGGTGCAACCAATCTCGGCTTCATGGTTCTGCCCAACTACCGCGCCTGGGTCGTTGTTGCTTCACTTGTGGTCTGCCTCGGCACCTGGTACCTGATCGAACGTACACGGCTGGGCGCCTACCTGCGCGCCGGCACCGAAAACGCACCGCTGGTGCAGGCCTTTGGCGTCAACGTGCCGCTGATGGTCATGCTGACCTACGGTGCAGGCGCTGCGCTCGCCGGGCTGGCCGGCGTGCTGGCCGCGCCGGTCATCCAGGTCAACCCGCTTATGGGCTCCAACCTCATCATTGTGGTGTTTGCCGTTGTCGTGATTGGCGGCATGGGCTCCATCCTCGGTTCGGTCATCACCGGGCTGGGCCTGGGCATTATTGAAGGCCTGACCAGGGTGTTTTACCCCGAGGCTTCCAATATCGTGGTGTTCGTCATCATGGTGATCGTGCTCATGTTCAAACCTGCTGGTCTGTTCGGTAAAGAGGCTTGATCATGAACGCACCAGCCCATACCCCCGCGACCACACCTGTGACAACTGTGACATCGACTTCAAGCACTCTGGTGGCCAAAGCCGCCAAAATTACCCGCATCACCTACCTGGTGCTGCTGGTGCTTGCACTGGCGGCGCCTTTCATGGGGCTGTATCCGGTCTTTGTGATGAAGATGCTGTGCTTCGCACTGTTTGCATGTGCCTTCAATTTGCTGCTGGGCTTTACTGGCCTGTTGTCGTTCGGCCATGCAGCCTTCTTTGGCTCGGCGGCATACGTCACGGGCTGGCTCATCAAGTCCATGAACTGGACGCCCGAACTTGGCCTCATTGCCGGCGCAATAGCGGCCGGGTTGATCGGTTTGCTGGTTGGCGTTGTTGCCATCCGCCGTCAGGGCATTTATTTCGCCATGATCACGCTTGCGATTGCACAGATGATCTACTTCGTCTGCCTGCAGGCGAGTTTTACCGGCGGTGAAGACGGCCTGCAGGGCGTGCCGCGAGGGAAGTTGTTCGGCCTTTTTTCACTGGAGTCAGACATCTCGCTCTACTACGTCGTGGTGGTGGTGTTTGTGGCCTGCTTCCTCTTCATCTCGCGGATTGTGCATTCACCTTTCGGCCAGGTGCTCAAGATGATCCGCGAGAACGAGCCCCGCGCCATCTCGCTGGGCTACAACGTGGACCGCTACAAGCTGCTGGCCTTTGTGCTGTCCGCTGCGCTGGCGGGCCTGGCTGGTTCACTCAAGACACTGGTGATGGGTTTTGCCACGCTGTCCGATGTGCACTGGTCGATGTCGGGTGAGGTCATCCTGATGACGCTGCTTGGCGGCGTCGGCACCTTCTTCGGCCCGGTGATGGGATCGGGCATCGTGATTGCATTGCAGAACCTGCTGGCCGACAAGGTCGGCTCGTGGGTGACCGTGATCATTGGCGCGATCTTTGTGTTGTGCGTGCTGGCTTTTCGCAAGGGCGTGGTGGGCGAGGTGCTGGCCTTCCGTGAGCGCCGGCGGCACGCGGCTGCAGAGGCTGCAAAGTCCCACTGATCGTCGGTTTTGCATTTAAAAAAAGCGCTTTCAAGGCGCTTTTTTTACGACGTCAGAATCCGTCGGTTGACAGCGCGTAGCTGACGTGTTGCGGCACGACCAGTTGCCCCTGGCTATTGGGCACTGCCTGCATGTCTATGACGGGTTGTGCTGCGATTACGTTGCCGTAGATGGTGGCAAACGCGATGTCTGCTGCATCACGCCCGGTGGCGAAGCGGACAAAGCCCATGGGGATGGCCGTACCGGACGGGTCAAAAAGGTACCAGCGGTCGCCCAGGAAAACCTCCACATAGGCATGAAAATCCTGCGGCCCCAGTGCCGGGTCAGCGCCATAGTCGATGCCGCTGGCAATTCGGGCGGGCAGGCTGGACGCGCGGCACAGTGCAATCATCAGGTGCGCAAAATCGCGGCAGACACCGACGCGCTCAACAACAGTATCCAGCGCCGAGGTGTTGCTGTTGCTGGTGTTGCCCTCAAAACTGACGTGGTGGTTGACCCAGTCGCGTATCGCCAGCGCGCGGCTGTAACCCCGGGGCAGGTGGCCGAACTCGCGGTCTGCCAGGACCAGCAGCCGGTCCGACTGGCAATACCGGCTGGGGTACAGGTAGGGCAGTGCCTCGCCCGGCAATTCGGATGGGCCGAGCTCGGGCAACTGGTCGGGTGCAGCTTCGTAGTGAACCAGCTCTACCGTTGCGTTGTAACGCAGCGTAAACAGGCCCGGATTGGCGCGCAGGCGCAAAAAACGGCTTTGGGTAGCCGGGTCTGTGTAAGTATTGAACTGGACGTCCTGGCTGAAGCCCAGCATCTCGCTGACAACAATTTGCCGCGGCGTGTAGGCGGCCTGGATATTGAATATGAAGTCACACGGACCTCCTGAAACCTCGTAACCAAGTTCTGTCGAGAATTCGAGCCGGACCATATTGCCTTCTAGTGTGGTTGCTGTGATGCTGTCAGATGATGCGGGTCGCTACGCGGGGGCGCGGAAATGCAGACCCATGATTAGGCAACGGAAAAACCCCCTGATTTGTGATTGGCGGTGAAGGCTGAACAGCCTTGCCAAGGCATGCCGACAGAAGGTCGGCGGGACTGCCTACAAGGCGAGTAAAGACGCGGCTAGATGACTTTGACCGCGCGGCCTATGAACTGGATCGGGCCTGTGGGCCTGTTGATGGGTGAGCCGTTCACAGGCTCCAGCGTCAACTCAAACAGCTGGTTGGGCTGCAGCGGCGGCAGCTTGTCCAGCGGGATATGTATGGTCTGACCCGGCTTGACCAGGCCCAGCGACACCGGCCCGCTCCAGTTGTCACCCTTGGTCCAGAACTGCAGCGACTTCTCGGCTGGCACGACCGTCTGACCCAGCGGAATCAGACTCAGCTGTTGCGGCGTGCTGGCCTGTATCACCCAGCCGGGCGCCTTGTCCTGCGGTGCCACCAGCACCACCATGTATTGCGGCGCGCCAGCCTGCGGCACGCCCAGGCGCGTGACGAGTACGGCGGCCATGACGGCCGCAGCGGCAAAGCCTGTGCCTGCCAGGCCGCGCCAGAGTTTCACGCTGTACCACCAGCCTGCTTTGGGCGATAGCTGTGGCTTGCGTTGTACTGCTGCAGTCGCCGCTGTCTGTCCGACACTGCTTTCAATCCGCTGCCAGAGGTCGGCAGGCGGCTCCACTGGTGCGGCCAGCGCGGCCAGTGGCAACAGGCGTTCCTGCCAGCCTTGCACTGCCGTGCGTAATTGCGCATCGAGCGGCAGGCGGGCTTCGACATCACGCCGCTGGCTGGCCGATAGCGTGCCCAGCACATAACCGGCTGCCAGGTCCTGGAAGTCGTCCATATTGCTCATGCCATGCACTCCCGCAAGGAGCCCATGCCGCGTTTGATCCACGCCTTGACGGTGCCCAGCGGAGTTTTGGTGCGCTCGGCGATCTCGCCGTGCGAGCAGCCATCGACATAGGCGTAGAGGATGCAGTTGCGGCGCGCCGGCTCAAGCCGGGACAGGCAGTCGCCCAGCTTGCCGAGATTGGCGCGCAGCTCGAACGCATCGCTCATGCTGGCGTGCGCATCCACCGAGTTCTGCACATCCAGTGCTTCGGCGGTTTCTTCATCGACCGATACCTCGCGTGCACCATCGCGTACGGCGTTGAAAGCAAGGTTGCGCGTCACGCTATAAATCCAGCCCCTGCCGGAGCCGAGTGCGGCGTCGAAGCTGGATGCCTTGCTCCAGATGTTCACAAAGGCGTCGTGTAGCACGTCTTCAGCCTGCTGGCGTTCGCGCACGATGCGCATTGCCACGCCCAGCAGGTGCCTGGCCTCCTGCAGGTAAAGGCTTTGAAATGCAGCGCGATCACCGCCGGCGCAGGCTTTCAGCGCGCGCTCATAGTCAAAAGCAACAGCTTCCGACGGGGGTGTCACTGAAGGTTCAATCGGCCGCATGGACTGGGTTGGCTTGGGTCGTGTGAAGTGGTGAGATGGCCCGACCAGCCTTTGCAGGCCGTGCGGTAAATCAATCACGCCGATATTAGCCGAAGCCCTGGGCTCTGGAGACGGGCAGGCCTTCAGGCCAAGCCGTTGCGCCGCACATGCGTGGCCACCGCCTTGCACGGCGATGCACGCATGGGGCGAATTTTTACCAGGCGCTGCGGCCGCTGCAAGTTGCATGGCCGCAGTCCTTTTTAATGCCGCTTCAGGAAGCCGCTCAGGCAGCTTTCCAGAAGATGTAGTCGGCCTGGTACTTCACGATCTCTTTTGTGCCCTTGTTGGCGGGGCTGCAGACGGTTGCTGGCGCCACACCACCCTTGAGGGCGACGCGCTGGATGTGGGTCACACCGGTCATCGCGCCGCTACCCATTGCAGGGTTGGCCTTGACCAGTTGGTACGGCAGGTTGCCGGCACCGGAAGGTGCAACAGCGAGCTGGGTAGCGGTCAGCTTGGAGCCGTCCATCGACTCCCAGGTAGCGGGTGGGCCGTAGTATTTGCCGACCTGTTTGCCGCTGCGGTCATTGAGCACGGCGTTCGGGCCGACGAATACCCACTCGGTCTGGCCGGGGGCATTGGCTTTGTCGCGGCACTCATAGGTGATATCGCCCACGCCCACGGTTTCCATCGCTACGCGGTTGCCGGCAGGCACCTTGATGGTGTCGGGCAGGCCATCCTGCGAGAACATCATTGGCTGCATGGAGCCGCAAGCGGTCAACAAGGCGGCTGCGGAAGCTGCGGCAAGAATCGAAAGGCGTTTGATTGACATGGAATGCTCCAATAAGTAGTGTTTAAGCGAAAGAAAACATGTGGCAGCTTTTGAGTGCTGCTGTATGTACTACACGCCAGACCTGCTTTTGGATGCAGTCCCCTGAAAATTATTTTTCGGCCGGGCCGTCGCCGCTCTTTTCCGCGCGACCGCGCGGGGTGCCGGGCGGTGCCGAGCCGTCGGGCTGGCCCACATCCGCAGCTGTTTTATGCCTGTCGCGCCGCCAGTAAAAAAACAGCGCGACCCAGACCGCCGCGGTTGCCGGTAGCTTCCACCAGTCCATCAGAACGTCCAGCCAGGAGGTTTCCCCGGCACCTGACCACACCTCCAGGCGTACACGTTCCAGCCGCAGGTTGTTCAGGCGGACCAGGCTGACAGAAGGGCTGATCAGCCGGCCATCTTCAAGAAGCGCAGGTTCAGAAGCGAGCGCTAACTGAATCGGCTCTCCCTTTCTGGCACCGGGCTCACCCAGGGGTGGCATGACCCCCGCTGTGGCGCCCCAATTGAGTTGCCATCGCGCGGAGATATCGTCACTGTCTGCAGCGGCACCCAGAATCTTGATGACCAGCGTGTACGGGCTGCCGCCGTTTGCCGTGCGGAACTCGGAGCCCGTCCAGGGCGGTATC
Organism: Pseudomonadota bacterium; assembly: GCA_040388075.1. Classification (GTDB taxonomy): domain Bacteria; phylum Pseudomonadota; class Gammaproteobacteria; order Burkholderiales; family Burkholderiaceae_C; genus Polaromonas. Next base: position 136,481 of record JAZKCN010000007.1, on the reverse strand, counting down.
GCTGCCAACATTTTTGCGCGCTGGTCCTCCGGGCTGTGCATGGCCAGGTTGTAGGCGTCCAGGCTGTCTGCGGGCAATTCGTAGGAGCGCAGCAGCGTTTTGCCAAAGCGCGAGGGCACATCCTGCGCAGTCGCCAACCCAGCGCACAGCAGGCCTGCGCAAAGAAGAAAGACGACCGCCCAGCCGCCGGTGTGCCGGCGCAAAAACTGCATCTCAGGCTTCATCCATGAAGCGTACCTTCACGTTCTTGCCCTTGACGCCGCCATTGCCCAGTTTTTGCTGCGCCAGGCTGGCCATGTCGCGTGCGATGGCGACATAGGTTGAAAACTCGTTGACGTTGATCTTGCCGACCTGCTCACGCGTGAACGGCGGCACCCCGCCGGCTTCGCCAGTCAGCGCGCCCAGCACATCACCGGCGCGGATCTTTTCCTTGCGGCCACCGACGATCTGCAGCGTCACCATGGGCGGCAGCAGGGGCTCGTTGCTGGCCGGTGTCAGCTCAACCAGTTTGTGCCATTCGGATTCGGCTTTCTGCAGCACTTCGATCTTGCCGACGTAGCCCATCTCATCCATGCTGGCCAGGCTGATGGCCCAGCCCTCTTCATCGGCGCGGCCGGTGCGGCCAATGCGGTGTATGTGCACTTCTGCATCCGGTGTGACATCGACATTGATCACCATCGCCAGCTGCGCGATGTCCAGCCCGCGTGCGGCCACATCGGTCGCCACCAGCACCGAGCAGCTGCGATTGGCAAACTGCACCAGCACCTGGTCGCGCTCACGCTGTTCCAGTTCACCGAACAGGGCCAGTGCGCTGAAGCCCTGATCCTTCAGATACGCCACCAGCGCGCGGCACTGTGACTTGGTATTGCAAAAGGCCAGCGTGCTGTCGGGCCGGAAATGCCGGAGCACCTGCGCTACTGCGCCCAGGCGCGCTTCATCATGGTCGCTGTCGGGTACCTGGTACCAGCGCTGCTGGATCTTGGTCTTTTCATGCTGTGCCTGCACGGTAATCGTCTGCGGCGTTTTCATGAACTGCTGGCTGAGTTTGGCAATGCCTTCCGGGTAGGTCGCCGAGAACAGCAGTGTCTGGCGCTCTTTGGGGCACTGCCTGGCGACGACGGTGATGTCCTCGAAGAAGCCCATGTCCAGCATGCGGTCGGCTTCGTCCAGCACCAGCGTGTTCAGCGCTTCCAGGTTCAGGTTGCCGCGCTCCAGGTGGTCCATGATGCGGCCCGGCGTGCCGACCACAATGTGCGCGCCGTTCTCCAGGCTGGCGGTCTGGTTGCGCAGCGGTACACCGCCGCACAGCACGACGACCTTGATGTTTTCTTCGGCGCGCGCCAGCCGGCGTATCTCTGTAGCGACCTGGTCGGCCAGCTCGCGTGTGGGGCACAGCACCATGGCCTGCACTGCAAAACGCCGGGCGTTCAGGTTGGCCAGCAGTGCAATGCCAAAGGCGGCCGTCTTGCCGCTGCCGGTTTTGGCCTGTGCAATCAGGTCCTTGCCCAGCAGCGCCACCGGCAGGCTGGCTGCCTGTATTGGTGTCATTTGCAGGTAACCCAGCTGCTTCAGGTTGGCGAGTACATGGGCGGGCAGGGAGAGGGCGCTGAAGTCGGTGGGGGCAGTAGTCATGCCCCGATTATCGGTGGCCGGTTTTAGTGGCCGCCGGCATAGACCTTATTTGGCCATTGGCCGGTAGCTGCGAGCACCGGCGACAGCGTTGCCGACCCCCAGCGCAAAGGCAACGCGGCTTGCAGGCGCCGCATGGCCGTGACATGAAAACGCAGCAGGCGTTGCGCGCCGTCGAATGACCGCAAATCAGGCCCGTCCCAGACAATTTCTGCATGCGCGGCGAGGTAGAGCAGATCACCGCTGCCGTAGTCGATAAAAAGCAGGCCGGCACGCGGGTTGATGGCGATATTGCCCAGTGTGTTGAAGAAAAAGTTGCCGATAAAGTCCGGTACGGTGAGCGTGGCGTCATCGTCGATCCGCACAAAGCCGGGCTTGCCGCCGCGGTGCGACACATCGACACCGGCGGCCCGGCCTGCCGCACCAAGGTCACCGGCATAGGAGGTAGCGATAAAAAATGTGTCGACACTGCTGATCAGGTGGCGTGCTGCCGTATCAAGCTGCGTCCCGTCATGCCGCACAGGCGAACTGCGATGTTCAGCGACATACATCGGCTCGCGCGCCTGTATGTATTTGGGGCAATTGCCAAAACTCTGCTCGACATGCACCGAGAAACCGTCGTCGCTGACGCCCTGTACCACGCCGTTCATGCGGTTGCGACGGCGCGTGTGCGGTTCAATGCCGAGCAGGCCGATCTGCGCGCCGTCGGCAAGTGTGTGTTCGAGGGGGTCGCCAGCACGGGGCTTCGCCCTGATGGTCAGCGCATGCGGGTTCGGCGATTCGATAAAACCGGCAGGCGCCGCCAGTACCGATGCCCAGGGCTGGCCCTCCCCATCCTCGCTGCCCACAATCACAAAAGGCAGCTGTTCAAAAAATTCACGGTGCTGGTCCGGCATGAAGTCGCGAATCACCCGTGGACCTATCTCCGCAAGTTTTTCGGCAACGCCAGCGCCCACACGCGCCTGAACAGCGCGTTCGCCTTCGTGAAAGGGGGGCGGTGTCATGCGGCCAGACCAATGCGGCTTTTGACCATAGGTACAAAACGCGGCAAGGCCTCGATGCGCGCCAGCCAGGCTCGCACCTTCGGGTATGCATCGAGCGACACGTTGCCCTCAGGCGCGTGCGCCGTGTAGCTGTAGTTGGCGATATCTGCCAGGGTGGCCGTGTCGCCCGTCAGGAAGGCGGAAGCGGCCAATTGCTGTTCCATCACCTTGAACAGCGCGTGCGCACGCGCAATCGCATCGTCAGGACTGGCCGGTGATTTGAAGAGCTGGATCACGCGCGCCGCTGAAGGTCCGAACGCAAGCGGCCCGGCGGCCACAGACAGCCAGCGCTGCACCCTGGCTGCCGCCAGTGGCTCGCTGGGCAGCCACTGTTCGACATGTTGCGCATAGCGGCGTGCCAGATAGACAAGGATGGCGTTGGAATCGGCCAGCGTCACATCGCCATCTTCAATCACCGGTACCTGGCCGAAAGGGTTCATCGCAAGAAAGTCCGGTTTCTTGTGCGCCCCGCTCAACAGGTCGACATCGACCAGTTCAAACGGCAAACCAAGCAGCGACAAAAAAAGCTCGACCCGGTGCGAATGCCCGGAGATGGCCGCGCGGTAAAGCCTGATGGCTTGTTCAGGGCCGGGGCGGGAAGTGTTGGTGGGCATAGGTGGCTCCTCGGGCTGGAAGTGGATGGGGTTTACGGATTTTGTTTCAACCGGATGAATCAATAAATGGGTAGATATGGATTTAACTACTCCATTTAATGGATTAATAAGACCGACTGATTTACCATGCCGCATGGACAAACTCCGCGCCATGCAGGCCTTCATGCATATCGCCGATCAGGGCAGCCTGACAGCGGCAGCACGTGTGATGTCATCGTCACTGCCAGCCATGGTGCGCACACTCGCGGCACTCGAAGCGCACCTCGGCGTGCGGCTGTTCAACCGCACCACGCGCCGTATTGCGCTGACCGACGAGGGCCGCCTGTACCTTGAACGCTGCCGCGATGTGCTGGGCGCGGTGCAGGATGCCGAGGAGTCGCTGGTCGACCAGGGCGGTGAGCCGCGCGGCCAGATCGTCGTCACGGCCCCTGTGCTTTTTGGCCAGATGTATGTGGCGCCCGCCGTCACACGTTTTGTGCAGCGCTACCCGCAAGTGAGTTGCAAGGTGGTGCTGCACGACCGGGTGGTCAACCTGCTTGAAGAGGGTATTGATGTCGGCGTGCGCATCGGTGAGCTGGAAGACTCAACCCTGGTGGCGCAGTCGGTTTTCAGCATACGACGCGTGGTGGTGGCCAGCCCCGCCTGGCTACGCAAACATGGGGTGCCAAAACATCCGCGTGAGCTGGCGACCGCCAACTGCGTGCGTTTCAGCGGCCCCATCGGGCCGTGGTGGACCTTTCATGAAAAGGGCAAGACATTTACTGTGCCTGTCTCCGGTAACCTGGAGTTCAACAATGCCGCGCCTGCGGTGGACGCCTGTGTGGCGGGCATGGGCTTTGGCATGTTTATTTCCTATCAGGCTGCACCCTATGTGCAGCAGAAAAAACTGGCGGTGGTGCTGGAGGATTACGAACCACCCAAACGGCCGGTCAGTGTCGTTTACCCCCATGCGCGCCTGCTACCCGCTCGTACCAAAGTTTTTATTGAATGGATGAAAGACGAACTGTCTCAACTGGGCCGCAAGACGCTTGCAACACGCCGCGCACCATAACCCCCATTGCTGAAAAAAATGCGGGCCGGTGGTAACGTCCCCCCATGAACAGCGCAAGCTGCGGCAATAGAAAAACAGGAATCCCGTATGCAGAATTTTGACTTCGACCTTTTTGTAATAGGCGGCGGCAGCGGCGGCGTGCGCGCCGGTCGCATGGCTGCGCAGCGCGGCGCCAAAGTGGCACTGGCCGAAGTGGCCGACATGGGCGGTACCTGCGTCAACGTCGGCTGCATCCCCAAGAAGCTCTACAGCTATGCCGCCCACTTTGCCGAATCGTTCGAAGAGTCGCACGGATTCGGCTGGAAAGGCGAAGCCCCCACCTTCGACTGGAACACGCTGAAAGCCAATCGCGCACGGGAGATCTCGCGCCTGAACGGCATTTACGTCCAGTTGCTTGAAAACGCCGGCGTCAAGATCATCAAGGGCTGGGCCCGCCTGCTCGATGCACACACTGTCGAGGTCGATGGCCAGAAGTTCACCGCCAAAAACATCCTGATCTCCACTGGCGGTACAGCCACCGTCCCCGCCGTCGAAGGCCGCGAGCATGTCGTCACCTCCGACCACATGTTTGACCTGAACCCTTTTCCCAAACGGCTGCTGGTTGTCGGTGGCGGATACATTGCCTGTGAGTTCGCCTCCATCTTCAACGGCCTCGGCTCGGAGGTCACGCAAGTTCACCGTGGCGAGATGCTGCTCACGGGCTTTGATGACGACATACGCGGTTTCATCGCCAGCGAGATGGGCAAGACCGGCGTCAACCTGCTGCTCAAAACTGAAGTCGACTCCATCACCAAAACCGCTGACGGCCTGGTCGTCAAGGTCAAGGGCAATGTCGCCAGCTTCACGGTAGACACTGTTCTTTATGCCACCGGTCGTGTGCCTAACGCCAGCGGCCTGGGGCTGGATGCAGCCGGTGTCGCGCTCGACGCCAAAGGCGCCATCAAGGTCAATGCCCACTACCAGACCTCGGTACCATCGATTTATGCACTCGGCGACGTGACAGCGCGTGTGCAGCTAACGCCGGTGGCAACCGGCGAGGCGATGGTGCTGGTTGATCACCTGTTTGGCCCGCCCACCGGCAAGAAGCCGCGCCACATGAGTTACGAGTTCATCCCGACGGCGGTGTTCACCCATCCCAACATCGGCACCGTCGGTTTCTCTGAAGCCGATGCGCGCAAGGAATTCGGCAAGGTCACCGTTTACCGCGCCGACTTCAAGGCCCTCAAGCACACGCTGAGCGGCAGCACCGAGCGCACCTTGATGAAGCTGCTGGTGGACGACGCCAGCGATCGTGTGGTGGGCCTGCACATGGTGGGCGCCGACGCCGGCGAGATCGTGCAGGGTTTTGCGGTGGCGATGAAGGCCGGCGCGACCAAGGCCATCTTTGACAGCACCATCGGCATACACCCGACCATGGCAGAAGAGTTTGTGACCATGCGTGAGCCCGTGAAGGCAGCCTGACATGACCACCATGAAAACAACTGCATTGAACCTTTTCCCTAAGGCCGCAATGCTGGCGCTCGCCTGCGTGGCTTTTGGTGCCCAGGCATCTTCACCTGCCGCCTGGTCCGAACATGACAAGGAAGTGGCGGCCACCTGCGCCAAGGTGAGCGGGCTGAAAGGTGCGCAGGCTTCTGGCAAACCAATGGCCTATGACGACCGGGTGGGCATCACAGCGCTGCTGATCCAGGGCCGCTACCCACAGCCCCATATGAAGAACCGCGTTGGCCGCGAGCTGTGCCTGTTTGACCGCGAAACGCGTGAAGCCGTGGTGATCGAGGCCGATCAACTGGGCCTGCGCAGCACCACAGCGGCGCCTGCTGCCCTTGTCATGCCTGCTTCTCCCGCTGCAGCCAAAAAATAAGAACAGCATGCCCTACCTGCCCAGCTTCATCGCCCCCAGCCGCTATACAGACCCCGCTGCCGCCCTGGCACAGGTGCGCGCCATCTATGACCAGCAGATTGCCCACCTGCGTGAGGCGATGCAGCGTTATGTGGCCGGCGAGACGCTGCCCGGCCATGTGCGCGCTTTTTATCCCTTTGTGCGCATACACACCGACACGGTGGCGCGCGCCATCCTCGACACGCTGGATGTCTCGCAACTGAGCTACGGTTTTGTCGCCGGCCCCGGGCGTTTTGAAACCACGCTGACACGGCCAGACCTCTACGGCAACTATTACCTTGAGCAGTTCCGCCTGCTGCTGCAAAACCACAATGTCGAACTTGAAGTCGGCACCAGCACGCAGCCCATCCCTGTGCACTTCTCGTTTGCCGAGCATGACCACATCGAAGGCAACCTGAGTGTGGCGCGCCGCACGTTGATGCGCGATGTGTTCGACCTGCCTGACCTGGGCTCGATGGACGACGGCATTGCCAACGGCACCTATGAAGCCAGCCCCGGCGAGCCGCAGCCGCTGTCGCTGTTCACCGCTGCCCGCGTTGATTATTCGCTACAGCGCCTGCGCCACTACACCGGCACATCGCCGCACTGGTTCCAGAACTTCGTGCTGTTCACCAACTACCAGTTCTATATCGACGAGTTCGTCAGGCTGGGCCATGAAGCGATGGCCGACCCGGACAGTGAGTACATCGCATTTGTAGAGCCGGGCAACGTCGTCACGCGCCGCAAGGGCCTCGCTGCCGAGCCTGTCGATGCGCTGGGCAACCCGCCACCGCGCCTGCCGCAAATGCCGGCCTACCACCTGATGCGTGCAGACCGCACCGGCATCACCATGGTCAACATTGGCGTTGGCCCGGCCAATGCCAAAAACATCACCGACCACATCGCAGTGCTCAGGCCGCACGCCTGGATCATGCTGGGGCACTGCGCCGGCTTGCGCAACAGCCAGCAATTGGGTGACTACGTGCTGGCGCACGGATATGTGCGTGAAGACCACGTGCTGGACGAAGAACTGCCGCTGTGGGTGCCCATCCCGGCGCTGGCTGAAATCCAGAAGGCGCTGGAGCAGGCGGTCGAAGACGTCACACATTTCAAGGGCCCCGAGCTCAAACGCATCATGCGCACCGGCACGGTGGCATCGACAGATAACCGCAACTGGGAACTGCTGCCGGCCAACCAGCCGCAGCGCCGTTTCAGCCAGAGCCGCGCGATTGCGCTGGACATGGAAAGCGCGACGATTGCCGCCAACGGCTTCCGCTTCCGTGTGCCCTACGGCACGCTGCTGTGCGTTAGCGACAAACCGCTGCACGGTGAGATCAAGCTGCCCGGCATGGCCAACCACTTCTACCGCGAACGGGTCGACCAGCACCTGCGCATAGGCATGCGCGCCATAGAACTGCTGCGTGAAGAAGGCATCAAAAATCTGCACAGCCGCAAGCTGCGCAGTTTTGCCGAGGTGGCTTTCCAGTAAGGTACGCGGCGGGGCGTTGCCGCTCCGTCAGTGCTTTGATGTGCTACTAAATAGATAGCATGTCGCGCTAGTCCAGATTGGGCTGGGGGCCTAAAACACTGTAAAAAATGGCCCAAAAAGGCCATTTTTTGCGTTTTGGGAGGCTGCGTGACCACTTTGGCGGCCGTTTGCTGGCTGACTTTGACTTAATGCATCAAATTTAAAGCATTAAGTGCCTAATGCTTTAAATTTGATGCATTAAATAGGTTTCGGCATCGGTTTATGTTCAGCTGCTGATGTCGCTGGTAAATGTCAGGCGATTGCCGAAAGGGTCCTTGATGTCCATATCGCGTGCCCAGGGCTGTTCCTGCACAGCCGGCCGGGCGTTGCCGTAATTTTTGGCCAGCAGCTCCTGCTGGAAGGCGTCGATGTCATCCACCTCGATGCGCATGGCCGAGCCGGGAGTGGCGTCGCCGTGGTGCTCCGTGATGTGCAGCACACAGTCGCCGCGCGAGACCTGCATGTACAGCGGAAGGGCGGGTTCGAAACGGTGTTCGAAATCCAGCGTGAAGCCGAGAAAACCGATGTAAAACTCCTTGGCTTTGGCTTCGTCGAAGCTGCGCAGTATGGGTGTGGTTTTGCCTAGGTTCATCCGCAGTTTTTACCATGCCGGTTTTCGCTCCCGGCCTGGATGCGCTGCTGCCTGTGTCGGCGGGTTGTGATGGTGGGTGGGTGGTGCCGGCCTGATCTTGCGTTTGTTTAAACGCGAAATTCTTTGGCCCGGTTCAGCCAGCCCTTGAGGAACACCTTCTGGCTGGGGTCCTTTGAGGCAATGGCTTTGAACAGTTCAATCCTGCGGTCGACCAGCGCGTTGATGAAGCTGGCCTGGCCCGGGTTGAGCAGCGCCGAATTGGCGGCGTTGATGGTCTCGTTGCCGATGCCGCCGTCCACCGCGCATGCCTGACCGCACGCACCCAGCGTTTGCTGCAGCAGCATGATGGATGTTCCGGGCCCGTGGTTGATCGCCATGTCAAACACAAGAGGCTGGAACCCGGGCGCAAGCAGGTTGATCTTCGGACCGGTGTAGTAGCGCGTTTCGTAGATGGCCTGCGCTTCGGCTTGTGTCATGCGGCGCACGTCGTCGCGCGTGACCTGGGCACCTCGTGAACTTGCGAGCGTGCTGAGAGTGATGCCGAAATTGGTAGGCCCACCCCGGTCAGCCGGGTGGTCGACAAACCCGCCTTCCCTCCGCAGGATGTCCTCGATCATGTCGCTGACGGCCGTGCCGCCGGCGGCCGGGGTGGCGGCAATATCCCTGGCGTATTCACGGAGCGGCGGCACGCTGGGCTCATCCGGCGTCGGAAATACCGGTTTGTTGGCTTCAGCCATGCCTGGCAGGGCGGAGGCCGGTTCGCCGGACAGAAGTGCGTTCACGTTCCTGATGACAGGGTTTATGCGTTGCAGGGCGCCGGTCACCTTGTCAATCACGTTCGACGCCATGTTGGGCGACAAGCCAGCCACAACAGACTTCAATTTGTCGGTGGCGTCTTCAACGCGGCGAGAAGCGTTGACGAAGTCACGTTCTATTTCCGCGACTTCCGCCTGGTCAAGCGCGGCAATCGCTGCGTTGATCTTGATCCATTCGGGGCCGTCCGGGGTGACGTAGTTCAGTGCCTGGTCCAGTTCATCGCGTGCTTGTGTGTAGTTCGACATCGTTGTTCTCCCGTTATTCAGTTATTGCTTTGGGTGACTTGAACTGCTCGTTCAGGGCGTGGTGGCCGGGATGTCCCGGTAAGCAGCCATCGCGTTACGCAGGTCAAACGCCACGCCCAGAAGGCGGCTGGCTTCTGCGCCCAGGTCTACTGGCGCCGAGAGGCTTTTGACCAGGGCATCCAGGCTGCTGCGTGTGGTCCTGAGCAGCGCGACATATTTCTGGATCAGGTCGTGATAGGCGTTTTGCCGTATAACGACCTCCGCATATTTCTGTGCGTCTTTGTCGAGAGACCCGATGAAGATGACGGCTTCAGCGTCAGCAGCGGCGTCGTAGGCGGGCTTTCCGATGGTGTATTGAAACGGCGCCGGCATCGCAGGACGCGTCCGTGTCCTGGCGCCAATTTCCTCAAGCTGTCCCTGGTAGGCAATGGTCTTTTTGGTCAGCTCGGCGTTGACCGGCGCGCCGTGCCTTGCCAGCAATGTTTTCAGGACATTCGCAGTGCTGCGCATCGCATTTTTCGAATCGGTCTGGGCTTGCAGGGCGGCGACCACACTCAGCCGGTACAGCTCGGGTGTCTGATCCACCAGGTGCTGCAACACCAGTTCCACGGAGTTGCTGCCTTCCCTGATCCCTTGTTCAAGCTGCTGCCGGGTGTGTGCATCCTGTGCCAGCTTGACGAGTTTTGAGCCTATCGGTATCAATTGGCTCAACCCAGGGATGGTTACGCCAACCATGGTCAAACCGGCGCCCAGCTTCGTCGCACCCTGGCTAATTTCTCTTTCCGGCTTTCCTTCGGCCAGGGCCAATAGCGCTTCGTTATAGGCACGCACTGCGGCGAGCGACTCGCGTGTGGCGGCGACCTTTTGGCCTGCAGCTGTCTGTGGCTGTTCTTTGTTGACATCAAGCTTCAGGGTGCTCGGGTATTCCTCCGTGGAAACTGCCGGTTTGGTCCCCGCCAGCCGTTTCAGGTCCTCCTGCGCTTTCAGGCCGCTTGAGAAATCCGTCAGAAACATGTCCGCACTCTTGTCGACCTGCGCCATCGCCTGCGTATAGGCGGCCAATGCCTGCCGAGTCTCTTGCGTCACCGCACAACCGGTGACGCACAAAATCACCACGCCCGCGAAAGCCATTTTTAAAATATTCATAACCCCTCCCTGAAGTCGTTGCTTTTTCTTTTGTTTCCATGCGCAAGCCAGCTGGCCCCGGCCTGCAGCCCTGCTCAAAAGACTGCTGGAAATAGTATGTTTCCTGCGCGCAAAAACTATCACCCATCGTATGGATGGGTACTCGTGATGGGTGTGAACAGGCCCTAACTTTGAGGAGATGTACGGCTCCGGCGGCGTCTGTGCTGTCGCTGCTGGCCTGCCTGATCTGCGCCGGGGAGTTTCGATGACCTCTTCAGCGTGGGGGCTGCTGGCCTTCTTTCTTGCAGCTTTGTTGCTGGTCGCCTTGCCGCGGCGCATCTGGCTGACGCGCATTGCTTCCGGTCAGCTATCGGGCTTGATGCGGCGGCTGGAAGCGGCGCGTACAAACTGGCCGGCATGGACTCGGATGAATCCATGCACCGAGCGTATGCGGTGGCCGTAGCTGCTTCAACCCGCCGGATGCGCCCGTGGTTTATGCGCTTCAAATCCTGTGGCGGGGCTACTACTCAAACCGCGCGATGGCCAGTATTGCGCCGGGCGTGAACAGGGCCACTCCAGTCAAATTTGTGCGCGGGTAACTGTTATCCGGAGAGGCGCGCACGGGCTTTAAGCCTGCCAGGCCGATCGCAAATGTGCGACGCGTGGCATGGGGGCTTGGCAATGCTCTGCTGGGTAGTTAATGCGTCTGATTGTCCACGTGACTCAACATGCCAGCAGGGACGCAGCCGTCCCGCCTGCAATCGCTTTCAAATTTTCTTCAGTGATCAATGAGCACCTACGCAAAAAAGCTACTGGATCAGGCTCGCCTACCGGGTAGTCACTCCCCAGGATGAGCCTGTCGGCCCCGACGCGCTGAATGAGCGAGTCGATCACGCCTGGATCGTAGACACATGTGTCATAGTAAAAACGCCGCAGGTAGTCACTGGGCATGCCTTTGATGTTTTTCGCGCTGTCCGGATAGTTGGAGACATTGCGATCCAGCCGTCCCATATAGTGCGGAAAGTAGCCACCACCATGCGCAACGACAATTTTCAGTTTTGGAAAGCGGTCTAGCGTTCCTCCATAGATCAGCGAGGTCATGGCCTTCACCTCTTCAATGGATTGGCCGATTGAGTTCCACATTCGATACTCCTGAAACCACGTATCGCTGATCCCGCTAGGGTGCAGGAACACTGTCAAACCGGCTGCTTCCACGGCTTTCCACATGGGATCGAAATAAGTGTCGCCCAGATATTTGCCTCGAACATTGGATGGCAAATTAAGAACCCGCATTCCGGGGAGACCGATGGCGTGGTCGAACTCGGTGAGGCTTGCTTCCATATCCTGGAGTGGGAGCGTGAAGCTGCCAATAAATTTGTCTGGTGACTGCGAAACCCACTCTGCTATAGATGCATTGATCTGGTGGTTGATGCCGGAGTCCTGTTCTGCATCAGCCCAGGCTGAGTTCTGAAGAACTGTGCTCAACGAAATGACCGTTTTATTGATCCCATAGGTTTCCATGTACTGGATGTGTGCTTGCGCATCGGCCATTCGTGCATAGACAGCGCCCTTGCCAGAGGGGTCATCGAGCCTGGGTGATGGGCGGGCACCAAATCCCGTTTGGACACTGTGGGGCCAGCAGACATCAAGCAGGGCGGGTTCAATGATATGGGAGTGAAAGTTAATAACTTGCATGTGGAATATTCTTCAAGCGGCTAGTCGGCAGTAATTTTTGCTTCGTCGATAACTTTTTTCCAGCGGGTGAAATCTGTTTTCATCAGGGCTGCGAGCTCATCCGGTGTGCTGGTATCGACGGTAATTCCCTGGCTCGCCAGCTGATTTTTGATTTCAGGGAGATTCATCACCGCGCCAATATCACGGTTCAGTTTTGTCGTGATTTCCCGCGGCGTGTTAGCAGGTGCAAGCACCGCGAACCAGGCATCTACTCCACCCATATATTTAATGCCCTGCTCGTCAAAGGTGGGGGTCGATGGTGTCAGTGGTGAGCGTGACTTTCCTGTTACTGCCAGAAGCCTTAGTTTGTCTCCGCTTGTGTGGGGAACCAGTGATGGAATGGCACTAAACATCAAGTCGACGTGACCGCCGAGCAAATCGGCAACAGCACCGCCCATGCCTTTATAGGGAACATGCGTGATGAAGACATGCCCGCCGTTTTTCAGAAGTTCCATCGCGAGGTGATGCGGCGTTCCGTTGCCGGGTGATGCGTAATTCAATCTTCCTGGATTGGCTTTGGCGTAAGCAAGTAGCGAAGACACATCCTTTGCAGGAACACGTGGGTTGACCACCAGACCGAAACTTGACACGGCAAGCTTGCTCACCGGGGTGAAGTCACGGAACAGGTCAAAAGGGACACGCCTGTAAAGACTGGGCGTCATCGTGAGTGTGTTGATGGCCAGCAAAAGCGTGTTGCCGTCCGGCGCAGCCTTGGCCACGAAATCAGCGCCAATATTGCCGCTTGCGCCCGTCCGGTTCTCAACTATGACGGGGCGACTCCATTTTTCGCCCAGCTTCGGCGCAATCAGGCGCGCGATGATGTCGCCACCACTGCCGGGGGTAAAGGGCACCACAAGCAACACCGCGTTGCCGACGGCAGGCGATTGTGCATGGGTGGATAAAGGCATCAGGCCGGCGACGGTCGCCGCGACGATGCACAGGCTGCTTTTTAATCTGTGTAGTGCTTTCATGTCTTGTCTCCTTTAATTGTCGAATGTGGCAATCACGCCGTCCAAGGTCGCCTGGCTTCAGGCGTGCTGTGGTTCGCCCGCGGGGTGTGCGGCTTCCAGGTTCGCAGAACCACGTACTTTGCCAAGCAGCGCAGAAGCGTTGCCGGGCAGTTCGTTGCCACGCCATGCCACATGCTGGTCAGGACGCACCAGAGCCATTTTTGAAACGTAGTGCTTCTGGAAGGTGGCGCCTGGGAGGGAAATCAGTTTCAGAGGTACGCCATTTTCTGCAGCTGCTTTCAACAGCGGAGAAGCTTTCTCGGGCGCCACGTCGTCTGCCATCAGCAGCGTGAAACCCTCGCCGAATCCGTCATACAGTGAGCTTCCGTCTGCCAGCCAGAAATGCGGTGCCAGGCTGCCCGGATAGGCCGAAGGGCGGAAATTGATCACGTCTTCAGGCAATGGCTCCGTACCGTCGCTCACCACGATAGGCGATGCGTTGTAACGGTATCCGAGCACCAGGCCCAGACTTTTGAACTCACGAAGTTTCACGTCGGATATGAATGCCCCCAGCTCCTGGCGACCAAGATCTGCTTCAGGCGTATCCTCCTCCAGGCCTTCGCGTGCCAGCTGATTTCCCACCATCGAATAGTTGATGACGGCTTCATCCATGACCCGGTTATGGACTGGCTTGCGCTCGGCTTCGTAACTGTCGAGCAGGCCGTTACCCGCCCAGCCTTTGAGCGTTGCCACCAGCTTCCATCCCAGGTCAACTGCGTCGCCCAGCCCCATGTTCATTCCATAGCCGCCGAATGGCGGGTGAAGGTGGCATGCATCTCCCGCGAGGAAAACACGGTCTTTGCGATAGGTGTCCGCAATCAGACGGTGTGCGGTCCAGGGATCCGTGCTGATGATTTCCATCTCGAAATCCAGTCCCGTCGCCCGGCGGATCAGATCCTTCGGATCGATGGCCTCGCTTGAGGTTTCCGAGCCCAGCCGCGTCGCGATGATGTACCAAAGCCCGCGGTCATCCATAGGGCCCATCAATGAAGGGACTTCGGTATTGACGTTCCAGTACTGCACAGCCAGGCCCTTGTCATGCAGGGATGCCAGCTCAGGTGCGCGAAAGAGGACATTGAAATTCGGCGAAATTGCACCGGGCCCCGTCATGCCCACGTCGAGGAGTTTTCGCACAGTGCTGCGCGCACCGTCTGCGCCGACAACATATCTGGCGGTCAGCTTTTGCCGCAGGGAATCGGCTACGCCGGTGTGCTCGACCTCAACATGGTCCTCATGGGGAGTGAGGGAATCAAGCCGCCGTTCGAACTGTATGGACACCGTAGGTAATTCCAGGGCGCGCTCGAGCAATACCTTTTCCAGTGTGTACTGGGGGACCCAGGCCGCTGACTCGGAATACAGATCGCTTCCATCAGGATAGGTAAAAAATGCATTTTCGAATTTCGCGAGGGGAAAGCCGGCCATCCGTGTGGCAAACACGACGTTGGAGGGATATCCCCTGGCCATCGGCGAGGCATCACGCAGACGTGACGCGACACCCCAGCGGCGTAGCAGCTCCATGGAGCGGACATTGGTCAGTTTGGCCCGCGGGTTGTAGCCGACACCGTCGTTTTGTTCGATCACGACGCACCGAATCGAGCGTAAACCCAATTCGATAGCCAATCCGAGGCCTACCGGCCCTGCGCCGACGATGATGACTTCTACATCTGGTTGAAGTTTCAAGCTGGTCTCCTGGTTGGTAAAGCCACCCATGAAGGTGGTAACGAGCGGGATTCTAGGCATTGACGGCAATAGCGAATAGATGTTATTTTTAAATGCCTGCAAGCTACTAGCTATCACCAAAACCATGAAAATTCATCAACTCCGGGACTTTATTGCGATTGCGAAAGAAGGGGGAATACGCGCTGCTGCACGACATCTGGATCTCGCGCAACCATCGCTTTCCAAAAGCGTGAACGCCCTGGAGATAGAGCTTGGCACCCCCCTGTTCGAGCGCACCGGGACAGGGTCAATACTCAACAGCTACGGTGAAGCCCTTCTTGTGCGTGCGGAGCATGTCATGACGCAGATTGAGCGTGCCCGGGACGAAATACACCAGCTGAAGGGTGGCCGTGGCGGGCATGTAAATTTTGGCGCGTCCGGGACACCGTCGCTTTTATTTGTACCGGGTGCCCTCCAGCGATTCCGTCAGAGGTTTTCTGATGCACAAGTGCGTATCGTGGAAGGTGCGCACAGCATATCCATTGCAGGCCTCAGGGACGGCTCGCTGGATTTTTCCATGGTGCCGGAGCCTATCAAGCCCTTGGGCGCCGAATTTTCGGTTGAGCGGGTTTTTGAAAGTACCCGCTCTGTTGTTGGCCGGCGCGGCCACCCGTTGGCAAAGGCGAAATCGCTGGGAGATCTGGCAACAGCGACCTGGCTTCTGACTGGCGCTGCTGGACCCAAGCGCATGGAGCTGGACAGTGCTTTTACCTCTAACGGGTTTGCTCCTCCTGCGGCAAACGTGCAGTGTGAATCCCTGATAGGCCTTTTGTCCTTGCTTGCCAGTACGGACCTGCTGGCGCTGCTTCCTCATCAATGGGTTGAAACACCCATCACTGCCGGGGTACTGGCAGAAATAGTAGTTCGCGAAAAAGTCAGCGCTCCCGCGATCTGTTTGATTAAACGCGAAGGACTGCCTCTTACACCGGCAGCCGAGGCCATGGCTGACAGCCTGAGAACTGAAGCCGCCAGTTACGCCCTTAAAGCACCTGCCGTAACCCTGTCACGATAGTTCCCTTTGACTGGCCTGGCGCGTACGGGTGTGCTTGTAAAGGGCTGGCAATAGGGGGGCACCAAACCTCGCACCCTTAAAATCAGCCGCTCATGGCTGACTCCTCTCCCCCCAAACCACCCGCCCCGAAAACCGCTGCCGTTCGCATACGGGCAGCCGCTGCTGCACCTGCAGCTTCGCCGGGTGCGTCAGCGGGTACCACGGTCCGGCTGAACAAACGCATGGCCGAGCTGGGTTTGTGTTCGCGGCGCGAGGCCGATGACTGGATTGCCAAAGGCTGGGTTCGTGTCAACGGCGCGCCTGCGGTGATGGGCCAGCCGGTTGCAGTGGATGCCCACATAGAAGTGGACAGGCAGGCCGAGCAGCAGCAGCGCCTGCAAGTCACGATATTGATCAACAAGCCGGTCGGCTACGTCAGCGGGCAGGCTGAGGACGGTCATGAACCTGCTGTTGTGCTGGTGCAGCCGCAAAACCGCTGGCGCGAGTGCAACAGCCGCATGCGCTGGGGCCATGAGCAGTTGCGCGGCCTTGCGCCGGCTGGGCGGCTGGACATCGATTCGATCGGATTGTTAGTGCTTACTCAGGATGGCCGCGTTGCCAGGCAACTGATTGGCGAGGATTCTCTGGTTGAAAAAGAGTACCTGGTGCGGGTGAGCCTGGGTGTTGGCGGGGAGAGCATGAATGTGCAGGCTGTATTTCCGGCTGAAAAACTGGCCCTGCTCAACCACGGTCTCAGCCTGGATGGCCACCCGCTGCGGCCGGCACAGGTGAGCTGGCAAAACCCCGAACAGCTGCGTTTTGTGCTGACCGAAGGCAAAAAACGCCAGATACGCCGCATGTGCGAACAGGTCGGCCTGTTTGTAACCGGGCTGAAGCGGGTTCGCATAGGCCGGGTCAATCTGGGCCACCTGCCGGTCGGTCAGTGGCGTTATCTGATGCCGCACGAGCAGTTCTAAGCCCAATTCGGGTTTTAGGAACCCGCCCGAGATGCATCTTTTTGCTTACAACTCGTAATCAAATGAAACAGAGAGTGAACTTTCTACGGGTTTAACCTACTAATAAGTAAGGTTTGCGCCAAGAAGTTCACGGTTTTGGTGCAACCTGAAACCAATTGTAAAAATATAATAGGTGTTCGCAGGCGGCAAAAACAGCCCTCCCTGAAAAGGCAGGCGCTCCCAGAAATTTCGGGCTTTGACCTCCCGGATTACCGACACCCACAGATGTCGCATCCAGGCCAGCACCGGAAGCACCGCCCCCCGTTTTGTACTCACTTGATTAAAAGGAAGAGTCTTATGAACAAGATATTTCGCACTTCGCTGATTTCGGCAGCCTGCCTGGGCGCCTTCGGTGCTGCCAGTGCCGCTAACGACACCGCCAACATGACCGTGAAGATCACCGTCACTGCAACGTGTGACATCCACACCGTTGCACCAACCGATGTCGATTTCGGCTCGGTGGCCTCGACTGCAACCAATGTGGCCTCGACCGGCGGCGTACTGACGGTCAAGTGCACCAATGGCACGCCCTACACCATTGGCATGGATAATGGAACGAACTTCACCACGACGCGCCAGATGAAAAACGGCACCGCCAACTTTGTTGCTTACGGCCTGTTCCGTGACGCTGCATTTGCCAATGCATGGGGTTCTACCGTGCCGCTGTCCGCTGCCGGCACGGGTAACGGCGCAAACCAGAACTTCACGGTTTACGGCCGTGTGCCATCGGCCGCTGCGGCTGCCGGTGCCTACACAGACACCGTGGTTGCCACGGTGACCTACTGATTCCCGGTTGTCAGCCTGACCGTAACGTAACAATTTCGAGGTTTATATGAACAGGATATTTCGCACTTCGTTGATTTCGGCAGCCTGCCTGGGCGCCTTCGGTGCTGCCAGTGCCGCTAACGACACCGCCAACATGACCGTGAAGATCACCGTCACTGCAACGTGTGACATCCACACCGTTGCACCAACCGATGTCGATTTCGGCTCGGTGGCCTCGACTGCAACCAATGTGGCCTCGACCGGCGGCGTACTGACGGTCAAGTGCACCAATGGCACGCCCTACACCATTGGCATGGATAATGGAACGAACTTCACCACGACGCGCCAGATGAAAAACGGCACCGCCAACTTTGTTGCTTACGGCCTGTTCCGTGACGCTGCATTTGCCAATGCATGGGGTTCTACCGTGCCGCTGTCCGCTGCCGGCACGGGTAACGGCGCAAACCAGAACTTCACGGTTTACGGCCGTGTGCCATCGGCCGCTGCGGCTGCCGGTGCCTACACAGACACCGTCATCGCCACCGTCACTTACTAATCCATGCGGCTCCTGACACGCCGCCTCACAGGCGGCGTTTCCTTTTTTGCTCTTGCCTGTCGTTCGGCACTGCCTGCGGCGGCCCTGATGCTGGCTGCTTCGGCCGCGCTGCTGGTGGCCGGCCCTGCCGCTGCAGCAGGGTTGCAGGTCACGCCCATCTCGCTGGACATTCCCGCTGCGCAGCAAAGCCAGGCCATGTTCCTGAGCAACAGCGGCAAGACGCCGCTGCGTGCGCAGGTGCGCGTGCAGCAGTGGACACAGGAGGGCGGCAGCGAGAAGCTTGAAGCCACGCGTGATGTGGTCGCCAGTCCGCCCATCGTCGAGATCGCACCCGGCGCGCGCCAGATGGTGCGCATAGTGCGCCTGCAACCAGCGCCCGCTGCCCGGGAAAAAACCTACCGCCTCATCATCGACGAACTTCCCGGCGCTGACGGTGCCCAGCAGCCGGCCGCCGCAGGCCTGCAGTTCCTGCTGCGCTACTCGGTGCCGGTGTTTGTATTGCCGTCGTCTGCTGCGGGCAGCGCAGCACTTCCGCCTGCATCCGCTGCGAATGGCACAGTGCCGCTGACCGATGTGAAACCGCTGTCGGCCAGCATCAGGGCCAATGGGCCGGATGCATCGATGCTGGTAGTCGTCAACACCGGGGTACGCCGTGCCAAGATCAGCCAGCTGGCCTGGGTTGATGCCAGGGGCCAGCGCAGCATGCAGTTTCCCGGCCTGATGGGTTACGTGCTGGCTGGCCAGACCATGCAGTGGCCGCTGGCCTTGCCATTGCCGACACTGAGATCCGGCGGCGCCTTCAAGGCAAAGTTCAATGACGATCAAGAAGAGCAGACACTGCCCCTCACTGATCGCCCTTAGTGTGACGCTGGCCGCGGCACTTGCCAGTGCCGGTGCGGTGGCCGCTTCCCCTCCAACACCCGACAATGCCGCGCCGCCGGCCGCCGGCCTGAGCGGTGCAAGCCAGCCGCTCGAGCTTTACCTTGCCGTCACGCTCAATGGCGTGCCGATTGAGGAACTCAAGCCCTTTGTGATGCAGCGTGGCGTGCTGTATGCCTCTGCCGCCACCTTGCGTGACCTCGGCCTGAAGTGGCCGGGCAGCGACACCGCTGCGGCGCAGGTGGCCCTGGCCAGCCTGGCAGGCCTCCAGGTCAGCTATGACGAGCCGCGCCAGCGCATTGCGCTGACGGCACCGGTCGCATTGCTCGACAGGCCCCTGCTCAAAATTGATGCGGGGCTGGGTGACCGGCCGCGCGTCGATCCTTCGGCGCGTGTGCCCGGCGTGCTCCTGAACTACGACCTCTATGCGCAGCAGTCAGCCGGGCGGGGTGCACTCAATGGCGTGACCGAAGCGCGCCTGTTCGGGGTGGGCCCCGGCATTTTCAGCAACACCATGGCCACACGCGTAGGCGTAGGTGCAGGCAACACCCAGGGCCGCAATGTGCGCCTCGACAGTTCCTGGCAGCGTGACTTCCCCGACCAGTTGATGACACTCACGCTGGGCGACACCATCACGGGCGCGCTGCCCTGGTCGCGTGCGCTGCGTATAGGCGGCGTGCGCCTGGCCAGCAACTTCGGCTTGCAGCCCTACCGCGTGACGGCGCCGCTGGCGGCCTTCCAGGGCAGCGCGGTGTTGCCCTCGACGGTAGATCTTTTCATCAACGGCATGAAGCAGTCCACCCAGCAGGTGCAGCCCGGGCAGTTTCAGCTCAACGCGGCGCCGTCGCTCAACGGAAGCGGCCAGGCGCAGATGGTGATCACCGATATCAACGGCCAGAGCCGTTTCGTCAGTTTCGATATTTACGGCTCGCCGCAGTTGCTGGCGGCCGGCCTGTCCGACTGGTCGCTCGATGCCGGTGTGATACGCCGTGACTACGCGCTCAAGTCGTTTTCCTATGGCAGCGATCCCGTCCTCAGCGGCAGCGCGCGGTATGGCTGGAGCGACGCGGTCACGCTTGAAGGCCATGCTGAAGCCACACGTGACCTGCAACTGGCAGGCGCCGGCGCCGCCTGGCTGCTGGGCCGGCAGATGGGCATAGTCAGCGCGTCGCTGGCCGGCAGCCGCTCTGTCGATGCTGCAGCCGCTGCAGGCAACACAGCCAGTACCGGCGTGCAGGCCAGCCTGGGTTACCAGTGGGTTGCGCGGTACTTCAACTTCTCGCTCAATGCGCTCAGGGCCGATGCCGGCTACCGCGACATCGCCAGCCTGAACGGCGCGCCGGTCACCCGGCGCAGCGACTCGGCCTATATGGGGTTTGACACCCGCTTCGGCCAGTTCGGTTTTGCGCTGCTCAGGCAGCAATACACGGGCAGCGAACTGGTGCGTTTCGCCAGCCTGAACTGGTCCAGGCAACTGGACAACAACAGCTCGCTGACAGTCAACTTCAACCGCAGCTTTGGCGACCGGACGGGGCCGCAGTTGTACGTCGGCTGGTCCATGCTGCTCGATCGCGATACCTCGGTGGCGGTCAGCGGGCGCAAGACGCGGGATTCGGGCAGCGCCACGCTGGATGCGGCGCGCTCGGCGCCGTCCGACGAAGACGGCTGGGGCTGGCGCGTGCAGGCCAATATCGGCGACGGCAGCAGCAGCAGCAGCAGCGGCAGTGGCCAGGGCCAGCTCAGCCGCACCAGCGAATACGGCCAGTTTGCGGCAGGCATCAGCCATTTCCGTGGCGTGCAGGGATCGCCATCGAGCACCTCGGCCTTCGGCAATGCCAGCGGCAGCGTTGTGATGATGAAGGGCAAGGTGCAGGCGACGCGCCGTGTCGATGATGCCTTTGCCGTCGTGTCGACCAACGGCATGGCCGGCATACCGGTGCGGCTGGAAAACCGCCTGGTCGGCGAGACCGACGATGACGGCCTGCTGTTTGTCAGCCGCCTCAATGCCTACCAGCACAACCGCATCAGCATAGACACGCTGAAGCTGCCGCCTGACATGCATATCAACCGCACCAGCCGTGATGCGGTGCCTGCCGGACGCAGCGGCGTGCTGGCCGAATTTGAAATGCGCCGCATCCTGGCGGTGCAGCTGTCGCTGCGCGATGCCGCTGGCCAGTGGTTGCCGCTCGGCAGCGTGGTGACAGTTGCAGCGCCAGGCAATGCCAGCACCAACTCAAGTTCAGGCGCCGCAGCAAGCCAGGCCACCACCGTGGTGGGCTACGATGGCCTGGTCTATCTCGAAGATCCTCCGCCCGGCGCCAGCCTTCAGGTGCGGACGGTCGACGGAATGTCCTGCCGCGCGAACCTGCTTGTGCCGGATCAGTCCAGCGGGCTGGTCGACCTGGGTACCCTGCTTTGCCAGCAGGCCAATATCAGCAAACCAGCAAGCCCGTAAACCTGTGAGCCGATCATGACCAGACTTCTGCAGTTCTTTTTTCGCCGCCATCTTGTTGCCATGCTGTTGCTGGCGCTGGCGGCCATTGGCGTGCCCGGCACGGCATCAGCCCAGGGTTGTTATATGTCGGGTACCGGCAGTCTGGCTTTCGGCACCGTCAGCCCAGATGACCAGACCGATACGCAGAACAACATCCCGTTTACCTGCCAGTCGAATGCCAACCCCACCTATTACCGCGTCTGCATGTTCATTGCACAGGGTTCGCCGATTCCCGGCATCAGCCCGCGCTACATGACCAACTACAACGGTGCGCAGATGGCCTACGATGTTTATTCCGACGCGGCGCGCAGCCAGATCATCGGGCCGCCACCCAGCGGCGGCGGTTATCCGGTCGTCAGCCTGCCGGTGCTGATACCCGGCGGTTATGTGCAGCAGACCAACACCGTTCCCATCTATGGGCGTGTGCCGGCAGGGCAGAACCTGCCAGCCACCAACGGCTTTCAAACGCAGCTTGGCGGCTCTGCACTTTACTGGTCGTGGGGCGCCGGAGCCTACCCGCCCAACTGCATGACGGCTGGCAGCGGCGGGGCCACTGGCAACACCACCTTCTACACATCGGCTGCGGCCACCGTGTCCAACTCCTGCCGCATCACGCTGTCGACCGACCTGGACTTCGGCACCGTGGGCGCGCTGTTTGCCAACCGCGACCAGACCTCGACCATCATCGTGCGCTGCCCTACTGGTACCAACTGGCGGCTGGGGCTGTCCAACGGCAGTAACGCCAGCGGCAATGTCAGGCGCATGCGCAGCGCGGCGAACAACTACATCAACTACGAGCTTTACCGTGATGCCGCGCGTACCCAGCGCTGGGGCGGTACGCCAGGCACAGACACCTCTGACGGCACCGGCGCGGGCGAATCGGCCCCGCAGTCACAAACCGTCTATGGCCGTGTACCGCCTCAATCCACAGCACCTGCAGGCGCTTATTCGGACATCGTGACGGTGACGCTGACTTACTGAGCGTCATCGGTGTGTAATGCATCAAATTTAAAGCATTAAGTGCTTAATGCTTTAAATTTGATGCATTAATACAAAACGGTGACCCGATGCGACCTGCCAGCGGCTGAAAACGCGAAAAAATGGCTCGCAGGGCAGATTTTTAGTCGATTTTGGCTGCCAAAAAGGCCTGCAAGCCAATATGGACTAGCGCGACCAGCTATTAATTTTGTAGCGCTTGCCTTGCGGCCGCAGGCGCCGCCACAATGGCCCATGCGCCAAGAACCCACACTCACCAAAGCCGACCTGCCACCCGCCAGCCTGCGCGAGCGGCTGCCCACCTGGCTGCATGTATCCGACCTCCAGGGGCTGGCGCAACTGGCCACACAGGGCGTGCTGGGCGTCACCAGTGTGGCCGAGGCGGTGCAGGGCGGCATCTACAAAACCGTCGCTGCACCTTTCGGTTTGCTGGGTTCGCGTTTTGTCGACGGCACGCCGGGTGCCACCGGCATCAAGGCAAGAGGCATTACCGGTTTTGTCTATGGCGGCATCCGCGCGGTGACGCGGCTGGCGGGCGGCACGGCCAACCTGCTACTGGCTACAGCCGCGCCGCTGGCAGGCGGGCAGGCCTCGTCACCGGCGCGCGAAGCCATGCTGTCGGCCATCAACGGCGTGCTGGGTGACCAGTTGCTGCAGACAGCCAACCCGCTCGCCATCACGATGAGCCTGCGGCACGATGGCAAAACCCTGGCGCTCGACAGGGCGGGTCTGACACACGCATTGCCGAACGCTGGCAGAAAAATTCTGGTGCTGGTGCACGGCCTGTGCATGAACGATTTGCAGTGGACATCGCATGGCCACAACCACGGTGAAGCGCTGGCGACATCGCTGGGCTATACACCTGTCTTTCTGCACTACAACACCGGGCTGCACATCGCCACCAATGGTGCGCAGATGGCTGGCTTGCTCGAGCAATTGCTGGCCGCGTGGCCGCAGCCGGTTGAAGAGATCACGTTGCTCACGCACAGCATGGGAGGCCTGGTGTCGCGCAGCGCCTGCCACCATGCAGCGCTGGCGGGCATGGCCTGGCGCCAGCGGCTGAAAAATCTGGTGTTCCTGGGTACGCCGCACCACGGTGCCCCGCTGGAGCGTGTCGGCAACTGGGTCGATGTGCTGCTGGGCAGCAATGTCGTTACCCAGCCCTTTGCAAAAATCGGCCAGCAGCGCAGCAGCGGCATCACCGACTTGCGCTACGGGCATGTGCTGGCCGGCGGTCAGCAAGGTGAAGACCGTTTTGAAATGGCGCCTGACCAGCGCGAGCCACTGCCGCTGCCTGAGGGTGTGGCCTGTTTCGCGGTCGCCGCAACGACGGCCGCGCAAGCGGGCGATTTGAAAGACACGCTGCTGGGTGACGGCCTTGTGCCGCTGGCCAGTGCGCTCGGCGAGCACGACCAGGCGCATCACGATCTGGGCATCAAGCCCGCCAATCGATGGATAGCCATGGGCACCAACCATCTGGAACTGCTCGGCAAGCCGGCAGTCACGGCCCAGCTTCAGGCCTGGCTGGCACCTTCCCGTCAGGGCGCGTGAGCACCCCGCTAAAATTGCCGTCCGCCTGCTGCCAGCCCTTGCCCGGTGCTTGAAAAGCCCGGCAGGGCACCCAGATAACTGACAGCGCGCTGCGCCGGTGTGAACCGTGCCCCGCTTATTTCAGTTTTATTCCCACTTTCCCTTTCATTGACAAGACAACAATGGCCAAGACCTCTTCATCCAAATCCCAGACGCTTTCCTTCCAGGCCGAAGTCGCCCAGCTGCTCAAGCTGGTCACGCACTCGCTGTACTCCAACCCTGAAATCTTTCTGCGCGAGCTGATCTCCAACGCGTCGGACGCCTGCGACAAGCTGCGCTTTGAAGCGCTCAACGATGCATCGCTGTACGAGACCGACCCGGAACTGAAGGTCAAGGTCACCTTCGACAAGGCCGCCAGGACGCTGACCATCACCGACAACGGCATCGGCCTGTCTGAGCAGGAAGCGATTGACAACCTGGGCACCATCGCCAAAAGCGGCACGCGCGACTTCATGTCCAAGCTCTCCGGCGACCAGAAGAACGATGCGCAACTGATTGGCCAGTTCGGCGTCGGTTTTTATTCCGGGTTTATCGTGGCCGACAAGATCACGGTCGAAAGCCGCCGCGCCGGTGTGCCTGCTTCCGAAGGCGTTCGCTGGAGCAGCGATGGCACTGGTGAATTTGAAGTCGCCCAGATAGAGCGTGCAGCACGTGGCACCAGCATCATCCTGCACCTGAAGGAAGAGGCCGAAGACTACCTGAACAACTGGAAGCTCAAGGGCGTCATCAACAAGTACTCCGACCACATCTCGCTGCCCATCATGATGGAAAAGGAAGAGTGGAAGGAAGGCGAAAACGACCAGCCCGGCGAGATGGCCAAGACCGGCGAATGGGAAACCGTCAACCAGGCCGCCGCACTGTGGACGCGTGCGAAAAAAGACATCACGCAGGACCAGTACGACGAGTTCTACAAACAGATCAGCTACGACCAGAACCCGCCGCTGGCCACCACGCACAACCGCGTTGAAGGCTCGACCGAATACACGCAGCTGCTGTTCATCCCTTCCAAGGCACCGATGGACATGTTCAACCGCGACAAGGCGGCCGGCGTCAAGCTCTACGTCAAGCGTGTCTTCATCATGGACGAAGCGCAGGCGTTGATGCCGACCTACCTGCGATTTGTGAAGGGTGTGGTCGATTCATCCGACCTGCCACTGAATGTGTCGCGCGAGCTGCTGCAGGAAAGCCGCGCCGTCAAGGCGATTCGTGAAGGCTGCACCAAGCGCGTGCTGTCGATGATCGAAGACTTGGCAAGCAATGACGCTGAAAAATTCGCCACCTTCCAGACCGAGTTCGGCGCCGTGCTGAAAGAAGGCCTGGGCGAAGACTTTGCCAACCGCGAGCGCCTGGCCAAATTGCTGCGGTTTGCATCGTCAACCACCGACACCGCGACCGTCAGTTTTGCCGACTACAAGGCCCGCATGAAGGAAGGCCAGGATGCGATTTATTACATCACCGCCGACACACTCGCCGCCGCCAAAAACAGCCCGCAACTGGAGATCTTCCGCAAGAAGGGCATTGAAGTGCTGCTGATGGCCGACCGCGTCGACGAGTGGGCGCTGAACTACCTGCAGGACTTCGACGGCACGCCGCTGCAGTCCGTAGCCAAGGGCGCAGTCGACCTCGGCAAGCTGCAGGACGAAGACGAAAAGAAAGCCGCCGAAGAAGCACAAACCACTTTCAAACCCGTGCTCGACAAACTCAAGGAAGCACTGAAAGACAAGGCCACCGATGTGCGCGCCACCTCGCGCCTGGTCGATTCACCGGCTTGCCTGGTGGTGCAGGACGGCGACATGTCGACCCAGCTCGCCCGCATGTTGAAGCAGGCCGGGCAAGCCGTGCCTGAGGTCAAGCCGATTCTTGAAGTGAACGCCCAGCACCCGCTGGTGAAAAAGCTCGAAGGTACTGCCGACGAAGCCAACTTCGCCGACCTCGCCAACATCCTGTTCGACCAGGCCCTGCTGGCCGAAGGTGGCATGCCGGCTGACCCTGCGGCTTATGTGAAGCGGGTCAACGCGCTGCTGGTTTGAGGCAGCGGCTGGAGGCCGGGGCGTTTTAAATAAGAATAATTCTTATTTACCATGCTACACTGACGCCCCAGCCACACACCGGCTTGCCGTGCTCCCAAATCTGCGGAGTGCTGGCCGTCCCGGGTGCAGCCAGTTCCCAATCGCTGAGCTGTTCCCGCTTTTTCAGAAATCTGCAGCCTGTCCGTAGCCATCTTTGGTGTCGGCGGCGTGCGTGGCGGGGCGCCCGGCATTACACCCGAAGACAATGCCCAATCAGCCGCTCGCGCCTGCACATCACTCGTCCAGCACTTCCAGATTCGTCACGAAATGGATTCCCGTCGCCGCCGCGACCTGCCTGTGTTGCGCCACCTGGGCGCAGGAAAGTGCGCCCGCTACCCTGGGAAACGTCACGGTCAGCGGTGCGCGTGAAAGCACATCGACCAAGCTGCCACTGACGGTGCGCGAGACACCGCAATCGGTGAGCACGGTGGAGCGCGAGCAGATTGAGCAGCAGTCACTGACCAGTGTGGATACGGTGCTGCGCGCCACCACCGGCATTCATGTCAGCTTTTTCGACACGCAGCGTCCGCTCTATTACGCGCGCGGCTTCCAGATCACCGACTTCCAGGTCGACGGCCTGCCGACATACAGCGGCAATACCAACCAGGAATACGACACGGCCATCTATGAGCGCGTTGACATCGTGCGCGGCGCCAACGGCATCCTGACCGGCGTGGGCACGCCCTCTGCGACCATCAACCTGATCCGCAAGCGCCCGCAGCGGACCTTCGGCGGTTCAGTGTCGTTGACGGCCGCTACCTGGAACTACCGGCGCGCCGAAATTGATGTGAACGTGCCGCTCAACGCTGACGGCAGCGTGCGTAGCCGCTTTGTGGTCGCGCCGCAAAAACGCGAAAGTTACCGTGACCGCTACAAGGAAGACAAGTACGCGTTGCTGGGAGTGGTTGAGGCCGACATTGGCAGCGCTACCGTGGCGTCTGTGGGTTACCAGCGGCAAAACAATGTGCCGATCGCCGGTATCTGGGGCACCATCCCCTTCTTCACCACCACCGGCGCCAGGGCCAACCTGCCCATTTCCACCAACTTCTCGCCTGAATGGACGCGCTGGTCGCGTGAGTCGGGTACGCTGTTTGCAACGGTAGACCACCAGATCAATGACAACTGGTCGCTCAAGGCCACCTACAACCACACTGAAGGCAAGAACTTCAGCCTGCGCACCTACGCTTACGGTACGACCGTCAACAACGCGCCGTTCATCAACCCTGTCACCGGCGCGGGCGTTCGCCTTTATGCCGGTGTGGGCGGCGGCACCGAGAAGCAGGACACGCTGGATGCCTACCTTTCCGGAAAATTCAGCCTGCTGGGCCGTCAGCACGATGTGACCCTGGGCGTCAACACACTGCGCACCAACACACACACCGATGGCTATACCAGCATTACCGCTGGTGTGAACAACTACAGCTACACCATTCCGAACGTCTACACCTGGGACGGCACCGCCCCGGTACCTGTGTTCAACCGCACGGGCGCATTCACCGAACAGATCACGCGACAGGACAGCCTGTACGCATCTGCGCGCTGGCGCCTTTCCGATTCGCTGTCGGTGCTGACGGGCGCGCGTCTCACCAACTGGCGCCGTTACACCAACAACTACAACACGGCTGGTGCCTACACCACCACCACGGCACGCCAGCAGGTGAACCGGCAGGTGTCGCCGCTGCTCGGTGTGGTCTACGACATCAACAAGGAACTGTCGGCCTATGCCAGCTATACCGGCATCTTCAACCCGCAAAACTTCAAGGACAAAAACAACGCTCCGCTGGACCCGGTCAAGGGCAGTAGCAAGGAAATTGGCCTGAAGGGCGAGTGGCCCCGGCAAGGGCTCAGCGGCTCATTGGCCCTCTTCGAAGTCAAGCAGGACAACTACGGTATACGCGACAGCACACAACCGGCCGGCAGCCTGCCCGATGGCAGCTCGGCTTACGTTGGTGTCAACGGCACACGCAGCACCGGCTGGGAGGCCGACGTGGCCAAGCGCCTGGCGCCCGGCTGGCAGGCCACTGCGGGCGTGACGCGTGTGCGCACGACGCGCAATGCCGCCGACCTGACCTACGCCAACCTGCCTGAATGGCTGGTCAAGCTTGGCACGCAATACCGCTTTCAGGGTGCGATGGCGCCACTGGAAATCGGCGCGCAACTGCTGTGGCAGGGTCGGATGGACGCCATCAACGTGCCCAGCCCGTCGGGCCCGACCACCGTCACGCAGTCACCGCTCGGCCTGCTGAACCTGAACGCCAGCTGGCGCTTTACCCAGGCCACCTCGCTGAATGTTGCGGTGTTCAATGCGCTGGACAAGCGTTATCTCGCCACGCTGGACTATGCGAACTACGGCGATCCGCGCTTCATGAGCGTGACGCTGCGCCACAAGTTCTGATCGCCACGCTCAGACGACCAGCGGTGCCTCCTGCATCGCTTCGGTCTGCTCTTCCAGCATGTCGGCCTGGCCCTTCCAGTAATCGCTGGAGCCGAACCACGGGAAGTTGATCGGAAAGATCGGGTCGTGCCAGCGCTGCGCCAGCCAGGCGCTGTAGTGCACCAGCCGCAAGGTGCGCAGCGCCTCGATCAGGGCGAGTTCTCGGCGGTCGAACTCGCGAAACTCTTCGTAGCCATCCACCAGCGCGCCCAGTTGCCGCGTGCATTGCGCACGGTCGCCGGACACCAGCATCCACAGGTCCTGTACCGCCGGGCCACTGCGCGCATCGTCCAGGTCGACAAAATGCGGGCCGGCGCCGGGCATGCCTTCGGGTGTCCACAGGATATTGCCGGGGTGGCAGTCGCCATGCAGGCGCAGCGTTTTGACATCGCCTGCGCTTTCAAACACCGCCTGCGCGGTCAGCATGGCTTCTTCGAACGCCTTCAGCCAGCGCGACTCCATGTCCAGCGGCAGGTAGCCGCCCTTGAGCAACACATCACGTGAGGCAAAACCAAAAGTCTTCAGGTCCAGCGCGGGCCTGTGCGTGAAAGGTTTGGCGCTGCCGACCGTGTGGATACGGGCGAGAAATCGGCCTATCCACTCCAGTACTTCCAGGTTGTCGAGCTCGGGCCTGCGGCCGCCACGGCTGGGCGATACGCTAAAGCTGAAGCCGCCGAAGTGGTGCAGGGTATGGCTGTGCAATTGCAGCGCACCCACCACCGGAATCTCGGCCGCCATCAGCTCCGCAGCAAATGCGTGCTCTTCAATGATCTGCGCTTCGCTCCAGCGGTCGGGCCGATAAAACTTGACCACCACGATGTCGCCTGCTGCTGCGGCCTTGCCCACGCTCTGTTCAAGATGAACCTGGTAAACGCGGTTCTCGTAGCTCGAAAGCGCCATCAACCGGCCGTCGCCATGCAGGCCCACGCTGGCCAGGGCGTCCAGCACCACATCGGGCGTCAGGTGTTCGTAGGCGTGCACCGTCTGGCGTGCGGGGGCTGTCTTGTTGTGGTCGTCCGTCATTCACTGATTGTCGGCCTATACCGCCTGCTGGAAATAAAAAAGCCCACAGACTCCTTCGAGTGTGTGGGCTTTGGGCTGCGCTTGCAGCCTTAAAAATGGATTACTTGAGGGTAATCGTCACGTCGATGTTGCCACGCGTCGCGTTGGAATAAGGGCAGACCTGGTGGGCTGCGTCGATCAGCGCCTGGGCTGCGGCCTTGTCCATGCCGGGCAGGCTGACATTCAGGCGCACCGCGATACCGTAGGCGTTCGGGATCTTGCCCAGGTCCACTTCGGAGTCGATGGAGACATCCTCGGGCACGGCGATTTTCTGCATGCCGCCCACGGCCTTCATCGCGCCGATAAAGCAGGCTGCGTAGCCTGCTGCAAACAGCTGCTCTGGGTTGGTGCCGGTGCCGGCAGTGCCAGGCGAGCTGAGGGTGACTTCCAGGCGGCCGTCATCGGTTTTGGATTTGCCGTCGCGGCCGCCGCTAGTGTGTGCCTTGGCGGTATAGAGAACTTTTTCAAGTGTGGTCATGCTTGTCTTCCTTGGGATATGCCCGGAATGGGCGGGTTAAAAAAGGTGATGTAACGGTGACTGTTTATGCAACCAGACGCTGGCGCAGCGCTTGTACCTGCCGCGTGAGATCGGAGATTTCGGAAATCGAACACTGGCTGGCACTCAATATGCAGGCCGGGATTTTGGCGGCGCGGGCTTTCAGCTTGCGGCCTGCGGCGGTCAGCGTGATGTGCACGCGGCGTTCGTCCTGCACATCGCGGATGCGCGTGATGAAACCCGATGCTTCAAGCCGCTTGAGCAGCGGCGTCAGCGTGCCGGAGTCCAGGTAAAGCTTGTCGCCCAGCTCAGAGACCATCAGGCCATCTTGCTCCCACAGCGCCAGCATCGCCAGGTACTGCGGGTAGGTCAGGCCCATCTCGTCGAGATGCGGCTTGTACACCTTGGTCATGGCCAGCGAGGTGGAATAAAGCGCAAAACACAGCTGGTTGTCCAGTTGCAGCATGGCATCGATTTTGTTGGGCATGGCGCAATTGTAATACACAATTAAATTGTGTGCAATGTATTTGTATGAAGAGGCAGGAATGCCCTTTGTCCGGTGGTTTCAGCATTGCGCCGCTAAACTGGGCGCTCATGCCAAAAAAAGACAAATCCCCGGGTCAGACCGCCGTTGCCAGAGCACCGCAGGTGATCGAGGAATTGCGGCCCGGCCAGTCGATAGAGCTGCTCAAGGAACTGCACATCCTGACGCGCGAAGGCAAGCTCAACCAGGACACACGCCGCAAGCTCAAGCAGGTCTACCACCTGTACCAGTTCATTGAGCCGCTGCTGGAACAGGTGACTGCTGCCAATCCGGCCGCAACGCTCGCCGACCACGGGGCCGGCAAGTCCTATCTGGGATTCATCCTGTACGACCTGTTCTTCAACGTCGCGCACAAAGGCGAAAAGACGGCAGGGCACATCTACGGCATCGAGACCCGTGCAGAACTCGTCGAAAAATCACGAGCACTGGCAGAGCGGCTGGGTTTTGGCCGCATGTCCTTCCTGAATCTGTCGGTGCAGGAGGCGACGACCTCGGCTGAGCTGCCGGCACAGGTAGACATCGTCACCGCGCTGCATGCCTGCGACACCGCTACCGATGACGCGATTGCCTTTGGCCTTGCCAAAAACGCAAAACACATGGTTCTGGTGCCATGCTGCCAGGCCGAAGTCGCAGGTGTGCTGAAAACGACCCGAGCACTGAACCTGTCCAAAACACCGCTGGCCGAACTGTGGCGCCATCCGCTGCACACCCGCGAGTTCGGCAGCCAGATCACCAACGTGCTGCGCTGCCTGCAACTGGAGGCTAATGGTTACGAGGTAACGGTGACCGAGCTGGTCGGTTGGGAGCACTCGATGAAGAACGAACTGATTCTTGCGAGCCGGCCTGAGCGGGTGAATGCAGCGAAAGCTGGTACTGCGAAGGCCCGGCTTGGACAGGTGCTTGACGAGGTCGGGTTGGGGGATTTGGCTGGGCGGTTTGCTGTGGATTGAGGCGAGGGCCTTCACGATTGAGGCGGGCGAAGCCCTGCCTGGGTCTAAAAAAAGCAAAATGCTCAATCCAACAAAACGGGTGCTGCACTATTAGTAGCAATCACCGCGAGCCCAGATAGGCTTTCAGGCCTTTTTAATTCCTAAAAGAGGCCAAAAAAGAACCAGAAGTGGCTTGAAAGCATTGCCATCGGGCGCGTTACGGCTTCAAGATCCATTCAATGTAAAGTATGCTTTACATTGGCACTCCAGCCAGCGATGCGTGTGACTTAACCATTGAATTCGCCGACATCCGCGTTGTGATTGGTCGAGAGTGGTAATTTTGCAGATAGAGCCGCGCGATAAAGCGCTCGCAAAACTGCTGTCGTGACAGTAGCGATGGCCGAGATTTACGGGAGCAGCGATTTGATGGGCAAGACTTATTGAATGAAATCCTGCACTTACGGCAGCGTGTTCGAAATTAATCAAAAGATTGGCCGTGAGTAGCTTGAAGAAGAGGGCTTTGGAAGCCTCATGGCAACTATGAACTCACTCTGATGCCACTCGCGGCAACTGCGGAATGCCACTGTAGTTACGTGACCGCGCCACTTAAGTTGCGAAAATGGGTTTGTGTAGGGAGGTCAAAATCCTACATGAGAGGATTATCCTTGGGCCAAATTGAAATACCCAACACAAATACAGGAAAAATGATCCAGCGGTTTAAGTTTGACTCGGTTTTTTCTTTAATTGGAAACGACTATATCGCGCTTGGCGGTTACGATGAAAATCTAAAAATTCATCGTACGACGGTGCTGAAAATGCCTTTTGAATAAGGCCTATTTAATTTTTTACTCGTCATGAAATATTTTTATTTTCTGGGAAAAATTGGCCGCTGGAGTATTTTTTACACAATGCTAATCGCCTCGATCGGCTTTTCAAATACAGGCGCGGCTGAAACTCAAGAATCTATATTGCTGCTCAAAATTTATTCTGCTCGGGTTCTTGGGCCCCATTTAACTATGGGATACGGTAAGGATTCGATGCGCACTTTGGCTCGGCGCATTAATCCGAATGATGTTCCAACGCTCATCAAAATGTTCGGAGAACCTGAGCGCGAAAATTCATCAGGTGGTATCGCTTTTGCCATTGCCTCCCAATGCGAGTTCGGTTTGGTGGGGTTGAAGCAGATGGCCGATGCCGTGGACACCAAAAACAGACTAAATCCGCAAGATCGCGCGGCCCACTTGCCATATGACATGGGACTCGCAGTCTCTACCATCGTCGGTTTTGATGGATGCGACGCCGCGACCAAGAGTGCAGCGCAGGCCTTTAATACGGAGCTTGAATTACGCCGGAAGGCTGCCGCTCAAAAGGCCCGTGATAAAGCACTGAGCGAGCGTAAAGTGCAGGAGCAAAAAAATAGGGACTTGTTAGAGTCTTATAACAATAATACGGTCAATAAAACGGAGCTTGATTTGCGCGTGAAGGCTGCCGCTCAAAGGTCCCGTGATAGAGCACCGAGCGAGCGTGAAGTGCAGGAGCAAAAAAATAAGGAATTGTTAGAGTCTTATTTCAATGGGACAACTCCCACTCTGCCACGTCCCCGTAATTTGACCCCGTCAAAAGATCAGTAGCCACATATC
This sequence comes from Pseudomonadota bacterium, assembly GCA_040388075.1. Taxonomy (GTDB): domain Bacteria; phylum Pseudomonadota; class Gammaproteobacteria; order Burkholderiales; family Burkholderiaceae_C; genus Polaromonas. The sequence goes on along the minus strand of JAZKCN010000007.1, from coordinate 103,032 downwards.
TCGCATTTATATACTGCGAACAGCAGCGCCGCTGTCTCAGCATTTCGGCATGGTAGGTTGGGCAACCCAAATACCCGGGCTATAGGCCTCGCGGTGAGTACTGGGGTCGCTTGGACGCCCCGTTCGTAGCGGCTGGTCGCATCCGGTTGGCTGATTCCTCCGGACTGATTCAGGGCTTGGCGATTTTTAAAAGGGCGCTTGAGACACAGCCACCACGGCGCGCCCTCACCCTGGAACACCACTTCTCCGGTCGCATTGACCATCACTGTGCACCATTCCCCGTGACGAAAAATCTCGTAATGGTCGATGAGCAGCGGCAACACGCGGTCCACCACCACGACGCCATTTTTGACGGGCACACGGAGCAGAGTGGGGTGGCCCGCGGGAATATTCTCGTCAGACCCGCCGTTCGCCACGCTTGCCAGCTGTGAAGAGTCAACAGGTTATTTCTAGTTGGATCTAGTCTGGCCAGGGGCCCAATCCGCCAATGCCGCGGGTTCACGAGCGCCGCTGCCCGAGCATCAATCATCCGTCGTGGCCCCTGGCTCGTCCACGTCCGAGGATGATGAGAGCGAGAAGGCAAGATTCGAGTTCAGTTGGTCGAGCAATGACATCAGCTGGATAGCTTCGTCAGCGCCAATGCCCGAAAGCCGATGGATCTCATTGCTCACCTTCAGGCCCTGGGCGCGTAGATCCTTGCCCGCGCGTGAAAGCGTGATGATGCGATTTCGCTCGTCATTGGGATTGCGATTGCGGATGAGATAGCCCATCGCCTCCAGTCGCTTGACCAAGGGGGTGATGGATCCGTTGTCCTGTCCAAGCCGCTCGGCCAGGTCCTTCATCCCCAGGCCTTCTTCCTCCCAGAGCACCACCATCATGAGGTACTGGGGATACGTCAGGTTCAAGGGCGCCAGCAGCGGTTTGTACAGCTGCGTCATCCTCAGGGAGGTGGAGTAGAGCTTGTAGCAAAGATGCTGATGGAGTAAGGGGGGGCCACTGGTCTTCACGGGAGAGCTCCTTTGGCCGGAGTGTAACCAAGCGGCCTTGGGGACGTCTTGAACGGTAGGCGCTTGGCAGCGCTGACGCTACCTTGGAATTGTTGAACTTGCTTGGCATGCATGCTTCTATCGTCATGCTATGCCTTGAACACAAAGTTTCTGACAGTCTCCCGCCGTCCGGTCCCTCACGGGGCCGGCGGCGAGGTCCGTCCGATCAATTCGCCTTGGCGGCGACGCCCTGCGCGGCCTTCTTGATGAAGGATGTCACCTCGGTGGGGCGCGAGACATAGAAGGCATGGCTGCCATTGAGCTCCTCGACGGTGGCGCCTATGCGCTGGGACATGCCGCGTTGCGCTTGTGGAGGAATCATCTTATCGTCCTTGGCCACGAGGTAGTAACTTGGCTTCTTCTTCCACGACGCCTCCGAAATCGTTCCAGCCAAGGCCTCCACGCCCCATGGAACTTGCGAATTGGCCATGAAGTTGGCGGTCTTGGGCTCTACATCGCCGGCGAAGGCAGCCGGGAATTTCTTGCTATCCAGCAGGATGAAGCCATCTCGCGCCGGCAGCAGGGGAGGAACCTCAGCGCCCGGTACGGGGACCTTGGTCAAGGACTGCACAGACTCGCCCTTGTCCGGTGCGAAGGCAGCCAGGTAGACCAGACCCTTGACCTTGTCGGAGTTGCCCGCCTCGGTCACCACGACGCCGCCGTAGGAGTGGCCGACCAACAAGACAGGGCCCGGGGCCGCGTCGATGACACGCTTGGTGTACGCGACATCAGCCGCGAGCGACGTCGTCGGATTTTGCACGAGGCTCACGCTGTAGCCTTCCTGGCGCAGCTGGTCATGCACGGCTTGCCAGCCGGATGCGTCCACGAAACCGCCGTGAACGAGGACTATGGTGAGAGCGAGAGCATTCATGGGAAACTCCTAAAAGATGATAAAAAATAGCCCGAGGGCCGGATAAACCTATCGCGCTAAGTGAATTTTTAAAGGCGCACTGATTGGTTAAACGAATTATTGCTTATTGCGCTAAGTATGTACAGAGAATGGAAATTGACCATATACCCAAGCGGGTCATGAGGTGCGGAGTCCCAAGATATCCACGCTCTACGTCGCTTTGCGTGGTCGCCGCTGACGCATCGATATGGGGGTGGGGTCTCGATATGCGGTGCATGCTGACGAGAAACCGCGCCATACGAGAACCCATATCCCTCGCGGGGCAACCTCGCCATGTGTCGATTTCGCGCACCCCCAAAGACTTATGGGACCTAGGACGGGATCGGGAGCGGCGGCGCAGGACATCACGGTTCACACGCATGAAGTGGAGTGGCTCGTCCATTTGTCAGGGCGTGACTTGCTCACGAGACTCTCAATCGCTCGGGGCTGAACTCGTGCGTGACATTACGTGGCGCGGCTGGATACAGCCTGGCATCGTCCATAACGAACTAGATCTCGTCAAGCCCGTTGACAACGCGCCCCTGGCCTCGTGGCGTGCGAAGCGGTGCTTCTAGACTTGCGCAGCGCCAGCGGCGGCGCTCGCGAAGAAAATTCACTGAAGAGACCGCCCAGCATTTCCTGCTCGAGTCCTTCACGTTCAGGGTCGGCGAGAGCGCGGCGGTGGCCTTTGGCGCCATGGTCGAGGACTTGCACGACCTCCTCGTGCGAGCGCATGCGGCCCTACATCATTCATGGACTTAGAGCGTTCTGCGAATGCTGGTCTCATCTAAATGCCGTAGCACCTGCTGTGGATGCCAGCGGCCCTGTCCCGGTTGGCCACGACGAGGACCCACAGAGACCATACGGCACGCGTGTAATAGGCATTGATTGCATCCAGCTGTTCTTGTCGTCCATGAGGAAATTCTTCTGAATCACTTTTCAGTATTACTGAAAATAAAAAGGGTTGGTCTCGGCTGGACGCGGAGGTTTTATAGAGCATGCCACTATTAACTAACGCTGAACAATGCTTCAGAAAAATTTGCTTGTGATGGGAATACGACAAGGCTGTAATCGATCAACCAACTACCTTCAAGTCGGACAGTCATGACTACTACCGCGCTAAATAAATTCTTTCATCGCTCGAGTACTTACGGTTTTGTCTTGCTAGTCGGGATAACTGGTTTCCTCCCAGCGTTGCAAGCGCAACCCAAAAGCTCCCAATCTGAAATTCTTCTTGGGCAGTCTATAGACCTGTCGGGCCCGGAAGCCAAATTGGGTCAAGAGGTGGTTCGGGGCATGAACCTGTATTTCGACGGCGTCAATGCCGCAGGTGGTATCAACGGTCGAAAGATAAAACTTCAGACGCTGGACGACGCCTACAACGTTGACAGGGCTTCGGCCAATGCGCTGCAGTTGCGAAAGATGCCTGGACTGCTTGCCTTGATGACTCCTCTTGGAACCACCACCACGGTAAGAGTGGCCAAAGACGTCGAAGACACTCTGATTCTGTTTCCACTTACTGGCACTGCAGGCATACGTGGTGCTGGCCTTACTAATACATATTTTCTACGTGCCACGTATGCAGAAGAGGTTCAGCGCATTGTGGACCACAGTCAAACCCTGGGACTGAAAAATTTGGCCATCATTCACTCTGAAGACCCGTTTGGCAAGCCAGGCGTGGCGGCCTTTGAAAAAGCACTTGCCACGTACCGTCTTAAGCCCTATGCCGCGGGCAAGGTGACTGACTTCCATAGCAAGGACATCGCTTCCGCGGTGAAAGCGGTTGCGGATTCCAAGCCTCATGCTGTGCTTGTTTATTTGTCCGCCACTTTTCCGGATGTGGTTCTGGCTTTACGTAAGGCTGGCATGCAGGCGCCGATTTACGGAATTTCGGTGGCCCTGACACCAGAAAACCTTGGAAAACTCGGCTCTCAAAGCCGTGGGTTGATGTTCACTCAAATAGTGCCCTCTTACGGAAACCGAAAGTTTCGCCTAGTGCGCGAATATCTGGCCCAACTGGAGGAAAAGAAGCGAACACCTAGCTTCGGCAGCATGGAAGGCTATCTGAACGCCAAGGTTGTAACCGAGGCGTTGCGCCGGGCAGGCCCTGATGTCGATCCAGGGAAGCTGCGCCGTGCGCTGGAAAGCATGGACCCTTACGACGCGGGTGGTATGGAAATCAGGTTCGATGCGGCCACACGTTCTGGCAGTAAGTTTGTGCAGCTCGGGATTATCGACAGAGGTGGTCAGTTGCTGAACTGAGCGTCAGCCGGCCCAAACGCGCGTCAGCTCCTAGGATGCTGAATACGCATACCCAACCAGCATTCGCGCGATGTTTGGCAAATTTGACCGCGAATCTGGAGGTTGCCCATATGGGCCTTGGGAGGACCCAGGGAACGATCAGCCGGCCTGGTCTGTTCCGCACAGAGCGGGGCATAGTGTCAGGAGTGTTTAGGCGAGTGGCGGGCCGCGTCGACCGCGCCATATTTCCCGCACCTCTGGGCCACTCCCGGTTACACGGTCTGTCACATCCATCGAAGTCCGCTGAGTGTGAAATGCAACGCGTGCTGGGCTACCTTCAGTCATGAGACGGCATGGCCCGGCGCATTCGACGTTTGTCCGAAACGCGGTAAACCTTAGCATATCCCGCCCGGCACGGTACCGTCCAACGCCGGGTACAGGCTGGTGCCCAAAGATATCCCCGAGTACGAAGAAATGGTAGCCCACGTGCTCGCCGAGTTTATGGAAAACGTGCCTCGCATCACCACGGAGAACCTGAAGGTAGGAGTGGATTTTGAGATGCTGATGTGCATTGCCGGAAGTACGACCTGGCGCATGCGCAATCAGATCTGGCCAGGCTGACCCCGCTGTCCATAGTGACGATTCATGAATTGGCAGCCGGGAAATTCTCGCCGGGGCTTAACAATCGTCCGCGGTGACCTGCGAGGTTTCCCTGGCCGGGTTGATTTGTGCGGTGTTGTGACGAACCAGTGCTTCAGCATCAAAATCGAAGCTGGGGCAGTTGATCTACCCGCTGGCGCCAAGCGCAAGTTCTACGATTGGGATGACATCGAAAAGCAGGTTATTGCCTCAATCGAATCCGGGGAGGCGAAGCCGCCACACACCATGGCCCCGGGAGATGGGTTTATGTGAGAAGCAGTTTTTCCTGAAACTAGAGAAAACCATATACCGACTGCGCTTGGCTGCAGCGAGCAGGAAATTGATGGCGCGTGACCGAGAGTGTGCCGACATCAAAGTGCGATTGGCCGAGGCGATGAGGTTTGCAAAGCAAAACCGGCAGTTGACCTCCAGGACAGCCATGTTCAGAAAAATGGATATTGGGATTAACAACCAGACATTTCACAAAGCTACGATGACCTTCGACACCTCTTGGTGAAGCGACCTCACCGCTAGCTTCCCAAAAAAAGCAAAAAGCCCAACCGATCGCCAGTTGGGCTTTTTGCTTTGTTGTGTCGACCTTTTGGCCTTATCCGCTGTAAAGCGAAATGAGGCATAGATTGGCCGAGATTTAAATGAAGTTAACGGCAGACTTTTGGGCAAACTATGGGTTAAGTAGCAATGCTGGACTTTCGATTACATATTCCGCCGGTACTGCCCACCCACCTCGAACAGCGCATTGGTGATCTGCCCCAGTGAGCAGACGCGCACGGCGTCCATCAGCACCTCGAACACGTTTTTGTTTTCGATCACCGCCTGCTGCAGGCGCTTGAGCATGGCCGGTGATTCCCTGGCGTGCTGCTTGTGGAAGTCGTCCAGGCGTTTGAGCTGGTTCTGCTTTTCTTCTTCGGTGGAGCGGGCCAGTTCGAGTTTGTCCTGCACGGCATCGCCATGCGGGTTGCGGAAGGTGTTGACGCCGATGATGGGCAGCTCGCCGGTGTGCTTGAGCATCTCGTAGTGCATGGACTCGTCCTGGATGCGGCCGCGCTGGTAGCCGGTCTCCATCGCACCAAGCACGCCGCCGCGTTCGGCAATCCGTTCGAACTCCATCAGCACGGCTTCTTCAAGCAGCTCGGTCAGCTCCTCGATGATGAAGGCACCCTGTGACGGGTTTTCATTCTTGGCCAGGCCCCACTCGCGGTTGATGATGAGCTGGATGGCCATCGCACGGCGCACCGATTCTTCGGTCGGTGTGGTGATGGCTTCGTCGAAAGCGTTGGTGTGCAGCGAGTTGCAGTTGTCGTAAATCGCGATCAGCGCCTGCAGAGTGGTGCGGATGTCGTTGAACTGGATTTCCTGCGCGTGCAGGCTGCGGCCAGAGGTCTGTATGTGGTACTTGAGCTTTTGGCTGCGCTCGTTGGCGCCGTACTTGTCCTTCATCGCCACAGCCCAGATACGGCGCGCCACCCGGCCCATCACGGTGTATTCGGGGTCCATGCCGTTGCTGAAGAAGAAGCTCAGGTTGGGCGCGAAGTCGTCGATGTGCATGCCGCGCGCGAGATACGCTTCGACAAAGGTGAAACCGTTGGACAGCGTGAAGGCCAGTTGCGAGATCGGGTTGGCGCCGGCTTCTGCAATGTGATACCCGCTGATCGACACGCTGTAGAAGTTGCGCACCTTGTTGTGCACAAAGTATTGGGCCACATCACCCATCACCTTGAGCGAGAACTCGGTCGAGAAGATGCAGGTGTTCTGGCCCTGGTCTTCCTTCAGGATGTCGGCCTGCACGGTGCCGCGCACGTTCTCCTGCACCCATTCGCGGATCTTGGCGGCTTCGGTCGCCGTCGGGTCGCGGCCGTTGTCTTTTTTGAACTTGTCCAGGTTCTGGTCGATGGCGGTGTTCATGAACATCGCCAGGATGGACGGCGCCGGGCCATTGATGGTCATGGACACTGAGGTGGATGGGTTGCACAGATCGAAGCCGTCGTACAGCACCTTCATGTCGTCCAGCGTGGCAATCGATACACCAGAGTTGCCGACCTTGCCGTAGATGTCGGGCCGCAGGTGCGGGTCATTGCCGTAGAGCGTGACCGAGTCGAAGGCCGTGGACAGGCGCTTGGCGGCCATGCCTTCGCTGAGCAGCTTGAAGCGGGTGTTGGTGCGGAAGGGGTCGCCTTCACCGGCAAACATGCGGGTCGGGTCCTCGCCTTCGCGCTTGAAGGCAAAGGTGCCGGCGGTGTAGGGGTAGCTGCCGGGCACGTTGTCCAGCATCAGCCACTTCAATACTTCACCGCGGTCTTCGTACTGCGGCAGCGCCACCTTGCGGATGGTGGTGCCCGACAGCGATTTGGTGGTCAGCGCGGTACGAATTTCCTTGTCGCGGATCTTCACGACGTACTCTTCACCGGCATAGGCTTTTTGCATGTCGGGCCACTGGGCCAGCAGTGCGCGGGCATCGCCATCCATGCGCAGCTGGCGCTGACCGGCGAGGTCGAGTGCGGCTTCGGAAGCGGTGGGGTGGTCGGGCTTGTCGGCCTTCAGCATGGCGGCCGATGCTTCAAGCTGCTGCACTTCGCGGGCCAGTTTTGATTGCTGGCGGGCGCGCTTTTTGTAGCTGCGCACGGTGTCGCTGATCTCGGCGAGGTAACGGGTACGCGCGGCAGGCACGACCGGTGTCTGGTTGGTGCTGTGGCGTACATCGACCACCGGCAGCGAGCCTTCGGACAATTTCAGGCCGAGTTCGGCCAGGCGTGGCTTGAGCGACTGGTACAGCGCGGTCACGCCGTCGTCATTGAAACGTGCGGCCATGGTGCCGAAGACCGGCATTTTCTCGGTCGGTGTGGTCCAGGCTTCCTTGTTGCGCTGCACCTGTTTGGCTACGTCGCGCAGTGCATCGAGCGAGCCCTTGCGGTCGAACTTGTTGATGGCGATGAACTCGGCAAAGTCCAGCATGTCGATTTTTTCAAGCTGGCTGGCAGCACCGAATTCCGGGGTCATCACATACATGGGCACGTCGACGTGCGGCACGATGGCGGCGTCGCCCTGGCCTATGCCGGAGGTCTCGACGACGATCAAATCAAAGCCTGCGCACTTGCAGGCGGCCACCACGTCGGGCAGGGCCTGGCTGATTTCGGAGCCGAAGTCGCGCGTGGCGAGACTTCGCATGAAGACGCGCTGGTGGCTGGCCCCCACGCTTGCCACTGCGTGTGCTTCGCTGCCCCCCGAGGGGGCCAATTTCCCTAGGGGCGGCCCGTCGGGAAATTCTGTCTGCACTTTATGAGGAACCGTCCAGGGGTTGATGGCATTCATGCGGATGCGGTCACCCAAGAGGGCGCCGCCGCTCTTGCGACGTGAAGGGTCGATGCTGACGACTGCGACCCGCAGCTTGTCATTCTGGTCCAGCCGCAGGCGGCGTATCAGTTCGTCGGTGAGCGAGGACTTGCCTGCACCGCCAGTGCCGGTGATGCCGAGCACCGGGATTTTTTTTGTCGCTGCTTGTTTGCGGATTTGTTCAACCAGCGTTGCATCGGCCTTGCCGTTCTCCAGCGCGGTAATCACCTGCGCCAGCGCGCGCCAGTTCATTTCGTCATGGCCTTCAATGGCCTTGACGTCTTTCGGTGCGAAGCCGGTGAGGTCCTTGTCGCAGCGCATCACCATCTCGCCAATCATGCCGGCCAGGCCCATCTTCTGGCCGTCTTCCGGGCTGAAGATACGCGCGACACCATAGGCCTGCAGCTCACGGATTTCCGGTGGCACGATCACGCCGCCGCCGCCGCCAAAGACCTGGATATGCTCGCCGCCGCGGCTCTTGAGCAGATCGACCATGTACTTGAAGTACTCGACGTGACCGCCTTGATAGGAGCTGATGGCGATGCCCTGCGCGTCTTCCTGCAGGGCGGTGGTGACGACTTCATCAACGCTGCGGTTGTGGCCCAGGTGGATGACTTCAGCGCCCATGCTCTGCAGGATGCGCCGCATGATGTTGATGGCCGCGTCATGGCCGTCGAACAGCGAGGCGGCAGTGACAAAACGCACCTTGTGCGTGGGACGGTAGTTGGCGAGTGCCTTGTATTCGGCGGACAGGTCGGTCATGTTTTGTCTCCCGGAGAGGGGGCAGCCCGCCAGGCTCGGGGTGCCGGATTCGTATTGACGTTTACGTAAACGTCAATCTTACACTTTCCGTCATAAAAAAGGGCGCTTTACGCGCCCTGGAAAAAATATTCTTGCATACTGTATTTCGGGATACAGATGGTCGGGCGACCCATCGTCGCTCACGTCCGTGTGCTGCTCGCCCCTGAGTAATATCCGCGCTTTATTTGTATAGCAGTTGCGGCAACCACAGGCCGATGGCCGGGAACTGGTACAGCAGGATGATGGCCAGGATCTGGATGCCCATGAAAGGTAGCATTCCCCCGAAAATCTGATTCAGCGTTACGTGCGATGGAGCCACGCCTTTCAGGTAAAACGCCGACATCGCCACAGGCGGGCTCAGAAATGCGGTTTGCAGGTTCAGCGCGACCAGCAGACCGAAAAACAGCGGGTCCACGCCGAAGTTGTCGAGCAGCGGAATGAAGATGGGCATGAAGATCACGATGATCTCGGTCCATTCCAGGGGCCAACCCAGCACGAATATGATGACCTGGCTGAGAATCAGGAACTGGGTCTTGGTCAGGTTCATGCCCAGAACCCATTGTTCGACCAGCGCCTGTCCGCCAAGCAGGGCGAATGCCGCCGAGAAGATGGCGGAGCCGACAAACAGCCAGCACACCATCGCCGAGGTTTTGGCCGTCAGGAAGACTGACTCCTGAACGACGGCGAAGGTCAGCCTGCGATAGGCCAGTGCCAGAAGAAACCCGCCCAGCGCCCCCATGGCCGCAGCCTCTGTCGGCGTTGCCAGCCCCATCACGATTGAACCCAGCACGGAAACAATCAGCAGCATCAGCGGGAAAAACGACGTCAGCAACATCTTGAAGATTTCGAGCCGTGCAAAGCTCAGGAACAGGTAGAACAGCGTCACCAGCGCTCCGAGGATCGCAAAACAGACCAGCCACCAGGTGGGTGCGTCACGCGTGCCAGCACCGGCCTGTGCGGCCTTCGCTGCAGCTGGGGGCTCTGCCAGGGCTTCCGCTGGCGCAGCACTTGCAATGGGCGCGGCCCCTGGGGCCTCCTGCAGACCGCCAGAGGGCGGCTCCTGCACGCCGCCCGCTGGAGGCTCCTGCAAGCCACCTTCTGCCGACGGTTCTTGAAGGCCGCCGGTCTCAGGGCCTGGCTCTTTCGCTGTGCTGGATACACCGATTTGCTGGATGTCGTAAACCGCCTCCGCTTCCACGGTGGTGACAGCGCGGTAACTTGTCAGCAGAACCAGCAGGAATAACAAACCGGGAAGAACCACAAGGCCAAGCTGGCGCAGGATGTGGCCCAGAGGGACATCGGCATTGCGTTTGCCTTTCATTGCTTTGACGAGGCTGGTCAGCGCGTGGCGCGAGGTATCGCTTGTGATTCGAGCTGTCAGCGGCGGAAGTGCCACCATTCTGTCGGCAGCAGACAGTGGCGGTGCCCAACTGGGCTTCAGCTTCGCCACGAGAATCACATAAATGATGTACAGGCCCGTCAGCATCAGGCCGGGGAAAAAGGCACCCGCATAAAGCTGCACCACTGAAACACCTGCGGTTGCGCCGTAAACGATCAGCAGCACAGATGGCGGGATCAGGATGCCGAGACAACCACCCGCGGTAATGGCACCAGATGCCAGCTGGACGCTGTAGCCCGCGCGCAGCATGGCGGGCAGGGCCAGAAGGCCCATCAGCGTGACAACCGCCCCGACAATTCCCGTCGCCGTGGCAAAAATCGCGCAGGTGACGAGGGTGGCCACAGCCAGGGAGCCGGGGACACGTGCCATTGCCAGATGCAGGCTCTTGAACAGAGACTGAATCAGGTTGGCGCGCTCGACCAGATAGCCCATGAATACGAACAGCGGGACCGCGATGAGCACGTCGTTGGCCATGGTTTTATAGGCCGACTGCACCATCAGGTCTAGCGTCTTGATGATGTCGCCATGGTAGGCAAACAGGGTGAAGATCATTCCCATGCCCATCAACGTGAATGCGGTGGGAAAGCCCAGCATGATGGCCACAACCACCAGCGACAGCATCACCAGGCCGATGTGACCATCGGTCACCGTATTGACACTGACCAGCATCCACAGGACCAGGGCCACAATAATGGCCATGAAGCTCAGACCAAACCAGAGTTCCTTGCGCAGCTTCATGCCCGGTTCTCCCTTGCCACCAGGTCGTGGTCCAGCGCTTCAATATCAGTGTCCTTCACGTCGACCATTTCCTTGAGTTTGGCCACGTCGACTTCCTCAACATCCTGTTCGCGCGAAGGCCAGGCTCCTGCTTGCAGGCACTGCACACAGCGGATGATTTCGACAATGCCCTGCAGCAGCAGCAGAAACCCTGCCAGGGGGATGATGAATTTGAAGGGGTACAGCGGCAGTGGATCGGCCGAGAAAGTCTGTTCACGGATGGCGAATGATTCACCCGCATAAATCCAGCCAGCCCAGGTCATGGCAATCACGCCTGGCAGGAAAAAAATGATGTACAGCACCAGATCAATGGATGCCTGTACGCGCGGACGGAAAAAACCATAGAGCACATCGCCCCGGACATGCCCGTTTTTGCTGAGGGTATAGGCGCCGGCCGTCATGAAAAGCGCGCCGTACAACATGATCTGGGCGTCCAGCACCCAGGCATGGGGTTTGTTGAGGGCGTAACGTGAGAAGACTTCCCAGGCGATAAGCAGTGTCAGGAGAATCACGGACCAGGCGAATGCCTTGCCGATCCAGGTGGAGAAGCGGTCCACCGCCAACAAAACAGATTGCATTTCAACTCCGGGCACGACGGTGCAGGTTTCCAAATAACAAGGGGGGCACCGGAATGGGTGCCCCCCTTAAGGTCAAAGACGCATCAGCCTTTTTTGGCGTTTCGGCCAAAGTAGTGGTTGTATGCCATCTTGAAATCGACGGAGTAGTCGTTTTGCCACTGGCCCGCGCGCTGGGCAAAGGCCCTCTGGGAGTCCAGTACCTTCTTGAACATCGGGTTCTCCGCAGATTTTTTTGCAATGGTCTTGTCCCAGGCTGCCAACTGCGCGCGCAAGACCGCGTCAGGTGTCTTGTAGAACTTGATGCCCTGCTTTTTCAGTGCTTCATAGTCTTCCGAGTTGCGGGAGATGGCCTTCCAGCTCATGTCGGCGCTTGCCGCCTGAACTGCGTAGTCGATGATGGCCCGCTGCTCGGCGGCCAGTGCGTTCAGCTTGGTCTTGTTGAACAGCACTTCGAACTGCTCGCCGCTTTGATGGAAGCTTTGCAACATGCAATTCTTGGCCACGTCGGGAAAGCCCAGCACGCGGTCGCTGGATGCGTTGTTGAACTCGGCGGCGTCAAGCAGGCCACGGTCCAGTGCGGGGACGATCTCGCCGCCGGGCAGCGGGTTGACCGCAGTGCCCATTTCGGTGAACACGTCAACAGCCAGGCCGACGGTTCGGAATTTGAGGCCCTTCATGTCCTCGACTTTTGAGATCGGTTTCTTGAACCAGCCCAGCGGCTGTGTGGGCATCGGTCCGTACAGGTAGGACTGCACATCAAGGTTCAGGCTCCTGTAGATTTCGTCCACCAGTGCCTTGCCGCCGCCATAGTTGTGCCAGGCAAGAACCATGTTGGCATCCATGCCATAGCCCGGACCGGAACCCCATAGCGCCAGCGCCGAGTTTTTCCCGTACCAGTAGGCAAGAACGCCATGGCCGCCATCGAGTGTGCCCTTGCTGACGGCGTCGAGCAACTGAAATGCCGGCACCACGGCGCCGGCAGGAAGCACTTCGATCTTCAGCTTGCCACCGGCCATGTCATTGACCTTCTTGGCGAAGTCATTGGCGTATTCGTGGAATATGTCCTTCGCCGGCCATGTGCTCTGAAAACGAAGTGAAGTGGTTTGCGCCGTTGCAATCATGGGCGCCGACATGGCACCTGCTGCAACTGCTACGCCCTTGAGCAGGCCACGACGGCGTGGGCTCTTGTTCTCTGTCATGCTTTTGTCTCCTGTGTAGTTTCCGAACCGCAAGAGAACATATCATTTGGCATGACCGAAGCTACCGCACAGAGGGTTTTTACCGATCCGGTTGCCCAGACTTACCCTTGGGCCGCAGTCTGCGCGATGTGCGCAGGAGGTTTGTCTGCGCGATTTGCTGCGCTGCGGGGAAACGCAGCCGCTCCTGCTAGCTGACCCGCAAGCCAGCCAGCGCCGGGTCGGCCGGCGGGTATCGCAAGTCCAGCTTTAGCAACGCCTGCCGCAGCAGCAGTGCCACCATCAGGTTGCGGTGTGTCTTTGAGTTGGAAGGCACCACCGTCCACGGTGCCCACGGCGTACTGGTGGCATTCAGCAGGTCTTCATAGGCCTGCTGATAGGGCTTCCACTGCTTGCGGGCATCAAGGTCGCCCATGCTGAACTTCCAGTTTTTGGTGACGTCGTCTATGCGCTCCTGCAGGCGCTCGCGCTGTTTGTCGAAGCCGATGTGCAGCATTAGCTTGAGCACGACGGTCCCGGTTTCGGTGAGCATGCGTTCGAAGTCGTTGATCTGGGCATAACGCTGCGCGGTTTGCTCCCTGCTTATCCAGCCGTTGACTGGCGGCACCAGTACATCTTCATAGTGGCTGCGATTGAAAACCATGATCTCGCCGGCGGCCGGCATGCACTGATGGATGCGCCACAGATAGTCATGGGATTTTTCGGCTTCGGTTGGCGCCTTCCATCCCACCGTGTGCACGCCCAGCGGGCTCATGCGGCTGAAGACACCGCGCAGCGTGCCATCCTTGCCCGAGGTATCCGTGCCCTGCAACACTACCAGCATCTTGTAGCGGCGGTCCGCATAAAAAAGGTTCTGCAGGCCATCCAGTTCTGTAGCCAGCGCATCGACAGCAGCCTTGTCGCGCAGTTTGTCGCCGCTGGAGAACGGTTTCTCCGAAGGATCCGCGTTTTTCAAGCGAAAGTTTTTGATTTGCGTTTTTTTTGCGCCGGTCAATGGACGCGGCTGCCACTTTTTGAGCAGCGCATCCAGATTCTTGTCCGCAACATCCAGCAGCAGGCCTGCAGTTGGCGGCGCCGGGCCAGCTGATGGAGGGGGTGCCGGACTTTGGGCTTTCTTTTTGGCGGACATAGGATTTGAGGTTGGTGTGGTGGACTTTCATTTTGCATCCACGAGGCCTGCGCCAGAAGTCATAAACTGCAGATTCGCGCTTTTCCGGGAGCGCGCAAGTCAACAGTTTTTGTGGAGACAGTCATGACATCAGCGAATTCATCCAGCCCTTCATCGCAGGCACAGGGCTATGCCGGTGACATATCGGCGAAACAGGCATACGAGTGGATGCAGTCCGGCGATGCTGTGCTGGTCGATGTCCGCACCGATGCGGAACGTGAGTGGGTTGGCCATGTGCCAGGTGCGGCTGCAGTGGCCTGGAAACAGTGGCCCGGCATGGCCCCGAACCCCGACTTTGATGACGCGATCAAGGCCGCGGTGCCTGAAGGAAAAAAAGCATTGATGTTGTGCCGCAGCGGTGTGCGGTCCATCGCCGCTGCGAAACGCGCGACGGAACTTGGCGTGATCGCATACAACATCCTGGAGGGGTTTGAAGGCGATGCCGATGCGCAAGGCCAGCGCGGGACGAAGGGCGGCTGGCGGCTTGCAGGGTTGCCATGGAAGCAAAGCTGAGCCCTTGTTTGCGGGATTGTTTTTCGACCAAATCTGTCGCTTGCGGGATACACCTTGTTTCTTGGATGTAGGTACATAGTTCGCAAATCTGTCGCGCTTGCGTCAGCTTAAAGCGCTTTGCACGGAACCCCCTGTTAGTTTTGACAGGGTAGGCTGCTTTCGGCACAGTTTGAACGCTTTCAATGGTGGTTTCCATAACGAACGGAACCCCCCTGATGCAAGTCCTCGATAGCAAAATATCCACCACTTTCACCCCACGCAACCCGCCCCTGGGCCATCAGCTCATGGAAAGGATTGCCCGGGATTTCAAGCCCCGCTGGGAACAGCAGTGGGGCGGCAAGTTTGTGCTGCATGGCAAGCAGCCCGGCCCCGACGCCATCAGGCTGGACGGCAATGACTATCTCGGCGTCACGGGCCACCCCGAGATTGTTCAGGCGCAGGTCGACGCAATGCGCAAGGAGAAAGAGCACGTCGTGCAGTCGGGCGTGTTCCACCTCAATGAGCACCCCGCCCGTGCGCTGGAGCTGTCGCTGGCTGGCTGGATAGGCAAGGACGATGGTTTTCTCTGCCAGTCGGGCTACACCGCGAACACAGGCTTGATACAGGCGATTGCCGATGCACAGACGCCGATTTACCTGGATGCCCTGGCACACGCTTCGCTGTGGGAGGGCGCTCATGCAGCACGTGCACCGGCCTTTGCCTTTCGCCACAACGACCCGTCGCACCTGGCCCGCATGATTGAGAAAAACGGACCCGGGCTGGTGATTGTGGATTCGGTTTACAGCACCACCGGTGCGTTGTGCCCGCTCGTGGAAGTGGTTGATGTGGCCGAGCGTGGCGGCTGCATGATTCTGGTGGACGAGTCCCATTCACTGGGCACCCACGGCCCGGGCGGTGCCGGGCTTTGCGCGGAGCTGGGCCTGTCGGACCGGGTGCACTTCATCACGGCCAGCCTGGCCAAGGCATTTGCAGGCCGGGCCGGGTTCTTCACGGCACCGGCGGAGTTGCGCCACTACATCTTTTGCACCAGTTTCCCCAACATCTTCAGCTCCAGCCTGCTGCCACACGAGATCAGCGGGCTGGCTGCGACGCTTGAGCTGATACGCCGGAGCGACGCTGCGCGCACCCGCCTGCGTGCCCACACGCAGCGGCTGCGCGGCTCGCTCAGCGAGATGGGTTACCCGATTCATCAGGGCAGCCAGCAGATCATTGCGCTGGAGGTCGGCCTGGAGTGCGACACCATGGTGCTGCGCGACCAGCTGGAAGCGCGAAATGTTTTCTCGGCGATGTTCTGCGCGCCCGCTACCAGCAGCAAGCGCGCCATGATGCGCATGACCCTGAATGCCGGCCTGATGGATACCGAACTTGACTATGTAGAAGCGGTGGCTCGGGAACTGGCCCCTGTCGTCAAACCATGGGAATGGCCGATTGCCCGCCGCGCCCGCGCAGGTGCGGCGCGCGAGCAGGCTTGAAAAACCCTGTCAGTCCGACAGGTCGCGCTTGCTGCGGCTGGACATGAATGCAGCGTGGCTGGCGGCATAACCTGGCGAAAAGCTGGCATCCAGCGGGAACAGCGCAGCGTGCAGTTTGCCGTCCGGTGTCACTGCAAAGGCTTCGCGGGCAGTGGGTTTGTGAGCATCGCCCAACGCGGGTTGCAGTTCAATGTCGACAAGTTTTTTGCCGATGCGGATGTCCTGCACCGCAGCCTTGTCAAAGCCCAGCGACTCGGCCATGTCGGCCAGTTCTGCAAGGTTTGCCCGCGGTTCCAGTTGCAGCCAGCTGACGCGGGCTTCGCTGTCCATTGCCAGGATGCCGAAAGGCGCACCAGTCACCACGTGTTCAACCCATTTCTGGCGCGCTGCAAATCCTTCCAGCGCGGCGGCCACAGCCGGCATGCACAGCAGTGCATGTTGCTCCCGCGAGAGGGTGGCGCGCCAGGTCTGCTGGTGCCTGGCGTCTGGCGTGGCCATCAGCTTTTGTATGGCCTCGGTGACGCGGCGCCTCACTTCGGGCAACTGCTTGGGAATGAACTGCTCGATCAGGCCGCGGTTGAATGCGGATACTGCCAGTTGTTCGTCGGCCCGGCCTGTCAGCAGTACCCGCGCACCCGACCATCCAGCCAGATCTCCCAGCACCCGCAGGCCGCTCATGGCGGGCATCGAATAATCGACCACGCATATTTGTGTCAGACCGAAGCGTGCGGTACCGTCCTCGCGCCAGTAGTCCAGTATTTGAGAAATCAGCGGAACGCCTTCACGCCAGCGATTGATGATGTCCTGTTGCCGCCAGGCATCCGAGTCCCACTGCGGCGGCTCAGCCTGCAGCAGTTCTATGCAGGCGACTGGCCGCACGAACAGGCGCACAAACCAGTCTGCCGGCATCACCTGTGCCAGCATTTCCAGGTAGTCCGGGTCATCATCCAGAAAAACCACGCCGCCCGGGCGCCGGTAGAGTGCGAAGGACATGTCAGGTTGCTCGCTGTTGATGGTTTGAATATGCCACGGGGCGACAGGCGCATGCGCACAATGGCTGGCAATCGTGTGTCATCTTGTTCAAAAACCGGGAAAAATGAGCACGCATCATGGTTTTGCTATCGGCAGCTCCACGGTGAACGCAGCGCCCAGCGCATAGCCGGAGCGGACCTGTATGCTGCCGCCGGCGCTCTTGACGACCTGGTCGCAGAATGCCAGCCCCAAACCGTGGCCGGTGCCGCGGTTGCTCGAAAAGAAGGGCTTGAAGATGTGCGTGACTACCGCCGGGTCTATTCCCATGCCCCTGTCCACTACCGAGATGCGGCCTCGGCCGCGCTGCGTCCCGACTTCGATCCGCAGCGCACCTGTCTGATATTTGGAGTCGGCTGCCATCAGCGAATGGAAGGCATTTTTGACCAGGTTGTCCAGCACCTGGGCGAACTGTTGCGGGGAGCCGTGAAACGCAAAATCCTCCTGTACCGTGACCTGCAGGCATTCGCGTTGCCGGCTCGTCTGGTAAGGGTAGGCCGCGACCACATCGGTGACCAGCCTGGCGGCCCAGACCATTTCTGCATGCAGTGGCAACTGCAGCAGTTTGGCGTTGGTGATCTGTGTATCGATCTGGTGGTTCATGTTGCGCACCAGCGTATGCAACCTCTGCGCGAGTTTTTCCAGGTGCGGGCCACGCGGGTTTCCCGGCTGGCGCTGCACTTCCATTTCTATCGCGTCGCCCAGCAGGTCGGCGGTCGACAGCGGTGTGCGCAGTTCGTGCGCCATGATGCCTATGGTGGTCATTGTGTTGTGCAGGTGCTCGCGCCGGCGGTTTGCCGACGACAGGTTGAGTATCAGTGCGCTCAGCCAGGCAAAGGTGAATACGACAGCATGGACGGGCCGCTGGGTGGCCTCCAGTGCCTGCACTGCCGGCCCGAAAGACCGGAATACGACCCATGCCACCAGTACACCGGTAATGGTGCCCAGCGTGGCCAGGCGCCAGTCTGTCACCAGGTAGTAGATCAGCACCATTGCCACCATGGTAGCCAGCCACACGGTGCTGCCGGAGTTGCACAGGTACATCCAGCTGAAGAACACGGGCAGCTCGACCCAGAACACCAGGCTGAAGACGTGTTGTGTCAGCGTGCTTTCGGGGAACCGGTTCACATAAGCAGTCATCAGGCTGTAGCCGAGCAGGCTGGCGATTACGCGCAGCGCCAGGTTCTCGTAAGGCTGCGGCAACCACACGCCCCAGATCCATGCGAACAGCGCATTGCCGCTCAGGAAGGAAAAGCCCAGCCACCACAGTCTGCGGGAAGACGGATGCAGTATCGGCTCAAGCGGCGCCAGCACTATCTCTTCGCGCAGCCCCTGAAGCATCTCGCGGGGACCCTCCCACCAACCCAGCCGCCCGCGCATCACCGGGAGCAACCCTGCGCTGGTCGTTGGATGCGGGTCGGTATGGACTTTTGCATTTGATGTATTGTCCGTGTTCTTCAATGAACGAGCCCATGCAATTACCTGCTAACTTTGACAGTGTGAGCCTTGATGGCGTGGTCAGCGACTGGCTGTGCGCCCTGCGCGAATTTTCGGTGGAAGCGCTGATGGTTCTGGGCCCAGACCCTTTCGGCGGGCCAGAGGACAGGCTGGTTCTGGCACTGCATCCACCGCGCCTGCTGGATGCGGCAGAGGCCCTGGCCGAGAGCCTCGATTTCGGCGCGCCGTGGCGTGCATCGGATGCACCGCTGGTGGCCTGGCAGGATATTTCACGCACAGGCTTCGAAAACCTAAGCCGCTGGCGCAGGTTGTGGCTGGCGCACGGCTACCAGAGTGTGGTGCGCATTGCATTTCCATTGACGGTAGGGCGGGCTTTTGAGTGTTACCTCTTCAGTCCGCGCCAGTGGCATGACCGCAGCGAGGCAGCGCTGCTTGCATGGTCGGCGCTGAACATCTGGCCCCTGCTCAAACGCACGCTGGCCGAAGCGCGCAGCCCGTTAAGCCCGCGTGAGCTTGAATGCCTGAGCCTTGCCTTCCAGGGGAAGACGGCACGCGAGAGCGGCGAGTCGCTGGCCTGCAGCGAGCGCACCGTCAACTTCCACATTGCCAACGCGATGAGCAAACTCAAGGTCGACAACAAGCTGGCGGCGATACAGCGAGCCTGCTGGTTTGGCCTGATTTAAGGCCGGGAACGAACCACGCCCCTGCTACAGGCAAAAATCAGTGATGCCGTTAAAACCTGTTCATAATCCTGCCCAATGACATTTCTTGCGCTGGACGTGGGTAACACCCGCCTAAAATGGGCCCAATACGATGCTCCTGCCGTGGGCGCAAAGCTGCTCGCGCACGGCGCTGTTTTTCTTGAAAACATAGACAAGCTCGCCGAAGGTGAATGGAGCACATTGCCCGCGCCGCAAAAAATACTCGGCTCCATCGTTGCCGGTGATGCCATCAAGCGCCGCGTGGCAGAGCAAATGGAGTTGTGGGAAGTTGCTCCGCGATGGGTTGTCTCCAGCCCGCAGGAGGCCGGCGTCACCAATGGCTATGAGCATCCGGCACGCCTGGGTGCGGACCGCTGGGTCGCCGTCATCGGTGCGCGCCACAGGTTATTGCGGCGTGGCATACACAAACCCTGTGTAGTGGTGATGGTGGGCACGGCGGTCACGGTCGAGGCGATTGATGCCAGCGGCAAATTCCTGGGCGGCATCATCCTGCCCGGCCACGGCATCATGCTGCGTGCGCTCGAATCGGGCACGGCCGGCCTGCACGTGCCGACCGGCGAGGTGCGTGACTTCCCGACCAACACCAGCGATGCCCTGACCAGCGGCGGTACTTTTGCGATTGCGGGCGCGGTGCAGCGCATGGTTGAAAACGTCAAAGCCCACTGTGGTGAAACGCCGGAATGCATCATGACCGGCGGTGCGGGCTGGAAGATGGCGCCCAGCATGTCTGTCAAGGCCGAGCTGGTGGAGAGCCTGATTTTTGACGGCCTGCTTGAGATCGCCTCGCGGCGGTTTGCGACCTAGCGCCGGCGAGGCGCAGCACACCTGCATCCCTTACAGCAGGGGCCGCGGAACTGGCTTCGTCAGGCCGCAGTCGCCGTCCCCAGCAAGAGGGAGGAGGCTACACGAAGTGAGCCTCAACGGGGTGAACTCACTCCCCCCAGGGCAGCATCAATGTCACTATCGACAGCTTGGCAAACTCAGGCACAAACTCGTCGATGATGCGCTGAGGTTCCGGGCACAAGGTGCTGTCGGTGATGACGCCGAACTGCACACCACCGCCATAGCTGAGTATCGAGACACCCAAACCGACATCGCCTGACTGCGGTACCCAGAACAGGCTTTGCTCCAGCGTCGATCCGCAGAACTTCAGTTTCTCGCGCGGACCCGGAACATTGGTCATCACGGCAGTGGTCTTTTTCGCAAAAAGGTTGAGCATCGCATCCTGCGCAGGCTTGATCAGCAGGCCCGCGACGGCTAGCAGGCTGAAGGCCAGGAGCGGCTGGTAGCTGCCCTTGAGCGCGACCATGCGGCGGCGCACTTCGTACACACGCTCGATGGGATTCTCGACGCCTATGGGCAGTACCAGCGGTACCAGGCCAAAGCGGTTGCCCAGTTTGTGGGCCTGATCCATCGGACGGAGGTTGACCGGCACCATGGCGCGTATCTCCTGGCCTTTGACGTCATCGCCATGGGACTTCAGGTATTCGCCCAAAGCGCCGGCCACACAGCTGAGCAGTACGTCGTTGATGGAGCAGTTCAGTGCCTTGCCGACCGCCTTGACCTCATCCAGCGGGATAGGCTGGCACCAGGCCACTTTTTTTGCACCGCCGGGTTTGCCTTTCAGGCGGGTTTTGGAGTCGTCCGGCATCAAGGCCATGGCAGCCGTATCGGACAGGACCTGGAACAGCACCTTGGCCATGTCCATCGATCCACTCATGCCTTTTTCCATGCCCTTCTTCGGGTCGCCCAGCATACCGAGCGAACGCGCTGCGCCTTCACCTACTGCACCCAGGGCCTTCACGGTGATGTCGGTGAAAGGTTTGAGCAGCGTGTCGGCAATCCAGTCCTCGGCGCCGCCCGCTGCGGGATTTTTCTTGCGGCGTTCCGGCGGCGGTGCGCCGCCATCGACCAGTGACATCGTGACGGAAATCAGGGCGATCCCGTCTGCGATGCAGTGGTGGATGCGCACAATCATCGCGCTTCCCCTGACGCCGTCCGGGCCGGTGTAGTCCTCTATCAGGTGGATCTGCCACAGCGGACGTTTTGGGTCCAGCCGTTGTGTGGCCAGTTTCGCGACGCGGTCCTGCAGCGCTTCCTGCTGGTTGCCCCCGGCAGCCTTGGGCAGCTTTTCCGGCACGACGTGGTTGGCCAGGTCGAAGTTGCGGTCCATCACCCAGGTCGCGCCGGCTGCGTCTTCCATCACGCGCTGTTTGAAGCGGTCGTATTTGAGCAGGCTGTTTTCAATGCGTTCACAGACTGCGGCATGTTTGACACCAGGCGCCAGTTGCCAGACGCCGACAATCATCATCAGGTTGGCATCGTTGTCCATGCGCAGCCAGGCGGTGTCGACCTTGGTCATGCGTTCGCCGCTGAGGCCCAATGTGCCCGAGACTGCACGCGTAACGTTTTTCTGGACGCTTCTTGCCATTTTTTGCGCAGCCTGCTTGCCTGCTGCCTGCGCGGTGACGCGTGTGACCATGAAAAACTCCGATTGTTATAAGGCATCCGCAGCATCGCAGACGATACGGAGGCATCTCCCTATTTTGCAATCAACTCTATGGCTAAGATACCGGGCAGTTACCCCAAGAATAATTGGTGGGGTAGCCCCAATTCCAAACAAGGAGCATTCCATGGCAGACCTGAAAGCCGCTTTTGACAAGGCGATGGCCGATTCCAAAAACCTCAGCGAGCGTCCTGACAACGCGACCCTGCTGAAGATTTATGCCCTGTACAAGCAAGGCAGCAGCGGTGACAACGGCGAGAAGAAACCCGGTTTTGGCGACATGGTGGCCCGCGCCAAGTGGGACGCCTGGAACGCCCTCAAGGGCACATCGCAGGACGATGCGATGCAGCAGTACATCGACCTGATTGCTGATTTGAGCTGATCAGCGAGTTTCCCGATCAGCACGTCACACGCAGCGAAGCGGGAGGTGCGTTGCCTGGTCGTGAACGTGGCGGTGCCTGTGCAAGCAGGGGCCGCAGAACCGGCTTTGCCGGGCTGCAGGCGCAGCGCCCCCTCGGGGGGCAGCGAACCACACGAAGTGGGGAGCGTGGGGGCTTTAGATCGCTGGATGCAGGTCGGTGATGCGGCCTGCCTTGGCTACCTGGCCGGGCACTTCATGGCCGACGATGTGCGGCATCTGGCGCGCCACGCCTAGCAGTTTGTCCACATCCATGCCAGTGTCATAGCCCATGGCATCCAGCATGTGGATGGCGTCTTCGCTGCTGATATTGCCGCTGGCGCCCGGTGCGTAAGGGCAGCCGCCCAGACCGCCCAGTGAGCCATCAAAACGCACCACCCCGCCCTGCACGCCGGCCAGCACATTGGCCAGGCCCATGCCGCGCGTGTTGTGGAAATGCAGGGCCAGCTGAAGTTCGGGCCGGCTTTTCAGAACTTTGTTGTGCAGTGCTTCCACCATGCGGCTGACTTGCGCCGGGTGCGCCATTCCGGTGGTGTCACAAATCGTCAGGCCGCGTGCGCCGAGGTCGGCAAAACGCTGCGCCCATTCGACAACACTTTGCTGCGGCACATCACCCTCCATCGGGCAGCCGAAGGCGCAGGACAGCGACATGTTGACTGGCGTACGGCCATCCACCAGCGCAAAGACGTCCTTCAGTGCCGCAAAACTTTCCGCCATCGACATGCGCAGGTTGGCCCGGTTGTGGGTTTCGGAGATCGACATGACGAGGTTGAGTTCGTCGGCTTTCGCTTCCAGCGCGCGTTCGGCGCCGCGTTTGTTGGGCACCAGCACCGTGTATTCAACACCGGGCTTGCGGCGTATGCGGCCCATGACCTCATCGGCATCACGCAGCATCGGGATCGCTTTTGGCGATGTGAATGAGGTGACTTCTATTTTTGCGTAACCGCAGTCGCTCATTGCGTCTATCAGTGCGACCTTGGTGTCGGTGGGAATGAATTCGGGTTCTATCTGGAAGCCGTCCCGGGTGGCAACCTCGTTGAAGTAGATGCGCGTCATGCTGCGGCTCCTGCCACGATGCCCTTGTCCTTGAGCCCCTGGATTTGCTCGGCGGTCAAGCCGAGCTCTTCAAGCACTGCATCCGTGTCCTGACCCAGCGCGGGTGCATTCCTGCGGTGGCCGCCCGGTGTCAGTGACAGCTTGGGCACGATGCCCGGCAACGCCAGCATGCTGCCGTCATCCATTTTCGTCTGTGCCAGCATGCCGCGCGCCTTGTAGTGCGGGTCGGCCGCTATGTCTGCGATGGAATAGATGCGGCCTGCCGGTACAGACGCGGCATCCAGCACCGCCAGCACCTCACTGACCGTGCGTGTTGCCGTCCATTGGCCGATAGCGTCATCGATTTCTGCGACGCGCAGCACCCGGCCCGCGTTGTCGGACAGGGCTGGGTCATTGCCCAGGTCGTCGCGGCCTATAGCCTTCATCAGCCGTTTGTAAATGCTGTCGCCGTTGCCTGCAACCAGCGCATAGCCGCCGTCGATGCAGCGGTAGGCATTGGTCGGTGCAATGCCGGGCAGTGCGCTGCCAGCGGGCTCACGCACGGCGCCAAAAGCGTCGTATTCGGGCAGCAGGCTTTCCATGCAATTGAATACGGCTTCATACAGCGCAACGTCTATCACCTGGCCTGCACCTGTGCTGTTTCGGTGGTGCAGCGCCATCAATATGCCGATAACACCGTGCAGCGATGCCAGCGTGTCGCCTATGCTGACGCCAACCCGCACCGGCACGCGGCCGGGCTCTGCGGTCAGGTGGCGCAGGCCACTCATCGCCTCGGCCACCACGCCGAAGCCGGGGCGGTCGCGGTAGGGCCCGCTCTGGCCGTAGCCGCTGATGCGCAGCATGATCAGGCCGGGGTTCAGCTTGTGCAGGTGTTCCGGCCCCAGGCCCCAGCCCTCCATCGCGCCCGGCCTGAAATTTTCAATCACCACGTCCGCTTCGGCGGCCAGCTTGCGCACGATGTCCTGTGCTTCGGGCTTGCGCAGATCCAGCGCCAGCGAACGTTTGTTGCGTGATTGCACCTGCCACCATACAGACGTGCCGTCTTTCAGCAGTCGCCATTTGCGCAGCGGGTCACCGACATTGGGCGGCTCGATCTTGACAACATCGGCGCCGAAATCGGACAGGGTTTTGGCTGCAAACGGGCCGGCGATCAGCTGGCCAAGTTCAATCACCTTGAGGCCGGCAAGCGGGCCGGCGGCGCCAGTGGAGGTTTTTTTGGTAGTGGTGGAGGCAGAAGTCATGGTGCAAGTTTGCCGCGCCGCGGCGCGGCCGTCCATTACTTCCTTGGTCGAACCGGTTTCGCGTTTTGCGAAGGCTGCACCAGGAAATCCACCAGCGCTGCAATAGCCGGGTCGCGCTGGCCCTCTGCCACAGCGACGAGCAGGCGGCGTTGCGCCCAGCTGTCTGCCAGGGGCCTGCGGCAAAGTCTGGCCGATGGCTGGGTGGACAGGCCTGCGCCTTTGGGCAGTATTGCAATGCCCAGCCCGGATGCAACCAGGTTGCAGACCGCATCAAAGCTGCGAACCTGCATGCGCAGCTTCAGGGGGCGTTTGGCGGCCAATGCGGCCTCCTGCTGCTTTTGCAGCACTGCCGCGCCGGTAGTCAGGCTGATCCACTCCTCATCGAGCAGGTCGGCAAACGCCAGCGGTTTTTTGCCCCTGGCCAGGCGGTGCGTGGCGGGCAGCACAACAACCAGTTCGTCGTGGCGGAACACCGCCGTCTGCAGCCCTGTGGTGTCAGGGCCTTCGACAAACACTGCCACATCGGCGCGGCCTTCCTTCAGTGTGGAGACCACCAGGTGCGAGACCTGCTCTTCCAGGTCCAGCCGTATCTGCGGATACAACTCGCCATAGCGCACAAGAAGCGGCGGCAGAAACTCGCTGATGGCGGCGCTGCTGGCGCACAGCCGTATGTGGCGTGCGATGCCCAGCCGCAGGTCGGCGAGCTCGCCGCCCAGTTGTTCCATGCTTTGCAGCAGGTTCAGGCCATGCTTGGCGAACACCCGGCCGGCAGGTGTGGGCAGCAGGCCGCGCGGGTGGCGCTCGAACAGCTTGTCGCCCAGTGCGCTTTCCAGTTCACGAATGCGGCGGCTGGCGGCCGCCAGCGCCAGATTGGAGTCGTGCGCCGCAGCGGTGAGGCTGCCGGTCTGCACGCAGGCCACGGCCAGCCGTATCGAGACCAGGTCAAACCTGGCGAGGTTGTAGTGGGCGCTGGACAAGGTCGACGGGCTGCGTTCAGGCTTTTTTTGCAGCGGCCTTTTTGGCGGCCGGCTTTTTTGCTGCGGGAGATTTCTTCGCGATCAGCGCATCAAGGTTTTTCACAATCTCACCCTCTATCTTGTCCTTGAAAGCACCCAGCAGGAAGCCCAGTTTCGCCTGCAGCTCAAAGCTGTCTCTGGTAACGGTCAGCGTGCCGTTGACACCGGAGCGCGTGAAGCTCACCTCATCCGTGGTCTTGCCCTCTTCGTAGGTGCACTCCATGTCGAATTTCTCTTCGGCCTGTTCGGCCCATTTGAAGGCGGCCTTGCGTGCATCGGCCATGCTCATGCCGTGTTCGCGCACCAGGTGGATGTCAGCCATCGTGTCTCCTATGTTGTGTTTTTGAGGGCTTTGTAGCGTTCGTCTTTTGAAAGGGCCGCCAGGCGTTTGACTGCATCATAAAACCGTTGCCAGTCGCGGCCTTCGCGTTCGAACAGGGCTTCAAAACCGGGTACCAGTTCATCATAGGCAGCCTGCGCGCCCAGAGAGGCATTGTTGGCGTTGGCGATAAAGGCGTCATATCCGGCAAAGCCGCCCCATGCTGTTTTCAGTTGCGCGTAGTTGTCGCGAAAGCGCTGCATGGCCACCGTCTTGGCTGCAAGCTGGCCGCCCGACTCCGGGCCTTTGTAAATGGCCTCCAGTTCGCGGCGTGTTGCCAGCGTCAGCGCACGAAAGTCCTGCCGCCTTTTTTCAAGCGCGGCGTATTCGGCGCGCGCCGCGTCCCCTGCCTGCGTCTCCAGCCAGCGTTTGCTGCCCAGGCGCTCCACCGTGGTGGCAAATGATTCGTTGAACATCGTGTCGCCGCTGGCATAGACCACCTGGTGCGCCAGCTCATGGAAGATGATGCGTGCCAATTCACCTTCGGGGTAATTGATGAAGGTGTTGAGCAGCGGGTCGCCGCCGGCCCAGTTCATCCAGCCCAGGGTTGAATAGGCCGGTATGCCAAACACGCCGACTTCAAGGCCATCGCCTTTGAGCTTGCTGGCCTCCTGCCGCGCTTCGGCTTCGTTGAAATAACCGCGATAACCGACACAGCCCGCGACTGGAAAGCAGAAGGTTTTCAGCGTCAGCGACAGTTCGGGCGCGGCCATCACATTCCAGACCACGGCATTGCGTTTGAGGTCTGCATAGCGGTGGTAGCTGGCGTTGTCGGGCAGCTTCAGGTCCGTTACGGCAAAACTGCGCATGCGCTGGCTCAGCGCCAGCCGGGTCTTCAGGCGCTCAGGCGTCTGTGCATCGCCTATCCAGTCTTCAACCGGTCTTGCGGCGTTGACCATCTGCATGTGCCCGCTGATCGACTGCCAGTAGTACCCCACCGTCGAACAGCCGCCCAGCAGCAGCGCCGCAGAACCGGCCATCAGCGCTGCCCTGGCGGTGCTGAATACATGCAGCCGCATCAGCCGGGCACCCTGGCCACTTCGACCAGGCAGTCGTAAAACACCGGGCCGCGTCCGATATCGGTCAGCTTCTGGCTGGTCAGCTGGTTGACGTTGGTGCCGTCCATGCCAAGCTTGCGCCACCAGATGCCCATGCCGTTGACGACGCCCGGCCGGGCGCGTGCAGAGACCTCGGCCTTGACCATATAGTCGCCGCGCTGGTTGAATACCTTGACCACATCGCCGCTGTGGATGCCGCGTGCTGCCGCATCGGCTGCATGCATTTCCAGTACCGGCTCGGTCTCGATGTCGCGCAGGCTTTTGACGTTGACAAAAGTGGAGTTCAGGAAGTTGCGCGCAGGGGGAGAGATCATCGCCAGCGGGAATTCTGTCGATGTACCGAAGGCTTCGTAGTTGGCGATGTGGTCGGGCAGGCCGTCCAGCCCCTGTGCGGCGAGGCGCTCGCTGTAGAACTCGCATTTGCCGGATGGCGTGGGGAAGTTGCCTTCGGCATAAGGTGCGTCCGGCAGCTTCAAGGTTGCAAACCCGTTTGTCATCAGCTCGTCGAAATCAACCTTTGTGCCGAAGGTGGTGCGGCACAGGCTTTCATCGCTGTCGTGGAAGCAGGGTTCGTCAAAACCCATCCCTGCGGCCAGCTCGCGGAATATCTGTGCATTCGATTTTGATCCGCCCACTGGCGCTATGGCCGGGCGGTTCAGCAGCACATCGGTATGGCCGTAGGCGCTGTGCGCGTCCCAGTGCTCCAGTTGTGTGGTGGCCGGCAGTACATAGTCGGCGTAATCGGCCGTGTCGGTCTGGAAGTGCTCCAGCACCACAGTGAATAAATCCTCGCGCGCAAAACCTTCGACCACCTTGCCCGATTGCGGCGCCACCGCCACCGGGTTGCTGTTGTAGACGATCAGCGCCTCAATCTTCGGCCCGAAGGTGGGCGAGGCATCGGCCAGCAGGTCGTTGCCAATCGTGATCATGTTGATGGTGCGTGGCCAGCGGCCTGCCAGCAGGTCGGGCCGGTGCAGAGCCGCTCGGTCTACCGGAAAAAGCCCCGAGCTACTGAGCAGCACACCGCCGGCGCGCTGCCGCCAGGCGCCGGTCAGCGCCGGCAGGCAGGCAATGGCGCGCGCCGCATTGCCGCCGCCGCGCACACGCTGCATGCCGTAGTTCATCCGTATCGCTGCAGGTTCCCGATTGACGAAACACTGGCCGTAGTCCTGCGCCAGGCTTTTGATCTGCTCTGCCGGCACAGCGCAAATGGCAGCCGCACGTTCTGGGCTCCACTGCAGCGCACGTTCGCGCAATGCAGGCCAGCCCACGGTGTGGCTTGCGATGTAGTCGTGGTCCAGCCAGTCGTTGTTGATCAGCTCATGCATCACTGCCAGTGCCAGCGCGGCATCGGTGCCGGGCAGCAGCGCGATGTGTTCGTGGCATTTTTCGGCGGTTTCGCTTTTACGTGGGTCTATGCAGACGAGCCTGGCGCCGTTGCGTTTGGCCTGCTGCGCGTAGCGCCAGAAGTGCAGGTTGCTGCCAATCGAGTTGCTGCCCCAGATGATGATGAGTTTTGCTTCTGCAAAAAACTCCACGCGCATGCCGACCTTGCCGCCCAATGTGTAGGCAAGGCCTTCACCGCCAGCAGTGGAGCAGATGGTGCGGTCCAGCAAGGACGCGCCCAGCCGGTTGAAAAACCGTGCCGCCATGCCCTCGCCCTGCACCTGGCCCATGGTGCCGGCATAGCTGTAGGGCACGATGGCTTGCGGGTCGCGCGCGGCAATCGTTTTCAGTCGCGCGGCGATGTTTGCCAGCGCTTCGTCCCAGCTCACAGGCTGGAACTGCCCCGAGCCCTTGGCACCTGTGCGTTTGAGCGGCTGCGTCAGGCGCTCGGGGTGGTAGGTGCGCTCGGTGTAGTGCGAGACCTTGTTGCACAGTACGCCGCTCGTCTGCGGGTGTGCGGGATTACCCTGTACCTTGATGGCGATGCCGTTTTCCACAGTGGTCACCAGCGAGCAGGTGTCCGGGCAGTCATGCGGGCAGGCGCCCAGCACGCGTGTCGTGGCCGCGCTGCCTTGCACGAGACTGACGCTAGGGGAGATGCCGATGGTATTAAGCATCGCGCAACTTTATATTGACTTGCATCCTGTACCCAAAACAACGGAGACACCATGGCCACTAGAAAAAACCAGGCCGGCTTTGCGCAGGCGCTGGATACGGCGGCAATAGTGGCACGAGCCCTCATGGTAGCCGCGCTGGGGCTGTGGGGTGCATCTGCATACAGCCAGGACGGCATCAGCAAAAACGCCATCGTGATCGGGCAGTCGGTAGCCCTGACCGGCCCCTCTGCTGCGCTGGGTGTGCCGTTTGTACTGGGCGCCAAACTCTTTTTTGACCGGCTCAACGCGGGCGGTGGTGTCAATGGCCGCAAGGTCGAACTGGTGACGCTGGACGACGCTGGCAACCCGGCTACAACGCTGGCAAACACCCAGAAGCTGCTTGCGCAGGGCGTGTTCTCGCTGTTCGGTTATTACGGCTCGCCGCAGGTGACGGCCGCCTACCCGGCCATCAAGGACGGCGAGGTCATCATGTTTGCACCCATGTCGGGCGCGGACGAGTTCCGTGGTGCCGTTTACCAGAACGTCTACACCATGCGGCCGGGTTACTCCGAAGAAGCGGCGGCGATCATGCGGCATGCGGAAACGCTGGGCGCCAAAAAACTGGCCATCCTGCATGCGGCCGACAGCGAATCGATGGCGGCGCTGGATTCATCCGAACGCACCATGCAGGGCGGTGCCAACCTGGTGGCGAAAGCGCCGATTGCCGATGTCGCGAAGGTCATCGCCGCGAAGCCGGAATCGGTGCTGGTGATTGCCGACTCGCGCGCAGCAGCGGTGGCGATACGCGACTTGCGCAGCAAGAATTTCCGTGGGCCGGTGTACGGCTATTCCAATACCGGCGAGAGCCTGCTGGCCGAACAGCTGGGCCCTGCCGGCGCTGGCGTGGTGGTGATGCGTGTGGTGCCGCGCAGCGACAACCAGAAGCTGGCCGTGGTGCGCGACCTGCAGGCCGATGCACTGGAGGCCAAGGCAGGCAAGGTCAACGTCTACATGCTTGAGGGCTACATCGCCGCTCGCACCTACACCGAAGCGCTGCGCCGCATGCCCAGGGATCCGACTCGCGCCAAGCTGCGCAAGGCCATAGACGGACTGGATGAGGTCAGCGTAGGAGGCTTTCGGGTGCACTTTGCGCAGGACCGGGTGGCCTCCAAACTGGTGGAGCTCAGCCTGATCGATTCGCAGGGCAAGATCCGCGAATAAGGTCGGCTGGGGCGGTGATGATTGGTTATGCCCCCATATTTAATGATTGAAATTTGACACATTAGGCGCTTAATGCTTCAAATTTAAAGCATTAAGTCAAAATTGGCTTTTCAAAAGTGCCCCTCAGCCTGATTTTGGTGTCCGAAGGCCGAAAAAAGCCGTTTCCAGGCCCTTTTCAACCATGTTTTAAGCCTCCAGCCCTTTGTGGACTAGCGCGACATGCTATTAATTTGATAGTGATTGCCTGCGCTACCCGCCGCCAGCCGAAACCCGCTTATTCGTGCCAGGGCTTGCCCCGGTACCAGGCCAGGCCTTCATCAGCCATGCGGAGCATCGGCAGGTCTCCTGATGTATCGCCGTAGGCATACATCGTGGGGCTATCAGCGCCAGCGCCAGAGCGCCGCGCCAGCCACGCTTTCAGGCGGACCACTTTTTGCTCGCCATGGCAGTTGGGTGTGCGCATCAAGCCGGTCAGGTGTCCCGCCTCGACAGCCATCTCCGTGCACAGCAGGCCGTCAAAGCCGAGCTGGCTTGCCACACGCTGCAGGTAGATGTCCGGTGAGGCGCTGACCATCACGCAGCAATGGCCCTGCTGGCGATGCCAGGCCAGTTGCGCCATTGCATCGGGGCGCAGGCGCTGCGTGAAGCTCCGGGTCAGCCAGCGGGTAGTCCACTGCTCCAGCTCTTCCACGCTGCGGCCTGCCAGTGTCGCCAGCAGCAGGTGCTGCTTGGCCACATGGTTGGGCAGCAGGCGCAGCGCATAGCCAGCCAGCCAGGGGGCGCACTTCAGCAGTGCCAGCAGCAGGCGGGGCCGGCCCAGGCCGCTGGCCAGAAAGGGCAGCAATGTATCGCCGGTGGTCAGCGTGCCGTCGAAGTCAAAGGCTGCGACCACGCTGCGCTGGGTCATGGGCAGCGCACCTGCCCGCAATAGCGTTCGCAGAAAGGGCAGCCGGTCATCGGCAGCGCTTTGGGGATTTTGTAGAAGCGCTGGAAAATTTCACCCAGCACGCCCTGGCGGTAAGCCTCGAATTTGAAACCCACGCCTTCAACGGCGTAAAACGGCACGCCGTTTTGTGTGAAGGTCAGCACGCGCGCCGACTCGAAATAGGGCGTGAACAGTTCCATCTGCGGCGGGCCCGCAGTGAGCACACGGATCGTCTTGCCCTGGTATAGCGAGAAGTCCACCAGCATGTCGTCCTGCCGCGCATGAAAGCGGCCTACACCGAAGACCGGCATGTACTGGCGGCGCTCAAAACCGTATAGCGATGCCGCTGTATAGGCTTCGGCCATCAGCACCACGCCGGGGCTGGAAACCTGCTGCAGGATTTCTGCCGTTTTGTAGCTGCGTACCACTTGCGGGTAGAGCTTTGCCAGCGGCGGCGTCGTGCGCCAAGTGTCCAGAGTCGTCATGTAGAGGCCGGCGACGATGAGCACATGGAGTCCTGCAAACCAGGCCAGGCCTTTGGCGCAGCTTTTGAGTTTTTCGGCCGGCAGTGCAAAAGCCAGCAGCGCAAAGCCAAAGGGGTAGAACGACAGCACCCAGTGCAGGCCAATCGTCTTCCTGGCTGATAGCAGCGCAAAAAACAGCAAAGGCACGACAACAATGCAGGCGACAAGCCGCAGGGCCGGTGAGCCTGAGCGCGCCGTCGCCGCCAGCGCCTGCCGGTACTTGAAGGCCATCCACAATGCCGCTGGCGTGATCAGGTAAGCCATCATCACGATGTACAGCAGCGGCTTGCGCAGTTCAAACTGTTCCGCCTCGTTGCGGTTATAGACGTTGAACATGATGTTGGACCAGCCATGCGACACGTTGTAAGCAATGTTGATGGCCGGCCCAAACAGGGCGCAGACCACCAGCAGCGCCAGCCCGGCCAGTCGGTCGCGGCGGTACACGCCGAAATACACCAGGTAAGCCAGGCCGAGCACCACCGAGAAGTATTTGGACAGGAAGGCGCAGCCGATAAACACACCGGACAGCGCATACAGGCCCCAGGTGCGGCCATCCATCTGCGTGCGCCGCTCGGCGCGCATCAGTGCTGCAACCGACAGCGCCGACCAGAAGATCAGCGGCGTGTCGGTGGTGATCAGCGTGTTCAGCCAGTTCAGCGGTGCCAGCCAGAAGAACAGCACGCCCCAGGCTGCGCGGGTCCTGTCGATGTCCTTCAGGCCCCACCACAGCGCACCGCCCAGGCCCAACGGCAGCAGCACCACCGGCAGCCTGATTGACCAGATGCTGTCGCCAAAGGTGGCGCGCATCAGCGCAATCAGCCAGCCCACCATGGGCGGGTGGTCTGAATAGCCCCAGTCGGGGTAGACACCCCACCAGTAAAAAAATGCCTCGTCACCGGTGATGGGGAATGTGGCCGCTATCCAGAAGCGCAGCAGCAGCGACGCGGCGCCGGCGGCCAGCAGCCAGCGGATCAGGACCGCGTTGCCGGCCCGAAAGGAGTCTGTTGTGGTCATGAGAAGCTGATGTCTTTGCGAATGGCGGCACTATAAAACAGCGAGACCACGCCAATGCCGACTGCCAGCCACAGCGTCAGCAGCCGCACCAGCACCGTGATGGCCACCGCGTAGTCGGCGGGCACCCCCTTGAGCAGCAGCAGGCCGGTCAGCACGGCCTCCATGCCGCCCAGGCCTGCCGGCAGCGCCGACAGGGCACCTGCCACCATGGCGACGGCGTAAAAGCCCATCGCTGTCAGCACGTGCATATGCATGCCAAGCGCGCGGCAGATCAGCCAGACCGCCAGGCCTTGCGCCGCCCATGCGGTGATGGTCAGTGCAAACCAGACGAATGGCCGGATGCTCAGGCAGTACCAGGCTTGCTGCAGCCAGTCGAAGCGTGCAAACAGTTGCTGCCTGTAGCGTGCAAAGAGTGACGCCAGCAGCGCCAGCAACAACACCACGGCGCCGGCCAGAACCCACAAAAGGCCGGGCCGGGTCTGAACGATGTGGTGTGTCAGCGCCCACAGCAGTGCCGGTATGCACAGCAGCACCAGGCACGCAAAATCGGCCAGCCGTTCGGCACCGAAAATAGTCAGGCTTTGTGTCGTGCCCAGCGGCCTGTCTGCCAGCATCATGCCGCGCACGGCTTCGCCGACATTGCCCGGTGTGGGCGTGAAGGTGTAGCCTGCCAGGTAAAGGCGCAGGCCCTGGCGCCAGCCCAGGTCGCGGCCAAAATGCGCCATCCACAGGCGCCAGCGCGTGCCGCGCAGCACATAGTTGAGCAGGCACAGCCCTGCGGCCTGCACACCCGTCCATGACCACAGCAACGCAAGCGACGTGACCTTCCGGTCGCCCCAGACCAGCAGCACGGCTGCATAGAGGGTCGCCATCACGCCAAGCGCCAGCAGCAGTTGTTTGATGGGCAGGCGGCTGGCCTGCGGTGTGGGCTCTTTCACCACAATCCGCGGCTCATGAAAATCGCAACATAGACCACGCCGGCGGCCACTATCCAGGGGTCGCGCACCAGGTCACGAGCCACGTCCTCGCCCCTGCCCCTGTGTACCTGGTAGGTGTAGCGCAGCATGCCGAAAATCACTACAGGCACGGTGTAGAGCAATTGCTCGCCGTGCTGCAATTGGGCTTCGGGGCTGGAGGCGAACAGGCTGTAGGTCGTCAGCACGGCCGTCATGGTCACTGCGATAAAGGTGTCCAGCAGCGCAGGCGGGTAATGCGCCAGCACCGCACGCTGGTTGGCCGTGGCGTGAAAGGTCTCAGCCTTGCGTTTTGAAAAGCCCAGAAAGAGCGCGATAAAAATGCCAGCCAGTACCAGCCAGCGCGATGGCGGAATGCCGACCGCCCAGGTACCTGCCAGCAGCCTGAGCATGAAGCCGGTGGCAATGATGGACACATCAACGACGGGCACCTGCTTGAGCCGCCAGGAGTAGGCAATGTTCAGCAGCACGTACCAGCCGAGCAGGAACATCAGCGCACGCATGCCCCAGGTCAGCCAGAGCCCTGCCGCCAGCAGCGCGGCTGCCAGAATCAGCGCCTGCGTGACGGATACCGCGCCGCTGGCAAGCGGCCGGCGCTTTTTGTCGGGATGCAGCGCATCGCTGCTGCGGTCATGCAGGTCATTGAGGATGTAGACCATGCTGGAAATGCAGC
Source organism: Pseudomonadota bacterium (assembly GCA_040388075.1). GTDB lineage: Bacteria > Pseudomonadota > Gammaproteobacteria > Burkholderiales > Burkholderiaceae_C > Polaromonas. Next base: position 68,709 of record JAZKCN010000007.1, on the reverse strand, counting down.
AGAACGCGACAAAGGCAATCAGCACGCGGTCCAGAATGGCGGGATAACGCCAGGTCTGGCTGAAGGCGAGGCCGGCCAGTACAAAGGCGTTTTTCAGCCACTGGTGCGGCCGCATCAGGCGGATCAGCGCGAGGGGGGAAAAGGACAGCATATTCGGGCGGGCGGGAAGGGCAGCCGCCAAGCATAACTGACCATGCCGGAAACCGGCCCACCGCAGGCAACGCACCAGCTTATCCGCCGGCTATGTAATCCGGCGCACGCAGCGGCTCAGTCTTCCAGTTCGGTCCTGGCCATTTCAACGTCCAGCCGCTCGGTGGCATCAAGTGGCTTGCTGGCCGCCGCCTGTTCGTACAGTTTGGTGGCGTCCTTCATTTTCTTGTCGCCTTCCAGCATCACCATGCCATTGGCGTATTCGATCATGGCAATTGCCGATGAAGGGTTCAGCCTGAGCGCTTCCTTGAACAGCGTCAGTCCGGTGTCCTTCTTGGCGCCGTAAGTCATGCCGCCAATCAGCGAGCCCACCTTGTCGATCACCTCTGCGTGGAAGGCCGCCAGTGCAATGTGCGCATCGGCATGTTTGGGCTGCAGCTTGATGGCCTGCTCCAGCGCGGCCTTGACCTTGGTGCCCAGGCCTTGCGCCAGCGCCTTGGCCACACTGATGCCCTGGCCATAACGGCCAAGTGCATAGGCCTGCCAGTAATACGCGTTGGCATTTTTTGGCTGGTCTTTCTGCTGTGCTTCGGCGCGCTCTGCCACTTCCATGAACAGGTCCAGCTTGGCCTTTTCTTTTGTCTCCAGGTAGTTGGCGTAGATGCCGGCCGCCTTGTTGGCGACCGTGATGCCGTCACCGCCCGCCTTGAGGCCGGCGTCAAAGGCTTTCTGGAACTCGCCGTTATGGAACAGTACCCAGGCGTTCAGCACCGCTGCGTCTTTTGGCAGCGGCTCACAATCGCCCTGATGCAGTTTGGCCCAGCCTTTTTTCAGGCTGGCGGCGTCGAATGTGTAGTCGCCGGCGTGCGGGAATGCGGTCCATTTGGCCATGTTTTTGTCTCCTTCGGTTTGACTTTTGTTGTGTGGATTCTGGTGGTACGGCTATTGGGGCTTTGCAGGGCTTGCCGCCGGTACGCTGTAGGCGCCGACCAGAGACTGCAGGTGCATGCGCTGGCCCTGCTCCAGGTAGGGAATCAGCAGGTTCAGCACATGATGGGCGCCGCGCAACAAGGCGGCCTGTGCGTTGCCGGGTTCCAGCGCATTGCGGGGGTCGCGCACGTACTCAAAACTCAGCCAGTAGGTCAGCACCACCACCATGCTGGTGGCAGTCGGTTCGAGTTCGCGTGAATCAATGCTCATTGCGCCGGCGCGGCTCATGCCGTCCAGCAGCGCCTTGACCGAGCGTGTCTTGTTTTTCAGCACCGACTGGAAGTGCGTCTCAAGCCGCCGGTTTTTGCTCAGCAGGTCGTTCAGGTCGCGGTAGAGGAAGCGGTACTGCCAGATCAGCTCGAACAGCGTGTGCATGAAAAACCAGGCGTCTTCCACATCACGAACACCGTCGCTGGCGTTGAGCAGTTCATTGAGCGCGCGTTCGTAGCGGTCGAACAGCGAGTTGATCAGTTCGTCTTTTGCCGGGTAGTGGTAGTAAAGGTTGCCGGGGCTGATGCCCAGCTCGGCAGAAATGAGCGTGGTGGACACATTGGGCTCGCCAAAGCGGTTGAACAGGTCCAGAGTGACCTCAAGAATGCGTTCAGCCGTCCGGCGCGGCGCTTTTTTCGCCATAAATGTCTGCCTCGTAATGTTCTTTACTCTAACCCAGCAGCTGCCGGCGGCGCATTAGGGAAGTCCAGCAGCAAGCCCTGACGGCGAGTCAGTTGCGCATCAGGCCATGCGGCGTACCGCCGGCTGGATGGCGTGGCTGATGTCTTCCATCACCTCCTCCAGCGAGGCAATGGCGCGGCCTATGCGGGTAGGCGCAGGCCTGGGGGCTACCAGGTGGCGCCGCGGGTCGTCCAGCGCTTCCATGTCCAGTGAAACGCCGTGGCGCGCCAGTTTGGCCGTCAGCGTGGTACGCCGTGAGCGCAGCATCTGGCGTGTCATCTGGTAGGCGTGCTCGGCCATCTCGCGGCGCTGGCCGTAGCTGAATGTGTTGGCCAGGAACATGTCTGTGTCGCGATGGTCCGGCTCCAGCAGCACGATGTCGGTGTTGGGGTAGGCGTGTTCGTAGTGCTTCATGCCGAGCTCCAGTCGCGAATGGATCATGGCCCGGAAGGTCTGGCTCATCACCGCCGGCAGGCCACCGCTGACCATGCGCGGTATCGACTGTTTTTCGGCCGGCAGGCCGCGGCGCATCACGCGCTGGTTCATCGCCAGTTCGGGGGCGCGCGTCGAGTTGAAAGGTACCAGCGGGTTGAGGCAGAACATCAGGTCAATGCCTTCATCCATCGCGACGCCGGCATGCATGGTTTTTTTCAGTGCGCCGTCGACGAAATACTGGTGGCCGATTTCCACTGGCGGGAAGAGACCTGGCAGGGCGGAACTGGCCTGCACGGCTTTGGAAATGGGCACATGGTCCCAGCCAGGCTGGCCAAAAGGCGCGGCGTCACCGGTGTCCAGGTTGGTGGCAACAAGTGTCAGGCGGGTGCGCAATTGGCGGAAGTCGTTGGTGCGGCCCGGTTTTGAAAACAGTTTCTCCAGCCGGCTGTCGATCTCTTCGTTGGAGAAAATGCCGGTCGGCAATGCAGGCCCGAGCGCTTCGGCCGCATGCAGCAAGGACTTGCCGCCCAGTGTGGCGCGCCACAGCGCCGACAGTGCCAGGCCGGGCAGTGTGATGCTGCGGCGCATGAATTCGCCATAGGCCGGGACCATCAGCCAGGCCGGGTCGAAGACCTCGGACACCTCGTTGCCGTTTTCAATAAAGGAAGCACATAGCTCGCGCGGTGTCATGCCGTTGGCAAGGCCTGCCGCGATAAACCCGCCAGCTGATACGCCGACGTAGTGGTGCAGGCTGTTGAAGGAAATGCCTTTTAACGACTCATCGAGCGCGCACAGCGCGCCGATTTCGTAAATCGCACCCAGTGGGCCGCCGCCGGCAAGCGCCAGGCCAATGCGGGGTGTATCCGCAGTGGGTTTTACAGGGCGTTTGTTTCTGGAGGGTTTGGCCATGCGCATGGGTGGAAAGCTTGGGGCAGTGACAGTGCTGCCAAACTTGTTGCGGCGCAGCAAGTTTGTTGGCGCCATGCATCACAGGGGACAGACGTCGCCCTTGAACAGCTGTGGTCAGACTCAGGCTGATTTGCGCGCCGCAGGGCGCTTGGCCGGAGCTTTCTTCGCTGCAGGTTTTGCGGCCGGCTTTGCAGGGGTTTTTGCAGCGGGTTTTGCCGAAGTCTTCGCAGGCGCCTTCGCGCTCATCTTCTGCACATTGCGGTTCAATTCGTCGATGCGGGCAATCAGCGCGTCGACGTCCTTGGCCGATGGCACACCCAGCTTGTTCAGGGCCTTGGCGACACGGTCTTCAAAAATGGTTTCCAGCTTGTCCCACTGGTTGCCGGCCTTTGACTGGATGTCGGTGGCCATGCTGGCCATGCGGCTGGTGGCCACCGATATTTTTTCTTCGGCAACAGCCTGGGTCTTGCGCTGTATCGACAAGCCTTCCTTGACCAGCGTCTCGAAGACCTTGCCGCCTTCCTCCTGCGCCTTGGAGAACGCGCCCAGGCCAGCCAGCCAGATCTGCTGTGCGGACTCTTTCACTGCGCCGGACAGCTGCGGGCCGGATTTTTTGTCTGCGCTCATCTTTTGCAGTTTCTTGACCATGCTTGTACTCCTGAAGGATTGTGGAATGAAGGTGCATGGCGAACATGCCATGCAGAGCCCAAAATATAAGCGCTGAATGCGGCCACGTTTAGGTGCTGGCTTCTAGAAGGCGCAGAGCGCGGGTTTTTGCTGAATAGGGAGCTCAGTGCTTTAAGCAAGAATCGGGCTTTGACTTGCCCTTCTGCGGAAAGACACCATAACCATGACAACGCATTATTTCGTCACCGGCGCTACCGGATTTATCGGCAAGCGACTGGTGAAAAAGCTGCTGGACCGCAAGGGCACCACGGTCTCTTTCCTGATCCGCAAGGAAAGCGCGGGCAAGGCTGCGGCGCTGCGAGAGTACTGGGGTGTGAGCGCCGCCCGGGCCATCGCCGTGCACGGCGACCTGACCAGCAAGAAACTGGGTGTCAGCGCCGAAGATGTCAAGAAACTCAAGGGGCAGGTTGACCATTTCTATCACCTGGCCGCGGTCTATGACCTGAGTGCAGACGAGGAAAGCCAGGTCGCAGTCAACATAGACGGCACCCGCAACACGGTGGAGTTTGCCAAGGCGATTGATGCCGGGCACTTTCACCACGTGTCGTCGATTGCGGCCGCTGGCCTGTATGAAGGTGTTTTCCGCGAGGACATGTTCGAGGAGGCCGAGAACTACGAGCACCCTTATTTCATGACCAAGCACGAGAGCGAGAAAATCGTGCGCAAGGAATGCAAGGTGCCGTGGACGGTGTTCCGCCCCGCGATGGTGGTGGGCGACAGCACCACCGGTGAGATGGACAAGATTGACGGCCCTTACTATTTCTTCAAACTGATCCAGCGCATGCGCCAGTTGCTGCCGCCGTGGATGCCGGCCGTGGGCCTTGAGGGCGGACGCGTGAACATCGTCCCGGTTGATTTTGTCGTGGATGCACTGGACCACATCAGCCACAAGACCGGCATCAGCAAGAAATGTTTTCATCTGGTGGACCCGGTGGGTTACCGCGTGGGTGACGTGTTGGACATCTTCAGCCGCGCCGCACATGCGCCGCGGATGAACCTGTTTGTCAATGCGGCCTTGCTGGGTTTTATCCCGCGCGGCGTCAAAAAGAGCCTGATGGCACTGGCACCGGTGCGCCGCATCCGCAATGCGGTGCTGGCCGACCTCGGTCTGCCTGAAGACATGCTGACCTTCGTCAATTACCCGACGCGCTTTGACAGCCGGGACATGACGGCTGCGCTCAAAGGCTCGGGCATTTCGGTGCCCAACCTGAAGGACTATGCCTGGCGTTTGTGGGATTACTGGGAACGTCACCTGGATCCCGATCTGCACATCGACCGCTCGCTGCGCGGTACCGTCAATGGCAAGGTGGTACTGGTCACTGGCGGTTCATCGGGCATAGGCCTTGCGGCTGCGCACAAGTTCGCAGATGCCGGTGCCATCACCATCATCTGCGGCCGCGACCAGGACAAGCTGGACGAAGCCTGCAAGGAGGCCAAGGCCAAGGGCTACAACTTTGTCGCCTATCCGGCCGACATTGCCGACATGGCCGACTGCGATCGCTTCATCAAGGAACTGGTTTCCAATCACGGTGGCGTTGATTTCCTGATCAACAACGCGGGCCGCTCCATACGTCGCGCCATCGAGGCCAGCTATGACCGCTTCCACGACTACGAACGGACCATGCAACTGAATTACTTTGGCTGCCTGCGCGTGACCATGGGGCTGCTGCCCGGCATGGCCGTCAAGCGCAAGGGCCATGTGGTCAATATCAGCTCCATCGGCGTATTGACGAATGCGCCGCGTTTCTCGGCCTATGTGGCGTCAAAGGCCGCGCTGGATGCGTGGACACGTTGTGCGTCCAGCGAGTTTGCCGACGTAGGCATCAGCTTTACCACCATCAACATGCCGCTGGTGCGTACGCCGATGATTGCACCGACCAACCTGTACAACAACGTACCAACCCTCTCGCCAGAACAGGCTGCCGACATGATTGCCGATGCCTGCATCAGCAAACCGGTACGCATCGCTACCCGGCTGGGCATTACCGGCCAGGTCATGCATGCGCTGGTGCCGCGTATTGCACAGATCGCCATGAACACCAGCTTCCGGATGTTCCCGGACTCGTCCGCTGCCAAGGGTGATAAATCCGCGAAGCCGCAGTTGTCCGCTGAGGCGGTGGCTATGCAGCAAATGATGCGCGGGATCCACTTCTGACGAACGGGAGGGCGAGCCACCAGGGCGCCTTGGGGTGCGTGGGATAATTCCCGCCGCACCCACCGCATCGTCAACAAGGAACTCCATGCTTCTCGTCACCGGCGGCGCCGGTTTTATAGGCGCCAATTTTGTGCTGGACTGGCTTGCGCAGTCCGACGAGCCGGTCGTCAATCTGGATAAATTGACCTACGCCGGCAATTTGCAGACGCTGGCGTCGCTCAATGGTGATCCGCGGCATGTGTTTGTGAAAGGTGATATTGGCGATGCAGCGCTGGTCGCGGCGCTTTTGCAGGCCCATCGCCCACGAGCCATCGTCAACTTTGCAGCAGAGTCACATGTAGACCGTTCGATTCATGGCCCGGAGGATTTCATCCAGACCAATATCGTGGGTACTTTCCACCTGCTTGAGGCGGTGCGGGCCTATCGTGGCGGCTTGCCTGACGAGGCCAAAGAGGCTTTCCGGTTTCTTCACGTGTCGACTGACGAGGTTTATGGCTCCCTCGATGCAGGTGATGCCGCTTTTACAGAGACCAACCGTTACGAACCGAACAGCCCCTATTCGGCCAGCAAGGCGGCGAGTGACCATCTGGTACGGGCCTATCACCATACCTACGGGCTGCCGGTACTCACTACCAACTGCAGCAACAACTACGGCCCCTATCACTTCCCCGAAAAACTCATTCCGTTGATGATTGTCAATGCGCTGTCAGGCAAACCACTGCCGGTTTATGGCGACGGCATGCAGGTGCGTGACTGGCTGTACGTGGGCGACCACTGCAGCGCCATTCGCCGGGTGCTTGAGGCAGGCAGGCCCGGCGAGGTCTACAACGTCGGTGGCTGGAACGAAAAACCGAACATCGACATCGTGCACACGATCTGCGCGTTGCTTGACGAGATGCAGCCCAGGCAGGACGGCACCAGCTATAAAACGCAGATTACGCACGTCCAGGACCGGCCTGGGCATGACCGCCGCTATGCCATAGATGCGGGAAAAATCTGCAACGAGCTGGGCTGGAAGCCGGCCGAGAGTTTTGAAAGCGGTATTTGCAAAACGGTGGCCTGGTATCTGGCTAACCCTGAATGGGTAACGCAGGTGCAGAGCGGGGCCTACCGCGAATGGACAGACCTGCACTATGGCAATGCTGAAAAGGTAGCCGCTTGAAGATATTGCTGTTGGGCGCGACCGGGCAGGTCGGCTGGGAGTTGCAGCGCAGCCTCGCACCGTTGGGCGAGGTGGTTGCGCTCGACCGGCGAAGCAGCGATTTTTGCGGGGATCTGGCAAATCTGTCCGGGCTTGCGGAAACGGTTCATGCCATCCGGCCGCACGCGATCGTCAATGCCGCTGCCTACACTGCCGTCGACAAGGCGGAAAGCGACGCCGATAACGCACACCTCGTAAATGCTGCAGCGCCGGGATTGCTGGCGCAAGCTGCGCAATCGGTGGGGGCCTGGCTGGTTCACTACTCCACCGATTACGTTTTTGATGGCAGTGGGGACAGCCCCTGGCTTGAAACCGACCCCACCGGCCCGCTCGGGGTGTACGGCAGGACCAAACTGGAAGGCGAACAGCGAATTGCCGAAAACTGCAGCGATTACCTGATTTTGCGCACCAGCTGGGTCTATTCAGCCCGTGGCAGCAACTTCGCAAAAACCATGCTGAGGCTGGCTGGGGAGCGTGAACGGTTGTCGGTAGTCAATGACCAGTTTGGTGCGCCTACCGGTGCCGACTTGCTGGCGGATGTAACAGCGCACATGCTGCGCAGCGTTCGTAGCAAGGCAGAACATGAAGGGGGCATCTATCACGTCGCAGCAGCAGGTAAAACATCGTGGCATGGCTATGCCAGGTTTGTACTGGAGCAGGCACAGAAAATGGGCCATGCCATGAAGGCCTCGCCGGCGGCTGTCGATTCTGTACCGTCCTCGGCGTTCGCTACCCCTGCTGCGCGGCCCCATAACTCGCGTCTTTGTACCGATAAACTAGGCGCACATTTTGGCCTGCAGCTTCCTGACTGGCAGGTAGGCGTGAATCGCATGCTGGCCGAAATCACCTGAAATCGATTTATGAAACAGCGTAAAGGCATTGTGCTGGCAGGCGGCTCCGGAACCCGGCTCCATCCGGCCACACTCGCCATCAGCAAACAGCTGCTGCCGGTTTATGACAAGCCGATGGTGTATTACCCGCTGAGCACGCTGATGGTCGCCGGCATACGCGAAGTCCTCATCATCAGCACACCACAGGACACGCCGCGGTTTGAACAACTGCTGGGTGACGGCTCCCAATGGGGCATGAATTTCCAATACGCTGTGCAACCCAGCCCGGACGGGCTTGCGCAGGCGTTCATCATCGGTGAACGGTTTCTGGACGGCGCACCGAGTGCGCTGGTTTTGGGCGACAACATTTTTTACGGCCACGACCTGCAGAAGCTTCTTCAAAGCGCCGACACCTCGCCACAAGGCGCAACGGTATTTGCTTATCACGTACAGGATCCACAGCGGTATGGGGTGGTGGCTTTCGGGAAGAACGGAAAAGCCAGCAGCATTGAGGAAAAACCCGCCCAACCCAAAAGCAGCTATGCGGTGACCGGTCTGTATTTTTATGATGCGACGGTCATTGATATCGCCAAATCAATCAAGCCAAGTGCGCGTGGCGAGCTTGAAATAACTGCCGTCAACCAGGCTTATCTAGACCAGGACCGCCTGCATGTCCAGATCTTGAAGCGGGGTTATGCGTGGCTGGACACTGGAACGCATGACAGCCTACTGGAGGCGGGCCAATTCATCGCCACGCTGGAGCAAAGACAAGGCCTCAAAATTTCATGCCCGGAGGAAATAGCGTGGCGTAGTGGCTTTATAAGCGATGGCGAACTTGCAAAACTGGCTGAGACACTTTCGAAAAATGGCTATGGCCAGTATTTGTTTCGTCTTCTGCAGGAGCCGCGCCTGTCATGAAGGTCACCCCGACTTTCATTGATGGCGTGATGGTCATTGAGCCTCCGGTTTTTGGGGATGCGCGCGGGTTTTTTCTGGAGAGTTTCAATCAGCGTGATTTCAATGCGGCCACCGGCACTGATTTTGTGTTTGTTCAGGACAACCACAGCCGTTCGGCCAAAGGCGTGCTCCGCGGCCTTCACTTTCAGACGGGCCAGCCGCAGGGAAAGCTCATTCGTGTTGTCCGGGGTTCAGTGTTCGATGTTGCCGTGGATATCCGGCCTAGCTCGCCAACCTTTGGCAACTGGTTCGGCATGGAACTGTCTGAGCAAGAGCCTGGCCAGTTATGGATTCCCCCCGGTCTGGCACATGGATTTTTTGTGTTGAGCGAGAGTGCTGATCTGCTTTACAAAACCACAGACTACTATGCTCCAGCGCTAGAACGCTGCATAGCCTGGAATGACCCGGATCTCGCTATCCAGTGGCCTGTTGCCGGAGTTGCACCGAAACTGTCAGCCAAGGATAAATCCGGTGAGGCTTTATCAGATATCAGGTTTTAGTGTCTTGCACGCAGGTTGTGACTTCAGTGTGAAACGCCGCGACGGCCAAGCACATGCGCTGCGGTCTTCCACATTATCTGCAGGTCAAACCAGATTGAATAGCGGCGCAGGTATTCAACGTCCAGCGCTACTTTTTCGGGAATTGGCAATTCGTCCCGCCCGTTGATCTGGGCCCAACCCGTCAAGCCTGGAACCAGTTTGTCAACGCCATACTCTGTCCTCAGGGCAATCAGATCCTCCTGATTGAACAAGGCCGGGCGCGGCCCAACAAAACTCATGTCACCTGTCAATATGCTCCAGAGCTGTGGCAATTCGTCCAAGCTGCTTTTTCTGAGAAAGGGGCCGATCGGAGTCAGGTGACTTCCAGGATCTGTCAGCAGGTGGGTTGCTACTTCAGGGGTACCAGTTCGCATACTGCGAAATTTTGGCATCCGGAAAATACGGTTGTTCCTGCCCACTCGATCAGACCAGTACAGTGCTGGTCCCGGGGAAGTCAGGCGAACCATCAGGGCAACAAGCGCAGTGGGAATGGCAAGAGCAACGAGTAGCGCAATGGCGAACGTCAAATCAAATAGGCGCTTCAAGCGGGTACCCCATCGTCTGACATGAGTACATTGCGAAATATGTGACGTGGCATCAATACAGTTCCCGCTCTAATATTTACGGCTGTCACAGCCCGGCTGTGAATTGTTATGACCGGTCTCGGCCTGCCCTTATGTCATCGCTTCTTGATAGAGACGATGGCATTTATGGCTTTTATCAGCGATATTTCCATTGCTGCTTGTCAATTCTAGCCTTCGTCAACGCGAAACCAGGCGCCTTGACCCAAAGTTCCCGGCATGGCCGCTTCAACACGCTAAACTACGGCGTTCAACGTGTGAACAATGTTGTATTGCAGACCCGAAGCGACTCAGCTTTGGTAGAAGAAATAACCTCAATGTGGTTTCCCCATGTCCGCTGACGAATCGCTGTTTGAAGTCCTTCGGGTGTTGCAGGCAAACCCGTGCATTAACCAGCGTACTCTGGCAAACACACTTGGCATGAGTTTGGGAAAAACCAACTATTGCCTTAAAGCTCTTGTCGAAAAAGGGCTGGTCAAGGTCCAGAATTTCCGCAACAGCAACAACAAGCTTGCGTATGCGTATTTGCTGACAGCTACCGGCATTTCCGAAAAGGCGAATCTCACTGCTACTTTCCTGAAAAGGAAAGTTGTTGAGTATGAGACCTTGAGCCGTGAAATTGAGCAACTACGCAATGAGCTTGATATTTCAGGGAATGTCACTGGCGGTCTGAGGTCAGACGCCCCGCTGTGAGTGCATCATGAAAAATGGTCTCCAAAATTTGCTGCTGATAAGACTTTGGCATCATTTGAGCAGTCGGCGCCAGCGTCAGTTTCTCCTTCTTCTGGCGCTGATGCTTTTTAGCGCATTTGCAGAAGTGGTGAGCCTTGGAGCGGTGCTGCCTTTTCTTGCGGTATTGACGGCGCCGGAGCGCGTGCATGCCTATCCGGGTGTTTCCGGGCTGTCTCAAGCCCTAGGCTTGACGACCGCAGGCCAGTTGCTGCTTCCCATCACTGTGGCATTTGCGCTTGCCGCAATTGTTGCTGGTGGTTTGAGGGTGATACTGCTGTGGTCAAGTACGCGGCTCGCGTTCGGTAGCGGGGCCGACCTCAGCCTGGACATCTATCGCCGCACGCTTTATCAGCCCTATTCTGTACATGTTTCTCGCAACAGCAGTGAAATGATCAGCGGTATCACCGTGAAAGTTGCCACTGCGGTATCGGTTTTGAACCAGGTGCTGACTTTCGTCAGTTCGGTCGTTCTGCTGCTGGCCATTACGTTGGCGCTCGTGGCAATAGATCCCTGGATCGCGTTGGTGGCCTTGCTGGCTTTTGGGGGCACCTACGGATTGATCTCAATGTTCACCAAGAGAAAACTCAAGCAAAACGGACAGCGAATTGCCGAAGGCCAGACTCAGGTCGTCAAGGCCCTTCAGGAAGGACTGGGCGGGATCCGGGACGTGCTTCTTGACGGAACACAGCCGGTTTACTGCACGGTATTCCATCAGGCCAGCCAGCAACTCAGGCACGCCCAGGGCAACAACCTCTTTCTTGGGGGAAGCCCCAGATTTTTGATGGAGTCGCTAGGCATGGTTCTGATTGCAATTCTGGCCTATGGCTTAAGCAAGCAGCCTGGGGGCATGTCCACCGCTTTGCCGGTGTTGGGCGCTCTTGCCCTTGGCGCACAACGGCTGCTGCCCGCTCTGCAGCAAGCCTACAACGCATGGGCAACGATTCGCGGGAGTCAGGCTTCTCTGGCCCAGACCATTGAGTTGCTCGATCAGCCCGTTGCGGATGAACTGCTGGCACCGCCATCAGAGCCGCTGCGTGTTCACGGTCAAATTCGTTTTGAAGGCGTCAGGTTTCGCTATTCGCCAGCCGGCCCTTGGGTGCTGGATGGCGTTAATCTGACTATTCCAAAGGGCGCAAAGGTCGCTTTTGTAGGAAGCACCGGTAGTGGCAAGAGCACGACGCTCGACTTGTTGATGGGCCTTATCAGTCCTATGGAAGGCCGGTTTCTGGTTGACGAATGTCCGCTTTCCAGCTCCCAGCTACGAGCTTGGCAGCGCACCATTTCCCATGTGCCTCAAAGCATATTTCTGGCCGATGCGACAGTGGCCCAGAACATCGCACTTGGCGTGCCGCTGGGAAAAATAGACGTGAAGCGGGTTCGCCATGCCGCTAGGCAGGCACATATTGCCGAATTCATAGAGACCAACCCCGATGGCTACGATGCAATGGTAGGCGAGCGTGGCGTAAGGTTGTCCGGCGGGCAGCGCCAGCGGATCGGCATTGCCAGGGCCTTGTACAAGGATGCTGACGTCCTGATCTTTGACGAGGCCACCAGCGCGCTGGACAACACCACCGAACAATCGGTGATGGAGGCAATCGGCGAGTTAGGCAAACACCTGACAATCATCCTCATCGCCCACCGCCTAACGACGGTAAAAGCATGCGACACGATCTTTGAACTGGAAAATGGCCGTGTAGTGGCACAAGGCTCATATGAAGAGTTGCTGGCTAACAGTCCGGGGTTCCAGAAAATGGCCGCTATGGTGGAGGCACCGCAATGATTACCGTCTTTTACAACCTGAAAAATGGCAGGTTCGCGTGCGGTGGCGGCGGCCGATTGCAAGCCAACACTATTCAAGGTGCTGGTCGTTTATGAAAAAACGTCGCCTTCTTGTCACTGGCGGTAGCGGTTTGCTCGCGCTTAACTGGGCGTGTGCGTTACGTGATTCCTGGGCGGTCACTCTTGGAACACATCAGCATTCGGTGACTCTTGCTGGTGTGGACTCCTTACCTCTGAGTCTGGATGACCCAGCCCGCCTTCTTTCCGAGTTTCGGGGTTTGTCGCCGGACCTGGTGGTTCACACTGCCGGCTTGACCAGTGTTGACCGATGCGAACTGTTTCCGCAGCAGGCCCATCAGGCAAACGTGGAAATCGCCAGGAATGTTGCGCACACTTCTGCAGCTTGCAGTGCTGCACTGGTTCATATATCCACCGACCACATTTTTACCGGCTTCAGAAGCATGTCTGTTGAAACCGAGCCACCTGAGCCGGTTAATCATTACGGCAGGACAAAAGCACTGGCCGAAACAGCGGTGATGCAGGCCCATCCCGGCGCGCTGGTTGTCCGCACCAATTTTTTTGGATGGGGTCATGCATCGAGACAGTCTTTCACCGATTGGCTGATCTACAGCCTGAGGGGTGGCAAAATGCTATCGCTGTTCGACAACGTTTTTTTCACGCCCATCCTTGCTGATGAGCTTGCCTTGGCATCGCATGATCTTGTAACGCGGGGGGCCAGTGGCGTGTTTAACCTGGTAGGTGACCAGCGCCTGTCCAAATATGAGTTTGCCTGCATGGTGGCTTCTGAGTTTTCGTTGCCGATGGACTTGCTGATACAACATAGTCTGGTTGGCTCCGAACTGGTGGCAGCGCGTCCTAATGATATGTCCCTTAGCAATGAGAAGGCGCAAGCAATTTTGGGCAGGAGCCTGGGGAATGCGCACCGGTTCCTGTATGCATTGCGGCAGCAGGAACTGGCGGGTCGGGCAACGGAGTTGCTGAGGGCTGTCGAACAAAAATCACGAACGGATTCAATGTGAGCATGATTTCATATGGTCGCCAGCACATCGACGAAGACGATATTGAGGCCGTGGTGCGTTGCTTGCGCAGCAATGCGCTGACACAAGGGCCGATGGTGGTTAAGTTCGAGCAAACAATCGCAGCTTATGTGGGTGCCCGGTATGCGGTTGCGGTGTCGAGCGGGACCGCAGCGCTTCACATCGCTGCACTGGCTGCTGGTGCTGCCCCTGGCAATGCACTGCTCACCTCCCCGATCACTTTTGTGGCCACATCGAACGCCGCCTTATACGCTGGAGCGAAGCCTTTGTTTGCAGATGTGGATCCAGAAACCATCAATATTTCGCCTGCTGCGATAGAGCAGATGCTGAAGGAGCATCCTGAAATCCGCGTCCTAAGCCCAGTGCATTTTGCCGGGCTACCCTGCGACATGCAGGCTATCAAAACCTTGGCAGACAGCGCCGACGTTGCGATTGTCGAAGACGCGGCGCATGCGCTTGGATCTCGTTACGTGGATGGATCAATGGTTGGGAACTGCAAATACTCCCTGATGACCGTTTTTTCGTTTCACCCCGTGAAGTCGATTACCACTGGAGAGGGTGGTTTGATCACTACCAACGACGAAGAAGCCTACCGAAAGCTCCTGCGTTTACGCAGCCACGGAATCAACAAGGGTTCGGACGACTATCAATTGCCGGGAAATGCTCACACCAATGGCGTCTTTAATCCTTGGTATTACGAGATGCAAGAGCTGGGTTTTCACTACCGCATCACCGACATACAGTGCGCTTTGGGCATATCGCAGATGACAAAGCTCGATGCTTTTGTGTCGCGAAGGCGAGCGTTGGCCCTGCGCTACGATGCTTCCTTTGCAAACTCGCGTCTGATCCGCCCCGCCCAAACAGTCGGGCGTGATGCAAGCGCCCATCACCTTTACCCGGTACGCATTGATTTTGCCTCTGCAAACACGACCCGCGCGGCATTTATGGGGGAGCTGCGCAAGAGAGACGTGATTACTCAAGTGCATTACATCCCGGTGACAATGCAGCCGTTTTACCAGCGGCTAGGATGCGTGAGCGCTGGCTACCCGCAGGCCAACGCCTATTACGCTGAGGCACTCAGCTTGCCGCTGTATTTTGATTTGACCGATGAACAGCAGGATTCGGTCATAGCCTTGTTTCTGAAACTGCTCGGATGAAGCTGGCGCTCGGCACCGCCCAGTTTGGTCTAGCCTACGGTATTGCGAATGCCGAAGGCCAGGTTACGGCCAACACTGTTGGAAGGATTCTTGCGACTGCTCGCGCGGCCAATATGGACACGATTGATACGGCCATTGCCTATGGTGAGAGTGAGCAACGACTGGGTGAAGCTGGTGTTGGTGGGTGGCATGTCGTCTCCAAGTTGCCTGCCGTCCCCGATGACTGTACGGATATACAAGGCTGGGTTGCAAGCCACGTGGATGCATCGCTGGCGAGATTGAAGGTGCCGCGTCTTGGCGGGCTGCTACTTCATCGGCCAGGCCAGCTGCTGAAGGCAAATGGGAGACAAATTTATCAAGCTCTTCTGCAGCTAAGGGAAACCGGGAAAGTCGAAAAAATTGGCATTTCAATTTACGAACCTTCAGAGCTTGATGCTCTATGCCAGTACTACGTTTTTGATCTGATTCAGGCACCCTTAAATGTCTTTGACAGACGGCTGGTATCTTCTGGCTGGCTGCAACGCCTAGACGCCGAAGGTATTGAGGTTCATACGCGTTCTGCATTTTTACAGGGCTTGTTGCTTATGCCACGGACGGCCTTGCCGGTCTGGTTTGAGCAGTGGCCTGTGGTCTGGAACAGGTGGTATCAATGGCTGTCGGAGTATCACGTTTCAGCCCTTCAGGCTTGTCTGGCCTACCCGCTTTCTTTGGCTGGCGTTTACCGCGTTGTGGTAGGTGCTGACAACCCCTGCCAACTGGCACAAATCATCAGTGCGGCAACGTTGCTAAAGCCAGCTGACTTTCCCGATATGCAGCTAACCGATGAAAAACTGATAAACCCCGCTCGTTGGGTGCTGTCATGAAAGTCGTTGCTCTTGTTCAGGCCCGCATGGGGTCAACCCGGCTGCCCAATAAGGTGATGAAAACGATTCAGGGCGTGCCACTGATTGAGCTGTTGCTGACTCGCCTGTCCAGGGCTCGTGAGATCAATCAGATCATCGTGGCAACATCCACTGATCCACGGAATCTTCCGTTGATTGCTCACGTTAAGCAGCTTGGCTACGCCTGCGAGCAAGGCAGTGAAGATGACGTTCTCGAGCGATTTGTCAATGCCGCAAAAGCGCACAAGGCCGATGTGGTCGTGCGCATCACGGGGGACTGCCCCCTGGTTGACCCTGTCTTGGTGGATGAGGTCATAAGCGGCTTTAAAACTGCTGGTGTAGATTACTTCAGCAACATCAGCCCGCCCACTTTCCCGGATGGTCTTGACATTGAGGTCTTTACCTTTAAGGCCCTTGAGCAGGCTGGTCAGCAAACGCGTGAACCCTATGACCGTGAGCATGTCACCCCCTATTTGCGCGCGCCGGGGCGATTTGATACAGCTTCGATGCAGCACAGCAAAGATCTTTCTGGAATGCGCTGGACTGTAGATGAGCTTGCTGACTTTAGTGTCATAGAAAAAGTGTTTCAACACTTCGCCCCAAGCCGTGATTTTTCATGGACTGATGTACTGGACCTGCAGCAGCAGCAGCCTGGAATTTTTTATACCAATCAACATATTGGACGTAACGAAGGAGCCACTATGGGCACAGGCCAAAAACTTTGGAAGCGAGCCAAGCAGATTATTCCTGGCGGCAACATGCTATTGTCCAAACGAGCAGAAATGTTTTTGCCAGATCAGTGGCCTGCGTACTTCAGCAAGGCAAAGGGCTGCAAAGTCTGGGATATGGATGGCAACGAGTACATCGACATGTCCATCATGGGCGTAGGCACCAACATCTTGGGATATGGCCAGCCGGAAGTGGACTCTGCCGTACAGCAAGCTGTGATTGCGGGCAATATGTCCACCTTCAATTGTCCCGAAGAGGTTTACCTGGCCGAGAAGTTGGTTGAGATTCATCCGTGGGCTGATATGGCCCGCTTGGCGCGCACCGGCGGTGAGGCCAACGCGGTGGCTATTCGGATCGCCCGCGCTGCATCGGGCAAAGACAAAGTAGCCGTCTGCGGCTACCACGGTTGGCACGACTGGTATTTGTCTGCCAACCTGGGCGACGACGAAAACCTAGCAGGACATTTGTTGCCTGGCCTTGAGCCCAAGGGCGTGCCGCAGAATCTGCGCGGGACCGTGTTTCCGTTCAACTACAACAACTTCGGCGAACTCGAAGCGCTGGTCAACGCCTACGACATCGGCGTCATTAAGATGGAAGTCGTGCGCAACGAAGGGCCAGAAAACAACTTCTTGCACAAGGTTCGCAAACTCGCTACAGATCGTGGCATTGTTTTGATATTTGACGAGTGCACATCGGGCTTTCGTCAAACCTTCGGGGGCCTTCACAAAATGTACGGTGTGGAGCCCGACATGGCAATTTTCGGTAAAACGCTGGGTAATGGCTATGCTATCACCGCCACTATAGGCCGGCGTGAAATCATGGAGGCTGCGCAGTCGACGTTCATCAGTAGCACCTTCTGGACTGAGCGCATCGGACCATCTGCCGCATTAAAAACATTGGAAGTCATGGAGCGCCTGCAATCGTGGGACATCATCACCCGCACAGGAAACCAGATTCGCCAAGGCTGGCAAAAATTGGCAGACAAGCACGGGCTCAAGGTCGATCATTGGGGCCTGCCGGCGCTTACAGGCTTTACCTTTCAAAGTGCAAGTGCGCTAGCTTACAAGACGCTCATCACACAAGAAATGCTCGCTAAAGGCTACTTGGCTGGCAACAGCGTTTACGTCTGCACCGAGCATACCCCCGAGGTGGTTAGCGGCTTCTTTGAAGCACTGGAGCCAATTTTCGGCCTTATCAAGGAATGTGAAGAAGGTCGTGACGTCATGAGCCTTTTGAAGGGGTCAATTTGCCATAGCGGGTTCAAGCGTTTGAATTGAATGACCGATGAAAGTTGCTTTCCGCGTTGACGCATCCCTACAAATTGGCTCCGGCCACGTCATGCGTTGCCTGACATTGGCCGACGCGCTTGCTGTGCAGGGCGCACAGTGCTACTTTCTAAGCCGCGAGCTCGTTGGCAACTTGCTGGCCCTCATTCGGCAACGCGGTTATGCCGTAGATGTACTGCCCGCACCAACAGAGCCTACCCAGGTGGGAGCCCCCGAAGGAGATAAAAGTGATAGCAGGCAACGTCACTTTTATAAAGGCTGGCTCGGTATTTCCTGGGAAAAGGACGCAGAGCAAACTCGCACCCTTGTGGAAAAGCTACAACCGGACTGGCTGGTGATCGACCATTACGCGCTGGACCAGCGGTGGGAGGATGCACTGCGGCCGCATTTCAAGAAACTGATGGTCATTGACGACTTGGCAGACCGGGCTCATCAATGCGACTTGTTACTTGATCAAAACCTGGGTCGTGCGCCGCTAGACTATATGAGTCTGGTGCCTGCTAAGTGCAAAGTGCTGACCGGCCCGCGATATGCGCTGCTGCGCCCCGAGTTTGCCTTGCTGCGCGCCTACAGCCTGCAACGCCGACAATACCCTGTAATCAAGCAACTGCTTATCACCATGGGCGGTGTGGATCAGTCAAATACTACAGGGCAAGTGTTGCAAGCATTACGAGGCTGCCGATTGCCGCCAGACTGCTCAATAACTGTGGTCATGGGATTACAAGCTTCGTGGCTAGAGGAGGTTCGGGCGCTGGCGCTAGACATGCCTTGGCCGACGGAAGTGCAGGTGAATATCAATGACATGGCCCAATGCATGGCCGATAGTGACCTCGCCATTGGAGCTGCGGGTAGTACATCGTGGGAGCGCTGCTGCCTGGGCTTGCCTACCTTGCTGGTGGTATTGGCGGATAACCAACGAGCGATCGCTGAAGCACTTCAGGGCGCGGGTGCGGCAAAAACACTGAACATAGCATCCGCTGTGCCTGAGGCATGCGAGGTACTTTCCGCCCTTGTTGCCGACCCTCGCGCGCTTCACGATATGAGCATTGCAGCCGCGCACATCGTTGACGGCCTCGGTACCGCAAGTCTTGTTTCCCATTTGTCAGCGCTGGAGAATTCATGAGAATTTCAATTCTATGCAGTGATGAGAATCACCCCGTGAACGCGTTTCTTCAACGATGGATTGACAAAAATCGTGAAAGCCACCAGATTTCACTTGTTCACAAAAGGAAAGAGCTGCTGGGTGGTGAGATTCTGTTTTTAGTTTCTTGCTCTGAAATTGTTAGTGCCACCGAGAGGGCGGTGTATAGGGCCACTTTGGTGCTGCACGCCAGCAACCTGCCGTTGGGGCGGGGATGGAGTCCGCATATTTGGCAGATCATCGAGGGCGCTCGAGATATTACCCTTAGTTTGATAGAAGCAGAAGACAAAGTTGATACCGGAAGAATTTGGCACCAAGCGATCTTCTCCGTGCCAAAACATGCGCTTTGGAATGAGATTAACGAACGACTTTTCACTGCCGAGATCGAGTTGATTGACCTTGCAGTTCAAGAGTTTGATACCGTTATTCCCAAGTCACAAGACATAGCGACGGTGCCGACCTACTATCCCCGGCGCACACCTGATGCCAGCAAATTGGACGTGGAACGTAGTATTGCGAGTCAGTTTGATCTGATACGGGTCTGCGACCCCATCCGCTTCCCGGCCTTCTTTGAACTGTACGGGCACAAATACAAACTTACATTGGAAAAGATCCATGACTTATCTAATCAAGATTGATGGCCGTGATATTGGTGCTGAATACCCGCCGTACATCATTGCCGAAATGTCGGCCAACCATAACGGCAATATTGAAAACGCCTTCAAAATCATCGAAGCAGCTAAGCAGTCCGGTGCGGACGCTGTCAAATTGCAGACTTATCGACCCGACACCATCACGCTGAACTGCGATTCAGAAGACTTTCGTATCCATGGTGGGCTGTGGGACGGTCGCACACTGTACGATCTATATGCTGAAGCCCACATGCCGTGGGAATGGCACGCCCCGCTGTTTGAGCACGCACGTAAACTTGGCATCACTATCTTCAGCACGCCTTTTGACAATACGGCCGTCGATCTTCTAGAAGGCCTCAATGCCCCCGCTTACAAAATCGCATCTTTCGAAGTCATTGATCACGCATTGATCAAATATGTGGCCGGCACTGGCAAGCCCATGGTCATCTCCACCGGCATGGCAGATGCTGGCGAGATTCAGGAGGCCATTGAGGCCGCACTTGAAGGCGGCTGCAAAGAACTTGCCATCCTGCACTGTGTCAGTGGCTATCCAGCGCCGGCAGATGACTACAACCTGCGCACTATTCCCGACCTTATTGAACGCTTTGGATTGGTGACGGGTCTCTCAGACCACACGCTGGACAACACCGTTGCCATCACAAGTGTCGCAATGGGGGCGGCAATCATCGAAAAACACTTCACCCTGAACCGGAGAGGGGGCGGGCCGGACGACAGCTTTTCATTGGAACCCACCGAACTGGCTGCACTGTGCAAAGACAGTCGCACGGCATGGGCCGCGCTGGGCAAAGTCGACTATGGACGCAAGTCCAGTGAGCAGGGTAATGTGAAATTTCGACGATCTTTATATTTCGTTAAAGATATGAAGGCAGGAGACATAATTACGCGTGATTCAGTGCGTAGTGTGCGTCCCGGATTTGGATTGGCACCAAAGCACATAGATTCAATAGTGGGGCGGGTCGTTAACCAGGACGTTAAAATGGCGACAGCAGTGAAAAGCGAGTTGGTGCGATAAGCTTGGGGGAAGTTCTGCACAAGGACATCCACGGCACGAACTAATGCGTAAAGATTCACAGCATGAAATCTAGTTTAGATTCATCGTCAAGACAGCTTTCCTGAGTCCCAGTGACTCCATCGGAATCGAGATGAAAATAATCGCAACCATCGAAGCTCGCATGACCTCCAGCCGACTTCCCGGCAAGGTGCTGATGCAGGCAGCGGGTAGGCCGATGTTGGAGCATCTCGTCAATAGGCTCCGTTCGGTAACCTCGCTGGACGGCATTGTGCTGGCCACCACTGTGAATGCAACTGATGATGTCCTGGAAGAATTCTCTAGCCGACTGGGTCTTAGTTGTTATCGGGGCAGTGAAGATGATGTGATGGCCCGTGTCATTGGCGCTGCAGAATCGGTTGGTGCAGATGTCGTTGTCGAGATTACAGGCGATTGTCCGATTATTGATCCGGAAATTGTTGAACAAACTATCCGCATGTTTAAGGAGCACCACTCGGATTACGTAAGCAACGCTCAAGTTAGAAGCTACCCGGACGGTATGGATACACAAGTATTTCGCCTGGATACGCTAAAGCGTTCTGCGGCCATGACTGACGATTTACTCGATCGTGAGCATGTCACGCTTCACATTCGTAATCATCCGGAATTATTTTCACGCGTGCATTTGGTGGCACCGCCTGAAATTCATTGGCCTGAGCTGGGGTTGACGCTCGATGAACCCAAAGACTATGAGCTGTTGAAAAAAATCATCGAATATTTTGAGCCTGCTAATCCTTTGTTCAGTTGCCTGGATGTTGTGCGCTTGCTTCGGCGCATGCCGGACTGGGTGGAAATCAATCAGGCGGTAGTGCGTAAAGGCAATACATGAGAGATGCAATTAAATGATCGCAGCCGTCAGTCATGATGCAGGCGGCGCGGAAATTCTGAGCAGTTGGTTGCGCCGGTGCGATGAGCCATATTGCCTGGTGCTTGAAGGTCCGGCAAAGGAGATATTTCAACGTAAGGTCGGGGGCCACCAACCCATGTCTTTAGCCGATGCTATCAAGCAAAGCGATTGGGTGTTGTGTAGCACCAGTTGGCAATCCAGCTTGGAGCGACAAGCTATAAAGCTGGCTAAGGCTGGTGGTAAGAAGGCCGTGGCATTTCTGGATCACTGGGTCAATTTCGCAGAAAGATTTCAAGAGGAAGGCGTTGCTGTTTGGCCAGATGAAATCTGGGTCGGGGATGTCGAAGCTGAAAAAATTGCTCGTGCATGCTTTGCGGGTGTGAAAATCGTGTTGGAACCAAACCCTTATTTTGAGGATTTGAAGCTGGAAATCAAAAAAATTAGCATTGTCCCGCCTGATGCAATGCAATGTTCGTTTCTTTATGTTTGTGAACCAATTCGGGAGCATGCACTGCTTCAGTATGGCGACGAACGTTATTGGGGGTATACAGAAGAAGATGCCTTGCGATATTTCCTGCGAAATGTAAACGCACTCGGCTGTACCGTCGGCAAGATTAAAATTCGCCCACACCCATCAGAGAGTAAAACTAAGTACGACTGGGCGATCAACAATACTACCTTGCCGATAGAAATGGGCGGAGACAAAACTCTGCTGGAAGAAACAGCTGAGGCTGATGTAGTAGTGGGGTGCGAATCCATGGCAATGGTGGTGGGCTTGCTGGCAAAAAAGAAAGTAATCAGCTCTATTCCGCCCGGCGGCAAGGCATGCAGTCTTCCACACCCGGAAATAAAGCAATTGCAGCTTTTACTTAAAAAACCTTAGGAAGCAACAGGTTTTTCGAATGCCTGAAAAGTGCCTCGTAATAGGGTTAGGCCAAATTGGCATGGGCTACGATCTGAAGCTGGATCCGGCCAATGCTGTGTACACCCATGCACGGGCATTCTCGCTGCATCCTGCATTTGAATTATTGGGTGCAGTTGATCCTTCCCCAACGCAGAGATTACTTTTTGAGCGGCATTACGGACAGCCCGCGTATGCTGATATAAAAAGCGCTTTGAAAGCAGGCGCTGCTAGCGTAGTTGTTATCGCATCGCCCACAGAGAAACATAGCGAGATTCTCCATGCGGTTCTGCATTCAAAGCCCAAAGCAATTCTTTGTGAAAAGCCGCTTTCCTACAACCTGTCAGAGGCGCGCAAAATGGTTGAAGATTGCGAAAGTGCGGGGGTCAAGCTCTTCGTAAACTATATGCGCCGAGCAGATCCGGGAGCCATAGAAGTAAAAAACCGGATTGAATCGGCAGCGATTTCTGCTCCGATTAAAGGTAGCGCGTGGTATTCGAAAGGTTTTTTGCATAACGGTTCGCACTTCTTTAATTTGCTGGAATTTTGGCTCGGCGAATTCGTGAAGGCCAAGGTGCTGGACGCCGGACGCCTTTGGGATAATAAAGATTCGGAACCTGATGTGCAGGTTGAGTTTGAGCGCGGCAAGGTAGTATTCCAGGCTGCGTGGGAAGAAGCGTACTCCCACTATACGATAGAACTGCTAAGCCGTTCGGGTCGATTGAGGTATGACCAAGGGGGAGAACACATTGCGTGGCAGCCTGCACAGGCTGATCCCAATTTTTCAGGTTACAACGTATTACAGACAACACCCGAAGTGATACCCAGCGGGCTGGATCGCTATCAGTGGAATGTTGTTGATCAGCTCGCAGCCAGCCTTTCGGGCGCGCATACGACGTTATGCACAGGACGTCAGGCGCTAACAACACTTTCGGCAACATACCAAATTATTAAATCGGAAAAATAATGACTTCAGAAAAACTTGGGCTTTTCGGCGGCCCAAAAACTATCAAACAACCATTTAAACGATACAACTCAATCGGCAAAGAAGAGGTCGAAGCTGTAAAGGCGGTAGTTGAAAGTGGGATCCTTTCTCAGTTTTTAGGCTGTTGGGATCCAGATTTCTACGGGGGTCCCAAGGTACAAGAGTTCGAAAGGAAGTGCGAGACATACTTTGGAGTAAAGCATGCAATAACTGTAAATTCCTGGACCTCTGGATTAATTGCAGCTGTAGGTGCGATAGGTATTGAGCCCGGTGACGAGGTAATCGTCACGCCTTGGACTATGTGCGCCAGTGCCACTGCTATTTTGCATTGGAATGCCATTCCAGTTTTTGCAGATATAGACCCCATCACCTTTTGTCTCGATCCCGTATCTGTTGAAGCCAATATCACGCCTTACACCAAGGCAATTATGGTGGTAGATATCTTTGGTCAATCAGCTGACATGGATAGGATAATGACCATAGCAAAACGTCATGGTCTTAAGGTGATTTCCGATACCGCACAGGCACCCGGCACATTTTATAAAGATAAATTCACCGGTACTTTGGCTGATGTGGGGGGCTACAGCCTCAACTATCACAAGCACATTCACACAGGTGAAGGTGGCATCTTGGTCACTGATGACGATGTTTTGGCGGAGAAGTTGCAACTCATTCGCAATCACGCGGAGGCTGTAGTGGGCGACAAAGGCGTAACTGATCTACGCAATATGCTGGGATATAACTTTCGCCTCGGTGAAGTAGAGAGCGCTATAGGTATTGAGCAACTAAAAAAGCTTAAGGGTTTTGTAGAAAGCCGACAACGTGCTGCCGAGCGCCTAACTCATGGATTAGCCGGCTTGCAAGGACTGCGTACGCCCATCGTAAGGCCGGATTGTACGCACGCTTATTACATCTACCCGCTGGTAATTGACACCGAACAGCTAGGAGTTAAACGAGCAACAATTGTTAAGGCTTTGGAAGCAGAGGGGGTTACCGGTCTGGCCGCAGGCTATGCGTGCGTCCACCTGTTACCCATGTACCAACAAAAAATGGCCTACGGGTCAAACGGTTTTCCCTGGAGTTCAGATATTTGCCGTCGTGAGGTCAGCTACCAAAAAGGCATTTGCCCGGTGGCCGAATCACTTCACGATACCAGTTATTTGGGTTTTGAAATGTGTATGCATGAACTTGCGGACACGGATGTCGATCTGCTTGTGAGCGCGTTTCGAAAGGTATGGGCCCAAATGGCAAGCCTTCAAGAGGTCAAACATTGAGCAACTATCCCGGCCTGCAGTCGATCCCCACATCCGATTCAATTTCATGATCAGAGCCAAGCGCGGCCTCACGCCAATTGCCCTCGAGGATTTGCCGAAATATACAGATTGGCCCAAAAGGCTTCTATCGCTGGAGTCCTTTGCGGTCAAGTACAAGACCGAGAAGGAGGTTCTTCGTGAATTTAATCAGGATAAGTGGGGGCAGCTCCTCAAACAGGTTCGTGGCCTGACCAACCCCACGCTCGTCGAAATCGAACGGGGACTTATCGACGTCGACACACTCATGCCGTGCTATGACATGGGGGGGTTCTATCTTGCCACCGAAAGACAGTTGCTGGACATGCACTTGGACCTTTTTGCGGATGTCCTGAGGCCTCACCTCGACGGCGCAAGTTGCCTTGTCGAACTCGGCGCGGGTTATGGTTCCAAGCTTTTAGCGCTCGGTCAAAGAGAGGGCTTTTCTGCACTCCCGCTCCTTGCGGGGGAATACACCCAGAGCGGTCGCGAACTTATTTCGATTCTGGCCGACTCACTTAACAAGTCGATGGCCGTCGGCTACTGCGATTTCAGAGAAATGAAAATCGACGGCCTCCGGATTCCCGAGGATGCCGTGATTTTTACTTCTTATGCCGCCCACTATGTTCCAGAGCTTTCAAAGGATTTCGTTGGCTTCCTCAGCAAGCTTAACCCAAGGGCGGTAGTTCACTTCGAGCCCTGCTACGAGCTTTACGCAATGGACTCACTCCACGGAATGATGTGCAGGCGCTATGCGGAACTGAATGATTACACCCGCAACCTTGCTTCCATCATTGAGGCAGGTCAAGAGCGGGGAGAAATCTCGGTTCGAACACGAAAAAACGTCTTGGGAAGCAACCCCTTTCTACCCATCTCGGTCATTGAATGGGCGCCAGTAGGGAGATCGAAGGTATTGGTATGAGGCGCGACGAGCTAGCTACGAAGTACGACATGATATTCGTCGGTACGAGCATGATCTGCGTTCTCGAAGCGGTCTACCAGAGCCTCTCGGGAAAATCAGTCCTGATGCTTGATCGGCAAAGCGGCATGGGGGGGGCTTGGCGCTCCTTGGAGATTTTCGGACTGCACGACGTCGAAAACGCCATTCATTATTTCCTGCCCGATCCTTTCGCTTTTGATTTCATGAAGGACGTTCTCAAGTGGGACGTCGCAGCTGTCCTGCGCAAGTACAGGGTTTTCCCGCTTCCCATGCGTGGCTGCTGGAGGGTGCCCTACGATGACGCTTTCGGTAGATTGGTGGGGTCAATCAAGGAGGGGGCATTGCGGGGAAAAGCGCGGGACTTCCCGGCTCTCCTGCGAAGAGCGATCATGGATTTTCTCTTCAAATCCAGGCCCACCTCTTACTACGTCGGGGGTGGGGCGCCCGAGATGCTGCGAAAAGTGGATTTGATCTTGCGGGCATCCGATGTCGAAGTCAGGTACTCGACATCGATCGACCGGATTTACATCGACTGTAACGCGCAGGCTGTCGAAGTTTTGGTTGGTGAAGAACGCATTTTTGCGAGCACGATTTTCCTTACGCACGGATCAAGAATCCCGAATTTGACGGGGTCTTCAGGACCATTCCTGATCGACGAGAAACTCCATCTCCGTCCGGCCGTGCATATGCTAATTCGCGACAACTCGCCGTCCCCAATGTACGAATGCATCTTTGTCGCGGATCCGTTGATCAAGTACGTACATGACGTAACCCGAAATACGCGCGAATCCGTCGAGTTGGTTGGCAGAAAAAAACTGCTCGTCCTCGCCTTGCAACACGATATCAGGGAGAGTGGCTCCGTCTATCAGGCGATATTCGAGAAGTTGAAGCGGGTCGGCATGGTCAGCGAGGATGCCGTATTGGAAGACCAGTACTGGCAGGACATCTACCTGCCGCGATTGGAAGATTCTGACCTCCAGAAATTAAAAGCCGCCTTCGGAGCGCAGATTGAGTACCTGAAGACCGAAGACTTTGCCAAGGGACTCGGTTTTCATGCGCAGAAATGGGCTACCAAAATCAGATATCCGGGTAGCCATGATTAGGGGCGCCCAAGCGGTGCCAATGCGACAAAGACTGCATTAAACTCAGTCTACACAAATTAAGAATGAAGTACCAAATGCAAAATACGATCAAAAAAGAATACATTCCCCCAGTACTGGACGATTACATACCGTCGATTGTGAAGCGTCTCTTGCAGCGAATTCAAGCCGAACCCTTTTCATCGGTGGCACTTTACGGCTTCGGTGACAATATGAAGTGGCTTTACAGGCTTTTGCGGGAACGTGGTTCGGATCCCATTCTTTGTGACTGGCGCAAGCAGTTTATTGAATATGACTGTGGTGGGAAGAGTCTCGTTTCCATCGAGTCTCTTAAAGACGACCAGAATACTTTGGTAGTCGTGTGCGTGGAAGAAATCCACGACATGAAAGCCGCGATGTGGCATCTGATCGAAAACAAGATAAACCGGATGCCGGTAATTTACGATCGAGCTGAAGCCCATAGCCCGTTTCACCAGGAAGAGCCTTTTAAAGGGATCGCTGACCGAGCCAGAGCGCGGGCTCGATCTATGATTTCAGACGCCCAGCTGTTTGATCTCATTCAATTTATCCGCGTGACATCTCATGTCGAAGGAGATGTTGTGGAATTCGGCTCTTTGCACGGTGGATCTGGCGCAGTCCTTGTAGAGGCCGTTAATCACTATGGCAAAAAACCGGTATGGCTTTTCGACAGCTTCGCTGGTATTCCCAAGTCTAAATATGGGCTGGATCACAGGTGGGATGGCACTTTCAGCAATAACTCTTACAAAGAAGTGCTGAGCGCGTTCAAGGATTGCGATAACGTTAAAGTAGTAAAGGGGAACATCTGTGAGACGTACGATGTTGTCAAGAATCCGATCTCTTTTGGTTATCTGGCCAGTGATACGCTGGAAAGCGGAGAAATTCTGTTGAATTTCATTTGGTCGAAGCTTAGTCCTGGTGGGATTATTGCGATCTGTGATTATGGCTCCTACCCCAACTGCCTTCCGTTGACTGTAATGACCGACAAGTTTTTTGAGAATCGGTCGGATTCATTTATTTTCCACACGGGTCGCGTTGGTATTTTCGTCATGAAACGGGAGAGTAGATCGAACTCCTAGGTCCAACTGAGTAAGTTGTATCAGATGACAGCCCCAGTCGAGATTGCCACAGAACGTTTTCTATTGCGATCTCTCGCAGAGCAAGATGTAACGGAGCGGTATTTCAGTTGGCTTAGCGACGAAGAGGCAAGAAAATTCATTATCTCTGCCGCAACAAATAAAAACTTATCCAGCCTTAAAGCGTATGTGCTAGATCGTGTTGGTCGCAAGGATATTCTTTTTCTGGGTATTTTCGATAGAGCAAACGGTTTACATATCGGCAATATCAAGTATGAACCGGTGAACTTGGTCGAAGGCTATGCCGTAATGGGTGTGTTGATCGGCGATCCTGCTTATCGCGGCAAAGGCGTCGCGGCAGAGGTGCTCCGTGCGAGTGCAGGATGGCTCAAGGATCATCGCAATACCAGACAAATTTTGTTGGGTGTTAGCAAGGAAAATCACGTGGCCATTAGGGCATACCAGCAGGTGGGCTTTGTAGTTGCCGAAACTTCCCATACGTACCGGTCTGCGCCTGATGCGATTACCATGGCTTGGCATTTGTAAGACCGAGAGTTGTAATCTGCTGCCGGCTCCGTAAGCCCCAGTGTAGATGACTCTCAGAGCTTGGCCTTGCTGCTCGGCAGGCATCGATCGGACAAAGTCAACACTTGGCAGCGAAGGTGAGCTCGAAAGCTCGACGAGAATTGGTTAACGTTTGGCAAGGTAACGCTCGCCCTGCTTCCTTTTGTCTGCGGTATAAGTCTTTTTATTTGGGGCATGAATCAATATGCAACTTATCGTTAAATCCGCACTTGAATAAATCTGCTCAACTGACTCAACAATTTATGACACGATAGGTGGCGGATTCAAGCATGCAAATAGCTTTCATCGTGACGTTATTACAAAAACTAGAACGCCGACGCCTAAGGCGCGTGATGCGAGGCTATAGGGTATTGAAAGTATCTAATAAGCTCGACAGAATTGCCGCTGTTAAAGGCGCCCTAACTAATACGGTTATAAATCAATGTGAGCGCTGCGCCTCACAGTTTATTTTTGGCGCTGGCTTCGAGAATGCCGAACTTATCATCCGGCAGTACCTGCTGATTCGTGTTGGTGGGCTAAATCTCAATAAGGCTTTGCTCTACTCACTTGGGAAACCTGGTTCCGCAGTGGTTTATCCGCTGCCGGCGGAGTGGAGGGGGGTTTTGCGTCGACACGGGTTCGCTGTCAATGGATTTCTTTCGACGATATCTTGGTATGTTTTGGTTTCGTTGATGTTTGCCAACGGGGCATTGTCGATCGTGAAGCGAATTTTCGCTTCCATCTTGGAATTAGTTCATCCCTCATTTGGGGTGTTAGGGAGGTTTGCATATTTTGACACGCTCATTGCCGGGAATTTACCTCAGCTGAGCCGGGACGGACGCAGCTACGACATTGTTACCTGGTATCAGCGCTGGAACGGGCGAATAAACGGGCTTGATACGCTGGCTCACAGCGTCAAGAACGTTGCACCTAGCAAGGTTGATGACATACCTGTAGTTCCAATACCGTCAGCCATCCCGCCATTGGTCCAATTGAGGGCATTGATATTCTCGATCGTATGGGGTGTGGCGGCGAGCGCGCTTGCATTGGTCGATCTTTTCAGAAGTCGATGGTGGCATGCTTTTATATTAAATGAGGCGGCACACGCGACCCAAGCGCGTCTGCAGCATCCTCACCGCCTAGCCCGGGTTTATCTATTTCATGTCTCGAACTATATTTATCGGCCTCTCTGGACTTACGAAGCTGAGAAAAGTGGTTCGCAAATTACTTGTTATTTCTACTCCATCAATTGTGAACCGTTTGATCGCGAGGGCGATTATTTATTAATCCCTTTTGGTTTTCAGGCAATGAACTGGCCTCATTATTTGGTGTGGGATGAATACCAGGCGGACTTCGTCTACCGTGCGGTCGGCGAGAGTGCTGACGTGACTGTTGTCGGTCCGATCTGGTTTCATTCGAGCGCGGATGAGATGCAAGAGTTGCCACGGAATACCGTAGCAGTATTCGACGTGCAGCCCATGCGTAACTCGCGCTATCAAACCCTGGGACTCGACTTTGAGTACTACACTCCGAAGACGGCCAATCAGTTTCTAGTGGATATTCACCACGTCGTCACAGAGTATGGTGGCACGGTGGCCTTGAAACGCAAGCGCAAAATTGGCAAGATGGCCCATCCGAAGTACCGTAAGACTGTTGATGGGCTCGAAAAATTGCCTAATTTCATTGCTGTGGGTGCCGATACGGCAGCCTCACGACTGATCGAAGGCTGCGCCGCGGTAATATCCATGCCATTCAGTTCCCCGGCGCTGTTGGGGAGGGAATTAGGCAAGCCATCTGTGTACTACGATCCACACGGGCTGGTGCAGAAAAATGATCGTGCGGCGCACGGAATACCAATCTTGTCAGGCCAAGAAGAGTTAGCGAAGTGGTTGTCGGCGCTATGAGGGCTGCTGAACCACCATGTGGCCGACCGACAGCCGCAGTTCAGATTCGCTTGATATCGACTGCATGATTGCAACTTGCTGTTGGCGGTCGTAATTCGCTCTCTAACGCTCACCGGACCGGCCAAACCAACGAATTGACGGGTTGACGTTCATCTCAACAAGTAAATACTATGACCTCTTCCAATCGTGTCACTTCACACCCTCAAGAGACGGACCCCTTTCAAAGCGATTACCGACGGGCAGAGTTGGCTTCGTTAAATTCGTTAGATCTCTTATCCGCATCGTATTTGCCCGGTGCACTGCCAGAGCTGCCTGACTTGAGTTCAGAGGCGCTGTGGGCAGACATGGCAACTTATGAAACTATTCCCGATTTTCGATTAAGGCGCTTACGCCAAGTCGTAAGTCGGTTGCCCCAAAAAGGCAAGATTCTTGACATAGGCAGTGGTTGGGGAGAAATCATACCGATGGTTAAAGAGTCGCCAGATCGTGAGTACGTTGCGATGGACTTTTCAAAACAAATGCTGGAGCAGTTGGAGAAAAAATTCCCGGCTGTGCGGACGATTAACGGGGCCATCGATGCCGTTAACGAGACATTTGATGTGATCATGGCTTTGGAGGTCTGTGAGCATATTCCAGCCTCCCAGATAATGAAGTTCTACGCTGACGTGCAAAAAAGCTTGGTTAAAGGTGGAATGTTCATTGTGACTGTGCCTCTTTACGAGAATCTTAAGGCGCAGACTTTGCAGTGCCCCAACTGCCACCATATGCATAACCGAATGGGGCACGTGAGAAGCTATACACCTGAACTGGTTGCCAAGGAGCTGAAACTAGGAGGCTTCGAAGTCATGGATCTCTCATTTGTTTACCTAAACTTTAACGACACTGCCGCTGGTACCTTGAAGCGTGTACTAATAAACTGGGCCAGAGCGCTGACGGGGCTTGGGAGATTCATGCCCTTAAATGCAGTAATCGTTGCCCGAGTAACTGGCTGATCAGTTCCAGTTTGTCTTGAAATAGTGTGCTGTTAGTAACTAACAGACAAATAGCGCTACAGCACGAAGTTTGATCGTGAGATTGGTATCGTCAATCTGCGCTCTGCTAAACAATGCTCCATTTGTACGCAAACTTTAGTCCGTAGCGGTGAGATAATCGATGTTCAGTCGATGAACTTGGCCTTGGCGAATTCTCGACACATTTCTGTTCGGCTCAGAAAATCAGAGTTAGTGAGGCTGGTAATCCAGGGTGACCTTGTCACATTGTCATCATGGCCCGGCCCCTCCTGTTTCGTATTCAAATCTCAAACTGGATGTTTTCATGGCTAATAAAATAATCGAGGTTGGCTACGGCAAAGTCAACAAAGTCAGGATTGGGGACAAGCTGCCTCTGGCTTTCATTGGCGGCCCGTGTGCCATAGAAAGTCGTGATCACGCTTTCATGATGGCTGAGGCGATCGGGAAAATCTGCAGGAAGATCGGCATCTCCTGGATCTATAAGTCCTGCTACGACAAGGATTGCCGGTCTGCGCCAGACAGTTATCACGGCCTGGGTGTCGACGATGGCTTACGCATCTTGGCGGACATACGGGACGAGTTCGGTATTCCGGTTGTTTCCGATTTTTCTGACCCTGCATGGGGGCCCGCAACCGGTGAAGTCTGTGACATGGTCCAGGTACCGGCCTATCTCTGCCGCCAGACCTCCATCCTTCGCGCTGCGGCCTTGACCAAGCGTCCCATCCATTTGAAGAAGGGCCAGTTCATGAGCCCGTGGAATATGAAAAACTCGGTCCGCAAGATCGAGGCCGCAGGCAACAACCAGATTTTGCTGGCGGATCGCGGTACTTTCTTCGGGTACAACATGCTGGTGAACGATTTCACCTGCTTCCCCATCATGGCCAAGACTGGATATCCCGTTTGTTTCGACGCGACGCATTCAATCCAGTTGCCGACTTCAATGGGCAATATCTCGGGCGGTCAGCGGGAGTTCATTCCCTACCTCGTCCGCGCTGCGGCTGCGTGTGGCATCAACGCGTTGTTCATGGAAACGCACAATGACCCCGACAACGCGATGTCGGATGCCAATACGGTCATGAATATCAAGCATCTTGAAAATGTGTTGGGCCAGGCGAAGGCGGCGCACGAGTTCCGCCTTGAAATGCTGGAGAAATTTGGAGAAGACAATGTCCACCCCGAAAAATAAAACCATGCTGGTCAATGAGGTGATGATGAGCCTTGAGCGAGTGCCGGTCATCAAGGAGGCGGTCATTCTTAAGGAAGCCCTGGAAGAAATGGGGCGAACCCGCCTCGGAATTGCCTGCATTGTCAACGGCGATAACAAGTTGCTGGGTATCCTTACTGATGGGGATATTCGCCGCAAGCTTTTGAAGGTGCAGAAGCCCTTTTCAGCCTTTTTTGTGGATGACGCACTGGATCATGCCATCCGCTCACCGATGACGATTAAACCGGGG
The DNA here is from genome assembly GCA_040388075.1 of Pseudomonadota bacterium. Taxonomy (GTDB): domain Bacteria; phylum Pseudomonadota; class Gammaproteobacteria; order Burkholderiales; family Burkholderiaceae_C; genus Polaromonas. The sequence continues at coordinate 36,051 of JAZKCN010000007.1, read as the reverse complement.
GACACCTTGGTGCAGGCGGTCGATGTGATGGAGCAAAAGCAGATATGGGATCTGCCCGTTGTTGATGACAACGGGGTACTTGTTGGCTTGTTACATCTACATCCCGCTGTCCAGGCTTTGCTTGAGGCCAAATAAATGTTCTCAGGTCAGGCGGTAATTAGTCACCTAGCAGAAGAGGCCATCAAGGAGGACGTTGCCGCCAGCTCCCATTGGCAAAAATTCCACTCCGAATTCAAATTTAATGGACAGGAGTTTGCTGGGCTGCAGGGATTTGGAGGACGCTCGGAACTGCAGAAGGGCCCGCGCTTATGGCTTTCGCGGATTCTGCAGCGCCGTCTTCGCCGTTTTGGGCAGCCATATCCCGGCTTCAGTGCCATTGATGCACTTGCCCATGAGGTAACTTTTCGGCAGCAGCGAGCTTATGACCTGGATGTGCTCCGGCAGGCAATAACCATTGCCTTTCTTCAAGCAAGCGCACCCGAAAAATTTAACAAAAATGCAACGGGCTGCGTTATTGGCGATGGGTTTGCTTCCATGTCCACTTTGCTGCTTGCGAGCGGCTCTGCGGGACGCATTGTGCTGGTCAACCTGACCAAGACATTGCTGGTCGATCTTTGGTACTTGAAACTCTGGATGGGGGACAGTGCCTTCGCCAGTTCTGTTGACCTGGTCGTCGATGAAGCGGGGCTAGTGCGGGCATTGGCTAAGCCCAGGTTCATTGCAACTGGTGCTCCGCACATCATTGCTGTGCAAGCCTCTGACCACCAGTTACTGGGGAAATGCCCGCTCGATTTTGTCATCAACATTGTTTCCATGCAGGAGATGAATCCTCCTGTGGTGGCAGCCTATTTTGAAGACATGCGGGCCATTGCACGCGAGCGGGAGTTGCTTTTTTATTGCTGTAACCGCGAAGAAAAAGATTTACCGGATGGTACGGTGACCAGGTTTACTGACTATCCGTGGCTTGCGGACGACAAGATTTTGGTGGATGGCTTGTGTCCTTGGAATCAATATTATTATTCGACCCGCCCCCCGTTTTATAGACCCTATGATGGCCCTGTCAGGCATCGCCTCGTCACTCTTTCAAGCCACTAGGCGGACTAAAAATGAATCAAATATTTGAAAAGCGCGCCGCCCTAAAGCAGAAACTGCGCAACCGTGAGCGGTTGTTTGCGGGCTGGATTTCCTATGCGCATCCATCAATCACCGAAACTTTCGCCCGCGCCGGGTTCGATTTCATGTTTATTGATATGGAGCATTCCACCATTTCGATAGAGCAGGGTCAGCGCATCATCGCGGCGAGCCAGAGTGAGGGCGTGCCATGTATTCCCCGTCCTGTTTCCCATTCCAACGACTACCTTAAACCACTGCTTGAGTCGGGTGCGGATGGTCTGCTGGTTCAGATGGTTGAAACGGCGGACCAGGTGAAGGCACTGATTCGCGATGTGAAGTATCCACCGATGGGACGCCGCACATATGGGGTCAATCGAGCTCAGGCCTACGGGTTTGATTTTGATGAGTACATCCAGAAATGGAACCAGACCTCTACATTTATGCTACAGGTCGAATCCATAAAAGGTGTCGAAAATATCGAAGAGCTTCTTGCCTTTGATGAGGTCGACGGCGTCATGGTTGGCCCGCTGGATATCGCCGGCTCGCTTGGTGTGCCTGGCCAGACGACGCATCCCCTTGTTGTTGAGGCATCGCGCAAAGTCATCCAGGCTTGCGAGCGCCATGGCAAGAGTTGTGGAACGCAAGTCGCCGATGCAAACCCGGAAACAGTGAAGTTCCTGTTCGACCTCGGATACAACTATGCAATTTTGGGGTCCGACCTGTTTGTCCTCTGGAAATGGGCGACACAAATGCAGGAAATGATGAAAACGATGCGTTGATGGATGCAATCATGAACACCTATCTCAATCAATTATTCAACCTTGAAGGCCGGGTTGCAGCCGTTACCGGTGCGGGCGGCCACCTATGCAGCGAGATGGTTCGAGGCTTTGCCCGTGCGGGTTGCGCCGTTGCAATACTCGACCTTCGCCTTGAAAAAGCACAGGCTGTTGAGGCGGAGCTCAAGGCGGAAGGTTTTGACAAGGTTATTGCACTGGCAATTGACGTGTCAAAGAAAGAGCAGCATGTAGCCGCACTTGACGTCATTCTCGCGAAATTCGGCCAACTGGACATCCTGGTGAATGGTGCGGGCACCAATGGCCCAACGCCGTTTCTGGATCTCTCGCTCGATGAGTGGTACTCCATACTGGATTCCCAACTAACGGGTACTTTCCTAGGCTGCCAGGTGTTTGGCGGCTATATGGTGAACCGGGGCAAAGGGTCCATCATCAATATTTCATCGGCATCGGCTGGCCCCCCCCTTTCCAAGGCATTCACATATTCGATTGCCAAGGCCGGCATCCTTAACCTGACGCAGAATCTGGGACGCGAATGGGGTACCAAGGGCGTGCGGGTCAATGCGCTGCGCCCGGGCTTCCTGCCTACTGACTGGAATCGCAAGAATTTCATCACGCCGGCGCGCGAGGCGGCTATCCTTGGTCACACCCCAATGGCACGGTTTGGGCAGCCCGCTGAATTGTTGGGTGCAACGCTGTGGCTTGCCTCAGATGCCGCAGGCTTTGTGACAGGAGCCGAAGTCGCTGTTGACGGTGGCTTCTCCTGCATGACCATTTAGGCAAGCGGGCTTTCACACTTCAAGAACCGGGTTCTCCCGGGCAGGACCATGAGTAAAAAAACAGTTGTCATCACGGGTGGTAATCGCGGTATTGGTTTAAGCATCACCGAGGCGTTTGTTGACGCCGGGTATGCCGTGTTTGTAGGCGCGCGCCAGGATGCGGGACTTTCAAAACGCTTCGGCAACCAGGTAGTTTTTGTGCCCACAGATGTGCGTGAGGAAGCCGCCCATGTGAAGTTGGTCAAGATGGCGGTGGATGCAACGGGACGCCTTGACGCCTTCATCAATAACGCAGGCTATTCAGAATGGCGGCCCATCGCCGAGATCGACGATGCCTTTCTTGACGACATCATCGCGACCAACCTAAAGGGTGCTTTCTGGGGTTGCAAGGCAGCAATCTCTGCCATGGGGAACGGTGGCAGCATCGTCAATATCTCCAGCATTGCCAGCAAACGAGGCAGTGCCAATAATTCGGCTTACGTTGCGACGAAATTCGCTATGAACGGGCTTACCCAGTCCCTTGCCAAGGAAGTGGGACCCCGCGGTATACGTGTTAATGGTGTTTGCCCTGTGCTGATTCCTACCGACGGATTGCTGCAGGCGCTGAAGAGTCCGCACGGTCCAGCCAAAGGCGACGGCGCAGGTTTTATCGCGAAGTTCGGGGTGGACAACGCAGCACTCAAGCGCCTGCCTACGGGCCCCGAGGTTGCCGCCATGTGCGTTTTCCTTGCTTCCGATGCTGCTTCCGCCGTGACTGCCCAAAACATCAACGTCGATTGCGGCGTGTTTCCGCAATAAGCCGTTTACAGCCATGAAAATTGTTGCGGTAATTCCTGCTCACATGGCCTCCGTCCGGTTTCCGGGAAAGATATTGTTCCCGTTTCACGGTTTGCCGATGATTGAACATGTGCGGCGGCGGGCTTTGCTTTCCACTGCAATTTCTGAAGTTGTAATCGCAACGTGCGACCAGGAAATCGCCTCCGTGATTCAGGGGTTTGGAGGCAGGGTCGTGATGACTGCCAATACGCACAAGAACGGGACGACCCGTGTTGCCGAGGCGATCAAGGATATAGATTGCACCCATGTGATGCTGCTGCAGGGCGACGAACCGCTGCTTTTGCCTCGCCATGTGGATGCCCTCGCTGAGGCCATGCGGTCAAATCCGGGGGGCGATGCCTGGAACGCGACCGGACCGATTGAAAGTCCGGAAGAGCTTGATCGCCATTCGTTCGTGAAATGCGCAGTTTCCCAGTCTGGCCGCATCATGCACTGCTTTCGTCGAACACCGGCGTTCAGCAGTTTTGAGCAACAGCAGGGTTTTGTCCGCAAGATTCTTGGGATCATCGCCTATCGCAAGGAGTTCCTGATGAAACTGACTTCACTGCCGAGTGCCCCGGTAGAGCTGGCCGAATTTATCGAGCAAATGCGCATTCTCGAAAACGACTACCGCCTCCAATCCGTACCAGTCGCTCCAAGCCTCCCGTCTGTCAACGAGCCCCATGAGGCTGATGTGGTGCTCGAATACATCCGGCAGGATCCAGAGCAAAAAGGCCTTCTGAGCAAAGTACTGGAATAACAACCTGCCTTTGCCTTGCGGAAGCCGAGCATTCCAATTTTCACTTGTTATTTATAGGCCAAAATTTATGTCAACAGCGGTCCTTTCTTCTGATGCCACCAACAAGACATTGCCGAACAATACCAGTGATTTGTTGAGCATCGTATTTTCAGATGCGGTCGATATATTCAGCTTGCCAGATGCCGCCAAGGCGTCAGAGGCCTACCAGAGCGCTCAGCCCTACGGTCACCTTGTAATTGATGAATTTTTCCAACCATCTGTGTTGAAACAATTGCAGGCCGAGCTTGTGGACAAGGAAGTCAATTTCAAAAAATTGTTCGGCGACACCTTGCAGACTAACAAGACGATCAGTACTGGCGATGACGTTCCTCCGTTGATAAGTCTGATCGCTGCAAAATTCGCGTCTCCTGAGATGCTGCGTTATCTTGAAAGATTGACGGGGCTGAAGCGTTTAATACCAGACCCTTACTACAACACTGATTACGGTTACTACCATATAGTTGGCTCAGGGGGCATACTGGCCAGCCATGTAGACCATAGCCGCCACAGTTCATTGCAGATACCCCATGTGCTGAATTTGGTGGTGTATCTCAGTCCCGATTGGGAGGAAAAAGATGGTGGCTCACTTTATCTTTATGACTCATCGGGAAAGACGGTGGAGCAACGGGTTAGCTGCGTTGCCAATAGGGCGGTAATTTTTGCGTGTACTCCCACAGCGTTTCACGGCGTTGAACCGGTGTCAAAAAATTCTCAGCGCCGTCGTCACTCCCTGTATTTTGCGTACTATTCGGTGAACAGCCAAGTTCCGTCTGCCGTTGAGGCGTTTCCATCCGCAGGTTCTTCGTCCAATATGGATTCTTCGACCAACTATGGCACTTATTTCATCGTGCCTTTTAAAGATCTATTTCTGCCAAGAAACTGGGGACATTTGCGGACTCGACTAATTTATATTATGAATTTGTTACTGCCGCCCATCCTTGTAAGCGCCATGCGATGGTTTATACGAAAGCTGCGTTGATCATGAGTGCTCTTCGCTCGTTTTTTGTAGCGCTAATTCCTAAGGTGGCACGACGCTATTTCAAGGACTTATTGGAAAGTTTGCGCAGGCACAACCCCGGCCCTCAGCTTGGGTCTGCGAAGCACAGTCTCATTCCTACTCAGATATACCCAGTAGGTACCAATTTCTATAAAGTGCTAAATAGTGCTACGCGCGAAAAATTTTCTGGACTGGGGTTAACGCCTGCTACGGCAGTTGCATCAATCGGGACCTGCTTTGCTGAAGAGTTTGCCTACTTTATGAGAGGTCGGGGGTACAACTATGTAACTACAGAGAAAGATGTATTAACCGCCTCTGCAAATTGGGGGCGAGTGTATACCGTACCCAACCTTCTGCAGATAGTGTCTTATTCTGCTGAGCCTTCTTATCCGGTTTTCCTGGAAAAAACGGATCAGGGTTGGTTTGATCCCTTGCGCGAAGCGGGAGCATCTTATTCCCCAAGTCGCGAAGCAGCTCACGCCGCTGTATTGGAGCACCGAAGGGCGTCTAGAGAGGCATTTGGACAATGCGATGTTTTGATCATCACGGTCGGACAGAATGAGGCATGGACGGATAGAGCAACAGGCCAAGTGTGGGCCACCCTTCCCCCGCAGACCATATTACGGGCAAGGAAAGAAGATTTCTCGGTTAGTGAGTTTAGCTTTGAGGAAAACGTAATTGCACTCACTCAAGTGGTGAGTACCTTACAAAAAATAAACCCCGCAGTCAAAATAGTGTTCACGGTCAGTCCTGTGGCTTCCTATGCGTCATTCTCGGATATCGACGTAGTGTCTCAATCCTTCGCCAACAAATGCCTGTTGCGCGCTGCGGTGAATAATGTAGTGGCAAGCCAGCCAGGAAAGATATTCTATTTTCCCTCGTTTGAAATGGTGCTGTGCTACAACCCGTTTAATTTCCGTGCCGACAATCGCCACGTCAAGTACGCCGCAGTAGATAGGATTTTTTCCGTTCTATCTAAATCAACCTTGCTGCGCTGAATTCTCTGATTGGGCACTACATGTTGGTGAGCGGGGTGGGTTTCCTGTTACAGCGATTCCTATGAAAACCATCATTTTTTCGAAGGTGTCGATAGATCGCGGGCTGGGAAATACGTGCATTGATTTATCGTCACACCGGGCTCTAGGCAAGTCTCGGCAAGAGACTTCTATATCGTCGGTTCTTTTAGCCGCTTTGGAGCAGTCTGGCGGTCAATGGTTTCAGCAGTTTTCCACCTGGATGGGCGAGCTAAATCGTGATAACGGCGACCTTCATTGGTGGGCTCATTCCTCAACTGCGAAAAACATGCTTTCCTCGCAGTTGGGGGAGCGCTACATTCAGGTGTGTGCGGTGTGTCAGATAGCTCGGCAAACAGAGACTAGTACCCTGAGTGTGGTGGGCGCTAGTCAAGGGCAGATGGAAGCGATCAAATCGTTATTGGGGACAAAAAATTTTCATTTTTCGGGGACCGCCTGGAAGTGGCGTCAATTGACAAGATTTATAGGCGCACTCAGCGCTTTGGCTCGACAGTTTTTACAGGCGGCCCGGGTCGTAATGGCTTTTCGCCCGTATCGATCCCTGCACATACCACATGCGCCTGATCTTTGCCTATTTACGTACGTCGATGGAATAGTTCGTGGAAGTATCGACAGTTACTTTGGCACACTCCCACATCTTTTGTATGGAGATAAAAAAGCGACATCAGCTATTTATCTCGCTTATGTTTACCAGCCGTTTTCCCGGCGTACGCGTGAATTGTCCAATAGCCAAAAAAATCCCGACACACCTTCTTATGCCGTGTTGTTCAGAATGCTGCGTGTTAGCGATTTTCTTTGGGCTCTTGGTGCAGCTCTACGCGAATGGCGAATAAACCCTAAATTCAAGGTGAAAAACAACCAGCACGCGGATTATATTTGGCTGCTTCGGGAGGCCTTCATGGATGACCTGGCGGTTGGCGGATACCAGCATCACCTGTTGGTGTACCGTGCAATTATTCGTTTCGTAAACGCATTTCGACCCCAAACTCTTGTATATCCTTTCGAAAATAAATCGATAGAGAAAATGATTGTTCTCGGCGTAACTCGTACTATCGAGAGGCCGAGACTAGTCGGTTATCAACATACCTCGATAACGCCGCGTCACGCATCCTTCCTGTTCGAACCCGGCGAAGCAGAACGCACCCCACTCCCCGAAAAAATTGTTACAACGGGCAAGATAACAAAAAGCTATCTCGAGGAAATAGGCAATTATCCGATCGGAATATTCATCGAGGGGTTCTCGTTGCGGCAGCAATGGGGTGAGCCGCTACCTCGCCGCCCACCTCCGGTTAAACGTATGTTGCTCGCGTTATCTTCAAGCAGAGCCGAATTAATTCAATCGATTGAATTTTGCCGTCGGGTCGTGCAAGGAATGCCCGAACTTGAGCTGGGAATCCGGCCGCATATTAATTTTCCCCTCTCGGTTCTTCCTCCCAAGCTTCTGGATTGGGTTAAACAAAACGCTCACGACTTTTCTGAAACATCGTTGCAGGAGAATCTTGAATGGTGCACAGTGACGGCGTATGTCTCGTCTACCGTAGCCTTGGAAACCATGATGCGCGGGAAGCCCGTGATTAACTTTTCGATTGGTGATGTTGTACCACCTGATCCGGTGATAGGCGCTATTCCGTTCCACTGGAACGTGCGGACAGATAGCGAGATGATCGCAACGCTAATGCAATTGCATGAACTCGATGAGGCTACCTATACGACTGCCAGCGCCGCAGCAGTGGCATATGTCAGAGATTATCTAAGTCCCCTAGATCATGCCAGTTTGGACAGATTTTCCCAAGCCCTACTTAGCTAGGTTTAGAGGGGATGGATTACACCAGAATGTCATTGGGCGTGTTTGAAGTGCATCTTAAATTATGGACTGTAGCGCAGAGTACAACGCGTCATACCAAATAACGAGGCCTGCAACCACGCCAGCCGAGCAACCAATGTTCACCACAAGTGCATGTCTTGATATACGAGAACAACCAATTGCTGCAATTAGTAGAAAAAATGCCGCAACCATAATGCGGTAACGCGGAAGTAAAAGCGGGCCGGCACCCAATAGCATTGCCACCAACATTGCACTAACTAGCAATAAATATCTCTCTTCCCGTATACCATTTTCGGCGATGGTGTATAGCCCAATTAAAAGCAGTGTGAAAAGTGTTGCATAGATCAACGTGCTTATCTTGTGAAATAAATCCATAGTATTTACGTATCCATTGACGGGCAACGGCAGTAGAAAATACAGAGCACCTTTCACGAAGGGCGCATAGAAAAAGTTGGATGCACTCACCTCGTGAAGTTTCAACTTATGAAATATGGATCCCTCCTTGGTCGTGGTGTAAGTCAGATTTTCTACGTCCAGGTTTTTGGCAGCCTTATTTGTGGCGTTGTCTGTTGTACGCGTAACTGCTATTTGAGGCGGATTGGAAAATCCGAAAATGTTCGCCGAGATAGAAATCAGCAGCAATGTGGCAACCAGAATCAGTACATGTTGACGCCAGCTTTTGTAGTCCAAAATACAATTTAGCACGGTTAGGCAAACAATAGCAGCAAGCATTCCGCTTCGAAGACTGTATAAAAAAATCAAGAGCACAACAGATGTCGCAGTGAATGCGGACGCTCCTGTTTTTGAGGTCGCGCGCCTCAGGTTTAAATAAAAGAGCGATACCAATGAAAAAGCAATAAGACCGTCTTTGAAAAGAGTAAGAGACGCGCCCTGTATTTCTGGGAGCAGAATATAAAGTGCAGGAACCATCAGGGGAAATCTGATAGTCGGGAAAAATTCGGCTGTTATCTTCAATAGTATTGTGGCGGTCACAAAATTGAAGGCGTGGAGAGTGAGCCACAAAATGTGCTGATTAAATTCCCCGGCGAGATAGGAGATTCCAATAAAAGCATAGGCAATGCCCGGCTCATTCAGAGGAATTTCTGATTTTGACAAGCAAATTCCACATTGGTAGAGCGCATTGGCAATGGCGTCGCTTTGCCCATCAGCGACGGGGCTAAGGCTATACAGTGGACCTAAGGCGAATGGAATGATTCTTGTGAAGTCTGTTATGTATTGCGCGGCGACCAGAGAGCTTGCAAATAGGAGTTTGTATGTAAGAGCAATCAGATTCGCCAGAAAAATCACCGTAGACGCTTTTCGTCCAGATATGAGAGGTTTGCCCCCAACGTTGGATATAACTGACACATAAATCACATACTGGATGATGGCTTCTATGGCGATTACGTAGACATGCCCCTGAATTGTCTGCAGATCAAAAACAATAAAACTTACCAGGGCCTGCAAAACCAGCAAGCAAAGGGCACTGGCTGAAGCCTCCTTCTGCTCACGCGGCATCGGCGACGCGGGATATCCGAAGAGTTCCCCTACCGGTTTTCTTTTGCCAAATAATCTTCTGAATTGCATGCGGATGGAGAGCGTTAAACTTGTGCCTATAAACATATGCGAGATAAACGCCCCATTACTGTAGTGATTGCAACTTTGGGCGGCGAATCCCTAGCTTCAACCTTGGTGGCACTTAATTGTGGCTCATTTGTCCCCGCAGAAATCTTAATTTGCATTCCTGCGGAAGACGCGCACAAAGTCGAGCAGTTTCGCTCGGAAACCGTGAAGATATTGAAAACGGATTGTCGCGGTCAGGTGGCGCAAAGGCTCGTGGGCTTTCGCCACGTTTCCACTGAACTGGTTATGCAGCTTGACGATGACATGTTGGTAGACGGGCGGTGCCTGGAACTACTGGAGGATTCCATGCAGCAACTCGGTTCCTGCGTTGCGATAGCTCCCGCTCTGGTTGATCAAAATACCGGAACCTCAATATATGTAAAGCCGAAAAGAAATCCAATCTTATTGGCTATCTATTACTGGCTGATGAACGGGTCTGCGGGTTATGAGCCTGGTTGTACTGACAAGTCGGGATCTGCTGTCGGCATTGACCCGTCGACGCCTGGTCCCGCATTGCGTGACGTCGAGTGGTTGGCGGGCGGTTGCATTCTTCACTACAAAAAAAACCTGGTGCTGGAAAACTTCTGGCCACGTCCGGGCAAGGCATATTGCGAAGATGTTCTTCATTCACATTTGCTGCGAAGCAAGGGGATACGCCTGAAGATTGACACTGCTGCGCGTTGTTCGCTAGAGTTATTCAGAGAGCCAAGCCTCTCCCTCAAAGAGTTTGTGACCAACCTTTATCGTGATTACGGTGGTCGGCAATACTATATGCAGCGTCTTTCCAGGAGGTCGCCGAGAATCTATCTGTATTATGTTGCGCGTATCTTGAACTATCTTCATAGCCGTTTCACAAGTAAGTGAAGGATGGCGTTCGCGGTTACCTATTTATGAAGGTGTCGATGTACGCCATCCTTAAGCACTTGGCCGCTAGTATTGACAAATTGTGCCAGTGATAGTTGCTTTGGAACAAACCTAGAATCAAATGAGAGTCCACTTAATGCTGCGGCTAAACGGCATCCAATAATCTCAAAAGCGAATCAAAATGCTGTTTTTTATTATTAAAAAATTCCGAAATTTATATATTTGGAAAAGGCTTTTTCTCGAAAGACTGGCAGAGCCTCTTCATCTTAATGTGATCTCTATTTTTGTTGCAGTGTTTGGTACATACCGGGCGAAGATTGCTTTTGACCTGATACTTCGTCAGCAGCACGCGTTTGCACTTCTAAAGGCTGCAGACTACGCCAGAATGAATCGTATATCCAAAATCTCGGTTTTGGAGTTCGGAGTTGCTAACGGCGCGGGCTTGATTAATATCTGCAAGATATGTGAACGGTTGACCAAGATTACGGGCGTCGAGTTCGTCATTGTCGGCTTTGATACTGGAAAGGGTATGCCCCCGCCAAGAGACTTCCGGGATCATCCTGAATACTACAGCCACTGCGATTTCCCTATGCAAAATCAAGATGCTCTTCGGGAGCTATTGCCAGAAAATGCAAAGCTTTGGATTGGGGACGTGGGGACCACCGTGCCAGAATTTTTACGGACATTAGAGGCGCCAATTGGCTTTGTTTCGATTGATGTTGACTATTTCTGGAGTACCGTTGAGGCATTGCGTGTTTTGGATGGTTCTCCAGAAAACTACCTGCCATTAGTGCCTATGTACATAGATGACGTGGAATTTGACGGGCATAGCATTTACGCGGGGGAGTTGTTAGCATTGGAGGAATTCAACCAAGAGCACCCCTCGCGGAAAATCACGAAATTTTCATTTTTGCGTCAAAAACGAATTTTTCAAAGACCAAACTGGATAGACCACACCTACACTTTGCACGTCTTTGATCATCCAAGTCGTGATGCCGCCTTAAGTAACACTGGTCAGGTCGTCTTGACAAATCCATACCTGAAGTAATCCTGATCTTTCACTTTCTTAAGAGCCTTATTTAAGAGTCTTATTAATACTTGGCTTTCTATGCATGGCGTTGCATGCATCCTGTTTTCCGTTTGGGAAATTTGCCTCACACGGAGTTCTTCGGCGACGTACTGGATTTTAGAATGTCACAAATTAGCCCCGTAGCTGCGCGATACCTCAGTAACGAATATCTGCGGGAAAATCCGTCCTGGGACGTTGAGGACTCTCCCTGGAAGGCGGGTAAGGTTCGCGAATTGCTTGCAGCACACGCGATAGTGCCGAAATCGCTAGTCGATGTGGGATGTGGCGCAGGGATTGTTCTTGCGGAGTTGCAGAAAATCTACGAAGAGGCACATTTCATAGGATATGACATCGCGCCCGATGCTGAGAGTTTTTGGGAGCAGGCGCGGAGGATGGGAATCGAATTGCGAGTCGGAGATTTTCTCCAGTCGGAGGTTCCAATTCAGGATGTGCTGCTTGCGCTGGACGTATTGGAGCATCTGCAGGATCCATTTGCTTTTTTGTCCAGTCTCAAAGGGCGTGCAAAGCACTATATATTTCACTTTCCGCTCGACCTTTCGGCCCTCAGTGTGTTGCGAGAAGCACCGCTTCTCAACGTTCGTAAAAAAGTTGGGCACATCCACTACTACACACGCAGACTTGCGCTTGCGTTGCTTGAGGACTGTGGTTATCGAATCGTTGATGCTCGCTACACCGGCGCGGCATTCTCCGCACCAAAACTTGGCTGGAAGGCACAGATTGCACGGGTGCCTAGGCGCTTTGCATTCGCGCTAAATCATGATTGGGGCGCTCGTTTGCTTGGGGGTGAGACGCTATTGGTGCTTGCAAAAGTCGACGATCACCAATGAAGCTAATTATTCATGCGTCAAATATCCACCAAGGGGGAGGTAAAACTATATTGCTTGCCGCTCTAAGCGGGGTGAGGCCCGATCAGCCGTGCATATTGATCGTTGATGCGAGGATGGATACGACGCTTGTATCTTCTCACATCGCTATTGAGCGCTTTCAGGCCACCGTTGCTGGGCGTTTTGCAGCAGAGCGACGATTGCGCTCGCTTGCTGCGTTCGGAGATTCTGTTTTATGCATGGGAAATCTTCCGCCTTTATTCCCGTGTAGCGGGCGCGTTACCGTTTTCCTCCAGAATCGATATTTGTGCAGCGATGCGTCCCTCGCGGGCATGTCCTTCAAGGTACGCTTACGCTTGGTGGTGGAGCGAATATGGCTTCGGCTCCGCTTCCGGCCTGAAATGCGGCTGTTCGTGCAAACGACGTCTATGCAACTTGCCGCTGAACACTACCTTGGATTCAATGTTTCTGTAGTGCCATTCACTGCGGTGATGCCCACATTTCCTGCGCCTGGGAAATGTAGCGACACACCTCGATTTTTATATCCTGCATCGGCAGACAAACATAAAAATCATGTCAATCTGTTGCGAGCGTGGCAGTTGCTGGTTGAGGATGGTGTAGATGCGGAATTGCACCTTACAGTCAATATGAATGCCGACTTAGCCGATACCGTTGAGAATTTGCGCCGTGCGGGAATTCGGGTCATTAATCACGGTGAGTTGGACTCGGCATCTCTTGCAAAACTTTATTCTTCCTGCAACGCGCTGGTGTATCCATCGGGCATGGAGTCATTTGGGCTTCCCCTTTTGGAGGCGCGGGCTGCAGGGTTGCCCATTATTGCGGCGGAGCGTGACTATGTACGTGATGTTGTAGAACCCAAAGAAACCTTCGATCCCGACTCCCCTGTTTCCATTGCTCGTGCCGTTCGACGTTTCTTGGGGATTCCAGATAGGATTATTGTCCCCCTGAGCCCGGCGGAGTTCATGTGCCAAGTTTTCAACTGACGCGATTTGAACATATATGCTTTCCCTGATGCGCCAATTTCCGGATATTTGAGGTTGGTCAATAGATGAAACTGCTTGTTGTCTCACAATATTTTTGGCCTGAGAGCTTCCGCATTAATGAAGTTGTTCGCTCTTTGACGGCATGTGGACACGATGTAGATATTTTGACCGGCAAGCCCAACTACCCAGACGGCAATATTTTCCCGGGTTATCGGGCTTTGGGTTGTAGTCAGGGGCAGTGGGAAGGGTTGACGGTTTACAGATTGCCGCTTATTTCCAGGGGGAAGAAGAGTGCAATCAGACTTGCGCTTAACTATGTTTCCTTTGTTTGCTCCGGTATATTATTTGCACCCTGGCAATTGAGGCATCAACGTTACGACGCAATCTTTGTGTACGCCCCCTCGCCTATTTTGCAAGTCATCCCTGCGTTGTGGCTTGGGCGCCTAAAAAGTGCACCTGTGGTGGTGTGGGTGCAGGACTTATGGCCTGAAAGTCTTGAGGCGACAGGGTTTTTAAGAAATAGAAGTATTCTGGCGGCTGTGGCTAAATTGGTTCGCTGGATTTACCGACAAAGTGATTTACTTCTTGTTCAATCAAACGCATTTATGCAGACAGTCCAGTCCATGGCTGGAAAAACCCCCGTCAGATATCACCCTAATCCGGGAGACATTGCTTTTGGGCAACCACAAGTCCAGAAGCATTCAGCCCTGAGATTTCAACCTGGCTTCAATGTGGTTTTTGCCGGCAACCTCGGCACTGTACAGGCTTTAGGTACATTGTTGGATGCGGCCGAGCAGCTGCAGCAGGAGCCTGAAGTCCGATTTGTACTGGTGGGTAGCGGCAGCCTGGATTTATGGCTGCAGCAAGAAGTTGTTCGGCGAAAACTCACAAATGTCCAGCTTGCAGGTCGATTTCCCCACGATTCCATGCCGGAAATTTTAAAACAGGCTGATGTTTTGCTGGTCAGCCTGGTGCGTAGTCCTGCCATGAGCCAAACAATTCCGAACAAGCTTCAAGTTTATCTCGCAGCTGGCAAACCGATTATTGCCTCGTTAGATGGTGAGGGCGCTGCCGTGCTGCTGGAGTCGGGTGCGGGTCTACATTGCGCAGCGGAAGATGTTGAAGCTCTGGTTCACGCTGTGCGGCGTCTAAAATTGGCTTCGCAGGATGAGTTAGAGGCGATGGGTCACGCGGGTTTGGCCTACTACAAGCTGCATTTCGAACCTCAGATGCTGGCGCACCAGCTTACAAGGCATTTTTCGTATGCTATTGATGCGTACAGGCAATAAAATGCTTGAAGTGAATTGCAAACTGCCCTTATGAGTCAAAAAAATCTAGCGCGGGTATTGGTTCTGGGGGCATCTGGCATGCTTGGGAATACCGTTTTACGGTTTTTTGCGCAGAGCGACGGCTTCGAGGTGACAGGTTCGGTCCGATCAAAGGAGGCGCTTCATCGACTCCCTCAAGCGTTTCGACAAAACGTTGTGTGCGAAGTAGACATAGACAATTCGGATAGTCTTGTGAAACTGTTCGCTCTTACTCGCCCCGATGTCGTAATTAACTGTATTGGGCTGATTAAGGGGCATGCTGGTGTTGACGATCCATTGTCTGTTATTCCCACGAATTCACTGCTCCCTCATCGGCTGGCTCTAGCTTGTGAGGTTGCCCGCGCTCGGCTCGTACATATCAGTACCGACTGCGTTTTTTCTGGCGCTGAAGGCATGTACACCGAGAGCCATTTGCCAGACGCTCAGGATCTTTATGGCCGCAGCAAACTTATGGGGGAGGTTGATTATGCGCATGCGGTAACACTGCGCACATCAATAATCGGTCATGAGCTTGCAGGCACTAATAGCTTAATAGAATGGTTTCTCGCGCAATCAGGTCCGGTTAAAGGGTTCAGTAAAGCCATCTTCTCAGGCTTGCCGGCGGTGGAGTTGGCACTTGTCATGCGCGACTACGTTATTCCAGACGCCACACTGCGGGGAGTACATCACGTCTCCAGTGAGCCAGTCAACAAGTATGACTTGCTTCAGTTAGTGGCACGCACATACGGAAAAGCCACAAAAATAATTGCGGATGATCAGGTGGTTATTAATAGAAGTCTGGACTCGACGAAGTTTCGGCAACTTACTGGCTACCGGCCTCCTGTATGGACCGAGTTGGTTCGGCGCATGCATGACTTTGGCTAATCCAAGTCTTTAACTACACTAATTGGCACTAAAAGGTTCCCGATGTCCTTGTTTACTCAACAGAAGCTAAAAGTAATGGCCGAAAGTTGTGCCCGAAAAATACAGGAAGCAGTTGATGGCGAAGAGTATTTTTCCGAGCCTTACCGTCACGTAGTGATAGACAATTTCTTCCCATCTGTACTGGCTGACGCGTGCATGAAATATTTTCCATCAATGGATCATGAGGGCTGGGAGCACACTGACGATGCCGATATTGAAGTTAAATTTCGCACCAACTGGAAATCAGAATTTGATATTCCCGAAGGCTTGGTTGATGCTGTGCGAATTCTCAATTCAGCCCCCCTCTTGACAGCGATTGGAACGCGACTGGGGATTCCCAAAATCATTTCCGATCCATATTTCACGGGCGGCGGACTAAATGTGACGGCTAATGGAGGTTTGCTAGATGTCCATATCGATGGAAATTATCATGACGCCACCGGACTCAATCGGCGTGCAAATGCCATCGTGTATTTAAACCCAGACTGGCAAGCCGGTTGGGGTGGAGAGTTTGGCATTTACGACTCTGCAGGACAAATCTGTTTAAAAGAGGTGGCGCCACTGTTTAATAGGCTGGTGCTATTTGATTCACACGACACCAGCTTCCACGGCTTGCCCGCGCCGTTGAAGTTTCCTGCGGGAAATTTGCGTAGATCAATCATTCTCTACTTCTACACTAAGGAGAACCGTCCGAATGAACATGTAACCGTAGCTGAACCCCACAGCGCACTATGGAAAAAACGTGATCTTTTGGATAAACGTGGAAACAAGACCCGGAACTTCAGCTGATAGAAGAAGGGTTACAGATGTTTAGAGATAAGGTTCTTCTTATAACTGGTGGGACGGGCTCGTTCGGCAATGCAGTACTTCGGCGTTTTCTGCACTCCGATCTCGCAGAAATTCGTATTTTCAGTCGTGATGAAAAAAAACAGGAGGACATGCGGATCGGATTGAACAACGACAAGGTCAAGTTTTATATTGGCGACGTCCGTGAATACCAAAGCATGAATGACGCGTTGCGTGGCGTCGACTATGTATTTCACGCGGCGGCGCTTAAGCAAGTGCCTTCGTGCGAGTTTTATCCGATGGAAGCTGTGAAGACGAATGTTTTGGGGACGGAAAACGTGCTCAACGCGGCCATTGCCAATAACTGCAAACGGGTGGTCGTTCTCAGTACCGACAAGGCCGTTTATCCCATAAATGCCATGGGTATTTCGAAAGCCATGGCTGAAAAGCTCACGGTTGCCAAGTCGCGCACTATTTCAGCCTCCGGCCCGATAGTCTGCTCCACGCGCTATGGCAACGTGATGGCCTCCCGAGGGTCCGTGATCCCGCTCTTCATCAGGCAGATCAAGGCAGGAAAGCCCCTTACCGTCACCGACCCCAACATGACACGGTTTCTGATGTCGCTGGAAGATTCGGTCGATCTGGTATTACACGCTTTTGAACATGCCCAGCAAGGCGATCTTTTTGTGCAAAAGGCGCCAGCATCTACCGTGGCAGATCTAGCGACGGCGCTTCAACAACTGTTCGGTGATCGGAGACCTGTAAAAATCATCGGAACCAGGCATGGGGAAAAACTCTATGAGTCGCTGATCTCCCGTGAGGAAATGGCTAAAGCTGAGGACATGGGTCGTTATTACCGTATTCCCGCAGACAATCGTGACCTCAACTATGACAAGTTTTTTGTAGAGGGGGAAGCCCAGCTGTCTGAACTCGACGACTACACATCGCACAACACCGAGCGTCTGGATGTAGACGGCGTCAAAAACACGTTGATGAAGCTCGCAGAAGTGCGCGAGGCGCTCGATGCTTAAGGTCATGACGCTGGTTGGCACGCGCCCTGAGCTCATCAAGATGAGCCGGGTGATTGCAGAACTTGATCTTCAAGTGAATCATGTGCTAGTGCATTCTGGTCAAAATTACGACTATGAATTGAATCAGGTTTTCTTCGATGATCTTGGCATCCGTAGGCCGGACCATTTTCTGCAAGTAGCTGGTGAAACTGCAGCAAAGACCATAGCATCTGTCATTGAAAAAGCGGATGCTGTGCTTGAAATTGAGAAGCCGGACGCGCTTTTGTTATACGGTGACACCAACACCTGTCTGGCCGTCATTGCTGCCAAGCGACGCAAAGTACCCGTCTTTCACATGGAGGCCGGCAATCGTTGCTTCGATCAGCGGGTGCCGGAAGAACTCAATCGCAAGGTATTGGACCACCTCAGCGACATCAATATGGTTTTGACAGAGCATGCCCGTCGCTATCTCATAGCCGAAGGCATACGACCAGAAACCATCATCAAGACCGGTTCACACATGTGTGAGGTGCTGGCCCACTATATGCCGCAGATTGAAAAATCTGGCGCACTTGATCGGCTTGGCTTGAAGGAGCGGGGATTTTTTGTAGTCAGTGCCCACCGCGAGGAAAATGTAGACACGCCGGAAAATCTGCGGGACCTTGTTGCGACCCTCAATGCACTAGCCAGCAAGTATTCAATGCCGGTCATCGTCTCCACGCATCCGCGTACCCGCAATCGGATCGATAAGCTGGATGACGTGGTGTTTGACCCGCTGATCAGGTTTTCCAAAGCGTTCGGTTTTTTTGACTACGTTCGGTTGCAGATGGGGGCCGCCTGCGTGATCTCTGATAGCGGGACCATCACTGAAGAGGCATCGTTACTGAACCTGCCTGCAATTACCATTCGTAATGCACATGAGCGGCCCGAAGGTATGGATGTTGGTACATTGATCATGAGTGGCCTCAAGAAGGAACGAGTGCTGGATGCGATCCAGGTTGTGATGAAACAGCATGACTCTATGGGCCCCCGCCGGCAGGTGGTCGCCGACTACCAGGCTGGGCCGGTATCACAACAGGTGACGCGAGTGGTATTGAGCTATGTGGACTACATCAACCAGACGGTATGGCGCAAATAATGCGTGGGCCTTTGCATCACCACTACAAAAAGTGCGGACGGTGTGCTAGCCGTCAATTTCCGTAGCCATGAAATTTAACCGCGACAACCTGATACTCTGGGTAATAGCTATCTCCCTGCTATTTCCGTTGTTCATTCAGATTTCGGGTGGCATTTACAGTAATCCCGAAGTGATGACCGATTCAGGGGGCGTGCTAAACCTGCTACCTTTGCCCATATCGATTGGTGCCTGCTTTTTGGGCATACTCGTCCTGGCAAGAAACTGCCGGCAAGCAATGCCCGCAGTTTTATTTATTGCTGTCTTTGCCGCTTTAATGTTGGGCTCGGCGTTACTTGCAACTACCAGCCACACGATCGATAAGAGGAAAGTGTTGATCGCAATCCAGTTCTTGCTCCCGACTTTTGGAATCGTGCTTGGTCAATTGGTCTCCGACAGAAAAGATATTATTCCCAGGGCTTTCATGGGCGTGCTGCTGCTGATTGTTCCTTTTCAGCTCCTCGCGGGCTGGTGGCAAAAGATGCTGACCTTGACGCACAACCTGTATGTGTTCAGCATTTACCAGCATTTCCAGTTTGTGCCAGTCATTTTTGTCCTTGCGTACTGCTTGGTGATGGTGCATTTGTGGACCGAGCACAAAAATTCCTTGCGGTTTTTGACAGTGGTCATGGGTCTTTATGTCATTGCCAGTGTTTCCTTTCTGGCGATCGGGCTCTACAGCGGGTTCGTTCTGATTTTTTTCCTGCGAAAAGTGTCGCAGCTTAAAACCGGACGTTTGACAGGAGTAACGGTTTTCGCGGCTGGCATCGTGGTTGCGGTGCTGGTCATTGGGCTCATTTACACCCTGGCGCAGAAAGCTCCAAGCATTATTGGTGACGAGGGGCAGTTCCTTGGAAAATTTCAGGCATTAGCCAACGGTAAAGTCCCGCTTAATGTGCAGCATCGCTTGGGGGATTGGACGTTGTATATGGACTGGATCGGTGAAAGCAAGCGTACCTTGTTGTTTGGTCATGCGGAGCCACCGCCACGGGAGGTAAAAACAAGCGCACACAATTGGTATCTGGATTTTTCCTATAATTTTGGTTTGATTGCTCTCTTGCCATTGTTGGTGTTAATTTCATACACAACTTGGCTAAATTTCCGTTTCAGAAAAGTGCTACCAGACAGTACCGTGTGGCTGGCTATTTTTGTGGCATTCATAGTGCTTGTGGATAGCAACTTCAAAGTCACTTTGCGGCAGCCCTATCCAGGCATCTTTGCTTATTTTCTCTGGGGTCTGTTGTTGACCCGTTTGCGTACCCATGCAAAAACAGGTTCTGCCGATTAGCTTCGGTTTGACGCAATGAGCAGGTTCTCCGTCGGCCTCAGTGGCGGAATTCTTACCAGCACGGCTGGTGTCTTTGGATCGGCTTTTTTGTGGCTCCTGGGCTTCAAAGTTGTTGCACTCTGGATGGGGCCGGAGGGGGTGGGGTTATTCTCGCAATTGCGGCAGATGGCGCAGGCCGCCACGGTTGGCGCAACGTTTGGCGGAACCAATTCTGTTGTTCAGGGTTTGTCTGAACGCAACGAAGAAATGGCGCGTCGGCGACTCCGCGCAACAGCTTCCCGTCTGGTAGGCCTGGCCGGCTTGCTGGTTGTGCTCTTTATCCTGATAGCAGCCCCCCCACTTACGAGGTTTTTTCTGTCGTCCGGCGCTCCGGAACTGATCGCCACAGTACGGTGGCTCGCATTCGCCATCCTGCTCAATGTAGTTGGCACTTATACGCTGGCTGTTCTTAATGGATACCGTGCGTATCCCTATCTGGCCCTGGCTCAGATTGCAGGCCCGTTGTCGCTTGTGGGGCTTCTGGTCGTCGCCTGGTGGTGGCGTCTTCCAGCCGCCCCCTTGTTGCTGGCATCGTCGTTTGTGGCTTGCTTCGGTGTGACATGTATTGTCGGGCTGTTTGGCCTGTCACGTCTTCCTCGGCCCGAGGTCGCGGCCCAGTCGTTGCGGCTGGGAGCGGCTGAAAGCCGAATTTTTCTGCAGTTTGCCCTGTCTAACCTGGCTGCGGCCCTGTCGACCACCTTGACACTGCTGCTTATCCGCTCCTGGATCATCGACGCTCAGGGCCTTGCATTTGCCGGACTTTTTGACGCTGGCTGGACGCTGACGTTCAACTACACCACCCTTTTCCTGACGGCGTGCAGTGCTATTTATCTCCCCATGCTGACACGTGCAACGACAGATGAAAGCCGGAAAGCCTGCATCCTTGGGACAGCGTATCTGGTTCTGGCTGGCGGCGTGCTTGTCTGTTACAGCATTGTGCTTCTGAAAACCCCCATCATCGATTTGTTATACAGCCCTGCCTTTCGGCCATCGGAACAGGTCGTGACGGTATTGGTTGTTGCCATACTCTTTCGCAGCATCTCCTGGGTGTATGGAACCATGATTCTTGCTGCGAGAAAATCCCGTACTTTGCTGCTGTCGGAGATGGCTCTGAATTTGAGTCTGCTGGTAGCGGTGAAATTTGTTCTTGTCACCTATGCCTCGCTCCACGCGTTGGCCTGGGCGTTCGTTTTGCCGAATCTGCTTTACCTGGCATTTGTGGTGGAATACGTGGGCCGCGAAAACAACCTGATGTTACGCAGGCATATCTGGCCATTGTTGTTGGGTGCGGTTGTCCCGCTGTTTGTGCTGGCACTGGTGGCCCCGGCTTCCGTAAGTGACTGGACGGCGGGACACTGGTTGTGTCTATTGGCGGGGCCTGTTATTGCGGTGGCATCCCTGCTCTCTTACAAAAAGCTTTCGCCATGAAAAATCTGCGCCTGGATATTGAACGGTATAGGCGTTTCATGGGAGATGTCAGGCCCGTAACCACTATCAGACTTCTAGGGACTTGCTTCAATCCGCGCATGTTGCCGGTACTGCTGATCCGGCTTTCGGAGTTTTTCTTTCAGCGGCGGATGCGTGTGCTATCCCGGCTGTTATCGATGGTCAACGTCGCTGTTTTCGGAATTGAGTCCTCTCCGCAAGTCCGTATAGGTGGCGGTCTGTTTTTGCCGCACACGGTAGGCACCGTACTGGGGGCGGAAAGTATTGGCGACAATGTGACAATCCTGCAGGGTGTGACCTTGGGGACTGCGGAGCCCGACAATGGGTTTACTGTTTCCCTGCGGCCGATCATAGGCAGTCATGTGCTTCTTGGGGCAGGCGCCAAGGTGATTGGCCGCGTCACTATTGGTGACCATTGCAGGGTTGGTGCCAATGCGGTAGTTCTGCAGGATGTGCCTGCGTATGCAATTGCGGTCGGCGTGCCGGCCAGGATTATTCTTCGCGAAAAGAACGATCCGTTCGTGGAAGTCAATTGAATCCTCTTTCTTTAAGCGCCTCGTTGGTGCTCTATAAACCGGACCTTGGAACGCTGGAGCGTACGCTGCTTGCGTTGCAGGATGCGGCGAGTTTGGCCAGGCAGGCATATTCCCTGACCCTGGAACTGACACTTGTTGACAATTCCTGCGATCCGGCCATGCATGCACAGTTAAAAACATGGCTTGACCTGCGCCGCGCTGCCATGCCGGACTGGATGGTAAATCTCCGGCTGTCCCCGGGCAATGTCGGTTATGGCCAGGGCAACAACCTCGTCATTCAGGCCATCGGATCAGACTACCACCTGGTGATCAATCCTGACCTGTTTGTAGCGCCTGACGCCTTGCTGGAAGCCCTGAATTTTCTGGAAAAAAATCCGGAAACGGGCCTGCTGTCGCCTGCAGTATTTGGCGAGGATGGTGAGCGCCACTACATGTGCAAGCGGCATCCGACCCTGCTTATCATGTTTCTGCGCAGCTTCGCTCCCAAATCACTTCAGTCATGGTTGGAGTCGACACTCAGCGAATTCGAAATGCGTGATTGCGATTATGAAAAGCCGATTGTCGATGTGGAGTACCCCACGGGCTCATGCATGTTTTTTCGTACGAGTGTGCTGAAAAAAATCGGCGGCTTTGATCCAGATTTCTTTCTTCATTATGAAGATGCTGATATCGGGCGCCGTGCATCGCAGGTGGCGCGCGTCATGTATGTTCCCGCTGTCAAGGTGGTGCACCAGTGGGCGCGCGATACGCACCGTTCCTGGCCTTCGCGGCTGGTGACGATCCGGTCCGGCCTGTTGTACTGGCGCAAGTGGGGAGGTGTCTTCAGCAGTCGTTCGGGACCGGAAAGGCCTGTCGAGCCGACGTTGCCTTCGCTGCCACGTGCCCCAGACAGCGCAGGTATGGTGGAACCGCGCTCTGTGGGTGAGGGCAGGACGGTTTTGGTGACAGGCGCCAATGGCTTTGTCGGAAAGGCGGTCTGCGCCCATCTGCCGTCTCAAGGCTACCGCGTTCTTGCGGCGATGCGCCGTCACATGCGAGTAGAACTGCTACAAGGCGTGGAGTGCCTGTCAATGGACGAGGTTGACGCGGAGACGTCTTGGGTCGATGCGCTCAAGGGAGTAGACAGCATTGTTCATCTGGCAGCCCGTGTCCATCTGATGCGCGAAACTGCAGCAGATCCGCTGACCGAATTCCGGCGAACCAATGTTTTGCTAACCATGAATCTGGCCAGGCAGGCAGCAGCAGCTGGTGTCCGGAGGTTTGTTTTTGTCAGTTCCATAAAGGTCAACGGTGAAATGACGCCGGTGGGGCAGCCCTTCAGTGCCGACGATCATCCGCAACCCATCGATCCTTACGGAATTTCCAAGCGGGAAGCCGAATTGGGTTTGCTTGAGCTTGCTGCAACAACGGGCATGGAGGTGGTGATCGTCCGGCCCGTGCTGGTATATGGGGTTGGCGTCAAGGCCAACTTCCATTCCATGATGCAGTGGCTTCTCAAGGGCCTTCCACTGCCCCTGGGTGCGTTGCCCAACCGGCGCAGCTTTGTGGCATTGGATAATCTCGTGGACCTGCTCGCTACCTGTTTGCACCACCCGGATGCAGCCAACCAAGTTTTTCTGGCCAGCGATGGCGAAGATCTGTCCATCTCGGAACTGCTGCGCCGCACCGGTGTAGCGCTTGGCAAGTCAGTGTGCCTTGTTCCTGTGCCTGTGATGGTCCTCAGGGCTGGCGCACGAATGGCAGGGCGGGAAGCCGTTGTACAACGCCTTTGTGATTCCCTGCAGGTCGATATTTCGAAGACAAGGCAGGTCCTCGACTGGACACCTCCGGTCAGGGTAGACGATGCGCTCAGGGAGACCGCGCGACATTTTCGGAGCAGCGGGCGTTGATTTCCGGAACTGGTCCATCAGTGCTGCTCACGGGACGAACCAGCGCTATCGGGCCGCTGCTGGTTCCATTGCTGCTCGAGAGCGGGTTCCGCGTCTACGCTTTAGGGCGCAAGAAACTGGAAAGAACTGAAATCCGACCCGGCCTGCAATGGTTGTCACTTGACCTGACTGACGGACAAACAGCCATGCCGGATGTTTCGGCGGGAACGCTGATTCATACCGCCAGCATCTGGTTGTTGCCGGGCTGGCTGGAAAAATTTCACGCCCGAGGTGTGCGGCGGGTTATTGTCTTCAGTTCGACCAGCCGGTTCACCAAGCGAGTCTCCGCAAGTGCATATGAGCAGGAGATCGTCCAGAAGCTGATCAGGGCGGAGGAACACGTGGCGGCCGAATGCGAAAGGCTTGGGATCGCGTGGACTATTTTTCGCCCAACCCTGATCTACGGTGGTACAGGCAGTGACCGCAATGTTGCAGATATCTCCCGGCTGATTCGCAAGGTCGGTTTCTTCCCGCTCTTCGGTTCCGCCGGTGGTCTCCGCCAACCCGTCAATGCGGCAGACCTTGCCCGGGCATGCCTGCAAAGCCTTGACGTGCCTGAAACCTACAACAAGGCCTACAACCTGAGCGGTGGTGAAACGCTGAGCTACGCAGACATGGTCAGGCGCATTTTTGAAACCTTGGGGCGGCGCCCGCGTCTTGTGCGCATTCCCATCATGGTCTTCAGGGCCGCAGTGAGCCTTGCCCGGTTGTATCCGCGGTTTGCGCACCTCACGCCCGATATGGCGCTGCGCATGCAATCGGACCTTGTATTCGACCATGCAGACGCGACGCGTGACTTTGGCTACACGCCCGGCAGGTTTGATCCGGCTTATCTCACGAGCCCGCACTGATATCTGACTTGCCCGCATGGGGCTCGGTGGTATGTTGCACAATCGGCGAATTGCTCCATTTTTCAAAATTCAGCCATGACAGATACATCCCAGACCGACCCAGACCTCTCCCACATAGGCCCACGCGACAAGGCAGAAATCCTGGCCCAGGCGCTGCCCTACATCCGCAAGTTCCACGGCAAGACCATGGTCATCAAGTACGGCGGCAATGCAATGACCGATCCGGCCTTGCAGGCCGACTTTGCCGAAGATGTGGTGCTGCTCAAGCTGGTTGGCATGAACCCGGTAGTTGTGCATGGTGGTGGTCCGCAGATCGAGACGGCGCTGAACCGGCTGGGTAAAAAAGGCGAATTCATACAAGGCATGCGTGTCACTGACGAAGAAACGATGGAAGTCGTCGAGTGGGTGCTGGCCGGACAGGTACAGCAGGACATAGTCGGCCTGATCAACCAGGCTGGCGGCAAGGCAGTTGGCCTGACCGGACGCGACGGCGGGCTGATACGCGCCCAGAAACTGAAGATGACGGACAACAAGGACCCTGCCAAGGAGCACGATGTGGGGTTTGTTGGGGACATCGTCACGATAGACCCGAGTGTGGTCAAGGCGTTGCAGGACGATGCTTTCATCCCTGTCATCAGCCCCATCGGCTTTGGCGAAGACAACGAAAGCTACAACATCAATGCAGACGTGGTTGCTGGCAAGCTGGCGACCGTGCTCAAGGCTGAAAAGCTGGTGTTGCTGACCAATACGCCAGGGGTGCTGGACAAGTCCGGCAATCTGCTGACCGACCTCACTGCACGCGAGATTGACGAGCTTTTTGCCGATGGCACGATTTCCGGCGGCATGCTGCCCAAGATTGCCGGTGCCCTGGATGCTGCCAAGAGCGGTGTCAACTCGGTCCACATCATTGATGGCCGTGTGCCTCACGCCATGCTGCTGGAAATCCTGACTGAGCAGGCTTTCGGCACCATGATCCGTTCACACTGATTCGTGTCGGCGCATCCGGACTTTCTCCAAGCGGCTACCGTGGAACCGGCTTTGCGGGGCCACTGGTGGTGCCCCCTTGAGGGTGAGTCGCCGAAGGCGCTTCGGGGAGGCGAGTAGATGCGGCTTCTCCTGGTTGAAGACGACGTGATGGTCGCCAGCGGCATCAAGCTGGGGTTGACTGACGCCGGTTATGCGGTCGACTGGGTTGGTAGCGCAGAACGCGCGGAAGAGGTGCTGCTGAAGGAAACTTTCGATGCGGCCATCATCGATATCGGCCTGCCCAAAATTGACGGACTGGAACTGACCCGGCGGCTTCGCGGGAACGGTGTTGCGATGCCGGTGCTGATACTCACCGCTCGCGACGCGCTGCAGGATCGCGTCCAGGGGCTGGACCTCGGGGCTGACGACTACATGGTCAAGCCGTTCGAGTTGCCGGAACTGCTGGCCCGTCTCCGGGCCCTGCTCAGGCGCTCCCAGGCGGCTACCAGCGCCATCCTCAGTTTTGGTGCGCTCGAGATGGATTCCGCAAGGCGCGAAGCGCGCGCCAATGGCCAGTTGATGGAGCTCGGTCCGCGCGAGTGGACGGTGATGGAGTACCTGCTCATCAATGCCCCCAAACCCGCCAGCAAGGAAAAGCTCCTGCAGGCTCTGACGGGCTGGGACAGGGAAATCACACCAAACGCGATAGAGGTTTACATCTCGCGCCTGCGCGGGAAGCTGGAGCCCTACGGAATCGCCGTCAGGTCCATCCGCGGTTTCGGTTACCGCCTTGAACTTGTGGGCGCGTTGTCCGGTAGCGGCGCGGAATAAGCCCGTCAGGGCGCAACGGCTCATGCGTTTCCCCGGCCTCGCCTGGACCAGCCGTTTGCGGCAACGCTTTGACAAGCGGCTGACTGTCTCAGCAGGCAGTCGCCTGGTGCCTGCAGCGATGAAGTCAGGCCTGCAGCGCCGCCTGCTGCTTCTGCTTCTGCTGCCACTGGGGGTGTTTGCACTGGTCAGCGTCTATTTTGATTACCAGACGGCGGGCAATGTAGCCTTGCAGAAAGACCAGCAGCTGCGCCGCCTCATTCCGTTGGTGGCCGATTCTGTGCTGGCGCCCGGCCCCGGACGTGATGGCGTGCCCTTGCTGCTGCTGGCCCCGGAAGTCGAGGACTTTATAAAGAACCGGGGCGGCTCGGCCGGTTTCCGTATTTCCGATTCAGCCGGCGGCTTCCTCGCAGGTGAGGCGGGGATCACTGGCGTGATACCCGCCACCTATGAACCTGAATTCCAGAGTGTGGAAGAGGACGGCATCATCTGGCGCATTGCGGCGCAGCGTGTGGAGACCGCTGCAGGGGAGTTGATTGTCCAGCTGGCGGATGGGTCTGACGCCCGCCAGCAATGGGTGCGCTCTGTCTGGCTGAAGGTGTTGCTGCCCAATATTGTCCTTGTGATCGTCGCAGGTTTCGCGGTCAACTGGGCTGTGACGCGTGCCCTCCGGCCACTGATTGAGCTCACCGATGCTGTCGAACACCGCAGTCCGAGAGACTTGAGCGCGATTGACCACCAGGCCACGCCGGCTGAAGTACAACCGCTCGTGAGTGCGCTGAACCGGCTGTTCGGGCTGGTCAATGCGCAGGCCGAAGGGCAACGCCGTTTTGTCGCCGACGCTGCACACCAGTTGCGGACCCCGCTGGCGGCGCTGCAGGCGCAGGTCGAAGCATGGGCCCAGCAAGCGCGAACAGCGCAGGGCAGGGGCACTGATGGCGCCATCACCTTGCCGGCCGAAAAAATCCTGCGGCTGCGCGCTGCAACGCGGCGCACCTCGCAGCTGGCAAACCAGTTGCTCGCCCTGTCCCGTGCCGATGCGTCAACGGCGGCGGCCCAGCCCATGCAGCGGGTCGACCTGAAGGATTTGTGCGAATCCATTCTTCCGCAGCACCTGGATGCGGCAACAGCCAAGCGCATTGACCTGGGTCTGGATGTCCGGCCGGCGCAGGTGAATGCATACGAATGGCTGTTGCGAGAATTGCTCACCAACCTGGTGGACAACGCCGTCAAATACACGCCTGACGGGGGCACGGTGACGATACGCTGCGGTGAACTGGATGCCTCCTGTGACGGACCCCCTTTCCCTGATGGCGCAGTTTGGAGCGTATTCCTGGAGGTCGAGGACGACGGGCCGGGCATTGCGCCGCAGGAGCGTGGCAAGGCGCTTCAGCGCTTTTACCGGGTGCTGGGCACGGTCGGCGAAGGCAATGGCCTCGGCCTGGCTATTGCCGACGAAATTGCCAGAGTGCACCGGTCTCATCTGGAACTCGGCGATGCAGGCGGCGCCGCAAACGCCCGTGGGTTGCGGGTTCGACTCCGGTTGTAGATCGGAAGCTTGCAGTAAGTCAGGGCACTCTTACATCGCCGGGCAATCCTGGCGCGGCCGGAGTGTTCCTTTTATCCCACGGCTGGCAGGCCGCGATGGGGTTTGCCGGGCAGAAATCGCAGCCCCCTGTGCGAGAATCAATTGCAACGATCCCCGGTTTTTTGAAACAAACCCTCTCAACCTGACCGCCAACCGAACACGCTTATGTCCGACCTGACGCTTGATGCCGAACAGAGCCCCGCCCCGACCGTTGCAGCCGGGGTTCCGGTTCGCAAGCGGCCCAAGCCGGGTGAGCGCAGGGTCCAGATCCTGCAGGCGCTGGCCGCCATGCTGGAGCAACCCGGTGCAGAGCGCATCACTACATCGGCGCTGGCTGCCAGGCTCGAAGTGAGTGAGGCCGCACTCTATCGACACTTCGCCAGCAAGGCGCAAATGTTCGAGGGGTTGATCGAATTCATAGAACAAAGCGTCTTCACCCTCGTCAACCAGATCGGCGAGCGCGAGACCGACCATGCGATGCGCACCCGCAAGCTGGTCGTGATGGTGCTGCAGTTTGGCGAGAAAAACCCTGGCATGACACGAGTCATGGTCGGTGATGCGCTGGTGTTCGAGAACGACCGCCTGCAGGAGCGCATGAACCAGTTTTTCGACAAGCTTGAGTCCAGCCTCAAGCAAAGCCTGCGCGATGCGGCGACGGCCAGTGGTGCAGCGACGCCGACGGTCGAGGCGCAGGTGCGCGCATCGGTCATCGTGGCATTCATGGTGGGCCGTCTGCAGCGGTTTGCCCGTTCCGGCTTCAAGCGCCTGCCATCCGAGCATCTTGAAGCCAGTCTCGCTGCCATTCTTTCCTGAAGCATCCGTTTACCAGCGGTCTCGCTGACTTTGCCTTCCTGCCGGCCACAAGCACGGCGGGGCTCCCAGGCACTCTCCTGTTGTATTCCCGTGTTGGAATCGTTCACTCCCCTCAAAAGAAAGACAAGACATCATGAAACTCGTCCGTTACGGTAACCCCGGAAAAGAAAAGCCGGGTCTGGTAGACGCCGATGGCAAACTGCGCGACCTCAGCGCGCACATCAAGGACATTGGTCCTGAGCAACTCAGCACCGCCTCCCTGGCCAAGCTGCGCAAGATCAAGACTGACAAGCTTCCGCTGGTCAAGGGCTCACCGCGTTATGGCTGCCCGGTTACCGGTTCGCGCAAGTTTGTCGCCATCGGCCTGAACTACGCGGACCACGCCGCAGAGTCCGGCTTGCCGCTGCCCAAGGAGCCCGTCATCTTCATGAAGCCCACCAGCTGTATCCAGGGCCCCAACGACAACGTGATGTTGCCCAAGGGTTCGGTCAAGGGCGACTGGGAAATCGAACTCGGTTTTGTCATCGGCACGCGTGCCCGTTATGTCTCGCAGAAAGACGCGCTGAGTTATGTCGCCGGCTACTGCGTCATCAACGACGTCAGCGAGCGTGAGTTCCAGATCGAGCGCGGCGGTACCTGGGACAAGGGCAAAGGTTGCGATACCTTCGGCCCCATCGGCCCCTGGCTGGTTACCAGCGACGAAGTGCCCAACCCGCAAAAGCTGGACATGTGGCTGGACCTCAATGGCGAGCGCATGCAGAGCGGCTCTACCAAGACCATGATCTTCAGCGTTGCCAAACTGGTCAGCTATGTGAGCCAGTTCATGACGCTGGAGCCTGGCGATATCGTCACCACCGGCACGCCACCGGGCGTCGGCATGGGCAAGAAGAAGGACGGCAAGTCTTCCCCCATCTTCCTGAAAAAGGGCGATGTGATGACCGCTGGCATCAGCGGTCTGGGCGACCAGCGCCAGCTGGTCGTGCCTTTCAAACTGTAAAAAACAGTCATTGACCCCGCGTGCAGCAGCTCGCGGGGCTTTTGGGGGGTAGGGCCCGCAGACTGGCGCTGTTATTACCCCGTTCCCTGCGGGTTGTGATCAAAAAGGCCGTGCGCTACGTTGCAAAGCCTTGCTCCCAGCCTTTTTGACCTGTAAACAGGCCCTGACCCGCTATTTGCCTAGAGCGCGGTCCCTATTAACCCCGGTTTATTCCAGTAAATGACTTGAAGGGCAGCAATTTGCTGCAAAATAGAACGACCGTTCGTTTTATTCAATTCATGTCTGGATGCCATGTCCGTCACTGACTTATCCGCCAAAGCCGCCCGCTCCCCTGCCAGGGATGGTGCGGGCAGCCGTGACGTGCAGTCCGGCCCGCCCGCGATGCACAAGGGCCAGCAAACCAAGGCCGCCATCGTCGATGCGGCGCTGGGGCTGGCGACGCAGATTGGCCTGGAAGGCCTGAGCATCGGTGCGCTGGCTGAAGTCATGCATATGAGCAAGTCGGGCGTGTTTGCCCATTTCGGCTCGCGTGAAGAATTGCAGATCTCTGTCATCCGTGAATACCACACCCGGTTTGAAGAAGAAGTTTTTTACCCCGCCCTGCGTGAGTCGCGCGGCTTGCCGCGGCTGCAGGCGCTGTTCCAGAACTGGATGGTGCGAACCTCGACCGAGATCGATTCCGGCTGCCTGTACATAGGCGGCGCGGTCGAGTTCGATGACAGGCCGGGCCCCGTGCGCGACGCGCTGGCCGGGTCCGTGCAGACCTGGCTTTCTGCCATGTACCGTGCTGTCGTGCAGGCCAAGGACACCGGCCACCTGCGCGCAGATGCCGAAGAACATCAGATGGCATTCGAGATCCATGGCCTCATCCTTGCGCTGCATTACGAAGCCCGCTTCCTGAAGACGCCCGGTTCCATGGACCGCGCCAACGCCGGTTTCGCCAACATCATCAAACGTTACGGCAATGAGGCGGCACTGCCTTCGCCTGCCGCCGCCCCATCCAGCAAATCCACCAAAGCTTCCAAGGAGTAATTCAATGCCCGTCTACAACCCGCCACTTCGCGACATGCAGTTCGTCATGCACGAAGTGTTCAAGGTCACCGATGAGTTCAAGGCCATGCCAAAGCATGCCGACGTCGATGTGGACACCATCAATGCGGTGCTTGAAGAAGCCGGCAAGTTTGCCTCGCAAGTCACCTTCCCGCTAAACATCAGCGGCGACGAAGAAGGCTGCAAGCTCGACAAGACCACGCATGAAGTGACACCGCCCACCGGTTTCAAGGACGCCTACAAACAGTACGTCGAAGGTGGCTGGGCCGCGCTGAGCTGTGACCCCGAGTACGGCGGCCAGGGCCTGCCCTTTGTGATGAACCAGTGCCTGTATGAGATGCTGAATTCGGCCAACCAGGCATGGACCATGTACCCGGGCCTCTCGCACGGGGCCTACGAAGCCCTGCACGCGCACGGTACCGACGAGCAGAAAAAGCTCTACCTGCCCAAGCTCACCAGCGGCGAGTGGACCGGCACCATGTGCCTGACCGAACCGCATTGCGGCACCGACCTCGGTCTGCTGCGCACCAAAGCAGAACCACAACCGGACGGCAGCTACAAACTCACCGGCAACAAAATCTTCATCAGCGCCGGTGAACACGACATGGCCGACAACATCGTTCACCTGGTGCTGGCCCGCCTGCCCGATGCACCGCAGGGCAGCAAGGGCATCAGCCTGTTTGCGGTGCCCAAGTTCAATGTGGCTGCCGACGGCTCCATCGGCAAGCGCAATGGTATTTATTGCGGCGGCCTCGAGCACAAGATGGGCATACACGGCAACGCCACCTGCCAGATGGTGCTCGAAGACGCCGTCGGCACGCTCGTCGGGGCGCCCAACAAGGGCCTGGCCGCGATGTTCGTGATGATGAACGCCGCCCGCCTGGGTGTCGGCAACCAGTCATTGGGCCTGACCGAAGTGGCCTACCAGAATGCACTGGCCTACGCCAAGGACCGCATCCAGATGCGCTCGCTCTCCGGCGTGAAGGCCAAGGACAAACCTGCCGATCCCATCATCGTGCACCCCGACGTGCGCAAGATGCTGCTGACGGCCAAGGCCTATGCCGAAGGCGGCCGCGCGCTGGCGATTTATTGCACCGTGCTGCTCGATAAGGAACTGCACCACCCCGACGAGAAAGTGCGCAAGGACTCGGCAGAAATCGTCGCCTTGCTCACGCCCATCGTGAAAGCCTTCCTCACAGACAACGGCCACATCGCCACCAACAGCTGCATGCAGGTGTTCGGCGGCCACGGCTTCATCAAGGAATGGGGCATGGAGCAGTTTGTGCGCGACAACCGCATCAACATGATTTATGAAGGCACCAACACCATCCAGTCGCTGGACCTGCTGGGCCGCAAGATTCTCGGTAACAACGGCGCCACGCTGGTGAAGTTCGGCAAGGTGATAGGTGCGCTGATTGCCGAGGAAGGCGTCAACGAAAAGATGGCCGAATTCATCAACCCGCTGGCTTACCTGGCCGACCAGATGACCAAGTTCACGACTGAACTCGGCTTCAAGGGTTTCCAGAACCCGGACGAAGTGGGCGCCGCAGCTGTCGATTACCTGCGCGTTGCCGGTCATCTTGTGTTTGGTTATTTCTGGGCCCGCATGGCACAGACTGCATTGCGGGAGATCGCGGCCGGCAACACCGACAAGTTCTATGTCGCCAAGCTCCAGACCGCGCGCTTTTATTTCGCCAAGCTGTTCCCTGAAACCGCCACCCTGATGCGCACCGCCCGCGCCGGCAGCAAGTCGCTGATGGAAACCGACGAAGCATTGGCTTAGACCCACCCCGCCTGCGTCTCACTGCGTGTAGACGCATCCCCCCTTCCAGGGGCGACAGCTGTGGCCCGGCAAAGCCGGTTCCACGCTGTCACTGGCAGGGACCCGATAGATACGTTTTTGACAAGGAATAGAACATGTCACGTTTTCAGGTAAAAAAAGTCGCCGTCCTCGGCGCCGGTGTAATGGGCGCGCAGATCGCCGCCCATCTGGTCAACCTCAAGGTGCCCGTGGTGCTGTTCGACCTGCCTGCAAAGGAAGGCCCGAAGAACGGCATCGTCATGAAGGCGGTCGAGGGGCTCAAGAAGCTGAAGCCCGCGCCGCTGGGCGTGCCTGAAGACGCGGCACTGATACAGCAGGCCAACTACGAAGAGAACATGGATGTGCTGAAGGAGTGCGACCTCATCATCGAGGCGATTGCAGAGCGCATGGACTGGAAGACCGACCTGTATCACAAGATTGCGCCCTTCATTTCTGAAGGCGCCATCGTGGCCAGCAACACCTCGGGCCTGTCGATCACCAAACTCAGCGAGGCGCTGCCCGAATCGATCAAGCCGCGGTTCTGCGGCATCCACTTCTTCAACCCGCCACGTTACATGACGCTGGTTGAACTGATCAACACGCCGACCACCCAGCCCCAGGTGCTCGACGACCTCGAGGGGTTTGTCACCAGCTCGCTCGGCAAGGGCGTGATCCGTGCGCACGACACGCCCAACTTCATCGCCAACCGCGTCGGCATTGCCGGCATGCTGGCCATCATCAAACAGACCGAAGCGTTCGGCCTGACCTATGACGTGGTCGATGACCTGACCGGCAAGAAGCTGGGCCGCGCCAGCTCCGGTACTTTCCGCACTGCTGACGTTGTGGGCCTGGACACCATGGCCCACGTCATCAGGACGCTGCAGGACAACCTCGGCCCCGGCAAGATAGAAGACCCGTTTGTCGACATGTACGGCACACCGCCCGTACTCGCCAAACTGCTGGAAAGCAAAAGCCTGGGCCAGAAAACCGGCGCCGGTTTTTACAAGAAAGTCGGCCGCGACATCATGCGGTTGGACCCCGAAAGCATGGAGTACGTGGCAGGCGGCGCCAAGGCCAATGAAGTCGTCGGCCGCATGCTGAAAAAGCCTGCCGGCGAGCGCCTCAAACTGCTGCGTGAAGCCGAGGGTGCCGAAGCGCGTTTCCTTTGGGCCATCCTGCGTGACCAGTTCCACTATGCCGCCGTCCATCTTGAGAGCATCGCCGAAACCGCACGCGATATCGACTTCGCGATGCGCTGGGGTTTTGGCGCCAAACAGGGCCCGTTCGAGCTCTGGCAACAGGCCGGATGGAAGCAGGTTGCCGGGTGGATCAAGGAAGACATCGATGCCGGCAAGGCGCTGTCAAAAGCACCGCTGCCGGACTGGGTCTTCAACGGACCGGTTGCCGATGCAGGTGGCGTGCACACACCGGAGGGCTCCTGGAGCGCTTCGGCCAAAAAATTCATTCCCCGCCGTCAGCTCCCGGTGTACGAGCGCCAGTTCTTCCCCGAAGACGTGCTCGGCTCCAAGGCTGCTGACTTTGCCACGGCCGGTGCGACGCTGCGCGAAGACGACGCCATGCGTCTCTGGACGCTGCCCGCACCGAACGACGACGTGCTGATTGCCAGCATCAAGACCAAGATGCACGCCATCAGCACCGGCGTGGCCGAAGGCCTTGCGATGGCGGTGGACCTGGCCGAGAAAAGCTACAAGGGTGTCGTCATCTGGTCCAACGACGAGATGTTCTCCGCAGGTGCCGACCTGCAGGGCATGCTGCCGGCCTTCATGACTGGCGGTGTCAGCATGATCGAAGGCATCGAGGCCGAGCTGCAAAACGTGATGCTGAAGATGCGTTATGCCAATGTGCCGGTGGTGTCGGCCGTGCGCGGCCTGGCGCTCGGTGGTGGTTGCGAGATGGCGGTGTATTCCGCCAAACGTGTGGCCGCGATGGAAAGCTATATCGGCCTGGTCGAAGTGGGTGTGGGTCTCGTGCCCGGCGCTGGTGGTCTTGCCTACATCGCTCGCCGCGCTGCCGAGAATGCCAGCACCTCTACCAACAAGGACATGCTGCCTTTCCTGACCGAAGGGTTCACCGCTGCGGCGATGGCCAAGGTCGGCACCAGCGCAATTGAAAGTCGCAAGATCGGTTACCTGCTGGACAGCGACATCATCGTGCCGAACAAGGACGAGCTGCTGTTTGTTGCGATCAACGAAGCGCGCGCCATGTTCAACTCCGGTTACCGTGCGCCGCACAAGCGCCAGTTCCCGGTGGTGGGCCGCAGCGGCCTGGCCACCATCAAGGGCCAGCTGGTCAACATGCGCGATGGCGGCTTTATCAGCGCACACGACTTCCACATCGCCAGCCTGATTGCCAACGTGGTGTGCGGCGGTGACGTCGATGCCGGCACCATGGTGACCGAGGAATACCTGATGACGCTGGAGCGCAAGGCCTTCTGTTCGCTGCTTGAGAATCCAAAAACCCAGGAGCGGATCATGGGCATGATGAGCACCGGCAAACCCGTCAGAAACTGATCAATGATTCACCCACCCAACCGCCTTGAGCGGCAGCTGGAGCGACTTGAAGAAGTCCCCGCATTTGCGCGCAACTGGTACCGCAATATCGTGCTGCGCCGCGCCGTGCCTTTCACCGGCACAGCAGGGCTCGATTTCATCGAGATGTCGCAGGAGCGCACCGAGATCGCCATCACCAACAGCAAGAAGGTGCAGAACCACATCGGTGGTGTGCATGCGTCGGCGATGAACCTGCTGGCCGAAACCGCCAGCGGCATGGTGGTCGGCATGAATGTGCGTGACGATTGCATCCCGCTCGCCAAGGAAATGAAGATGGCCTTCAGGAAGCGCGCCACCGGTGGTTTGCACGCAGTGGCGATGCTCAGTGAAGAACAGCGCACCGCGATGGCGGCGACCGACAAGGGCGAGGTCACAGTCCAGGTCACCGTGACCGACGAAGCCGGCATCAACCCGGTCGAATGTGAATTTGTATGGGCCTGGATTCCGTCCGGCCCGCGTCAGAACCGATAGAAGTCAAGCAGAGTTAACAGCCAAAAGCTGAACAGGAAAAGAAGGAAACCATCATGGCCAAACAAGTCCAGGAAGCCTATATCGTCGCCGCCACGCGCACGCCCATCGGGCGCTCG
>JAZKCN010000006.1:0-477731 GCA_040388075.1 Pseudomonadota bacterium | reverse complement strand
TGGACGCTGGGCCGTACCAAGATTGGCCTGCTGATTCGCGCCGGTGTGCAGGACCGCGAGATGGTCGAGTCCCTGGGCTACCGCATCCGCCGCCTGTTTGTTGGCGTGTTTGTGGTCGGCAGTGCGCTGGCCGGTCTGGGCGGTGTGATGTGGGGCCTGTACCAGCAGAACGTCACGCCGCAGATGGGCGCGCAGGTCAATGTGCTGATCTTCATCGTCATCATCATTGGCGGGCTGGGCTCGACAGGCGGCGCGCTGATTGGTGCGCTGCTGGTCGGCCTGATGGCGAATTACACCGGCTTCCTGCTGCCCAAGGTGGCGCTGTTCTCCAACATCGCACTGATGATGGCGATTTTGTTGTGGCGTCCGCAAGGCGTCTATCCCGTCGCAAATAGATGATGCGCCCACGCTTTTCACTTCGTGTAATGTGCTGCCCCCCGAGGGGGCTGGCCTTGCTTGGGCGGCCCGGCGCGGCGGCCGTCGTTGATTCATGGACTCAAGATGCTGAAACGACTTCTCTCTGATGACTTCCCGCGCAGCCGCGTGCTGGCCGTGATGCTGGTGCTGTTGCTTGTGGCACTGGCCCTGGCGCCTTTTATCTTTCCCGGTATCAAGGCACTGAACGTAGCCGCCAAGGTGCTGATATTTGTGGTGCTGGTGGCCAGCTTTGATCTTCTGCTGGGCTACACCGGCATTGTCAGTTTTGCGCACACCATGTTCTTCGGCATTGGCGCTTACGGTATTGCGATTGCCACCACGCGCATGGGGCCGACCTGGGGTGCACTCGGCGTGGGTTTGCTCAGTTCGCTGTTGTTGTCTTTTGTGCTGGCCTTGCTGGTGGGGCTGTTTTCATTGCGGGTGCGCGCCATCTTTTTCGCGATGATCACGCTGGCCGTGGCCTCGGCTTTCCTCACGCTGGCCTCGCAGCTGTCGGACATCACCGGCGGGGAAGACGGGCTCACCTTCAAGCTGCCCGAGCTCCTGTCGCCGAGCTTCGAGTTTGCGGAGCAGCCCTTTCTCGGTGTCTCGCTCGACGGTAGGCTGCTTTGTTATTACCTGCTTTTTGTGGTGGCGGTGGTGCTGTTGCTGGCCATGCTGCGGATTGTGAATTCACCTTTCGGACGCGTGTTGCAGGCGATTCGTGAAAACGAATTCCGCGCCGAGGCGATTGGTTACCGGGTGGTGGTGTACCGCACGCTGTCCAGCATCCTGTCGGCACTGTTTGCCTGCCTCGCCGGTGCGATGTTGGCGATCTGGCTGCGCTACAACGGGCCCGATACCTCGCTGTCGTTTGAAATCATGATGGACGTGCTGCTGATTGTTGTGATTGGCGGCATGGGCACGATCTACGGTGCGGCGCTGGGTTCTGCACTTTTCCTCGTCGCACAAAGTTATCTGCAGGATTTACTGCG
This sequence comes from Pseudomonadota bacterium, assembly GCA_040388075.1. Classification (GTDB taxonomy): domain Bacteria; phylum Pseudomonadota; class Gammaproteobacteria; order Burkholderiales; family Burkholderiaceae_C; genus Polaromonas. Next base: position 476,319 of record JAZKCN010000006.1, on the reverse strand, counting down.
GCTGGGCAGCGAGGCTTCGGCGTCCGTCCCGTGGCTGGCCGCGCTGCTGTCGCCTGACCGCTGGCTGCTCTGGCTGGGTGTGCTGTTTGTGCTGTCTGTGTATTACTTTCCGACCGGCATCGTCGGCCGCCTGCGCGCGTCGGGTCCGGCCAGACCTGCAGGTGGCCGGCCATGAGCGGCTTCACCTCCAGTTACCTGACCTGTGCAGGGCGCGAAATTCATTACACCGAATGGGGCGCGCAGCATGAGGATGTGGTCATCGCCTGGCATGGCCTGGCGCGTACCGGCCGCGACATGGACGAGCTGGCCGATTACCTGAGCGCGCGTTACCGCGTGATCTGCCCCGACACCATAGGCCGTGGCCTGAGCCAGTGGAGCCCGCGGCCCACGCATGAATACTGCCTGCGCTTTTATGCACGCATCGCGGCATCGTTGTTCGAGCAGCTGAAGATTGAAAAAGCACACTGGGTTGGTACATCGATGGGCGGGGCGATTGGTACTGTCTGCGCGTCGGGCCTGTACCAGCCCGGCATGAAAAACCGCATCAAAAGCCTGCTGCTGAACGACAATGCGCCGCAACTCTCGCATGAAGCGATTGCGCGCATCAAGGCCTATGCCGGCAACCCGCCCACGTTTGCAACGGTAGCCGAACTGGAAGCATTTTTTCGAGTGGTCTACAAACCCTATGGCTGGCTCAGCGATGCGCAGTGGCAGCGCCTGACGGAGACCTCGACCCGCCGCCTGCCGGATGGCCGCGTGACACCGCATTACGACCCGGCCATGGTGCAGCAGTTCACCAGCCACCCGGACGACTACCTGCTCTGGGAGCACTACGACGCCATCAACATCCCCGTGCTGTGCCTGCGCGGTGCCGAATCCGACCTGGTGCTGCGTGAGACCACGGCGGAGATGCTGCGCCGCGGCCCGGGCAGCCTGGGGCTGGCGCGTGTGATCGAGATTGAAGGCTGCGGCCATGCACCGGCGCTCAATGTGCTCGGCCAGCTTGAAAAGGTTGCAGCGTTTATCGAAGCCAGTGAGCGCGCCGAGCGCTCGGCCTGTTACTGAGCCTGTGAGGTCGGCGCCTGCACGGGCCAGCCGGCCAGCTGCGACGCGCTGAAATCAGCCAGCGCTTCTATCCACGCCGGGCTGTCATTCATGCAGGCGATGTAGCTGAAGGTCTTGCCACCCGAGTCAATAAAAGCGTGGCGGGCTTCCATGTTGATTTCTTCCAGTGTCTCCAGGCAGTCGCCGGTAAAACCCGGGCACACCAGATCAACACTTTTGACGCCGGTCTGCGCCATCTGCACCAGCGTTGGCTCGGTGTATGGCTCCAGCCATTTGGCCTTGCCGAAGCGCGACTGGAAGGTCAGTTTGTAGTGCGCTTCCCCAAGCCCGAGTTGTTCGGCCAGCAGGCGTGCGGTCTGGTGGCATTCGTCGCGGTAGGGGTCGCCCAGCTGGTAGGTGCGTTCAGGCACGCCGTGAAAACTCATCACCAGCTGTTCGGCCCGGCCATTGGCGGCCCAGTGTGCGCGAATGCCGGCCGCCAGCGCGCTGATGTAGCCGGGCGTGTCGTGGTAACGGTTGACGAAGCGGAACTCCGGGATGCTGCGGATATTCGCAGCCCAGCTGTAGACCGCATCAAACACACTGGCAGTGGTGGTGCCACTGTACTGCGGGTAAGCTGGCAATATCAGGATGCGGGTCACGCCGTCGGCCTTCAGCGCGTCAAGCTGCGAAGCGATGGACGGGTTGCCGTAACGCATCGCGTAACGAACATCGACCTGCAGGCCGCGCGCAGCGAGTTCGCCACCCAGCAGGCGGGCCTGCTTTTGTGTCCAGACCTTCAGCGGCGAGCCTTCCTGCATCCAGATGCTGGCGTATTTTGCCGCTGACTTTGCGGGCCTGATGCGCAGGATGATGCCGTGCAATATCAGCCACCAGATGGCTTTAGGAATCTCGACAACGCGATGGTCGCTGAGGAATTCCGCAAGGTAGCGGCGCAGTGCGGGCGCGGTGGGCGCATCGGGTGTGCCGAGGTTGCAGTACAGGACTGCGGTGCGCGGCGAAGTGCCGACGCTTACAGGTGTTTCGCTCGCAAAAGACATGGGTTATTCTCGCTCACTACATGCCCAATACGCTTGACCTGAAACTGGTCAAGGCCATTACCCTGGACCTTGACGACACCCTGTGGCCAGTGTGGCCCGTCATCGAAAGAGCCGAGAAGGCGCTTGAGGCGTGGCTCAACCAGCACGCCCCTATGACGGCGGCGCTGTTCTCCAACCCCGATGTGCGCAACGAGATTCGTGAACATGTGGTTCGCACACGGCCTGAACTCAAACACAACCTGAGCGCCGTCAGGCGCGAGGCCATCCGGGTGGCGCTGTACCGCTCCAAAGAAAACCCGCTGCTGGCTGAAGGGGGCTTCGAGGTCTTTTTTGCCGAGCGCAACCGGGTCACGCTGTTTGAGGATGCGCTCGATTCACTGAAGTTTCTGGCGGCCCGCTTTCCCGTGGTGGCGCTGTCCAACGGCAATGCGGACATCGAGCGGATAGGCATTCGCCCTTACTTCAAGGCCAACATCAGCGCACAGGCTTTCGGCGTCGGCAAACCCGACCCGCGCATTTTTGTCGCAGCTGCTGGGGCCGTGGATACCCAGCCGGAGAACGTGCTGCATATCGGCGATGACACCCGGCTTGACGTGTTGGGTGCGCTCAACGTCGGCATGCAGACCGTGTGGGTCAACCGTGGGGGTTACGAGTGGAAACACGAGGAAGACAAGCCGCACATCACCGTTAGCTCGCTGACCGAGCTTTGCGATTTGATGGCTGCAGCCTGACTGAACTGCCCTTCAGCCTGGCAGCGCGCCGTAAAACAGCTGTTATAGCTAAACTAGCTGTTTTTAGGTGGCCTCGGCAGGCTTCAAGGCTTTTGCAGGGCGAAAAACATTAAAAAAAGCCCAAAAAATGTCATTTTTAAGTATGAAAAGTGGCTCCAGCCCTTTGTGGACTAGCGCTGAATGCTATCTAATTAATAGCAATCCATTTGCTGCATCCAGGCCCGAACGCACCGCGCCTTCCAGTGTCGCGGGGTAGGGCCCGGCCACATAGTCTCCGCAGGCCAGCAGCCCCGGTGCGATCGCCGCGCCAGGCCGTTGCAGGCCAGGGGTGCAGGCAAAGGTGGCGCGTTTTTCAACCACCGTCTGAAGCAACTGCAAGTCCTGCAGGTTGAGTTGTGCCGCGGCCTGGCGAATGACCTGTTCCGCCAGCTCAGCGGCGCTGCCATGGCTGGCGCTGATGACAAAAGCCAGCAGGCCGGCCGGGCCGCCCAGCTGGGCGCGGTCAAACACAAACTGTGCCGGGTAGTCGCCGGTATTGCGCAGTGCCAGCATGGGCTGCTGAAGTCGGGCGCCCGGCGCCATTGCGTAGACCGTGGCAATCGCTTCATGTTGAAGGTTACGGGCCAGCGCGAGCCAGGGTTCACAGGGCAGGGCGGCACTTTCGGCAAGCCGCGCAGCCTCCGCTGGCGGGCAGGCGAGGATGACGCCGTCGAAGGGTGCTGCATCACCTGCAGCATCATTTTCAACTCGTACTTGCCAGCCGTCAGCGGTCTGGCTGATCGCCTGCACGCGGGCACCAGCCCGCACCTGGCCGTTTTGATGCTGAAGCCATGCAGCGGCGGCATCAGGCAGCAGCACCGACAGGTCCCGGCGCGGCAGCAGCAGGTTGGAGCCGCCGCTGACCGAAAACAGCGAGTCGTGCAACACACGAAGAAAGACCTGGCCGCTGGACCGCTCTGGCGGTGTGTTCAGCGCCGACACGCACAGTGGCTCGATAAACGTCGCCATGATGCGCGGCGCCAGGCCTGCGCACACATCGGTCACCGACTGCGGGGGTGCGCATTCAAAGTTGCGCAGCCGCCAGCCGGTGGCGACCTTGAGCAGCGAGAATTTTTCTGCCCATGACCAGCCGCGTGCCGACAGGATGCCGACCAGTGCGTCCAGCGGCGCGGGCAGCGCAGGCAATCGCAGGCCATCGCCATCGGGGAACTGCAGGGCCAGCGGAATGCGCAGAAATGCAGCCTGCACATCAACGCCCAGGTCCTGCATCAGCTTCAGTGTTTCTGTGTACGCGCCAATCAGGATGTGCTGGCCGTTGTCCAGTGGTAGCGACTCGCCGTTGCAATCCACGTCAACACGCCGGGCGCGGCCACCCAGTGTGCGGGCAGATTCGAACAGCGTGACCTGATGGCCCAGGCGTGTGGCTGCGACCGCAGCCGCGCTGCCTGCCCAGCCTGCGCCTATGACGGCGACTCTCACGGCGCGATGAGCCTGCGATTGGCGTTCAAACCACTCGTCCGAAGGCTTGTGTTTTCCAGGCGAGCCAGAATTTGCGCAGCGGTGTCAGGCTGATCCGCTGGTGCAGCACCTGGTAGTTGTCGACAGCAATCTCGCGCAGCAGCGTGCGATAGATGCTGGCCATCATCAGGCCCGGTTTTTGTGAGCGGCGGTCAGCTGCAGGCAGTATCGCAATGGCTTCGTCATACAGCGCCAGCGCACGGTCAGTCTGGAACTTCATCAGTGCGGTGAAGCGGTCCGAATACTGGCGCTTGAGTATCTCGTGCGCCTTGACGTCGAACTGCTGCAATTCATTGACGGGCAGGTAGATGCGGCCGCGCATCGCATCTTCGCCGACGTCCCGGATGATGTTGGTCAGCTGGAAGGCGAGGCCCATCTTGTGGGCATAGGCCGTGGTCTCTTCCTGTGTCTGGCCAAAGATGCGCGCAGCGACTTCACCGACGATGCCCGCTACCAGATGGCAGTAGCGCTGCAATGCGATGAAATCGAGATACCGGTTTTGCTCCAGGTCCATCTGGCAGCCTTCGATCACGGCCTGCAGGTGGCGCTCTTCAATTTCGTAGGCGGCTGTCAGCGGCATCAGCGCCTTCATCACCGGATGGGTGGGCTGGCCGGCAAAGGACTTGCTGACTTCTGCCTGCCACCAGGCAAGTTTGGTACGCGCGACGCCGGGGTCGACGACCTCGTCAACCACGTCGTCGATCTCGCGGCAGAAGGCATAAAAAGCCGTGATGGCCGCGCGGCGCTCTTTCGGCAGAAACAGGAATGCGTAGTAAAAACTGCTGCCCGAAGCGGCTGCTTTTTCCTGTACATATTGCTCTGGACTCATCTTGCCGATTGTCCCATGTCTGTGTGACTGGCTGGCCAATACACCACTACATCCACAAGGCGCGCCAAGCCATGACGATGGCGTCCCATGCATTGAGCTTTGGCCGGGTTCTGAGCGTCGCAAAATTGAGTTGTCCGATTTTCTCTGCAATGCGCAAACCGCCTTGCACAACCAGCCGCAACTCCCAGCCTGCGCGGCCCGGCACGGTTTTTACCAGAGCCGTGCCTTCGTTCATGAGGGCGTGAGCCCAGGCGTTGTTGGCGGCTACCAGTGCCGTGGTGGCGGGCTTGATCTCACGCGCCAGAAGTTCGGCCTCGCTCACGCCATGTGCGGCCCAGCTGTCGGCGGGCAGGTATATCCGGCCATTGGGAATATCCCGGCTCAGGTCCTGCCAGAAGTTGATGAGCTGCAGTGCGCTGCAGATGCAGTCGCTTTGCCGCAGCGATGCCTCGTCTTTGACACCATATAGATGCAGCAGCAGGCGGCCGACCGGGTTGGCGGACAGGCGGCAGTAATCCAGCACATCGGCCTGGCTGGCGTAGCGCTTCTTGACGACGTCCTGCTCGAACGCGCGCAGCAGGTCATCCAGCAAATCGACGGGCAATGTGAACTGCCTGATGACAGGTTGCAGCCGCTCGAACACGGCAGGCCAGCGAGGGGATGCTGCCAGGCCGGCGGCGCAGGCCTGCAGGTCGGTACGGTAGGCGGCGAGGTCGGCCAGGCGGGTTTCGTCGCTGGCATCGCCTTCGTCGGCGATGTCGTCAGCGATGCGTGCAAACCAGTAGATGGCGGCGATGGCCGGCCTGAGCGCCGGTGGACACAGGAATGACGCGACCGGGAAATTCTCGTAGTGGCTCACGCCTTGGGCAAGGCCCGCGGCTGCATGGACGGGGCTGCGCTGCGGACGGGAGGGGCTGCCTTGGGTCATGGCGCAGATTGTCGCTTGACAAGGCTGTTGCTTTCTCATAGATTACTAACCAGTCAGTCATTAACCGGCTTTTTGCTGGCCTTTACCTTACCAAAATCATGAAAAAAACAATGCTTGCGCTGGGGAGCGCGTCCCTCCTGAGTTCTATGGTTTTGCTGGCCGGGTGCTCGCCTTCCGCGCCCGCCGAAGAGCCAGTGCGTGCGGTCAAGGTGCTGACGGTGGGCGTGAACGCTTTTTCGTCCAGCCACGAATACGCCGGCGAGGTGAGGGCCCAGGTCGAATCCCGTATCGGGTTCCGCGTCGGCGGCAAGATCATCAAGCGCCAGGCCGAACTGGGCCAGCGCGTCAAGGCCGGGCAGGTGCTGGCGCAGCTTGACCCCCAGGATTACAAACTTGCGGCCGATGCGGCACGCGCACAATTGCAGGCGGCCGCTACCAACCGCGACCTCGCTGCTGCAGACTTCAAGCGCTACAAGGAACTGAAAGAGCAGAACTTCATCAGCGGCGCTGAACTGGAGCGCCGAGAAGCCACCCTCAAGGCCGCGCAGGCTCAGTACGAGCAGGCTCAGTCGCAACTGGCCGTGCAGGGCAACCAGGCCAGTTATGCATCGCTGGTAGCCGATGTGGCCGGCGTGGTTACGGCGATTGAAGCCGAGCCCGGCCAGGTCGTCACTGCAGGAACACCGGTCGTACGCATCGCTGCCGACGGCCCGCGTGACGTGGTGTTCTCGGTGCCGGAAGACAAGGTCATGTCCTTCAAACCTGGCATGCCGGTCAAGGTGCGCGGCTGGACACAAGAGGCGCAGCTGGCCGCCAAAGTCAGGGAGGTGGGCGCCAGTGCCGACCCGCTGACACGCACTTACCCGGTCAAGGTGTCGCTGGAAGTGAAAGAAACCACGCCGCCGCTGGGCGCCACGGTCTACGTGGTGCCGCAGGGGCTGGCTGGAACACCGGTGGGCCTGCAGGTCATCAAGTTGCCAACCAGCGCCTTGCGCCAGGAAGGCAAGGCCAGTGCGGTCTGGGTGGTCGACAAAGCCACCATGACAGTGAAGTCGCAAACAGTGCAAATCGCCACCGCCGATGGCAATGATGCGGTGATTGCCGCCGGCCTGCAGCCCGGCATGCTGGTGGTCAGCGCTGGTGTGCATGTGCTGTCGCCCGGGCAAAAGGTCACCATCTACCAGCAGAAAGCGGCCGAACCGCCGCTGGCAGGCGCGCAGACGGCGGTCAGGTTTGCGGCATCTGCGCCCACTTCAAAGTAAGCGGGGCTTGGCATGACACAGGCAGAGCCTTCCAGCGGGTTTAATCTTTCCAAATGGGCGCTGGACCATCCGGCGCTAACCCGCTACCTCATGGTGGTGTTGATGTTGCTGGGGTTCGCCTCCTACTTCCAGCTCGGACAGGATGAAGACCCGCCGTTTACCTTCCGCGCCATGGTGGTCCGCACCTACTGGCCCGGTGCCACGGCGCAGCAGGTGGCGGAGCAGGTCACTGACAAGCTTGAGCGAACGCTGCAGGAAGTGCCTTACGCCGACAAGATCCGCAGTTACTCCAAGCCCGGCGAGTCACAGATCATTTTCCAGATCAAGGATTCCTCCAAAGCCGCCGACGTGCCCAATGTCTGGTACAGCGTGCGCAAGAAAATCGGCGATATGCGCGGCACCTTGCCGGCCGGCATACAGGGGCCGTTTTTCAACGATGAGTTCGGTGATGTCTACGGCGTGATTTACGCGCTGGAGTCCGATGGTTTCAGTTATGCAGAGACCAAGGTGTTTGCCGATGATGTCAGGCAGCAATTGCTGCGCGTGCCGGATGTTGCCAAGGTCGAACTGTTTGGTGTGCAGGACGAAAAACTGTTCATCGAGATTTCGCAGAAGCGACTGGCCCAGCTGGGGCTGGATTTCAACCAGGTATTGCAGCAATTGGGCCAGCAAAATGCGGTCGAGTCGGCGGGCGCCGTGCAAACCCCGCTGGACGTGGTGCAGGTGCGTGTGGCAGGCCAGTTCACGGCGGTGGAACAACTGCGTGCCATGCCGATACGCGGCACGGGCTACGGAGCCGGCACAAGCGCCGGGGGCAGCCAGCTGCAACTGGGTGACATCGCCGAGATCAAGCGCGGCTATGTGGACCCGCCCGCCATCAAGGTGCACCACCAGGGCAGGGAAGTAATTGCGATGGGCGTATCCATGGCCAGGGGCGGCGACATCATTGCGCTGGGCAAATCCCTGAAAGCCCTCTCGGCCAACATTGGCAAAATCCTGCCGGCCGGCATGACGCTTGTGCAAATCCAGGACCAGCCGACGGCGGTGTCTACGTCGGTCAACGAGTTTGTGCGTGTGCTGATCGAAGCCGTGGTGATCGTGCTGGCGGTGAGTTTCATCAGCCTGGGTTTCCACAAGCGGACGGAAGGTGCAAATGGGCCTTTGCCCTGGTGGCGGCGTTATTACATTGATATTCGCCCCGGCCTGGTGGTGGGCATCACGATTCCGCTGGTGCTTGGCGTCACCTTTCTGGCGATGCTGTATTTCGGTATCGGGCTGCACAAGATCTCGCTGGGCTCGCTGATCATCGCACTGGGCCTGCTGGTCGACGACGCGATCATCGCGGTCGAGATGATGGTGCGCAAGATGGAAGAAGGCTACGACAAAGTGCGTGCCGCCACCTTCGCTTATGAGATCACTGCCATGCCCATGCTGACCGGCACGTTGATCACCGCCGCCGGCTTTTTGCCGATTGGCCTGGCCAAATCCGTGACAGGCGAATACACCTATGCGATTTTTGCGGTGACGGTGATTGCGCTGGTGCTGAGCTGGATTGTTTCTGTGTACTTCGTGCCTTACCTTGGCACCTTGCTGCTCAAAAAACCGGATCACGTCATTGAAAAGACGCATGACGACCACACACCGGGCCATGAAGACGGGCATGAGATGTTCGACTCGGCCTTCTACAACACCTTTCGCAAGGCGGTGAACTGGTGTGTCCAGTACCGCTGGATCACGATAGGCGCAACAGTGCTGATGTTTGCGCTCGGCATTGTCGGCATGGGCAAGGTGCAGCAACAGTTCTTTCCGGACTCGAGCCGGCCCGAGATCATGCTGGACATCTGGTTCCCCGAGGGCACCTCGTTTGCAGCCAACGAGGCCGTGGCCAAACGGGTCGAGGCGCGATTGATGAAGGAAGAGGGCGTGACCTCGGTCAGTACCTGGATAGGTTCAGGTGTGCCACGCTTTTACCTGCCGCTGGACCAGGTTTTCCCGCAGTCGAATGTGTCGCAGATGATCGTCCTGCCGAAAGACCTGAAGCTGCGAGAGTCGCTGCGCATCAGGTTGCCGGCCCTGATGGCCCAGGAGTTCCCCGAAGTGCGGGCGCGCATCAAGCTGTTACCAAATGGCCCACCCGTGCCTTACCCGGTGCAGTTCCGTGTGGTCGGCATGGACCCCATCGTGCTGCGCGAGCGCGCCGATGAGGTGAAGGCTGTGATGCGCGAGAACACCCACATGCGCGGTGTGAACGACAACTGGAATGAGTCGGTCAAGGTGCTGCGGCTGGAGGTCGATCAATCCAAGGCGCGCGCCCTGGGCGTGACCAGCCAGTCGATTGCACAGTCGTCCCGCACCATCCTGGCGGGCACGCCCGTCGGCCAGTACCGCGAAGGCGACAAACTGATAGACATCGTGCTGCGCCAGCCGCAGGACGAGCGCAATGCCATTACCGACATCGGCAACGCCTACCTGCCTACCGCGTCCGGTAAATCGATACCGCTGACGCAGATTGCCAAACCGATGTTCACCTGGGAGCCGGGTGTGATGTGGCGCGAGAACCGCGACTACGCCATCACGGTGCAGGGCGATATTGTCGAAGGCCTGCAGGGCGCGACTGTGACGAATGAGTTGTTGCCAAAGCTCACTGCCCTTGAGAAAAAGTGGCATGCCGTCGGCATGAGCGGCTACCGCATCCAGGTAGCGGGTGCCGTGGAGGAAAGCAGCAAGGGCTCGGCCTCCATCGTGGCGGGCGTGCCCATCATGCTGTTCCTGACGTTCACGCTGTTGATGCTGCAACTGCAAAGCTTCAGCCGGGCGTTGCTGGTTTTCCTGACCGGCCCGCTTGGTATTGCAGGTGTTGCCGGCGCCTTGCTGCTGTTGGGCAGGCCCTTCGGTTTTGTGGCGCTGCTTGGTGTGATCGCGCTTATGGGCATGATCCAGCGGAACTCGGTCATCCTGATCGACCAGATCGAACAGGACCGTGCGCGCGGCGTGCCGGCCTGGGACGCGATCGTTGAGTCCGCGGTGCGGAGGTTGCGGCCCATTGTGCTGACGGCCGCTGCCGCCGTGCTGGCCATGATCCCGTTGTCGCGCAGCGTCTTCTGGGGACCCATGGCCGTCGCCATCATGGGCGGGCTGATTGTGGCGACCGTACTGACGCTGCTGGCCTTGCCGGCCATGTATGCAGCGTGGTTCAGGGTGAAACGCGAACAACCAGGCGCGCCTTTGGGGGCCTGAACTGACGGGTTTTGGCGGCATGCCTTTACAGGCTAAAATAGCAGGCTGACCGATTTCAGGCGGGAGTCAGGACTGGCCTTTGCGGCAAACGCAAGGTTTGGCCTTATTCCCGTTTTCTGTTTCCGGCGCGCGGGTGGCGAAATTGGTAGACGCACCAGGTTTAGGTCCTGACGTCCGCAAGGATGTGCGGGTTCGAGTCCCGCCCCGCGCACCACCCCTGAGATTACAGGCCTGCCGACCCAAATCGATGACCGGCTGCCTTTGTTTGACTGACTATTCGTTTTTTAGGAGCCCACCATGGCCGTGAATGTTGAAACCCTCGAAAAGCTGGAACGCAAGATCACCCTGACGCTGCCTGTCGGCACCATTCAATCTGAAGTGGACACGCGCCTGAAGAAGCTGGCCCGTACCGTGAAGATGGACGGTTTCCGTCCAGGCAAGGTGCCGATGAATGTCGTTGCCCAGCGCTATGGCTACTCGGTTCATTACGAAGTCATGAACGACAAGGTCGGTGAAGCCTTTGCCACCGCCGCCAACGAAGCCAAGCTGCGCGTGGCTGGCCAGCCACGCATCAGCGAAAAGGAAGGCGCACCTGAAGGCGACCTGCAGTTTGACGCGGTGTTTGAGGTTTATCCCGAAGTCAAGATCGGGGACCTGGCGAGTGCCGAGATCGAAAAAGTCAACGCTGACGTCAGTGATGCCGCGATCGACAAGACGCTGGACATCCTGCGCAAGCAGCGCCGTACCTTTGCACAGCGCGCTGCTGATGCCCCTGCACAGGATGGCGACCGCGCCACCATCGATTTCGAAGGCAAGATCGACGGCGAACCCTTCGCCGGCGGGAAGGCCGAAGACTTCCAGTTCATCATTGGCGATGGCCAGATGCTGAAGGAATTCGAGGAAGCCGTGCGCGGGATGAAAAACGGCGAAAGCAAGACTTTTCCGCTGAGCTTCCCTGCCGACTATCACGGCAAGGAGGTTGCGGGCAAACAGGCCGACTTCCTGGTGACAGTGAAGAAGCTCGAATCCGCCCACCTGCCTGAAGTGAACGAGGCGCTGGCCAAGTCGCTGGGCATTGCCGATGCAACGGTCGAAGGCCTGCGCGGTGACATCAAAAAGAACCTGGAGCGCGAAGTCAAGTTCCGCGTGCTGGCCCGCAACAAAAACGCAGTCATGGATGCACTGGTGTCCAAGGCCGAACTGGACCTGCCCAACTCCAGCATCCAGGCTGAACTGGACCGCATGATTGAGGCCGCCCGTGCCGACCTGAAGCAGCGCGGCGTGAAGGATGCCGACAAGGCGCCCATCCCCGAAGAAGTGTTCCGCCCACAGGCTGAAAAGCGTGTCCGCCTCGGTCTGGTCGTTGCTGAACTGGTGCGTGCGAACAACCTGCAGGCCAAGCCCGAGCAGTTGAAGGCGCACATTGAAGAGCTGGCCGCAAGCTACGAAAAACCGCAAGACGTGGTGCGCTGGTACCTGAGCGACAACCGCCGCATGGCCGAAGTCGAGGCCGTGGTTATCGAGAACAACGTGACCGACTTTGTGCTGTCGCAAGCCAAGATCAACGAAAAATCGGTCTCTTTCGACGAACTGATGGCGCAGAACTGATCGTTCCCTGCCTCTAGAAAATTGGGGTTTGTGCACGGCTTGAAGTCCGGCGCGCAAGCCCCATTTCTTTTTGGTTACAGTAGTCCTTAAACCTCAAGTCAGTCCCACGCTTCTCTGGAGAAAACAATGGTCAGAAACAGTATTTACGGCGGCGCCCAGGCATCTTCGCTTGAAACCCAGGGTTTGGGCATGGTGCCCATGGTCATTGAGCAGTCCGGCCGTGGCGAGCGCTCGTATGACATTTACTCGCGCCTGCTGAAAGAGCGTGTCATTTTCCTGGTTGGTCCGGTCAACGACCAGACCGCCAACCTTGTGGTGGCGCAGTTGCTGTTCCTGGAAAGCGAGAACCCGGACAAGGACATCTCGTTCTACATCAACTCACCCGGTGGTTCCGTCACGGCCGGCATGGCGATATACGACACCATGAAGTTCATCAAGCCCGATGTATCGACGCTGTGCGTGGGCATGGCGGCCAGCATGGGCGCATTCCTGCTGGCGGCCGGCACCAAGGGCAAGCGCTTTTCGCTGCCCAACTCCCGCGTGATGATTCACCAGCCATCTGGCGGTGCACAGGGCCAGGCAAGCGACATCGAGATCCATGCCAAGGACATACTGAAGACGCGTGACCAGCTCAACCGCATCCTCGCCGCCAACACCGGCCAGACGATTGAAAAGATCGAGCGCGATACCGAGCGTGATTACTTCATGTTTGCCGACGAGGCCAAGACTTACGGCGTGGTCGACGAGGTGATTTCCAAACGCCCCTGAACATCGCCGATGTGACCTGAAAAAGGGCGTCTTCTGGTACAGAAAGCGCCTTTTTTTATTGGTTATCATTGGTGAACAGTTTTCTTTTTAAAGGCACCCAAGCAATGGCCGAAAAAAAAGGCTCCTCCAGTGAAAAGACTCTGTACTGTTCTTTCTGCGGCAAAAGCCAGCACGAAGTCAAAAAACTGATCGCCGGACCATCGGTCTTTATCTGCGATGAATGTATAGACCTCTGCAACGAAATCATCCGTGATGAGTTGCCCGCCGGCGAAGACGTCCGCGAAACCCGCTCTGACCTTCCGACTCCGCTGGAAATAAAGGCTACCCTCGATGGCTATGTGATTGGCCAGGACGCAGCCAAGCGCACGCTGGCCGTGGCCGTCTACAACCACTACAAGCGCCTGCGCCACAAGGAAAAGGCGAAGAAGGAAGAAGTCGAGCTCACCAAGAGCAACATCCTGTTGATTGGCCCGACCGGTTCAGGCAAGACGCTGTTGGCCCAGACACTGGCGCGCACACTGAATGTGCCTTTTGTGATGGCCGATGCAACCACGCTGACAGAAGCCGGTTATGTCGGTGAGGACGTTGAAAACATCATCCAGAAATTGCTGCAGAGCTGCAATTACGAGGTTGAGCGCGCGCAGCAGGGCATCGTCTACATTGACGAAATCGACAAGATTTCCCGCAAGTCCGATAACCCGTCGATCACACGTGACGTGTCTGGCGAAGGTGTGCAGCAGGCGCTGCTCAAGCTGATCGAAGGCACGATGGCCTCAGTGCCGCCACAGGGCGGGCGCAAGCACCCGAACCAGGATTTCCTGCAGGTCGATACCACCAACATCCTGTTCATATGCGGCGGTGCGTTCTCCGGCCTGGAGAAGGTCATAGAAAACCGTACCGAAGCGTCGGGCATTGGTTTTGGAGCGGCAGTGAAAAGCAAGAAGGCACGCAGCCTGACCGAGTCATTCAAGGATGTCGAACCGGAAGACCTGATCAAGTTTGGCCTGATTCCCGAGCTGGTTGGCCGCATGCCGGTGGTTGCAACACTGGCTGAACTGACGGAAGACGCGCTGGTGCAGATACTGACCGAGCCGAAGAACGCGGTTGTCAAGCAGTTCAGCAAGTTGCTGTCGATGGAAGGTGTGGATCTTGAAATCCGGCCGTCCGCGCTGAAGGCGATTGCCCGCAAGGCACTGGCGCGCAAGACGGGTGCACGCGGTTTGCGCTCCATCCTTGAGCAGTCCCTGATTGACACCATGTTTGACTTGCCCAATGCCAGCAATGTGAACAAGGTTGTTGTGGACGAGTCCACAATTGAAGAGAACAAGGCGCCGCTGCTGGTGTATCACGAGGCAGCGAAAAAAGCCTGAGCAAAGGTAGGGCAGGGGTCTCGGCTGGTTGAAAAGCTGCAATCCCTCCCCATTTTCGAAGTTACTGTGTTTAGCCTGGCCCTGACTACCCGTTTTGGGGCTTGTTTTTAAGGGTTATATGTCCGGACAAACTTCATTGCCTGCCACCCCCATCGATTTGCCCCTGTTGCCGCTGCGCGATGTGGTGGTGTTCCCGCACATGGTGATTCCGCTCTTCGTGGGCCGCCCCAAGAGTATCAAGGCGCTGGAATCCGCGATGGAAGCGGAACGCCGCATCATGCTGGTCGCGCAAAAAGCCGCAGCCAAGGATGAGCCTTCCGTAGAAGACATGTTCGAAGTCGGCTGCGTGGCCACCATACTGCAATTGCTCAAGCTGCCTGACGGTACCGTGAAGGTGCTGGTTGAAGGCCAGCAACGCGCCAACGTCAACAGGATTGAAGACGGCGAGCAGCATTTCACTGCCAATGTCACGCCAGTCGAAGCTCTTGTCATTGCTGCCGACAAGACCAGCGAGATCGAGGCCCTGCGCCGTGCGGTGATGCAGCAGTTTGACCACTACGTCAAACTGAACAAAAAAATCCCGCCGGAAATCCTGACGTCGATTTCCAGCATTGACGATGCTGGACGTCTGGCCGACACCATTGCCGCGCACCTGCCGCTCAAGCTGGATGCGAAGCAGGTCATCCTGGACCTGGCCGGTGTCAAGGAGCGCCTTGAGAACCTGTACGAACAGCTCGAGCGCGAAGTTGACATCCTGAACGTCGACAAAAAAATTCGTGGCCGTGTCAAACGGCAAATGGAAAAAAACCAGCGCGACTTCTACCTGAACGAGCAGGTCAAGGCCATCCAGAAGGAACTGGGCGAAGGCGAAGAGGGTGCAGACATCGAGGAGATCGAGAAGAAGATCAAGTCCTCCAAGATGCCCAAGGAAGCACGCAAAAAGGCCGATAGCGAGCTGAAAAAACTCAAGCTGATGTCACCTATGTCGGCAGAAGCCACTGTGGTCCGCACCTATATCGATGTGCTGACAGGCTTGCCGTGGGCCAAGAAGACCAAGATCAAGCACGACCTGATCAATGCTGAAAACGTTCTCAATGAAGACCACTACGGTCTGGAGAAGGTCAAGGACCGCATTGTTGAATACCTTGCGGTGCAGCAACGCGTGGACAAACTGAAGGCGCCCATCCTGTGCCTGGTCGGCCCTCCAGGCGTCGGCAAGACCTCGCTGGGCCAGTCGATTGCAAAGGCGACCGGCCGCAAGTATGTGCGCATGGCGCTGGGCGGCATGCGTGATGAAGCCGAGATCCGCGGCCATCGGCGCACCTATATCGGCGCGTTGCCAGGCAAGGTGCTGCAGAGCCTGTCAAAAGCCGGTACCCGCAACCCGCTGTTCCTGCTCGACGAGATAGACAAGCTGGGTACCGACTTCCGCGGCGATCCTTCGAGTGCTTTGCTTGAGGTGCTCGACCCCGAACAGAACCACACTTTCGGCGACCACTACGTTGAAGTCGACTTTGACCTGAGCGATGTGATGTTTGTGGCGACCTCCAATTCGATGAACATCCCGCCGGCCCTGCTGGACCGCATGGAAGTCATTCGCCTGTCGGGTTACACCGAAGACGAAAAGACCAGCATAGCCATGCGTTACCTGCTGCCCAAGCAGGTCAAGAACAACGGCGTCAAGGCTGAAGAACTTGAAGTTCAGGAGCAGGCTGTCCGTGACATCGTGCGTTACTACACCCGCGAAGCCGGTGTGCGTTCACTGGAGCGCGAACTCTCCAAGATTTGCCGCAAGGTGATCAAGGGAATACAGCTGAAGAAGATGGCACCCAAGGTCATCGTTACACCGGACAACCTCAACGAGTTTCTCGGTGTGCGCAAGTTCAACTACGGCCGCGCCGAGCAGCAAAACCAGGTTGGACAGGTTGTCGGTCTCGCATGGACGGAAGTTGGTGGTGACCTGCTCACCATCGAGGCCGCCATGATGCCTGGCAAGGGCGTTATTACCCGCACCGGTTCACTGGGTGATGTGATGAAAGAGTCCGTTGAGGCTGCCCGCACCGTGGTGCGCAGTCGCTCGAGGATGTTGGGCATCAAGGACGAGATGTTCGAGAAAAGGGACATTCACATCCACGTCCCCGATGGTGCCACGCCGAAAGATGGTCCGAGTGCCGGTGCTGCAATGACGACAGCATTCGTTTCTGCCATGACGGGCATTCCCGTGCGTGGCGACGTGGCCATGACGGGCGAGATCACCCTGCGCGGTGAAGTCACCGCCATCGGCGGCCTGAAGGAAAAACTGCTCGCGGCTTTGCGCGGTGGCATCAAGACGGTGCTGATCCCGGAAGAGAACGCCAAGGATCTGCAGGAGATCCCGGACAACGTGAAGAACGGTCTCGAAATCATCCCGGTCAAATGGATTGATCAGGTGCTGCAGGTTGCGCTGGAGCGCCAGCCTGTTCCGCTCACCGATGAAGAGATTGCACTCGCGGCCGCTGCGGCGACGCCAGCCGTTGCTGCGCCGACAGATGTCTCTGGCACGGTAAAACACTGAAGTTTTTACAAGGCCTTGTGTAGGGTGCAAAAAGTACGCTATAATTCGAGGCTGTAAACGCGGGAGTAGCTCAGTTGGTAGAGCGCAACCTTGCCAAGGTTGAGGTCGAGAGTTCGAGACTCTTCTCCCGCTCCAATTTAAAGGGCAGCACTTCAAAATGCTGTCCTTTTTCATTGGATCATCCAGCCGTGTCGCAGCAGGATGACCGGTGAAGTGAAAAAGAATGCGGCGCGGTAACAAAGCGGTTATGTAGCGGATTGCAAATCCGCCTAGGGCGGTTCGACTCCGCCCCGCGCCTCCACTAAAAAGCGAACAAACGGGCAGGCATCCTGGCTCTTCACGAAGCCTCCTCATTGAGGGAGGCTTTTTTGTTTGACAATCAGCCGCTTGAAGAGCTTGCGGCCCGGATGGTGAAATTGGTAGACACAGCGGACTTAAAATCCGCCGCTTCGTTAATAGCGGGCGTACGGGTTCGATTCCCGTTCCGGGCACCAACGTTTTATCAGTAGCCGATGGCGCTCCCTACAACTGGTTAAGATGTTTTTATGGCGAGTTACAACACCCCTTTTGAAATCCACGTGCACGGCGAAGTGCCGTTGCGCGAGGAAGTCACGTTCGAGCAATTGCAGGAAGCGCTGAAGCCGCTGTGGAAGTATGCGGGCGGCAAATCGCTGGCCGCAGCAGCTGAAAGCGCCTATGAAGAAGAGCCCGGTATTCGCTTCGACGTGAAAAAACACCTGTTGCAGATGTGCTGGACAGTCCCCGGCGATGAGGACTTCCGCCAGGCGCTTGACGAGATGTGCATGGGCCTCAATGACCTCGCTCAGGATGGCGCCCCCATCGAAGTCACCTTCTACGACTCTGACTTTGATGATGAGGAAGAGGGCAACAGCGAAGAAGCACGCGATGACTTCGCGATGTATTTTGTCGGCCCCACACCGGCATCCATCATGCAGGTACAGCGTGACCTGCTGGTGCAGGACACGATAGGCCTGATGGAGCGCCACTTCGACGGCTCTGAACTGGGTGAAGTGGTTGCCGCCATCGACAAGCTTTTTGCGCAGCGTTTCGATGCGCTGGTCAACTCGATGCAACTGGGCAGGCCGCCGCGCGGCGCTGGTGGTTCACCGGGCAGTTCGGGTCACGGTGGCGGTGGGCGCAAACCGCGCCACCTGCACTGAACTCATCCCGCAAGGGGCTGGTTGTCAGGCCGAAGTCACCCGAAAGCCGAGGCCGGCAAGGTAGACATCAATCACGGGCGCGATGGTTTCAGGCAGATTGAACGCCTCGGGCTGCAGCAGCCAGTTCTGGATCATTCCATCTACCACGGCATGCAGGCCGTGCGCTGCCACATCGGGCGGCACCCGCATCTCCACGCCCTGTTCGGTCGCTGCTCTGGCGAGGTCGGCTTCCATTTTTCCGAGGAACCCGTTACGCACTGTGAGGTGGCGTGCGCGGACCGCCTGGAGTTCATCGATGTATTCAACCTTGTGGGTTGCCACTTCAAATACCCGCCGCATGCGATCGTCGCTGGCGATTCGTGCCAGGCAGGTTGTCATGCCGTAGCGTATGTTGTCCAGCGCGGCGCCTGACGGATTTTTGTCCCGGGCGTCGAAGGCTTCTTCCAGCGGCAGCTTGGCCCTGTCCATCATCGCGTTGAACAGGTCGGCCTTGTCCTTGAAATGCCAGTAGATGGCGCCGCGCGTTGTGCCCGCCTGGCGGGCAATGTCATTGAGCGAAGTGCGAGAGACTCCCTGTGCCTGGAACAGCACTTCGGCTGCATCCAGCAGGCTTTCACGGGTGGCGAGGGCGTCTTCCTTGGTACGGCGAACCAAAATATAAGTCCGGCTAAATAAAAATTTTCATTAGTCCGAACTATACATTCATTAATGTATGTAAAATACCTTGCAGGTAAAAACCCTTATGCTTGAAGGTTTGTATGCCCGTGTGCAAGGCCTTTCTTGTATACCGGGTGCCTCCCCGCCCCCGACCGCCTTTTCCTGCCCAGTACTTTTGCCAGTGATTTCCCGGTTTGCTTATCAAAAACTCATATTCCAAGGACGCAGTATGCCTACGCCCA
Organism: Pseudomonadota bacterium; assembly: GCA_040388075.1. Classification (GTDB taxonomy): domain Bacteria; phylum Pseudomonadota; class Gammaproteobacteria; order Burkholderiales; family Burkholderiaceae_C; genus Polaromonas. Next base: position 457,329 of record JAZKCN010000006.1, on the reverse strand, counting down.
GCATGATCAAGACTCTTGTGCCTTCCTTTCGCCTGCCTTCCAGGGGGCGCTTCCAGCAGCTCGCACTTGCCGCCGTGGTGACGTTATTGCTGGCCGCTTGCGGCAAGGGCGGTGATCCTGCGGGCGGCGGCGCGCCACCTCCCGCTGAAGTCGGTGTTGTCACCGTCAGCCTGGGTGATGTAGGCCTGGTCACCGAGTTGCCTGGCCGCCTTGAGGCGTCCCGCGTTGCGCAGGTACGTGCCCGCGCAGCCGGCATCCTGCAAAAGCGCCTGTTCAAGGAGGGCAGTGATGTCAGGGCCGGGCAGGAGCTGTTCAAAATTGACTCGGCGCCTTACGCTGCCTTGTCAGCCAGCGCCAAGGCCGCACAGGCTCGCGCTGAAGCCAATGCCGCACAAACCACCGCGCTGGCCGAACGCTACAAGCCGCTGGTCGAAGCCAATGCGGTCAGCAAGCAGGAGTATGCCAACGCCGTGGCTGCACAAAAGCAGGCCGAGGCGGATGTGGCCGTGGCCAAGGCCAATGTGCAGACCGCTGGCATCAACCTCGGTTACGCCACCGTGACCTCGCCTATCGCCGGCCGCATTGGCCGTGCGCTGGTAACTGAAGGTGCGCTGGTTGGCCAGGGTGAAGCAACACAACTGGCCGTGGTGCAGCAGATCAACCCGATGTATGTGAACTTCACACAGTCTGCAGGCGACGTGATGAAGCTGCGCAGTGCCATGCAGAGCGGCCAGTTCAAGCGTGCCAACGGCGCAGAAGCTGCCAGCGTCCGCATCGTGCTTGAAGACGGCAGCGAATACGCACAGGCAGGCCGACTGCTGTTCTCGGACCTGACGGTGGACTCCACCACCGGCCAGATCACCCTGCGTGCAGAAGTCCCGAACAACCAGGGCCAACTGCTGCCCGGGCTTTATGTTCGTGTGCGACTCGAGCAGGCGCAAGCCAGCAATGCCATCACGCTGCCGCAACAGGCCGTGACCCGCAGCAACCAGGGCGATAGCGTGATGGTGGTAGGTAGCGATGGCAAGGTCAGTCCGCGTCCCGTCAAGATCGGCTCCGCCAAAGGCAGCCAGTGGGTGGTGCTTGACGGCCTGAGGGCGGGCGAACAGGTGATGGTCGATGGCTTCCAGAAACTGCGCCCCGGTGCAAGCGTCAAACCCGTGCCATGGAAACCCACTGCAGCCGCACCGGCAGGCGGCGCTTCTGCGCCAGCCGCTCCCGCATCTGCTGCTTCTGCCGCCGCGAAATAAGCGAAACAAGGAAACCAATCCATGGCCAAGTTTTTTATTGATCGGCCGATCTTTGCGTGGGTGATCGCGCTGTTCATCATCGTGATGGGCAGTGTTGCCATCACGCAATTGCCCGTATCGCAATATCCCCCGGTGGCTCCGCCCGCCATCGTGGTGTCCGCCACCTACCCGGGCGCCTCCGCCAAGACGCTGGAAGACAGCGTGCTGGCAGTGATCGAACGCGAGATGAACGGTTCGCCCGGCTTGCTGTATATGGAATCGGTGGCCCAGGCCAACGGCACCGGCAACATCACTTTGAGCTTCCAGCCCGGCACCAACGCCGAACTGGCGCAGGTGGACGTGCAGAACAGGCTTTCACGCGCATCGCCGCGACTGCCTTCCGCTGTAACGCAGCAGGGCGTGCGAGTCGACAAGTCGAGCAACAACTTCCTGCTGTTTGCGATGTTGTCCTCGGACAGTCCGGACATTGACCCGATTGCACTCGGTGACTACGCCTCCCGCAATGTGCTGCCGGAATTGCAACGTGTCGCCGGCGTTGGCCAGGCGCAGCTGTTCGGCACCGAGCGCTCCATGCGCGTCTGGATTGACCCGGCCAAGCTGACTGGCCTGAGCCTGTCGGCTGCCGAAATCACGGCTGCCATCCGCGCGCAGAACGCGCAGGTGGCTTCGGGCACGATTGGTGACCTGCCGAACGTTGCCGGCCAGGGCATCGCCGCGACGGTTGTCGTCAACGGCCAGCTCTCCAGCGTCGAGCAGTTCGGCAACATCGTGCTGCGCGCCAACACCGATGGCTCCACCGTCCGCCTGAAAGACGTTGCCCGAATCGAGCTGGGCGCCCAGACCTATGCCACCTCGGCACGCCTGAACGGCAAGCCGTCGACCGGTATCGGTGTCCAGTTGTCGCCCAGCGGTAATGCGTTGGCAACCGCCAAGGCCGTGCGCGCCAAGATGGATGAACTGCAGAAGTTTTTCCCGGCCGGCGTGAAGTACGAAATCCCTTACGACAGTTCGCGTTTTGTCAGCATCTCCATCGGTCAGGTGGTCGAGACCTTGATCGAGGCGGTGGTTCTGGTGTTCCTGGTGATGTTCCTGTTCCTGCAGAACTTCCGCTACACCATCATTCCGACCATCGTGGTGCCTATCGCGCTGCTGGGTACGTTTGCCACCTTGCTGGCCCTCGGTTTCTCGATCAACGTGCTGACCATGTTCGGCATGGTGCTGGTGATCGGTATCGTCGTTGACGATGCGATTGTGGTGGTTGAAAACGTCGAGCGCATCATGAGCGAGGAGGGGCTGCCGCCACTCGAAGCAACCCGCAAGGCGATGGGCCAGATCTCGGGCGCCATCATTGGCGTGACCGTGGTGCTGATCGCCGTGTTTGTGCCGCTGGCGTTTTTCTCGGGATCCATCGGCAATATTTACCGCCAGTTCTCTGCGGTGATGGTCGCTGCCATCGGTTTTTCTGCCTTCCTGGCGCTGTCGCTCACGCCGGCGCTTTGTGCCACGCTGCTCAAGCCTGTCGAGGCTGGTCATCACCATGAAAAGCGTGGTTTTTTCGGCTGGTTCAACCGCAAATTCGCCACCACGGCCAAAGGCTATGAAGGGCTTGTTGCCCGACTGCTCAAGCGCGCTGGTCGCTACATGGCGATCTGGGTGGCCATCATCGCTGTTGTGGGGGTGATGTACGTGCGCCTGCCGACTTCCTTCCTGCCCAATGAAGACCAGGGCACCATCCTGGTCAACGTGCAATTGCCGCCCGGTGCCACGCTGGAGCGGACCACCGCAGTGATGGAGCAGGTTGAAGGCTTCATCCTCAAGCAACCCGAAGTCCAGAGTATGGTCGGCGTGCTGGGTTTCAGCTTCTCCGGTCAGGGCCAGAATGCAGCACTTGCTTTTGTGACACTGAAGGACTGGGATGAACGCAGTGGCAAGGAGCATTCCGCCGAAGCGCTGGCTGGCCGTGCCTTTGGTGCGCTGTCGGGCATACGCGATGCATTCATCTTCCCGCTCAGCCCGCCTCCGATTCCTGAACTCGGCGCGGCATCGGGCTTTACCTTCCGGCTGCAGGACCGCGGCGCAGCCGGCCACGATGCGCTGCTTGCTGCACGCAACCAGTTGCTGGGCATGGCGGCACAGAGCAAGGTCTTGACGCAGGTCCGCCCCAACGGCCTTGAAGACGCTCCGCAATTGCAGATCGACATCGACCGCGACAAGGCCAACGCACTGGGCGTGACGTTTGACTCGATCAACAGCGCGCTGTCCACGGCGCTGGGTTCCAGTTATGTGAACGATTTCCCCAATCAGGGCCGTTTGCAGCGTGTGGTGGTGCAGGCCGATGCGCCTGCCCGCATGCAGCCCGACGACCTGCTGCGCATCAGCGCCAGCAACAGCCGTGGCCAACCGGTGCCGATGTCAGCCTTTGCCACCACGCGCTGGGTGACCGGTTCGATGCAGACCGTGCGTTACAACGGTTACCCCGCCATGCGTATTGATGGTGCAGCAGCGCCCGGCTACAGCAGCGGTGCCGCCCTGAAGGAAATGGAAATGCTGGCCTCCAAGCTGCCACCCGGTTTCGGTTTTGAGTGGACGGGCCAGTCGCGTGAGGAAAAACTCGCCGGCGCGCAGTCCCTCATCCTGTACGGTTTCGCAATCCTGGCGGTCTTCCTGGCGCTGGCAGCGCTGTATGAAAGCTGGTCCATCCCGCTGTCTGTCATTCTGGTGGTGCCGCTTGGTGTGCTGGGCGTGCTGCTCGGCACCCTGCTGCGCGGATACTCGAATGACGTCTATTTCCAGGTGGCGCTGATCACCATCATCGGGTTGTCGGCGAAAAACGCGATCCTGATCATCGAGTTCGCCAAGGACCTTGAAGCGCAGGGCAAGACGGCTGTGCAGGCCGCACTGGCCGCAGCGCACCTGCGGTTCCGCCCCATCGTGATGACGTCGCTGGCCTTTATCCTGGGCGTTGTGCCGCTGTTCATCGCATCCGGTGCGGGCTCCGCAAGCCAGCGCGCGCTGGGCACCGGCGTGATCGGGGGCATGATCACGGCCGTCGTGCTGGCGGTCTTCTTTGTGCCTATTTTCTTTGTCGTCATTCGCAGCGTCTTCAAGGGCAGTGCACGGCAGCGTGAACGCTTTGCCGAACACGCCAAGGCAGCCGGCGTCTCTTCGCAAGACGCGCAACCTGAAAACGGAGGAAACACCCATGGCTAAATCAGCCCCTCTACAACTCTCGGCCATCTGCGCAGCAGTGCTGCTGTCGGGCTGCTCGCTCATCCCCAAATACGAGCGGCCAGCGGCGCCGGTAGCACCTGAATGGCCTGCGCTTAATGCAGCGGCTGGTGCGTCTGCTGTTGCAACACCTGCAGCCACCACCACGGTGCCGGCTGCCGACATCGAATGGCAGACTTTTTTCAGTGACCCCAAGCTGAAGCTGCTGATTGAGGCCGCACTGCGCAACAACCGCGACCTGCGCATTGCAGTGCTCAACATCGAGCAGGCCAGGGCGCAGTACCAGATTCGCCGCGCCGACCAGTTGCCGACGCTCAATGCAGCGCTGACCGGTTCGCGCACGCCCAACGCCACCGGCGCTGGCGGTATCACCAGCGTCTACAGCGCTGGCCTGGCCGTCACTGCCTATGAACTGGATTTCTTCGGCCGTGTCGCCAGCCTGAAGGAAGCGGCGCTGTCGCAATACCTGGCGACCGAAGAAGGCCGCAAGAGCGCGCAGATTGCGCTCATTGCACAGGTCGCCAATACATACCTCAGCCTGCTGGCTGACGAAGAGCTGCTGGCCATCACGCAGCAGACGCTGGACACGCGCGTCGAATCACTGCGCCTGGGCAAGTTGCGTTTTGACAATGGTGTGACGTCCGAGCTGGACTACCGCCAGGCCGAGTCGCTGACCGAAGCGGCACGAGTGGCTTATGCGCAGATCGTGCGCCAGCGCGCGCTCGACCAGAACCTGCTGACGCTGCTGCTTGGCCAGCCGCTGACCGGCGACCTCGCTGTCGCGCTGCCGGCAGGCAAGGGCCTGGCCGATACACCGGTGATGGCCGATGTACCTGCAGGCCTGCCTTCAGACCTGCTGGCGCGCCGTCCTGACGTGCGGCAGGCCGAACAGACCTTGCTGGCCTCCAACGCCAACATCGGTGCAGCGCGTGCCAACTTTTTCCCGCGCATCACACTGACCGGCACGGCCGGCAGCGCGAGCAACCGGCTATCAGGCCTCTTCCAGAGCGGCTCTTATGGCTGGACGTTTGCGCCGCAACTGATATTGCCGATATTCGACTTTGGCCGTAACAGCGCCAACCTGGACTCGGCCAATGTCGGCCGCGACATCGCGGTTGCCCAGTACGAAAAAGCCATTCAGACGGCGTTCCGTGAGGTGGCCGATGCTCTGGCAGGCCGCGCCACGCTGGGCGAGCAACTGCGCGCAGCCCAGGCCCAGGCCAACGCCGAGGGCGTGCGCTACAGGCTGGCAGGCCTTCGCTACGAGAACGGCATCGCCAGTTCGCTGGACGCGTTGGATGCGCAGCGTTCGCTGTTTGCAGTGCAGCAGACCGTGGTGCAGACCCGGCTGGCCCAGCTGCAAAGCCAGGTCACGCTGTACAAGACGCTGGGTGGTGGCTGGAAGGAGCCTGCACCGGGTACCCCGGGCGCCAGCACCGGCCCTTGACGATTTGCGGGCTGCTATTGATTAAATAGCATGTCGCGCTAGTCCACATTGGGTTTCAGGCCTTTTTGATAGTAAAAATAGCCTCAAAAACGGCAAAAAATACCGTTTTTGGGGCTATTTTTTGCCTGGCTGAAACCAGGGGCTCCAAAAGTTAACATATATATTAACTTTTGATGCTGGTGTTCGAGCTGGCTTACCAGTCAACCAGCTCAGGCGCCCGAACCGGCAAGCCCAGCCAGCGATGGGCCGCTGCGTGCAGATTGGCGGCCTCGCCGGTAGCGAAAAGCTGCACCGTTCCCGCCTGCCGCAGTGACGATGCATTCTTTTCGTCCGGCACTTCACGAAGTTGCCGCCGCGTCTGCCTTGCAATGGCTTCTCCATTGCCGATGATCTGTACATCAGGCCCTACCAGTTGTTGCAGGCAGGCTTGGGCAAACGGGTAGTGGGTGCAGCCCAGTACCAGCGTGTCGATGTCGCCGGGCTTGCTGCCGAAAGGGCCCATGGCGTTCACGTGACGGGCGCAACTGGCCAGCACTTCATCATCGTTGCCGCTGGCAGCGCTGCGTTCAATCGCATCGGCCAGGCCATCGCAGGGCTGCAATACGAAATCTGCCTGGCTGGATTGCGTAGCGAGCAGCGCCCGGAATTTGCCGCTGGCCAGTGTGCCGCGTGTGGCCATCACGCCAATGCGTTTTGTCTGGCTGAGCACTGCGGCAGGTTTCAGTGCCGGCTCCACGCCAATGATGGGCAGCAGCGGGTGCGTTGCTCGCAACTGCGCGATGGCGGCGGCCGATGCGGTGTTGCAGGCGATGACCAGTGCCTGTATGCCCTGGCCGGCCAGCCAGCCGGTGATGCGCTGCGACCGTTCGATCACATGGCGGTCATCACGTTCGCCATAAGGCGCGTGGCCGCTGTCGGCGATGTAGATGAAGTCTTCAGACGGCAGCTCGGCCCGCAGCGCTTTCAGAACGCTGAGGCCGCCAATGCCACTGTCAAATACACCGATCATCGCCCCCACGGTCGCTCACTTCGTGTAGCTCCCTGCCCCCCGAGGGGGCCGCTGCGCCTGCGGCCCGGCGAAGCCGGTTCCGCGGCCCCTGCTTGCAGGGACGCTCGTAACACGTTGCGTTTGCCTAGACGCTCGTTACCGGGATTCTTTTGAATTCGCCGCTGGCAATTTTCTTCTGCCATTCGGCAGGGCCGGTGATGTGCGCGCTGGTGCCGCCTGCATCGACGGCCACCGTCACGGGCATGTCGACCACGTCGAATTCATAGATCGCTTCCATGCCCATGTCGGCAAAGCCAACCACTTTTGCATGTTTGATGGCCTTGCTGACCAGGTAGGCTGCGCCGCCGACTGCCATCAAATAGGCGCTCTGGTGTTTCTTGATGGCTTCGATGGCGACAGGGCCACGCTCGGCCTTGCCAATCATTGCAATCAGGCCTGTCTGGGCCAGCATCATTTCAGTGAAGCCATCCATACGTGTTGCCGTGGTCGGACCTGCCGGGCCAACGGCTTCACCCTTGACGGGGTCAACAGGGCCGACGTAATAAATCACCCGGTTGGTGAAGTCCACTGGCAGCTTCTCGCCTTTGAGCAGCATGTCGGAAATGCGTTTGTGTGCCGCATCGCGGCCGGTCAGCATTTTGCCGTTGAGCAGCAGCGTGTCGCCGGGTTTCCAGCTCGCAACTTCAGCCGGTGTCAGTGTGTTGAGGTCGACCTTTTTGCTCTTGTTGTAGTCGGGTGACCAGTTGACGTTGGGCCACAGGTCCAGCGATGGCGGGTCAAGATAGACCGGGCCGCTGCCGTCCATCACGAAGTGCGCGTGGCGGGTGGCTGCGCAGTTGGGGATCATTGCTACCGGCTTGCTGGCCGCATGTGTCGGGTACATCTTGATCTTGATGTCGAGCACGGTGGTCAGGCCACCCAGGCCCTGAGCGCCTATGCCGAGTGCGTTGACCTTTTCAAAAAGTTCGAGGCGCAGGGCTTCGACCCTGGTCAGTGCCGCGCCGCTGGATGCCTTGGCCTGCAGCTCATACATGTCGAGGTCGTCCATCAGGCTTTCCTTGGCCATCAGCACGGCTTTCTCTGCCGTGCCGCCAATGCCTATGCCCAGCATGCCGGGTGGGCACCAGCCGGCGCCCATGGTCGGCACGGTCTTGAGCACCCAGTCGACGATGGAGTCGCCGGGGTTGAGCATCACCATCTTGCTTTTGTTCTCGCTGCCGCCGCCCTTGGCTGCGACGGTCACTTCAAGCGCGTTGCCCGGTACCAGTTCGGTGAAGATCACGGCCGGCGTGTTGTCTTTGGTGTTCTTGCGGTCAAAGTGCGGGTCGGCCACGACAGAGGCGCGCAGCGTGTTGTCCGGGTGGTTGTAGCCGCGGCGCACGCCTTCGTTGATGGCGTCATCAATGCTGCCGGTGAAACCTTCCCAGCGCACGTCCATGCCGACTTTCAGAAACACATTGACGATGCCGGTGTCCTGGCAGATCGGGCGCTGGCCGGTCGCGCTCATCTTGCTGTTGGTCAGGATTTGCGCGATGGCGTCCTTGGCCGCAGGACTTTGCTCGCGCTCATAGGCACGGGCCAGGTGGGCGATGTAGTCGGTGGGGTGGTAGTAGCTGATGTACTGCAGCGCGGCAGAGACGGATTCGATCAGGTCGGCTTGCTTGATGGTGGTCATGGCTATTCGTGGGAAGTCGCAAGTCCCATGGGCTGGGAAGTGCTTTTGTTAACGGCTATGCTGGGAACTCCAACCCGCTATTTTGACAGGTCAGGCCAACACCATGAGCACACCCGGACAAACACGCACGGAGCGCGATACCTTCGGCCCGATTGAGGTCGCGGCAAACCGCCTGTGGGGGGCACAGACCCAGCGTTCCCTGCAGAACTTCGATATTTCCGGCGAGCACCAGCCGCTTGAAATCATCACTGCGCTGGCACAGGTCAAACGCGCATCGGCAAAGGTCAATCACGCACTTGGCCTGCAGGACGAGAAAAAGACCCAGGCCATCATCGCCGCGGCCGATGAGGTGATTGCCGGCCAGCACCCCGACGAGTTCCCGCTGGTGGTCTGGCAGACCGGCTCCGGCACGCAGACCAATATGAACGTCAACGAGGTGCTGGCCAATCGCGCCAGCGAAATCCTTGGCGGCGAGCGCGGGGAAGGGCGGCTGATTCACCCGAACGATGATGTGAATCGCAGTCAGTCGTCGAATGATGTGTTTCCCACCGCGATGCATGTGTCGGCGGTTGTCGCCATCACACACAAGCTGTTGCCTGCGATTAACAAGCTGCGCGCCACGCTGGCGCAAAAATCAAAAGACTTTGACGACATCGTCAAGATCGGCCGTACCCATTTGCAGGATGCAACGCCGCTCACGCTGGGCCAGGAGTTTTCGGGTTATGTCGCCCAGCTTGACCATGGTGCCAAACACGTCAAGGCTGCGCTGCCTCATCTGTGTGAACTCGCCCTGGGCGGCACTGCCGTCGGTACCGGCCTGAATGCGCCCACGGGTTATGCAGAGCAGGTGGCAGCCGAACTCGCAGCATTGACCGGCCTGCCGTTTGTCACCGCGCCCAACAAGTTCGAAGCACTGGCGTCTGCAGATGGCCTGGTGCACGCGCACGGCGCGCTCAAAACCCTCGCCGCCAGCATGATGAAGATTGCCAACGACGTGCGCTGGCTGGCCAGCGGCCCACGCAGTGGCATTGGCGAGCTCAGCATCCCGGAGAACGAACCCGGTTCGTCCATCATGCCGGGCAAGGTCAATCCGACGCAGAGCGAGGCCGTCACCATGCTGTCCGCGCAGGTGTTCGGCAACGATGTCGCCATCAACATCGGCGGGGCCTCGGGCAACTTCGAACTCAATGTCTTTCGGCCCATGATTGCGCACAACTTTTTGCAAAGCGTGCGTTTGCTGGCCGATGGCATGGTGAGCTTCAATGACCACTGCGCAGTCGGCATTGAGCCGAACCGTGAGCGCATCACCGAACTGGTGGACCGTTCGTTGATGCTGGTGACGGCGCTCAATACCCATATCGGGTACGACAAGGCGGCTTACATCGCCAAGAAGGCGCACAAGGAAGGCAGCAGCCTGCGCGACGCCGCGATCGCCTCAGGCCATGTGACCGGTGAGCAGTTTGACCAGTGGGTGGTACCGGCCAATATGGTGGGCCGGTAGTTGCATCCGACCCGACGCACGGCATTTGCCTGTGAGTACGGGACAGGACTGCTTTTTTCCTTGTGATTGGTAAGGGTTTTAGCCCGGATGCATTTTCTGCGTGCAACACAATCAGTGGATGTCGAAATCTTTCCCTCGCAAACTCAATGAATTTATCCAATCGCAGTCATTTGGCGGCATCTTGCTGGCTATTGCTGCATTCCTCGCTCTCATCATCAGCAATTCGCCGTGGAGCGCGTCCTACCTGAAGCTGCTGGAGTGGCCCGGTGAGCTGCGTGTCGGTGGCGACTGGCTGGTGCTTTCCAAAACGCTGTTGCATTGGGTCAACGACCTTTGGATGGCGGTTTTCTTTTTCCTGGTCGGGCTGGAGATCAAACGCGAGATGCTCGATGGCGAACTGGCGTCCCGCAGCCAAGCGTTGCTGCCGGCCGGGGCGGCGCTGGGTGGCATGGTGGTACCGGCCGTCATCTATTCGCTGATCAATTTCGGCGACCCCGTGGCGTTGCGTGGCTGGGCCATTCCTGCAGCAACCGACATTGCTTTTGCACTGGGCATTCTGGTTCTGCTGGGCAGCCGCGTTCCGGTGTCGCTGAAGGTGTTCCTGACGGCGGTGGCCATCATTGATGATCTGGGTGCCATCCTCATCATTGCCTTCTTTTATACAGAGTCGCTGTCGCTTCCGGCGCTCGCGGCGGCCGGGGTCGGCGTGCTGGTGCTGCTGGCACTCAACCGCGCGCGCGTGATGGCGGTTGGCCCCTATGTTGCTGTGGGCCTGGTGATCTGGCTGTTTGTCTACAAGTCGGGCATTCACGCCACGCTGGCCGGTGTGGCGACTGCGCTGGCGATTCCCCTTTCTGACGGACGTGGTGGCTCACCGCTCAAAAGCGCAGAGCATGCACTGCATCCGTGGGTGGCGTATGCGGTGCTGCCGATGTTTGCCTTTGCGAATGCGGGTGTCTCGCTGCAGGGCGTGAAGCTGGAGACATTGCTGCAAAGCGTGCCTCTGGGCATCTCTGCCGGTCTGCTGCTGGGCAAGGCCGTGGGTGTGTTCGGCGCTTCCTGGCTGCTGATCCGTTTTGCAGGCGCCCGACTGCCCGCCGCGGCCAGCTGGTATCAGTTCTTCGGCGTGTGTGTGCTGTGCGGTGTGGGTTTCACCATGAGTCTTTTCATAGGCGCACTGGCTTTTGAGGGCCAGGGTGGTGACTATGAAACCCAGGTCAAGATCGGCGTGCTTTTCGGTTCGCTGCTGTCAGGCGCAATTGGAGCCACACTGCTGCTGCGCGCCGGCAGCCGTCGCGCAGCCTTGTGACTGTCTGCGTGGCTGCGCGCGGGCCAGGGCCTTATTTGGCTCGATTCCCGGCAGCCAGCAGGGCTTGCGCGATCCAGCCGTCGAACGTCTTTTGGTGGGCCTTTATCCAGCTGTCCGTGTGGCGTTCGATGTCTTGCTGGCGGTTCTGGCCATCGTGCATCAGTCGGTTCTGGCTGCTGATGTCGTTCAGCGGCAGCTTCATGATCTCAAACAGCTTGGCCGCTGCCGGGTTTTTCTCGGCGAAGACCTTGTTGGCGACGATGTATTCGTTGTTAAGGGGGAAGCCGTAGTTTTTGCCGTTGGCCAGTTTGGTATCGGTGCCGGCTTGCACACCCGGCATGGCGGAGAAGGGCACTTCCAGCCAGACCACCTCTTTGCCGGGACGCAACACGTTGCTGAGCCAGTACGGCGTCCAGGCGTAATACAGCACCGGCTTGCCGGCCTTGAAGCGGGCGACGGTGTCTGTGATCAGTGCCGAGTAATTGCCTTGGGTGTAGGTCACGGTGTCGCGCAACTTGAAGGTGGTGAGCTGGTGCTCGGTCACGGCTTCGCCGCCCCAGCCTGCGCTGGGGCCTAGCAGATCGGCTTTACCGTCGCCAGTGCTGTCGAAGAGTTTGGCCAGGTTGGGGTCGGCAAGTTGGCTCAGGTGTGTGATCTTGTATTGATCGGCCGTCTTTTTGTCGATCATGTAGCCTTGAGCTGCGCCGGATGAATAAATGCCCTTGCGCGACAGCTTGGCGTCGCCGCCGGCATTTTTGTAGAACTCCGAGTGGTGCGGATTCCAGTGGTTGGCGATGAAGGTGGCGTCGCCGCTGGCGACCGCGAGGTAAGACATCGGGTATTCGACTTCCTTGATCGGCAACACCTCGTAGCCCAGCTGCGTTAGCGCGCGGCTCACCAGCAGGGTCTGGAAGCTCTCCTCTACCAGTGAGCTCAGCGGCGTCACCTTGATGCCCTTGCCGGGCAGGTCGGTTGCTGCATGGGCCGCGAGGCCGAGGGCCAGCAGGCTACCAGCCAGCAGGGTGCGTGCGAAATTGCGGGTGTTCATCATTTGTGTTTTTCCTGTTCATTAAAGGAGCGTTAAATAAAAACTGAATCGCGCGTGGATGGATAGGGGCCGGGGCGCCCGCCGCGCTCTGTCAGTCCGGCGCGCGGGGGTGCCCTGAAAAAAGCGTAGTGCCTTTTTTTTGATGGCGGCTGATTCTTTGCCAACCGTGCCAGAGGCACTTTCATTCGGTTTTGGCAGCCCTGATTGCCTGCGCGATCCAGCCGTCGAAAGTCTTCTGGTGCGCTTGTATCCAGCTGTCGGTGTGGCGATCGACGTCAGCGGCCTTGCCTTCACCGCGGCTCATGCGCAGGTTTTGCGCATTGATGTCGGCGATCGGCAGTTGCATGATTTCGAACAACTTCGCGGCCGCAGGATGCTCGTCGGTAAAAGTCTTGTTGGCGACGATCTGTTGCTGGTTCACCCTGAAACCGTAGTTCTTGCCGTTAGGCAGTCGGGTGTCGGCTTTGGCGTCATCCTGCGATGCCGAGAACGGCACTTCCAGCCAGACCACATCTTTGCCCGGTCGCAGAACGGCGCTCACCCAGTAAGGCGTCCAGGTGTAGTAGAGGATGGGCTGACCCTGTTTGAAGCGGGTGATGGTGTCAGCAATCAGCGCAGCGTAGCTGCCTTGCTTGTGGCTGATGGTGTCGCCCAGTTTGTAGGCCTTCAGGTGATGCTCGATGGCCAGTTCGCAGCCCCAGCCGGGGTTGCAACCTGTGAGGTCCGCCTTGCCGTCACCGTTGGTGTCGAACAGCTTGGCAAGCTTCGGGTCCTTGAGCTGCGCCAGGTTGGTGATCTTGTATTGGTCGGCGGTTTTCTTGTCGATCAAATAACCCTGGGCGGCCTGATCGGCATACAAGCCCTTGCGGAACAACCTGGCATCGCCACCGCTGTTTTTGTAGAAGTCGACATGTAGCAGGTTCCAGTGGCTGGCCATGAAGGTGGCGTCGCCGTTGGCGATGGCCAGGTGCGCGGTGGCCGGCTCCAGATCCTTGAGGGGTTTGACCTCGTAGCCCAGCTTCTCCAGCGCACGCGAGACCAGCAGGGTCTGGAAGGCCTCTTCAGCCAAAGAACTCTTGAGCGGCTGCACAGTCACGCCCTGGCCGGGCAGGCTCTGGGCATGGGCGGCGCCGGTCAGGCCCAGGGCCACCAGGCTGGTGGCCAGAAAAGTTTGTGCGATGTGTCGGAAGTGGCGGGCATGTGTCATCTGTGGGGGACTCCTTGGGATGTTCAAAAGTACGGGGCTGGACTCAGTGGCTGGCAGGGACCAGCGTGTGGCTGGGGTTGTCCACCGGCTGCGGCTTGCGACGCAGCAGGCGCCAGACCAGCGCCACCGGGCCGCTTTGCCACCAGTGGCGAGCGCCGCGGCGCGGTTGGCCCATGGCCTGGGTGATGCGGTCCAGCGTGATGGCCAGCAGCACAATGCCAAGGCCGCCCACGGTGGCCAGGCCCATATCGAGACGGCCTATGCCGCGCAGGACCATCTGGCCGAGGCCGCCCACGGCGATCATCGAGGCGATCACCACCATGGACAGTGACAACATCAGCGCCTGGTTGATGCCCGCCATGATGGACGGCATGGCCAGCGGTAACTGCACCTTGACCAGCATTTGCCAAGGCGAGGCGCCATAGGCACGAGCGGCTTCGATCAGGTCGGGACGCACCTGGCGGATACCGAGGTTGGTCAGTCGCACCAATGGCGGCAGTGCAAAAACGATGGTCACGATGACGCCGGGCACATTGCCGATGCCGAACAGCATGACCACGGGTACCAGATAAACAAAAGCTGGCGTGGTCTGCATGGCGTCGAGAAACGGCCGGGTCCAGCGTTGTGCACGGTCGCTGGCGGCCAGCACGATGCCCAGCGGCAGCCCGACCGCCAGACAGAAGGCCAGCGATGTCAGCACCAGCGACAAGGTGATCATGGCTTCGGACCAGATCCCGAGCATGGCCACCAGCAGCAGCGAAATCACGGCACCGATGGCGATCGAGCTACCAGCCAGTTGCCAGGCCAGCAGGCCCAGCACGGTCAGCATGGCCAGGGTAGGCACGCTGGTCAGCAGGCCTTCGACCGAACTCAAGGTGGCGTCAATCGGGGCACGCACGGTCTGGAAGAAAGGGCGAAAGTTCTGTACCACCCAGTCCAGTCCCTGGTTGATCCAGGACTCAATGGGCAGTGAGCCATCCCACAACTGCTGGAGCTGAAAACCTGCCGATTGGACGGCCTCCGGCGAATCCCCGATGCTGGCCACCCCGGACGGCGCATTCAGCCAGTCGCTGGCCGCATTGCTGCTGTCGCTGGCGCTGGACCACGGGTCAGCTGCCGTATCCGTCGCCGCAGGGTCGGTGCCCGGATTGACTTCGGTTGCCGTCGCCCAAGGGTTGGTTTCGGCGGGTGACTGCAGTTGGGTGTTGCTGGGCGTGTGCAGGGTGTCGTTCATGCAGGACTCGTTTCGGCAGGGGCGGGGGCGACGGGGGATGGCGGGACATGTGGCGTGTCACGGTCCATGAATTTCAGCAAGGTGGTCTTGCTGATGGCGCCGTGAAACCGCCCGTTGATGCCCACCACGGGCAGGGCGCAGGGGGCATTCGCGACCTGGCCGAACAGGCCGTTGACGGGGGCCTCTGCTGCAATCGGCTCCAGGTCTGGCATGAAGGCGCGCTGCAGGCCCAATGGTCCGACATGGCCATCGAGGGCGCTGCGCAGGGAATCAGCCGAAACCGTGCCCAGGTAGCGCTGCGAGGGACTGACCACGTAGGCGAAATCATCGTCCTCGTCCTCGATACGCTGCAGGGCCGCACGGGCACCGCGGTCCGTGTGTTCTGACACCACTGTCAGGCGTTTGCGCGCGATGTCCGAGGCCTTGAAGACAGCTGATGCATCGACGCCGCGTACAAAGCTGCGCACGTAGTCGTTGGCAGGATTGCGCAGGATGTCGTCTGGCGTGCCGATCTGCACCACCTGACCATCCTTCATGATGGCGATGCGGTCGCCGATGCGCATGGCCTCGTCCAGGTCATGCGAGATGAATACGATGGTGCGGCGCTTGATCTGCTGCAGGTGTAGCAGTTCGCTTTGCATTTCGGTGCGGATGATGGGGTCCAGTGCGGAGAACGCCTCGTCCATCAGCAGGATGGAGGGGTCGGAGGCGAGGGCCCGCGCCAGGCCCACACGTTGTTGCATGCCGCCCGACAGTTCGTCCGGGTAACTGCCGCCCCAGGCGGCCAGGCCGACCTGTTCCAGCGCGATGGCGGCGTTTGCCTGGCGTTCGGTGCGATCCACACCGGCCAGTTCCAGCCCGAGTGCGGTGTTGTCGAGCACGGTCATGTGCGGCATCAGCGCGAAGGACTGGAACACCATACTGATGTCCTTGCGGCGCAGTGCGCGCAACTGCCGGTCTGACAGCTGGCTGATGTCGGTGCCATCGATCAGGATGCGGCCGGAAGTGGGCTCGATCAAGCGGTTGAGCATGCGCACCAGCGTCGACTTGCCCGAACCGGACAGGCCCATGACGACGAAAATTTCGCCTGCATTGATGTGGAAACTGGCATCGAAGACGCCTATGGATTGGCCTGTACGGGCCATGATGTCCTGTTTGGACAGGCCTTGATCGATCAGTGCCAAGGCCTGTTCCGGCTGGTCGCCGAATACCTTGAAGACGTGGTCGATGAGAATCTCTTTTGCCATGCGCCTGGGCTCCTTGTTGAGAAGAGTTGACAAAGCGCCGCCAAAAAATGACGACTGCTGCGAACCGCAGCCACGCCCACGACCTGGCACTAGCGGCGGACACGTGGGTATCCGCTGCGAGCGCGAGGCCGCCTGACAGGCACTGAAGACGACGAAGCGACGCAACCAGAGCCCTTCGGCGTTCGGTGCGGATCAGCAGGCCTGGTCGAGGGGGGCTGCTCCGGATGAACGCGACGCGGCATCGGGTGGCCGGAAAACCGGCCATTTGCCGGGCTGGGCCCGACGGGGGATGGTGTCAGGCTGGTGCCTGACGGTGAAAGAATTTCTGCACCGCGACGGGATAGCTTGAGATCCGCGAGTAGTGCAGAACAACCAACATAGCTAGTTATGACTAGTTGGTCGTCCGAAGAGGTTGATTATAACTTTGAATCATGATGAAGTCCAGCCCTGGATGCCCTGGAGACTATGAAACGCCGATCAGGATCAGCGTTGGTTTTGGCTGGTTGCTGCCCGACCCAATTGGCGTGGCGCTGCTGCAGCCGTCGCAGTCTAGTGACTGTCGGCGTGGATGCGCGACATGATCTTGTCGGTATAGGCAATTGCAATCGCGGACAGCAGGAAGGTGATGTGGATCACCGTTTGAGCAATCAGCACCCGGTCGGTGTAGTTGTCGGCGTTGATAAAAGTCTTCAACAGGTGAATCGAACTGATGCCGATGATGGCGGTTGCGAGCTTGACCTTTAACACCGACGCATTCACATGACTCAGCCACTCAGGCTGGTCGCGGTGACCTTCGAGATCCATGCGGCTGACAAAGGTTTCATAACCGCCGACGATCACCATGATGAGCAGGTTGGAGATCATCACCACGTCGATCAGCGCCAGCACCACCAGCATGATGACTGTTTCGTTGAGGGATGTGACAGGTGCGGAAGTCTTGTAGCCAATGCTGCTGATCAGGGCCTGCAGCGCGGTCTGGCTGCCAAAAGCAGCTTCGACCAGATGCGTCAGTTCGACCAGAAAGTGAACGACATACACTGCCTGCGCAATGATCAGCCCGAGGTAAAGTGGCAGCTGTAGCCATCGGCTTGCAAAAATCAGATTTGGCAGCGGACGTAGCGGACGCAGCGGAGGAGGAGGGGGCTTTACGGAATTGTTGGACATGGAAAATCGTGAATTGAAGCGTCAAAGACTGCGAAATTGTAAGCTTGGCGCCAGTCAGTAGCTTGTAAGTGCAGGACAGGACATTACCACGCAGTTGATGACAAACAGGAGACAAAAGCAATGAGCACCCCCACGCCAGGTACAGCCAAATCCAATATCGAATCCATGCTGGTTGAGAACCGCGTGTTTCCGCCAGCGGCTGCCGCAGTCAGTGCCGCCCGCATTTCCGGCATGGAAGCCTATAACGCGATGTGTGCATCGGCTGAAAAGGACTTCGAGGGTTTCTGGGGCCAACTGGCCAAAGACAACCTGGGCTGGAAGAAACCCTTCACGCAAATACTCGACGAGTCGAAGGCGCCGTTCTACAAGTGGTTTGCAGACGGTGAGCTCAATGCCTCATACAACTGCCTGGATCGCCACCTCGGCACCCCGGTCGAAAACAAGAAGGCCATCATTTTTGAAGCCGATGACGGCCAGGTGACCAACGTCAGCTACAAGGAACTGCACGCGAAAGTCAGCCAGTTCGCCAGCGCCCTCAAGGCCATGGGCATCAAAAAGGGCGACCGCGTCATCATCTACATGCCGATGACTGTGGAAGGTGTTGTGGCCATGCAGGCCTGCGCCCGCATAGGTGCGACTCACTCCGTCGTGTTTGGCGGCTTCTCGGCCAAGAGCCTGCAAGAGCGCATTCAGGACGCCGGTGCCGTTGCCGTCATTACCGCCAACTTCCAGTTGCGCGGCGGCAAGGAGTTGCCGCTCAAGGCCATCGTTGATGAAGGCATTGCGATGGGGGGCTGCGAGTCCATCAAGAACGTCGTCGTTTATCAGCGCACACCAACCGCCTGCAACATGGTGGCGGGCCGCGACAGCCTGATGCACGAAGTCACCGCCAGGGCCGCACCGGTTTGCGAACCCGAGTTTGTGGATGCAGAACACCCGCTGTTCATCCTCTACACCTCAGGCTCAACCGGCAAACCCAAGGGCGTGCAGCACAGCACCGGCGGTTACCTGCTCTGGGCCAAACTGACGATGGACTGGACCTTTGACCTGCAACCGTCCGATATCTTCTGGTGCACGGCAGACATCGGCTGGATCACCGGCCACACCTATGTGGCTTACGGACCATTGGCTGCGGGCGGTACGCAGGTCATTTTTGAAGGCATCCCGACCTTCCCGAATGCAGGCCGCTTCTGGCAAATGATCGAGAAGCACAAGGTCACGATTTTCTACACCGCGCCGACGGCCATCCGATCGCTGATCAAGGCCGCAGAGGGTGACGAGAAGGTGCACCCTGCGCGCTCGGATCTGAGCAGCCTGCGCATACTTGGCTCGGTGGGTGAGCCGATCAATCCTGAAGCCTGGATGTGGTACTACAAACACGTCGGTGGCGAGCGTTGCCCGATTGTCGATACCTTCTGGCAAACAGAAACCGGCGGCCACATGATCACGCCGCTGCCCGGCGCGACGCCGCTGGTGCCTGGCAGTTGTACGCTGCCGCTGCCCGGCATCATGGCGGCCATTGTTGACGAGACCGGCAAGGACCTGCCCAACGGCGCAGGCGGCATGCTGGTCGTCAAACGCCCATGGCCATCAATGATCCGTACGATCTGGAACGACCCCGAGCGCTTCAAGAAGAGCTATTTCCCCGAAGAGATGGGCGGCACCATTTACCTCGCAGGCGATGGCGCCGTGCGCAATGCCGATAACGGTTACTTCCGCATCACCGGACGCATTGATGACGTGCTCAACGTCTCAGGCCACCGCATGGGCACGATGGAAATTGAATCGGCGCTGGTGGCGCATTCGGCTCTGGTTGCAGAAGCCGCTGTTGTTGGCAGGCCTGATGACCTGACCGGCGAAGCGATTGTGGCGTTCGTGGTGCTCAAGCGTTCACGCCCCACCGGCGAAGAAGCCAAGGCGATTGCCAAGGAGTTGCGAGACTGGGTCGGCAAGGAAATCGGCCCCATTGCCAAACCAAAGGACATCCGCTTCGGCGACAACCTGCCCAAGACCCGTAGTGGCAAGATCATGCGGCGCCTGTTGCGCGGTATTGCCAAGGGTGAGGCCATCACGCAGGACACCTCAACGCTTGAGAATCCGGCCATACTCGATCAGCTGGCGGAGAAGCAATAACGCGTTAACCGAACACAGCAAAAAAGCCCGTCAACGACGGGCTTTTTTTTGGGGATTGGACCGCAGCTTATTTTTGCGTCAGTATCCAGGTCACCAGCTTTTTGGCTTCGTCTGGCGAGACCTGCGGGTTGGCGGGCATGGGTATCGGGCCATAAACACCGGCGCCGCCCTTGATGACTTTGGCTACCAGCTTGTCCACGGCGTCTTTCTGGCCAGCGTATTTGGTCGAGACTTCCTTGTAGGAGGGACCGACCTGTTTTCTATCCACTGCATGGCAACTCATGCAGTTCTTGGCGGTTGCCAGGGCCAGGTCGGCCATGGCCGGTGTAGATACTGCGCTGATGGCGGCTACGGCAGCGATTGCGGCAAGGATTCGTTTCATCGTTTGTCCTCGTGGGGATGATTTGTTCGGGTACAGTGTTCTAACGCTATTGTAGTGAGGCAGGTTGACCCCGTTTTCAAGGGTTATCGCGTCTTTGACGCCTTTAGTGCTCATTCGGTGCTCATTCGTATTGACCAGTTACCCGCTTTACCGGGATGCAGGAGTTGTAAATGTTGTTCTTGATTGCGGGACTGGCCTTGATGGCCCTTAAATACCTTGAAATCGCGCCGGTTGCAGACCTGAGCTGGTATATCGTGATGGCGCCTTTTCCGATGGCGGTGGCCTGGTGGTGGTGGTCTGATTCTTCTGGCCGTACCAAACGCCTCGAAGTGGAAAAAATGGACAAACGCCGCACCGACCGGATCGAGAAGCAGCGTGAGCAGATGGGCATGCTGTCTGCCAAGAAAAAGAAGTAGGAGTAGAGCCCCCACGCTGGTTATTGGGGTCAGACGCCAATTTCGCTGCGGTGTAAACACCGCACCTCTCGGGCAAGCCGGCGGCTTGGCGAATTTGGACTCTGACCCTAAAAACCAGCTGCCCCCGAGGGGGCCGTCGCCTGCAGACCGCCGAAGCCGGCTCTGCGGCTGGGCTTGCAGACTTAATGCTGCTAAACACTGAAACCAAAAAAGCCCGCATCTGCGGGCTTTTTTGATGCCAGGGGCTGATTCAATAATCGTCCAGCACCGCACCCTTGCTGGCGCTTGATGCATTGAATGCAAACTTGGCCTGCACGCCGCGGGTGTAGCGCGGGGCGGGTGCTGTCCAGCCGACCTTGCGTTTGGCGAGTTCTTCGTCGCTGATGTTCAGTTGTAGCAGCAATTGCTTCGCGTCGATGGTGATGGAGTCGCCTTCGTTGATGAAGGCGATGTTGCCGCCGGCTGCCGCTTCCGGTGCGACGTGGCCGACCACCATGCCCCAGGTGCCGCCGGAGAAACGGCCATCGGTGATCAGGCCGACACTTTCGCCCAGGCCTGCACCAATCAGTGCGCCGGTCGGCGCCAGCATCTCGGGCATCCCGGGACCGCCTTTGGGGCCGAGGTAACGCAGCACCATCACGTCGCCGGCCTTGATCTTGCCGGCCAGAATGGCGGCCAGGCCGGACTGCTCGTCGTCGAACACGCGGGCCGGGCCGGTCATCACCGGGTTCTTCAGGCCGGTGATCTTGGCGACGCAGCCTTCGGGCGAGAGGTTGCCCTTCAGGATGGCCAGGTGGCCTTCGTCGTACATCGGCTTGTTGATCGGGCGGATCACGTCCTGGTCTGCGCGGGGCACATCGGGCACGTTTTTCAGCACTTCGGCGATCGTCTGGCCGGTGATGGTGATGCAGTCGCCGTGCAGCATGCCGGCGGCCAGCAGGGTCTTCATCACCTGTGGAATTCCGCCTGCCTTGTGCAGGTCGACCGCCATGTATTTGCCGCTGGGTTTCAGGTCACAGATGACCGGCACCTTCTTGCGGATGGCTTCGAAGTCATCAATCGTCCACTCGACACCGGCGGTGTGCGCAATTGCCAGGAAGTGCAGCACGGCGTTGGTCGATCCGCCGGTAGCCATGATCACAGCGACGGCGTTTTCAATCGCCTTGCGTGTCACTATGTCGCGCGGCTTCAAATCCTTCTTGATGGCTTCGAGCAGTACCTTGGCCGACTCCCTGGCCGAGTTTTCTTTCTCGTCGTGCGGGTTGGCCATGGTGGACGAATAGGGCAGCGACAGGCCCAGCGCCTCGATGGCCGATGACATGGTGTTGGCGGTGTACATGCCGCCACAGGAGCCGGTGCCGGGAATGGCGCGCTGCTCGATTTCTTTCAGGTCCTCGTCGCTCATGTTGCCTGCTGCGTTCTGGCCAACGGCCTCGAACACGCTGACGATGTTCAGGTCCTGGCCCTTGTAGCGGCCCGGAAGGATGGTGCCGCCATAGACATAAATGGAAGGCACGTTGGCGCGGAGCATGCCCATCACGCCGCCGGGCATGTTCTTGTCGCAGCCGCCTACCACCAGTACGCCATCCATCCACTGGCCCTGCACGCAGGTCTCTATGCAGTCGCTGATCACTTCACGGCTGACCAGCGAGTACTTCATGCCTTCGGTGCCCATGGCCATGCCGTCGGAAATCGTCGGCGTGCCGAACACCTGCGCGTTGCCACCGGCCTCTTCAATGCCGGCAATGGCAGCGTCGGCCAGCTTTTGCAGGCCGGAGTTGCAGGGGGTGATGGTGCTGTGGCCGTTGGCGACGCCAACCATCGGTTTCTTGAAGTCACCTTCGACATAGCCCATGCCGTAGAACATCGAGCGGTTGGGCGCGCGCGACTTGCCCTCGGTGATGTTTTTGCTGCGCGGGTTCATGACTATGGTTTTTGTTTCCATGGGGTGTCTCTCGTGGGAGTTGTGGTTTGTCTCAAGGATTATGGTGGCTTTGATTCATTTGTTCCAATCCATTTTTCATGCTGTATTAATATGCCTGGCATATGAGTGAGCCGTATCTTGCCAAGCTGTCGACGTGGGTGGAGTTGCGCCTGTGGCGGCAGTTTGTCGCCGTCGCCGAAGAACTGCATTTCGGCCGGGCCGCACTGCGCCTGCACATGACGCAGCCGCCGCTGACCCAGGCGATTGCGCAGATGGAAGTGGTGCTGGGCTACCGGTTATTTGACCGCACCAAACGCAGCGTGCAGCTGACGGCTGCTGGCGCCGCGTTGCTGCCTGAGGTCCGTGACTTGCTGGCCAGGGCACAGGCATTGCCAGCCTACGGGCGTGCCAGTGCCGATGGCGAGGCAGGGCGGCTGCGGCTGGCCTTTGTGTCCACTGTGGGTTTTGACCTGCTGCCGCGTTGGGTGCGCGCCTTTCGTGAGCAGCATCCGCGCGTCGATCTGGAACTCCTTGAAGCCACAGGCGATGTGCAACTGCAGGCCTTTGAACGTGGCGAGATCAATGCCGGTTTCATGCTGCATTCACCGGGCTTTGCGCCGCCCGGCCTGGCCAGCCAGCGTATTTCAAAGGAGCAACTCGTCACTGCAATACCGGAGCAAAGCGTGCTGGCTACCCAAACCGGACTTTCGCTTAAGGACCTGCTGGCCCAGCCGCTGGTGATCTTTCCGCGCCGCATCGTGCCCTCGCTGTATGACGCCATCTTTGCGATGTACCACGCGGCCGGTGAATCTCCGCGCGTCGCGCAGGAGGCGATCCAGATGCAGACCATCGTCAACCTGGTGTCGGCAGGGCTGGGCGTGGCCTGGGTGCCTGAGAGCGTGCAGCAGTTCCAGCGGCCGGGCGTGGTTTACCGCAATGTTGCCCCACCTGCGGCAAAAACTGCGGGCCGCACATCGAAGGGCAGGGTGCCCGGCTGCGAGACCAGCCTGGTCTGGTCGCGCGGCAGTGCCAACCCGGTACTGCAGCGTTTTGTTGCTTTTATCGCCGACGCAAACGGCGTTATTTCCTGACGCCGGTGTGCACGGGCACCGTGCAAAATACCCCCATGCTGATACACCCTGAAATCAACCCCGTCGCGCTGCAACTTGGCCCGCTGGCCGTGCACTGGTACGGGCTCACCTACCTGGCCGCTTTCGGCCTTTTCTTTTTTCTGGCGACCTTGCGCCTCAGGCACCAGCCTTATGCCTCCATCGCCGGGCCGGGCGCATGGTCACGCCGCGATATTGAGGACATCCTCTTCCTCGGTGTGCTGGGGGTGGTGGCTGGCGGTCGCATCGGCTACTGCCTGTTCTACAAACCCGGTTATTACCTGTCGCACCCGCTGGAGATATTTTTCGTCTGGCAGGGCGGCATGAGTTTTCATGGCGGCATGTTGGGCGTGCTGGTGTCGCAGCTGTGGTTCGCCCATTCGCGCAAGCGGCCCTGGCTGCAGGTGATGGACTTCATTGCCCCTTGCGTGCCAACCGGGCTGGCGGCGGGCCGCGCTGGCAACTTCATCAATGGCGAGTTGTGGGGCCGCTTCTCGTCGCCTGATTTGCCTTGGGGCATGGTGTTCAGGCACAGTGGCTCCATGCTGCCTCGCCACCCGTCGCAGGTCTACCAGTTCCTGATGGAAGGTCTGCTGCTCTTTGTGCTGCTGTGGCTGTATGCACGCAAGCCACGCAAGATGGGCCAGGTCTCCGGCGCGTTTTTGTTCGGTTACGGCGTGTTCCGTTTTATCGCCGAGTTCTTTCGCGAGCCGGATGACTTCCTCGGCATACTCGCGCTCGGCATGAGCATGGGCCAGTGGCTTTGCATCCCGATGATGGTGGCCGGTGCCTGGTTGTGGGCCTGGGCGTCGAGGCGGGAACAGCGCGGATGAAAACGCCGGCCGCCATCGCCCTGGTTTGCCTTGCTGGTGCGCTGGGCCTGGTGGCGATGCCTGCTGCACGTGCTGCAACGCCGGATACGCTGGCGCAATCGGCAGGGCCCATTCCCAGCGACGCGCTGGCCAATGCGGCCATCCTGTCCTACCTGCGTGGCAAGAACACGCTGATGAACAGCAACAAACCGTTCAGGATACTGTCGGGCCCGACGCTGGCAACCGGCAATACGTTTGCCGGCAATATGGAGCAGGCCTGGCTGATGTGTGTGGTCATCAATGCCGAACGCATGGCACCCGGACCGCAGCAACTGGAAGGCCGCTCGCTCTACCTGCGTACCAGCGGCACGCGGGTAGTCGTCGTGCCCAACGAGAACTGGAAAGACTCGAGCCCGCAGTGTGATCGCTAGATTCGGCAGTTTTAGGCGCTATATATTTGATAGCAGGCCGCGCTAGTCCATACTGGGCTACAGGCATTTTTGGCATCTAAAAAAGGCCTTTTTTTGGCTTTTTGAGGCGTTTTTGAGCATTCTGGCCGCGCCGCAAGTCAGGACCTCTCCAAAGTTAACATATATATTAACTTTCGGTCTGCGGCGCTTTAGCCATCCCAGACTGCGCGCCGCATCACTTCAGAGGCCACCAGACCCTTCCCCGGATGCGCCAGCAGCCACTGCTCGGCGATACGCCCATGCCGGAAGACCGCGTTGCAGGCCGCCTCGAACGCGTTGATGCCTGAGGCCAGTTGCGCGCCCACCATGCCCGCCAGTACATCACCGGTGCCTGCGGTGGCCAGCAATGCGTTGCCGCTGCTGTTGATGCGACTGGTCTGGCCTGGGCCGGCGATAACCGTGCCGGAGCCCTTGAGCACGATGACGGCGCCAAACGTTTCTGCCAGTTGCGCGGCGCCTGCCAGCCGGTCGGCCTGCACATCAGCCGTGCTTTTACCTGCAAGCCGTGCACCTTCCAGCGGATGCGGCGTCAGGACCGTCTGCCAGCCGCGTGCCTGTCGTGCCTTCAATAGCGTTTGCAGGCCGCTGTCTGCGGCAATCGCATTGAGCGCGTCTGCATCCAGCACCAGGCATGGCGCCGTTGACAGTACCCGTGGCAGGACTGCACGCACGGCATCACCACCTCCACAACCGCAGACCACGCTCAGGTTTTTCAGGTCCAGTGCATCCGGGCTGCGAAACATCAGCTCGGGTTGTGTGGCATCGACAGTCATCGCCTGCTGCCCGTCTGCGGCCAGCAGCGCGACATAGACGCGACCGGCGCCGGCGTGCAGCGCCGCGCCTGCAGCCAGCAATGCGGCGCCCGCCATGTGACTGTCAGTCGACGATTCACCACCTATTACTGCCACATCGCCAAAGCTGCCTTTGTGGCTGGCATGCAGCGCCAATTGGCGTGGCGATGGGGCGATGCTGTCCTGGCCTTGCAGCCACGCGGTTGCTGCCGTATCGGAAGGGCTTGCACTGGACGTCCCCAGGTCGTCAAACCAGACCTCACCGGCGCAGTCACGGCCTTGGGCCGTGAACAGGCCAGGCTTTAGTGTCAGCAGGCTTAGAGTAAAAATCTGGGCGCCTGCTTGTGTACCTGGTGTTGAACCCGTGTCGGCGTTGAGGCCAGACGGTACGTCAATGCACAGACGCGGCTTGTCGCTGGCCTGCATGCGCTGCAACCACTGCGCGATCACGCCTTCAGGTTCTCGGGCGCTGCTACCTATGCCCAGCAAGGCATCGATACAAAAGTCAAAGTCTTCTGGCGCTTCTGCCCCGATGTTCACGCCTGCCGCGATGGCCCGGTCATGCGATGCCTGCGCATCGGGCGGCAAGGCTGACCTGCCTGCCGACGGGTCGGACCAGCTGACGCTGACTTGTTTGCCCCACTGGTGCAGGTGCAGCGCCGCTTCAAAACCATCGCCGCCGTTGTTGCCGGGGCCGCAGGCAATCCAGATATGTCGTGCGTGCGGCGCCAGTGCCAGCGTCAGTCTGGCGGCTGCCAGCCCGGCGCGCTGCATCAGGGTGTGTGGCGGCAGGTTTGTGGCTGCCCGCTGCTCCATGTCACGCGTGGCCGCAACGTTGTAGAGCGGGTAACTGTGGCTGCTGGTGATTCGCTGCATCATGTGCGGATTGTGATGCGGCGGGCTAGGGCCTGTTAACACTATTTTCAGGAGTGCGAGCGCGGTAAAAACAGCGCCAATCAAGGCGCGCGACGACGGCAAGACTCCAGTCTTGCCTAGGAGTGCAACGCAGAGTGGCGCTGTTTTTACCCCGCTCCCTGCGGGTTGTGATCAAAAAGGCCGTGCGCGGCGTTGCAAAGCCTTGCCGGGGTTCACCCCGGCAGCGTTTTGCGCCTTGCTCACAGCCTTTTTGACTCACAACGCATCTCCTGAAAATAGTGTTAACAGGCCCTAGGCCAGGCGGCTGATGTCCAGGCCTTCCATGTCGATGTCGGCTTTTTTGCCGGCCATCATGTCGGCTACCGCTCGTGCGCTGCCGCAGCTTAGCGCCCAGCCGCTGGAGCCGTGGCCCAGGTTGAGCAATAGGCCGGGAATGCCGCTCTCGCCAATGATGGGTGGGCCGTCAGGCAGCATGGGACGTGCGCCTTTCCACTCCTGCACGCTGGCGCCGGTGTTGGAATGTTGTGCCGCGCCGGGAAACCAGTCGTGCAAAACCTTGTAGAGCGTCTGTATCGAGCCCGCACGCTTGTTTTGCAGCGTGCCGCCGATCTCTGCACTGCCGGCCACGCGTACCCGGTTGCCCAAGCGCGAGATGGCGACCTTGTAGCGCTCGTCCATCAGTGAGGATCGTGGTGCATTCAGGGGCTCACGAATCGGCGCGCTGATCGAATAACCATAGACCGCCGCCATCGGTATCTTCAGGCCCAGCGGCTTGAGCAACTGCGCTGATGCAAGGCCTGCGCACAGCACCAGCCGGTCGTATCTGCGGGGCCTGTCCTCGCCAGCAATCTGCAGGCTGGCGGGCTGGTTCTTGTCGATGTGGGCAACCGTGGTGTTGAACTCGAAGCTGACGCCAATCTTCTGCGCCTCGGCCTTGAGCAGCAATGCAAACTGGCGGCAGTTGGCGACTTCATCATCGGGCAAATGGATGCCACCCAGGAATTTGGTGTCGGGGTTGATGGCAGGTTCTATGGTGCGGACTTCAGCCGCGACTATCTCGCGGAAGGCGACACCGGCATCCCGCAATACCTGCAGGCCGGGCTGTACCAGGCGGCTGTCTTTTTCACTGCGCAGCAACACCATGTAGCCGGGGCTGCGGTCGTATTCGAGCTGCAGTTCTGCCGTCAGGTGGTGCAGGCGTTCGCGGCTGTAGAACGCCAGCCGCTGCAGGCGGGCACGATTGGCGAGGTAGGTTTCCAGCTTGCAGGCGCGCAGCCATTTCAGCATCCAGGCGATATCGCCGCCGGACAGCGGCAGGCCGAGCTTGACCGGTGCATGTTTGCTGAACAGGTGGCTCAGCACCTTGCCGGGCATGCCTGGTGCGGCCCACGGCGTGACGTAGCCCGGTGCAACCACGCCGGCGTTGGCAAAACTGGTTTCTTCTGCGGCAGCGCCGCGGCGTTCAAGGACGGTGACTTCGTGGCCGTCGGCGGCCAGCTCGTATGCGGTGGTGATGCCGATGATACCGGCACCGATAACGGCAAGCTTCATGCGCTGCCCGCTGTCCGGGTGTTACGGAGAGCGCGAAAAATCCGGGAGATCATGGGTGGGTGTTCTTGTGAAATTTTGGGGCCAGGCCCGTGATCGGGTGGCGCGAGAGACTCTAACGTTTCAGCCCCTGTCATGGCTGACTCAGCGCGGCCTCAATCTGCAGCGAGAGGTCGAGCACGGCGTCGTCCTTCATGGCCGAATGCCACACCATCAGGCCCACCGGCAACTCGCCGTGCTGGTGGCAGGGCAGCGACAGCGCGCAGCCGTCCAGCATGTTGACCACGGCAGTGTTGCGAAGCAGCAAGCCGTTGACGCGGAAAAATTCGGTGTCATCGGCCAGGCTGGAAATCGGTGGCGCGACTATTGGCACGGTAGGCGACAGCATCGCGTCGTAGCCGGCAATCTGCGCATCCATTTTGGCGATCCACGCTGTGCGGGCCGCCAACAGGTTTATGTAATCGGCCGCGCTCATGCTGGCGCCCTTCAGTATGCGGACCGCGACACGCGGGTCGTATTCGGCCTGGCGCGTCGTGATCAGTTCGCGGTGCCATGCATAGCTCTCGGCTGCCGACAATCCGCCGGTGGCATTGATGGTCGCCAGTTCGCCGATGTCTTCAAGCTCCAGGTATTCGACTTGCGCACCGGTCTGTTGCAGCCGTGCCAATGTGCGCTCGAATGCCGCGCTCACGGTGGCATCCACGCCATCGAGCATCCAGGTGCGCGCAACCCCAAAACGACAGTCGGCCAATGGTTTGCCGGCCAGCGTCACTTTGCGGGCAGCCAGCACCTCATGCACCGTGACAGCATCGCGCACCGAGCGGGTCAGCGCACTGACGGTATCGAGCGTGGTTGACAGCGGCAGTGCGCCGTCGGCAGGTACAAGCCGAGCAGTGCTTTTAAAGCCGACAATGCCGCACAGCGCGGCTGGGATGCGGATCGAGCCGCCGGTATCCGAGCCCAACCCCAGCATTGCGGCGCCGGTGGCAACCGACACGGCTGCGCCCGAGGACGAGCCGCCTGGAATGCGTTGAACATCGCTGTCGGCCGGGTTGACGGGCGTGCCGTAGTGCGGATTGATGCCGACGCCGGAAAACGCAAATTCAACCATGTTGGTACGGCCTGCCATCACGCCGCCGGCGGCCAGCAGACGCGAAACAGCCGTGCTGTGGACGGTCGCAGCAGGCGCATCAACCCGCA
Organism: Pseudomonadota bacterium; assembly: GCA_040388075.1. Classification (GTDB taxonomy): domain Bacteria; phylum Pseudomonadota; class Gammaproteobacteria; order Burkholderiales; family Burkholderiaceae_C; genus Polaromonas. The sequence goes on along the minus strand of JAZKCN010000006.1, from coordinate 428,349 downwards.
CGGTAGAGCCGGCCAGCGTGGCCTGGTCAGCCACGTCAAACAGGTCCTTGACCGAAAAAGGCATGCCCGCCAGTGGCCCTGGGCCGCATTTTGCCGGCACAGCCTGCGGCTGCGGTGCATGGCCGGGCATGTAAACCTGCCGGCAGGCAGGGCTATGGGCTTGCGCCAACGCGCTCTCGAGAATCGTTTCGTGGGTGGTTTTTTTGGCCTTCAGCATCGCCTGGAGGTCGTGGATGTCTGCAGCTGGGGAGGTCTGGCTCATTGGGCGGGAAGGTGTTATACTCGAATGGCTTTGCAGATGGCGCTGTGCCGTCTGCGGCAAATCGCAAATCAGCCACTCAAGGTGTTGCGGTTCCAGGCTTCAATAGTGATTGCCCGGGGCTGCGATAAGCGCTGATTTTAGACACAACCTTTGGAGTATTCCTATGTCAACAACCATGCGCGAAATGCTGGAAGCCGGCGTCCATTTTGGTCACCAAACCCGCTTCTGGGACCCCAAGATGGCTCCGTACATCTTTGGCCATCGCAACCGTATCCACATCATCAACCTGGAAAAATCGCTTCCGATGTACCAGGATGCGATGAAGTTTGCCAAACAGCTGGCTGCCAATCGCGGCACCATCCTGATGGTCGGCACCAAGCGCCAGGCCCGCGAAATCGTTGCCACCGAAGCCAAGCGCGCAGGCGTGCCTTTTGTAGACCAGCGCTGGCTGGGCGGCATGCTGACCAACTTCAAGACGGTCAAGACTTCCATCAAGCGCCTGAAGGAAATGAAGGCCCAGCAGGAAGCCGGCCTTGACACTATCAGCAAAAAAGAACAACTGACCTTCAAGCGTGAAATCGAAAAGCTTGAAAAGGACATCGGCGGCATCCAGGACATGGCTGCACTGCCAGACGCGATTTTTGTGATCGACGTGGGTTTCCACAAGATCGCCGTGCTCGAAGCCAAGAAGCTCGGCATTCCGCTGATTGGCGTGGTTGACTCCAACCACTCGCCTATTGGCATCGACTACGTGATCCCGGGCAACGACGATTCGTCCAAGGCTGTTGCCCTGTACGCACGCGGCATTGCTGACGCCATCATTGAAGGCCGTGCAAACGCCGTCAATGAAGTGGTCAAGATGGCCCAACCCGAGAGCGCCGACGAATTCGTGGAAGTCGCTGCTGCCTGATTGATCCGGCAACTGCGCAAGACGCGAAAAAGGGGCTCGCGTAGCCCCTTTTTCACAAGTGAACAATTTTTGAGGGTGGGTCGGGCTTGTGCCGCGCCCCCGCTGCAACGACAAACGGAACTGGAGATTTGAAAATGGCTATTACCGCAAGCATGGTCGCCGAACTGCGCGCCAAGACCGACGCACCGATGATGGAATGCAAGAAGGCTTTGACCGAAGCCGAAGGCAATTTCGAAAAAGCCGAAGAAATCCTGCGCGTCAAGCTGGGCAACAAGGCCGGCAAGGCTGCTTCCCGCGTGACCGCTGAAGGCGTCATCGCCTATCACGCTGAAGGCGGCGTGGGCGCGCTGGTTGAAATCAACTGCGAAACCGACTTCGTCACCAAGAACGACAGTTTCCTGGCCTTCACGGATGCCGTGGCCAAGGGCATTGTCAAGAACAACCCGGCCGATGTAGCAGCAGTTGGTGCCATGCCTCTCTCCCTGGACGGCTTCGGCCCGACGGTGGAAGACGTGCGCAAGGGCCTGATCGGCAAGATCGGCGAGAACATGAGCGTGCGCCGCTTCCAGCGTTTTGCCGATAACAAGCTGGCTTCTTACCTGCACGGCACCCGCATCGGCGTGGTGGTCGAGTTTGACGGTGACGAAACCGCCGCCAAGGACGTCGCCATGCACGTTGCCGCCATGAAGCCTGTGTCGCTGTCCAGCGCCGATGTACCTGCAGAACTGGTTGCACGCGAGCGCTCAGTCGCAGCTGCCAAGGCCGCAGAAGATGCGGCCGTGGCTACCGCTGCGGGCAAGCCGGTTCAATCGCCAGAAATCGTTGCCAAGCGCATCGAAGGTGGCGTGCAGAAGTACCTGAAGGAAGTCAGCCTGCACAACCAGGCTTTCGTCAAGAACGACAAGCAGACCGTTGAGCAGATGCTCAAGGAAAAGGCTACGGCAGTGAAGTCCTTCACGCTGTACGTCGTCGGCGAAGGCATTGAGAAGAAGGTTGATGACTTTGCTGCCGAAGTGGCTGCGCAGGTCGCGGCCGCCAAGGCCGCCTGATTACCTGCTTGACCAGCCGGAAGGCCGCTAAACTCCAGACCAACCCAAATCCCAGAAAGCGCCTACATGCCAGCCTACAAGCGAATCTTGTTAAAACTGTCAGGTGAGGCCTTGATGGGGGATGATGCCTTCGGCATCAACCGTGCCACCATCGTGCGCATGGTCGAGGAAATCGCCGAAATCACCCGCATGGGTGTCGAGGTGGCGGTGGTGATTGGCGGTGGAAACATCTTCCGTGGCGTCGCTGGCGGCTCCGTGGGCATGGACCGCGCCACGGCCGACTACATGGGCATGTTGGCTACCGTGATGAATGCGCTTGCGCTGGGCGACACCATGGACAAGGCTGGCCTGACCGCCCGTGTGATGTCTGCCATTGGCATCGAACGTGTTGTTGAGCCCTATGTCCGGCCCAAGGCCCTGCAGTATCTTGAAGAGGGCAAGGTGGTGATTTTTGCCGCCGGCACCGGCAATCCGTTTTTCACGACCGATACGGCGGCTGCTCTACGCGGCGCCGAGATCGGTGCGGAGATCGTGCTGAAGGCTACCAAGGTTGATGGCGTCTACACGGCCGATCCGAAGAAAGACCCTTCCGCTACCCGCTATGCCAACATCACCTTCGATGAAGCCATGGGCAAAAACCTGGAGGTGATGGATGCGACCGCGTTTGCGCTATGCCGCGACCAGAAGCTGCCACTTAAGGTTTTCAGTATTTTCAAGCACGGCGCACTAAAGCGCGTTGTGATGGGCGAAGATGAGGGGACGCTGGTCCACGTCTGAGCCTGATCCAGCCGGGTCGAACAAGCCTTCATTTCATCTCAAGGACATCCGGAGTTCCAACCATGAGCATTGCCGAGATAAAGCAAAACGCCGAACAGAAGATGCAGCAATCGCTGGACGCGTTCAAGAACAGCCTGACAAAAATCCGTACAGGTCGTGCCAATCCCGGCATCCTGGATACTGTGCAAGTCGAGTATTACGGCTCCATGGTGCCCATCAGCCAGGTGGCCAACGTCGCCTTGCTGGATGCACGCACGATCAGTGTGTCCCCATGGGAAAAAGGCATGGGCGCGAAGATTGAAAAAGCCATTCGTGATTCGGACCTCGGGCTTAACCCGGCAGCGCAGGGCGATCTGATACGTGTGCCAATGCCGGCCATGACCGAAGAGCGCCGCAAGGAATTGACCAAGGTTGTGCGTGGTGAGGGCGAACACGCCAAGGTCGCCGTGCGTAACCTGCGCCGTGATGCCAATGACCACGTCAAGAAGCTGCTCAAGGACAAGGAAATCTCCGAGGACGACGAGCGCCGTTCGCAGGATGAGGTGCAGAAGTTTACTGACCGTTTCATTGCTGAAGTCGACAAGCTGGTCGCAGGCAAGGAACAAGACATCATGGCCGTCTGACTGATGGCCCCGCGCTTGCTACTGCGTGCACTGTACTGCGGCGCCTAGCAGCTCAGCCCACTATGTCCCAAGCCAAAAATACTGCCATTCCGCACCATGTTGCCATCGTGATGGATGGCAACGGCCGCTGGGCGACAAGGCGGTTTTTGCCTCGCGTCGCTGGCCACAAGCAGGGCGTGGATTCACTCAGCCGCTGTGTACAGGCCTGTATGGATCGTGGTATCGGTGTGTTGACGGTATTTGCTTTTTCCTCAGAGAACTGGAACCGCCCGACCGAGGAAGTTTCCGGCCTGATGGAGTTGATGGCGCTGTCGCTGTCCCGGGAAGTGCCAAGGCTGAAAGCCAATGGCGTGCGCATCCATTTTGTCGGTGATCGTCAGCGGCTGTCGGAAAAAGTTCAGGCCGGCCTTGCACAGGCTGAGCTGGCAACCAGCGACAACACGCGTCTGATTTTTAATGTCTGTTTCAACTATGGCGGGCGCTGGGACATTGCGCAGGCTGCGCAAAAGCTGATGAAAGCGGGTGAAGCGATTACAGAGATGTCGCTGGACCGCGCCATGGCGCTTGCCCATGTGCCGGACCCTGACCTCTTGATACGAACCGGCGCCGAATTGCGCATCAGCAATTTCCTGCTGTGGCAGGTGGCTTATTCCGAACTGCATTTTTCCGACCGACTCTGGCCCGATTTTGACGAGGCGGCGCTGGATGAGGCCATTGAAGTTTTCAGGAGCCGTGAGAGGCGTTTCGGCAAGACTTCCGCCCAGCTCAACGGCGGCGGAACGCCTGACCCGGCAACATCCCAACCTAACGTGAAGGTCGCGTGATGCTCAAGCAGCGTGTGATTACCGCCATCGTCCTGCTGCTTATACTGCTGCCCGCGCTTTTTTATCCATCATCTGTGCCATTTTGCGCGGTGGCGCTTGTGCTGATTGCTGCGGCTGGCTGGGAGTGGGGCAGGCTCAACGGCTGCGCTCAGTCGGCATCGCTCGGACTTGCTGCGGTATGTGTTGTGCTTTGTGCCTTGTCCTGGTATTTCGGCATGCTCGAAATGCCCTTACGCACGCTTTGGCTGGCGACAGGTGCTGCATGGGTCTTGTTAGGCGGATGGCTGCTGCGTGGCGGTGTTCCCGGCTGGTCCAGCATACCTGCGGCTGTGCGTTTGACGGGCGGTGTTCTGGCCTTGTGGCTGGCCTGGATGGCCATTGCCAGGGCGCGCGTGCTGGGTATTGATTTCCTGCTGTCCGTTTTGCTGCTGGTATGGGTGGCCGACATCTTTGCCTACGCTGCAGGCCGGACTTTGGGGGGACGTTTCAGCAAGAACAAACTGGCGCCATCGATAAGCCCTGGCAAAAGCTGGGAAGGTGCATGGGGTGGGGTCGCCGGCGTGGTTGTTCTGGCGCTGGCCGGGATGGCCCTGGCAGGCCAGGCTGGCGGTACGCTTTATGTACGACTATGGACACAGCACGGCGTTATCGTGATGCTGGTGGCTGTGATTTTTCTCGCGGCGATGAGTGTGGTTGGTGATCTCGCCGAGTCATTGGTCAAACGCAGCGCCGGCTTCAAGGATTCCAGCGGGTTGCTGCCAGGACATGGCGGGGTGCTTGACCGCGTAGATGCCTTGCTGCCCGTCTTACCGCTTGCCCTGATGCTGACAAGCCTGTAAACATGACCGATCGCAAGCAGCGGGTTACGGTACTTGGTTCCACCGGATCTGTCGGTGTCAACACGCTGGACGTGATTTCTGGGCATCCTGACCGCTTCGAAATTTTTGCCCTCAGTGCTTCAACGCAGGTCGACCTGATGCTGGCGCAATGTATGCGCTTCAAGCCGCGTTATGCAGTGATGGCCAGTACTCCGCATGCTGTGCTGCTGGCTGAAAAAATGAAGACAAATGCATGCACGACAGAAGTGCTGCAGGGCAAGGATGCGCTTGAAATTATTGCCTCGCATACCGATGTTGACGCTGTGATGGCGGCCATCGTCGGTGCGGCGGGCCTTGGTGCCTGCATGGCGGCCGCGCATGCAGGCAAAAGATTGTTGCTTGCCAATAAGGAGGCACTGGTTGTTGGTGGCGAGGTTTTCATGCAGGCCGTACGCGCTGGCGGCGCGCAACTTCTGCCCATCGACAGTGAACATTCGGCGGTTTTCCAGTCGTTGCCCGAGGACTCCTCCACCTGGCTTGATCGCATAGAAAAAATTATCCTGACTGCATCCGGCGGCCCGTTTCGTTCCCGCGACCCGGCGACGCTGCGCACAGTCACACCCGAGGAAGCCTGCGCGCATCCCAATTGGGTGATGGGCCGGAAGATATCGGTGGACTCTGCGACCATGATGAACAAGGCACTGGAGGTCATTGAGGCGAAATACCTGTTCGGCCTGCATCCCTCGCAGATCGAGGTGGTGATACATCCGCAGAGCGTTATTCATTCGATGGTGCAGTACCTGGACACTTCCGTGGTTGCCCAGCTGGGGTGTCCCGACATGCGTGTGCCAATTGCCTACGGCCTGTCATGGCCTGGTCGCATCGCGTCAGGTGCACAGGCGCTCGATTTCAGGGCCATGGCAAACATGACGTTCGAGGTTCCAGACCATCAACGCTTTCCCGGTCTTCAACTGGCCTGGGATGCACTGGCCGCGCCTGCCGGCACTACAGCCATATTGAATGCAGCCAATGAGGTGGCTGTTGCGGCTTTCCTCGAAAAGCGCATACGGTTTGACCAGATCCACTTTGTAAATCTTGCAACTTTGGACGCGGTATCGGCATCCGAGATAAGCGGAATTGACGACCTGCTCGCGCTTGATGCGCGCGCGCGCGCAGCCGCTGTTGCCGCTGCCGAACACCTGGAGCCCTGACATGTTGACCGTACTGGCTTTTATCGTTGCCCTGGGGCTGCTGATTGCTGTCCATGAATATGGCCATTACCGGGTGGCCGTCGCCTGCGGTATCAAGGTACTGAAGTTTTCCATTGGTTTTGGCAAACCGCTCTACACATGGCGGCTAAAGGGCAAGCCGACCGAGTTTTCGATAGGCATGTTGCCGCTAGGCGGTTACGTCAAGATGCTGGACGAGCGGGAGGCCCCGGTGGATGCTGCCGATCGCCACCTGGCGTTTAATACCCAGCCTTTGCGGGCACGTGCGGCCGTGGTGGCGGCAGGACCGATTGCGAATTTGCTGCTGGCTGTTGTCCTTTACAGCATCGTCAATTGGGTGGGTCTACAGGAGCCCCGGGCCATTCTGGCCAGCCCGGTCACCGGATCGGTAGCAGCCGCTGCAGGCTTGCAGGGCGAGGAACTCGTGATGCAGGCCGCGTTTGACGGTGATGATCTGGCAGACGTGCGCTCTTTTGAAGATTTCCGCTGGCTGCTGACTCAGGGCGCACTGAACGGGCGCGACGTCCGGCTGTCCGTAGTCAGGGATGCCCGTCTTCAGGTGAACAATGCCGGGCCATCAAAAGAAATAGTGTTGAAGTTGGGTGAACTGAACGCCAGTGATGCCGATACCCAGCTTTTTCGGAAAATAGGCATTTTGGGACCATGGACTCGTCCCGTCATCGGCAACGTGATGGCCGGCAGTGCTGCGGAAAAGGCCGGCTTGCGTGCCGGTGACGTTGTGCAGCGGGTCGGGACTGAGGCCGTCGTCGACGGTCAGCAACTGAGGGAGCTTATACGCACATCGGCACCTGCGGATGGCGGCACAGCTGGCCCGCTCACACGGCAGTGGCAGGTGCTCCGCGATGGCAAACCTGTAGTGCTGGATGTCACGCCGGAAATCCGCCAGGAAGGCAAGCTCAACGTCCCGCGGATCGGCGCTTACGTAGGTGCCGCCCCGGAGTTTGTAACCGTTCGCTATGGCGTTTTCGAAGGCCTTTGGCAGGGCACTGTGCGTACATGGCAAGTGTCGGCCCTAACCGTGAAGATGATGGTAAAGATGGTGACGGGTCAGGCCTCGCTGAAAAACCTGAGCGGGCCGTTGACCATTGCAGACTACGCCGGAAAATCCGCCAGCCTTGGATGGAGTGCGTATTTGCTGTTTCTGGCCCTGATAAGTGTCAGCCTCGGCGTGCTCAATTTACTGCCGTTACCGGTTCTCGACGGTGGGCACCTGATGTATTATCTTTGGGAAGCCGTCACGGGGCGAGGCGTGTCTGACGCCTGGATGGACAGGTTGCAGCGCGGTGGTGTTGCAGTGCTACTGTGCATGATGTCCGTCGCCCTGTTCAATGATGTCACCCGGCTCTTTGGCTAGCATCCAGATTCATACCCGGCTAACACCTAAAGTTCATGCAAAAACAATTCAATCGATTCAAACTTCGAACGGTGTCGGCTATTGCTGCCAGCCTGCTTATCGCGCATTCAGCCTGGGCGGTAGATCCTTTCACGCTTCGTGACATCCGGGTCGAGGGTCTTCAGCGGGTCGAGCCGGGAACCATTTTTGCCTCACTGCCTTTCCGGGTCGGTGAGACTTATAGCGATGACAAGGGCTCTACCGCCATCAGGGCGCTGTTTGCGCTGGGGCTCTTCAAGGATGTGCGGCTGGAAGTCAATGGTGACGTGCTGGTTGTCGTTGTGGAAGAGCGCCCGACCATAGCCGATGTCAGCTTTGTCGGCGCCAAGGAGTTCGACAAGGATGTGCTGAAAAAGGCGCTGCGCGAGATCGGACTGAGCGATGGTCAAGCCTTCGACAAGGCGCTGGCGGACAAGGCCGAGCAGGAACTCAAGCGCCAGTACATCAATAAAAGTATGTATAGCGCAGAAATCATCACGACCGTTACTCCTATCGAGCGGAACCGCGTCAACCTGACGTTTAACGTGGTCGAAGGCGATGTCGCCAAGATCAAGGAAATCCGGGTCGTTGGCAGCAAGGCCTTCAGCGAATCCACACTGCGCGACCTGTTTGACCTGGATACCGGCGGCTGGATGAGCTGGTATACCAAGTCTGATCGTTATTCTCGCGCCAAGCTCAATGCAGATATCGAGACAATGCGCTCCTATTACCTGTCGCGTGGCTATCTGGAGTTCAGGGTTGACTCCACCCAGGTCGCCATCTCGCCGGACAAGCAGGATGTCAGCATCACCATCAATGTCACCGAAGGTGAGCGATTTGTCGTATCAGGCGTCAAGCTCGAAGGCAATTACATCAACAAGGAAGAAGAGTTCAAATCCCTGGTCACGATCAAGCCCGGTGAAGCCTACAACGCTGATACGGTTGCTGCCACTACCAAGGCTTTCACGGACTATTTCGGTACCTTTGGCTTTGCTTTTGCGCGTGTGGAAGCCGTACCTGAAATCGACCGCGTCAATAACCGCGTGTCACTTGTTTTGCAGGGCGAGCCTTCAAGGCGCGCCTATGTGCGGCGGATAAACGTCACCGGCAATACCCGGACCCGTGATGAAGTGATACGCCGTGAGTTCCGTCAGTTTGAATCCTCCTGGTATGACGGCGACAAGATAAGGCTGTCGCGTGACCGGGTTGACCGCCTGGGCTTTTTCACCGATGTGAACGTTGATACGCAGGACGTTACCGGGACGCAGGATCAGGTTGATATCGCAATGACCGTGACGGAAAAACCGACCGGCAATCTGCAACTGGGCGCGGGGTTCTCCAGCGGCGAAAAGCTGTCGCTCAGTTTTGGTGTGAAGCAGGAGAATGTGTTCGGCTCCGGCAATTACCTTGGCGTTGAGGTAAATACCAGCAAGTTGTACCGGACTCTTGTCCTGACCACGGTCGATCCGTATTTCACCGCAGACGGCATCTCACGTGCACTGGATGTTTATTTCCGCACCACGAGGCCGCTGGACGGGCAGGGGGGAGACTATGGACTGAAAACCACCGGTGCCAGCCTGCGTTTTGGTGTGCCTTTCAGCGAAACTGATACGGTCTATTTTGGTGGCGGCTATGAGCGGCTGACGATTGAACAGGGCATTAATCCGTTACCGTCGACCTATGTGACTTATGCGAACCAGTTTGGGTACACCAGCAACACCATACCTCTTACAGTCGGCTGGACTCGTGATGACCGGGATAGCGCACTGGTTCCGACCAAGGGGCGCTTCCAGAGGGCTTTCGGGGAATGGGGTGTTGCCGGCGATGCGCGATACGTGCGGGGAAACTACCAGTTCCAGCAGTACATCCCGCTTAACAAGCAATACACCGTCGCGTTGAATGCGGAGTTTGGCTGGGGCAAGGGGCTTGATAACCGCCCATTCCCCATTTTCAAGAACTTCGCCTCTGGGGGCCTGGGCTCTGTCCGGGGATTCCAGCAAGGCTCCCTTGGTCCGCGTGATGCGTCTGACCTGGCTCTGGGAGGACCTAAAAAGATTACCCTCAACGGCGAGTTGATTGCGCCGTTTCCCGGTACGGGCAACGACAGGACCCTGCGCATGTTTGCTTTCGTCGATGCAGGTAATGTGTATGGTGAAAAAGACCCTTACAGAGTCAACGAGCTGCGTGCTTCCGTGGGTGTCGGCGTCAGCTGGATATCGCCCGTCGGCCCGCTTCGCCTCGGGCTGGCCAACCCAATCCGTAAAAAAGTTGGCGATAGAATAGAGCGCTTCCAATTTCAGATCGGTACATCTTTCTAATGGCAAACATTTCTCGCAAACTACTATTGGGCTCCCTGATTGTGCTGGCCGGTTTTTCCGCGTCTGCGCAGGAGTTCAAGGTCGGGATTGTCAATCTGGACCGGATATTCCGCGAGGCCAATTCGGCAAAAGCTGCACAAACCAAGCTTGAAACCGAATTCAGCAAACGTGAAAAAGATCTGAACGATGTCGCGGCCCAGCTCAAGACACTGTCTGACAAATTTGAACGGGAAGCGCCAACGCTGTCGGAAACACAGCGCAATACCCGCCAGAAGCAACTGGTTGACCAGGACAGGGACTTTCAGCGCAAGCGCCGCGAATTCCAGGAAGACCTGAACGCACGCAAAAATGAAGAACTCCAGCAAGTCATCGAACGCGCAAACCGCGTCGTTAAAACGCTGGCCGAAGCTGAAAAATACGACCTGATCCTGCAGGAAGCGGTGTACGTGAATCCCAAGCACGACATCACCGACAAGGTTCTCCGGGCATTGAATGCTGCGGGTAGCCGGTAAGCAGGCAGGTAGCCGGGGGCATTGCCAGGCAGAGGTCGTGTGACGCTCAAACTCGCAGCCATCGTTGAATCGCTGGCCGACGAGTTTGACGCGCGGTTGGCAGGTGACCCGGACCTCCTGATTCAAGGCCTGTCAACGCTGGACATGGCGGGCCCCCACGAGCTGAGTTTCCTCAGCCATCCCAAATACGTCAACAAGCTTGCTGCCTCACAGGCCGGCTGCGTAATTGTCGCTCCTGTGTCAGAAGCGCAAGCTGCTACACGTGGCGCCTGCATTGTGGTTGATGATCCCTATCTTTACTTTGCGCGGATTACGCAGTTGTGGAAGCGGCATCTGCATCCGGCGCCCAAAGCCTTCATACATCCGTCAGCCTGCATAGACCCGCTTGCCAGAGTCGAGCCTGGGGCCTCAATAGGTGCTTTCGCCGTCGTAGGCGCAGGTGCGAAGGTGGCATCCGGTGCGCGCATTGCCGAGCACTGCGTTCTGGGCGCCCGTGCTGTCGTCGGAAAAGACAGCCAGCTGTCTGCCCGTGTGTGCCTCGGTGAAAACTGCAGTATTGGCGAGCGCTGCATCGTCCATCCAGGAGTGGTCATAGGTGCGGACGGTTTTGGCTTTGCGCCCGATGCCGGCCGCTGGGAAAAGATAGAACAGCTGGGCGCAGTCCGCATCGGCAACGATGTCGAGATAGGCGCCAATACCTGCATCGACCGTGGTGCGTTGCAGGACACCGTGCTGGAGGATGGGGTCAAACTCGACAACCTGATCCAGATAGGCCACAACGTGCATGTAGGCGCGCATACAGCGATGGCCGGTTGTGTCGGCGTGGCCGGCAGCGCGCGCATAGGTGCCCATTGCACGATAGGTGGCGGTGCTGTGGTGCTGGGGCACCTGTCTCTCGCCGACCATGTGCATATTTCCGCCGCTTCGGTGGTCACTCGTTCAATCCTGAAGCCCGGCAATTACACCGGCCTCTTTCCTATCGACGACAATGCGTCCTGGGAAAAGAACGCCGCCACGCTAAAGCAGCTTCACACGCTTCGCGACAGGTTGAAAGTGGCTGAAAAGGCCCTCACCGGCAAGCCTCCAAACCCCCTGGAAAAATCATGATGGACATTCACCAGATTCTCAAACAGCTGCCGCATCGATATCCCTTTCTTCTGGTGGACCGTGTGCTCGAAGTCGACAAAGGCAAGAGCATCAAGGCGCTGAAAAATGTCACTATCAACGAGCCCTTTTTTGTTGGCCACTTTCCGCATCGCCCGGTTATGCCTGGTGTACTGATGCTGGAGGCGATGGCGCAAGTGGCTGCCCTGCTGGCCTTCGATACCCTGGGCGTCACCCCTGATGAGAAGACGGTTTATTACTTTGCAGGCATAGACGGCGCGCGTTTCAAGCGCCCGGTTGAACCCGGTCATCAACTGGTGATGGACGTCACGCTGGACCGCATGAAGGCCGGCATCTTCAAGTTCAAGGGCGTGACCCGGGTCGGCGAAAACATCGTCTGCGAGGCAGAGTTGATGTGTACGATGCGCACCATTGCCTGAACGGTCGCGGCAGAAAAATGCAGAGCGCTAACGCGGACATAACGGGCGTACACCCCACTGCCCTGATCGACCCCAAAGCCCAGCTTGACAGCACTGTCAGTGTTGGGCCCTACACCATCATCGGCCCGCACGTGAAGGTAGGCGCGGGTACGACGATTGGCGGGCATTGCGTCATCGAAGGGCATACGACGATAGGTGCGGACAACCACATATTCCAGTTCAATTCGCTTGGGGCGATTCCGCAGGACAAAAAATATGCCGGCGAACCCTGTGAACTGGTGATTGGTGACCGCAATACGGTTCGCGAGTTTTGCACCTTTAACATAGGTTCGCCCGGTGATGTCGGTGTGACGCGGGTGGGCAATGACAACTGGATCATGGCTTATGTGCACCTGGCGCATGACTGCCAGGTCGGCAATCACACAATATTCGCCAACAACACACAACTCGCCGGTCACGTGCACGTGGGCGACTGGGTCATTCTGGGCGGGTTTACGGTCGTGCACCAGTTTGTGCGCATAGGTGCGCATGGCATGACGGCCATGTGTTCACTGCTGTTTGCCGACCAGCCTCCGTTCGTGATGTCACAGGGTCAGCCCGCGGAAGCACGCTCGATGAATTTTGAAGGCCTGCGTCGCCGAGGCTTTTCTGCCGAGAGGATTGCTGCCGTCAAGGCCATGCACAAGGCGCTTTACCGCGAAGATCTGACGCTGGAGCTGGCGCGTGAACGCATCGCCGGGCTTGTTGAAAAATATCCTGAAGCAGCGCCTGATGTGCAGATGATGGGCGACTTCCTCGAAAGCACTTCGCCGCAGCGCGGCATCGTTCGCTAGGCGCATGTCGCCGCAAACTAAGTCTCCACCCGCCGGCAAGCCAGCCCGCGCTCCCACCGTCGCTATGGTGGCCGGGGAAACCTCGGGCGACCTGCTGGCGGGTTTGCTGCTTGATGGTTTCAGATCGCGCTGGCCTGCGCTCACTGCGCACGGCATTGGCGGCCCACAGATGATCCGTCGGGGCTTTGAGGCCTGGTGGCCGAGCGACAAACTGGCAGTGCGCGGTTATGTAGAGGTGTTGCGGCACTACCGCGAGATAGTCGGCATACGCACGCAGTTCAAAGAGAAATTGCTGACCCACCTGCCTGACATTTTTATCGGCGTTGACGCACCCGACTTCAACCTGGACCTGGAAGCCGCATTAAAAACGCATGGCGTCAAGACCGTGCACTTTGTCAGCCCTTCGGTGTGGGCCTGGCGCGCAGATCGTGTCGAGAAAATTCGTCGCAGTGTAGATCACGTACTTTGCATTTTTCCGTTTGAACCAGCGCTGCTGGCCAACCATGGCATCGCAGCAACTTATGTAGGGCACCCGCTGGCCAATGTGATACCTATGCAACCGGATCGCGCGGGTGCACGGCGCCATTTGGGTCTGGCCGACGAAGACCAGGTGCTCGCCATCCTGCCGGGCAGCCGCAAGTCGGAAATCCAGTATCTCGCCGCAAGTTTTTTCCGAGCTGCGGCATTGATACGGCAAACCCGTCCAGGTATCAAGGTCGTGGTGCCTGCAATTCCTTCACTCAAAAGCATGATTGAGAGCATCGCTGCGTCCTGTGGCATGCAGGATGGGCTGCAAATTGTGGAGGGCCAGTCGCATACCGTGCTGGCTGCCTGCGACGTCACTCTGATTGCCAGCGGTACTGCCACACTGGAAGCTGCCTTGTTCAAGCGGCCCATGGTGATTGCCTACGACATGAACTGGCTGTCCTGGCAAATCATGCGGCGTAAAAAATTGCAGCCCTGGGTGGGCTTGCCCAATATCCTGTGCGCTGACTTTGTTGTGCCCGAATTGCTCCAGGACGATGCCAACCCGCCGGCGCTGGCAGCCGCGGTGTTGCAATGGTTCGACGCAAAAGCTTCGGCGCCTGCGAAAATAGCTGCGGTGGAACAAAGATTTACTGCGCTGCATACCGAACTGCAGCGCGATACTTCAAAACTGGCAACCGATGCGATCCAGAAAATTCTTGAAAGCTGAGCAGGTATCGCTGTCCTGGGATATCCCGGGGCTGATGGCGGGCGTTGACGAGGCCGGCCGCGGCCCGCTGATGGGGCCGGTGGTGGCCGCTGCAGTCATTCTTGATGAGTTGAACCCCATTCAGGGCCTGGCAGACTCCAAAAAACTCACCGCCCTGAAAAGGGAAAAGCTCTACGACGAGATACGCGCAAAAGCCCTGTGTCATTCGATAGCCATGGCGACTGCCCAAGAGATAGACCAGATCAACATCCTGCAAGCCACCATGCTGGCGATGAAGCGCGCGGTCGAAGGCTTGCGGCTGAAGCCCAACAAGGTACTGGTTGACGGCAACCGCCTGCCGACGCTGGTGATACTGTCCGAAGCGATTATCGGGGGGGATGCGCTGGTGCCATCGATTTCTGCTGCCTCAATACTTGCCAAGGTTTACCGCGACCGCTGGTGCGCCCAATTCCATCTCGAATACCCGCAATACGGCTTTGCCGATCACAAAGGCTATGGAACCGCCTTGCACCTCGCGGCATTGCGCGAACACGGCGCTTGCCCGCAGCATCGCAAATCGTTTGCCCCTGTGGCCGAGGTTTTGCGGTGACAGCGTCGTTGCCCGTTCCACTGACGCAAATAAGCTCCCGCGATAACCCTCTCCTCAAGGATTTGCGCAAGCTGTCGCAGGACAGCACGGCATACCGGAAACAGGCGAAAGTCTGGCTCGAAGGTGACCACCTGTGCCGCGCTGCACTGGCGAGGGGCCTGAAGCCGTCGCTGGCCGTCTTTGCCGAGTCCTACCTGCCGGTTGCACCCGCCGACTGCACGCGCGCTGCCGTTAAAAACATCGTCATCCCGGACGCGCTTTTCCCGGAAATCTCCAGCCTGGAGTCCCCGTCCCGCATGGGTTTTGTGCTGGACTTGCCTGGCAGCACAGGCGTGAAAACGGGCTCGGCCTCCGTAATTCTTGACCGGCTGCAGGATGCCGGCAATGTCGGCGCTATTTTGAGGAGCGCGGCCGCATTTGGTTTTGCCCAGGTCATTGCCCTCAAAGGCACGGCAGCCCTCTGGTCACCGAAAGTGCTGCGGGCGGGCATGGGCGCGCATTTCGGCCTGCATCTGGTCGAGAGTGTGGAGGCAGACGCCCTTGCCGGGTTGGGTGTTCCCATCGTGGTTACCAGCTCGCACCACGGCAGCTTTTTACATCAACAGGTCCTGCCAAAGCCCTGCGCATGGGCCATGGGCCATGAAGGGCAGGGCGTGTGCGACGATGTGATGGCGCTGGCCAGCCTGAAGGTGCGCATACAACAGCCTGGCGGCGAGGAATCCCTGAACGTGGCGGCGGCGGCGGCGATTTGCCTGTACGCAAGCACGCTATAATCAGGGGCTTTTCAAAACACAGCTTCGCCCGAGCGCATACCAAGCAAACTCCCTTACAAAAGCAGCCATCAAGACACTCTTTTAGAGCCGTTTCTTGTGCACGCTTGGGCGAACCGTCATCAACCCGGAGAACCCAGTGCTTTTGTCTCTACAGGGATCACGCGAAAAATCCCCACACGCCATACTGGCGCTCGCAGACGGCACGGTCTTTATCGGCAATTCCATTGGGGCCGCAGGCTCCACAGTCGGCGAGGTGGTGTTCAACACCGCCATGACCGGCTACCAGGAAATCCTCACGGATCCCAGCTACTGCCAGCAGATCGTCACGCTCACCTACCCGCACATCGGCAACTACGGCATCAATGCCGAAGACATTGAGGCAGGCAAGATTTACGCCTCAGGCCTGATCATCAAGGATCTGCCGCTTCTGGCCTCGAACTTCCGTTCTTCCATGACCTTGTCTGAATACCTGGTCAAGGAAAATACGGTCGCGATTGCTGGCATAGACACCCGCCAGCTGACCCGTCTGCTGCGTACCAAGGGCGCACAGAACGGCTGCATCCTGGCTTTGGCCAATTGTGAAGAAGTCAGCCAGCCAGCCATCGAGAAAGCTGTAGCTGCTGCGCGCAGTGCACCCAGCATGGCCGGTCTGGACCTGGCCAAAGTGGTGTCCGTCAAGCAGACCTACGAGTGGACACAAACCGAGTGGAAGCTCGGCGCTGGTTACGGCGTGCAGATCACGCCCAAATTCCATGTCGTTGCCTTCGACTTCGGCGTGAAGAAAAACATCCTGCGCATGCTCGCCGAGCGCGGCGCGCGTATCACCGTCGTGCCTGCGCAAACGCCGGCTGCTGATGTGCTCAAGCTCAAACCTGATGGCATTTTTCTGGCCAACGGCCCCGGAGATCCCGAGCCTTGCGACTACGCGATTGCGGCTGTTCGTGAGCTGATCGAAACCGGTATTCCGACCTTCGGCATATGTTTGGGTCACCAGATCATGGCTCTGGCCAGCGGTGCAAAAACCTTCAAGATGAAGTTCGGTCACCACGGCGCCAACCATCCGGTGAAAGACCTCGACAACGGCCGCGTCAGCATCACCAGCCAGAACCATGGGTTTGCGGTTGATGAGAAAAGCCTGCCCGCGAATCTGCGTCCAACGCACATCAGCCTGTTCGACGGCACGCTGCAGGGCCTGGCCCGCACTGACAAGCCGGCATTCTGCTTCCAGGGCCACCCTGAGGCCTCGCCCGGCCCGCACGACATCTCGTATTTGTTTGATCGTTTCACGACCCTCATGGAACAGCATGGAGGGAAAAAATAATGCCAAAACGTACAGACATCAAAAGCGTCCTCATCATCGGCGCCGGCCCCATCATCATCGGTCAGGCCTGCGAGTTCGACTACTCCGGCGTGCAGGCCTGCAAGGCGTTGCGTGAAGAGGGTTACAAGGTCATCCTGATCAACAGCAACCCCGCCACCATCATGACTGACCCGGCCACGGCCGACGTCACCTACATCGAGCCCATCACCTGGCAAACGGTTGAAAAGATCATTGCGAAGGAAAAGCCGGACGCCATCCTGCCGACCATGGGCGGCCAGACGGCGCTGAACTGCGCGCTTGACCTCTGGCACAACGGTGTGCTCGACAAATACAAGGTCGAGCTGATAGGCGCCAAGCCTGAAGCCATCGACAAGGCCGAAGACCGCCTCAAGTTCAAGGATGCGATGACCAAGATCGGCCTGGGCTCTGCGCGCTCCGGCATTGCGCATAGCATGGACGAAGCCTGGACTGTGCAGAAGACGCTGGGTTTCCCGACCGTGATCCGCCCCAGCTTCACGCTGGGCGGCACCGGTGGCGGCATTGCCTACAACTCCGAAGAATTCGAAGTCATCTGCAAGCGCGGCCTTGAAGCCTCGCCCACCAACGAGCTGCTGATTGAAGAGTCACTGCTCGGCTGGAAAGAGTACGAGATGGAAGTCGTGCGCGACACCGCCGACAACTGCATCATCGTCTGCTCGATTGAAAACCTGGACCCGATGGGCGTGCATACCGGCGACTCGATCACCGTGGCACCGGCACAGACCCTGACCGACAAGGAATACCAGATCCTGCGCAATGCGTCGCTGGCAGTGTTGCGCGAGATCGGCGTTGATACGGGCGGTTCCAACGTGCAGTTCTCCATCAATCCGGTTGATGGCCGAATGGTGGTGATCGAAATGAACCCGCGGGTCTCGCGCTCTTCAGCGCTGGCCTCCAAGGCCACCGGCTTCCCGATTGCCAAGGTGGCAGCCAAACTGGCCATCGGCTACACGCTCGACGAATTGCGCAATGAAATCACCGGCGGTGCAACGCCTGCGAGTTTCGAGCCCAGCATCGACTATGTCGTCACCAAGATTCCGCGTTTCGCGTTCGAAAAATTCCCGACCGCCGATTCGCGCCTCACGACGCAGATGAAGTCCGTTGGTGAAGTGATGGCCATGGGCCGCACCTTCCAGGAGTCCTTCCAGAAAGCCCTGCGCGGACTGGAAGTCGGCGTGGACGGCATGAACGAGAAGACGCAAGACCGCGAAGTGCTGGAAAAAGAGCTGGGCGCACCCGGCCCGGACCGTATCTGGTACGTGGGCGATGCGTTTGCCCAGGGCATGAGCGTTGCCGAAGTTTTCGCGCTGACCAAGATCGACCCGTGGTTCCTCGTGCAGATCGAACAGATCGTGAAGATCGAGCTGGAACTGGAAACCACGACGCTGGACGCCATCAATGCGGTGACACTGCGTGCCCTGAAGCAAAAGGGCTTTTCGGACCGCCGCCTCGCCAGGCAGCTCAAGACATCCGACACCGCCATTCGCGCCAAGCGCCGCGAGCTCGGTGTGCGGCCCGTCTACAAACGTGTCGATACCTGCGCCGCAGAGTTCGCCACCAACACCGCCTACATGTACTCGACCTACGAGGCCGAGGGCAGCGAGTGCGAAGCCGCGCCGACCGACAAGAAAAAAATCATGGTGCTGGGCGGTGGACCGAACCGCATTGGCCAGGGCATCGAGTTCGACTACTGCTGCGTGCACGCCGCGCTGGCCATGCGTGAAGACGGTTACGAGACCATCATGGTCAATTGCAACCCTGAAACCGTCTCCACCGACTACGACACCTCTGACCGCCTGTACTTCGAACCGTTGACGCTGGAGGATGTGCTGGAGATCGTCGACAAGGAGAAACCGTTGGGCGTCATCGTCCAGTACGGTGGCCAGACGCCTTTGAAGCTGGCGCTGGACCTCGAACGTAACGGCGTGCCCATCATCGGCACCTCGCCGGACATGATTGACGCGGCAGAAGACCGCGAGCGTTTCCAGAAGCTTCTGCACGAGCTCAAGCTGCTGCAGCCGCCCAATGCCACCGCACGTACCGAGCCTGAGGCGCTTGAAAAAGCGTCTGCGCTTGGTTATCCGCTGGTTGTTCGTCCCAGCTATGTGCTGGGTGGCCGCGCCATGGAAATCGTGCATGAGCAGCGCGACCTGGAGCGTTACATGCGCGAGGCCGTCAAGGTCAGCCATGACTCGCCCGTGTTGCTGGACCGCTTCCTCAACGACGCGATCGAGTGCGACGTCGACTGCGTTCGTGATTCTGCTGGCGCCACCTTCATTGGCGGCGTGATGGAACACATCGAGCAGGCCGGCGTGCACAGCGGCGATTCCGCCTGTTCGTTGCCGCCGTACTCGCTGGCTGTCGACACCGTCACAGAAATCAAACGCCAGACCGCTGCGATGGCCAAGGCCCTCAATGTCGTCGGCCTGATGAACGTGCAGTTCGCCATCCAGAGCATTGACGGCAAGGACGTGATCTACGTGCTGGAAGTCAACCCGCGTGCCTCCCGCACTGTGCCGTTTGTCAGCAAGGCCACGGGCATACAGCTGGCCAAGGTGGCCGCGCGCTGCATGGTCGGCCAGTCGCTGGCATCGCAGGGTATTGGCAAGGAAGTCACGCCACCTTACTTCAGCGTCAAGGAAGCCGTCTTCCCCTTTGTCAAATTCCCCGGTGTGGACACGATTCTCGGCCCCGAGATGAAATCCACTGGCGAGGTCATGGGAGTGGGCAAGACCTTCGGCGAGGCCTTCGTGAAGTCGCAGCTGGGTGCGGGCACCAAGCTGCCGACGTCCGGCAAGGTCTTTCTGACCGTCAAGAACAATGACAAGCCGCGTGCCGTGGAAGTCGCCCGTGCGCTGGTCGCGCTGAATTTTGAACTGGTCGCCACCCGCGGCACCGCTGCGGCTATCCAGGCCGCGGGCATTGCCTGCACCGTCGTCAACAAGGTTACCGAAGGCCGGCCGCACGTGGTCGACATGATCAAGAACGAGGAAATCGCGCTGGTGATCAACACCGTGGAGGAGCGCCGCAACGCGATCGCCGACTCACGGCAGATACGCACCTCGGCACTGCTGGCACGCGTGACCACTTTCACCACCATTGCCGGCGCCGAAGCGGCCGTGCAAGGCATGAAGTTTCTGAGCAACCTGAGCGTGATTTCTGTCCAGGAAATGCACGCCCAGCTGGCCCCCTCGGTCGCTCACTCCGTTTAGCTTCCTGCCCCCCGAGGGGCCGCCGCTTGCTCGGGGCGGCCCTTCGCTGCGCGGGGCAGGCGGCCTGAAGTGCACCTGCGATGGCTGGCTGAATAAAAAAAGGGCCCTCGGGCCCTTTTTTGTTGTTGCCGCGAGCTGCTCAGGCGAACCAGCTGACCTTGCCGGTGCTGACGTCATGCATGGCAGAGACAATCTTCAGCTTGCCCTCTTTGACCAGCGTGGCGACCACCTCGCTTTTGTCCATGATCATTTTGGCGGCGTCTCTGGCGTTCTGGTCGGCCAGTTGCTGCACCAGCACCTTGTCCCTGGAACTGGGCACGCCCTTGTAGTTGAGCTTGCCCAGCGAGGGCCGGATATTGGCCAGTGTGGCGGTGAGATTGCCCATTTTTGCGTCGTCTGCCGCACCCTTGATGGCGCCACATTCCGTATGGCCCAGAACCACGATCAGTTTTGAGCCCACCAGTTTGGTGGCAAATTCCAGGCTGCCGAGGATGTCTGTGTTCACGAAATTGCCGGCCACACGGGCTGCAAAGATATCGCCTAACCGCTGGTCGAAAACAAACTCCGGCGGCACCCGGCTGTCGATGCAGCCGACGACCACTGCGATGGGTGACTGCTGGGTCGCCGTTTCTTTGACCTGTTTTCGCAGATCGCAGTTGCGCGTTCGCCCATCGACAAAACGTACATTGCCATCCTTGAGCATTTGCAGGGCGGCATCAGGGGTGGTTGCGCCCTGCGTACTGGAGGTAAACACATCGCAACTTTGCGCTTGCGCGCTGGAGGCGAGGGCGGTGGCGGAGAGCGCACCGAGGGAATGAAGGGCGAGTCGCCGTGAAAGCATAAAAATCCTCTGTTTGTTATTTGATTGATTGAACGGATTGAGCTGATTTATCTGCGCCTCCTCCAGCGCGGACCTGCCGAGCTTATGCCTTTTGTTACGCCATCACCGGTTTGGTGAAGTGTTCCCCGGTTTTGCCACTTCCGGCCGAGGCCCTTCATCCACATGGGTGAAAACCCGCTGGGCATCAAAAAAACCTGTTTTCGCGGCATAATTTGGGTAACCGCCGAGTGGTAACACCCGGCGGTTTGCTTTTGTAAACCCGATTCGACAGATATTTCCGAAGAGACACGCATGGCCACCATTCCCATCACCAAACGCGGCGCTGAAAAACTCAAGGCCGAACTGCACCAGCTCAAGACGGTTGAGCGTCCGACTGTCATCAACCTGATCTCGGAAGCGCGTGCCCAGGGTGACCTGAGCGAAAACGCCGAATACGATGCCGCAAAGGACAAACAGGGTTTTGTCGAAGGCCGCATCCAGGAAATTGAAGGCAAGCTGTCAGCCGCGCAGATCATCGACCCGTCGGAACTCGACGCAGGCGGCAAGGTGGTGTTTGGTTCGACCATAGAGCTGGAAGACGAAGACACTGGCGACAAGGTGACGTACCAGATCGTTGGTGAAGACGAGGCTGACATCAAGCAGGGCCGGGTCAATATCAGCTCACCGATCGCGCGCGCGCTGATCGGCAAGGATGAAGGTGATACGGCTGAAGTGCAGGCGCCTGGTGGCGTTAAACGCTACGAGATCATCGCCGTGATGTATATATAGGCTCCCACGCTTGTCACTTCATGTATTGCGCTGCCTCCCGAGGGGGCTAGTTTTTCCTGGGGCGGCCCGGCGGAAAATTGCATTCTGCTTCTGGAGAAACATTTGAAATTCCGGATCGGCATCTTTGCAGCGGCCCTCTGGTGGGGCAGTCTGACCACCATCGGGTTTGTCGTGGTGCCGCTGCTGTTCGCCAACCTGGGCACGCCGGCAGTTGCAGGTGCAATGGCTGCGAAGCTGTTTACCGCGCAGACCTGGCTCAGCATTGGCTGTACTTTTTTTCTGCTGCTGGCCTCCAACACAAAGGCGGGCGCTGATACCGTTTCCCACTTTCAGCCCGCCATCCGCTTCGTGGTTGCCGGCCTTTTGCTGGCGCTGCTGGTGGAGTTCGGCGTGTCGCCGCGCATCGTCAGTGCGCGCGCTGATGGCGGCAACCTGAAGCTTTGGCATGGCATGGGTACCGCGATGTACCTGCTGCAGTGGGTGTGCGCTGGCGTGAGTTTATGGAAGCTGACCAAGCCTTCCGCTCAGGCGGTGAACGGCTGAAATCGGCCCCTCGGGCCACTACTAATTTGATAGCAGGTCGCGCTAGTCCGCAATGGGCTGGAGGCCGATTTGATGCTCGAAAATAGGTGTTTTCGGCCATTTTTCAGGCTTTTGAGCGGCTCCAAAGGCTTTTAAGCAGCCGAAAACGCTAAATTTTGATGTATACATCAATAAACACCCATTCAGGTAAAATCATTGATGTATAGATCAATTTTTCTTGCAGTCGGCCCCTAGCGGGGCGCGCCTGCCTACCGCGACGCAAATCAGCGCTCGGCAGCTTCCAGCGTGTTGACGAGCAGCATGGTGATGGTCATGGGACCAACGCCGCCGGGTACCGGGGTGATGTAGCCTGCCACTTCCTTCACGCCGTCAAAGTCCACGTCGCCGCACAGCTTGCCTGCGTCGTTGCGGTTCATGCCGACGTCGATGACGACCGCGCCCGGCTTGACCATGTCTGCGGTCAACACATTGCGTTTGCCGACGGCTGCCACGATGACATCAGCCTGCAGCGTCATGGCCTTCAGGTCTTTGGTGGCGCTGTGGCAGATGGTGACTGTCGCGCTTTTCTGCAGCAGCATCAGCGCCATCGGTTTGCCCACGATGTTGCTGCGGCCGATCACGACGGCGTGTTTGCCTTTCAGGTCGTAGCGGATGCTTTCCAGCATCTTCATGCAGCCATAAGGCGTGCAGGGCCAGAAACCGGGCTGGCCGACCATCAGCGCGCCGGCACTGGCGACGTGAAAGCCGTCGACGTCCTTGGCCGGTGAAATTGACTCGATGACTTTTTGCGCATCGATGTGCGCCGGCAGTGGCAACTGCACCAGAATGCCGTGAATGGCTGGGTCATTGTTCATGGCATCGACGCGCGCCAGCAGGTCCGCCTCGTTCAGTGTGGCGGGATATTGCTCCAACACCGAATGCAGCCCGTTGTCCTGGCAGGCCTTGACCTTGTTGCGCACGTAGACCTGGCTGGCGGGGTTCTCGCCGACCAGCACGACCGCGAGACCGGGTGTTATCCCTTTGGCGCGCAGTGCCGCGGCGCGCTGGGCGACCTCGGTACGCAGTTGTTTTGAAAGTGCGTTGCCGTCTATGAGTTGGGCAGTCATGTTGCGTATCAATTCCTGAAATGAAAACGCCCGCAGCGGCTGGGGCTACGGGCGCAAGGTGCAAAAAAAGCGGGGCAGGCCGTGCCCCTGTCTGTCATCAGGCCTTGGGGGCGGTGCTTCCCAGTGCGATCTTGAGCAGATCAGCCACTGTGTTGGCGTTGAGCTTTTCCATGATGTTGGCGCGGTGCGCTTCCACCGTCTTGATACTGATGCCGAGGTCGTCGGCGATCTGCTTGTTCAGGCGGCCGGCGACGATGCGCTCCAGCACCTGCGTCTCGCGCGAGGTCAGCTTGGCCAGCAGGGCATCGCGGCTGGCGGATTGCTGGAAGTCGCTGAAGGCTTCCTTGGCCTGCTCCAGCATGCGCTCGACCAGGTTGACCAGTGCTTCTTCCTGGAAGGGCTTCTGGATGAAATCCATTGCGCCTTTTTTCATCGTGTTCACGGCCATGGGCACGTCGCCGTGACCGGTGATGAAGACGATGGGCAATGGTGATTTGCGCTCGACCAGCCGGTCCTGCAGCTCCAGGCCGGTCATGCCACCCATGCGGATGTCGACGATCAGGCAGGCCACTTCGCGCGGGTCGTAACGTGAGAGAAATGTTTCGGCGGAGTCGTAGCAGCGGACGCGGTAGTCCTTGCCTTCCAGCAGCCACTGCAGCGAGTCGCGCACGCCCTCGTCATCATCAACGACGTAAACCGTGCCTTTTTTAGGGATCAAGCTCATGCCAAACTTTCTCTGTGTTGTTGCTGAAGTCAGGTCAATGCTACGTTATCGGTAGCAGGGGGCGCCGGTGAAAGCAGGGGCGTTACGGGAATCCAGAAGGTAAACCGGCAGCCGACCACTTCGCCGCCATTGTAGAGGTTCTCCGCCTGCATCCGGCCCTGGTGGGACTCGACAATGCTGCGGCAAAGTTTCAGGCCAATACCCATGCCTTCAGCCTTGGTTGAGTAGAAGGCTTCGTACAGCCGGCCCATGACCTCGGGCGACAGGCCGCGGCCGGAGTCCAGCACCGAGAATTCGACCACCGCCTGGTCCTCGATATGTTTGGGTACCACGCGTAACTCGACGCTGCGGCGGGCAGTCGGCATCTGCGCCTGCGCTATCGATTCAGCTGCGTTCTTCATCAGGTTGATCAGCACCTGCTCGATCAGGATGGGGTCAACCATGATCTCGGGCAAGCGGGCTGCGATGTAGTGGCTGAGGCGCACATGGTGGCGGCGCAGCTCGATATCGGCCAGCTCCATCGCATTGTTGACCATGGTGCCTACGTCGGACAGGGTGCGGTTGGGTTCACTGCGTTTCACAAACGCACGGATGCGCTGGATGATCTGCCCGGCGCGGTGCGCCTGCCTGGCAGTTTTTTCCAGCGCACCCAGCAGGTCTTCATTGCTGATCTGCTGGCTCTTGATGCGCGAGACCATGCCATTGCAGTAGTTGTTGATGGCGGTCAGTGGCTGGTTCAATTCATGCGCCACACTGGAAGCCATCTCGCCCATGGTGATCAGGCGGCTGGCGTTCTGCGCACGTTCATTCTGCAGCGCGGCCTGTTCTTCGGCATGGCGGCGCGGCGTGATGTCTGTGGCAATCACCATCTGCGCCAGCCGCCCATCGACCCAGGTCAGGTAACGCGAGCGTACTTCCAGCCACTTGCCGAGTTCCGGTACAAAAATTTCAGCGTTCTCGGTTTGTGCGGCGGTCAGGGTGTCGGTGGGGAACCCGGCCAGGCCGTCCACCGCATCCATTGCATCATCGGTAGGCGCCGTGGCTGGCACACCGGCCTGCGCAATCAGGTCCATGTGGCCCGAGACCTCGCCGCCAAACCAGGAGCGGTACAGCTTGTTGGCAAACAGCAGCTCTTCGCTACCCAGTGGCGCGACGGACACTGCGGCATCCAGCCCTTCGAGCACGGTGGTGAAACGTTCGTACGAAGCGGTCAGTTCATCACGAATGCGCCGAGGCTCGGTGATGTCCGTCATCGACGTCATCCACCCGGTCTGCTGGCCGCGCGGGTCAATCAGCGGGGAAACATAAAGGCGGGCATCGAATATCTGGCCGTTCTTGCGCTTGACCTTGACCTCAAAACCGGACGGTGGCGTACGGCCGTTGAGTTCGTCATTCAGGCGCGCCATCAGCGTTTCTGTCTCGGCTTCAGGCCAGTGCGGGAAGGGCGGGGTACAGCCCACCAGTTCGGCCTCGGTCAGGCCCGTCATCTGGCAGAAGGCCGGGTTGACGTAAGTGATCCGGCCCTGCAGATCCAGCACCCGCATGCCGGTCAGCATCGAGTTTTCCATCGCCCGGCGGAAATTGGTTTCAGAGATCAGCGCCTGCTGGGCCTGCACACGCCTGCGGGTGTGGCGCCAGGTGCCCAGAAGCATCCAGACGGTGATGGCACTCAGCGCACTCACCAGCCAGAAGAAGCCGCTGCCGACCACGCCGAGTGAGGTGCGGTAGCCCTGTGCCCGTATCAGCAGGCCATTGCCAACCGGTGAGACCGGGATTTCATATTCAGCTGCGTCGTCAGACCAGGGCAGCAGGCGCGCCGCCGGATTGCGCGGCGGTGGCATGTTGCCGGCCAGCAGGCGGTTCTTGTCGTCCACCAGCATCACCGCGTACTTGGCAGTCACTTCGGTCGGCACGCCAAAACGCAGCAGGCCGTCTATTGCGTACTCGCCCATGATCACGCCGTCGAACTTGCCCTGGTCGTCCAGTGGAATCATGATCTGCAGCGTTGGTGCGTTGTAGTCGCTGCTCTCGGTCGGGTTCAGTGGCCGTGAATAGACAGGCTGGCGCAGGTCACGCGCCAGTCCATAGGTGCCATCGGTTTCACCGGCTTTCAGAGGCTCGCCGACGGGCCTGACCTGGCTGGTATTGGCGCTGGCCGATACATAGGATGCGCGGACGCGGCGGCGCGAATCAACCCAGGTCACGGCCAGCAACTCGGGGTACTGGTTGACCAGCAGCTCAGCCTGTGAGACGAATTCTTCCCTGTCAACGTCTTTGTTGGAGATATCGCGGCCAATGCGCATCAACTGTTCCTGCCGCTCGAGCAGGCGCAAGCGCAGACGCTGCTGCGCGTATTCAACGTCACGCCGTACAGCCTGACGCTCCCGGTCAATCTCTTCTATCCGCAGGTAACCGAAAGCGGCGATAACTGCTGCGAGGAAAAGGATGACAGCCAGCAGGGGTCCCAGCGTGATAAACCTGTCCTGACGGGACGGCGACTGCTTGCGCCACCAGTGACGCCACCATGCCGGCGAAGCAGCGCTGGGCAGCAGCGTGGGTGAGTTTGATGGCGTGGATGATGAAGCGGGTGTGGACACGGCTTGCAGTTTAAGTGACTTGCCTGCAAAAATCCCGCCTTTGGCCTCTGTATTTGCCTATGCAACGGGCTGCATTTTTACCAATTAAGGAGAAGGGCAGGATCATGGCTGAAGGTGATTGATATTTCTTAATATGAAATCAATCGGCACTATTTGAAATTCATTAAAAATTGTGGGAAACTAGAGACTTGGGTCTAAATTTGGGTTTACAACCCATGGGACACAAGCTTTGCGCCCGGCACGACACAAGCGAGGCCGGGTTAAACCCGAGAGTTATCTAGCAGGAGACAAGACATGGCCGCCAATCCCAGCAATGCAGGTTCCGATGACCTGCGCGCCGCAGCAAACGATGCGCTCGACAAGGACACCCAGGAAACCCGCGAATGGATGGATGCGCTATCCGCCGTCATCGAGAGTGAAGGCCCCGAACGCGCGCACTTCCTGCTCGAACAACTGCTGGAGCATGCCCGCCAGAAAAGCATAGACATGCCGTTCTCGGCCAACACCGGCTATGTCAACACGATAGAGACCGACCAGGAAGTCCGCGCGCCCGGCAACCTGGAAATTGAACAACGCCTGCGCGCCTACATGCGCTGGAATGCGATGGCCATGGTCGTCAAGGCCAACCGCCTGCACCCGGCTGATGGCGGCGACCTCGGCGGCCATATCGGCTCCTTCGCCTCGCTGGCCAGCCTGTTCGGCGCCGGCTTCAACCACTTCTGGCACGCCGAAAGTGAAAAACATGGCGGCGATTGCCTCTATATCCAGGGTCATGTCTCGCCCGGTGTTTATGCCCGTGCCTATCTTGAAGGCCGGCTGACCGAAGAGCAGTTGCTCAACTTCCGCCAGGAAGTCGATGGCAAGGGCCTGTCGAGCTACCCGCACCCCAAGCTGATGCCCGAGTTCTGGCAGTTCCCCACGGTGTCCATGGGCCTTGGCCCGCTGATGGCGATTTACCAAGCGCGTTTCCTCAAGTACCTGCACGCACGCGGCATTGCCAACACTGAAAACCGCAAGGTCTGGGTGTTTTGCGGGGACGGCGAGATGGACGAGGTCGAATCCATGGGCGCGATTGGTCTCGCAGCACGCGAGAAGCTCGACAACCTCGTGTTTGTCATCAACTGCAACCTGCAGCGCCTCGACGGCCCTGTGCGTGGCAACGGCAAGATCATCCAGGAACTGGAAGGCGAATTCCGCGGCGCAGGCTGGAACGTCATCAAGCTGATCTGGGGTAGCGGATGGGATCCGCTGCTGGCGCGTGACAAGGATGGCATCCTGAAGAAAATCATGATGGACACGCTGGACGGCGACTACCAGGCCATGAAGGCCAACGACGGTGCCTATGTGCGTAAACATTTCTTCGGCCAGCACCCCAAGGCGCTCGAAATGGTGGCGCACATGACTGACGAAGAAATTTTTGATCTGCGGCGCGGCGGTCACGACTCCAAAAAGGTCTATGCGGCCTTCCACGCGGCCGTCAACCACACGGGCCAGCCCACCGTTCTTCTCATCAAGACAGTCAAGGGCTTTGGCATGGGCAAGATTGGCGAGGGCAAAAACAACGTCCACCAGACCAAAAAGCTGGCAGACGAAGACGTCAAGGCCTTCCGCGACCGTTTCAACATCCCGATTCCAGACAGCCAACTTGCCGACATCCCGTTCTACAAGCCAGCCGATGACACGCCTGAAATGCAATATCTGCATGAGCGCCGCAAGGCGCTGGGTGGTTATCTGCCCCATCGTCGGGTCAAGGCCGATGAAAGCTTCACCGTGCCTGCGCTGGATACTTTCAAGTCGGTGATGGAGCCAACGCCTGAAGGCCGCGAGATTTCCACAACCCAGGCTTATGTGCGTTTCCTGACGCAACTGCTGCGCGACCAGGCGCTCGGCCCACGCGTCGTGCCCATCCTGGTCGATGAAGCCCGTACCTTCGGCATGGAAGGCCTGTTCCGCCAGATCGGCATCTACAACCCTGAAGGCCAGAAGTACACGCCCGTCGACAAAGACCAGGTCATGTACTACAAGGAAGACAAGGCTGGCCAGATCCTGCAGGAAGGCATCAACGAAGCAGGCGGCATGAGTAGCTGGATTGCTGCCGCCACCTCGTACAGCACCAACAACCGCATCATGGTGCCGTTCTATGTGTATTACTCGATGTTCGGTTTCCAGCGCATCGGCGACCTGGCCTGGGCGGCTGGCGACATGCAGGCGCGCGGCTTCCTGTTGGGCGGTACCTCCGGTAGAACCACGCTGAATGGCGAAGGCCTTCAGCATGAAGACGGTCACAGCCACATCCTGGCCAACACCATCCCGAACTGCATCAGCTACGACCCGACCTTCGCACACGAAGTCGGCGTGATCCTGCACCATGGGCTCAAGCGCATGGTAGAGCGCCAGGACAACGTCTATTACTACCTGACCCTGCTGAATGAAAACTATGCAATGCCAGGCCTGCAGCCCGGCACGGAAGAGCAGATCATCAAGGGCATGTACCTGTGCAAGCAGGGTCCGGCCCTCGCTGCCAAGGCGCCGACCGTGCAACTGCTTGGCAGTGGCACCATCCTGCGCGAAAGTATGGCGGCACAGGAATTGCTCGAAAAAGACTGGGGCATTTCGGCTGGCGTCTGGAGCTGCCCAAGCTTCAACGAGCTGACCCGCGATGGCCAGGACGCCGACCGATGGAACCTGTTACACCCGACAGAAACGCCACGCGTGCCGTTCGTCACGCAGCAGCTGGCTGCAACATCAGGCCCCGTGGTTGCATCGACCGACTACATGAAGGCCTACACCGAGCAGATACGTCCGTACATGCCAAAAGGCCGCAACTACAAGGTGCTGGGCACCGACGGTTTTGGCCGCAGTGATTTCCGCAGCAAGTTGCGCGAGCACTTTGAAATCAACCGCCATTACATCGTGCTGGCTGCATTGAAGGCGCTGAGCGAAGACGGCACGGTGCCGGTCGCGAAGGTTGCCGAAGCCATCAAGAAATACGGTATCCAGACCGACAAGATCAACCCACTTTACGCTTGAAGACAGGCCGGAGACAAACAACATGGCATTGGTAGATATACAGGTTCCGGACATTGGTGACTTCGACGAGGTCACTGTTATCGAACTGCTGGTAAAGCCCGGCGACACCATCAAGGCAGACCAGTCGCTGCTTACGGTTGAATCGGACAAGGCATCGATGGAAATCCCGTCCAGCCACGCCGGCGTGGTCAAGGAGATCAAAGTCAAGCTGGGCGACAAGGTCAAGCAGGGCTCGGTCGTGATTTCTCTGGAAGCAGAAGGTGGTGCAACCGCCGATGCTGCGGCCCCTGCACCCGCACCGGCCGCCGCCGCTACTGCCGCGGCTCCCGCTCCGGCGCCAGCGCCCGCTCCAGCCGCTGCGGCGGCGACTGGTTCCGGCCCGGTCGAAGTGCGCATACCTGACATCGGCGATTTCAAGGACGTCACCGTCATTGAAGTTCTGGTCAAACCCGGCGATACCATCAAGGTGGAACAGTCACTGGTCACCGTCGAGTCCGACAAGGCCTCGATGGAGATCCCGTCGTCTTCAGCCGGCGTGCTGAAAGAGCTCAAGGTCAAGATGGGTGACAAACTCAACATCGGCGACCTGCTGGCCATCCTGGAAGCTTCGGCCGCTCCTGCTGCTACCCCCGCAGCGGCTGCTCCTGCACCCGTGCCTGCCCAGGTCGCGCCTGCTGCCACCACTGCGTCGGCGCCTGCACCTGCACCCGTTGCAGCTGCGCCTGCACATGAACCGACTGCAGCGCTTGCCGGCAACCTGCCGCATGCATCGCCATCTATACGCAAGTTTGCGCGTGAGCTCGGTGTGCCTCTGGCAGAAGTGAAGGGCGCAGGCCCCAAAGGCCGCATCACCGTCGAAGACGTGCAGGCTTTCACCAAGTCCGTCATGGACGGCAGCACACGCACCCAAGCCCAGGCAGCCAAAGCGCCCGCATCGGGTGGCGGTGGCGGTGCTGGTCTGGACCTGTTGCCATGGCCCAAGGTGGACTTCACCAAGTTCGGCCCGGTCGAGCGCAAGGACATGTCGCGCATCAAGAAAATCAGCGGCGCCAACCTGCACCGCAACTGGGTGATGATTCCGCACGTCGTCAACCACGATGATGCCGACATCACCGAGCTCGAAAACTTCCGCGTGTCGATGAACAAGGAAAATGAAAAAGCTGGCATCAAGATCACCATGCTGGCCTTCCTCATAAAGGCCTCGGTTGCCGCACTGAAGAAGTTCCCCGAGTTCAACGCATCGCTCGATGGCGACCAGCTGGTTCTCAAGCAGTACTTCAACATCGCGTTCGCAGCCGATACCCCCAATGGCCTTGTAGTTCCCGTCATCAAGGACGCCGACAAGAAGGGCATCGTGCAAATCTCGCAGGAGATGGGCGAGCTCGCCAAAAAGGCGCGCGAGGGCAAGCTGAGCCCGGGTGACATGCAGGGTGCGTGTTTCACCATCTCGTCTTTGGGCGGCATTGGTGGGCGTTATTTTTCGCCGATCATCAATGCGCCTGAAGTCGCCATCCTTGGCGTGTGCAAGAGCCAGATGGAGCCGGTATGGGACGGCAAAGCCTTCCAGCCGCGCCTGATGCTGCCGATGTCGCTGAGCTGGGACCACCGCGTGATCGATGGGGCTTCTGCCGCGCGCTTCAATGCCTACCTCGGCCAGATCCTCGGAGATTTCCGCAGAGTCCTGTTGTAAATATATGGCCCCCACACTTTTCACTTCGTGTAATACGTTGCCCCCCGAGGGGGCTGTGCTTGCTTGGGGCGGCCCTGCGCTGCGTACGCCAGCATGACCACGCTGGTAGTTGTAAAAAAAGCAGGGCAGGTGGCCATTGCGGCGGACACGCTGGTGACCTTTGGAGATACCAGCCTGACCAACCGTTTTGAAGCCAACAGCAAGATATTCAAGGTCGACACACCGGCTGGCATCAGCTACGTCGGTATGGCGGGCACCGTGGCGCACTTTCCGGCGCTGCGCAAGGCCATGGCCGCATTGCCGAAAGACCAGCTCAAGCTGGGCTCGCGCGACGAAGTCTTTGACACCTTCATCAAGCTGCACCCGTTGCTGAAAGACACCTTCTTCCTGCAGACAAAGGAAGACGACAACGACCCTTATGAATCCAGCCAGTTCACGGCGCTGATTGCCAATGCCAGCGGCATTTACGGCATTTACAGCTATCGCGAAGTGTTTGAGTTCAAGGAGTTCTGGGGCATAGGATCAGGCCGTAGCTTCGCGCTGGGCGCGATGCATGCCGCCTGGGATAAATCGAAAACTGCACGCGAAGTCGCACTGGCTGGCATGAACGCCGGCTGCGAGTTCGACAAGAATTCCGCCGGGCCGGTGGAAGTGTTCACCCTCAAATTGAAAGCCTCCAAATGAGCGCATCCCTTATCGACATCAAGGTGCCCGACATCGGCGACTTTGACGAAGTGACCGTGATAGAACTGCTGGTCAAACCCGGCGATGCCGTCAAGGCCGACCAGAGCCTCATTACCGTGGAGAGTGACAAGGCGTCGATGGAGATTCCATCCTCGCATGCTGGTGTAGTTAAAGAAATCAAGATAAAGCTGGGGGACCAGGTCAAGCAGGGCTCCGTTGTGTTGTCGCTGGAAGCATCTGACGCGACTGCGGCACCTGCCCCTTCTGCTGCTACGGCGCCCGCACCTGAGGCCCAAGCTGCACCAGCCCCGGCCGCAGTCCCCGCGCCTGTGGCGGCCAGCTTTGCCGGCACTGCAGATATCGACTGCGACGTGGTCGTGCTGGGCGCTGGCCCCGGCGGTTACTCGGCTGCGTTCCGCGCCGCTGACCTTGGCCTCAAGGTTGTCCTGGTCGAGCGTTACGCGACGCTAGGTGGCGTCTGCCTGAATGTGGGTTGCATCCCATCCAAAGCATTGCTGCATGTCGCCGCTGTGATGGACGAGGTCAAGCATTTTGAAAGCCTGGGCGTCACGTTCGCCGAACCCACCGTCGACATCAACAAGCTGCGCACGCACAAGGAAAAAGTCGTCGGCAAGCTGACTGGTGGCCTGACGGCCATGGCCAAGATGCGCAAAGTCACCGTCGTGCGCGGCCTTGGCCAGTTTCTCGGTGCAAATCATTTGCAGGTTGAAGAAACCTCCGGCAATGCGCAGGAGAAATCCGGCAAAAAGCAGACCATTGCTTTTAAAAATTGCATCATTGCGGCGGGCTCTCAAGCTGTGCGCCTTCCTTTCATGCCGGAAGATGCGCGCGTGGTCGATTCGACCGGTGCACTCGCGCTCAATGAAGTCCCCAAGCGCATGCTGATCCTGGGCGGCGGCATCATTGGTCTGGAGATGGGTACGGTGTATTCCACTCTGGGGGCGCGCCTGGATGTGGTCGAGATGATGGATGGCCTGATGCAGGGCGCCGATCGCGACCTCGTCAAGGTCTGGCAGAAGATGAACGCACCGCGTTTTGACAACATCATGCTCAAGACAAAAACTGTGGGCGCCAAGGCGACCAAAGCCGGCATCGAAGTCACGTTTGAAAGTGCAGAAGCAGGCGGCACCGCCCCCGCCCCCCAAACCTATGACCTGGTGCTGCAGGCAGTGGGCCGTACGCCCAACGGAAAAAAACTCGCAGCCGACAAGGCCGGTATCACGGTCAGCGACCGCGGATTCATTCCTGTCGATATCCAGATGCGTACCAACGTGCCGCACATCTTCGCGATTGGCGACATCGTCGGCCAGCCCATGCTGGCCCATAAGGCCGTGCACGAAGCGCATGTCGCTGCTGAAGTGATTGCAGGTGAACTGCAGGGCAACAAGGAACTCGCCAGCACGGCCTTCAATGCTCGCGTGATCCCCTCCGTCGCCTACACCGACCCCGAAGTGGCTTGGGTTGGCCTCACCGAGGACCAGGCCAAGGCGCAGGGCATCAAGGTCAAAAAGGGCCTCTTCCCGTGGACGGCTTCAGGCCGAGCCATCGCCAATGGTCGCGACGAGGGTTTCACCAAGCTGCTGTTTGACGACAGTGAGGAGGCCCATGGTCACGGCAAGATCCTGGGTGGCGGCATTGTCGGCACGCATGCCGGCGACATGATTGGCGAGATTGCACTGGCCATCGAGATGGGCGCAGACGCTGTTGATATCGGCAAGACCATTCATCCACACCCCACGCTGGGCGAAAGCATGGGCATGGCCGCGGAAGTTGCGCACGGCAGTTGTACGGATTTGCCTCCGGCGCGGAAGTAGGCCCTGCTGGCGTGGCACCAAAGGTGTCTCAGGCGTGTACATAACCATGCGATGGACTCTGCATGACTGAAGAACACCCGGATCAGCAAGCACTACCGCCCTCATCCTGGTATTTTTCAGTCAACCGGGTCCTGGGTTGGTGCTGGGGTGTTGTGCTGCCTATCGCGGTTGGCGTGGCCTTGCACTGGCCACAGTGGGTTTTGGTTGCGGCGGTGCTGGTCTGGTACCTGCTCAATGTACGGGTGATGGATAAATACATTCCGGCGCTGGCGAACCCGCTTGTCGAGCGGGTATACCGGCTTTTTTACAGGTACTGAGTGCATGTGCCATCCCTGCCGCCTGACGTGAGGCCACGCGACCTGTCGCACATTTGCAGCGTTTTTTGCGCTTCGTGCCCCGGACTTTTTTTGCCGCAACTGCTGGCACATGCAGGCCACCGGACCGTGTGGCGCACCGGTAATGGCCGCGCTGGCCTTTAACCTTGAGTGCACCCGTGTGATGTTGGGCGGGCTCTCCAGGGCAAGCAGCGCATCACATCGCGTGTCCTGGTGGCCTTGTGTGGCCTGGTCGTTGACGCTTTTGCCTGCCAGCGCCATGACCGTCACATAGCGGGTTTTTATGTGATCGCAACGTGACGTTTTACCTTCGGTGCCGGGGCTTCACGCTGCCTCGTATTTACTAACTCAGGTTGTCACCCGCAGCATGTACGGCTGCCAGCGCTGTAGACATGGATGTTCAAGTGCGACTACAACCCAGTGCTAGCGCTGCTGCCACGGGTTGTAGTCGCCCACGTTCCAGAGGTGGCCCTCGGGGTCACGGCAGCTGAAGCCGCGCGCGCCATAGTCTTCGTCCTTGATGTCCAGCACGATGGTGGCGCCTGCGGCTTTGGCGCGGGCGTAGACCGCATCCGTGTCCTGCACCACCACAAAGGGGCTCTGGGTTTCGAACCCGCCGGTTTCGTCGGGTTGTTTGATCAGCTTGCCCCATTCAGTCTGTTCCTTGGTGACTGAACCCAGCATGATCATGCCGCCGCCCAGCACCAGTTGGGCATGGGCAATGCTTCCATCGGGGTTGGGGTAGACCGCCTGTTTGGTAAAACCAAACACCTCGCAGAGCCAGTCAATGGCTTTGGGTGCGTCGCGATAGCGCAGGCAGGGAATCAGCGTGGATGAAGTCACAGTCTCTCCTGGTAAAGCTGCCAGGCTGTGCTGGCCGGACGGCCTGAACTGAGCGGACCTGCCGGTTTATTGCGCCTGGAGCTGGTATGCGTTGTACTGGCTTTGTGCAGCCGGTATTGCCACTTTCAGCGCCTGGACCTGGGCCTGAACTTGTGCCTGCACCTGCTGCGGAACCTGCATGGCGGGTGTCCTGGCTTCGTCAGCCTGTCCTGCGACGCGGCGTGCGCCATCAAAACGGCGGTTCCAGTAAGCGACAGACATGCTTTCGACGCGCACTTCGGCGCCCGGCTTGGGCGAGTGAATGAATTTGCCCTCGCCGACATAAATGCCGACATGGCTGAAGGCGCGGCGCATGGTGTTGAAGAACACCAGGTCACCGGGCTGCAGCTCGTTGCGGTCTATATTCTGGGTGGCGGCAGCCTGCTGCTCGGCCTTGCGCGGCAGTATCAGGCCTACGCTTTGTTCGTAGATGGCGCGGACAAAACCGCTGCAGTCAAAACCGGTGTCTGCCGAATTGCCCCCACGGCGGTAGGGCACGCCCAGGAAGCCCATGGCATTGACCACCAGCTCGGACGCCTTGTTGGTGACCGTCTGGCCGGCGCGTTCGATGTGTGCCATCAAACCCTTTTCAGCCAGCAATTTATCCATGTCATCGCCGGAACTACCGGGCGCTGCATGGGCTCTCACTGCAAACAACATGGTAGAGGCAAAAAGCAGAAAGGCCAGTAGGGGGGCTGTGATGCGCATGGCAGGCAGGATACTTGAAGGAATGCTCCTACGTCAACCTTAAGTTGATTCTTGATAACACCGCCAAACTGTTGATTTGTAACAGCTTATCCGATGATCCATGTTGGGGCGCTTTAATTAGGTCCCAAATAACTGAAAATGCGTACTAAAGTATTTATAAGTGAAAGGAAACGGCGATGAACCCGGTTTTCAGCTTCTCCAGGTCGTTCAGTCCGGTGCCGCTTCAGTCTGGCTGGGCACGTACAGCTCTTTTTTTTGTAGCAACGGCAGTTTTAGCGCCTATTGCCATGGCACAGGGCGTAAAACCCGAGGTCGTAGCCAGCGGCCTGCAGAACCCATGGGCGGTGGCTTTCCTGCCGGACGGCAGGTTTCTGGTGACCGAGCGTGCCGGGCAGTTGCGTGTGGTTGAGCCCGGTGGAAAGCTGGGTGCGCCGGTGGCCGGCCTGCCGCCGGTAGCAGCAGGCGGGCAGGGCGGCTTGCTGGATGTGATCCTCGATTCCAGCTTTGCCGGTAACCGCAACCTGTATTTCTGTTTCTCGGAACCCGGCCTCGGCAACACTAATAGTACGGCGCTGGCCCGGGCTACGCTTAGTGCAGACAACAGCCGGCTGGAAGGCGTAAAGGTGATCTTCAGCCAGAAACCGAAGATATCCAGTTCCGCACATTTCGGCTGCCGCATTGTTGAGAGCCGCACGCCGGGGCTGAACGGCAAACCCGACGGCAAGCTGTTTTTGAGTACTGGGGATCGCTTCTCACGCAAGGATGATGCGCAGACACTGAACAACCACCACGGCAAGCTTATACGCATCAACAAGGACGGCAGCGTTCCCACGGACAACCCCTTTGCGGGAAAGGCAGGTGCCTTGCCCGAGATCTGGAGTTACGGCCACCGCAACATGCAGGGTCTGGCGCTGGCGCCTGATGGCACCTTGTGGGAAAACGAGCACGGTCCGCAAGGTGGCGACGAGATCAACCTGCCCAAGGCCGGTGCCAACTACGGCTGGCCTGTCATCACCTATGGCGAGAACTATGGTGGCGGCAGGATAGGCGAGGGGCTGACTGCCAGGCCGGGCATGGAGCAGCCGTTGCACCAGTGGACGCCTTCGATCGCGCCTTCCGGCATGGCTTTTTTGACCAGCGACAAATACGGCAAGGCCTGGCAGGGCAACCTGTTCGTCGGCTCACTGAAGTTTGCCTACCTCGACCGCATCGAGCTCGCCGCGCCATACAGCGGCAAGGTGGTGCGCGAGAGCAAGCTGCTTGGCGATGTCGGCGAGCGCATACGTGATGTGCGCCAGGGGCCTGATGGCCTGCTCTATGTGCTGACCGATAACAGCAACGGCAAGCTGATACGGTTGTTGCCCCAGCCCTGAGGCGGGGCATTGGTAATCAGGCGGTGCGGGCGCTGCGCAGCCTGCCAGCGATGACCGCCAGTGCTGTCCACAGGCGACCCGGCATACCGGACAGCAAGGTTGCCGATGGCGCCTGGGTGATGCAAACCGTGCTGCCGCCATGTCCAGCCGTCAGGGTGACCCAGCCGCTGTCAGCCAGCGTGTGGCGTTCGCCGCTGACCAGCGTCCGCTTTGTGCAAACCACGCGCTCACCCAGCCAGCGCGGCGGGCCTGCCAGGCGCAAGCTGCCCGTGCTGCTGGTGACGCTGCTGCCGGCTTTCAGTTCCAGAAACAGTGCTGCGCCGGCTTCGATCTGTAGGTCTGGCTGCTGGGTAAAAGGGCTCATGACCTGCTCCTGTGGCTTGCTGATGAAAGGCCTCCAGCTTAAAAAATCAGCAGCTTGCAGAACAGGCACACACAAAAGCTATCTGTACCGGTACAGATGATCTTTTGCTCATCTGTTATGGTCTGATTTCCCGAAATCTGTGACTGTGCGACCCAGGCAGCCTCACCGATCATTGGAAGCATGAACCTCATGAAGCAGCCGCTTTACCTCAAGGTTTCCAGCCACTACAGGCAAGCCATACAGTCGGGCACCCTGGGCCCCGGGCAACGCATGCCATCTGTCCGCGACCTGACGCGGCTGCACCAGGTCAGCCTGTCCACAGCCGCACTGGCCTGCCACACCCTTGAAGACGAAGGCCTGCTTGAGGCGCGGCCCCGTTCCGGCTACTTTGTGCTACGCCGCCGCCGGGCCGATATGCAGCCGCTCAGCGAACCGGAGCCCGGCCTTGCGCTGGACCCGGCGCAGTACGTCGGCATTCATGACCGGGTCTCCGATTACGTCGCCAAATGCGACCGGCACCCGCTGGTGCACAACTTTGCGGCTGCCTATTGCTCACCTGAGATGTATCCGTCGGAGGCGCTGAAGAATGCCGCGACCCGCGCACTGCGCCAGCATCCACGCCTGCTGGTCAGCGCCGTCGATTCGCCCAGGGACTCACCGCTGCGTGCCGTGCTCGCCAGGCGCGCACTGGCAGCCGGCATGCAACTGGCTGCGGAAGACATTGTTGTCACGCACGGCTGTATAGAGGCACTGAACATCGCGCTCCGTGCGGTCGCACAGCCGGGCGACACCATCGCAGTGGAGTCACCCACGTATTACGGCCTGCTGCAGGTGCTGGAGAGCCTCGGCCTGCGCGCGCTGGAGATCCCGACCAGCCCGCGTACCGGCATCTCGATAGAGGCGCTGGATCTGGCCTTCCAGACGCATGACAACATCAAGGCGGTGGTGGTGATGCCGACTTTCCACAACCCGCTGGGCAGCGTGATGCCTGATGAGGACAAACAGCGGCTGGTCGAACTGTGCGAACGCCAGCACGTGGCGCTGATAGAAGATGACACCTACGGCGCGCTGGGGGATGACGATGTGCCGCTCAGGGCGGCGAAGTCCTGGGACCGGACAGGCAACGTGATTTATTGCGCCTCGCTGCGCAAGACGCTCGCACCCGGCCTGCGCCTCGGCTGGGTCACCGGTGGCCGCTGGCAGGCCCGGATACAGATGCTGAAATATGCGCAAAGCCGCACCAATGAAGCGCTGGCACAAATAGCGGTGGCGCAGTTCGTTGCATCAAGTGCCTACGACAGGCATTTGTCGCGGCTGCGCCGCATGCTCAATGCGCAACGCGAGCAGATGACCGAAGCGGTCGCCAGATACTTTCCTGAGGGCACGCGACTCAATGTGCCCGGCGGCAGCATGCTGCTGTGGGTTGAAATGCCACAGGGTACTTCTGCGCAAGCAGTGTTTGATGCCGCGCTGCTGCAGGGCATACGCGTCGCACCGGGTTCGATGTTTTCAAATTCCAGCCGTTTTGACCATTACCTGCGCATCAGTTGCGGCTTTCCGTTTTCTG
This sequence comes from Pseudomonadota bacterium, assembly GCA_040388075.1. GTDB lineage: Bacteria > Pseudomonadota > Gammaproteobacteria > Burkholderiales > Burkholderiaceae_C > Polaromonas. The sequence goes on along the minus strand of JAZKCN010000006.1, from coordinate 389,081 downwards.
CGGCGACCGATGACGCGCTACGCAAGCTCGCCGGCATTGTGGCCGCTCAGGGTCAGGTGCGCCCGGCCTCTGTCTGACCGCCTGAGGGGTGCGCCGGCGTGTGCCTTCGCGAGATACGGGGCAACAGGCGTATGCGGTTCTGGCTGTCGCTTTCCGCCATGTCATAAAGCGCTTCTTCAAGCTGCGCCAATATGCTTGCAGCGCTGGCTTCCGACGGGTCTATCTCGACAATTGCTATCTGGAACTGCAACTCCGAACCCCTCAGCCCCCATTCGCCGGCACGCAGCCCATTGGCCAGTATGCGTGTGGCGATCTGGTTGGCGGTGCCCTCTGCAATGCCCTCGGCCATGATGGCAAAACGGTTGCCGCCGAGGCGCGCTGCCGAGTCCTGAGACCGCAACGCACCGGCAATCGCGCGCGATGCGGCAAGCAAGACCCGCTCGTTGGTGTCCATCTGGTGGTCCTTCACCACCTGCTCGATGTTTTCAACGCGCACCAGCAGCACCGCGCAGGTGTAGCCCATGGATCGTGAGCGGATCAACGCGCCCTCCATGCGGTCAGAAAACACCCTCGGCATTGCCAGCCCGGTCAGCGGGTCGGTGCGTTCACGCGCTTCCACGCGCAGTGCGTTCTCTGCACTGAGCCGGCTCAGCCACACCATGCCCAGGTAGGTGGCCGACGCATAAGCCGCCAGCAGGCCCAGGCTGTGCATTTGCAGCTCGTCCAGCTGCGGCGGTTCCAGGTTCGCGGTGCGCAACAGGTGTTGCAGCACCAGAGCCGTTTGCCCGGCAGCCAGCCAGACAATCCAGGGCCCGCTCTGGGCCCACGCCCGGATGATGTACCAGCTGGTCAGCAATGCCCAGGGCAGGGCCAGCATACCCATTTGCCGCTGGTTGACCAGATTCAGCGCCAGCGCAGGCACCATGAGCGCCACAAACGCCATCGACAGGTATTGCAGTGCCTTGGCCGGCCGGGCAATGGCGCCGGTCGAACCAACGGCGACGCAGAGCGCAAGGCTTGCCAGCGCCAGTTGCACCGCCCACAGTGCGGATGCAGACGCAGGGTAGCCGTCGCCAAGCACCTGCGCCACAAGTGCAATGCTGACGGCTCCCGCGTGCCACCACAGCATGCGCTCGTCATAGGCATGGCCGATGATCAGGCCCAGCACTACCACCAGCATGCAGATGCCGGCAAATGCACCGCTTGCGTAGATGGGCAGGTTTGGCAGGTCCGCCATCATGGCCGGGCGGGGTGCCTTGAAGAAGCCGTTGGAACGGGTAGATGCACTTTTATCCCCTCACTTTTTTCGGTTGTTATCGCTGCCGGCCGGGGGGCTCGCGGGGCCGGTTGTCCCAGGTCAACTGCTGTTCTGGTTGCCAGTGTACGCAAACAGGCCCCAAAAGGCACATTTTTAAAGCGCACAGTTATCATGGCCGGATGATGACCATGCACTCATGGCGGGGCCTTGTGGCCCGCGGCAACCGCTCGGCGCAGCGCTGGCTGGCCGAGTGGTGGCGGCTGGCACATCTGGGCGCGCTGATACTGCTGCTGGCGCTGTCGCCGTCAAGCTACAAACGCAGTGACCGGGTGGTGATGGCGCGCCACATCTACGACAACACCGCGCCCATCCTGACGGGTTTCACGATTCTTTGCGCACTGCTCAGCCTGGTGCTGACGCGAATCGTCACGACCACCGCGCTCACTTACGGCCTGACGCAATATTCGCTGCAGGTGGTCATCCGTGTGCTGGTGCTTGAGCTGATTCCCCTGACGGCGGCCCTGTTTGTGGCGCTTCGCTGCACCATCCCCGATGGTGCCGAGCTGGCCGAGATGAAGGCGCGCGGCGACCTCGACAGGTTGCGCCGCATGGGCATCGACCCGATTCACCGTGAGGTGCTGCCGCGCGTGGTGTCCGGTCTTTTTTCTACCGTGACCCTGGCCGTGCTGAGTTGCGTGGTGGCGCTTATCGTGGCCTACATCACGATTTACGGCTCCAACCTGGCAGGCTGGGCCAACTACACCAGGCTGTTTGGCCAGGTCTTCAACCCCGCCGTGACCTTGATCTTTGTATTGAAGACCGTGTTCTTTGCACTCGCCGTGTCACTGATCCCCATGGCTTCTGCCCTCTACGGCCTGGCTGAGAGCAATACCCGCACCAGTGCCGAGATGCGCGGCCTGGTGCGCATGTTTTCAGTCATCCTCCTGATAGAGGTCTTGTCATTGGTCGGCAACTACTACTGATTGACGCTCCAGCAAAAAGATATGCCCATGAATGAAACCCGCGAAGACAAACTGGCGCCCGAGCCCGGCGACACCTCACCGCCCGGTGAGCACCTTGAGTTCAAGGCCGTGTTGCTGCTGATCTTCATGGTCGCGCTCATTGCCTGCTCGGCCCTGTACGTGATGTATGCGCGTGGCGTGTTTGAGAGCACACAGCGGCTGGTACTGATTTCCGAGGATTCGGAAGGCGTGGTGGCCGGCATGAACCTCACGTTCTCTGGTTTCCCGATTGGCCGGGTGCGCAACATCGAACTGGCAGATGACGGCAAGGCGCGCATCAACATCGACGTTGCCAGCAAGGACGCCCACTGGCTGCGCAAGTCCAGCGTGTTTACCATGGTGCGCGGCCTGGTGGGCGGCACCAACATCCGGGCCTACACCGGCCTGCTGACCGATCCGTTGCTGGAAGACGGTGCAGTGCGTACGGTGTTGCAGGGCGACGCTGCCGCAGAAGTGCCCAAACTCATAGCCTCCGCCAAAGACCTGATTGAAAGTGTCAGCACACTGGTCAGCAGTGATGGTTCACTGGGCGCCAGCCTGGCCAACCTGCAGGTGCTGACCACCCGGCTCAACGGAACCGGAGGGGCCATGTCGGTCCTGCTGGGCGGTGAAGCTGAAGCCAAGAAGTTGCAGGCCACGCTGGACCGCAGCAACGCGCTGCTCACCAAGCTCGACACCCTGGCCGCAAAGACAGACGTTCAGGTCTTCGGCGAGAAAGGCGTCATGCCCGAGACACGCGCAACGGTGGTGCAACTCAATGCGCTGCTCGGCGAGGCCCGTACCAGCCTGAAGAAGGTCGATGCCGTGATCGTCGATGCGCAGGCTGTTGCCGGCAATGCGCGCGAAGCTACCAACGACCTCGGCAGCCTGCGTGGCGAGGTCGAGGCCAGCCTGCGCAAGGTCGACGGCCTGATCAACGAGATCAACCGAAAGTGGCCCTTCAAGCGCGATACCGAGGTGAAACTGCCATGAGGGGCCTTCACACATCGATGACCGCGGGCCTGCTGTGCCTGCTGCTCGCAGCCTGTTCATCGGGCCCCAAGACACCCGACTGGCAACTTGAGGCCAAAGGTTCGATGGACCGCGCCGTCGCCGCCTGGCTCGAAGGCAACAGCCGGGTCGAGGCGGTCGAGTTCGCACGCGCACGCAGCGAGATTTCCAGCACTGGCAATGTCGACCTGATGGCTCGCGCTGAACTCGTTCGCTGCGCCACCCGCGTCGCCAGCCTGGTGTTCGAGCCCTGTGCCGGCTTCGAAAAACTCAGGCAGGACGCAGCACCCGCCGAGCGAGCCTATGCCGACTATCTGGCCGGCTCCGCGCCGCAACGGCCGGCAACGGCTGGCCCTGCAGGCGCTGGAGACGACGCGGCACTGTCCCAATTGGTCGCTGCCGGCGTGCAGTTCCGCGCCGGTAATGCAGGCCCGGCACTGGTGCAGCAAGCAGTGACGACTGCCTCTGCACAGGGCTGGCGCAGGCCCTTGCTGGCATGGCTGGGGGTACAGGCTGCGCTGGCGGAGAAAGCTGGCGACAGCAACGAGGCCGCGCGCCTGCGCCGCCGTATCGAAATGACCACCAACGACGTGAAAGCCGTGCGCTGAGACTGATGACTTCTGTTGTGACTGAAAACACTTTCCGTCGGGAAGTCTCCCCCTTCACCATTGCACTTGCAGGCATGCTCTCCCTGGCCTGTGCCATGGGCATAGGCCGTTTTGCTTTCACCCCCTTGCTGCCGATGATGCTGCACGACGGCGTGATCGATTTGCTGCGAGCCAGCTGGCTGGCCACTGCGAACTACATCGGTTACCTGGTGGGTGCGTTGATCTGCACTTTCCAGCCCTGGCTGCTGCGGCGCTTTCCATTTCTGCCGCAACTGCCATCCACCACCTGGGTGCGCGGCGGGCTGATTGCGACCGGTCTGTTGACGCTGGGCATGGCGCTGAACCTGCCGGGGCTGTGGCCCTTGCTGCGTTTTCTGGCCGGTGTGGCGAGTGCCTTTGTGTTCCTGCACACCGCCGGCTGGTGCCTGGCGCAACTGGCCCTTCACAACGCCAGCGGCGCCGGCGGTGCAATCTTTGCCGGACCCGGCGCGGGCATTGCCCTTAGCGGCCTGATGTGCAGCGGCATGGTGGCCTTGCACTGGCGTGCATCCACGGGCTGGATCATTCTTGGCCTGCTGGTTTTTGTGCTGACTACGCTGGTCTGGCCGGTTTTTCAGGCACGCAATGAAAAGTCTGCGGTGCCGCCCGGTACCGCATCGCCTGCAGCAGGTGTTCCACCGGCCGTGGCACCTGGCAGCAGAAACCAGATGCTGGTGCTGGCGCTTGTTTATGGCATCGCTGGCCTGGGTTATATCGTCACTGCCACCTTCCTGCCGGTGATTGCCCGCCAGGCCTTGCCGGGCTCACCCCTCCTGGACATGTTCTGGCCGATGTTTGGCTTGGGTGTGTTTTTCGGTGCGCTGCTGTCCACGCGCGTGCCCCTGACCGGCGACCTGCGCTACCTGCTGGCGGGTTGTTATTTCATCCAGGCGATGTCCATCGCGCTCAGCCTGTGGAGCCCGACAACGCTGGGCTTCGCACTGGGCAGCTTCATGCTGGGCGCACCGTTTACCGCGCTGACATTTTTCGGCATGCAGGAGGTGCGCCGCCTGCGGCCTGACAACGCGACCAGCTTCATGGGCCTGCTGACAGCCGTCTATGGCCTGGGCCAGATCGCCGGTCCGCCAATGGTCGCGGTGATGCTGAAGCGCACCGCAACGGTAGAGGCAGGCTTCACCTTGTCACTCGAAATCGCTGCCGGTGCCTTGCTGGTCGGTGCCGTGATGTACCTGTGCATGGTGCGCATCTGGCCCATGCCTGCGGCTGTACGCGGCAGCGCTGGCCAGTAGCCGTCTGCTATTTAATTTGTAGCATGTCGCGCTAGTCCAGATTGGGCTACAGGCATTTTCGATGGTCAAAAATGGCCTTTTTCGGCTGTTTTTGAGCTTCAAACGGTGTCCTTATGCACGATCAGTGATCGCGCAAGCCCTTGATGTAAAGTAAACTTTACATATGGCTTTCTCGCCACACAGCCCACCCTGTGCATCGGATTGCCGGCAGCGCACAATAGCCGCTCAACAGGAGAAATGCCATGACCACCGCTTCTGCCATAAAACCTTTCGCATTGCTGCTGGCCGCACTTGGCATGCTGCCCATGGTTGCCCATGCGCAGGGCGATGATGTGTGTATTCGCCAGTTCAAGGTCGAGCGGGACCGCATCGAGCGCGAGATGACGCGGCAGGTCCCGCCAAAGGGGGACCGTGACGCGGAGATGCAGTGGTCAAAAAAACTGCATGCTGCGTTGGAACTGGCTGGCAACAATGCCGAGCGTTGCCGCGAACGCAACACACCAAAGCTGTCAGCGGCAGAGGTGGCTGCGGTGGAGAATTGCCTGACGCGTAATTTACGTGCGGGTGATGAAATACAAAAGCGCTACAGCGGCCGGACACTTTCCTTTGCCGAGCAAACGGCATTGCGGGGCGAAGAAACCCGGCTCATTGACGATAGACGCGCCTGCATGATCAAGCCAAGGTAGACCTGCGGCGAAAACTTCAGCTACAGGTCGGCAGAGCCTGCCTGCTATCCGGCGCCCAGCGCCACCGCCACCCGGTAGGTGATGAAGGCCCCCACGTAAGCCAGCCCGAACAGGTAGGCGGTCATGATGAGCGGCATCTTCCAGCCGCCCGTCTCGCGCTTCACCGTGGCCAGTGTCGACAGGCATTGCGGCGCAAATACAAACCAGGCCAGCAGCGACAGTGCGGTTGCCAGGCTCCACTGCTGGGCAATGATGGGCTCCAGCGCTTGCGCGGTGTCGTCAGCACCGGCCGACAGGGCGTACACAGTACCCAGTGAACTGACGGCTACTTCGCGTGCCGCCATGCCGGGTACCAGCGCAATGCTGATCTGCCAGTTGAAACCTATCGGTTCAAACAGGACAGCCAGGCCCTTGCCGAGCTGACCCGCGATGCTGTATTCAATCGGGGGCCGGTCGGAGCCTTCAGGCGCACCGGGGAAGCTGGCCATGAACCACAGTGCAATCGTCATCACCATGATGACGCCGCCCACACGTTTCATGAAGATGGCTATGCGCTGCCACAGGCCGATGGCGACGTTGCGCACGGTGGGCAGGTGGTAGTTGGGGAGTTCCATCATCAGCGCGCGGACCTGGCCGCGCGCGGTCAGGCGCTTGAGCACCCAGGCCACACCGAGTGCGCCAACGATGCCGGCGACATACAGCGCAAACAGCACCAGGCCCTGCTGGTTGAAGATGCCGATGTTGCGTGCCGGGATGAAGGCCGCAATCAGCAAGGCATACACCGGCAGCCGCGCCGAGCAGGTCATCAGCGGCGCAATCATGATGGTGACGATGCGGTCGCGCGGGTTGGCGATGGTGCGGGCCGCCATGATGCCGGGAATGGCACAGGCAAAACTCGACAGCAGCGGGATGAAGGAGCGCCCGGACAGGCCCACGCCGCCCATCAGCCTGTCCAGCAGGAAAGCAGCGCGCGGCAGGTAGCCGGACTCTTCCAGTACCAGGATGAAAAAGAACAGGATCACGATTTGCGGCAGGAAGACCACAACGCCACCGGCGCCCGCAATCACACCGTCGACGATCAGGCTTTTGATCCAGCCTTCGGGCAGCACGCTGCCGACTGCGCCGCCCAGCCATTCGCTGGCGGACTTGATGCCATCCATCGCGGGTGTCGCCCAGCTGAAGACAGCCTGGAATATCAGGAACAGCACCACAGCCAGCAGCGCGGGGCCGACGACCGGGTGCAGCACGACGCGGTCAATGCGGTCGCTGGCGGTGTGCGGCACCAGGCTATCGAGGCCCAGGCGCTGCAATATGCCGCGCACTGTTTCGTGGTCGGCTTCGGTGGCGTGCGCTGATGCTTCGGGCAATTCATCGCTGGCAGCAGCCGCGGAGCGCTTCCAGAGCTCGGTGTCGTCCAGCAATGCGCGCAGTTCGCTGTCGCCGCCGCCCTTGGTGCCGACGGTGCTGACAACGGGCACACCCAGCTCGCGCGACAGAGCCGCTGCCTCAACCGTCAGCCCGCGGGCGCGTGCCAGATCCTGCATGTTGACTGCGACGACGCAGGGTATGCCCAGCCGCTTGACGCCCAGCACCAGCCGCAGGCTGCGGCGCAGGTTGGTGGCATCGACCACACAGACGACGAGGTCAGGGCGCTTCTCGCCTTTGGCTCGGCCATAGAGCACGTCGTGCGTGATGCGTTCGTCGGGGGAGCGCGGGCTCAGGCTGTAGGTACCGGGCAAATCCAGCACACGCAGGGCCTTGCCGGCAGGGGTGGTGAATTTGCCTTCCTTGCGCTCGACGGTGACGCCGGCATAGTTGGCCACTTTCTGGTGGCTGCCGGTGAGAAGGTTGAACAGCGTGGTCTTGCCGCAGTTCGGGTTGCCGACCAGTGCCAGCAACTGGCCGGCCGGGTAAAAATTGATGACGGCTTCGTTCATGCTGCAATTCCCGCAGGGGCGTCGGCGGCTACACGCGTGACCTGCACGCAGGCGGCTTCAGCCAGGCGCAATGCAAAGGTGGACAGGCCCACACGAACGACCAGCGGGTCGCCACCCGGCATGCCGCGCGCCATGACGGCAACCCGTTCGCCGGTGAGGAAACCGATGTCTTCCAGCTGCAATGCCCACTCGGGCGTGGCAGCGGGCGCGACCACCTGACTGACGGTGAAAACGTCGCCGGTTGCTGCATCGGCAAGCGACAGGGGGGGCGTGGGGGAAGCAGTCAATTCAGGATGTCGTTTCGTAAAAATAAGCCGCGCTTCACTGGAGAAACCGGGCCAGTTTGGAGTAACCGCGAAGGCTTGAATCTTAAACGATAACTATTCTCATTTAAAAGTGAATGCCCTGATTAACCCCACGGCGCGGCATGGCGGCGGCCTAGCAAGCCATTGGCCAGGGGCTAAGTAATTCCCGCTAAGTAGCATCCCTCTGGTTGTCGCGCGGCGACTTACCTAGCATTGCGGCATTCCAAACGGCGGAGACAACCACCATGCATTTTCTGGCTGGACAACTATCGGGCCTGCTCCTTTTCATCGTGGGTGCAGCCCTGTTTCCCTTGTCGGTGGCGCACGCGCAGGACCGTTTCAGCGCGTCAGCCGATGGCCAGGAAATCACTGACGGCAAGACCGGCCTGACATGGCGTCGCTGCGCCGAAGGCATGAGCTGGAGAAAGACCACCTGCAGCGGCAAGGCCGTGTTCTACAACCAGGCACAGGCTGCAGAAGCGGCGAAGGCTGCGGGCGGTGAATGGCGCCTGCCGACGCTGAAGGAGCTGTCGGGCATCGTCGCCGTGCGTGAGGCCGCTGAAGGCAAGGCCGCCACTGACCCGCGTGCATTTCCGGCCACACCGATAGCGCGCTTCTGGACATCGACGACTGTCGGCCCCGGCTACTTCATGTTTGTCGGTTTCAGCGAAGGCAGCGCGGGCGAGGGTGCCCGCAATTCGCCGGGCGCCGTGCGGCTGGTGCAGGGAAAATAAGCCGCCTGCAAACCTGCCTATTCGGTGGCGACCTGAAGCACCAGCTTGCCGAAGTTTTCGCCGTTGAACAGCTTGAGCAGTGTTTCGGGGAAGGTGTCCAGGCCGGCCACGATATCTTCCTTGCTCTTCATCGTGCCGGCCTTCAGGTAGCCGGCCATTTCCTTGACGCCCACGTGATAACGGTCGGCGTAGTCGAACACAACGATGCCTTCCATGCGCGCACGGTTGACCAGTAAGGACAGGTAATTGGCCGGTCCCTTGACCGGCGTGGTGTTGTTGTACTGGCTGATCGCACCGCAGATGATGATGCGCGCGCCGCGTGTGATTTTTGCGAGCACCATGTCGAGGATGTCGCCGCCCACGTTGTCGAAGTAGATGTCGACGCCATTGGGGCAGTGTTCCTTCAGGCCTGAGCGCACGTCGCCATTTTTGTAGTCAATGCAGGCATCAAAGCTCAGTTCATTGACGACCCAGTCACATTTGGCCTTGCCGCCTGCGATACCGACCACACGGCAGCCTTTGAGTTTGGCGATCTGCCCCACGGTCTGGCCGACGGCGCCGGCTGCGCCCGACACCACCACCGTTTCACCGGCCTTGGGCTGGCCGACCTCCAGCAGGCCGAAGTAGCCCGTCATGCCGGGCATGCCCAGCACATTGAGCCAGGTGCTCAGGCCTAAACGCGGGTCTATCTTGAAGAGCCCGCTGCGCCTGATGTTTTCCTGAGGGATCAGGCAGTATTCCTGAGCATTCAGCGTGGCGCTGACGTGGTCGCCCACGGCGAAATCAGGGTTGTTGGAGGCGATCACCTTGCCGACGCCGCCGGCACGCATGACCGCGCCAATCTCGACCGGAGCGATGTAACTCTTGCCTTCGTTCATCCAGCCGCGCATGGCGGGGTCCAGCGACAGGCACAACGTCTTCACCAGCACGCCACCCGGGCCGGGTTCGACAACGGCTTCGGTGGTAAAGCTCCAGTTGTCACGTGTCGGCAGACCTTTGGGACGGCTGGCAAGGCGGACCTGGTGGTTGCTCAGGGTGGTGATGGCGCTCATGGTTTGTCTCCGCAGGTGTTGGGTTGAAGGCGCATGGTAGCGGCGACGGCAACAGCTTGCAGTCGCGCAGGCGATTACACGCGCTCAGGCAAAAGGGTTGGTATTTGCAAGCAGGGGTCCGCAGGCGCAGCGGCCCTCTCGGAGGGCAGGGGGCGGCACGCAGTGCGCGACCGTGGGGGCTGTATGCTTACGCTATGAAACTCCACAACTACTTCCGATCATCTTCCTCGTACCGTGTGCGCATTGCGATGGAACTCAAAGGCCTCAAATATGACTACGTTCCTGTGCACATCGCCAAAGGTGAGCACAAGCAGGAGCCGTATGCATCGATCTCTGCAGACACACTGGTGCCGCTGCTGGAGGTCGATGGGCAGAAGCTGTCGCAATCGCTGGCCATCATCGAGTACCTGGATGAAAAACATCCGGCGCCTGCCTTGTTGCCGGCCGATGCTGTTGGCCGTGCCAAAGTGCGCGCGCTGGCGCAGTCGATAGCCTGTGAGCTGCACCCGATCAACAACCTGCGCGTGCTGAAATATTTGTCGCAGGTGCTCAAGCTCGACGACGAAGCGAAGAACACCTGGTATCGCCACTGGTGCCGTGAAGGCCTGGAAGCGTTTGAGCGCCAGTTGAACCAGCTGCCCAAATCTATCTATTGCTACGGTGATACGCCAACACTGGCGGACTGCTGCCTGGTGCCGCAAATTTTCAACGCGCAGCGTTTCAAGGTCAACTTCGACGGCCTGCCGCGCACCATGGCCGCGTACGAGGCTGGCATGGCGCTGCCGGCGGTACAAAAAGCGCAGCCCTCTGCCTGCCCAGACTTTGAATCCTGACAAGATGGCCTCCACGCTCCCCACGTGGTGTGGTTCGCTGAACCCCGAGGGGGCTAAATTTCCTTGGGGCGGCCCGTCGGAACATTGCCTGGCCAGCCGGCGTGCTGATGCACTCTGACTGGCTGATTCCCGACTGGCCGGCGCCTTCCCGCGTGAAGGCGGTCTTCACCACGCGCAGCGGTGGCGTATCGGCCCTGCCGTGGGACAGTCTCAACCTCGGCGATCATGTTGACGACGAACTTTCCGATGTCAGAGCGAACCGCGACGTCCTGCAAAACACTTGCGGTGCGCATGCGGTGTTCCTCAAGCAGGTGCATGGCTTCCAGACGCTGGCTGTAGATAGCGCCACACCGGGTGGCAGCCAGGCCGATGCCTGCGTCACCACGCAGCGCGGCGTGGCCTGCACCATCATGGTTGCCGACTGTCTGCCGGTGCTGTTGACCACCAAAGACGGTGTTGCGGTGGCGGCAGCGCATGCCGGCTGGCGCGGACTGGCCGGCGATGCGCAGAACGCGCATCGGGGTGTGCTGGAGTCTGTAGTTGACGCATTTGTTGCTCAGGCGGGCGGCTGTTCACCACAGGATGTGATGGCCTGGCTGGGGCCTTGCATAGGCCCGGCTGCTTTTGAAGTGGGCGCAGAAGTCAAGGCTGCTTTTGAGGCTGCCCAATCCGACTGCGGCCGGTTCTTTGTGCCGGGCACTGCGGGCAAATATTTCGCGGATCTGGCTGGCCTCGCCAGGCAACGGTTGCACCGGCTGGGGGTGACGCAGGTTTATGGCAATGATGGTGGTGATGACTGGTGCACGGTGCTCAACCCCGGCAGGTATTTTTCACATCGACGGGATGCGGGGCCGAACGGGAATGGGTTGGGGACTACCGGCAGGATGGGGGCTTTGGTCTGGCTGGATTGATGGGGGATGTTGCCCCTTCACTGGCAGGCCGGGGGTAGCCCGGCTTCTGCGTGAATAGCCCTGCAAGTAACTAAGCAAGACCCCGCAGCCCCAGGCATCAACCCCTAGCCGGCAGACTCCTGAACATCGTCCTGATGGTGTTCGTGAACCTTGGCCGCATCCTGCTGCTCCATTCTGTGCCGCGCACAGCCAGCCATGGGCCGGAGCCGAGTGTCTCCTGTGTCACCAGGTCGTAGCAGGCCAGGGATAGTGGGCCGTGGTCATGGTTGAGCAGGCGGGTCGCCCGCACGCAGCCTGGAACAGTGGCCAGGCCCGGCATGTGTTCGGTGTCATACCACTGCGACAACTCGGGCATCCAGCCGGTCTCGGGATCCATTTCAACGGCGTAGTGAAAGACCGGCGTTTCACCAGCCGATGCGCCGCCGGTGGCAAACACTTTTTCAAGCCGGGACACGCTGATGTCCTGCAGCTGGGGCAAGGCCTTCTTCAGTTGCTGCTCCAGTGATGTGACTAGCGCCTTACCGACCGGTGTGCGCTTCTCGAGCCAGAGGTAGGCATAGAGCTGCGCCTGTTCAATGCCGGAAGCTGCCTGCAAACGCAAGGCCTGACCGGGCAGCGCCGCCTGCAGGTGTTCCAGTAATTGACCCAGGCCGGGCTGGCTGCGATCTGCCCACAAGGCCTTGACCAGCAGTGCATCGGTGGCGATGGTTTGCAGTGCAGCTGTGCCTTCTGCGGTACTGGCGCCCATGTCAGTGCCCAATCCTGAAAGCGGTGAGAAAACGGGACACCATGTTGTATGCAGCGATGGTGGCTACAAGGTCCGTCATTTGCTGGTCGCTGAAATGCGCCTTCGCGGCATCGAAGATGGCATCGGGTACATCGATAGCCCTGGTCATGCTGTCCGTCAACGCGAGCACGTCACGTTCCTGCGCAGAGTAGGCCTTGTTCTGCGGTGCGTCATCAGCGCGCATGCCGTCTATCTTTTCCTGCGGCATGCCGGCCTTCAGCGCATGCGGTACGTGGGCGTCGAATTCGTAGGGGGCGCGGTTCAGCACGGCGACGCGCAATATCACCATCTCGCGAATATCGGCCGTTAAGCTGCTGCGGTTGCGCACTGCAGTCAGGAGCTGCTCCCACCCCTGCGCCAGTGGCGGGCTGTTCAGCAGCACCTGGTAAAGCAGCGACACGCGACCGCGCTCGGCGGTTATGCCGGCTTCTATTGCGGCCAGCTCGGGCCGCGTGCCCGGTTCAACCGGGTTGATCCTTGTCAAGCTCATGTGGTGTCTTACTCGGGCTTGATCTTCTTGTCGCGAATCACCTTGCCCCACTTGGCGGTGTCGTTTTTCATCAGCGTGGCCAGTGCATCCGGTGTGGAGCCTGCAGGCTCGGCGCCTGATGCCATCAGCTTGCTGCGAACGCTTTCGGTTGCCAGCGTGCGCTGAACCGCGAGATTGACCCGTGCCAGTTCTGCCGTCGGTGTGCCTTTGGACGAGAACAGTGCATACCAGTTGTCGGAATCGACACCGGGCATGCCCATTTCCTTGAAGGTCTTGACCTCTGGCAGCAGTGGGTGGCGCTTGGCCGCAGCAATGCCGACTGGCTTGAGCTTGCCGGACTTGATGAAACCGATCAGGCCGGGAATGTCACCAAAAAAGCCGTCCACATGGCCTGCCATCACATCGGTGATTGCAGGAGCAGCGCCTTTGTACGGGACGTGCACGAGCTTTGCCTTGCTGACATCGGCCAGCAGTTCCATCGCCAGATGCGGCACGCTGCCGGTGCCGGACGAAGCCATGGTGACGCCTTCCTTGCGTTTTTTTGCGTTGGCTACAAATTCGGCGCCGTTGTTGGCCGGGTTGGCTGGGTTGATGACCAGTAGTTCGACGTTGTTGACAACCAGCGAGATGGGTGTCAGGTCCTTGACCGGGTCATAAGGCAGTTTTTCATACAGCGGCGGGTTGATGGCCACGGCGCCCACGCTGGTCAGCCACAGCGTGCTGCCATCAGGCGTGGCGCGCGATACATATTCGGCCGCAATCGCACCATTGGCACCGGCCTTGTTCTCGACAATGACCTGGGTGTTCAGTTCCTTGCCCAGTTGTTCGCTGATGGTGCGGGCGACAAAATCGACCGGGCCGCCGGGCGGGAAAGCCACGACCAGACGTGTGACTTTCTGCTGCGCAAATACCGGCAGGCTGAAGCCTGCCGACAGGGCCACTGCGGCGGCAGCGGCAAGGGTGAGTGCATTCCTGCGCAGCTTTTGTACTTGTTTCATGTTGTCTCCTCGGGTTGGTAAAAAGTTGATTAATCAGTCAGTCACACCTGACGGACATGCCGCCATCGACGACAAGTTCGGTGCCGGTGATAAACCGGGCTTCATCGGACGCCAGAAACAGTGCCGCATTGGCGGTGTCGCGCCCGTCACCCATGAAGGGCAGGGGAATGCGAGACTGGCGCTGCGCCAGCAGCGTCGTGACGTCGCCACCCGTGCGCTGTTTGGCCAGCCGGACATCGACCATCGGGGTGTACAACTGGCCGGGCACGACCGTGTTGATGCGGACGCCGGTCTTGGCGTACTGCACTGCAGTGACGCGAGAGAACTGGATCACGCCGGCTTTGGTCGATGCATAGGCCACCTGGGCTGCACCTGTCCAGCGTATGCCGGAAGTCGATGAAATATTGACGATGGCACCGGAGCCCTGGCTTTCCATTAACGGCAGCACATGCTTGCAGGTAAGGAACACGCTTTTCAGGTTGTGGTTCATCTGGGCATCCCATACTTCTTCACTCATCTCCACCGGGCCACCTGCAGCAGACCCGCCGACGTTGTTGATAAGGATGTCGATGCGGCCAAAACGATTCACGCAGGCTTCGACAACAGACGCGACTGACGCTGACTGCGTGACGTCGCATGTCGCTGTTTCGATCTCGCCGCCGGCCTCCTCCACCAGCCTGACGGTTTCGGCCATGCGGTCTGCATCGCGGTCTACCGCAAAAATCCTGGCGCCTTCCTGCGCAAAGCGCACGGCAATCGCCCGTCCATTGCCCCAGCCGGGGCCGACCGAGCCGGCACCGGTGACCAGGGCGACCTTGCCTTGCAGGCGGCCGCTCATGCCTCGAACCTGTAAAAGCGCTGCGGGTTGGTCACCAGCAATTTTTCGAGCAATTCGGGCGTGGGCGCGATCTCCGGGAGTATGTCTACCAGCATGCCGTCGTCCGGGATGTGTGTGTGGTTGGGGTGTGGCCAGTCGGTGCCCCAGAAACAGCGGTCGGGAAAGGACTCCACGAGCTTGCGTGCCAGCATCAGGCCATGCCTGTAAGGCGGTGTAGCGTCGATGCGGTCGGTACCGCTGACCTTGACATGGAACAGCGGGTCTTCCATCAATCTGCAAAGGGCGCTGAAGTCTGCGTGGTCGGGGCCTAGCGTCGCGTCGACGCGTCCCATGTGATCAATCACCACGGGCACTGAGGAGGTTTTCAGTATGGATGCAATGCTGTGGATCAGGTTGCTGGCGAAATGCACCTGCAGGTGCATATCCAGCTTCTCGAGGCGGCGGCTGAGGGCGACCGCCTGCTCGGGTGTGGCACTGCCTGCCAGGTGTGGCATGAAGTTGAACCGTATGCCACGAAAGCCCGCCGCCTTCAGGCGCTCAAGTTCCCGGTCGGACACATCAGGCGGCGTGAGCGCAACACCCAGGTAATGCCCGCCTCCGGCGGCAATCGCATCTTCTGCCGCAGCATTGTCGAATGCGTGAATGGCCGACTGCACGATCACGCAGCGTGAGATGCCCAGGTGTTTGTGCAGCGCGAACAGTTTTTCCTTCGGTGCATCCGCCGGCGTGATGTGGCGCTCCGGCGAGAAAGGAAAGCGTGCAGCAGGGCCGAATACATGGACATGGCTGTCGCAGGCGCCGGCTGGCAGCTTCAGTGCGGGCGTTGAAGGCTGTGGGTTGTAGGTCAGTGTGGCGTCGTTCATGGTGTGTCCGTATTTTGGGCGTTATGGCGGGTGTTTTGACAAATGAATTTGGATATCAGATATTTGAATGACTTATACAATGGCCAGTCGTTTTATGGGAGGGCATCATGGACTTGCGCCGGCTGGAATATTTTGTTGCGGTTGCCGAAGCGGGCAGTTTCAGCAAGGCCGCCGCGGCGCTGGTCATATCCCAGCCGGCCCTCAGCCAGCAGGTGGCGGCGCTGGAGCATGAGACCGGGCAGCGCCTGTTGAACCGCACCGGCAGGGGTGTTGAACCTACCGAGGCCGGGCTGGCGTTGCTGGTGCATGCGCATGGCATTTTTGAACTGGCCGAGCGTGCGCGGGCTGACATGCGCGAGCGCAGCCTGACGCCCAGCGGCCGCATCACGATAGGCCTGCCGCCACGGGTTGCCCATGCGTTGACTGCCGATCTGGTCGAGGGCTTTCGTACCCAGTTTCCGGATGCTGCCATCAGCGTGGAAGAAGGCCTCAGCATTCGCCTGCGTGAATGGCTGATAGCCGGTCGCCTCGATGTAGCGGTGCTGTTTGACCCACCTGCGTCGCCCTTGCTGAATATTGAAATGGTCGCGCGCGAGTCGCTGGTACTGATGGCATCGACGCCATTGCCGGGGCGTATTCGGCTGGCCGATGTTGCCGCGCTGCCGCTGGTGTTGCCCAGCAAACCCAATTCCCTGCGCCAGCTGATTGAAGCGGAAGCCAAGCCGCGTGGCCATCTTCTGAAAGTGGTGGCCGAGGTTGATTCGATCAAGACCGTGCTGTCGCTGGTTGCCCGCGGGGTCGCAGCCACCGTGTTGCCAGCCAGTGCGATACGGGAATGGACGCACAAAACGCCACCGCACATGGCCGCCATACATGCCCCCATCATCCGTAACCGGCTGTGTATTGCTGTGCCCAAAGCCCGCCCTGCGACACGCATCAGCCGGGGGCTGGTTCAACTGGCCCGGGAACTGTGCGTCGAGTATTACGGCGAAGGTGCGCATTCGAAACCGAAACGCAAACGCTGATTCGCAGCCTACGCCCCGTCGGCGGCGCGTACCTGCCGCACCGCCTCACCGGCAGCTTTTGCAAGGAACGCCAGGTCGGTGCCCGCTGAAACAAACTGCACGCCGCAGCCTGTCCATCCCGACAGGAACTCATGTTGGCCTGCCAGTCCACCCAATCCTGTGGCAACGCCGTGGCGCTGTGCGGCGGCTAGCACGCGCGCGATACCTTTGGATACCTCTGCATGCGTTGGCTGACCAGCCAGGCCGAGGTCGGTGCTCAGGTCGCCAGCGCCAACAAACAGCATGTCTATGCCGGGTACGGCTGCTATCTCTTCAACATTTTCAAGACCGGCACGGCTTTCTATCATCACCGCGATGAAGGTGCCGGCATTGATGGCCGCATTGGCCTGGGCCTGTGGAAAGTTGCGGTAGTGAAGCCAGGGCTGCCCGCTGGATGACGACCTGCGGCCTTGGGGCGGATAAAAGGCACAGTCGACAGCGCGCCTTGCGTCCGCGGCGCTCTCCACGTGGGGAATCACCAGGCCCATTGCGCCCGTATCGAGCACCCGGCAAATAACGGAGGTGTCTACCTGGGCAATACGCACGAGCGGCACCACCCCGGCTTCGCGCGCAGAGTTGCAAATCACTGCGGTCGTTTCAAGCGACAGGGCACTGTGTTCAAGATCGACATACAGGGCATCGAAACCGGCGCTTGCGGCAATGCGACCTATTTCCGGACCACGCGCCATTCGCACGATCATCGAGACTGCAACTTCACCGCGCGAGATCTTTTCCTTCAGTGGATTGCGGGTGATCTCCTCCAGTGTCTGCATGGCTCGCCTAGACGTAATGCGGGCTGAAGCGCGCGTTGTTCAGTATCTTCACGTCTTGCGCAACAAAGGTGCCGCGGTTGGTTTCCTTGAAGGCTGTCCAGGCCGGGTCTGCGTCCATCGCGGCGCGGCGCTGCTCGCGGTCGGCCAGGCTGTCGTACACCCAGATATGTATGACCTGGTTCAGCGGACCAATTTCGCTGACAAAAAACCCCAGCAGCCGGCCTAGGTGCCTGAGCTGGATAGGCAGGGCATGTTTTTCGTAGCGCGCGAGGTAGTCGTCCATCTTGCCGTGGGCGACGGTATAGGTTCGATGTTCGTAAATCATGCGGTTATGTCTTTGTTTTTACAGAGGCGGTGTCAGGACGCGCCCAGTATCGAAGAAGGACGACAGGTTGTCGATCACCAGTTGCTCCATCGCTGCGCGCGTTTCCGTTGTACTGGCCGAGATGTGCGGCAGCAGGACCACACGGTCGTTGCCAAGCAGGCCTGCCGGAACATGAGGCTCTTTTTCGAGTACATCGAGGCCTGCGCCGGCAATGACGCCTGCGCTTAGCGCCTTGACGAGCGCATCTTCGTCCACAACCGATCCGCGGGCGATGTTGATCAGAAAGCCTTCAGGCCCCAATGCCTGCAGCACGCTGCCCGATACCAGGTGGCGGGTTTCGGGGCCGCCCCGGCAAGCCAGCAGCAGGAAGTCTGACCAGTGGGCCAGGGCCAGAAGGTCTGGCTCGAAACCGTAACTCACACCTGCATGTGCCTTCCGGCCGTGGTAGCGCACGGCCATGTTGAAGCCAGCTGCACGCCGCGCGACAGCTTCGCCGATGCGGCCCAGGCCGACAATTCCCAGCCGCTTGCCATGGACCCGCGTCGCCAATGGAAAGCCGCCATGCTGCCATTGGCCAGACTGCACAAAGCGGTCGGCGGCGCAGATCCTCCTTGCCGCGGCTAGGATAAGCGCGAAGCCGGTATCGGCCACGCATTCGGTCAGCACATCGGGCGTCGTACTGACGGCCACTTTGTGTGATGTCGCAGCAGCCAGGTCAATCGTGTCAAAGCCGGTGCCAAAGCACGCCAGTACGCAGCCCTGCAGGCAGGCCATCACTTTGGCGTCGCCGCCATGCCGCGACATGGTGACACCGCCAGCAAACTCGCCCCGGTGTTGTTCAAGGAAGATCGAGCGTTCGTTTTCCTGCCAGAGTGGATGCAGTTGGTAGAGTGATTGCAGTGACGTTGTCAGTCCTGGCGGAAGTGGCCCCAGTTGTAGCAGCCGGCGTTTGCCTGCCGTCATTCGGTGCGGATGTTGGCTTCTTTCAGCCAGGGAAGCCAGCGGTCAAAGTCGGCGTCAAGGCGAGCCTTGAAACCGACGTGATCGCGTGGATTGCTGAAGCCGGCTTCTGCCAGTTTCGCGGCGACGTCCGGTTGTTTTACGACAGCAGCCAGCGCGGTTTCAATCTTCTGGCGTACATCCGGTGCCATGCCTGCCGGCACCAGCACACCGTACCAGTTGGTCATTTGAAGTGAAGGCATGCCGACTTCGGCTGCCGTGGGCACGTCGGGCAGTTGTGGTGAGCGTTTGGTGTCAAAAATCACCAGGCCCTTGAGTCGTCCATCCTTGATGTAAGGCCGGAGCACAGGAACATCCGCGTTTACAAAATCCACGTTACCGCCCATCAGGTCGACCAGTGCCGGGGCTGCGCCGCGGTAGGGGACGTGCACCATGGACACGTTGGCTGCCTTGCCCAGCAGTTCAGCGCCAATGTGCATGGTGCCGCCTACGCCGGTGGTTCCGTAGTTGAGCTTGCGGGGCTCCCTGGCTTTGGCGACCAGCTCTGCCATGTTGTTCACGCCCAGCGATGGGCGTACAGCGATCATCGTCTGTACTTCACCCAGCAGGAAAAGCGGTTCTACATCCTTGCGCGGGTTGTAGGGCAACCTGGGCGTCGTGCCTGCGGTGAAGACGATGCTGGAGGTGGTGAGAAGCAGGGTCAATCCGTCTGGTGGCGCCTTCGCTGCGGCTGCCACGCCGATGACGCCACCGGCGCCGCCGCGATTGTCGACGACGACCGGCTTGCCGAGCAGGTTGCCCAGAGGCGTGGAAACGATGCGTGCGATCTGGTCCGCGGGGCCGCCAGCTGCAAACGGCACGATGATCCTGATCGAGTCATTGCTGCTTTGGGCATTGACGAGGCTGGTGACCAGGCAGGCTGAAAGCACTGCACAAAATTTCAAACGACGCATGGTGTTGTCTCCGTTGGTTTGGTAAAAAAGATCAGCCTGCAAAACAAGGTTCGGGGAGTCCGCGTACCCCGACATCCAGCGAGAGCAGGGCGCCCGCCAGCGGTTCCCTCGCCTGCTGCTCGGGCGTGAAGCGCTGCGAGTGGCTGGTGATGTAAAGCGTTCTGTAGTCCGCGCCGCCAAAGGCGGGACAGGTCGGGTTGGTTACCGGCAGTTGTATGGTCCGGTCAATGCGGCCATCCGGTGCCAGCCGCACAAGGTGGCCGGTGGCAACCATGCAGACCCAGATAAACCCTTCTGCGTCCACAGTTGCTCCGTCGGGCCGGCCGGCCTGGTAAGTCCAGTCCCTGAAAATGCGTCGGTTGGAGATTTCCCCGGCATCAATGTCGTAATCGAAGGCCCACATCATCTGGTTGTGGGTGTCGGCGAAGTACATGGTGCTGTCGTCCGGACTCCACGAGAGCGCATTGGGCAGCACGAAGTCTTGCAGCATGGGCGTGTAGCCGTGATCTGCATCTATCCGGTACAGCGTTCCCGTCGGCTCTCGCACCGTGTCATGCATGCTGCCGACCCAGAAGCGTCCCCGCCGGTCACATTTGCCGTCGTTCATCCGCATGCCGGGCTTGCCTTCTTCAGGGTGGGCAATGCGCATCGCTGCCTGCCTGCCGCCTGAATCTTCAAGATAGATTCCGGACGCGGTTGCCAGCAGGAAGCCGCCGCCCTTGCGGAGAACCATGGAGCCGGTAACCAGATCGGGGTGCAGACGCCGCGCTGTGTATTCGCCGGTTGTGGGTTCCCAGCATTGCAGTGCAGGGCGCCGCACATCCACCCACCAGAGCTTTTGCGTGCGTTCGCACCAACGCGGGACTTCACCCAGGATGTCGGCAGACTGAACGACGCAGTTGATTACAACGCCGGTTTCTGCGGTGGGATCGCGATTGATGGTCTGTTCGTTCATAGGCTCATTTGTCAGTCGTCTGTTCATTTGTATTTCGTGGCGGCAAGTGTGGCCAGGTCCACACCTGCCTTGATGTCGGCCTTTTGTAGCGTGTCGCCGCTGTCGATTTTTTCTGCCTGCTCAAGAACTGCGGCGACGTGGGCAAAAGGTACAAACACGATGCCGGCTTCATCGGCAAGCACCAGGTCCCCGGCATTGACGGCAACACCTGCAATGCGGACGGGCCCGTTGATTTCTATGGTTTCAAGGCGCCATTTGCCTGTAATAGGCGTAACGCCACGTGCCCAGACCGGAAAGCCGAGGCTGCGAGAGGCGTCGGGGTCTCGAAATGAGCCGTCGATAACGGCGCCAGCACAGCCTGCGCGATGGGCGACGCTCGCAGACTGGCCGCCCATGTTGGAGACCCCGGTAAGGCCTTCGATGACGACAACATCGCCGGGATCCGCGAGGTTATAGGCCTCATGCTCTCCCATCTTTCCCTTGCCGTTTTGTGCGTTGAGGGTGGCGCTTCCGGTGCGCTCCACATTGCGCACGGTGACGGCCTGGCCGATCAGGCGTTTGGCGGGCAATGTCGGTCCCAGTACAGATGCAGGTATGGCGCCAAAGAGTCCGAGGTTGTCCATTGCGTCCGAGGCGGTGCCGGTCAGGTCTTCCAGCTTTGCAAAGCGATCAAGCAAGGTGGGCGCCAGTCGAGTCAGCGTGAGGCTGCGTATTGCTTCGCGTGGCACACGCCCGGTGAGTGGTCTCGTTGTCATGGACAAAATTATGGAGATCCGGGACACTTGAAAATGGCATAGCCTCTATATCAGCTATGTTTAATCTCTATGGATCTGAAAAAACTGCATTATTTTGTTGCCGTCGCTGATGCAAGCAGCTTCAGCCGTGCGGCAGCGACTCTGAAGCTGGCGCAGCCCACGCTCAGCCGGCAGATTGCGTTGCTGGAGGCCGACCTGGGGCACCGGCTGCTGATTCGAACCGGACGTGGCGTAGCGCTGACGGAAGCAGGTACTGCGTTGCTGGTCCACGCGCGCCGAATGCTGGAGGGCGCCGGCCGGGCACGCGAGGAACTCCATGATCTCAATCGCAGCCCGCCTGGTCGTGTTTCCGTCGGATTGCCGCCGCGCATTGCGCTGGGCCACAGTGCCCTGTTGGTCAAACGCTTCCGGGAGCGTCTGCCACGTGCAGTTATCTCCGTAACCGAGGGCCAGAGCCCGCAATTGCGTCAGGCACTGATTGCGGGGCAACTTGACCTGGCACTGCTGTTTGATCCGCCTGCCAGCCCACAACTGTCGTTTTTTCCCTTGCTGCAGGAATCGCTGGTGCTGGTTGCATCTGCTAATGCGCCCAAACTGCCGGCACGTGTAGGCATCACGGCGTTGGCGCGCTACCAGATGGTGTTGCCGGGCGCGCCCAATGCGATCCGGAGCCTGATCGATGCGCTGACCAGGCCGCGCCATATCGAACTGAAAGTGGTCGCAGAAGTGGGGGCCGTCAACACCGTGCTGTCGCTGGTTGCGCAGGGCATTGGCTGCACCATACTGCCGGATGGGGCGCTGGCTCTCGGCGCACCCGGCCTCGCCCTACAGCATGCGCGGATCGGGCCACCTGCAGTAAACATCAACATGGTGCTGGCGGTGCCGCGTGCCGGGCCGAACACGCGGCTGTTGAGGGAGACGATTGATCTCCTCAAAAGCATGGACTACAAGGTTCGCCCGCCTGCGTCTGCCTGAAGTAGCCTGAGCAGGAGCTGGTCAGGACCGCCCTGTTTTCTCGTTGTTGTTGTCCTGGCTTGTGATTTGCGAATCTGCGCTTTGTGGGGCGATAGTCCTGGCAAGTTCTTCAGCCTGGCGCTTCTTGATGGCCTTGCGCCGCGCGGGCGCACCCATCAGGTAAACCACCAGTGAGACGGGCCCCAAACCGTAAAGAAAAAAGGTAATGATGGCCCCGAGAAGAGTGCCTGTTGTGTTGGTGGCCTCGGCCACACTCATCATCAGGACTACGTAGAGCCACGCAATGACAACTAAATACATAAAGCGCCCATGCGGACTTTAGAATTGCGGTTCGGGATGGTATGCATATTGCAGGAAGTCCTGAAGACTGGCTGTTCCGGGAGACATGATGAATTCTGACGCAAACTGGGCAAAGGCTGCCCAACAGATGCAAGAGACCTTCACAAAGGGCTTGCAGCAGGCCATGGGCTCGTTTGGCGGTGCCAATGTCCTGGACGCCGCTGCAGGGCCTGCAGGCTTTCCACAAATGGGTCTTTCGGCTTTCAGGCAGGCGCAGCCGCAAGTCAGTTTTGATTCGGCACAGTTGCAGAAAATCCAGCAAACCTATCTTGAAGAAGCGTCGATCCTCTGGAACCAGAGCGTGCAGGCGGGCAGTGTTATACCGCCCGCAGCAGATCGCCGGTTTTCTGCCGACGCATGGAATGAAAACCCGGTCTCGAAATTTGCCGCAGCCAATTACCTGCTCAATGCCCGCACGCTGATGGGCCTGGCTGAAGCGGTGCAGGGCGACGAAAAAACCAAAGCCCGAGTGCGTTTTGCGGTTGAGCAGTGGATGGCCGCTTCTGCGCCCAGCAACTTCCTCACTCTCAATGCCGAAGCCCAGAAAAAAGCCATTGACACCCAGGGCGAGAGCATTGCCAAGGGCCTTGCCAACCTGCTGCATGACATCAAGCAGGGCCATGTGTCGATGACTGATGAAGGTGTTTTCGAGGTTGGTAAAAATGTGGCCACGACAGAAGGTGCAGTGGTTTTTGAGAATGAGTTCTTCCAGTTGCTTGAATACAAGCCGCTGACAGCGAAGGTCTATGAAAAACCCTTCCTCCTGGTGCCACCCTGCATCAACAAGTTTTACATCCTGGACCTGCAGCCCGAAAACTCCCTCATCCGTTATGCAGTCAGCCAGGGTCATCGCACTTTTGTCGTGAGCTGGCGAAACCCGGACGAGTCGATGACGGGCAAAACCTGGGAAGACTACATCGAGCATGCGGCCATGAAGGCGATCTCCGTGGTGCAGGAGATCTCCGGCGCGAAAACCATCAATACCCTGGGCTTTTGCGTGGGCGGCACCATACTGGCGACGGCACTCGCAGTACTTGCCGCCAAGGGGCAAAAGCCGGCCGCCAGCGCAACCCTTCTCACGTCTTTTCTGGATTTCACCGATACCGGCATCCTGGATATTTTTATCGACGAAAGTACCGTCAGCCAGCGAGAGTCGGAAATGGGCAAGGGCGGTTTGCTCAAGGGGCAGGACCTGGCTTCAACCTTCAGTTTCCTGCGGCCTAACGACCTGGTGTGGAACTACGTGGTTGGCAACTACCTGAAGGGTGAAACGCCGCCGCCCTTTGACCTGCTGTACTGGAACAGCGATTCGACCAACCTGCCGGGTCCGTTCTACGCCTGGTATTTGCGCAACACCTACTTCGAGAACAACCTGGTCCAGCCCGGCAAAACAATGGTCTGCGGCCAGAAGGTCGATCTGGGCAAGGTAGATATTCCTGTTTACGTGTATGGTTCGCGCGAAGACCATATCGTGCCGATTGGCGGCGCCTATGCATCGACCCAGCATCTGCCCGGCAAGAAGCGTTTTGTCATGGGTGCGTCGGGTCACATCGCTGGCGTGATCAACCCGCCAGCCAAGAAAAAGCGCAGCTATTGGACCAATGACAAACTGCCCGCGAACAAGTTTCCGCAGACGCAGGCCGAGTGGCTGAAAACGGCGACCGAACACCCCGGCAGCTGGTGGACCGACTGGTCCGGCTGGCTCAAGGGACATTCCGGCAAACAGATTGCCGCGCCTAAAACCTACGGCAGCAAAAAATACAAGGCACTGGAGCCCGCACCGGGCAGCTACGTCAAGGTCAAGGCCTGATCAGGCCTCCTGAATTTCACAATCAATCCCCAACAGGTTTCACAAAGGAAAGACATCATGGAAGACATCGTTATCGTTTCAGCAGCCCGTACCGCAGTCGGCAAATTTGGCGGTGCACTGGCGAAAACACCGGCAACTGAGCTGGGTGCCGCGGTCGCCCGTGCCGTGCTGGAGCGCTCAGGCCTGTCGGCCGACCTGATTGGTGAAGTCATCATGGGTCAGGTGCTGGCTGCTGGCGTGGGCCAGAATCCCGCGCGCCAGACTGTCATCAAGGCGGGTTTCCCCAACGGCATTCCCGGCCTGACCATCAATGCGGTGTGCGGCTCCGGCCTGAAGTCCGTGATGCTGGCGGCACAGGCCGTGGCTACCGGTGACAGCGAGATCGTGATTGCCGGCGGACAGGAAAACATGAGCCTGGCGCCGCATGTGCTGAACGGCTCGCGTGAAGGCCAGCGCATGGGTGACTGGAAGATGATCGACTCGATGATTGTTGATGGCCTGTGGGATGTCTACAACCAGTACCACATGGGCATCACTGCCGAAAATGTCGCGAAAAAATACGACATCAACCGCGAGATGCAGGATGCACTGGCGCTCGCCAGCCAGACCAAGGCTGCTGCGGCGCAGGATGCGGGCAAGTTCAAGGACGAAATCGTGCCGTTTTCGATCGCCCAGAAAAAAGGCGACCCCATCGTGTTTGCGGCTGACGAATTCATCAACCGCAAGAGCACAGCGGAAGGCCTGGCTGGCCTGCGCCCCGCTTTCGACAAGGCGGGCGGCGTCACGGCCGGCAATGCTTCCGGCATCAATGATGGCGCTGCTGCCGTGATGGTAATGACGGCAAAGAAAGCTGCGGCACTGGGTCTCAAGCCCATGGGCCGGATCGCCAGTTATGCCACCACGGGCCTTGACCCGGCCTATATGGGTATGGGGCCTGTACCTGCGTCAACCAAGGCTCTGGAGCGTGCTGGCTGGAAGGCCCAGGATCTGGACCTGCTGGAAATCAACGAAGCCTTTGCCGCGCAAGCCTGCGCTGTCAACCAGCAAATGGGCTGGGACACCAGCAAGGTCAACGTCAACGGCGGTGCAATTGCCATTGGACACCCGATTGGTGCATCCGGATGCCGCATCCTGGTGACCCTGTTGCACGAGATGGCAAAGCGGGATGCAAAAAAAGGCATTGCAAGCCTGTGTATCGGTGGCGGCATGGGGGTTGCCCTCACTATCGAACGCTGAATATCGGGTACAACAATTGCTGGTAATGCCGTTGGAAACGGGCATTGCCAGCTATTGAAAAGATAGTGTGTCAAACCGCCAATCAAATCGACATCGACATATCAGGAGAACAAATGTCAACAAAAAGAGTAGCTTATGTGACCGGCGGTATGGGTGGCATTGGAACCGCCATTTGCCAGCGACTGGCCAAGGACGGCTTTACCGTGGTCGCCGGTTGCGGCCCCACGCGCGACTTCACCAAATGGATCGATGAGCAAAAAGCCCTCGGCCACACCTTTTACGCATCGGTCGGCAATGTCGGCGACTGGGATTCCACCGTCGCGGCTTTCGACAAGGTCAAGGCGGACCACGGCCCTGTCAGCGTGCTGGTCAACAACGCCGGTATCACGCGCGATGGCCAGTTCCGCAAGATGAGCAAGGCCGACTGGGATGCGGTGATTTCCACCAACCTGAACAGCATGTTCAACGTGACCAAGCAGGTCATCGAAGGCATGATTGAAGGTGGTTACGGCCGCATCATCAACATTTCGTCGGTCAACGGCCAGAAGGGCCAGTTCGGACAGGTCAACTACTCAACGGCCAAAGCAGGTCTGCACGGCTTTACGATGGCGTTGGCGCAGGAGGTTGCTGCCAAAGGCGTGACCGTCAATACTGTCAGCCCCGGTTACATCGGCACCGACATGGTGAAGGCCATACGCCCCGATGTGCTGGAGAAGATTGTTGCCGGCGTGCCGGCCAAGCGTCTGGGCCAGCCGGAAGAAATCGCATCCATTATTTCCTGGATCGCTTCCGACGAAGGTGGATATGCCACAGGCGCGGACTTCTCGCTCAATGGTGGCCTGCACATGGGCTGATGCCTTGCGGCCGGTCAATAAAAAAAACCGCTTAGGCGGGTTTTTTATTGACGCGTTGCGTGGTCAGTCGCTGAGCGGCAGCACCTCAAACGCCACAAGGTTTCCCTTGACGGCCAGTTCACCTGGGTTATCTGTGGGTGTAGTCATGGTTTCCCCTTTTTGTCGAAATCCCAAAAGCAGAAAAATGCCGTGTTGTGGCAGCCAGACGTATTCCGAGCGGCGTTCCGCAGGCTGGTCGCTGGAGGTGCTGATGCAACTGACACGCGGGTAACTTCCGGAGGCAATCGCCCCTATGCTGGCCGCATCCATGTTGCCGGCACGTTCGCAGTGGAGCGTGCGCTGGTAGCTGGTGCTTTGCAATGTCAGGCCTTTGCCATCGGTGTCCGATACACGTGCCATGGTCATGTCGAGTTTCCAGTCCGGGGCATCCGGGGTACTGCCCTGCAACTGGCTGTCGATGCTGCTAACCGAATCGTTGTACCAGCCGATGCGCCCCATCAGGTCGTGAACCAGGGGCGCAACCTCCCGGCTGCGCGTGTGTACCGAGAACAGGTTTCGAAATAGTATGTAGCGTTCCTGATAGACGACGTTCCTGCCCTTGACGTCATACCAGTCATCCTGCCGCATCACCAGTCCGTTTTCGAGTGGCTGAAGCGTCACACGTATTTCAACATCTATCGCCCCTGACGGGGAAGAGTACGTGCGTCGGGTCGCGTATTTGAAGGAACGTCCTACACGTTCACCGAAACCTTTGTTCAGTGCACCGGCACTGGCGACAAGCCCGGGTGGCAGATCGGACAGGTCCAGCGGCTGGTAAGGATGCAGGTAGGCGATGACGGCCAGGGCAACGGCGACCAGTGCGACCGGTGCCCACCAATAACCGATAAGTCCTTGTCGCGCTTTGGGCTGTGGGGCTTCCGTCATGAAGCAGATTGTAGGTAGGGCCAGCCTTTGATGCAGCGGGGGAATACCTGATGCGCCGCAGGCGTGAGTTTGCTGCGCTGGCGGTCACCCCGGCTTTTCCGGCGTTCAGCTTTTTTCGGATCCGACTGCGCCGTACAGGCGTTCCAGCAGCGCGACCTGGTTTTTCAGCTGGCCTATCGTCGCGGCAATGGTGTCCACCGGTTGTGTGGGCGCACCCTCGTTAAGCAGGCCGCCCAGGATCAAGTCCGTCATGGTCTGGGCGATCTGTTCGGGCGAATGCCCGCCGCCGGGTGAATACCACCAGGCGGTCCAGTTGGACATGCCGAGTATCGAGAAGGCGGTGATCTTCGCGTCCACAGGACGGAAATGGCCGGACTGTATGCCGCTTTCAATGATTTCTGTTGTCAGCTCAAGCACACGGCGCCGCGCGACCCTGAACGCCGCACGTATTTCTTCCGGCAGCTCGGCCTCAATACGGTCCAGCATCCGGAAACGTACGCCGCCATGGAGTTTGCTGGAGACGCTGCCCAATATGGCCTGGTGCAGCCGCTCGACAGGCGTCAGTTGCCTGTTCGCGCGCAAGGCTTCCAGCCGCTCAACGCTTTGCGCGGCGATTTCTTCGGTCAGAGCCTGCAGCACCTCGTCCTTGCTCTTGAAGTAGTGGTACAGCGAAGAGCGCGCCAGGCCCATTTCCTCGGCGATGTCCTGTATGCGGGTGTTCGCATAACCGCGGCGCACAAAAAGCTCGGCGGACCTGTCCAGCAGGTTCTCTCGTATCAGGTCTTTTCGCAGCGTCGCCACCGGCGCGGGGCGCGTAGCGGTTGTCTTGCGTACCGGCGTTTTTTTTGTTGAAGTCAAACCATTCCGCCTTTTCGTTTCGGTGTACCAGCGGACCGGCGGCTGATGCTGCGCTGTACCTGTCCTGCAGCTGATTCTAGTCAGCGAGAACTTCAGAACTGGCGACTGTTCACGGTTGCTGCAAATTCGTAACCCTCGGTCTAACCCTGTTGACGCGCCCGCCGATAAATGTCTAGAATCGTCTTTAATGTCGAATATTCGACACAAGAGAAGATTCTAACTAATTTGCTGAAACTGCGATTTATGACTCCACTCCAGAACAGGCTCCCCGGCGTTGTCTACCCATCGGATGAATCGTTGCAGCGTGATGCTGATCGCGGTGTCGATACCGGCCAGACCCTTGTCGCTGCATACCGCCAGGCCTTTGACGCGTTTGCTGACCGGACGGCACTGGTCGGCTCCGAAGGCCGCATGAGTTATGCCGAACTCGATCATGAAACCGATGTCATGGCGGCCGGCCTGCTGGCTATAGGGCTGAAGCCCCTTGACCGTGCCATCTTCCAGATGGCCAACGGCGCGGCGTTGATCAAGTCTTTGCTGGCCTGCTGGAAAGCCGGCGTCATTCCCATATGTACGCTTTATAGCCACCGCGAAGCGGAGATCGGCTACCTCGCCAACCATGCCAGGGCGAAGGCCTATTTTGTGCAAGCCGGCGATGCGAAGTTCGACCACACCGCTTTTGCCATCGGCATGAAAAACATTGCGCCGTCGCTAGAACATGTGATTGTTGCGGGGCATGCAGGCGTTGCTCCGGAAGGCGCCATCGCGCTGGAGCAACTGTCAGCCAGCGGTGCAGGCTATGCCGTACGTGATGCAGTGACCATCGTGGCTGCACAGCTGGACCCGCGCCAGCCGGTGGTCTTTCAGCTCTCCGGCGGCACCACCGGTGTTCCCAAAATCATTCCGCGCTTCCAGTCCGAATACCTGTACAACATGCGCAGTGTGTTCGAGTGGGCAGGGCGGGGCATTGACGAAGTCGTTTTTTGTGCGGGACCAATGATCCACAACGCAGGCATGGTCTGCCACTGGGGCCCGACCTTGTTGTATGGCGGGGCCATTGTGACTGATAACGACCTCACGGTCGAGGGGCTCGCCCGCATCTTTCAAGCCTACAGCCCAACCTGGATGTTCCTGCCCAGGCCGTTGTTGTCCCGCGTAAAGGAAGCATTGCGTACGATCACCTTTGACCGATCGCGCGTAAAAGGTGTGGTCACCGCTTCCAATTCAAAAACAGTGCGCGAAGAATTGGGCTTGCCGGGCATCCATGTCTTCGGCATGGCAGAGGGCCTGATCGTCACGACCCGCGACGATGACCCGGTAGCTGCACTCGATGAAACCGTAGGCCGGCCGGTCAGCCTGCATGATGAAGTGCTGATCGTGACGCCTGGCACCTGTGATCCTGTGCCGCTGGGTGTGGTTGGCGAAATGATATGCCGCGGGCCCTACACGATCCGTGGCTACTACGACGCGGCTGACAGGGACGCCACCGCTTTCACGGAGGACGGCTTTTATCGCTCGGGTGATCTGATGTCGCGTCGCCAGATAGACGGCAAGGACTACTTCGTTTTTGAAGGCCGTCTGAAGGACGTCATCAACCGCGCCGGCGAAAAAATCAGTTGCGATGAAGTCGAGCGTGCGCTGCGCGGCTACCCCGACATGATTGATGTCGCGCTGGTTGCCATGCCTGATGACGACTACATCGAAAAGGGCTGCGCCTTTGTGGTGATGGAGCGCGGCAGCGCTGTACCGACGGTCAGGGATTTCGGGGAGTATTTACGCCAGAAGGGCCTTGCCAAATACAAATGGCCAGAGCGTGTCGAGCAGATCGACACGCTGCCCACCACCAGTTCCGCAAAGATCAGCAAACCTTTGCTGCGCGACATGATCGCGGCGAAGCTGAAGGATGAAAAGAAGAAGCGCCAGGAAAGCCTTGCAGGCTAAACAGTCATTTAAACCAACAGGAGACATCATGAATCTGACACGCATCAATTTTTTGAAGACCATAGCCGCGGCCGCGTTGCTTGCCTCGTTCGGCCTGACCGCATCTGCGCAGGCATGGCCGACCAAACCGGTGCGCATCATCGTTCCATTCCCGCCCGGGGGCAGTACCGACGTGCTGGCGCGCATCCTGTCGCAAAAGCTTTCCGAGAAGTGGGGTCAGTCGGTCCTCATCGACAACCGGCCTGGCGGCAATACCCTGATAGCGGCGCAGGTCGCAGCACAGGCCAACGATGGCCACACGCTGTTCATGCCCATCGACTTCACGCTGACCATGAACCAGACGCTCTATTCAAAGCTTCCCTACGACCCTATCAAGGACTTCACGCCGATCAGCATCCTGACCGAGCAGTCGCTTCTGGTATCAGTAAACCCCAAGGTGCCGGCCCGCACATTGGCGGAGTTTGTTGCCTATGCAAAAGCCAACCCCGGCAAGGTCAGCTATGGTACCGGGGCCATCATCAGTCAGGTCGCTGGTGAAATGTTCAAACGCGCTGCCGGCATAGAGATGGTGCATGTGCCCTTCAAGGGCAGCGCGCCAACGCTGCAGGCCCTGCTGGGTGGCGACCTCGATATGACCATCAGCGACCTGCTCCCCTACCTGCCGCACCTGAAAGAGGGCAAACTGCGCGGGCTGGCGACCACCGGTTCGACTCGGGCGGAATCGCTGCCCGACCTGCCAACCGTTGCTGCATCTGGTTACAACGGCTTCAATGTCCGCTCCTGGTTTGCACTGGTAGCGCCTGCCAGCATGCCCGCAGCTGTAGTCCGCAAGATCGGCGAGGACGTGCGCGTCATTATCAAGGCACCGGACATCAAGGCCAAACTCGGCGAAGTCGGGCTCGAAGTGGTGGGCAATACCGAAGCACAGTTTCGCGACACCATCAGCCGCGAAGCTGCCAGTTACGGCAAGACCATCAAGGATGCCGGCATCAAGCTGGACTGACGATGACCCAGCCCAGCAAGGGATTCGTTCCCGCCTACAACCCGGCACCAACCGCGCCGCGCCGCATGCCGCCTGCGGGCTCATGGGACACGCACTTCCACGTGTTTGAACCCGAAGATACGAATGCTGCTGATGCGACGGCAGCCTACAGCCCGTTCACTGCACCCATGGCCGCGCTGGACCACATGCACAAAACGATAGGCATGGACCGTGGCGTGCTGATACAGGCGACCTCCGTCGTGCCGGTCGCGTCGCGCTTTGCTGCGCAACTGAAGTCCAACCCGCGTCTGTGCGGTGTCGCTGTGATGGACGGCAACACCTCCGATGCAGAACTGGCGTTGTTGAATGACGCAGGCGTCAGGGGCGTGCGGTTTCACTTCGCGTCTTTCCTGAAAAAGCGTCCGGACATGGCGGTCTTCCTGCGCTGTGTCGACCGTATCGCCGAACTTGGCTGGCACGTCAAGGTTCATCTTGAGACTGTGGACATCCCCGAGCTCGCTCCCATCCTGGCGAAGTTGCCGACCACCGTGGTGATTGACCACATCGGTCAGGTACGAGTGCGTGATGGTGCGGAACATCCTGGCTTTCAGTCACTGCTGGCCCTGCATCGCCATGAGCATTGCTGGATACAGCTGGGCAACAGCGACCGCTGGTCCGCGACCGGTGCGCCCTCGTATGCGGATGCTGTTCCTTTTGGCCGGGCGGTGATTGCAACTGCACCTTCACGCGTGTTGTGGGGTACTGACTGGCCCCACGTCATGTACAAGGACCCGCGCGCGCCCGGCGATGCGCCGCCAGATGAGGCCGACCTGATGAACCTGATGTTTGATTTCGCCGACGGCGATGATGCTGTTTTAAAGCAGGTGCTTGTGGACAACCCCTTGCGTCTGTATCGGGACTAAGCAACGATGAAGTCTGAAACCGTCATGTTGGGGCAGTGACACCATGAAAATCGGTGTACTCGGCGCTGGCGCGGTGGGGAGCTGGATGGCCGCCAAACTGGCTATGGCTGGCGAACACGTCACGCTTGTTGCGCGCGGTGCCCAGTTCTCGGCCATAGAGGCTGGCGGCATTGACATCGACGAAGGCCGCTTCGGCAGAAAAAACGTGAATGTCACCCGGCTGGTGCGCGACATCACTTCTGCGCAGGGATGCGACGTCATGGTCGTCGCGCTCAAGGCCTACCAGCTGAACGCTGTAGTGGAAGAGCTGGGGGCGCTGGCCTCGACAGGCACGGTGCTGCTAAGCCTGCAGAACGGGCTGCCGTGGTGGTATGCCCTTGGCAACAGTGTGACGCCTTCGGGATTGGAGTCGGTGGACCCCGGGGGCAGGCTTGCCAAAGCTGTTCCCCCCGCGTCTGTCCTGGGTGGTGTTGTGTACGTCGCGTCCACCATCACTTCAGCGGGCCAGGTGAAGGTGGCCGGAAAGGGTCGGCTGGTGATGGGCGAGCTGGACGGGCAGGTGTCTGCCCGAATCCAGGAAATCGCCGAGGTGTTGCAACGCTGCGGCATTGCTGCAGAGCCGGTTGCCGATATCCGCCGGCATGTCTGGGCCAAGCTCTGGCGCAATGCGGCATTTAATCCTGTCAGCTGTGTGACCCGGTCAACGCTGGGCGAGATTGCCGCCGACCCGGCGATGACGCCTGTGCTAGTCGCGCTGCTCGACGAGGTAGCGAGTGTTGCGGCAGCTGTCGGCATCACCATCGATGAAACCGCTTCCAGCTTGGTGGAGGCCACGGTCAAGATGGGCGCTCACAAAACCTCCATGCTGCAGGACCTTGAGATCGGC
This sequence comes from Pseudomonadota bacterium, assembly GCA_040388075.1. Taxonomy (GTDB): domain Bacteria; phylum Pseudomonadota; class Gammaproteobacteria; order Burkholderiales; family Burkholderiaceae_C; genus Polaromonas. The sequence goes on along the minus strand of JAZKCN010000006.1, from coordinate 355,967 downwards.
CGGCCGCTTGAGCTGGACGCAATGGTGGGCGCCATCATTGAACTGGCTGCTCGTGCGAATGTGCAAGTACCCCATTTGCAGACTGTCTTTGCCTGCGCCAGGCTGGCCGAAAAAACGGCCATGCAGCACAGCGAAAAACTCTCCCCCAAAACTACATGACCATCAAACACAAGGCCTGCATCGTAGGCGCCTATGAACACCCGACCCGGAAGGCACCCGACAAATCGGTTGCCCAGCTTCATGCCGAAGTGGCCAAAGGCGCACTTGATGACGCGGGCCTGTCGATCAGGGATATCGACGGCTATTTCTGCGCTGGCGATGCACCAGGCATGGGACCTGTGTCCATGCTGGACTATCTCGGCCTCAACGTGCGCCACCTGGACTCAACGGAGATCGGCGGCGCCTCCTACCTGTCGCATGTCTCCCACGCCGCGCAGGCAATTGCCGCCGGGAAATGCAACATCGCGCTCATCACGCTGGCAGGCCGACCACGTTCTGAGGGGTCCAGCGGCATGCAGGCCCGCAACTATGGCTCCAGTTCGCCAGATATTCATTTCGAGCTTGCTTATGGGGGCGGCCCTGTGAACATGTATGGCATGTGCGCGATGCGCCATATGCATGAGTACGGTACGACCAGCGAACAGCTCGCCTGGATCAAGGTCGCTGCCTCGCACCATGCGCAGCACAACCCCAACGCCATGCTGCGGGAGGTCGTGACGGTGGAAGACGTGCTCGCGTCGCCGGTATTGGCAGACCCGCTTCACCGCATGGATTGCTGTGTGGTGACCGATGGGGGCGGCGCCGTCATCGTGGCCAGGCCGGAGATCGCCGCAAAGCTCAGGCAGCCTACAGTCAATATCCTGGGTGCAGGCGAAGCCGTCAAGGGCCAATTGGGCGGCCAGGTCGACCTGACGTACACCGGCGCACGCCAGTCTGGCCGGGCCGCGTTTGAAGAAGCGGGCGTCAAACCATCAGACATCAAGTACGCCTCGATTTACGACAGCTTCACCATCACCGTGCTGATGCAACTGGAAGACCTGGGCTTTTGCAAAAAAGGCGAGGGAGGGCGTTTCGTCGCGGACGGCAATCTGATCTCCGGCAGCGGCAAATTGCCTTTCAACACCGATGGCGGTGGCCTTTGCAACAACCATCCGGGCAACCGTGGCGGCATGACCAAGGTGATAGAAGCCGTGCGCCAGCTGCGCGGCCACGCGCACAGCGCGGTGCAGGTTAACAACTGCGACCTGGCGGTGGTGCAAGGCATAGGCGGCCTGCTAGGCACGCGCCATGGCAGTGCCACACTCGTTCTGGAAAGGGGCTAGTCGTGGAACAGATATTTTCTACACCGCCGATGAACCCCGAATCGGAGCCGTTCTACGAAGCCGCCGGCCAGGGTCGTCTGCTGCTCAAGACCTGCGCCGACTGCGGCAAGTGCCACTACTACCCGCGTGTCATCTGCCCGCTGTGCGGCAGCGCCAATACATCGTGGATGGACGCCCGGGGTACGGGCGACATCTACAGCTACAGCGTCACCCGGCGTGGTGTGCCCAACCCCTTTGTGATTGCCTATGTACGGCTGGACGAAGGCGTGACGGTGCTCACCAACATCGTCGATTGCGACGTTGACAAGGTGGGCATAGGTGACCGGGTAAAAGTCACCTTCCGGCCACTGGATGAAAAATATTCGTTGCCGGTGTTTGCGCCTGTAACTGCAACTGAGGACAAACAATGAGCGACAACACGTCCGTACCGGCAGCCGCAGCGCTGCCCAAAGCCAAAGTGACGGCTGGTCTTCGCGGCGCAGGCTGGAACCCGGCCCGCATGGAGCGGCCTTACACGCTCCGCCCCTACGCGCTGAAGACGGCTGACAACCAGCGTACGCTGGGCTTTCTCTACACACAAACCGGCCAGGAAGACACCGTCGTCTGCACCATGCACCCGCGCGAGTTCTCAGGCACGCCTTATCTGGTGCCCGACGTGCTGGATGCGCAGTGCGCCTGCTGGGTGCAGGCGCCGCGTTCCATTGGCAACGATCTGCGGCTGGAACATGAACTTGCGATTCTTGATGTCGCGGCAGCCGTCGTACACCTGAAGAAGCTGGGTTTCAAACGCATCATCCTGATGGGCATCTCCGGCGGCGCTGGCCTGTACGCCTTCTATACCCATCAGGCGCTGCTGGCGCCCGAAGCGCGCATCACTCACACGCCTGCAGGCCGGCCCGTCAAGCTCGCGGAAGCAGACATGCCTGCGCCCGATGGGCTGGTATTTGTTTCACCGCACCCGGGGCAGGGTCGCTTGCTGATGAACGGCATAGATCCGTCTGTCACTGATGAAAACGATGTGTTCTCGACAGACCCTGCGCTGGATCCGTTCAGCGAAGCGAACGGTTTCAAACCGGCGCCTGCGACTTCGAATTACAGCGCCGCCTTTGTTGAACGCTACCGTGCCGCGCAACGCGCACGTGTGCAGCGGCTGGATGAACGCGCAAAGGCTGCATTGAAAGAAAAGGCCAAAGCCCGCAAACAGCTCAAGCAACTGCAGGAAGACGGCGCTGCCGTTGCGCCGCAACTGAAGATGCAGGTCAGCCACACGCCGGTCTACCAGCTCTGGCGCACCGATGCCGATTTGCGCTGCTGGGACCTGTCCATCGACCCGTCTGACCGTGAGGTGGGCACACTGTGGGGGCGCGATCCCTACACCTCCAATTTCGGCAGCGTTGGTTTTGCGCGCCTCATCACGGCCGAGTCCTGGTTGTCGACGTGGTCCGGCCTGTCGTCGAACGCCAGTTTCGAGAAATGCGGCCCCGGCCTGACGCCACCAACGCTGATGCTGGAATACACCGGAGACCAGGCAGCTTTCCCGTCGGACATGGATGCAATCTACGCATCGATTGCAGCAAAAGACAAGGAGCGTCACAAGGTACGGGGCAACCATCATGGGCAGGCGCTAAAAGAAGGCGAAGAGTCGGGGCAGGCGCTGGTTGGCCGTGTCATCCAGCAATGGCTTCGCAGCAACAGGTTCGGTTCGTAAATTTGCTTGAAATTATTTAAACAGGAGACAAAAAATGAAGATGACGAAATTATTTTCCGCCCTGGCCATGGTGCCGATGCTGCTTCTGGGCGGCTTGCTGACAGGCCAGGTACATGCGCAGGCCTGGCCGCAAAAGCCCTTGAAGCTGATCGTGCCGTCCGGCCCGGGCAGCGCCCCCGATGTGGTGGCGCGCCTGATGGGCGAGAAGCTCGGCCGTGTGCTGGGCCAGCCGGTGATTGTTGAAAACCGTGTGGGCGGTGGCGGCCTGATTGCCGTCAACCAGTTGCGCCAGTCGCCGCCTGACGGCTATACGTTGAGCCTGATGCAGGCGGCCGTCGCGACAACCACCCCTTTCCTTTACAAGGAAGCTACCTATGACGTGGTGCGTGATCTCGATCCCATCACCACCATTGCAGTGACGCCCATGCTGTTTGTGTCCAATCCCGAGTTCCCTGCCAGGACACTGGGGGAGGCTATTGCTGCCGCAAGGGCTGCGCCGGGCGCGGTTGCGCTGGCAAGCTCGTCACGCGGCTCGATTCCCAATCTGGCCGGTGAATTGCTGGGTCGGCGGGCGGGTGTGCAGTTCCAGAACATCCCCTACCAGACCTCCAGCCAGGCAGTGCAAGCCGTGGTCGGCAACCAGGTCCCGCTGTTTGTGGATGGCGTGGGCGCCATGGTGCAACTGGTGCGCTCGGGCAAGCTGCGTGCACTCGCAGTCGCGTCCGAGACGGTGCTTCCCGGCCTGGAAGGTATTCCCCTGGCCAAGGACACCGTGCCAGGCCTGAATCTGTATGGGTGGTTCGCGATGATTGCACCCAAAGGAACACCGAAAGACGTGGTGTCCCGCCTGAACAAGGAAATCAACGACATCATCAAACAGCCCGATGTCATTGAAAAGTTCCACAGCATGGGCACCTACTCGCGTGGCAGCACGCCCGAAGGCGCACAACAATTTATCCGTAACGAGGTCACGTTGTTTGGTGACGTTATCAAGGCAGCGGGCCTGAAGCAGGAATGAGTTTGCGGCATTGAGCCGCGTTTGAAAGAAGGAGAAATCATGGAAACATCCCAAGGACAACGAGGCCTGCCACTGGCAGGTGTCCACCACACCGCCAGGCCTACCTGGAAGCTGCGTGAGACCGTGCACTTCTACCGCGACCTGCTCAAGCTGCCGCTGGTGCATGCCATTTCGGCGCGCGGCTGGGGTCCGGAGGACCATGCCGATTTCCTGCACTTCTTCTTCGACAGCGGCAACGGCAGCACGATTGCTTTTTTCTATTACATAGGCGCGGAGAAGCCGGAGTTTGCCAATGCGCTGGACGACTACCGCTACCGTGCATCGCACACGGCATGGCGCGTCGAAACGCGTGAGCAGTTGCTGGAGTGCCGCGCAAAAATCGAGGCTGCAGGCATCAAGCTCAAGTACCAGATTCGCCATGAGGTGATCGAGTCTATCTATTTCAACGACCCCAACGGCTACTCGCTGGAAATCACCTGGCAGGTCAGGCCCTTCGAGATCGTTGACATCGACGATGCTGGCCGCACGCTGGAAGCTGCGATGAATCTGGAAGACAAGGGCACGCTCACCTGCATCGATGATGTCTGGTGTCTCAAGGGTGGCGCGCTGGCCCGTGAGATGGAGGCCGCATAGATGATTTCTGTTTTTGTACTGAATGTGCCGGAGTTTTTTCCGCTGGTTGAGCATGCGCGCGGCCGTGACGGCATCACCGTCAGCGGCCCGGCGAGTGGTTATTACAGGCTGCAGGCTGCGGGTGAACTGAAGCTGGTGCGCAAGGAGCTGGGCTTCAAGCCTGCGGTGTGGCACGGCGCGTTAACAGGCGGGCTGGTAGGCAAGGTCTCGCACTTTGACAACGACATCCTGACCATTGCCGAAGCAGGAACGCTATGAAAATTTCTGTCGTCGGGGCCGGGCCTGCAGGCCTGTATTTTTCAATCCTCGTTAAAAAGCGCTTTCCGAACTGGACGATCAACATCGTCGAGCAGAACGAGCCCGATTCGACTTTCGGCTTTGGCATCGTTCTGGCCGCAGCTGGCCTGCACAGGCTGGAGGCAGCAGATGCCCACACCCATGCGGCACTGGTCAGGAACATGACCTTCACCACGCACCAGATCATCACGCTGGGGGACGCTGCAGTCCCCATCAAACGCCCTGACGGTGGCGGTGGCGCGATTGCACGTCTGGATCTTCTCAACCAGTTGCAAACAGCGGCGCGTGATGCTGGTGTCAACATTCGCTTCGGTGTGCGGTTTGAAGATGCGGCCAGGCTGCCCGAAGTGCTCGATGCCGACGTGGTGGTGGGTGCGGACGGCATTAACTCAATGATCCGCTCAGCCGGTGAAGCCGGTTTTGGTACCACCCACTCGGCGTTGAGCAACCATTTCGCATGGTTTGGTGTTGGCAAGGCCTTCCCCACCTCGGCACTGGTGTTCCGCGAACACAAGGGCGGCGTTTTTGTTGCGCATTACTACCCATACTCGAAGGCCAACAGTACTTTTGTAGCCGAATGCGACCATGCCACCTGGCAGCTGCTGGGCATGGACGCGATGGATGCCGGGCAGCGGCAGGCGCTGTTCGAGACCGTGTTTGCGCCCGAGCTGGACGGCCACCAGCTGATATCGAATAACTCCACATGGCGGCAGTTCCCAGTCATTCGCAACGCTCGCAGCGTCAGCGGCAAGACGGTGCTGCTCGGCGACGCCGAGACCAGCGCGCATTTTTCCATCGGCTCTGGTACGCGCATCGCGATGGACGACGCACTGGCTTTGGCCGATGCATTGACGGCCGATGGCGACGATGGCTCGGTGACGCCCACGCACCGCCTGCAGAAATTTGAAAAGCTGCGCGGTCCCGAGAAAGCCAAACTGATTGGTGCCTCGCAAAAATCCTACATGTGGTACGAGGACATGGGCCGATGGATGCGCCAGTTCTCTCCGCTGGAATTTATCCACCATTACATGACGCGCACCGGGCGCATGGGCAATGGCCGGCTGGCCGCCAGCTATCCTGAACTGGTTGGGCAACTGGTGCGCGCCGGTGTGATGAGCGAGGCCGAAGCGGTGCCGGCCCAACCCCGTTCGGCAGGAGTTGCGGCATGAGCGATTTACCGACCGACAGTTTCGAGTCGGTGCTGTCGCGCCATCCCTTCGTCGTAAGGCGAAAGGTGCGATGGTCCGACTGTGACCCGGCTGGCGTGGTGTACACCGGCCGCTTCCCGGAGTTTGTGCTGAGTGCCAACAACCTGTTTTACAGCGAGCTGGCCCAGGGTTCATGGCGCGAATGGCTAAAGGGCATGGCTGTCGATACGCCCTGCAAGGGGATGGAATTCGAGTTTCACGGGGCGCTGTGGCCGGATGATGAGTTCCTGATTCGCGGCACCGTATCGGCTATCCGCAAACACAGTTATGACATCCGCTACGAAGCCGCGCAGGCCGATGGGCGGCGTATTTTTTCTGCCCGGTTTTCACCCATCTGCATCAGCAACACCGGCAAGCGCGAAGGTGTCCCGATTCCTGATGCCATGCGCGCGCGCCTGCAAGATTTTTCCTGAATTGAAAGACTCTCCCGTATGAACCCCTTCTACAGAATCGGCCAGATCGTGCCCAGCTCCAACACCACGATGGAGACCGAGATCCCGGCGATGCTGCGCGCCCGCGAAGCGCTGTACCCCGAACGCTTCACCTTCCACTCCAGCCGCATGCGCATGCACAAGGTCACACCCGAAGAGCTGGCCAACATGAACAAGGAAGGCCTGCGCTGCGCTGCCGAGCTGTCCGATGCCAGAGTCGATGTGATGAGCACTGCCTGCCTGGTCGCCATCATGGCCCAGGGCCTGGGCTACCACCGCCAGGTCGAGGCCGACTTCAGGCGCATCGCCGACGAGAACAACTCCGACGCCAAAGTCATGACGTCTGCCGGCGCGCTGATCCACGGCCTGAAAAAACTCAACGCCAAAAAGATATCGCTGATGGCCCCGTACATGAAGCCATTGACCGCCAAGGTCGTTGCCTACATCGAGAGCGAAGGCATAGAAGTACAGGACAGCATCTGCTTCGAGATTCCCGACAACCTCGAAGTCGGCAGGCGCGACCCCATGCTGCTGCTGGATGACGTCAAAAAACTCAACACCAAAGGCGTTGATGTCGTCGTGCTGTCAGCGTGTGTGCAGATGCAGTCGATACCTGCGCTGCAACTGGCGCAGGACGCACTGGGCATACCTGTCACGTCAACCTCAGCCTGCACCACCCGCAACATGCTCGACCTGCTGGGCCTCAAGCCCCACATCCCCGGCTATGGGCAGGTGCTGGCGGACTGAACCAGCGCTCAAGCCGTCCGGTCTTGCGTCGGTCCGCCCTTGATGACGATGGTTGTGACCAGCTCCTCAATGATTTCCTGCAGGGCCGCTTCCGCATTCGACAGCGGATTGGAGTCCGAACGAACCAGCGAGAGCGGATAGGAAATTTCAGGATCAACAATGGGCCGGGCGCTTAACAAGCCCTTGCCCAGAAGTGGCCGCACTGCGACGATGGACATCACTGTGGAGCCGAAACCGTGCTCAACCAGATTCAGGATTGTTGCAGGCGCCTGCACTTCGAGGCAGACGTTCAGTTCCAGCTTTCTCGCACGAGCTTCGTCTTCGACAAACTGGCGCAGCCGGTTGGGGCTGCTGGCAAGAATCAGCGGTTGGCCAGCTATCTCTTCGAAAGAGATGGGTTTCATGGTTTGCGCCCCCGGCTCTGCCTTGCAGATGAAGTAGGCATGGTCTTCAACGAGCGTTTTGGCACTGAGACCCAATGTGGGAGGCACCGAGAAAGCCAGGGCCATGTCCAGCCGGTCCATCAGCAGCCACTCTGTCATCACGCTGCCCAGATCTTCGACCAGGTTGATGGTCACCATAGGCAGGTCTTTGCGGCAGCGCTCAAGCAGGGGCAAGGCGAGGATGCTGGCAATGGTGGGTGTTATGCCAATCGAAATACGGCCGCGCAGGGGACCCGACAGGTCTGCCATCTCCTGTTTGACGAGCTCGACGTCACCGAGGATTTTTTTCGCCTTGGCCAGAAAGAACAGGCCTGCCTCGGTCGGCTCCACGCCACGGGTGTTGCGTATCAACAGCTGTACGCCCAGTTCTTCCTCCAGCTTGCGAACCTGGAAACCAAGGGCTGGCTGGGCGATAAAGAGTTTCAGGGCTGCCTGCGAGAAGCTTTTGTACCGCACAACAGCCTCGAAGTAGCGCATCTGCTTCAGATCCAAAATGCCATCCTTTCAACTACCGAGACGTCCCCCAAAGAACGGCTGAAGTATAGCCAGTGCGGGTTTTCGGCTGGGTGTCTTTTTTTGTTTGGCGCGATACAAAAACGGTACTAACACCCTGGCCCTTGCTGCAGCTACATTCACCCTCGTCAATGAAACGGCCCCAGTGGCCGAAAGCAAAACAACAAGTTGCCTGGCGCACATAAAGATGAGACAAACCGCAACACAGACAGGCGTTTCCAAACCGATGGCGGGCGTGGTGTACCCAGCGGCGACCGATTTGCAGCGTTATCTGGAAGCCGGTGTGCTGACCCATGAGACCCTGCCGGCCGCGCTGATGAAATCATTCGCAGCAAACGGCCCGCGCATGGCCTTGCTGGACGCCAACGGCGGCATGACCTATGCCAGGCTCGACGACGAAACCGACCGGCTTGCAGCATCGTTGATGGATATGGGCCTTCAGCCGCTGGAACGTGTGATGTTCCAGATGGCCAACAGCAGTGAACTGATTGTGAGTGTGGTGGCCTGCCTGAAAGCAGGGTTGATCCCGGTATGTACCCTGGCCAGCCATAGGGAGGCCGAGATGGGCTACCTCACCGCGCATGCCGGTGCCGCCGCCATTTTTGTGGACGGTGACAACGCCGCTTTCGACAGCATTGAATTCGCGAACAAGCTGCGCGGATCGTGCCCCACCTTGCGGCACATCATTGCTGCACGCGGGCCGGATTCTGCCGCTTCTCCAAATCTGCGGCAACTGATAGCCGCCAGCCCTGCAGCCGCTGCAAAGGCGAGGGTGCAGGAACTGGTTGAGAGCCTGGACCCTTTCCAGGCCGTGATTTTCCAGCTGTCCGGCGGCACCACAGGCGTGCCAAAAATCATCCCGCGCATGCAAAACGACTACCTCTACAACATGCGCGCGGTTTTCGCATGGACGCAGCGCAACCGCGACGAGGTGGTGTTTTGTGCCGGTCCGCTGGTGCACAACGCGGGCATGGTCTGCCATTGGGGCCCGGCCCTTCTCAACGGCAGCGCTGTCGTTACCGAGCGCGACCTTTCTGTGGAGGGGTTGCGAAAGACGTTCCTGGAGCACAGGCCCAGCTGGCTGTTCCTGATGCGGCCGCTGCTGGTGCGCCTGAAGGAGGCGCTCAGGCAGACGCCGATGGACCTGTCTTACGTAACTGGCGTCATCAATTCCTCGCATGCCCAGTATGTGTCCGAGGAGCTGGGCATTCCAGGCTACCACTTCTTTGGGATGGCGGAAGGCCTCATCATGTCGACCGCCCCCGGCTTTCCGCAGTCAGCCATCTACGAAAGCATCGGCATGCCGGTGTCGCCTATGGATGACGTGCGCCTTTACCGTCCCGGCACCGAAGAACCTGTGGCCGACGGCGAGGTCGGCGAACTCGTCTGCAAAGGTCCGTACACGCTGCATGGCTACTACGACGCGGAAGAGCGCAACCGCGAAGCCTTTACCATCGACGGCCTGTACCGCTCCGGTGACCTGATGTCGCTAAGGAGTTTCGACGGGCGCCCCGCCTATGTGTTTGAGGGGCGGCTGAAGGATGTCATCAACCGCGGTGGTGAAAAAATCAACTGCGATGAGGTCGAACGCGCCCTGCGTGCATCGCCTGCCATTGTGGACGTCGCCATTGTCGCGATGCCCGATGACGTCTATATCGAACGTGCCTGCGCATTCGTCTGCGTTGCGGCGGGCCACGAGCCACCCACAGTGAAATCCCTGGGCGCTTACCTGCAGCAGCACGGCCTGGCCAAGTACAAATGGCCCGAGCGCGTCGAAGTCCTGGCATCTTTGCCGACCACCAACTCGGGAAAGGTCAGCAAGCCCATGCTGCGCGACAGGATCAAGGCCATGCTGCTGGCTGAAGCCGGCGTAAAGGCCGTGTGAACCCATGAAACGAATTTTCCGAAAATAGGAGACCCTGTTGTCCGTCAAACTTTTCTCTCCTTACCAGCTTCGTGGGCTGGAACTCGCCAACCGGATTGTTGTCGGCCCGATGTGCCAGTACGCATCGGAAGATGGCGACGCTTCCGACTGGCACCTGATGCACCTCGGGAACTTTGCCGTTTCAGGTGCGGGCCTCATCATCACCGAAGCTGCCGCCGTCGAGCCGGAGGGGCGCATCTCGAATCGCTGCCTCGGAATTTACTCTGACAGCAATGAGCGCAAGCTGGCCGGTGTCGTCGACTTCTGCAGGAAGTACGGCGGTGCAAAGCTCGGCATACAGCTGGCCCATGCCGGCCGCAAGGGTGCGGTCACGCCATCATGGATGATCCGCCGGCCCCTGACCGAAGAAGAAGGCTGGTGGCAGCCCGAAGCGCCTTCCGTTTACGAAGACGGTATCCATTCACCGCCCATCGCATTGGACAAGGCGGGCATCGAACGAATCAAAGCTGCGTGGGTGGACGCCACGCGCCGGTCCGAACGCGCAGGCTTCGACCTGATCGAGCTGCACTTTGCGCATGGTTACCTGGTCAACCAGTTCCTGTCGCCGCTCACCAACTTCCGTACCGATGCCTATGGCGGCAGCCGCCAGAAATCGATGCAGTTGGCACTGGAGATATTTGACGCCTGCCGCACTGCATGGCCGGCCGACAAGCCCATGGGGGTACGAATTTCCGCCGTCGACTGGGTCCCCGGCGGCTGGAACATGGAAGACTCCGTCGCGCTTTCGGGGGAGCTGAAGTCGCGCGGCTGCGACTACATGGGCCTGTCCAGCGGCGGTACATCCATCAAGCAGAAAATCATCGCTGGTCCCAACTACCAGGTGCCTTTTGCTGACCAGGTGCGGCGTGAGGCTGGCATTGCCACCATGGCGCTGGGCCAGATTACAGAACCGGCTCAGGCCGAGGCCATCCTGCAGGAGGGCAAGGCCGACCTGATTGCGCTTGCGCGCGGCATGCTTTACAACCCGCGCTGGGCCTGGCATGCAGCTGCAAAGCTGGGTGTACATATGGACTACGCCAAGCGCTACGTCAATTGCCACCCGGCACTGGGGCCTGCCCTGAAGTTTGCTGAAACGCCCGAGAAGGCAGATGCGCTCAAGGCGCTCTGGCGCATCTCGGACAAGGCGAGCCTGGTGGGCGCCGATGAAGCTGATTCCACGGCCGGATGAGCATGCAGGCGACGCTGTTTGACGACCACAAGGCCGGCTTGGGCGAATCGCCGCTCTGGTCGGTGCGCGAGCAGGCCCTGTACTGGGTCGATGTGCTCGCAGGCGTCATTCACCGCCGCAGCCTGGCGGGTGATCGTCATTCATGGGCGTTCGGTGAGGAAGTCGGCGCGATTGCCCTGCGCAGGAAGGGCGGGCTGGTGCTGGCTGCGCGTTCGGGCTTTTATGCCTTTGAACCAGATACCGGTACGCGTACGCTGCTGGCTGATCCCGAACCCGATTTGCCCCGTAACCGCCTGAATGATGGCAAGGTGGACCGCCAGGGCCGCTTCTGGTCGGGATCGCTGCAGGAGGGCGACTATGCACCGGTCGGAAACCTCTGGTCCATTGATTCACGGCATCAGGTACGCAAGTGGGCCAGCGAACTCACCATTCCCAATGCCCTGTGCTGGAGCCCCGACGGCACGCGCATGTACTTTGCCGATTCGCCGAGCGGGCAAATCGATGTGTTCGATGTAGACACCGCCTCAGGCGCGGCAACGGGGCGCCGGATGTTCGCAAAGATTCCCGATGCCAGGGGCCTGCCAGACGGTGCGACGACCGACCGGCTGGGCCGGCTCTGGTGCGCCAACATCGACGGCGCACGCCTGCTGTGCTTTCGTGACGACGGCACGCTGCAGAACGAAGTCGCGCTGCCCGCAAGCCGCCCGACCAGTTGCACCTTCGGCGGCCCTGCGCTCGACATCCTGTTCGTGACAACTGCCTCCCGGCGCCTGTCTGAACAGCAACTGGCCGAGCAACCCTGGGCAGGCTGCGTGCTCGCCATTCGCGTGGATGGCACCGGCCAGGCCGAGCCCGAATACATCGAGTTGGATTAAAGATTTCCGGATAGATACAACACAAAGGAGACGAGGAAATGAGAGCTGAAAACAGAAAGGGCGCAAGCCCGTGGCGATCGCTTTTGGAAGCGAGCCTGCAAGCCAGAAAACAAACCAGGAGACTGCAATGACTGCAAATGTGATCAACGTATCCACGCTGGTGGATGACCGCCGGGTAACCGGCTACAACATCAAGGTGCTGGCCTGGTGTTTCTTCGTGATGTTGTGCGATGGCTTCGACCTGGGCGTGCTGTCGTTTGCAGCGCCCAGTATCTTGCGGGAGTGGGGCATCACCGACAGGACTGCGATGGGCTCGGTGTTCAGCGCAAGCATCATGGGCATCCTTTTCGGCTCCCTGCTGTTCGGGTATATCGGCGACAAGTTCGGCCGCCGCAATGCCATCGTCGCCGCACTGGCGACCATAGGCCTGGCCTCGCTGGCCGTCAGCGCTGCGGACACGCTGGGGCACCTGTTCTGGCTGCGTTTCATTACCGGGCTGGGCCTGGGTGGCCTGTTTCCGAACGTCGCGGCTCTGGGCGCGGAGTTCGCCCCGAAAAAGTACAGAGCCACATTGTTGATACTCGGCCTGATCGGCGTCACGGTCGGGGTAGCCATTCCCGGCATGCTGGCCGGCTATATGGTGCCTACCTACGGCTGGCGCTCATTGTTCATCATCGGCGGCGTGGGTCCGCTGGTGATGGCCGTTATCTGCATGATCGGGTTGCCGGAGTCGCCGCTGTATCTTGCGCTGCGGCCCAAGCGCCGCGACGAGCTGGTCAAACTGATTGGCCGGCTCAGGCCCGACCTGTCCGTCAGCCCCTCAGCCACTTTCACGCTGAATGAAGAGCGCCGCGCACCGGGCATCTCGCCGCGTTACCTGTTCAGCGATGGGCTGGGTCCCATCACCATCCTGCTCTGGATATGTTTTGCGACCAACCTGATGGGGTATTACTTTCTGATCAGCTGGTTGCCCACGCTGCTGCAGGGCGCTGCCCTGACACCGGGTGATGCCAACTTCACCACCATCTTGCTGCAGCTCGGTGGCGTGACCGGCGGTGTGCTGCTCTGCCGCCCCATGGACAGGATAGGCGTACTGCCGATTGCCTTCCTGTTTGTCGTCGCCACGCTGACCGTCGGTGCGATAGGCTCCATAGGTGGCGGTGCCAACCTGTGGATTCTGCAGACGGTGGTGTTCTTTGCGGGCTTCTCCGTGCTGTCGCTGCAGTTTGGCCTGGATGCCTTTGCCGCCATCATTTACCAGACGTCGATTCGTGCGGTCGGCGCAGGCTGGGCGTTTTTGATCGGGCGTATCGGCTCGGTCATGGGTCCGATCATTGGCGGCATGATGATTGCGCGCAAGGTGCCGATGGACCAGCTGTTCTATTTCGCCGCCGTGCCACTGGCCATCGGAACCGTCAGTGCCTTCGCGCTGCTGGTCCTGTATACCCGGCGCTCCGGCGGCTACAGCATGTATGCGGGTAGCCGTGCTGCCGAACCGGCCGGGACTGCGGTTTAAATAAGGCGCTTCCGATTACCCGGCCGTTTTCGCGGCCGGGTATTTGGGGTGTCATCAATCGGGAAAAGCGTTTACGCCGGGGACACTGATGGACTTTGCCTTGAATGACAAGCAGAAACGCTGGCGGCAGACCGCCCGTGATTTCGCCGACCGTGTTGTGCGTCCCGTGTCGCAGGAACTGGACAGCCGCAGCGATCCGGCCGATTGTTTCGACTGGTCGCTGATCGAGGCGGCGTCGGCCGCCGGGCTGCGTGCCTCGCCGTTGCCTGCGCGTTACGGTGGCGACGAGACCGACCACCTCACACAGGTGCTGATGCTGGAGGAGCTGTCTGCCGCCGACATGGGCGTGGCGGTCATCCTGGCGGGCACGTGGCGGACCATGCGCTGGTTGATGGCCGCGGGCTCCGAGGACCAGCTTGAGCGCTGGCTGCCACGCATCGCCGATAACCCGCGCGGCCTGATGGCTGCCGCCCTGACGGAGGAAGCCGCCGGCTCGGACAACATGCTCCCCTACGCCGGTGCTGACGGCGGCATGCGCATGAGCGCTGTTCGCTCGGGTGATGGCTGGGTGCTCAACGGCACCAAGCGATATATCACCAATGCCAATCGTGCCGACGTGATCGTGGCCTTTGCGCGTACCGACCCTGCCAGGAATATCCGCGAAGGCGTCACCACCTTTCTGGTTGGTGCTGATGCGCCGGGGCTGTCGATCGGCACCGTTTTTAATAAATCCGGTGAACGCCTGGCTAACAATGCCGAGCTGGTCTTCAAGGATGTCTTCGTACCCGACATGGACCGCTTCGGTGAGGTGGGGCAGGGGCTGTCGAGTTTTGTGAAGCACCAGCGCGCCACCAGCGCCTACAACGCGGCAACGGTATACGGTGTGGCGCGCGAAGCCTTGCGCCGTGCACTGATCTGGACCCGCACGCGGGTGCAGGGTGGCAAGCCGATTTACCAGCACCAGGCTGTTGGCACTTACCTGGTCGACATGATGGCCTCGGTGGATATCGCGCGCACTTATGCATGGCGGGCCGCTTGGGCTGCCGACAACCCGGTGCATTTCTCGCCGCCGCTGAATGTGTTTCCCAAGGTCTTTGCATCTGAGCAGTCCCTGCAGGCCGTGGCAAAGTGCATGGAGCTTTTCGGCGGCGCGTCCATCATGCGCGATGTCGGCGTGGAAAAACTGCTGCGTGATGCGTCTGTCTTCCTGCACTCCGACGGCACCAACATGATTCTCCGCCAGCGGATTGCCGACTGGCTGGGCACGATAGACGAGACACAGTTCCACACACTCTGGACGCCGGGCTGACACGCCCGCCAACAGCGGTCCGGCCCTGCGGGCCTGGTTTGTTTTTAAGAAGTTTTTATAGAAATGATGATGTCCCTTGCAGATAAATCAGTGGCCTGGCTTGAGGGCCTGGAGCAATGGCTGACCGGCCAGGCGCAGCCGGCATTCAGCGAGCTTTTTCTTGAGGAGTGCTACTGGCGCGACATGGTGTCCCTGACCTGGGACACACGACAGTTCTGGGGTGGCGAGCTGGTCGAGAAGGAACTGCGCAGCTACGCGGCACCGGCCGGTGTGCGCAAGCTCAGGCTTGACCCCGAGCGCTCGGCCCCTGCCATGACCGAGCTCGACGGGCAGACCTGGATCGAGCTGTTTTTTGCTTTTGAAACGGCCACCGGAAGCTGCAAGGGTTTTGCGCGACTCGCGCCAGACGAGTCGGAGAGGTTCGGCATGCGTGCGCAACTGGTGGCGACCAGCCTGGTTGCGCTGCACTGCGCGCCTGATTCACCCGGGCGGCATGCGCGGCTCGGCTTCGACCCGGCACAACCTGGCCAGACCTGGGCCGAATGGCGCGCAGACAAGTCCGACTTCAGCAACCGTGAGCCCGATGTACTCATCATCGGCGGTAGCCACTCCGGCCTCAGCCTGGGCGCGCGTTTTGAGCGCAAGGGAATCTCCTACCTCATCATCGAGAAGAACCAGAAGCCCGGTGACATGTGGCGCAGCCGTTACGAAGCGCTGGCGCTGCACACCAACACGCCGGCCAATGACCTGCCCTACATACCGCTGCCGAAACACTGGGGCACCTTCACGCCCAAGGACCAGTGGGCCGACTGGCTGGACAGCTACGCCAGCCTGATGGACCTGAACTTTCTCGGCGGTACCGAGGCCGTTGGTGGCAGCTTCGATGAAGAAAAACGCGAGTGGGAAGTCCGCACGCGGCAGGCTGATGGCAGTCTGCGCACCTTCCGCCCCAAACATGTGGTGCTGGCGGTCGGTGGGGTAGGGGGCAAACCGCGTGTGCCTGATCTTCCAGGGCTGAAGAGTTTTGGCGGCAAGGTGCTGCATTCATCGGCCTTCAAGTCGGGTGCCGCCTACACAGGCCAGAAGGTCATGGTGGTGGGCTCGTCGACCACGGCCCATGACATCTGCCTGGATCTCTACAACAAGGGCGCAGCCCCCACGATGGCGCAGCGCGGCGCTACCTGCGTGGTCAATATCGACGAGGTGGTGAAGTTCACAGGCGACTACCAGAAGGTGTCCGTCGATGAAGCCGACCAGCGACGCAGCGCAACCTTTGTGCTGCCGCTTCTCATCAAGCGCACGCAGGCCAACACCGTGCGCACCGAGCGCGAACATGCGGACCTGCATGCGGGTCTGCGCAAGGCCGGGCAGAAGCTGACCGTTGGCCACGACAACACCGGCTGGCTGATGAAGCTGTTCCGCGACCTGGCGGGCTACTACCTGAACATCGGCTGCTCGGACGCCATCATCGAGGGCAAGGTCAAGGTGCTGGACTTCGACACCATCGCGCATTTCACCGCAAGCGGCGTGCAGCTGCGGGACGGCTCGGCGCAGGCCTTTGACACCATCGTGCTGGCTACCGGCTACCAGGATCTTTCGCGCGACATCGAGGCGCTGTTCGGCGCTGAAGTGGCGGGCAGAGTGGGCAAGGGCATAGGCCTGGCCGAAGATGGTGAGTACCGCAACATGAGCCGCCCAACCGGGCAGCCTCATCTCTGGGTCATGCTGGGCGGCATCATCGATGCGCGACGTTCAAGCGACCCGCTGGCGATGCAGATCATTGCCCAGATGAAAGGCCTCGTGCCCACGCTGGTGCGGCAGGCAGATGGCAGCAGCAAACCCTTCGAGGCCGAAGTGCCTGTCAATCATTAACGCAGCCCCATGAGTAGCAGTTACGTAAATGTTAACTTATAAGTTAACATTTACGCTTTCAGCAAAGACAGGAATCGCGGGGAACAGAAAAATGGCTCAAAAACAGCCAAAAAAGGCAATTTTTGACTGCCAAAAGTGCCTGAAACCCAATCTGCACTAGCGCTACCTGCTATTTAATTAATAGCGGCCTGTTTTCGTTCTGCAGCCTAGTCAAGCTTCACATTGGCAGCCTTGACCTGCTTTGCATATTTCTCGCGGTCGCTCCGCAGCATGCTGGTGAATTCGGCTGGCGAACTGCCTACAGATGCCAGGCCTATATCGTCCAGAACCTTTTCACGAAACTCTTTTGATCTGGCAATCTTCGCGACCTCGGTCCCTATCTTTGCAACGATGTCAGCAGGTGTTTTTGCCGGTGCCATCAGCCCGAACCAGGCGCGCGCTTCCATGTTGAGGCCTTGCTCCTTTGCGGTTGCCACATTGGGCAACGTGGGCTGGCGTGACTCGCTGAAAACCGCCAGTGCCTTGAGCTTGCCGTTCTTGATGAACTGTGCCGGTGTGCCTTGCGCGGTGAACAGCACCTGGATCTGCCCACCCAGCATGGCGGGCACCACTTCTGCCACGCCCTTGAAGGGCACATGCACCAGGCCGGCGCCCGTGGCACTGTTGAAGGCCTCGGCCTCCAGGTGCGCGAGGCTGCCCTTGCCGAAAGAGCCGTAGTTGAGCTTGCCTGGGTTGGCCTTGGCGTATTGAACCAGCTCACGCACATTGCTGACCGGCAGGTCGCCGGTGACGATGATGCATTCGACCGTTTCTGCCACCACCGAGATGGCTGTGAAATCTTTCTGCGGGTCGTAGGGCAGCTTGTCGTACATGAAAGGGTTGATCGAGATGGCTGCGTCGTTGGCCCAGAACAGCGTGTAGCCGTCAGCCGCTGATTTGGCAACCGCGTCGGCAGCGATGATGCCGTTGGCGCCCGGGCGGTTCTCGACCACCACCGGCTGGCCCCAGGCCTGGCTGAGCCGCTGCGCGACGGCACGCGAGATGGCGTCGGCCAAGCCGCCCGCCGGGAACATGTTGATGATCTTCACCGGCTTGTCGGGGAAGCCTGTTGTCTGCGCCAGGCCGATGCTGTGCATCAGGGGCAGGGCGATGGCGCTGGCGAGGTATTTGTTAAAGCTGCGTTTTTTCATGTTGTCTCCTGGTTTTGATGATCGCTGGCTGTCTGTGACGTCGATGGGTGATGTGGCTCTCAGACTTCAATCCTGATGCCCAGCCGGCGCACCGTGGCGCCCCAGGCGTTGAACTCTTCCTTCATGCGTGCGGTCAGTTCTGCGGGCGGGGTGGCCATGGCCTCCAGCCCCAGTTGCGCAAACGCGTCGACCACATCCTTTTGCTGCACGGCGCGGGCAACGGCGTCTGCGGCCATGCGCGTGGTCTCGGCGCTGGCGCCGCGTGGCAGGAAGAAGCCATACCACTCCGATGCCACCAGTTCCCTGAAGCCGAGTTCGGTGAAGGTTGGAACCGAAGGCGTGAGCGGCGAGCGCTGTTTGCCCGATGTCGCCAGCAACCGGACCTTGCCGCCCGCAAGATGCGGCAGCCAGTCGCCCAGCAGGCCGGAGAACGCCGGCACCTGCCCGCCAAGCAGGTCGGCCATGCCGGGTGCAGAGCCTTTGTACGGGATGTGGTTGAGCGCAACGCCCGACTGCCTGGCGAGTAACACACCGAGGATGTGGGTAAGCGAGCCTGGCGCGGGCGAGCCATAGCTGGTCGATCCGCCGGCAGACTTTGCCCAGCGCAGGTAGCTGTCGATGTCGGTCACGCTGGCGGGCACGCCGGGGCCGACGCCGAAACCGAACTGCACCTGGCAGGCGGTGGAGGTGGCCGTGAAGTCATCGACCTTGTAGTTGATGCCTTCGTAGAGATGCGGGAACAGCGTGATCACGGCTGCCGGTGTCAACAGCAGTGTGCTGCCGTCGGGCTTGCTGCGTTTGAGCTCGTCGATGGCGATGCGCCCGGCCGCGCCCGGCTTGTTCTCGACCAGCGAGACATCGGCATAGCTGCCCTGCAGTTTGTCGCTGACGCGGCGCGAGACCGCATCGGTCGCACCGCCCGGCGGAAAGCCGCATAAGACTCGCGCTGATTTGAGCCGTGCGGCGGGGCGGGTTTGCGCATGGCTGGCGGGCAGTAGCAGGCTGCCCACCGCGCCGGCCAGAAAGATGCGCCTCTGTGTTTGTATCATCATGTTGTCTCCTGTCCTTTTTGTGTTTTGCGATCAGTGATGCGTGTTTTTTTAGTACATGCGCGTGAGCATCTCCATGAACTGCGCGGCGCTGGCCGGCCGGGTGGCTGACTTGTTGAACACGCTGGCCGATGCAGCCTGCGCCACGCCTTCGAGTGCGTGTTCGGGCACGCCCATTTGCGAGAGTTTTTGCGGCAGGCCCATCGCCTGGTTTAGTGCGGCAATTTTTTCGTCTGCGGAGCCGCCCAGCAGTTGGTCCAGCCGGGCCAGCTTCTCAGGTGCGGCGGGCCGCGCAAACCGTATGGCTTCAGGCATCAGCATGCCGACCAGCGTGCCGTGGTGCAGGTCAAAGGCATCCAGCGGGATCGACAGCGCGTGCGCGATGCCCAAGCCCTTCCACATGCTGAGCCCACCCTGCAGTGCGCCCATCATCACGTTCCAGCGCGCATCGCGGTTGGCCGGCTCCAGCATCAGGAGCGGCAGGCTTTCGGCCAGCCGCTGCACGCCGTCGCAGGCAATCGCATCCACGGGTGGGTTGATCGCTGACGACAGGAAACCTTCAAGGCAATGGCTCAGTGCATCGACGCCGGTTCCGGCGGTTACTGACGGTGGCAGCGTCATCGTCAGGCCGGGGTCGCACAGGGCGACTTTTGGTACCAGGTTGACGCTCATGAAGACGGCCTTGATGTTGCTGCCCGCATCGTCAAGCGCGATGCCCGCGCCGCGCCCCACCTCGCTGCCGGTGCCGGCAGTCGTCGGGATGGCGATAAGCGGCGCAACGCTGGCGCGGATTTTGGCGGCACCACCGGCTTCCATTGAATAGTCGCCCAGTGCACCGCCATGCGAAGACAGCAGGGCCACACCTTTGGCAAGGTCAATCACCGCACCGCCGCCCAACGCCACCAGGCTGTCGCAGCCCGCGTCCGTGAATACCTTTAACGCCTGCAGCACCGCTGCCTCCGTCGGGTGGCGCGGGCAGTTGTCGAAGATGGCTGCGGGGGCATTGCCCTTCATCGCGGCCAGCAATTGCGCCTGCAACCCGGCCGCCTGCACGCCCTGGTCCGTCATCAGCAATGGGCGGCTGGCGCCCAGCAAGGCCAGTTCTGCGTTGAGCAGATCAATGGCGCCAAAGCCGAACTGTATGCGGCCTATCTGCTGGATAAACGAGACCATCAGGCCGCCCGCTCGGCCAGGTCCTGCATGTCAGCCGTGGGGCCGCTGTTGAGCACCAGAACTTTTTTGGTGAAGAAGCGCAGGATGGCGTTCGGCCCCATGCGTGAACCACCCAGCGCCGACTGCTTGAAGGAGGTTTTCTCGGCATCGCGCAGGATGGCGATGGTGACGGCCGCATCCTGAAGGCTGATGGCGCCCGCTTCCACGCGGCTGGCAATGCCGGCCGCCTGTTCCGCCGTACCCGCAAACACGGCGGCAGACAGGCCGTAGCTGGAGTCGTTGGCCAGCGCGACCGCCTCGTCCTCGCTGCTGTAACGCATCACCGGCGTGACGGGGCCGAAGGTCTCTTCCTTCATGATCAGCATGTCGTGGGTCACATCGGTCAGCACAGTTGCTTTCATGTACATGCCGCCGCCCAGGACTTCGCTTTTGCCGCCGGTCAGCAGCTTCGCGCCTTTGGCCAGCGCATCGTCTATATGACGGTCCACAACAGCCGCCTGCTTTTCAAAGATGAAAGGGCCGATGTGGCCGCTGTGCGGGTCGGGAAAACTCAGGCGCAGCGCGTCGGATTTCTTGACCAGCAGGTCTACAAAGCTGTCATGCAGGTCCTTGTGCACATACACCCGCTCGGTTGAAAAGCAGATCTGCCCGGTCGCATAGGCAGAGCCTCGCAGGATGGCGGTGGCGGCCCTGTCGATATCGGCGCCCGGTGCGACGATGGCAGCGTCCTTGCCGCCCATCTCCAGGTACAGCGGTATCAGGCGGCGGGCGCAGGCTTCGGCAATCTTGCGGCCGGTGGTGATGGAGCCGGTGAAGCAGACCATGTCGGCGCGTTCAACGATGGCCTGGCCGGTACTTGCATCGCCGGTGACAAAACGCAGGATGCGGAAAAGTTCGGGCACGGACTTGACGCTTTCCATCACCGGATCGACGAAACGCGGGGTGACTTCGCTGGGCTTGACGATCACCGCCGAGCCGGCAATCAGCGCCGGGATCGCGTCCAGCGTAGCCAGCAGGAAGGGGTGGTTCCATGGGCTGATGATGCCGACCAGCGGACAGGCCACCAGTTGCGCCTTGAAGGTGACATTGGGGTGACTGGCAGAACGGCCGTCCCGGTGGCCGGCTTCCAGAATCGCCGGGGCCTTGACGCACCAGTCGCGCAGCCCGGCGGCCACCATCAGCGGCACTTCATGCGACAGGCGGTGGCGGCCCGTGTCCAGGAATTCGGCTTGGCCTATGTCCTTCGCGCGGCGTTCGATTTCATCGGCCCACTGGCGCAGCGCCGTCAGCCGGTGCTCCAGCCCGGCGCCGGTCCAGGCCTTCTGGTTGCGGCGCAGCTCGCTGCACGTCTGCTCCAGTTCGTCCTCTGAAATGGCTGTGGCCCAGTAGTCGACTTTGCCGGTGCGCGGATTGCGCGTGGGCATCAGGCGCGGGTCCTGCGCGGGTTTGGCTGCTGTTTGGGCTTTGGGCTGTGTGCGCTTGATGTCGGTTGTGGCGTTCATGTCTTGTCTCTTTTGTCTGGAATGGCAATAATATGAAGGATTGTTCAGTTTGGGAATTCGCATTTATATGAAAACCATTGCAGCACCGCTTGTCCCAAGGAAATCACCGACTCAGGCCAGGTCGCTGGCCACCGTCGACGCTATCCAGGTCGCGACTATTCAGGTTTTGACCGCCGAGGGTTTGGGGCGTTGCACGACCACGCGGGTGGCTGAACGCGCCGGCGTATCTGTGGGCAGCCTTTACCAGTACTACCCGAATCGCCGCTGCCTGCTGGCTGCCGTGCTGGAGCGGCATCTGGTGCAGGTTGCAGAAGTTGTCGAGCGCGCCTGCCTGGCCAGCCATGGTGAGACAGTGGTGGAGATGGGCCGCGCGATTGCGACCAGCTACCTTGACGCCAAATTGCTCGAAGTGGAAACCTCGACTGCGCTGTACGCGGTACTGGAAGAGCATGGCGGCGCGCAACTGGTCAGGGCGTTCAGGGCACGCATGGCGCGAACCATCGCCAAAATGCTGTCGACCGCCAGTGACCGGGCGTTTGCCGACACAGAGACCGTTGCTGAAGTCGTGCTCAGTGCAATCGGCGGGCCGATACGCGCAGTGCTCGAAAAATCAGTCAGCCTGAAATTGCGGCGCAATATTCGCGAACACGTGGTGTGTGTCGCGACTTCCTACCTGCTGGGTGTGTCGTCGCGGCCTGCTGCGCCGGCCCCGCGTGGCGGCAAGAGCAAAGCCTAAAGCCCGTTCCGGTTCTGGAAGTGGCTGGGCGATTGCCCCATCGCCGTCTTGAACATCGCTGAAAACGCGCTGTCGCTGGCGTAGCCTGTTGCTGCTGCCACCGTACTGACGGACTGGCCGCGTGCCAGCAGCGGCAGGGCGTGTGCCAGTATGGCCTGCTGGCGCCACTGCTGGTAGCTCAGGCCCAGCTCATCCCTGAAGAGCCTTGCTGCGGTGCGTTCGCTTGCGCCTATGTCTGCGGCCCATTCCGCCAGCGTGGCGCGTTCTGATGGCGCGTGCAGGACGGCTTCACACAGCGCACGCAGGCGCTTGTCTCCGGTCTGCGGGTGCGGTAGCGGCACGCCCAGTGCGTGGATGTCGGCGTGCGCTATCTCGTCGAGTGCCAGGCGGCTCAGCAATTGTTCGCGCGCTGTGGCGACCGGGTTGCCGTCGGGCGAATCGAGGGCTTGTATGGTTTCGCGCAGCAGTGGCGAGACCATGATCATGCGGCAGCCGCTCCAGCCTTTGGGCGTGACGCTGGCGTCCATGTACAGGGTGCGGAACTCGGCAGCCTCCAGCACCGTGATGTGGTGCAGCGCGCCGGGGGCAATCCACACCGCGCGCGACGGTGGAACGATGTAGGTGACCTCGTCGGCGCTGCCCGGTTTTTTTTCGGACGTGACCTGCACTATGCCGACTGCGCAGTAAGCCAGCTGCGCCCAGGCGTGGGCATGCGGCTCGAAATGGGTATCTACCGGCATCGTGCGTGCACGCACCCGCACCGGCCGCCTTTGGTCGGGCGTGAAACTGTCGGTATCGCCGACTGGTGTCAGGCGCAGGTTCTGGGCGGAATGGGCACGGGGCATGGCAAGGATGGTGGTAAACAGTGATTGTCCGGAATTCGCTGATTATTGGCTATTTGTCGCATTTCAGCAGGCAGGGCAAATACTACGATAGCGCCATGAATACTTCAGACACGATGAATTTGCCTGCCGGCGTGCCCTTGCGGCAGGATGTGGGTGTGATTGGCCTTGTCGGCATTGCCCACATGATCAGCCACTACAGCCAGTTGCTGATTGCACCGCTGTTTCCCTGGCTGAAGACCGAGTTCAACGTCAGTTATGCCGAACTGGGTTTTTTGATGACGATCTTTTTTGTCGTCTCCTGCGCGGTGCAGGCACTGTCTGGCTTTGTCGTCGATAAATTGGGCCCGCGTCCCATCCTGTTCGGCGGGCTGGCGCTGATTGGCGTGGCAGCCATGGGGTATGCGACCAGCCCCAACTACTGGACCATGGCCGCCTGGACCATAGTCGGCGGCATAGGCAATGGCGTTTTTCACCCGGTTGACTACACCCTGCTCAATCGCAAGGTCAGCGCGCCGCGCCTGGGCCATGCCTACAGCGTGCATGGTATTACCGGCAGCCTCGGCTGGGCATTGGCGCCCGCGATGCTGGTGCCTTTGACGCTGGCTTTCTCGTGGCGCGTGGCTCTGGGTTGCGCCAGTGCCCTGGCCTTCGCCGTGCTGGTGGTGCTGGTGCTCAATCGCGACAAACTGCACCTGGCGGTAGCCGCCCCTGCCAAGGGTGCGCCTGTCGAAGACAGCGGCCTCGGCTTTCTGAAGATTCCCGCCGTCTGGATGTGTTTCGCTTTCTTCTTCTGGTACGCCATCGTGCTCAGCGTGGTGCAGGCTTTTGCGCCCGAAGCGGCACGGCAACTGCACGACATGCCGCTGTCGCTGGTGGCTTCCTGCCTGACCATCTACATGCTGTGCAGTTCAGGCGGCATGGTGTTTGGCGGCTTCCTTGCAGCCGACCCATCGCGCTGCGAGCGCATTGTCGGCATAGGCTTTGGCATGGCGGCGGTGGTGGCGCTTTACCTGGCGCTGGGTACCTTTTCTGCATGGCTGGTGCCGGTGCTGTTTGGCCTGATGGGTTTTGCGTCCGGCATCGCCGGGCCGTCGCGTGACATGCTGGTCAAGCGCTCCACGCCGGCCAATGCATCGGGCCGTGTTTATGGCGTGGTCTATGCAGGTCTGGATATCGGCCAGGCGGTTGCGCCGCTGGTCTTCGGCGTGATGATGGACCACGGCTATTACCGCGGTGTACTGCTGGGCCTGGCGGTGATGCAGGGCGTGCTGATTGCCAGCGCATTCAATGTGCGCCGGGTGCGGCGCACGGCGCTGGTTACGGCCTGACATCAAGGGCCTGACCGACCCTCAGGCCAGCGGCGCTTCGGCGTCGATTCTTTCCTTGCGTTTTTCGCCGCGCAGCATGTAAAGGCCGGAGCCCACCAGCAGCGCGATGCCGCTGCAAGCGACCGCGTTCGGCACGTCGCCCCAGACGAGGTAGCCAAACAGCAAGGCAAACAGGATGCCGCTGTAACGGAAAGGCCCAACCAGGGACATTTCACCGTAGCGCATGCTGCAGACCGTCAGGTAGTAACCAATTGCCAGGAAGACCGATGCCAGCGCCAGCACGCCGAACTCGAACAGGCTGAAAGGCTGCCACGATTGCAGCAGGCTCAAGCCGCCCGACAGTAACGTGACGGCGATGGCCGTGGCCAGCGTGACAAGGATGGAGGGAATGCCCGCATCGATGCGGCGTGTCATCAGGTCACGCCCGGCATGGCACAGCGCGGCCAGCAGGCATACCAGGGCGTAGTAGTTAAAACCATCGGCCCGTGGCTGCACCACCAGCAACACACCCAGAAAACCTGCCCCGACCGCCATCCAGCGTGTGGCGCTTACATGCTCGTGCAGGAAGAGGGCTGCGAACAGCGTCATGAAAAGCGGCGCTGCCAGCGTGATGGCCACTGCATTGGCGATAGGCAGGTGAAACAGCGAGCCGAGATACAGCATGGTCGCAACAGCATCGATCATCGCGCGGCCGCCCACCCAACGGCGCGTTCCGCGTGGCACTGCTGGAGGTGTGCGCAGCACACGTGCGACGGCCAGCACCAGCATTACGGAAAGGGCACCGCGTATAAAGATCAGTTGGGCAGTCGGCATGCTCTGGCTGGCAAACTTGACCAGCGCGTCGTTGGCAACAAAAGCGGCGGTTCCGCCCAGCATGCACAGGATGCCGCGGCGGTTGGCGGCGGAGGAAGAAGTCATGTCTTGTTTATACCGCGCTCCTGCATACGCAGGTCCTGTCGTCCTACCTCTGCAGGCCGCAAGTTTGCAGGCCTGCCGCCTATACTTCCTCGACACATAACAGGCCTTACTGCCATACAGCACTTTCAAAGAGGCAAGCGATGACCAGAACCAATTCCATTCGTTTAAATTCCGCAGCGGCTGCACTGGTAGCTGTAGCAGGCTGCCTGATGGCCGTGCCGGCACAGGCGCAGATGGCGCCATTGAGCGACAAGCTTACTGGTGATGTTGGGGGCGCGGTCTACAGCGCCCAGGGCGTCATCCGCAGCAAGGGCTCTGACAACAGCGTGCTGCCTTATCTGTTTGCCGATTACGGCCGCTTTTTTGCGCGTGTCGATACCTTCGGCGTGAAGACCTTGCCGATAGGCTATGGCTACCTTGAACTCGTGGGCCGGGTCAGCCAGGACGGCTGGCGTGCCAATACCGCCGCGCTGGCCGGGTTGACCAATCGTGACACGCCGATTCCGCTGGGCATAGGCACCTTCCAGCAAACGCCTTATGGCGCTTTTATCGTGAATGCCTTTTTTGATTCCGCCAAATCGCGTGGCTCGTTGCTGGAGGCCACATACGCTGCCGAGTTCAAGCTGGGCCGCGTGTCTTTTTATCCGCAGATCGGACTGGAGCGCCGCAGCGCCAAATACACCAACTACCTGTATGGTGTGAGCGCTGCCGAATCGCTTGCCAGCGTATATGCGGCGTATAACGCAGGCGCATCGACCGTTCCAGTACTGGCACTTGCGGCTGATGTGCCGCTCAATGGCCCCTGGGTGCTGAACATGCAACTGCGTGAAAAATGGCTGGACTCGGCCATCACGAACAGCCCGCTCTCCGGCCGCAAGACGCAGGCATCGGGCTACATCGCGCTGTCTTACCGTTTCAAATAAAAAAGGGGCCGTGGCCCCTTTTTTATTGCACCGTCGCGGATCGTCCGCACAGTGTCAAACAGCGCTTTTGTGCCGGGCTATGCAGGTGTCGAGTACCTCGCCGTGGTCTTTCATCCACCAGTTGCCGGTCGAGAAAATCTCGGTTTCGCTGTAGCCGGCAAATCCTTCCGCCTCCACCCAGCCCCGTATCTTCGGGATGTCGATCACGCCGTCGCCCATCATGCCCCGGTCGTTGAGCAGGTCGGTCGTCGGTGTCATCCAGTCGCAGACGTGAAAGGCCAGCAGGCGTTTTTTGCCTGCGCGTTTGATCTGCTCCTGCAGCTTCGGATCCCACCACACGTGATAGACGTCGACCGCCACACCGAGGTCGCCCGACTTTGACGGGTCCAGCTCGTCGCACAGGTCCAGCGCATGCTCCATCGTATTGACGCAGGCCCGGTCGGCCGCATACATCGGGTGCAGCGGCTCTATCGCCAAGGGCATCTTTTTGCTGCGTGCGTACGCCAGCAGACTGGCGATGCCGTCCCTGACCTGGCTGCGCGACAGCGCGAGGTCCTTGTGCGCGGCCTTGCCGGCCAACGCGCCGGGCAGGGCGCCGACCACCAGTACCAGGCAGGCTGCGCCCAGTTCACAGGCTTCGTCAATAGCGCGAAGATTGTCTTCATGTGCCGCCTTCAGGCCTGCTTCATCGGTAGCGGTGAACATGCCGCCGCGGCAATAGCCTGACAGCTTGAGGCCGTGTTTTTTGACCAGTGCCGAAATCCTGCCCAGGCCCACCGCTGCGACCTGGTCGCGCCAGGGTGAGATCGCCGTGATGCCGCGCGCCACGCAGGCTTCAATGATCTGGTCCAGCGGCAGGTCGGCGCCCTTGTGTTTGCGTATCGTGGCCGTGTTGATGGACAGCCAACGGTGGTCTTTTGAAAAATCGCGCATGTAGGTCAGCTATTCGATTGGATGCAAAAAAAGTTTTGACTGCGACGGCACAAGGACGTTATTGGTCAACACCGTGCAGGGCGAGCAGGGTTTTCATGCGGCGTGCAGCCAGCTCGGGCTGCTCCAGCAGGTTGGCTGCATCCGCCAGGCGGAACAGCTCTGCAAAATGCTGTAGCGAACGAGTGCTTTGCTGGCCACCCACCATCGCGAAGTGGCTCTGGTGTCCGTTGAGCCAGGCCATGAAGACCACGCCGGTTTTGTAAAAACGCGTCGGCGCAGCAAAGATGTGGCGTGACAGCGGGACGGTGGGGCCCAGGATGGCATGGAATTTTTCAGTGTTGCCTTGTGCCAGCTCACCCAGCGCCGCGCTGGCAGCAGGTGCAATCGCATCAAAGATGCCCAGCAGCGCATCGCTCTTGCCGTGCATGGGGCCGCTGCCAAAACCATCGCCTGCAATCAGCTCTGCATAGTTGAAGTCATCGCCCGTGTACATGCGCACGCCCGAACCGTCAGCCCCTCCGGTAGCGGGAAGGCGCCTGCGCATGGCGATCTCCTTGTCCTTGTCGAGCAGCGAGATCTTGATGCCATCAACCTTGCCGGGATGCGCGTTGATGATGCCCAGCGCGGTGTCCATCGCGGCCTCGACATCATTGCTGCCCCAGTAACCCTTGAGCGCAGGGTCGAACATGTCGCCCAGCCAGTGCAATACCACCGGTTGTTTTGACTGGCTCAGGATACGGTCATAGACGCGCTCGTAATCAGCAGGGCTTTTGGCCACCCGGGCCAGCGCACGGCTGGCCATCACGATCAGTTTGCCGCCCAGCTTCTCAATGGCTTCCATCTGTTCTTCATAGCCGCGGATGACTTCGTCTACAGACCTGACGTTGTCGAGCACGAGGTGATCGGTGCCGCAGCCGGATGCCACGAGCGCGCTGCCGCCTTGCGCTGAAAAGTCTTTCGCGGCGTCGAGCGAGCGGCGTATCAGCTCCAGCGAGGTAGGCCAGTCCAGGCCCATGCCGCGCTGGGCGGTGTCCATCGCTTCGGCAACACCCAGACCCAGCGACCACAGGTAGCGGCGGTAGGCGATGGTGGTGTCCCAGTCCACGGCACAGTCCAGCCAGGGGTCAACGGCCGCCAGCGGGTTGGCCACGACGTGGGCTGCGGAATAGGCGATGCGGTTGAAGCTGATGCCCGCCTGGGGTTTGGCGGGCTGGCTTCCGCGCAAGGTGTAGGCCTCAAGTTTTCCGGAGGCGGCAGGCAGTTGCAGGGTGATGCTCATGGTGGTTTTTGACTGGGAGTGTCCGGGGCTTTTTTCGATGATTTGGTTCGTCCGGAAACGAAGTTCAGATCTTCAGCGCAGGCACATCTATCCACCGGCGTTCTTTCCAGCTGTCCAGTGCGGCCTCGACCAGTTGCACGCCCTTGGCGCCTTCAGGCAGCGTCCACTTGTACGGTTCGTTCTCGACGATGTGGCGAATGAAGTGTTCCCACTGGATCTTGAAGCCGTTGTCGTAGACCTGCGTGTCAGGCACTTCCTGCCACTGGTCGGTGAAGCTCATCATCTGCTTCTGGTCAGGGTTCCAGATCGGGCGTGGGGTGTTGACACGGCCTTGTGCCACGCAGTCTGTCAGCCCTGCGACTGCAGAACCATGCGTACCATCGACGTGGAACGTCACCAGGTCATCGCGCCGCACGCGGGTGGCCCAGGACATGTTGAGCTGCGCAATCACCTGCTCGCCGTTATGGCCAACCAGCTCGGCTGTGGCGTAGGCAGCATCGTCGGCTGTGCACTCGTAGGGTTTGCCGGCTTCGTCCCAGCGTTTGGGGATGTGGGTTGTGCCCAGGCATGAGACTGACTTCACTTCACCAAACAGGTTGTCCAGCACATAACGCCAGTGGCACATCATGTCCAGGATCATGCCGCCGCCGTCTTCCTTGCGGTAGTTCCATGAGGGGCGCTGTATAGGCTGCAGGTCGCCTTCAAAGACCCAGTAACCGAACTCCAGGCGCACGCTGAGCATGCGGCCAAAGAAACCTGCGCGTCGCAGCATGTCCAGTTTGCGCAGGCCGGGCAGGAAGAGTTTGTCCTGCACGGCGCCGTGCTTGAGGCCTGATTTTTCGGCGAGACGTGCAATTTCCACCGCTTCGTTCAGGTTGGTGGCAATGGGTTTTTCGCAGTACACATGCTTGCCAGCGCGTATGGCGTTGGCCAGCAGGGTGGGGCGCATTTGCGTGGTGCCGGCATCAAAGAAAACGGTGTCGTCCTTGTTCGCCAGTGCGGCGTCGAGGTCGGTGCCCCAGCGTGCAATGTTGTGCGCCCTGGCAAGCGCTTCCATCTTCTCGGCGTTGCGGCCGATGAGGATGGGGTCGGGCATGACCTTGTTGCCGTTGGACAGCGTTACGCCGCCCTGATTTCGGATTGCGATGATGGAGCGGATCAGGTGCTGGTTCATGCCCATGCGTCCGGTGACGCCGTGCATGATGATTCCGAGTCTTTGGGGAGCCATGGCTGTGGTGTGCTTTCGTCTGACTGTCGTTGGGTTACTGCTTCTGCACTTCCAGGCCGGCGGCTTTCACCAGCACGGCGTTGCTTCTGATTTCGTCCTTGATGTACGCGTCGAACTGCTCGGGCTTGAGCGTCCAGGCGTCCGCACCGAGGGCGACAAAACGCTCCTTCACTTCCGGTGAGGCCAGCGCCTTGGCCACTTCATCATTGAGGCGGTTGACGATGTCACGCGGGGTTTTGGCCGGCGCCATCATGCCTATCCAGAAGTTGAATTCAGAGCCGGGCACGCCCGCTTCTGCGGTTGTTGGCACGTTCGGCAGCGCAGTGGCGCGCTTTGGCGAGCCAACGGCGAGTGCGACCAGCTGGCCGTTCCTGATCTGGCCAATCACGGGTGCGATGGGCGAGAAGTAGTAGTCGACGCGGCCGGACATCACTTCGGTCACGGCTTCAGCCGAGCCCTTGAAGGGGATGTTGGTCGCGTCTATCTTGCCGGCAAGCTTGAACTTTTCTGCATTCAGGTGGGTGGCGCTGCCCTGGCCTGCGGATGCGAAGTTCATGCTGCCCGGTTTGGCCTTGGCGGCAGCCAGCAGTTCAGGCAGCGTCCTGATGTTTTTGGAGGGCGAAATCACCAGCACATTCGGTGTCGATGAAATCGGCGTGACGCCGGCGAAATCTGCAACCGTGTCGAAAGGAAGTTTTGCAAACGTTGACGGGCTGACGGTGTGCGACGACGAGTGAATCATGATGGTGTAGCCGTCCGGTGCGGCGGACGCCACCATTTGCTGGCCGATTGTGCCGCTGGCGCCGCCGCGGTTGTCGATCAACAGCGTCTGGCCCATACTGGCACC
This sequence comes from Pseudomonadota bacterium, assembly GCA_040388075.1. GTDB lineage: Bacteria > Pseudomonadota > Gammaproteobacteria > Burkholderiales > Burkholderiaceae_C > Polaromonas. The sequence continues at coordinate 325,011 of JAZKCN010000006.1, read as the reverse complement.
CATCTTGTCGGCGATGGCGCGCGCAATGATGTCGGTCGTGCTGCCTGCAGCGAACGGTACAACGACGCGAATAGGCTTGTTGGGGTAGGCGCCCTGGGCGGCTGCTGCCAGTGGCGACAGGATGGCCAGGCAAGTAAGGGTGGACAGTGCGGTGCGGCGTGTGAAGTTCATGGTTGTCTCCTGGTCTGGTTTTCGTTGCTGGCTGTTTCCAATCAATGCTGGTGTTTCCATGCATCGCTAAGAGTTTTCTTAATTCACTAAAAGGTGAATTAAAGATTGTAGGAAGGCCATGCAATTCACGTCAATCGCTGATTCCAGTCAGCTTCTAAGTACATACCCCAAGATGACATCGCACATGTGCGAGAGCCGTTCATGGTGGGCCTTGGGTGTCATCAGGTCGCGGCCGAAGACGGCGGACAGGGTGAAGTTGTTGGACAGGTAAAAGTAGGCCATGCCGGCGATGGAAACATACAGCTGTACCGGGTCTATGCCGCCTCGAAAGAGTCCTTCAGCGCGGCCGCGCTCCAGGATTTCTGCCAGCGTGTCTACCAATGGAGAGTTCATTTCACGCACCCGACCCGACATCGCCAGATGCCTGCCCTGGTGCAGGTTTTCGCTGTTGAGGAGTGTCAAGAACTCGGGGTGCTCTATGTAGTATTCCCAAGTGAATTCAGTCAGTCGCCGTATCGCCTGGGCGGGTGGCATGTCACGCAGGTGCAGCCGGGTTTCGGCTTCGCGGATGTCGGCATAGGCATTCTCAAGTACAGCCAGAAAGAGCTCGTCCTTGCTGGTGAAGTAGTAGTAGATAAGCCGTTTGTTGACGTCCGCGCGTTCGGCAATGCGGTCCACGCGCGCGCCGCCCAGCCCGTGCTGCGCAAATTCATCACGCGCCGCCAGCAGGATGGCGAGCTGCGAGCGGTCTGCGTCCCTCGAGCGGGTTTCTGAAGGTTTTGCTTTGATACTTAACATTCTGATAATTTAACTGTTTGGTGAATTAAATCAAGTTAAGCCAGCGTTTTCGTTGGCTGAGTGCAATTGCGTAGAGTGACTGGATTGAGCCATTTTCCCTGCGCCGGAGCCTTGCTGGCGCAATGTAATGGTTGTGTTCATATTCACGCTAGGGAGCTTGCGTGACGGGTGACGACACATCAGGAGATGGTGATCTGGAGGCCTCTTTGGGTGAAAACGAAGCCTGAAGGTTGAGTCGGCACCACCCCTGAGTGACGGGCAACTGGCCAGGCATGCACCGCAAGCGGGGTGGTGCCGACGGTGACAGAGCACGCCGGAACAGACCGGAATAGCCTGCAATAGGCAGGGGTCGGTCATTGGCCTTTTGGGGTTAATCCTTGTTGCGCGGCACACCGCGCATCGCCATAGTGGATGCAATGCCCAAATTGCAGCAGCCAGCACTGAGCGCCAGCGACAAAATCCCTGCCAATGCCATCGTGAAGTCGGCGGAGAGGGCACTGGCGGTGCTGGAGTTTTTTGACGAGGTCCGACAACCGGCTACAGCTACCGGGATCCGGATGCAGCTGGGCATGCCACCTTCCAGCACCACGGCCTTGCTGCGCAGTCTGGTCGAGCTGGGTTACCTGTCCTATGACGGCCGCACACGACTTTATGCGCCGACATTGAGAGTTGCGCTGCTGGGAGACTGGTTGCACGGCTCGACGCCAGCAGATCGGCGGCTTTACCGGCTGGTGGACGACATCGGCAGGCAAACTGGCCAACTGGTGGTGCTGGGGACCCGATGCGGCACGCGTGCACAGTATGTGTACGTTTTGCGCAGCACCGAATCGGCGCGGCGGCTCAAACGTGGAACGTTTGCCCCTCTTGCGCGTACTTCGGTTGGCTGGGTGCTGCTGCGCGAAATGGCAGACCGCCAGATTTCAGGCCTGGTGCACCGGCTCAATGCGGAAGAAGAGGCGCCGGAGCGTGTGCCACCGCATTGGTTGATAGACCGGGTTAACGAAGTACGTGAAAACGGTTATGCCTTTTGCTTCGGAAAGGTCACGCCGGATGTCGGCGCAGTGGCGATGCCCCTCCCGGCAGCGCCGGGCAACCTGTCGGTGGTTCTGGCCGTCAGCGGGACGGGGCCCGCATTCGTCTCGCAGAAGCAGGCCTACCTCGACACCATGCGAAGCATGATTGCGGACTATGAGCAGGACCTGCGGCAGATGCATCTGCCCCCTGACCCGTGCTCATTTATCGGTCAACGGTGAGTTTGATGCCGGATTCCTTCACAATTTTCCGGTAGCGAGTGAGCTCATCCTGCCAGAGCTTGTTGAGCTCTTCGGGTGTAGAACCGATGCCGGTCGATCCCAACTCCTTCATGCGGGCAAGCACTTCAGGTTTTGCCATGATCTTTGCCATTTCCCGGGAGATACGGTCCACGATAGGCTTGGGGGTGCCGGCAGGCGCAAAAATCGCATTCCAGAAGGATAGCTCGTATCCCGGAATGCCGCTTTCGATCATGGTCGGCACATTGGGCAGGACTTCTGAGCGGGTCGTCGTTGTAACGGCTAGCGCCCGGACTTTGCCGGCGGCAATGTTTCCCAGTTGTGGCGGTACGCCGTCAATCATCATCGTCACTCGTCCGGCCATCAGGTCCGCGAGCGCGGGCGCGTTGCCCTTGTAGGGAATGTGCGTCAGCTCTACCTGTGCGAGGCTTTTGAACAGCTCTGCACCCAGGTGGACGATGCTTCCGTAGCCCGATGATCCGTAGTTGTATTTTTGCGGGTTGGCCTTGAGCAGTGCGACAAACTCGCGCATGTCTTTCGCCGGCACATCAGGGTTCACAAAGACGGCGAGCGGAAACCGGCTCATCAGGGTCACAGGTGCAAAAGAAGTGACGGGGTCGAAACTCAGGTTTGTAAAAACGACGGCGTTGATAACTGCCGAAGACGTTGTGTGAAAAAGCAGCGTATAGCCGTCGGGCGCTGCCCTGGCCACTGCCGCGGTGCCGACGGTTCCCCCAGCCCCGGCTTGGTTTTCTACAACGACAGGCTGACCAAGCTGGTCACCCAGCTGCTGCGCAGCAAGCCGTGCCATGAGGTCGACGCCACCTCCCGGGGCAAACGGCACGATCAGCTTGATGGGACGCGCGGGATACCGGCTGACAGCGTCCGGAGTTTGAGCAGGCCCGGCTAGCGGAAGTGCGGCAAGCATGGACGTGCATAGCACTTTCAATGTCGTGCGCCGTATGGAATCTGGATGTTTCATGTCGTCTCTCCTGTTGTTGTCTTCCTGTGTCACGCCTGGATTTCGAAACCGTTGGTTGGGATCAGGCCGAGTCACCCGGGTCGCCAGTCAATCCGGCAACCGAAATGCCTGCCAAGGCGCACGCGTCGTCGTTGATCTCGGTATCGCCGGTCACACCGACCGAGCCGATAATCTCGCCGCCGGCGTCACGCACCAGCACACCGCCTGCTACTGGCATGATGCGACCTTGCGATGCGACGGCGAGGGCGGTGTAGAAGGTCGGCCGTATTTCGTTGCGCCTCACGAACTCGCGGCCGCCGTACCCCATTCCCAACACGCCCCAAGCCTTTCCTTCCGCGATTTCCCGGCGCAGGATCCCCGCCCTTTCGTCCCGTTTGAACGCCAGCATATGGCCTCCTGCATCAAGCACTGCAACAGCCAGGGGTTTCATGCCGCCTTTGCGACCATGCGCCAGTGCGCCGTCAACGATCGTGGATGCAAGGTCAAGCGTCAGTCGCGGCATGGGGTTCTCCTTGGGGCGGGATACGCACAAGTTTTTGCAGGCAGACAGGGTCTTTGTCGGGATCCAGCTTCGCCCCCCGGTTGGTCAGGGTGGTTCGGGAAACCTCGCCGATGTAGATGTCCCCGCTGGAATCCAGCGCTACACCGTGGGGAGATGTAAAGGGGCCGCTCAGTCCCGCGCTTTGTTTGTCGCCAAGGCGCGCCAGCAGGGTGCCTTCGGCATCCATGATGGAAAGCCGTGGACCTATGCCGGGCCAGTCACGGTTGCTGAACTGCGGCCCCGGACCCAGCTCGCCGATGTAGAAGAGAGGCTTGGCGCCGCTTTTCATGCACAGGCCGCAGGGGCGGTGCAGGTTGTGCCACTGCGTGGCGTATCGGCCATCGCGGTTGAAGACCTGAACGCGGTTGTTCTCGCGGTCAGCGACGTAAATCTGGCCCTCGTCATCGCAGCAGATGTTGTGCACGGTGTTGAATTCACCCGGACCAGTGCCGGGTGAACCCCAGGATCTGAGGAATTTCCCGTTGGCGGTGTAGTGATGTACACGGGCGTTCCCATAGCCGTCCGCAATGTAGATGTCGCCGTCCGGCGAAAGTGCTGTGTGCGTGCAGCGGTGGAAAGGCTGGCCGCTCATGAAAGGTGCGGGTTGGCCGGGCAGGCCTATCTGCAGCAATAGCCGGCCACCGGGTGAAAACTTGCGGATAGTGTGGTCGCCATCGTCGGTGCAGTACAGGCTGTCATCCGGTCCTACATGCAGGCCATGTGGCTTGTTGAAGATGCCTTCGCCCCAGGAGCGCAGAAAGTTTCCATCCCGGTCAAACACCACCATCGGGTGCTCACCGCGTGAAAAAACGTAGACATGGTCTGCTGAATCGACACCGACGGCGGCGACCTCACCGTAGCGCCACCCATCGGGTAATCGCCCCCAAGCCGGATCGATGCGATAACGATAATTGCCTTCGCCGACGATCATGTCTGTGTGCCAGCTTCAAGGACGCGTGACGTGGCCGGCACACGAAAAGCCAGGATGTCCGCAGCGAGCCGTTTTTCCATTTCCAGCTTGCCCTTGCCTTCTTCGTTGGCTGAAGGCGCCGGGTCGACGGGCTTGACCAGGGCGTGGGCGTAAGTTGGGATGTTTCCGCCGGCGATTCTGTCCAGACCCTTGGGTGTTTCCCCGCGTTGCACCGCGCGTATGCCTTCCCGGAGTTGCCGCCGGTACATGACGATGCCTGCGTCCGCGCTCGTGAGATGCTCGTTGTCTCGCGACATGTTGCGGCCTTGGGAGACGATGACGTCATAGTCACCCGGGTTTCGCTGGCGCTGGGCGTAGGGCCTGCCTCCGGTCTGGCCGTGCGTGACCTGGCGTACGCGCTCCTCGCGAACAGCCTGGGCCTCATCTTCAGGTACGTGGTGCCAGCCGAAAAACGTGGAATGCGTATCGTCGTTGCCAATCACCCACATGGAGAAGCCCAGACCATGACTGGCGGGGATCAGGCGCCTGTACCGGGATCCGCCTTCAGCCAGATTTTCAGGTATGGCGCCCGATTCGCGTAGCGAGTCCGGCACACGCGCGATGTTGGGCATGATCATTTCGTTCACGCGACAGTAGTACACATCGTTCATTTGCCGCACGCTGGTCGTGATTTGCCCGAGCGGTGTGTTGTGCGCCCGAATGACAGGGATGTCAGGCGTGAAGTCGCCGAATTGCTTGAACCCAAACATTGAGTGCAGGAAGGTCAGGTGGATGGGATCTGCGGCGTTTTCACGTACCTGAAGCCAGTTGCAGGGTAGCGACCATGAATACGGAATGGCGTCTTCACCTGCCGCATCCATGAAGTCATAAACCGGAAACTCGGGTTTGAGGGTCCGGGGGCCGAGGTATGCAAACACAATACCCTTGTACTCATGTATTGGATAGGCACCTTGGCACAAGCCCTTAACGGGCTTGCCCATCTCGGTTTTTGCCGGAGCCTCCAGGATTTTCCCGTCAGCTGCGTAGCGCCATCCGTGATAGGCACAGCGCAGTCCGCGTTCATCAATCAAACCAAATTCAAGCGACGCACCCCGATGGCTGCAATGCCTGTGCAACAGGCCGATCTCACCTGAGAGGCTGCGAAATATAACCAGTTCTTCTCCGAGCAGAGTGACTGCGACGGGAACATCCTGAAGATCTGACAGCAGTGCTAGGGGCTGCCAGAAGCGGCGTAGATATTCCCCGGCCGGCGTGCCTTTTCCAACGAGTGTCAGTTCCTCATCAACACGGCTGGATTTTTGTACCTCATAGCCGTCGAACGCCTGCGTCGCAAAAAAAACGCCAGTCCGCCTGCTGTCATTGGCTGTCTCCATGGGCACTCCTGTTTTGTGCGAATAATCGCCTGCATCGCTCCGAATGCTAGGGCCAGTTGGCAAATGGGACAATCGATTCGGGGCTTGTGGGCAGCAGATTTCACATATGTGTTTTGGGTGCGTTGTCTACCCCCAAAGAAGTGCGCGCGGCCTTCTTTTGAAGGCTCTCCGGCGATTGCCAGCGCGGCACAATGCTGCACATGACTTCAAAAATTGCCGGCCACCTTCTTGTTGACTGCCTTCTGGCCCAGGGCGTTACCCATGCGTTTGGCGTCCCGGGTGAAAGTTTTCTGGCCGTGCTTGATGGCCTGCATGCCAGGCGCAACCAGATCGATTTTGTGATCTGCCGGCAGGAAGGCGGCGCTGCCTATATGGCTGAGGCCCATGGCAAGCTCACCGGCCGGCCCGGTGTTTGCATGGTCACGCGCGGGCCGGGTGCGACCAATGCGTCCATAGGCGTTCATGCAGCCTTTCAGGATTCCACCCCCATGGTGTTGCTGGTCGGCGATGTCGCCAGCGATTGCCGTGACCGCGAAGCTTTCCAGGAAGTCGATTACTTCAATTTTTTTGGCCCCAGCACCAAAGGCATGGCCAAACTGGTGGAGCGCGTTGATGATGCCAACCGCATCCCCGAATATGTGGCGCGCGCTTTTGCCACGGCAATGAACGGCCGTCCCGGGCCTGTTGTGCTGGTCTTGCCTGAAAACATGCTGACGCAGATGACGGCTGCCCAGCCCTTGCCACGGGTTGAAGCCGTGCAGGCATGGAGCGACCCGGGCTCACTGCGCACGCTGCGTGAGATGCTGCTGGCCTCCAGTCAGCCGTTTGTAATTGCCGGTGGCGGCGGTTGGACGCCACAGGCGGCGCAGGCCTTGCAGCGTTTTGCCGAGAACTGGAAGCTGCCGGTCGGCAATGCTTTCCGCTTCCAGGACACCTTTGATAACCATCACCCGCAATACGCAGGCGATGTCGGTATTGGCCTGAACCCGAAACTGGCGGCGCGCATCAAGGCCAGTGACCTGGTCATTGCGATAGGGCCACGGCTGGGCGAGATGACGACCAGCAACTACACGCTGCTGGAAGCGCCCCGGCCCAAACAGAAGCTGGTGCACATTCATGCCAGTGCAGAGGAGTTGAACCGTGTGTACCAGGCCGACCTGGCCATCAACTCGACCATGAATGCGGCCGCACGTTCGCTGGAAGTATTGACGGCGCCGGTGTCATTGCCATGGGAGGCGTGGACAGCGTCGGCGAACGAAGACTACATCGGCAATCTGCAGCCGCAGGCCTTGCCGGGTGATATCGACATGCCTGCCATCGTTGATGTTCTGCAAAAGCATCTTCCGGTGGATGCGGTACTGACCAACGGCGCGGGCAACTTCGCCAGCTGGATGCACCGTTTCTATAAACACCATGGCCTGGTCAAGGGCGTGAAGACGCAGCTTGCGCCCACTGTGGGCTCCATGGGTTATGGCGTGCCAGCGGGCATTGCTGCTGCGATTACCACGGGACGCACGGTCTTCACCATTGCTGGTGACGGCGACTTTCTGATGAATGGGCAGGAGTTGGCAACGGCAGTGCAGCATGGCGCGAAGACCATCATCGTGCTGCTCAACAACGGCATGTACGGCACCATACGCATGCACCAGGAGCGCGAGTATCCACAGCATGAAAGCGGATCGCGGCTGAAGAACCCTGACTTTGCGGCGCTGGCGCGCGCCTACGGTTATGCCGGTGTGCGCATTACCCGCACAAGCGAGTTCGAGCCGGAGCTCGTTGCCGCGCTGGCTCGCGCAGAAGGCACGCTGATTGAAGTGATGCTGGACCCCGAGGTCATCACGACGCGTGGCACGCTGTCTGCCATTACGCAGAACGCATTGAAGGTGGCAGACAAGAAGTAAGTGGGCGCTCAAGGCAAATGCTATATTTTTGATAGCATGTCGCGCTAGTCCAGATTGGGTTTCGGGCCATTTTCATGGCGAAAACTGGCCTTTTGGGGGTGTTTTCAGGCTTGCAGGAGGCCTGCAGGCATCCATCCCGCCGCTCCATAGCTCCCGATGTAAAGAGGACTTTACACATGAATCGTGTCAGTCTGCTTTGACGGGCACATAAAAAAAGGCCGGTTCTCACCGGCCTTTTGATTTCAGCAGAAGCTGATTACTTGACGTGCTTGCCGATCAGGCCAGCCATTTCGAACATCGAGACTTGAGCCTTGCCGAATACGGCCTTCAGCTTTTCGTCTGCGTTGATCATGCGCTTGTTGACCTTGTCCTGCAGGCCCTTGGACTTGATGTACGTCCACAGCTTGCTGACGATCTCGGTACGTGGCAGAGGCTTGTCGCCAACCACTGCTGCCAGAGCCGGGCTCAGGGTCAGCGCCTTCATGAAGGCCGCGTTAGGAGTGCGCTTTTTTGCTGGAGCCTTTTTGGCTGCAGGCTTTTTAGCTGCAACTTTCTTGGCTGGAGCCTTCTTCGCTACGACCTTCTTCGCTGGAGCCTTTTTAGCGGCTACCTTCTTTGCAGGTGCTGCCTTCTTCGCTGCTACCTTCTTTGCCGGAGCTGCCTTCTTTGCGGCTGCTTTTTTTGCCGGTGCTTTTTTTGCAGTTGCCATGATTGATTTTCCTTCTAGAAGTTGATAAATCACCACTGGAGATAACTACTCACCAGCGGCACTGCGGATGCTACTGGAGAAAACTGCGATTTCATAGGGGAAAAGCACTTTTTTTGAGTCTTTATGTTGCAGATTTCCCTCTGAAACCTCTCTGAAGTGTTCGAATCCTCCTCTGAAATGCAATCCTTCGAGAGATTTTTCCCTCGTGAGTCTGCCGATTTCCAGAGGAAAAATGGCAGTTGCAGTGTTCGATATGGAGCGATTCGAGGCCGCTTCTGCAATGGCTGCAGGTCTTGATTTGCTTGCACCTGATGCAGTACGACATCGTTCTGAATGCTCACGCAGAACGAAAGGTAAAGCCACTAAGGTCGCGCCAGCAAACAGCATTTGATGTTGTGCTGCGAGTGAGCGGCCGCGAAGCTTTAGCTGCTGAAGCCCTTGTAGAGCATGTAGGCGGCCAGTACATAAAGGATGCTGGCAAAGATGCGTTTGAGTTTTCTGACCGGAAGGCTGTGCGCGGCTTTGGCGCCAACCGGTGCCACCAGGAAGCTGCAGATTGCAATCACCACCAGTGCCGGCAGCCAGATGTAGCCGAACGACGCGGGCGGCAGGTTTTGCAAACGCAGGCCGCTGAACACATAACCGATCACATTGGCGACTGCGATTGGAAAGCCGAGCGCAGCAGAAGTGGCTACAGCGCTGTGTATGGCAATGTTGCACCACGTCATGAAGGGAACGCTGATAAAACCGCCGCCAGCACCCACCAGGCCCGAGAGGAAACCTATAACACCGCCGGCAGCAAACTGGCCTGCTGTCCCGGGCATCTGCCGGCTTGGTTTCGGCTTTTTGTCGAGGAACATCTGCGTGGCGGAAAAGCTCACAAACAGGCCGAAAAAGATCGCCAGCCATGAGCCTTTGAGCAGGGCGAATACGCCGAGGCTGCCAATGATGCTGCCGACCACGATGCCGGGGGCCAGGCGCTTCACGATGTCCCAACGGACTGCGCCGCGCTTGTGGTGTGCCTGCACGCTGGAGATCGACGTGAAGATGATGGTGGCCATCGAGGTGGCGATGGCCATCTTCACGGCAAGGTCAGGAGCGAGGCCGCGATTGGACAGGATGATGGTGAGAAAAGGCACCATGATCATGCCGCCGCCAATGCCCAGCAGGCCAGCAAGAAATCCGGTGCCGACACCGAGGATGGCGAGTTCGGCGATCAGCAGGGGTTCAAAAGTCATGGGGGATTTGTTTCCGGGTCGGCCGGCAGCGCCGGAATGAAGCGAAGTGAGCGAATAAAGGTGTCTGCGAGTGCCACTGGACCGTCATCCTGAACCGGGGTTCAGGTGGGCGAGGGCAGTCAGGCTTCGGGTTCGTCTGACGCGAGACGATCACACCTGCAGGACAATTTACCAAGCCCGTGCTCGAAGAGCATTGGTTCAAGGAAATATAAAGCCCAATGCGCATCGCAGACCAGCCAATTGTAGGCCTTTGCTGTTGATGGGGTGTGCTCTCAGGTTAAAGAAAGCGGTGAATGGAGGGATAAAAAAAGCCTCTCGAAAGAGGCTTTTTAATTCAGAGAAGCTGGCCGTCCTGACCCAGCGCCATGTCGAGCTTTTGAAGCAGGGTTGCAAGTTGGGGGTTTGCGGCGGAAGTTTCTGCGCTGGCTGGTGCAGCCTGCAGCGGCATGGGGGAACTGGCGGTATCCAGCGGCGTCTCGCTGGGTTGTTGGTCGGTGGCTTCGAAAGCCAGATTCAGTGCGGCCAGCACGGCGATGCGGTCGCGGGCCTTGATCTTGCCGCCATCACGGATCCTGCACATCGCGATGTCAACACGGTTGACGGCATCGAGCATGCGCGCGTCGCCGTTCTCGGGGCAACCCAGCAGGTAGCTCTGGCCCATGATCTGTACTTCGAGCTGTTTCATTGTGTGCTTCCCGCCGATACATGCGCGCTGTTGCCGGAATTTTCCGGCAGGCGTTCCAGCAGGGCGTCCACGCGCGCACGTGCAGCAGCCAGCCTGGACTTGAGTGAGTCGCGCTCGGTCGTCAAAACCGCAAGCTGCTCATTGAGCAGTGCGTTGGTTCGCTGCAGTTCCTCATAGCGGAGCAACAGTCGTTCAACACGTTCGGTGATCTGGTCGATTTGGGTTTGATTCGACATGGCAGGCACGATTGTAGGGTTTGCCGCGTGGATTTGGGGCGTGGCAGCCCTAGAATTGCTCCGGCTGGATGTTGTGTTGTGGTTGTGAGGCCGCAGTCCGAGGATTCACGCTGCGGTTCATATGCCCAAAATGAACAGAAATGAGCTTGCGTACACCTGCCGCGCCAGGAAACTGGCGACAGGCCGGTGCTGGGTAGCCCACTGGATTGCCCGACATGAAAAACTGCCTGAAATATGTCCGCCTTGCGGGAAGCCTGCTGGCGCTTTTTGCAGGCACGGGTGCCTCGGCGCAAGGCACTGCGCCAGACGGTGCCGCTGTAGCCGCCAACCCGGCCAGTGAAACGCGCATGGCAGGCACGCCTGCTGATCAACCATTCGGCATCAACTTGATAAGCGCAGACGACATCCGCCGCAGCGGGGCCACCAGCATCAACGATGCGCTGATGCGTTTGCTGGGCGTTGGTTCACACCTGGACTTCTTTGGCGCTGGCGAGTATTCACTGGATTTGCGTGGCTTTGGCAAAACTGCCGACAGCAACCAGGTGGTGATGCTGGATGGCGTGCGTATCAAGGAGTCCGACTTTGATGCGATACGCCTTGCCGGCATCCCGATTGATTCGGTGGAAAAAATTGAAGTCATGCGTGGCAGTGGTGGTGTGCTGTATGGGTCAGGATCTACCGCCGGCGTGATTGCCATCACTACCCGAGCCAGGAATGGCGCTGCAGTTAAAAACAGCGCGTCACTTTACACGGCCACAGGCAGCCGGAGTCTGAGCGAGGCAAGGCTGGGTGCCCGCGTTGCAAGCGGCGGTTTCTCACTGGATGTCGATGCGTGGCGGCGCAATACCGACAATGACCGGAACAACTACTGGTCGGGCAACGGCGCCCTGAATGTCACCGGCCAATGGCAAAACGATTGGTTGCGGCTGGGTGCCAGCCGGGCGCAAGAAGGACTCAATGCAGGACTGGCCGGCCTGCTGACGGCGGCAGCCTACCAGGCTAATCCACGCCAGGCGTCAACCCCGCTTGACAGCGTCACCATCAATAACGTGCGGCAGACACTGTTTGGCGAAATGGCTGCAGGTAACTGGAAACTGTTTGCCGATGTGGGGCGTCGTGACAAGCAGCTGCGCAATATCCTGCAGGGCGCCTATGGCGGCGGTTATGACGTCAAGGCTGTCACCTATGCCTTGCGCGCCGTTCATGCCTCGACGCAGGCGTCTTCTTCAAACAGGCTGACGCTGGGGTTTGACTACGCCCGCTGGCAGCGGGACACACCTGTTGCCGGGGCCGCAGGGCTGGTGGCGGCGCAGCTTTCGCGCGGTTTTTACATAAGGGATGAGCTGACCTTGCAGTCCAGCGGCACTGTGTTGTCTGCGGGCGCGCGGTCCGAGCGCGTTACCGGGCACAACGATAACGCGACCTTTGGTTCGCGCGACATTTCGGATCCGCTGACGTCCTGGGAACTAGGTGTCAGCCAGCCGCTGGGCCATGACCTTTCCGTTTATGGCCGGACAGGACGCAGCTTTCGGGTTGCCCAGGTTGAAGAGTTCAACTACACACCACTGGGGGTGATCCTGAAACCGCAACGCTCCGCCGATACGGAAATCGGTTCGCGTTATACAAACGGTGCCCTGAAACTGGATGGGCGCATTTACCGCAGCGCCATTACCAATGAAATCGGCTACGACCTTGCAAAGTTCACATCGGTTTCAGCCTTCGGTGCCAATGTCAATTTTGATCCGACGCTGCGCACAGGCCTGGAAGCGGAAGCAGTTTACGGATGGTCCGGCCAGCTTGTTTTTCGGATGAATGCGGCCTTGCGCAAGGCCAGGTTCATCTCCGGTGTTTACGCCGGCAAGGAACTGGTGCGCGCACCGGCGCGCATGCTGGCGCTGCATGCAGACTGGCGACCTTCCGCAAAACATTTGCTGAGCGGCGGCGTGACGGCTTTTTCTGCGCAGCGGCTGGATATCGCCAATCTTTGTGCAATGCCTGGCTACACCGTGGCTGATGCGCGTTATGCCTACCAGTTCCGCGGTGCCGAAATTTCCCTTGGCATTGCAAACCTGTTCAACCGGCGCTTCTTTACAAAGGCCGAGTGTGATGCAGCACCGGCGGCGATGTCGGGCATTACCAGCAGCATCTTTCCCGAACCGGGACGAAGCTTGAGGCTGGCGGTGAGGTTCCAGTTCTAGGCAACTGGAACACTGGCGCCAAAGCCGGACGCTAGAATACAAGTTGTTGGTGCTCGGGGTGTGGTTCACATACCCCAGTTCAACGGGAAGCAGGAGAGAGTCCTGGCCATGTGTTGCATCATTTGCTGCACAAGCGCCCTGTCTTTTAACCTGCGCTGCCCCCGCAACGGTAAAACGGACGGATGCCTCTGGGTTCACCACCCAGTCCATCCAGTTTCATCAAAGCCACTGAACGCCTTGAACAAGCGTTTGGGAAGGCGATGCAAACAGTTCCGTCAGCCCGGATACCGGCCAACAAGGTGGATGCACGTCCCTGGACTGTGCGTCTTTAAGGTCCATGCGCCGGCGGGGAAGCCGGTGAGGGCGTTTAGCAGTCAGTCAGAACTATGAAACCCAATGTATTTCGTGCACGCCTTGCCGTGCTTCCCGTTGCCGTGGCCGCAGCCTTTCCGGCATTGGCCCAAACCACCGCGCCTTCCGTCGAGGGCCGTCAATTGAAGGAAAACATCGTTACCGCAACGCGCAGTGAGCAGGCTGTGGGCGATGTGGTGGCCGATGTTTCGATTATTGAGCGCAACGAGCTGGATCGCGCCGGTGCTGTAGGAGTGGCCGATGTGCTGGCACGCGTGCCAGGCATAGAAATCACGCGGAATGGTGGTGCCGGCAGCAACACCTCGCTGTTCATCCGGGGCGGTGAAACCCGCCAGACCGTCGTGCTGGTCAATGGTGTGCGTGTGGACTCGCAGACCACCAGCGGAGGCCCGAGCTGGAATTCGATTCCCCTGGCGCAGATCGACCGTATCGAAATCGTGCGCGGTCCGACGAGCGCAGTCTATGGGTCCGACGCGGTGTCGGGCGTTGTGCAGATATTCACGAAAAAGGGCGAAGGCTCTTTCGCGCCAGTTATCGCCTTGCAAGCCGGGTCTTATGCAACCCGACGCATAGACCTGTCTGCAAGCGGCTCGGTCGATGCGTTTGACTATTCCTTCGGGATATCGGAAGGTGCCAGCGGCGGCTTTAACGCGCGGCCGGCGCCGGCCGCTACGGTGCTGAATCTGGATGCGGACGGCTACAAGGCGCGCAGTGCCAACACCCGTCTGGGTTTCCAGGTCAACACCCGTCACCGCCTCGAGGCGACAGTGTTGCAGAGTATCAGCGACTCACAATACGACGGCGGCAGATCCACAGCAGGCGATGGCAATACCGCAGCCGTCAATCTGGCGATCGCGCGCCGGACCGACTACCGCCGCATCAGCAGCCTGCAGGTGTTCGGTCTGCAGGGTCTGTCCAATTGGACGGACCGCTACAGCACCAAACTGGTTGTCAGTAGCAGCACTGACAAGGGCGAGGAAAATATTGGTGGCGCTGTCGACCAGACGCAGATTGCCAGTGTCCTTTTCCAGAACGAATACCGCATCGGTTCGCACCTGTTGACCGCTGCGTTTGAAAACCGTCGCGACAAGTTCCTGTTGACTACTGCGCCACGTGTAGACCGCAGCAAGTCGCAAACGGGTGCCAGTGCTGGCTACAGCTGGTCAGGCAGCGGCCATACTGTCCAGTTCAACATGCGCCGGGACAGGGACAGCGAATTCGGCGGCAAGACCACAGGAGCCGCCGCTTATGCGTATGCCATCACGCCGCAAGTCCGGCTATCTGCGAGTGCCGGCAGTTCCTATCGCGTACCGACGCTGTACCAGCGCTTCAGCCAATATGGCGTCGCCAACCTGCGGCCAGAATCCGGCAGAAACACCGAATACGGCGTGAAATACCAGGAAGGAAGCACGAGTGCCGGCATTGTCATGTACCGCAACCGTGTTAAAGACCTGCTGACCTTCCTTTCGGGCGCACAGGCAACGGGCTGCCCGACGCCGGCCCTTGGTTGTTATTCCAACACGGCGCAAGCCGAATACAGTGGCGTAACACTGAATGGTGAAGGGCGCGTGGGTGGTGTACGCCTGTACGGTTCGCTGGACATGCAGAATCCCCGCGACCTGACCCAAAACAAACAGCTTGCGCGCCGTGCCCGCCAGCATGCAGTGATTGGTGCTGAAGCACAGGCAGCGGGATGGCGTTATGCCGCCGACGCGCTACTGTCGCAAAAGCGCTTTGACACGATTGCCAACACCACGGAACTGCCAGGCTACGCATTGCTTAATCTGAGTGTGTCGACCCAGATATCCCGCGACCTGAAGTTCACTGCCAAGCTGGACAATGCCATGGACAAGGTTTACCAGACCGCCATTGGCTACGCGATGGCTGGCCGTGCGCTTTATGTCGGCCTGACCTGGGCACCGCAATAACATAGCCCCCATGAGCAAATCGCCGTCCTGTCCCGCCATCCTCATTGCAGCCCCGGCCTCCGGCCAGGGCAAGACGACGGTCGCCTGCGCGCTGGCGCGGCTGCATGCGCGGCAGGGCAGGCGGGTCAGGGTATTCAAATGCGGCCCTGATTTTCTTGATCCTCACTGGCTGGCACTGGCCAGCGGTGCGCCCGTGTACCAGATGGACCTGTGGATGACAGGCGAGTCCGACTGCGCACAACGCCTGCATGAGGCTGCTAAAGATGCCGACCTCATCATTGTTGAAGGTGTGATGGGCCTGTTCGACGGCGACCCCAGTGCGGCAGACCTGGCTCAGCGCTTCGGTTTGCCGGTGCTGGCGGTGATTGATGCTTCTGCCATGGCTGGTACATTCGGTGCGCTTGCCTGGGGTCTGCAGCATTACCGTGCGGGGATAAGGTTTGCGGGAGTGCTGGCCAATCGTGTTGCGTCCCCCGGTCATGCGGAGATGCTGGCTGATGGCCTGCGCGATCCGGCGCAGTGGCAGGGCGGCCTGATGCGCAGCGAAACCTTTACGTTGCCTGAGCGCCATCTCGGCCTGGTCATGGCGGCCGAGCTTGGTGATGCAGGTACCCGTCTGGATGCACTGGCTGATGCGCTGGCGCAAACGCCGCTGGGACGGATGGACACCGATGCATTGAGTGGCTGGGCGGTATCCTTTCCGTCTGCCGATAGCGTGCACGACCCGGTATCTGCAGCAAAGCCGCTGGCGGGAAAGACGATAGCAGTCGCACGCGATGCAGCTTTCTGTTTTATTTACCCTGCCAACGTCGACTGCCTCGAGGACATGGGTGCGCAACTGCAATATTTCTCTCCTCTTCATGACGGGGCCTTGCCCAACTGCGATGCGCTCTGGTTGCCGGGCGGTTACCCGGAATTGCACGGCGAAGCCCTTGCGGCCAACCTCACCATGAAAACGTCAATTCATGCCCATTGCAATGCCGGCAAACCGTTATGGGCAGAGTGCGGCGGCATGATGGCGCTTTTTGAACGCATCACCACTGTCGATGGCGCCAGCCGCCAGGCTTGGGGTGTGTTTCCGGGCGAGGTGACCTTGCAGAAACGGCTGGCCGCATTGGGTCCACAGCAGTTGCCGGTTGATGGCGGCGTGCTGCGTGGGCATACCTTTCATTATTCGACTTGCAATACACCGCTGCAGCCTGTGGCACGCACGCAGGCTGCGCCCGGTCGTAAATTACGGGGTGAAGGTGAGGCGCTATATGTGGCCGGTCCTGCAGATAACGTCAAGGCCAGTTATTTCCATGCGTGGTTTGCATCGAGCCTGGCCGCTACGGCGCAACTTTTTACTGGAATTGTCCATGACTGAGCAAACTGCAGACTGGCGTGTTTCCGGCACCGCTGGCTACGGGCCGCAACGTATCGTCTGTCTCACCGAGGAACCTACCGAATGGCTTTACCTGCTGGGTGAGGAGCGGCGCATTGTCGGCATTTCCGGTTACACGGTCCGACCGCCGCGTGCGCGTGAAGAGAAACCAAAAGTCAGCGCGTTTCTCAGCGCCAAAATAGACAAGATCATTGACCTTCGGCCTGACTGCGTGATCGGCTTTTCGGACCTGCAGGCAGATATCGCTTCGCAACTGGTCAAAAAAGGAGTGCAGGTCACCATCTTCAACCAGCGCAGCGTGGCGGAAATATTCTCTATGATGTTCCAGCTTGCGGCCATGGTCGGCCGCCAGGAGAAGGGGCTTCAGCTGATACAGGGCATGCAGGCGCGCCTGATCGAAATAGAAGCCGCAGCGGCAGCGCTCAAGCGGCGGCCCCGCGTGTTTTTTGAAGAGTGGTATGACCCGCACATCAGTGCCATCGCCTGGGTTTCAGAGTTGATCGGCATTGCCGGTGGCGACGACTGTTTCCCGGAACTGGCGCGCAAGGCCATGGGCAAGGATCGCATCATTGCAGACGGCGGCGAGATTGTGCACCGCAACCCCGACATCATTTTTGGCTCATGGTGCGGCCGCAAGTTCAGGCCTGACCATGTGCGCGCCCGTGCCAGCTGGGAAAACGTCAACGCGGTCAAGAACAACCAGTTGTTTGAAATCAAGTCTGCTGAAATACTCCAGCCCGGCCCTGCATCGCTGACAGATGGTGTGGAACAAATACACAGGATCATCATGGACTGGGCTTCAAAGCATGGCTGACATCCTGTCAGTTGCACGCAGTGAATTGATTCTGGGCGGCCAGCGCAGTGGCAAATCCCGCCGCGCTGAGTTGATCGCCCGTGCCTGGATGTCGAAAGACCCGGCCAACCAGTCGGTAATGATTGCCACTGCGCAAGCCTGGGATGACGAGATGCGCGAGCGTATCTCCAGGCACCAGGCCGACCGCATCGAACGTGTGCCAGGAATGCGCACTGTTGAAGAACCCATAGATCCCGGTGAAGCGCTTGCACGGCACACTGCGCCGCGTACGCTGGTCGTGATCGACTGCCTGACATTGTGGTTAACCAACCTGCTGATGCCGGCCCCAATACAGGCGGAGGCAGCTGGCGTACAGGCGGGGCATATGGTGGATACACAAACCGCCAGGCTCCTGTTGGCCATTCAGAATGCCACTGGTCCTGTTGTGCTGGTTGGCAATGAGATCGGGTTGGGCGTGATTCCTTTGGGCAGAGAAACAAGGCATTTTGTTGACGCACTGGGCCGGCTCAACCAGCAGGTAGCGGCGACCTCCTCGCGCGTCACCTTGATGGCGGCCGGCCTGCCTTTGACGCTGAAAGACATTTGATGAAACGGGTTGCTTCGTTATTGCTGTTGCTGGCCGCCGCACTGGGCTCCGCAAATGCACTTGAGCTGATTGATGATCGTGGGGTGAAGGTCACGCTGGTCCAGCCGCCACAACGCATTGTCAGCATGCTGCCCTCACTGACGGAAAGCGTGTGTGGGCTCGATCAATGCCAGCGTCTGGTCGGTGTGGACCGTTATTCGAACTATCCCGACAGTGTCCGGAGGCTGCCCGTGCTGGGTGGGGGTGTTGATCCCAATATCGAAGGTATTGTTGCGCTCAGGCCCGATGTGGTGCTGGTATCGACCGGCTCACGCGCAGCCAGCCGCCTCGAGGCGCTGGGCATCAAGGTGGTGGCGCTGGAGCCGCGCAACCATGCCGACGTCAGGCGGGTGCTGAAAACGCTCTGCGTTTTGCTGGGTGTACCCGAGGAAGGCGCAGATCGCATGTGGCGCACCATAGACAGCAGCGTGTCCGCAGCAGCACAGTCGCTGTCGCCGAAGGCAAAAAACGTTCGTGTCTATTTCGAAGTGAGCCGTGGCCCTTACGCTGCCGGCGAAGCCTCTTTTATCGGTGAAACCCTGCACCGCCTGGGCGTTCGCAATGTGGTGCCGGCAGCGCTCGGTCCGTTTCCCAAACTCAACCCCGAGTTCGTGGTGCGCGCCAATCCCGACATCATCATGATAGGCAACCGCAGCATGCAGGCCATGGTGCCTTACCCCGGCTGGGGCAGCATCAAGGCGGTGAAAGAGCAGCGGATCTGCGTCTTTGGCGTTGGCGACTCGGATGTGGTGGTCAGACCGGGGCCGCGTATGGCTGAAGCGGCACGCATCATGGCCAGGTGCCTGGAAGACAAGGCACGATGACAGGCAGTACTGACCGGCAGGGGCGCAAAGGCTTGTGGCTTGCAGTCGCACTGCTGCTGGTGTCGACCCTGCTGCTGTTGCTGGGCATCATGGTCGGCAGTACCGGGTTTGAAAGCGTCAGCAACATGCAGCGCGATGCCCAGGCCATGCAAATCGTCTGGGAGATTCGCCTGCCGCGTACTGCCGGTGCCTGGCTTGCCGGCGCTTTGCTCGGGCTGGCTGGCGCCGTGGCCCAAGGCCTGTTTCGCAACCCGCTGGCTGATCCCTACCTGCTCGGCAGCGCATCCGGCGCGTCGCTTGGGGTGGCCTGCGCCATGGTTGCTTTTGGTGTGTCGCCGCTGGCCACGCACTGGGTCGCCCGCATTGGCCTGACCGGTGCGGCTTTTATAGGTGCGGTCGGCGCGGTGCTGTTGACCTTGCTGCTGGCCAAGGGCGTACAGCACACACTGCGCCTGCTGCTCGCCGGGGTCGTGGTCGGCGTGGTGCTTGGTGCCTTGAGTTCGCTGATCCTGCTGCTCACACCTGACATCATGCAGGCCATGCAATCCTTCATGCTGGGCAGCACTGCCTTCGTCGGCTGGACGGCCTGCATAGTCATGGCCTCCACTTTTCTGGTGGCCGCCGTCGCCGCCTGGATGATGAGTCATGTGCTGGACGGCCTGGCGCTTGGTGAGTCGACCGCACAAAGCCTTGGCTTGCGGCTGCCGCAAATGCGCGCCGCACTGGTCGCGGTTCTGGCCCTTGCGACGGGAACTGCCGTGGCGCAGACCGGGCTGATTGCATTTGTGGGCCTGGCCGCACCGCACCTGGTGCGGTCCGTCATCAAGACCACGCATGGTCGCCTGATTGCGCTGTCCAGCCTGATGGGCGCCACGCTACTCACGGCCGCCGACATCCTGGCGCGATGGCTGATTGCCCCACAGGAATTGCCGGTCGGGGTGTTGACCGCGGTTCTTGGCGGCGGGTATCTGCTGTGGTTGATGCACAGGGCCACCGGAAGAGGGGCTGGCCTGTGACTGTACTCATCCCGCGCCCTTCTGCGATAGGCGCGCAAGCCATCAGCGCCAGACTCGGCCATGTCGAGGTGCTGCATGACATCACGGTTGATTTTCCGCGCGGCCGCTGGACCAGTATCGTCGGCCCGAACGGCGCAGGAAAATCAACGCTGCTCAAGGTGCTGGCCGGATTGCTCGCGCACAGTGGCGAGGTGTCGCTGCTGGGGCGTGCCATCACGTCATTCGAGGCACGTAGCCGGGCTCGCCAGTTGTCCTGGCTGGGGCAAAACGAGGCGTCGGCTGATGACCTGGTGGCCTACGACGTGGCCATGCTCGGCCGCCTGCCACACCAACCCTGGCTGGCCCCGCCATCAGAGGCCGATCATGCTGCGGTTGAGCAGGCGCTGCGTACCACCCATGCCTGGGAATGGCGCGATCGCCCGCTTGGACAATTGTCCGGCGGCGAGCGCCAGCGGGTTTTGCTGGCGCGTGCGCTGGCCGTACAGGCAGAGGTGTTGCTGATGGATGAACCGTTGGCCAACCTCGATCCGCCTCACCAGACCGACTGGCTGCTGATGGTCAGGGAGCTGGTCTCGGGCGGTAAAACAGTCGTCAGCGTACTTCATGAGATTTCGTTTGCGCTGCAGGCCGACGAGATGGTGGTGATGGCTGGTGGGCGCGTAACCCACCAGGGGCTTTGCGCCGACCATGCAACCCATGAAGCGCTGGCGCAGGTATTTGGCAACCGTATTTCCATTCACGAATTGGCGGGGCAATGGGTTGCCTTGCCCAGGGTTTGATGCCATCCCGGACCTGCCAGGGATTCTGAAAGAAAGACACCATGCAAATAGAAACACCACCATCTGCCAAGCCCTATGAAAAGCCCGAAGGTGAACGACGCGGCATCATCATCGTCAACACCGGTGATGGCAAGGGCAAAAGCACTGCCGCTTTCGGCCTGGCGCTGCGCGCGCATGGCCGGCATCATGTCCATGGCAAAAGCGTGAAGATATTCCAGTTCATGAAGGTGCCGACTGCCCGCTTCGGCGAACACCGCATGTTCGAGCAATTGGGCCTCCCGATTGAAGGGCTGGGCGATGGTTTCAGCTGGAAAAGCCAGGACATCGAGCACACCGCCCAACTCGCCCGCAACGGCTGGGAAAGGGCAAAAGCTGCGGTCCTCAATGAAGAAAATTTCATGGTGGTACTCGATGAACTCACCTATCCGCTGATTTACGGATGGCTGCCCCTTGACGACGTACTGATTACGCTGAAAAGCCGTCCGAAGGGCGTGCATGTCGTTATCACCGGTCGGCGCTGCCCGCAGGAAATCATCGACATCGCAGATACCGTGACCGAGATGGCGAAGGTCAAACACGCCTTCAATGCCGGCATTCCAGCGCAGCGCGGCATTGAAGACTGATGCATGCAGCCTTGGCCAAAGTACGATGAACACTGACCACGCCATCGCTGCAAACGCAACCTTCAGTGATGCTGAACGTGCTGCGGTCTACCGCGCTATCCGCGAGCGGCGCGACATGCGGCATTTCAGTGGTGGTGAAGTGTCTGACGCAGTGCTGCTGCGTTTGCTGGACGCGGCTCACCATGCGCCCAGCGTCGGTTTTATGCAGCCCTGGCGGTTTACACGTGTTCGCAATCCGCAACTGCGGACTGAGCTGCACGGCGTTGTTGAACAGGAACGCCTGCTGACTGCCGATGCCCTCGGAGAGCGCCGCAACGAGTTCATGAAGCTCAAGGTGCAGGGTGTGCTTGATGCGGCAGAGATTCTGGTGGTAGCCCTTGCCGACGGGCGTGAAAAACATGTGTTCGGCAGGCGCACCCTGCCTGAGATGGATTTGGCTTCGGCCGCGTGTGCCATACAGAACCTGTGGCTGGCTGCGAGGTCAGAAGGTCTTGGCATGGGCTGGGTCTCGCTTTTTGATCCTGCTCAGGTCGCAAGCTTGCTGGCAATGCCCCCGGGCAGCCAGCCGATTGCGATTCTCTGTCTGGGGCCGGTGAATGCCTTTTACGAACAGCCCATGCTTCAGGCCGACAACTGGGCGCAGCGCATGACGCTGGACGGCATGCTGTTTGATGATGGCTGGGGCAATCCCTCGTGCCTGGTGGCCTGAGCATGCTGAACGGCTTGTCCCTGTCGCTGGCTGCATGCATTGCCCTGTTGCTGGCGATTTGCCTGGATGTATTGTGGGGCGAGCCCGCCGCCAGATGGCATCCTGTGGTGTGGATGGGGCGCTACCTTGGTACGGCAGGGCGCTTGACGTTACGCCATCGTCCTTCAGCGGCTTTCCTGCTCGGCGCGTGCGCGTGGTCCGCAGGTGCGGCCTGCGTTGGTGTGCCGGCCTGGCTGCTGCAGGTGCAGCTAGGGCGCCAGCTGCTGGCCGCTGGGGGCGATGCCGCTGTATTGCACTTCATACAGGGTCTGCTGCTACTGCTGTTGATGGCCTGGATTCTTAAAACGATGTTCTCATGGCGCATGTTGTTTGAAGAAACACAGGCTGTCGAAGCCGCGCTCCAGCAATCGCTGCAGGCTGGCCGTAAAAGGCTGTCCATGCTCGTGAGTCGCGACACGTCAACCTTGAGTGAGACTGAGGTACGCGAAAGCGCCATCGAATCGCTTGCCGAGAACCTCAATGATTCTGTGGTCGCGCCTGTTTTCTGGTTTGTGCTGTTCGGGCTTCCCGGCGCGGCTGTCTATCGTTTTGCCAATACGGCCGATGCGATGTGGGGCTATCGCGGCTTGAGAAACGGCGTTGACTGGGAGTGGGCTGGCAAATGGGCTGCACGGGCTGACGATGTGATGTCATGGGTGCCTGCGCGCATCACGGCAACGTTGCTGTTGATCGCGGGCGGCAGCTTGCAGATCAACACCCTGCTATCGGAGGCACGCAAGACGCCGTCGCCCAACAGTGGCTGGCCTATGGCGGCCATGGCGATCGCGCTGGGTATTCGTCTTGGTAAACCCGGTGTGTACTTGCTCAACCCGGCTGCCCGTGAACCGGTCGCGACAGATTCGGCGGTGGCCAAGCGCTATGCGTGCCGGGCAGTGCTTGCGGCAATTCTGCTTGCACTTGCCACCATCAGTATGACTGCATTTCCGGTCTTGCCATGAAGGCAAATTCGCCCGGTTTTGGCAACGCGACACCGCGCATTCATGGTGGACCCGACCAGTATGGCGTGCCGCTGCATGATTTTTCGACCAACAGCAATGCCTGCGGACCATGCCCCGATGCCCTCGATGCGGTGAGGGAAGCCGATGCCCAAACCTATCCCGACCCGGGCTACCGGCAATTGCGCGCCCAGCTTGCGAGCTTTCACGCAGTGGCACCGGAACGCATTGTGTTGGCGGCCAGCGGCAGTGAATTCATCTTCCGCATGACTGCAGCCATAGCGGGTATGCATGGCCGCAGCGCTGCTTCGGTGTATTTGCCTGCGCATGGCTTTGGTGATTACGCACAAGCCGCAGCCGCTCACGGACTGGCAACAAGCGGCAATGCCCCGACAGCGCAACTGCGCTGGGTATGTGAGCCATCGAGCCCAGTGGGCGGGCTTGATTCCGGACTCGCTGGCCTCGCCGCCTCGGGCTTTTGCACCGTGCTCGACCGGGCCTATGAGCCTTTACGCCTGCAAGGCCAGATGGCATTGACCCGTGCACAGCTTGGCAAGGTCTGGCAGCTCTGGACACCCAACAAGGCATTGGGCCTGACGGGAATACGTGCAGCTTATGCCGTTGTCCCTGCGGCAGATGATGCACAGGCGCTGGTTCAGGAACTGGAGCGTCTTTGCCCCTCCTGGCCGGTCGGTGTGCATGGCGTGGCTTTGCTGATGCAATGGACACGGCCGCAGGTTCAACAATGGCTGGCTGAAACTGTGGTCACGCTTGCCGCCTGGAAACGACGCCAGATCGAACTCTGCATCGCTTTGGGATGGGAGGTGCTTCCGGGTGTGGCCAACTTCTTTTGCGCGAGACCGGCGTTGCCGCCCGGGCTTACATTAGCCGATGCCCTGATGAAACTACGGCAGCAGGGGATCAAATTGCGTGATTGCGCTTCGTTCGGTTTGCCCGGCATGGTGCGCCTGAGCGTGCAGTCGCCGCAGGCACAGGACGCATTGCACAATGCCTGGCAGTCCATGGTGCTAACAGAATCCGGCGGAAAGACTTCATGAGCGCTAAAAGTGTGATGGTGCTGGGTACCACCAGCGGCGCCGGCAAAAGCTGGCTGACCACTGCCTTGTGTCGTTACTACGTGCGTCAGGGTTTGAAGGTCGCGCCCTTCAAGGCGCAGAACATGAGCAACAACGCCCGCGTGGTTGCTGGTGGCGAAATCGGCAGCGCGCAATATTTCCAGGCGCTGGCCGCGCGCGCCGTGCCGGATGTCCGGATGAATCCGCTCCTGCTCAAGCCAGAAAAAGACACCCAAAGCCAGGTTGTGCTGATGGGGCAGGTCAACCCTGAGCTGTCGCGCATGGAATGGCGCGGTCGCAGCGCGTCCGTCTGGCCGGTGGTGGCCAGCGCATTGGACCAGTTGATCGAGGAAAACGATGTTGTCGTGATGGAGGGCGCAGGCTCGCCCGCTGAGATCAACCTCAAGTCCAGCGACATCGTCAACATGCGTTCGGTGCTGCATGCGAAAGCTAAATGCCTGCTGGTGACGGATATAGACCGCGGCGGCGCGTTTGCCCATCTGTATGGCACCTGGGCCATGCTGGACAAGGCAGAGCAACAAACCATCAAGGGTTTTGTGCTGAACAAGTTTCGGGGCGATGCCGCACTGCTTGCACCCGGCCCGCAGATGCTGCAAGACCTGACCGGGGTGCCGGTGGTCGCGACCTTGCCGATGTGGTGGCAGCATGGCCTGCCTGAGGAAGACGGCGTTTTCGATGACAGGAGCCGCTCAGCCGGCGCGGTGACGCGTACCGTTGCGGTAGTGGCCTATCCCCGCATCAGCAACCTTGACGAGTTCCAGCCGCTCAAAAACATACCCGGCGTTCGCCTGCTGTGGGTCCGAAGCCCGTCGGAACTGGCGGGACTGGCACCGTCCGACTGGATCATCCTGCCCGGCTCCAAACACACCAGCAGCGATCTGCTCTGGTTGAGGGCGAAGAGGCTGGATCAGGCCATTGCATTGCATGCCGCTCGCGGCGGCAGTGTGCTGGGTGTGTGCGGCGGTTTGCAGATGCTGGGTGAAGCGCTGATAGATCCGCACGGCATAGACGGCAACGGCCCTGGCCTGGGGTTGTTGGGCGTGGTGACGGTGTTTGAAGAAAGTAAAACCGTGCGTCACCGGCAGGCCTCGTTTGCCCAGCTGGGCGGGCCGTGGCAGTCCCTCTCGGGCATGCGGGTTGCTGGGTATGAAATACATCACGGGCAGACTTCGGCGCGCAGTGACCTGGCTGGCGATGCCGCCAGTGCGGTGATGCCGGACAGTCTGGCCTGGCAAAACAGCGCCGGCAATGTCCTGGGTGTCTACCTGCATGGGCTGTTTGAAGAGCCTTCTGTTATCCAGGCACTGTTCGGTGCGGCGGCACCCACACTTGATGCCGTCTTCGATGGTTTGGCAGATTACGCGGTCCGGCATTTTGAAGCCGGCGTGTTGCCGTCGCTGATCGAATAACGAAGCATCCGCTTTGGGCCAGGGACGTACACGTCCGGCCGTATGTAAAACGAGGTGTTCTCCTACAAGCGTTTGGCCGCCATCGGGCGCGGTTGGTGTTTACGGTTTATTACCATTTGAGCGTGGTTTGCAACTTCAACAGGATGGAGGATCCGGGTGAGGGTGGCAGGCCAGCCAGATGGCAAATAACCCAATAACAAATTTCTGCCCATGAACACCCGCAGCAAAACCAGCGAAACTGCCCTGTTATCGAGCGGCATTGAGGGACTGGACAACATTCTTGGCGGCGGCCTGACCAGTGACCGCATTTACCTGATCGAAGGCGAACCCGGCACAGGCAAGACCACCACCGGCCTTCAGTTCCTGGTTGAAGGCGCGCAGCATGGTGAGTCAGTGGTCTATATCACGCTTGCCGAGACTGCAGACGAACTCCGCGACGTAGCGATGTCGCATGGTTGGCAAGTCGACAATATCCATATCGAGGAAGTCCTGCCTTCTGAAAATCTGCTGCAGCCTGAAGCCCAGTACACCATGTTCCACCCGTCCGAGGTAGAAATGGGAACCACCATGCAGCTGATACTGTCGGTGATCGACAAACGCAAACCGAAGCGGGTCGTGATCGATTCACTGTCAGAGTTGCAGTTGCTGGCCGACTCGCCGCTGCGTTATCGCCGGCAGGTGCTGGCACTGAAGCAGTTTTTTGCCAGTCGCGCCTGTACGGTGATGCTGCTGGATGACCGCACCGCCGCCGGTGTGGACCTGCAGGTGCGCAGTATTGCCCATGGCGTGATCACACTGGAGCAGTCGGTCAAGGAATACGGCGCAGAGCGGCGTCGCGTACGTGTCGTCAAATACCGCGGCATGGCCTTCAGGGGCGGCATGCATGACTATGAAATCCAGTACGGTGGGCTTTGCGTGTATCCGCGCCTGGTAGCCGCCGAGTCACGCGTCATGAAAAAGCGCGAGCAGCTCAAAAGCAGCCTGGTCGAACTGGACTCGCTGCTGGGTGGCGGTCTGGAAGAGGGCACCAGCACGCTGATCGCGGGACCGCCGGGCACAGGCAAATCCTCACTGGCTGCCCAATGGGTCGCCGCTGCGGCAAAGCGCGGCCAGAAAAGCGCAATGTTCCTGTTCGAGGAATCGACCAACAACCTGCTCAACCGGGCCGATGGCCTTGGCATGGATGTGCGCACGCCCTTTGAAAATGGCGTGCTGACCATCCAGCAGGTCGATCCGGCCGAGCTTTCGCCTGGTGAATTTTCTACTTCTGTTTGCAGGGCCGCAGACAGCGGCTGCAAGGTGATTGTCATAGACAGCATCAACGGCTACCTCAATGCGATGCCGGACGAGCGTTTTTTGACTACCCATCTGCATGAACTGTTGACCTATCTGGGGCAGCGTGGCGTGGTCACCATCCTGGTAGGTGTGCAGCAAGGCATGCTGGGCGGCAATATGTCCACCACCGTAGATGCCAGCTATCTTGCAGACAACGTGTTGATGCTGCGTTATTTCGAGCATGACGGCGAGGTCAAGCAGGCAGTGTCGGTGTTCAAAAAGCGGGGCAGCCGGCACGAGCGGACCATACGCCAGTTCTCCATGGACAGCAAAGGCATCCATGTCGGGGAAGTACTGCGCGGCTTCAGGGGCATCCTGACCGGCGTGCCTGTGTATATCGGCAACAACAACTCTGCGGATAACGGCGCCGAGGTCAGGTAGGTGGAAAAGCGCATCGTCATTTGCGCACCGACGGGGCAGGATGCTGTCCTGACCGCGAGAGTGCTTCAGTCTGTCGGTATCGGCAGCATCATTTGCCGCAGTTCCCTTGAGTTGCTGGAGCAACTTGGAAAAGGGGCAGGCGCGGTACTGATGGTGGAAGAAGTCATTGCAGGGGCATCCCTGAGGCCCGTCGCGGAATACGTGGCTGCCCAGCCGACCTGGTCTGACATTCCGATACTGTTGCTCACGCAAAGCGGGGCTGACTCGAGCGATGTCAGGCGTGCAGTAGGCAAGCTTGGCAATGTAACGTTGCTTGAACGGCCGGTACGTACTGTTGCACTGATTTCCGCTGCCAGGTCGGCCTTGCGCGCCCGTGAGCGCCAGTACCAGGTGCGTGATGCCGACCAGCGCAAGGATGAGTTCCTGGCTACGCTGGCGCATGAGTTGCGAAACCCGCTGGCTCCCATACGTACATCGATGGGCATATTGCAGCACCTGCACCCTGACTCGGCCGAGGTCACGCGCGTGCGTAATATTGTCGACCGCCAGGTCACGCACCTGACCCGTCTGGTCGATGACCTGCTCGACGTGGCACGCATTACAAGTGGCAAGGTGGTACTGAAGACAGGGCACATATCGTTGAGGTCGGTGGTCAACCATGCGCTGGAAATTTCAGGCTCGGCAATGGAGACTAAAAAACACCACCTGGAAGTACACCAGCCGGCGCAGGAGAACGTGCTGGTTGCGGATCACGCGCGGCTGGTGCAAAGCGTGGCAAACCTGCTGGTCAATGCTGCCAAATTCACTGGCGAAGCTGGCCGCATCGTACTGACGGTAGCGGTGGATGGCAGCAACGTCACTTTCAGTGTGCGTGACAACGGTATCGGGCTGGAGCCATCGTCGATAGAACATATATTCGACCTGTTCGCCCAGACCCCTGTACCTGGAGAAGCACCTGCCGGGCTTGGCATCGGCCTGAGCCTGGCCCGCCAGTTTGCGCAAATGCACGGTGGCACCTTGCACGCCGTCAGTGAAGGTTTGGGTAAAGGTAGCGAGTTTGTCTTGACGCTGCCCGTGCTTGTGAAAGAATCGCTGCCGGTTGCGGTGGAAGAAAAAGTCGATGAGGAGATCATGAAAGAACTGACAACACGCAAGATTCTGGTGGTCGATGACAACGTCGATGCGGCAGACACTCTGGAGGCGTTGCTGGGTATGGATGGCTTCGAGGTCACCACTGTTTATGACGGTGTTGCTGCCGTGGCGGCCGCAGCCGACGTCAAACCCGACATCGTGGTGATGGATATCGGCATGCCGGGCATGGACGGCTACGACGCTGCCCGCATGATCCGCCAGCAACCTGGCGGCGATGGCATGATGTTGATCGCGCTAACCGGGTGGGGGCAGTCGGCAGACAAGAGCAGGGCCAGCCAGGCGGGGTTCAACCATCACCTGGTCAAGCCTGTCGACTACGACATGCTGATGAAATGCCTGCAGCAATAGCGCGAGCTGCGGGAAAAGGCAGCCCCGAAAACAAGCAACAAGGACAGTTGGATGCATGACCCCGAACACCTGAAGGCGCGGCTTGCCGAGGCAGCCCGCTATGCGCTTTTGCGGCGGGTCGCTCCGGCGATGCGGCACGACATGGCGGGCGCGCTGCAGCCCATCAGCATGATGGCGGCGATGCTTGAAAAGCGCCTGCAAAAGCCGGAACCCGACATGGCTGCACTGGCCCGCAATGGTGGCGCCATCAATACGCTGGCGCGTGAGGCCTCTGCCGCCTGCATGAGCCTGATGACCTGGCTGGCGCCAAAAGAGGACAGCCGTGTGCCCTTCAAGGCCTGCGTCACCGAGTCGCTGGCACTGGTGGCGACGGAGTTGTCTTTTCGTGGTTTCAACATCGTCAATGACATTCCCGAAATCGAGGCAGAAGTGCTGCTCAGCAGTGTGCGTGGCAGCTTCATGGCAAGCCTGCTGGCGCTGACCGATGCCTGCAGCGAGCCCTCCAACGTCACGTTGACGGCCAAAACCACAGGCAACCAGATCACGCTGGTGATGGCCCTGTCTGCTTCTGGCGCCGAGGCCTTTGCCACCGGTGCCACGCTGCCCTATCGCAAGCTGGGCTGGGATGATGTGCAGGCCATTGCAGATGCGCAGCAGGTCGGCCTGGAGTTCGGTGACGGTACTGCGACTTTGAGCTACCAGTTCTGAGACCGGGGCGGCGCCACGCCGTACATAATGTCCGGGCAACTCAAACGCCACCGATGTCCCGCCACTCCAGTACCAAGACAAGCGACCCCTGTGTGGCCTGGCTGGCATGGCTGCTGGTTCTTTTTCTGCTTGCGCCTGCAGCTTTTGCACAATCCGGGCATGTCGTTGTAGGCAAGGCTGACCGTTACCTGCTGACCAGCGACTTCCTCTCGATGGAAGACCCGGGCGCGGCACTGGAACTGGCCGACATCCTCAAGCCTTCGGCCCAGGCCAGCTTCAAACCGGTCAAGTCCGGTGCGGCTGCCACCAACTTCGGGCTGACACATTCCGCGTTCTGGCTGCGCATTTCGCTGGACGTGCTGGCTGATGCGCCGTCGCAGTGGTTGTTTGAAGTAGCCTACCCGCCGCTGGACCATCTGGACCTGTACATTGCCCGGCCCGATGGCAGCTTCGAGCGCCAGGCCGGCGGCGACCTTCTGTCATTTACCGAACGCAAGATCCCGCACCGCAACCACGTGCTGCCGGTTACGCTGCAACCGGGGCAGGCCAACACGATTTATTTGCGTGTCACTTCTGAAGGCACAGTCGCCGCGCCTGTCAGGCTGTGGCAACCGGCGGCGCTGTGGCGGCATGACCAGCTGGAGTACTCTGTGCTCAGCCTGTATTTCGGCATGCTGACCGGCCTGTTCCTGTACAACCTGCTGCTGTTTGTTTCGCTGCGCGATCGGGTCTACCTTTTTTACGTGGCCTTTGTCGCCTGGATTGCGATTGCTCAGGCGTCGCTGACCGGCATGGGTGCGCAGTTCCTGTGGCCGCAGTGGCCGTGGTGGATCATGATCTCGATTTCTGCCAGCAATGCGGCCAGCGGTGTCTTTGGCATATTGTTCGCGCGTGATTTCCTGTCCAGTAAATCGACAATGCCGATGCTCGACAAACTGCTGCAGGTCGAAGTCGTGCTGTGGCTGCTGGCCGTGGCCGCCGCGATATTCCTGCCTTATGTGGTGTCGGTCTGGATGGTCACCGTGCTGGCTATCGTCACGGTGACTTCACTGGTGCTGGTGGGTGTACTGAGTGTGAAGCGCCGGCATCCGGGCGCACGCTACTTCCTGGTGGCCTGGGCCGTTTTGCTGCTGGGCGTGGCGGTACTGGCGCTGCACAACACCGGCTTCCTGCCGTCGAATCCGATGACCGCCAACGCGCTGATGATCGGTTCGGCGCTGGAGATGGTGCTGCTGTCCTTCGGGCTGGGCAACCGCATCAATGTGGCAATTGCAGAGAAAGAACAGGCGCAGGCGCGTAGCCAGGTGGACCACGCGATGGTGGAAGCGCTGCGTGAATCGCAGGACCAGTACCGCACAGTGCTTCAGGAGCGCGAGACCATTCTGGCGACCTCGATCGTTGGCATTGTCTTCCTGTCGCCTGATGGCCGCTTCCGCTGGGCCAACCAGGCCATGATGGATATCTTTGCCTCCACCGACAAGGGCGTCACGACGATGGAGCCCTTCTACCGGTCGCGTGAAGAGTATTTGCGCGTAGGCGGCGAGGTCGCAGCCTGCATCGCACGGGGCGAGGTTTACCAGACCGAAATCCAGGTGCGCCAGGGCAATGGCAACATGATCTGGGTGTCGCTGTCCGGCAAGGCGGTGGTCAAGGGTGACCTGACGCAGGGTACGGTTTGGGTGATGACGGACATCAGCCTGCGCAAGGCACTCGAAGCCGAACTCCTGAAAACCTCGTCAGAGCGTGAAGCCATATTGAACAGCGCGCTGGTCGGCATCGTGTTGTCGGTGGCGCGCCGCCATGAGTGGGTCAATGACAAGTTCGCGCAGATGATGGGTTACCCGCGCGAGGAAATGATTGGCCAGTCTTCAGAGCACTACCACCTGAGCCGGGAAGCATGGAATGCTTTTGGCCGCGAGGCGCGCGCTGCATTGGTCACCTATGGCACCCACACCGCCGAGCGGCAACTGGTGCGCCGCAATGGCGAGGTGTTCTGGGCCCAACTGGGCGGCAGTTGCATACAGCCCAACGATCCGGAAGCCGGCGTGATCTGGACTTTCCTTGATATCACCGAACGCAAGAAGTCCGAAGAAGACACCCGCGAGGCTTTGCAGCAGCAGCGTGAACTCAATGAGCTGCGCAGCCGCTTTGTCGCGATGACCAGCCACGAGTTCCGCACGCCGCTGTCCAGCATCCTGTCGGCGCAGGAGCTGCTCAAACACTATGGCGAGCGCTTGCCGGAGGCGGAAAAGGCGGAGATCCTGGAGAGCATTTCGGCCGGCGTGCACCGCATGATGCGCATGCTGGACCGCGTTCTGCTGATAGGCAAGGCCGATGCGCAGATGCTGGATTTTGAGCCGCGCCTGCTGGATTTGAAGCCGCTGTGCGAAGAGCTGGTCGATGAAGCGCGTGCGCAGCAGCCCGGAACGTTGTGCAAGGTGCGCCTGCAGTTTGCCGGTGAGTTGACGCAGGGCGCCTTTGACGAAAAACTGCTGCGCCATATTTTCAGCAACCTGCTGTCCAACGCGATCAAGTACTCACCCGAGGGTGGCGAAGTCGGTTTTGATGTCTCGGTCGGGCAGGGCATCACGGTGTTTGAAGTGTCCGACCAGGGCATAGGCATTCCCCCCGACGAGATCAGCCACCTGTTCGAATCATTCCACCGCGCCAGCAATGTGGGGGCAATCGCGGGCACCGGACTGGGCCTGGCAATTGTGAAGAATGCGGTGGATGTGCACGGCGGCACGATCGATGTCAGCAGCGTGCCGGGTGACGGCACGCGGTTTATCGTCAGGCTGCCTTCGGCTTGAAGTCAGCCTGAAGCGGCAGCGGGTTACTTCTGTTCCTGGTCAGCGAGGAAGCCGCCGCTCTGGTGTGACCAGAGCCTTGCGTAGAGGCCGCCATTGGCCAGCAGCGTGTGGTGGTCGCCTTCTTCAACAATGCGCCCCTGGTCCAGCACGATGAGCCTGTCCATCGCCGCGATGGTTGACAGCCTGTGAGCGATGGCAATCACTGTCTTGCCCTTCATCAGCGTGTCCAGGCTGCCCTGTATCGCGGCCTCGACTTCCGAGTCGAGCGCGCTGGTGGCTTCATCCAGCAGTAGTATCGGCGCGTCCTTCAGCATCACACGCGCAATCGCAATGCGCTGGCGCTGGCCACCGGACAGCTTGATGCCGCGCTCGCCGACATGGGCGTCAAAACCGGTGCGGCCGCGCAGGTCGCTCAGGTTGCCGATGAAGTGATGCGCTTCTGCGCGCTCGGCGGCAAGCTGCAGGTCTTCTTCGCTGGCGTCCGGGCGGCTGTAGGTGATGTTGTCGCGTACCGAGCGGTGCAGCAGCGAGGTGTCCTGCGTGACCATGCCGATGTGCGTGCGCAGGCTGTCCTGCGTGACCAGCGAGATGTCCTGGCCGTCTATCGTGATGCAGCCGCTGTCGATGTCGTGAAAGCGCAGCAGCAGGTTCACCAGCGTCGATTTGCCGGCGCCCGAGCGGCCAACCAGGCCTATCTTTTCGCCGGGCCGCACTGTCAGGTTCAGATCCTGAATCACCGGCCTGCCTTTGCCGTAGCTGAAGTTGACTTTTTCAAAGCGAACTTCTCCGCGCGGTACTTCCAGCTTGCCGGCGTCCGTTGCATCAACGATGGCACGAGGCCGCGAGAGTGTGTTGATGCCATCCTGTACAGTGCCCACACTTTCAAACAGGCTGGTGGTCTCCCACATGATCCAGTGCGACATGCCCTGCAGCCGCAGTGCCATCGCTGTTGCAGCGGCCACGGCACCGGCGCCGACCACGCCGAGATTCCACAGGTATAGCGAAGTACCTGCCATGCCCAGGATCAGCCCCATGCTCAGCGCGTGGTTGACGGTCTCAAAAGCACTGACCAGCCTCATCTGGCTGTAGCCGGTTTTCAGGAAGTCCTGCATTGCCGAGCGCGCAAAGGCCGCTTCACGGTGCGTGTGCGAGAACAGCTTGACCGTCATGATGTTGGTATACGCGTCGGTGATGCGGCCTGTCATCATCGAGCGGGCATCGGCCTGCGACTTGCTGATCTTGCCCAGCCGGGGAACGAAATAAGCCAGCGATGCGATGTACAGCGCCAGCCATATCAGGAAGGGCAGTACCAGCTTGACGTCGAAGGCCCCGGCCAGCACCGTCATCGTCGCCACATACACACCCATCGCCACCAGTACGTCGGCCAGCACAAACAGCGTGTCGCGCACGGCCAGCGCGGTCTGCATCACCTTGGTAGTCAGGCGCCCGGCAAACTCGTCCTGGTAGAAGGACATGCTCTGGCCCAGCATCAGCCGGTGAAAGTTCCAGCGCAGCCGCATCGGGAAGTTGATGGCCAGCGTCTGGTGCTTGACGATGGTTTGCAAAGCTACCGCCACAATGCTGGCCAGCACGATGGCAGACAGCACAGCCAGCATGGTGCCGCGGTGCTCCCAAAGCGTGCCGGGCTGGGTGGTGGCCAGCCAGTCGACGATGCGGCCCAGCATCGCAAACAGCAAGGCATCAAAGGCTGCCATCGCTGCCGACAACAGGCCCAGCGCGAGGATGTAACCCCGCGCACCGGCCGTGCAGGCCCACAGGAAAGCCACAAAGCCCTTGGGCACCGGTACTGGTTCTGCTTCGGGGTAGGCGTGCAGCAGCCGCTCAAATACTCTGAAAAAACGCATGTCTCGACTGTCTCTTTTTATTCGGCAACCCGGCGTGCGCCGGTTTGCAGGTTGTTCACATCAATCGGCCAGCACTTCAAGCAGGCGGTCAAGGCCGCCTTCATTGATGGCCACCATGGCCTGCTCGCGCACTTTTGGCTTTGCATGGTAGGCGACTGACAGGCCAGCCACCCCCATCATGGGCAGGTCATTGGCACCATCGCCCATTGCAATCGCCTGCAGCGGGTTGATGCCCAGCATCGCGCAGGTTTCGATCAGCATCTTTTTCTTTTCTTCACCGTCACAGATGTCGCCCCAGGGCTGGTCGACGGTCTTGCCGGTCAGCAGGCCATTTTCAGACTCCAGCACGTTGGCGCGGACGTAGTCTATGCCCAGCTCACTCTGTATGCGGTCGGCAAAAAAGGTAAAACCGCCGCTGACCAGCAGCACCTTCATGCCGGCTGCCTTGCAGGCGTGTACCAATTCGGCAGCGCCGGGGTTGAGCTTGAGCCGCTGGTGGTAGACCTCGTCCATGCTGGCGACGCTCACGCCCTCGAGCAGGGCCACGCGGCGGCGCAGGCTGTCCTTGAAGTTGGTGATCTCGCCGCGCATGGTGGCCTCGGTGATGGCAGCCACTTCGGCCTTCAGCCCGGCGGCATCGGCGATCTCGTCTATGCATTCGATGTTGATCAGCGTCGAGTCCATGTCAAAGGCGATCAGTTTGAAGTCGCCGAGCTTGAGGTCGGGTGTCGAGATATTGACGACGAGGCCGGAGGAGATTTCTGTAGGGGTCATTCGGTTTGCGGAAGCGGTAGGGGTTCAGGCCAGCGGACGCGGGGTGGCGGTCACCAGCCAGTTTTCGAGCTTGAGGCCGGGCACACGTTCAAAGGCGGTGTCGGCACTGACGAGTATCGCGTCCAGCGCCAGTGCCTGGGCGGCGATCAGCAGGTCGTTGGCGCCCATGGGCTGACCATCGGCTTCGAGTTGGGCGCGAATGCTGGCGTAGTGGGGTACAAGGTCTTCGTCGAGCGGCAGCACCAGCAGGTTTTCCAGCTGGACGTTCATCGCCTTCTGCAAGCGGCTTGACGGGCGTTTGGCCAGGCCGAAGGCGAGTTCTGCCTGCACAACCACGCTGGTGCACATCTGCACCACGGGGTTGTCCGCAATCACACGTTCGGCCTGCATTGCGGCTATGCCGTCTGCGTTGACCATCATGTGACTGATGATGTTGGTGTCGAGCAGGTACATGGGCGTGCTCACAGGACGATGTCGTCCAGTGGGAGCAAACCGCTGTCCACGTCGGGAAATTCGTCCTCGCACGGCCCCATCTTGCGGATTTCTTCCAGCGCCAGCAACAGCGCGGCTGCAGTTCCCCGCGCCGGTTTTTCAGCCAGCTCAATGATCAGCCTGTTGCCCTCGCGCCGCATCACGGCGTCCTTGCCGGGCAGCTCGAATTCCTTGGGGATGCGCACCGCCTGGTTGGCGCCGTTCTTGAACAGGCGCACATGCCGGGCACCTGTGTCGGCGGCATAGGCCGGCAGGTTTTCAGAGGCGGTCTGGGGTGAACTGGTCATGGTTTTCTCCCTTGGTTTTTATGGCTTGCGGCAGGCACTGATTTTACCATATGCCTTGACATATGCCGACCGCGAGGCCTTCATAATGCCGAAGTGCAAAAAAGCAACAAAAAAAGGGCTAAAAATGGCCATTTTCAGGCGTCAAATTGGCATAAAAACGCCTGTGGACTAGCGCGACATGCTACAAAAATCATAGTGGCCAGAATGCGATAAATATCACATTGAGCAGGCCTCAAGCTGCCTCCAGCGCCGGTTTTGGCTGGCCCAGGCTGCGCAGCACGTCGCGCACCATTTGTGCCCGGTCCTTGGCATCCGGCAGTTCTTTTTCTATGCGCAGCTTGTCATTGCCGGCCAGCTTGATGTGCCGGTTCTTCTGGATGAGGTGCATGATCGCCATCGAATCGATAGGCGGGTCTTTCTTGAAGGTGATGTTGATAACGCCCGGCGCCGCATCGACCTTGACCACGCCATAAGGCTTGGCGATCACCCGCAGCCGGTGCACGTCTATCAGCGTCTGCGCTTGCGCCGGCAGCTTGCCAAAGCGGTCAACGATTTCTTCCAGCAGCGCATCGATCTGGTCGGTGTTTTTTGCGGTCGCCAGCTTTTTGTAGAACGACAGGCGCAGGTGCACATCGCCGCAGTAGTCGTTGGGCAGCAGGGCCGGGGCGTGCAGGTTGATTTCGGTGGTGACGTTCAGCGGGCTCAGCAGATCCGGCTCGCGTCCGGCCTTCAGTGCGGCTACCGCTTCTCCCAGCATCTCGTTGTAAAGCTGGAAGCCGATCTCCATCATGTTGCCGGACTGGTTCTCGCCCAGCACCTCGCCGGTGCCGCGTATCTCCAGGTCATGCATGGCCAGGTAGAAACCAGAGCCAAGTTCTT
This sequence comes from Pseudomonadota bacterium, assembly GCA_040388075.1. Lineage (GTDB taxonomy): Bacteria > Pseudomonadota > Gammaproteobacteria > Burkholderiales > Burkholderiaceae_C > Polaromonas. Next base: position 288,371 of record JAZKCN010000006.1, on the reverse strand, counting down.
CCATCTGCTGGATGGCTTCGAGTCGTTGGCTGGCCTGTTTGGTCAGGCCCTCGATGTCGGGCACCATCAGGTAGGCATAGGCTTGGTGGTGGCTGCGGCCCACGCGGCCGCGCAACTGGTGCAACTGCGCCAGGCCGAACTTGTCGGCACGCGCCATCACGATGGTGTTGGCAGTGGGCACGTCGATGCCGGTCTCGATGATGGTCGAGCACAGCAACAGGTTGTAGCGCTGGGCGATGAAGTCCTTCATCACGCGCTCCAGCTCGCGCTCCGGCATCTGGCCGTGGGCGACGGCGATTCGGGCTTCGGGAAGCAGGGCTTCGAGCTTCTCGCGCCGGTTCTGTATCGTCTCGACCTCGTTGTGCAAAAAGTAGACCTGCCCGCCGCGCTTGAGCTCACGCAGCACGGCTTCGCGAATCACGCCATTGCTTTCACTGCGTACAAAGGTCTTGATGGCGAGGCGGCGCTGCGGTGCGGTGGCGATGACGCTCAAATCACGCAGGCCCTCAAGCGCCATGCCCAGCGTGCGGGGAATCGGTGTGGCGGTGAGCGTCAGCACATCGACCTCGGCGCGCATGGCCTTCATCGCCTCCTTGTGGCGCACGCCGAAGCGGTGTTCCTCGTCAATGATCAGCAAGCCCAGGCGCTCGAACTTCACGTCCTGGCTGAGAAGCTTGTGCGTGCCGACGACGATGTCCACGCTGCCGTCACCCAGCCCCTTGATGGCGGCGGTGATCTCCTTGCCGGAACGGAAGCGGCTCATCTCGGCCACCTTGACCGGCCACTTGGCAAAACGGTCGACCAGCGTCTGGTAGTGCTGCTCGGCGAGCAGCGTCGTGGGTGCCAGCAATGCGACCTGCTTGCCGCCGGTAATTGCGATGAAGGCGGCGCGCAGGGCGACTTCGGTTTTGCCAAAGCCCACATCGCCGCACACCAGCCTGTCCATCGGGCGCGGGCTGATCATGTCCTGTATCACCGCATGTATCGCTGCCCGCTGGTCAGCGGTTTCTTCAAAGCCGAAGTCGTTGGCAAAGGTTTCGTAGTCGCCGGGCGAGTAACGGAAGGCATGGCCTTCACGCGCTGCCCGCCGGGCATAGATGTTGAGCAGCTCGGCGGCAGAGTCGCGCACCTGTTCGGCGGCCTTGCGTTTGGCTTTTTCCCACTGGCCGCTGCCCAGGCGGTGCAGCGGTGCCTCATCGGCGCTGACGCCGGTGTAACGGCTGATCTGGTGCAACTGGCTGACCGGCACATACAGCGTGGCGTCGTCGGCGTACTGCAGGTGCAAAAATTCGCTCGGCCCCTGGCCGTGATCCATGTTGATCAGGCCCTTGTAGCGGCCAATGCCGTGGGCGCTGTGCACGACCGGGTCGCCGACATTCAGTTCTGAGAGGTCCTTGATCAGCGCTTCGACATCGCTGACCTGCTCCTGCTTTTTGTTGCGGCGTCGCACCGTGGTGCCGGCCGCAAACAGCTCGGTCTCGGTGATGAAGTCGATATCACCTTCCAGCCAGCTGAAACCCATGTCTACAGCTGCGGTGGCGATGCCGAGTTTTTCGCTGCTGGTCTGGAAGTCCTCCAGCGAATCAAAGGCCGGCGGGCTGACGCCGCTGGCACGCAAAAAGTCGAGCAGGCTCTCGCGCCTGCCATCGCTCTCGGCCAGCATCAGCACACGGTGCGGCGTGTTGCGGATGTGGCTTTTCAGCTTGACCAGCGGGTCTTCGGCACCGCGTACGGCGGCCATTTCTTCCAGCTTCTGGAACTGCGCGTTGTCGGCCAAGTCTTCGATTGAAGGTCTGAAGGCCAGCTGTGCGTAGTGATTGGTCAGTGCATAAAACTGCTCGGCACTGAGAAAGAGCGCTTCCGGCGGCAGGGCGGGGCGGTCGGGCGCATCACGCACCAGCCGGTAGCGGTCCTTGGTGTCCTGCCAGAAACGCTGGAAGGCCGGCTCCAGATCACCGTGCAGCACGACCGTGGCATCGCTGCCGAGGTAGTCGAACACGGTCGCGGTTTCTTCAAAAAACAGCGGCAGGTAGTACTCGATACCGGCGGTCGCCACGCCGTTGCCCATGTCCTTGTAGATGCGGCTTTTGGTCGGGTCGCCGTCGAGCAGTTCGCGCCAGCGCTTGCGAAAGCGGCTGCGCGCATCGTCGTCCATCGGGAACTCGCGGCCGGGCAGCAGGCGAACTTCGGGCACCGGGTACAGGCTGCGCTGGCTGTCAGGGTCAAAAGTGCGGATGCTGTCGATTTCATCGTCGAACAGGTCAACCCGGAAAGGCACCAGCGAACCCATGGGGAACAGGTCGATCAGGCCGCCGCGGACCGCGTATTCGCCGGGGCTGACGACCTGCGTGACATGGCTGTAGCCGGCCAGTGTCAGTTGTGCTTTGAGACGCGCTTCGTCGAGCTTTTGCTTGACCTTGAACTCAAAGGTGTAGCCAGCCAGAAAAGCCGGTGGCGCCAGCCGGTACAGCGCAGTGGTGGCCGGCACGATGACGACATCGGCGCCAGTGTCCCTGTCGCGTTGCGAGATACGCCAGAGCGTGGCCAGCCGTTCGCTGATCAGGTCCTGGTGCGGCGAGAAGGTGTCGTAGGGCAGCGTTTCCCAGTCGGGGAAGAGGGCGCATCGCAGGTCGGGCGCAAAAAACTTCAGTTCCTCAAGCAGGCGCTGCGCGGTGGTGGCATCCGAGGTGACGATGGCGGTCAGCTTGCCGGCGGCCTTCTCGCGCAGGCCGAGGTGCGCTATCAGCAGCGCATCGGCCGAGCCGACGGGCTGGGGCAGGGTGTGGCGTTTTCCGGTGACGAGCTTGGGTAAATCCATAGGGTCCATCAATGGCGGCAGGGGAGGCTGGTTGCAGGCAAAAAAGCGGGCGGCAATGACAAACACCCCAAACGGTGACGAATGGGGTGTGAGGCGTTTATTCCACGCGAATGTGTAATTTTAGAATCTATGATGAAACCATGACGACAGCGCCCGAGAAACCCCGGATTTTTGCCCTGATTCCCTGTGCCGGGAACGGCAGCCGCGCTGGCACCGACGGCCCCAAACAATACCGGCCGCTGATGGGCAAGGCCATGGTGGGCCACACAATTGAGGCCTTCCGCGCAACGGGCCCGCTGCTTGCCGGCCTGTTTGTGGTGATCTCCGCTGATGACGACAACTTCACGTCGGCCTGCCCGGATTTTGGCGCCGTCAATGAGGTGCTGTTAAAGCACGGTGGCGCCAGCCGTGCTGCCTCCGTTCTCAATGGATTGAAAGCCATGCTGGGCCATGCGGCTGCCACCGACTGGGTGCTGGTGCACGATGCTGCGCGCTGCCTGGTCACGCCTGCGCAGATCAAGGCGCTGGTACGTGCCTGCGAACACGATGCGGTGGGCGGCCTGCTGGCGCAGAAGCTGCCCGATACGCTGAAAGGCGGCGCAGCCGGCCGGGTATCGGCCACGATAGACCGCAACGACAAGTGGCTGGCGCAGACGCCGCAGATGTTCCGGGTCGGTGCGCTGATGGATTCTCTGCAGGCCGCTGGCGATACAGTCACTGACGAATCCAGCGCGATGGAGATGGCCGGCCTGGCGCCGCTGCTGGTGGCCGGTAGCGCGCAGAACTTCAAGGTGACCTATCCGGAAGACTTCGCGCTGGCCGAGGCGATACTGGCGGCCCGCCAGAAAGAACAAGCATGAGCACGCCAGATACCACCAACCACCCGCCTTTTCGCATCGGGGAAGGCTGGGACACCCATGCGCTGGTGCCGGGCCGCAAGCTCATCATTGGCGGCGTTGACATCCCGCACAGCACCGGCCTGCTTGGCCATTCCGATGCCGACCTGCTGGTTCACGCCATCATCGATGCCTTGCTGGGTGCTGCGGGGCTGGGCGATATCGGCTCCCACTTCCCGGACACCGATGCGCGTTTCAAGGGCTCGGATTCCATGGCGCTGCTGACCGAAACCGGGCGGATGCTGGCAGAGCGCGGGCTGCGCATCGGCAATATAGACAGTACCGTGGTCGCACAGGCTCCCAAGCTGGCACCGCATATCCCTGCGATGCGTGAAAGGATTGCGGCGGCCCTGTCCCTCGATATCAGCCGCATCAATGTCAAGGCCAAGACGGCAGAGAAGCTGGGTCCGGTAGGGCAGGGCCTGGGCATGGAAGCGCGCGCTGTCGCGCTGATTTTCCAGGCTGGCTGAATTCAGGCGCTGCCTGTAAGCGCAGGCTTGGCTCACTACCCGGACGGGTAGGGAAGTCTCCGTTTTTGCCGGCGCCACTTGCAGCGCTTCCCGAACACTCTTTTACCTTGCCCGCCCTTGCATGCTGCTCACTCAAATCTCATAATTACGGGTAATTACTTAAAATAATCAGACCATCGCGCTGCTAAAGTGCATCAACAGCCCACTTTTAACCTTCAACCACCGCGATAACCGACTCTCAATGCGCCTTGTCCAGAATTCACTGCATGACGAAGTTGCCGCCACCCTGCGGGAGGAAATCTTCGCCGGCACTCTGGCGCCCGGCAGCTTTCTGGATGAAGTGGCGCTGTGCGAAAGGCTTGAGATTTCGCGCACACCGCTGCGCGAGGCGCTGAAGGTGTTGACTTCGGAAGGCCTGCTGCGGCATGAGCCGCGCCGCGGCTGTTTTGTCAACGAAGTGACCGAGGAAGACCTGGACGACATCTTCCCGGTGATCGCGCTGCTGGAAGGACGCTGCGCCTATGAGGCTGCGCGCAATGCGACCGATGCTGACCTGGTTGAGCTGACCACTTTGCATGACCGCCTCAACGGCCACGCAAAGGCCGGGCGCATCACCGACTACTACGCTACGAATTACCTGATCCATGAGGCCATCATCACGCTGGCCAACAACCGCTGGCTGGCGCAGACGATCTCGGACCTGCGCAAGATACTGAAACTGGCGCGCTTGCAGCAATTGCATGCGCCAGGGCGGCTGGCACAAAGCCTGTCCGAGCACATGACGGTTTTCGCAGCACTGAAAAGCCGGGACAGCGAAGGCGCCGAAGCCGCCATGCGCACCCACCTGACGCGCCAGCGGGAAGCGCTGCGTGAACTGGCGCAAAGCCAGAAACCCTCGAGGATTGCATCATGACGGCGACCGACTGGCTGAGTCTGGGTGTCTCGCTGCTGGCGGGCGACAAAAAGAATGCGAAGGCGGGCGCAGGTGGCACGGCTTCTCCAGGACGCAGTACCCATGAACGTCTCGAAGCCACACTGCGTCAAAAGGAAGAAGCACTGTCGCCGCGCGTGCTGCGCCGGACCCTGCAGGAGTTGCAGGCCATCATCGACCCGCGCGTCAGTGAGGTCGAAGGTGGGCGGCGTGCGATGGGTGTTGCTGGCTGGTATGCCCAGGCGACACCCGACGAGCGGCGCGATATGTGGCTCTTGATGAGTGAGCAGTTCGTTGCTGATGCGCAGCGCACAAAAATTGCGCAGGCGCAGTTTGATGCAGCTGTCGGCACACCGGACCAGGCGGTTGCCGAAGTGCGTTATCGGCGTGCCACGGTATCGCCGCGCCGGCGCTTGCTGCAGCGTTTCAGCGCCTTTCCCGAAGGCATACGTTTTCTTGTCGACCTGCGCGCCGACATGCTGCCGCACCTGAAAGCCGACAGGCGCCTGCAGGCGCTGGATGTCGAGATGGAGTACATGTTTTCGACCTGGTTTGACGTGGGCTTTCTGGACCTGCGCCGCATCAGCTGGGATTCGCCGGCATCGCTGATTGAAAAACTCATCAAATATGAGGCCGTGCACGATATCCGGAGTTGGGCTGACGTGAAAAATAGGCTCGATTCCGACCGTCGGTGTTATGGGTTCTTCCATCCCCGCCTGCCTGACGACCCGCTGATTTTTGTGGAGGTAGCGCTGGTCGACGAGATGGCCGGTTGCATCACACCGCTGCTGGACGAGTCGGCCGATGCGGCAGACCTCAACAAGGCAACGACTGCCATTTTTTACTCCATCAGCAATACGCAGGGCGGCCTGCGCGGCGTCAGTTTTGGTGACTCGCTGATCAAGCGGGTGGTTGATACGCTGAAGGATGAGTTTCCCCGGCTCAAGACTTTTGCAACGCTGTCGCCCATCCCGGGCTTCAGGAGCTGGCTGAATAAAAATGCAGCCGCCATGCTGGAGCAACTGGATGACAAGTCGCGCTCGGCGCTGGGCCGTGCCGTCGGATTTGAACCGCCCACTGCGGGGCATTTTCTTGGTGCAACCGAGAACGTGCTCTCGCTGCCGGAGAAATCACCGGTGCGGCTGATGCTGCTGCGCTGCGCAGCGCAATACCTGGGGCAGGCAATGGACGATGGCAGGCCGGTCGATGCGGTGGCGCGCTTTCACCTCGGCAATGGCGCACGCGTAGAGCGCCTGAACTGGGCGGGTGACCCGTCTTCCAAGGGCCTCAAACAATCGTATGGCCTGATGGTCAATTACCTCTATGACCTCAAGCGACTGGACAAGCACAGGCTGCTGCTGTCTCAGGGGAAAGTCCCCGTATCGGGCGACATAGAGGATTTGTATATTTGAAGTTTGAAGATTTGCTTTGGTAAACGGTTTTGCTTTTTATAACGACAGGAGACAAAAGATGAATTTCAAGATGGACATGATGGGTAGCAGGCGCGATGTGCTGCGTGTGGGTGCTGCCGGCCTGGCCGTACTATCAATGGGCAGCCAGGCGCAGTCTGCCTGGCCGGCCAAGCCAGTCACGGTGGTCGTGCCTTTCCCTGCTGGCGGCGGTACCGATGCGTTTGCCCGGCCGCTGTCGGCGCAGTTCTCGAAACTGACTGGCAAGCAATTGATCATCGACAACCGCGGAGGTGCCGGCGGTACGCTGGGTGCAGGCGTTGCGTCGCGCGCAGCGCCGGATGGCTACACCCTTTTCATGGGCGCCGTGCACCATTCCATCGCACCATCGATGTATCCCAGGCTCGATTACGACATTGAAAAAGACTTTGTGCCGCTCGCCTTGATGGCCAACGTTCCTCAAGTCCTGGTGGTCAATCCAAAAAACATGCCATTTGCAGACTTCAAGGCTTTTATTGAGGCGGTGCGCAAGGCCCCGGGCAAATACAACTATGGCTCGGCGGGCGCCGGCACCTCCCACCATCTGGCAGGCGAGTTGTTCAAGCAGCAGACCAAAACCTTCATCACCCACATTCCGTACACCGGTGCGGGTCCGGCACTTCGGGACCTGGTATCGGGCCAGGTCGACATGATGTTTGACGGCCTGGGTTCTTCCGCCGCACACATCAAGGGCGGCCGTATCAAGGCGCTGATGGTGTCGGGCAACAAACGCAATCCGGCATTCCCGGATGTGCCCTGCGCGGCCGAACTGGGCCTGCCTGACTACACCGTCACCACCTGGTACGGCATGTGGGCACCCAAGGGCACCCCTGTCGATGTACAGGGCCGCATCGTTGAGGAGCTGCGCAAGGCTGCCAACACCGACGAACTGAAGGCTATATGGGCCAGCAACGGAGCCGAATTCGGCAACCTGACACCGACGCAGTTTGGAGCGTTTGTGAACGGTGAAGTCAAACGCTGGGCGGCCGTCGTCAAGGCTTCAGGCGCCAAGCTGGAGTGAACGGTTTGGCGTTATGCTTTTGCGCTTTGGGGGCTCGCCTGTGCAGTAGTTTCTTGGGTCCCCGGCGTATTCAAAAAAGCATCGCGTCATGACTGGTACTGTTTCCCTGCTCACAAGTGGCCCGCTGGCGCGGGTCACTATCTCCCATCCCGGAAAATTCAACGCCATGTCGCGCGCGATGTGGGTGCAACTGCGTTCGGTATTCACAGCTATCCAGCAGCAAGGCAGCATCCGCTGTGTGCTTGTGGGCGGAGAGGGCGGGCATTTTTGCTCGGGCGGTGATATTTCGGAATATGCGGATTTCCGTTTTTCTGAAGACTCGCTGCGAGACTTTCATGAAAACGATGTCTGGGGCGGACTGCAGGCCATGCTGGATTGCGATGTGCCTATCGTGGCGCAGATCAGCGGCAACTGCATGGGCGCCGGGCTGGAGATGGCGAGCTGCTGTGACATGCGCATTGCAGGCGAGTCTGCGCGCTTTGGTGCGCCCATTGCAAAACTGGGTTTTCCGATGGCTCCACGTGAGGCTGCGCTGGTGATGAGTGCAGTCGGTGATCTGACGGCCCGCGAGATACTGCTGTCGGCCGCTGTTCTGGATGCTTCAACCATGAACCAACGGGGCTTTTTGAACAGCGTTGTGACAGACGACGCGCTTGAATCTCACATGCAGGCCTGTGTAAACCGCGTCACTGCGCTGGCACCTGCGGCAGCTCGCATGAACAAGCAGGCTTTCAGGGCCTTGAGCCGGGCAAATGAAGCCGGTCGGGTTTCCGCACCCATCGCTTCGCCTTACGCCTATGCCGATACCGACGAACACCGGGAGGGCATTGCTGCATTCACCGAAAAACGTCCTGCCCGTTTTGTTAGCTGACAGGCCGCGACGCCTGAATTTTTTGCCCACTGAAACCATGAAAAACAACAACCTGTTTGCCGCGCTCCGGGCAGCCTTTCCTGCTGACCTGGATGCTGTTGCGATTGAGACCGATAACGGACTTAACTATTCGTGGCGTGACCTGGAAAGATCGACGGCCATGATGGCTAATCTGCTGGTGTCGCTGAAGCTGCCAGCTGGATCGCGCATCGCCGTGCAGGTTGAAAAGTCGGTCGAGGCGGTGATTCTGTATCTTGCGACGTTGCGCGCAGGCTATGTGTTCCTGCCGCTCAACACCGCCTACCAGAGTGCCGAGATCGAGTACTTCATTGGCAATGCAAAGCCTGCCGTCGTGGTGTGTTCAAAAAAGAACTTCGGCTGGGTCAGCAAGATCGCCTTCAAGGCGGGCACACAGAATGTGTTCACGCTGGACGATGATCGCAGTGGCTCACTGCTGGAACGCGCAGCGCATTGCAGTGACCGGCATGAGGTTGCGATGGTGAAAAATGAAGATGACATGGCAGCCATCCTCTACACAAGCGGCACCACTGGCCGCAGCAAGGGGGCGATGCTGTCGCACGGCAACCTGCTCAGCAATGCACTGGTGCTGAAAGAGTATTGGGGCTGGAGGCCGGGCGACGTGCTCATTCACGCCTTGCCCATCTTCCATGTGCATGGCCTTTTTGTGGCACTGCACGGGGCGCTGATCAACGGCAGCAAGATGATCTGGCTGTCCAGGTTTGACCCCCGGCTGGTCGTGCAAAAACTGCCGGAGGCGACGGTGTTCATGGGCGTGCCGACGCTGTATGTGCGTCTGCTGACCGAACCCGGGCTGGATAAACACGCCTGCCGCAACATGCGACTTTTTGTGGCGGGCTCGGCGCCCCTGCTGATTGAAACCTTCCACGAATGGCAACAACGTACAGGCCACACCATTCTCGAGCGGTACGGCATGTCCGAGACTGCCATGCTGACCTCCAATCCCTACAGCGGCGATGAGCGGCGCGGTGGCACGGTAGGTTTTGCCTTGCCGGGTGTGACGCTGAGGGTACAGGGCGATGACGGCCAGCCAATGCCTGTCGGCGAGATAGGAGGCATTCAGGTGAAGGGCCCGAATGTCTTTCAGGGCTACTGGCAAATGCCTGAGAAGACGAAAGAAGAATTCACGGCTGATGGCTACTTCAGGACTGGCGATGTTGGCAAGGTTGATGAGCGTGGCTACATCACTATCGTCGGGCGCAGCAAGGATCTCATCATCAGCGGTGGCTACAACGTCTATCCAGCGGAGATTGAAGGTTACATCAACGATATGTCCGGCGTGGCCGAAAGTGCTCTGGTCGGCGTGCCGCATCCCGACTTTGGCGAGGCAGGCGTGGCGGTTGTGATTGCAAAACCCGGTGCTGCGCTTGATGCAGCGCAGATCGTCGCGAACCTCAAGTCCAAACTGGCCAACTTCAAAATACCCAAAAGGTGTTTTGTGGTTGATGAATTGCCGCGCAATACCATGGGCAAGGTACAGAAAAACCTGCTGCGTGAGCAGTACAAGGCACTTTTTTCCTAGCGTTCCAATTTTTTCCGGGCTTTGTTGTACCCGGGGGTTGGGCAGTCTTCAAAAGACTTGCACGCCCGGCAATAGATTCACGCAGTCATTGCTTTATCCTTTCGCCATGGATAGACCGTGCCTGCACCGGTCATGGCTTTTACCCGTGTGCAGAGACGGCTGGCTGGATATTCAGGACAAACAGTTCGGCATCCGGACCCGCGGGCGCCTCGTGGGTGACAAGAAACGCCAGTGCCTTTTTCTAAACCGGCTGCCATCTGCCGCGAAGAGAATCTTCATGATTTTTCTTATGCGTGAACTCATCGCAAAACAAGGACGGGGATGGTGCTGTGTGTCAGGACATGCTGGGTCTCGCTACCCATCAAAAGTCGTTTGACACCCTTTCTGCCATGTGAGGCCATGACGATAAGGTCGCTTTTATGCTTCTTCGCAGTCGCAATAATCGATTCCGCAACCAGATCCGACATCTTTGTAATGGCCCTTGCCTTGAGCCCTTTGGCCTCAGCCGTAGCCTTGACGGCCTGCACGATGGCGTTTGCCGCTTCCGCCCATTGTTTTTCCGTTGCAGCCACCTGGGTACTGGAAATGGCAGACCCACCCTCGAAATAACTGACCGGATATCTGGGCACGACCTTGAGGACAGTAACTTCCGCGCCTGTCAGGGTCGCCAGTGCGAGGCCCTCAGAAACGGCTTTTCTCGACAGTGCGGATCCATCAGTGGCAATAAGAATGCGTTTGTACATAAGAATTCCTTGGTGATGAAGCCCTGACCTTAGCCCCGCCTGCAGGGCACCGGGTTGATGTACGTCAATATGTGCGCATGCAGTAGGGCTTACTGTCACGTCATGCAAGTTGCTGCTTCCGCGCCTGAAACATTCGCATCCCGCCGGACTGGTCCAGCCAAAGGTTTTGCCGAACTGCAGGTGTTTGATGACCCGCAGGAGTGGGACCTTTTCAGCCGTCAGTGCGATGGTTCCCGATCAGGTTCGCAAGATACGTGGGAATCCAGGGTCACGGTGCACGGCATGCATTGCGCAGCCTGCTCATTGATGCTCGAGCAGTGCCTCCTGGGTGTGGACGGTGTGCTTGCCGTGAGTGTCAGCGCAGCCAGCGGACGTGCCAGCATTACCTGGTGTGCGGCTGATACCCGGCCGTCGACGTGGATGTGGGCCCCTCGTGCGCTGGGCTATGAGTTGCTGCCGGCTTCAGAGGAATTTTCACGCGACGCTGCAAGGCAGGCCTCGCGTCTGATGCTCTGGCGCTGGCTGGTCGCCGGGTTTTGCATGATGCAGGTCATGATGTACGCGTCGCCGGGTTACTTTTCTGCGCCTGGAGATATCAGCCCTGATATCGAGAAGCTGCTGCGCTGGGCATCGTGGTTGCTGAGCCTGCCGGTGGTACTGTTTTCCTGCGGGGATTTTTTCAGGAATGTGCTGCGTGACTTCAGGCATCGCAGTATCAGCATGGATCTGCCGGTGGCCCTGGGTATTGCGGTTACGTTCGCGGTCAGCACCGCCGCCACATTCGAGCCGCGGGGCTGGTGGGGCCATGAAGTCTATTTTGATTCGCTGACGATGTTTGTATTCTTCCTGCTGAGCGGGCGGTGGCTGGAGCAACGGCTGCGCGCGCGCACAGCAGGATCACTGGACCTGCTGTCGCAGCGCCTGCCGGAAAGCGTGGAACGGCTGGGGCTGAATGGTCAGTTTGAAAGGGTCGCAGCGAGGCGACTGAGGCGGGGTGACCTCATCCGTGTTTTACCCGGGGAAGCTTTCCCGGCGGATGGCACCATCGTGACCGGGAGCACATTTGCGGATGAAGCCATCCTCACGGGTGAGTCCACTGCCGTGGCGCGGGCAGAGGGTGCAGCAGTCATGGCGGGCACCTACAACCTGTCGGCTGCCGTCGAAGTGCATGTGGACAGGTTGGGGAACTTAACGCTGTACAGCCAGATCGTTGCGCTGATGGCGCGTGCCGCAGTGGACAAGCCGCGCCTGGCCATGCTCGCCGACAGGATGGCCAGGCCTTTTCTCTGGTGTGTGCTGCTGGCTGCCGCAGGCGCTGCCGGTTTCTGGTGGAGCACTGACCCGGCCCGGGCACTTATGGCCGCGGTGGCTGTGCTGGTGGTGACGTGCCCGTGCGCCCTGTCGCTCGCTACGCCTGCCGCGATGCTCACATCAGCCGGCCTGCTGGCCCGCCATGGCGTACTGGTACGCAGGCTGCAGGCCGTGGAAGTTCTGGCCGGGATCGATACCGTCATTTTTGATAAAACCGGCACGCTGACGCAATCCGGGATGGGGTTGTGCGACACACAAACGCGCGCGGGCATCCAGCCATCAGAAGCCCTGCATCTTGCTGCCTGTCTGGCCCGCTATTCCTTGCATCCCGTCTCGCGCGCATTGGTTGGGGCAGCCTCCAGATCCGTACAGACGGTTGCGTGTGTCGTGCGGGATGTCGAGGAGCATGCGGGGCAGGGCATTGAGTGCCGGGCAGTACCGTGTCCGGCATGGGGTGAAAGGCTTCGCTTTGGTTCGGCAGCTTTTTGCAATATTGAAGGCTGGCCGGGCCATGGCCTGCATGTCTATCTCTCTGATGAACGCGGCTGGCTCGCACGATTTGAATTCACCGAAATCCCGAGGGAGGACGGCGCACAGTCTGTCGTTGCGTTGCAGGCCCAGGGCATTGATGTCCACCTCCTTTCGGGCGACCAGCCGGACGCCGTAGTTCTTATGGGCAAGCGCCTGGGGATCCATCATGTGCAGGGCGCTTGCACCCCCGCCATCAAGCTGGCTTACATGCAGGCGCTGCAGCAACGTGGTCGCAAGGTACTGATGGTTGGTGACGGCCTCAATGACGGACCGGTACTGGCTGGCGCCCATGCCTCGGTTGCCGTGGGCCTGGCTGTGCCACTGGCTCAGGCCCATTCCGACTTTGTGATTCCAGGCGGGCAATTGCGAATGCTCCCCGCAATGTTGACCCATGCCGGATTCACCATGCGCGTCGTACGCCAAAACCTTTGCTGGGCGGCTGCCTACAACGCCGTGTGCGTGCCCGTGGCTATCGCCGGCTGGTTGCCTGCATGGCTCGCGGGATTGGGCATGGCCTTGAGTTCCCTGCTGGTTGTCGCCAATGCGGCGCGCCTGGCGCAGTTCAAGTCTTCGGGACCGTAAACCATGGACATTCTGTTTTTGCTGGTCCCGATTTCCGTGTTGCTGGCTTTAGGCGTGGTGGGAGTGCTGGCATGGGCCGTATGGTCCGGCCAGTTCGAAGAACTTGAAAGTGAAGGGCTGCGGATTTTTATGGAAGACCGGGTTGAGCCTGGGTTGCCCAATCCGGACGCAGAAGCTTGATCCACATCAATACGTCCCCTTCACGCCAGCGGCACACTGTCCCGGTCAGCTTGGAAAACAAAGCAAAGGGCTTCTGATGAGTGCAGTACTTTCAACAACCTCAACGAGGTCATGGCCCCTGAAGTGGGCGGCTTCGGATGCCGGTTTTTATAACAACCGTGTGGTGCGCCAGTTCACCGTGATGGCGGTGGTCTGGGGGGTTGTGAGCATGATGGTAGGCGTCTTTATTGCTGCACAGATGACCTGGCCTGAACTGAACTTCGGCATTGCCTGGTTGTCCTTTGGGCGCCTGCGACCGCTACATACAAACGCCGCCATTTTTGCATTTGGTGGGTGCGCGCTGTTCGCCACCAGCTACTACGTGGTGCAGCGTACCTGCCAGGTACGCGTTATTTCGGACAAGCTGGCTGCATTTCATTTCTGGGGCTGGCAGGCGGTGATTGTGGCTGCGGCCATTTCGCTGCCCATGGGTTTTACGCGCGGCAAGGAATACGCTGAACTCGAATGGCCTATTGCGATCCTGATCACGCTCACCTGGGTGGCCTATGCCGTCGTGTTCTTCGGCACCATCGGGATTCGCAAGGTTCGGCACATTTATGTCGCCAACTGGTTCTACGGCGCGTTCATCATTGCGGTCGCTCTCCTGCACATCGTAAATGCAGCTGCGGTGCCGGCGGGGTGGATGAAGTCCTACTCTGTCTATGCAGGTGTGCAGGATGCCATGGTGCAGTGGTGGTACGGGCATAACGCAGTCGGTTTTTTTCTGACGGCGGGTTTCCTGGGCATCGTCTATTACTTCATTCCCAAGCAGGCCGAAAGGCCTGTTTACTCCTACCGTCTGTCCATCGTCCATTTCTGGGCGCTGATCTTTACATACATGTGGGCCGGCCCCCATCACCTGCACTACACCGCTTTGCCGGACTGGACGCAGTCGTTGGGCATGGTCTTTTCGCTCATCCTTCTCGCACCCAGCTGGGGCGGCATGATCAATGGCGTGATGACACTGTCAGGTGCCTGGCACAAGTTGCGTGACGACCCGGTCCTGCGCTTCATGATTGTTGCGCTGTCGTTCTACGGGATTGCGACCTTTGAGGGGCCGATGATGTCTATCAAGACCGTCAATGCACTGTCACATTACACCGACTGGAACATTGCACATGTGCATGGCGGCACGCTTGGCTGGGTTGGCTTCATCTCGATGGGCGCACTCTACTACCTGGTTCCACGCCTGTTCGGGCAAACAAAAATGCACAGCATCAAGGCCATCGAGGTGCACTTCTGGGTTGCCACGATAGGCATCGTGCTGTACATCGCCGCAATGTGGATAGCGGGCGTAATGCAGGGCCTGATGTGGCGGGCCATCAATCCTGATGGATCGCTTACCTACACCTTTGTAGAGAGTGTCAAGGCGACCTTCCCGTTTTACATGGTGCGGTTTTTTGGCGGTGTGCTTTACCTCACCGGGATGCTGGTCATGGCCTGGAATGTGACCATGACAGCGATGGCTGGCAAGGCGTCCGAAAGCCGTATTCCGGCTGTCACCAGCCACGCATAAATGATGCAACAACCCCTGCCAAATCAGTCCTGAAAGAACTCACCGATGTCCTTCTCGCATGAAAAAGTGGAAACCAGCAACTGGCTGATGATTGTCCTGATATTGCTGGTGTTGGCGGTTGGCGGACTGGTGGAGATCGTCCCGCTGTTTTTCCAGAAATCAACCACTTTGCCCATCAAGGGCATGGTGCCGGACTCCCCGCTCAGGATTGCGGGGCGCGATATCTATGTGCGCGAAGGTTGCTACAACTGCCATTCCCAGATGATTCGCCCCTTGGTGGCAGAGACGCTGCGTTACGGCCATTATTCGGTGGCGGGTGAATTTGTTTACGACCATCCGTTTCAGTGGGGCAGCAAGCGTACGGGGCCGGACCTGCATCGTGTGGGCGGCAAATACAGTGATGACTGGCAGCGCCTGCACCTGGCAAGCCCGCGCGACCTCGTGCCCGAATCCATCATGCCGGCGTATCCGTGGCTGGAGAAAACTCCGGCCGATGCGGACTCTATCCAGCAGCATATGAAAGCCTTGCGGACTGTAGGCGTTCCCTACACCGACGCACAAATTGCCAGCGCGCCTGGCGAGCTCAAGGGCAAAACCGAGATGGATGCCCTGGTGGCATATCTGCAGGGTCTGGGCCTTGCACTCAAATAAAAAGGAAGTCAGGCAATGGACATCAATGTTTTACGAAGCCTTGTGACAGTGGCTGCGTTTGTCGTTTTCATCGGGATACTGGCCTGGGCCTACCAGCCTTCCCGAAAAACGCAGTTTGACGATGCGGCGCAGTTGCCCTTCCGGTCAGAATAGGAGTTGCCGACATGAGCGACTTTACGAACGGCTTCTGGTCCTGGTACGTGGCAGCCATCAGCGTTGTTTCCATTCTGGCCTGCGCGATTCTTTTGTGGCTGGCGGGCAGGGTCACCATCAACAAACCTGCGGGTCAGGCCAATGACAACACCACTGGCCACGTATGGGATGAAGACCTGCGTGAACTGAACAACCCGCTCCCGCGCTGGTGGATGTGGCTGTTTGTCATCACCGTGGTTTTTGCGCTGGCATATCTGGCGATTTTTCCAGGGTTGGGCAGTTACAAAGGCATCACAGGCTGGTCTACCGACCGTGAGCACAGCGAAGACGTAGGTAATCTGGGCAGGCAGGTGGCGCCGCTTTATGCTGAATTTTCAGCCCAACCGGTTGAAGCACTGGCGAAGGATTCTCGCGCCCTGGCGGTGGGGGAAAGCGTGTTCATGAACAACTGTGCCCAGTGTCATGGCTCCGATGCGCGGGGCAGTAAGTCCTACCCCAACCTGACCAATGGCAATGCGGGCTGGCTGGGGAAGCGAACCGCCGCGCACATCGTACAGACGGTGACCAACGGTCGCACCGGCGTGATGCCGCCAATGGCGGCGGCGGTTGGTGGCGAGCAGGAACTCAGTGAACTGGCGAACTATGTCCTGTCGCTCTCGGGCAGCCCTTATAACGAGATAAAGGCATTCAGCGGCAAAGGCAAATTCGCGGCTTGCGCGGCCTGCCATGGCGTTACCGGCAAAGGCAACAAATCGTTAGGTGCGCCTGACCTCACGGATGACTACTGGCTGCATGGGTGGGGGGAGGCGGCCATCATCAGCATGATCAAAACCGGCAAAACAAATGCCATGCCGGCGCAGTCGCCCAAGCTGACCGCTGACCAGATTCATGTGGTGGCGGCTTATGTGCTGAGCCTGTCTGGCAGCAGCTTCCCTGCAACTGCGGCGGGGAGCGTGGTGCCGGTGGTTCCTGCGGCGACGAAACCTTAGGCCGTAGCGGTGTGACCCAGCCCTTCAATACGTCAGAAACCTCCGGGGGCCGGAAGACTATTCCGATTGTTGCGGTTGATGACTCGTCAGCTGTCATCTCCCTGTACCGTTCAGAAGAAAGCATTTACGCGCGGCATGTTTCTGGTTGGTTCAACCAATGGCGTTGGGCCATGGTTTGGGCGACGCAGCTGGTTTTTTACGGCATTCCATGGCTGTCGATTAACGACCGTCAGGCGGTGTTGTTCGATCTTGGTGCTCGCCGTTTTTACATTTTTAACCTGGTGCTCTACCCGCAAGACCTGATTTATCTCACCGGGCTTCTGATCATTTGTGCGCTCTCACTTTTCCTTTTCACTGCCGTTGCTGGGCGCTTGTGGTGTGGTTATGTCTGTCCGCAAACGGTTTACACCGAAATCTTCATGTGGATCGAGCGCAAGATTGAAGGTGACCGGGGCGCACGCATGCGACTGGACCGTGGGCCTTTGAGTTCCCGCAAACTTATCCGGAAAAGCGCCAAACACGTTGTGTGGATTGCTGTCGGCCTGTGGACAGGTTTCACGTTTGTGGGCTATTTTTCTCCCATCCGGGAACTTGCAACTGATGCTGTGTACTTTTCACTGGGGCCGTGGGAATCTTTCTGGGTTCTGTTTTATGGCTTTGCCACATACGGCAATGCGGGCTTCATGCGTGAACAGGTCTGCAAATACATGTGTCCTTACGCCCGCTTTCAAAGTGCGATGTTTGACCGTGACACGCTGATCGTGACTTACGATGAGGCGAGGGGCGAGGGGCGAGGAGCACGCCCCAGAAGCGAGACGCCAGCCGAATACCGTTCTAGGGGGTTGGGAGACTGCATTGATTGCGGCTTGTGTGTGCAGGTATGCCCGACGGGCATTGACATCCGCAAGGGCCTTCAATACGAGTGCATCAGTTGCTCGGCCTGCATAGATGCCTGTAATGGTGTCATGAAAAAAATGCACTACCCGGCCGGTTTGATCCGGAACAGCACACAGAACGGTATCGCCCAAAAGCTGAACCGTTCTGCAATGTTCCGCAGGGTTTTGCGTCCCCGTGTGCTGGTATATACAGCGGTGTTGGGCGCTGTCAGCATGGCCATGCTGGCGAGCCTGTTATTGCGGGCATCCTTCAGGGTGGATGTCGTGCCGGACCGGGGCTCTATCGCCCGCATGGTGGGGCAGGGTGAAATCGAAAATGTGTACCGTCTGCAAATCATGAATGCCGCAGAGCATGACCAGCAGTATTCGATCCGCGTAACAGGAATTGAAGGCGCTCAGGTTGTTTCCGATGCAACAGCGTCGGTGGATGCTGCCGGGTCCCGCTGGATCCCCGTTCGCGTTCGAACGCCGCCCGGAATGCTTTCGCCGGGCTCCCATGCGATTCAATTTCTGGTGTCTACGCGGGGAATCTCGCCGGAGCAGGTTGACGAGAAGTCAGTGTTTCTGGTGCCTCGCTGATGTATTGCAAGGCCATGCAGAAGGAGTCCACATGAGTTATTCAAGCAGCAACGAGCCTCTGTCTTCGAAGGGAATGCGCCCATGGTGGAAGGAGGCTTACGTCTGGATGGTGATTGCGGGGCCGGTTTCCGCCGTGCTGGCATGCATGGTGACTGCGGTCTACATCCTGCAGGGGCCGGATGCCGTAGTGCCCGAAAGCCACTATCCTGAAGGCCTTGCCATGAGTCGGGAAGTCAAAATTGCCCGGCCACCCATGCAGCCTGCACAGCAGGGTCGCAACCACAGCGCCACGGGAGGTCAGCTTGATCAAAAACCATGATGTGGATGCCGCTAAAACCAGAACTGGCGATCGGGCGCGAATTGCCTGGGTTGGCTTTCTAGCTGCCTGCTGCCTGGAGGGCCTGGTGTTTTCGGTGGTCGATCCTGGCGAAGTCCATTGGTCGGGGCGCGTGCCGCAACCCAGTCGACAGGGGATTTATACGCTGGCTTTTTTCTGTTTCTGGATCATCAGTAGCGCCTCGGCCTGGCTGGCATTGTGGCTCGCCGCACCACAGACGGAACTCAATGACACTGCGGTGGATTGACAATGCGCCTGAGCGCCGCCGCATCCAGGATGTGGATATTGCGTTGTTTGACCTCAATCATGCCGTCTTCCGCAAACTTTGAAAACGTACGGCTGACTGTTTCCAGCTTCATACCGAGATAACTGCCGATTTCTTCCCGGGTCATGCGCAGGATCAGTTCAGATTGCGAGAATCCGCGTGCCTGCAGGCGCTGCACGAGATTGAGCAGGAAGGCGGCCAGTCGCTCTTCTGCACGCATGCTGCCCAGCAGCAGCATCACGCCATGATCACGCACGATCTCGCGGCTCATGATTTTGTGCACATGGTGCTGCAATGAGTTGACCTCCCGCGAGATTTCTTCAATCCGGTCAAAAGGCATCACGCAGGCTTCGGCATCTTCAAGCGCGATCGCATCGCAGGTGTGGACATCGTTCACGATGCCATCCAGGCCAATAATTTCCCCAGCCATCTGGAATCCGGTGACCTGGTCACGCCCATCTTCAGTAGTGACGCAGGTTTTGAAAAAGCCGCTGCGAATGGCGTATAGCGATGTGAACTTCTCGCCCGTGTGAAACAGGGACGCGCCCCGCTTGACAATTCGTCTTGTTGTAACCAATTCATCTACCTTGCGCAATTCCTCGTTGTCGAGGCCCACAGGCAGACATAGCTCACGGAGGTTGCAACTGGAGCACGCGACTTTGATGGATTCTTTAATCATTCGTTCGTCTTGTTAAGTTCCATGATGAGCCCAGGCTCTCTTTATTGTTTGGAGGCACCGGGGGAGCTGAAGTGTTGATAGTCATGATGGAATTGATTGTGCGCGCTGCCTCTGGTTTGTGGTTGATCCATGTCAAGGTCTGCCTCCGGTTTTGAAGGCAAAGTGTGCCTTAACCCTGAGGATTCTTGTTCATGAGCGTTGTTTTGCCCGATTTGCTTCGCCGATTTGACGGAAATGGCCCACGCTATACCTCTTATCCCACTGCGGACCGGTTTGTGGAAGCTTTTGCGGCTGACGATTACGTGCAGGCGCTCAGACAACGCCGCACAGGGGCTGCGGCGATGACTTTGCCCTTGTCGCTGTATGTTCACATTCCGTTCTGTGAGTCTCTTTGTTACTACTGTGCCTGTAACAAAATCATCACCAAACACCATGGCAAAGCCGACGAGTACCTGCGTTATCTTGACAGGGAAATCAACCTGCACACTGCGCATGTCGGTTGCGGCCAGGTGCTGACGCAGTTGCATCTCGGTGGAGGTACGCCAACTTTCATGAACGATCTGCAGCTTCGTTCACTAATGGCCATGTTGCGCCGCAGTTTTACATTTGCGCCGGGGGGAGAATTCTCGATTGAGGTTGATCCACGAACGGTTGATGTCGACCGTCTCGCCGTGCTTGCAGAACTGGGATTCAATCGTTTGAGTTTTGGTGTGCAGGACTTTGACCCCGCAGTGCAAAAAGCGGTGCATCGCGTTCAGCCTGCGGAGCAGGTATTCGCGCTGGTCGAAGCAGCACGGGCTCAGGGCTTCGAGTCGGTCAATGTTGATCTGATTTATGGCTTGCCCCAGCAGACCCCGGAATCTTTTGCCCGTACCCTGACCCAGGTTGCTGCACTGAGGCCAGATCGGGTGGCCCTGTACGCGTACGCTCATTTGCCTGAACGCTTCAAGCCGCAACGGCGTATCACTACATCCGAGTTGCCCCCCGCATCCAGCAAGATGGCCATGCTCTCGCAATCACTGGCTGCGTTCGCCGCAGCAGGCTACGTATATGTAGGCATGGACCACTTTGCCCTGCCTGATGATGCGCTGGCGGTAGCCAAGCGGCAGGGGAGACTTCATCGCAACTTTCAAGGTTACAGCACGCAGCCGGATTGCGATTTGATCGCCCTTGGCGTTTCTGCGATTGGCCGTGTAGGCGCCATCTATAGCCAGAATGCAAAGACCCTTGAAGAGTATTACGACCATCTTGATCAAGGTCGGCTTCCGGTAGTCCGTGGTCTTGCCCTGTCCAGGGATGACTTGGTCCGACGCGCCGTCATCATGGCCCTGATGTGTCAGGGTGAACTTCAGTTCGAATCCATCGAGTTGGCTTACCTGATTGATTTCCGTCGCTATTTTGCAGACGAACTGAAGGCCCTTTCAACGCTTGCAGGAGAGGGCCTTGTTGTTATGGATAGTTCCGCTATCCAGGTTACGGCTGATGGCTGGTTTTTTATCCGGGCTGTGGCGATGGTGTTTGACCGGTATCTGCAGGCTGATCGCACCCGCGCCAGATTTTCCCGAATCATATGATGCAGACCACACTCGCGTTGACTGCGTTGTTCATGGGACTTGCCGGAGGGCCGCACTGCGTCGCCATGTGCGGGGCAGCCTGTGCGGCGATTGGGCGTTCGGACAGTGGGCGTCAGACGAGGTCGATGTACGCATTCCAGGCCGGCAGAATTGTGGGCTACTCCCTGACAGGGGCCCTGGCTGCAGCATCGATTCAGGGTCTTGGCTGGCTCAGCGTTCACTCCGCGGCACTCCGGCCGCTCTGGAGTCTTTTTCACGTGGCTGCGGCTTTTTTGGGCTTGATGCTGCTGTGGCGCGCCCGCCAGCCCGTGTGGCTTGAGAATTCTGCGCGAACTGTCTGGACCCGCGTGAGGGCTGCGACCGGTGGATCGGGCGGGCGGCCCGGTGCCAGCACTTGGGTACTTGGCGTCGTGTGGTCCCTGCTGCCATGCGGACTGCTTTATTCTGCATTGTTGGTTGCTGCATTGAGCCGCAGCGTATTGGAGGGCGCTGCAGTGATGGCGCTGTTTGCGCTGGGCAGCAGCGTGTCACTGATGGCGGGCCCCTGGCTGTGGCAGCGATTGCGCGCGCAGAGCTCGGATCAATGGGCTATCCGCCTGGCAGGCCTGGCCTTGCTGGCGACTTCGCTTGCTGCTCTGTGGATGGGGCTTGTGCACAACACGGCCCCATGGTGTTTGACGCCTTAGGTGCACCAATCTCGTTCCTCAAGGGCGCTCCCGTAGTCCCCGGAAAAAATAAAAATAGCTCTTACAATCCGTTTTTCCGGACGCAGCCATGCCGTCCCGGCGCGTCTTTTCAGTCATCTCCAACAGATTGCTAACGGATTAAGAGTCATGCAGAAAAAACAGTTGTGGTCGCTTGCAGTCCTGGCCCTTGCACTTGCCGCTTGTGGCAAAAAAGAAACCCCTCCGGCCGCGCCAGTTGCGGCCAACAGTGCTCCGGCAACCGTAGCGATCACTGAAGAAAAAGTCCTCAACATCTACAACTGGCCCGACTACATCGCGAAAGACATGGTCGCGAACTTCGAGAAGGAGTCGGGTATCAAGGTCAACTACCAGACCTTCGAGAACAATGAAGCCCTGCAGGCCAAGCTGGTGGCCGGTAACACCGGTTACGACATCGTTGTGCCCGGTGCCGTTTTTGCCAAAGGGCAGATTGATGGTGGCCTGCTGCAAAAACTGGATAAAAGCAAAATCGCCAACTATGGCAACCTGGACCCATCCATCATGTCCAAGCTGGACAAGATCGATACCGGCAATGCCTACCTGGTGCCCTGGGCCTGGAGCTTTACCACTGTTGGCATCAATAAGGCCAAGGTGACCAAGGCCCTGGGCGGAACGCCCATGCCAGAGAACGCCTGGGAACTGGTCTTTAACCCGGTCTACACGGCCAAGCTCAAATCCTGCGGCATTGCCTTCCTGGATTCGCCTACCGAGGTGATTCCGCCAGCCATGCATTTCCTGGGCAAGAATGCCTATTCCAACGATGCGGCAGACCACAAGGCGGCAGGTGAGATGCTGGCCAAGGTCCGGCCGCATGTCCGTTTGTTCTCCAGCACGATGATCGACGACCTTGCGGCGGGCAAGGCCTGCGTGGCACTGGGGTGGGCCGGTGACATCAATATTGCACGCGGGCGCGCAATTGAAAACAAGAATGGCAACGAAGTGGAAGCCTTGTTGCCAGGCACTGGCGGCCTGATCTTTTTTGACAACCTGGCTATTCCCAAGGATGCCAAACACCCGAACAACGCATTGACGTTTATCAACTACGTCCTGAAGCCGGAAGTCTCTGCATCGCTGACCAACGAACTCGGCTATGCCACAGCAAACAAGGCCAGCATTGCCAACGTTAAACCCGAGATTGCCAAGGACCTGGCTGTTTTCCCGGACGCTGCCAACCTGCAGAAAATGGTGTCGCCTTCGAGCTTCAGCAATGAAGCCCGCCAGTCCATGAGCAACGTATTTACCCTGTTCAAAAAGGGTTCCTGAGTGCCAGAGGAAATTTTGTCCGAAGGCTTTTTGCGGACCGACCAGCTGGTCAAGCGCTTTGACGGAGTAGCTGCGGTAGACGACGTATCGCTCTCAATACACAAGGGCGAAATATTTGCCTTGCTGGGCAGCTCCGGTTGTGGCAAGTCGACCTTGTTGCGGATGCTGGCCGGTTTTGAGACGCCGACTTCCGGGTCGGTAGTGCTTAATGGCATGGACATCGCCACGATGCCGCCCTATGAGCGGCCCATCAACATGATGTTCCAGTCGTATGCGCTGTTCCCGCACCTGAACATCTGGGACAACATAGCCTTTGGCCTCAAACGCGAGGGCATGCCCAAAGACCAGATCGCTGCGCGCGTGGACGAAATGCTCAGGCTTGTGCAACTGGAGACCTTTGCAAAACGCAAGCCGCACCAGCTGTCCGGTGGGCAGCAGCAGCGCGTGGCGCTGGCGCGAAGCCTGGCGAAGAAGCCACAACTGCTGCTGCTCGACGAGCCGCTGGGCGCACTGGATAAAAAATTGCGTGAGCGTACACAGTTCGAACTCGTCAACATACTGGAATCTGTTGGCGTTACCTGTGTCATGGTCACGCATGACCAGGAAGAAGCCATGGCGATGGCCTCACGCATCGCCGTGATGAGCCACGGGCGAGTGCTGCAGGTTGGCACGCCGCGCGAGATCTACGAACACCCGAATTGCCGATTCGTGGCCGACTTCATTGGAAACGTGAACCTGTTTGAAGGCGAGTTAACGGTTGATGAAGCCGACAGATGCGAGGTGACAACTGCGCAGGGTGTTGTCAATGTCGGCCACGGCATCAGTGGCTCGCTGGGCATGGCGGCTACAGTGGCGGTGAGGCCAGAAAAAATCCATATATCGCGTTCAAGGCCGGAAGGGGTGACAGTGAATCTGTTCACGGGGCGCGTCAAGGAAATCGCCTATTTCGGTAGCTACAACACCTTTATTGTTGAATTGCAGGGCGGTCGGCGCATCAAGATAACCGAAACCAACACCACCCGGCATGAAAGTAGCGTGATTACCTGGGAGGACGATGTGTTCTTTTGGTGGGATGACATTGCGCCCGTGGTGTTGACCCAGTAAGCCGGGCGATACGCATGACAAAACCGGGGACTTTTAATATCAGCCTGGGCCGGCGTTTTGTGATTGCCGTGCCTTACTTCTGGCTGCTGGTGTTTTTTGTCCTGCCTTTCCTGATACTGCTGCGCATCAGCGTGACTGATATGGGTAGCGGCGTTGACCCGTTCTCGCCACTATTAGACGGTGGCCGCATTCTGCTCAAGCATGACAACTACGGCTCCATTTTCAGTGATGGCGCGCAGGTAGCGGGCCAGACCATTTACGTTGATGCTTACCTGACATCGCTGAAGTACGCACTGCTGACAACGCTGTGCTGCCTGTTGATCGGTTACCCGTTCGCGTATTTCATGGCGCGTGCGCGTGCTTCGGTCAGGCCGACCCTGCTGATGCTGGTCATGTTGCCGTTCTGGACGTCATTCCTGCTGCGGGTGTACGCGTGGAAGGGCATCCTGGCCGATCAGGGTGTGTTGAATAACCTGTTGCTGGCATTGGGCATCATCCAGGAGCCGCTTGTCATGCTTTACACCGACGTGTCAATGCTGGTGGGCATGACCTATGTGTATTGCCCGTTCATGATCCTGCCGCTGTACGCCAACCTGGTGAAGATGGACTTGCGCTTGCTGGAGGCTGCGCATGATCTGGGCGCGAGTGCGTGGAAAGCCTTCTGGCTGGTAACGGTGCCTCTCAGCAAGTCCGGCATCATCGCGGGCTCCATGCTGGTATTTATTCCGGCGGTGGGCGAGTTTGTGATTCCTTCCCTGCTGGGTGGCGCTGAAAACATCATGATTGGCCGGGTGGTGTGGGACGAAATGTTCAGCAGCAACAACTGGCCCCGTGCTGCGGCGCTGTCGGTTGTGATGATCGTTGCAATACTGGTGCCGCTGGCCTGGTATTACCGTTCCAGTGCCGGACGTGACGCGGCTTCCGTTGGGGGAAGCTGAGATGGCAGGCCAGGCTGCATCCGCCACACGCTGGGGTGAACAACATCTGGGCCGATTCTGGCTTGCGCTGGTTTACCTGTTTTTGTATATCCCGCTGATATTCCTGATCGTCTTTTCATTTAACAGTACGCGCCAGGATGGCATCTTCACCGGCTTTTCACTGCGCTGGTATCAGGCGCTGGCCGATGACCCGCGGCTGGTGGAAGGCTTTTTCCTGTCGCTGAAAGTGGCGTTTATTACCGGCACGCTGTCGGTGGTTCTGGGTAGTTTTGCTGCATTTGTGCTGGTGCGCTACAAGCGGTTTTCTGGTCGTACGCTCTTCTACGGGCTGGTCAACGCGCCGCTGGTCATGCCGGAAGTGATCATTGGCCTGTCGTTGCTGCTGCTGATGGTGGCGGTCCAGCGCACTTTCGGGTTCCCGGAGCGGGGTTTCATTACGATTGTGCTGGGCCATACATTGCTGGGCATGGCCTACGCAACGGTCGTCATACAGTCCAGGCTGAGCGAGATGGACAGGTCTATCGAGGAAGCCGCGATGGACCTGGGTTGCCGGCCCATGCAGGTGTTCTTCCTGGTCACGCTGCCAAATATTGCGCCCGCGCTCGTGTCAGCGTGGCTGCTCACGTTCACGCTGTCGTTTGATGACGTGGTGATTTCCGAGTTTCTGTCCGGCCCCGGTGTGACGACGCTGCCGCAGGTGATCTTCAGTTACGCCAGACGCGGCGTGAACCCCTCCATCTACGCCGCAGCAACCCTGCTGATTGCCACGGTGTCCCTGGGCATCATTGCGTACAGTATTTTCATGATGCGCCGGCAAAAGCGACTGGACCGCGAAATCAATGCAGCGGTGCGTTCCGGTCAGGCGGCTGATTCCGCGGCGGCAACGTAGCCAGCACGACGCCCATCAGTGCTATACCGAAAGCACTGGCCTGTGCACCGTTCAGTTGCTCGCCAAGTACGACAACGCCAACAACTGCGGCACTGACCGGCAATAAAACAGTGAATACACCTGCCTGGCTTGCTGGCACGGTTTTGAGCCCGGTCATCCATAGCCACACTGTCCAGACGCTGGCCGCCAGTGAATAAAACAGCAGCAGAAGCCAGCTGGCGCTGGTGACTGCTGCAAAGTCAAAATGCCATGCGGCCCAGATGCCAAAAGGAGTGACCAGCGCAAAGCCCCAGAGGTTAATCAGCGCCGTGATACGTTTCGGGCTTAGCATGCCAGTCAGCTTTTTACCAATCACTGCATACGCTGCCTCGCAAAGGACGGCGCCAACCAGCAGCAGGTTTCCCAGCCAGATGCTTCCCGTGCGTCCGTCCGCTAAAGGCGCTGGCAGATCCTGTTTTGCCAGCGATACCAGTACAACACCGATGACCGCGCAGGCCACGGCTATAAGCGTGCGGCCTGTGATGCGTTCGCGCAAGAATAGCCAGCTCAGCAACGCTACTGCGGCTGGAATGGACGCCATGATGACGCCGGCCGCCACCGCGCTGGTCATGCTGACGCCTAACAGCATGCAAATCGAAAACAGGAAATTACCGAAAAATGACTCGAGGAACAGCAGTTGTTTGGTGCGCTGACTCAAGGCATGCTCGTTCACGGGCTTCTTTAGCCAGTGAAGTATGGCGATGCCCCCTATGCCAAATCGCAGCCAGGCGAGCAGAAACACGGGAAAGGCAGCTGCAAGCGGTTTGGATAACGCAACATAACTTCCCACCAGCGACATGCTGAGCGCCAGACAGCCGTAAGCCAGAATGCGTTTCATTGAAATGCCCGGTTTTTACGTGTTGGCTGGAATGTCATCTTCGGGCTGAATAATGCACTACTTTGGACTCTGTACATATGCCACCTGCTGACCGCTACGTCTTCGTTTACGGAACCTTGCGCCGGGGGGAGGAGCGCGATATCAACCGGCTGCACCCGGCGCCCGAATACGTTGGCAAAGCGAGTATGACGGGCAGGCTTTTTGACCTGGGGACATATCCTGGTCTGGTGCTGGGCGGGGAGGGCGCTGTGCAGGGAGAGGTCTATCGCATCAGTGCCGCGCTTGAACGCTTACTCGATGAGATCGAGGAGGTCTGGCCCCAGCAAACGGGGGAGTACGCCAAACGCGAAGTCAAAGTGGATTTGGCCGCAGCAGAAGCCGGTGACGCTCTCTACTTATCAATGCAGTGCCTGGTTTATGAAATTGCCATCGCACGCACTACAGGGCACACCTGTATTGAGAGTGGCGATTGGGTGAAATACAGGATATGCAAGGCGGGGTGACTTGCCGGTAGCCGCTATTTGTCGTACATCTGCGCGGCTGTTGACGCAGAAACGCCGATATTTCACTATCCAGTATTTGTTTTTCTTAATGTGAAATTTAAAAATGCTGCAGTGCAAAATAATTTCTCAATACAAGAAATTAAATTCCACATTGCGAATTAAATTTCATAAGTTATTGATTTAAATGAATATTAAATTTTGTCTTATATAAGACATAAGAGATTAAAAAGTCTTGTACAAGACTTAAACTGACGCCAGTTCTTTTCAGCCAGTTTCCAGTTTCATTTCTTAACACTACGGAGCCCACCATGCCACAAGCACTGACCGAACAACTCAGCCGTGACCAGCAGATTTCAGCCCTCGAAAAAGACTGGGCGACCAATCCGCGCTGGAAGGGCGTCAAGCGTGGTTACAGCGCCGCTGACGTGGTTCGCTTGCGCGGATCGTTCCCTATCGAGCACACGCTCGCCAAGCGCGGTGCTGAGAAGCTGTGGGACAAAATCAACGGCGGCGCTAAAAAAGGCTACGTGAATGCTTTCGGCGCCATCAGTGCCGGACAGGCGATGCAGCAGGCCAAGGCTGGCCTTGAGGCCGTGTACCTGTCGGGCTGGCAAGTCGCTGCCGATGGCAACACCTCTGAAACCATGTACCCGGACCAGTCGCTGTATGCCTACGATTCGGTGCCCACCATGGTTCGCCGCATCAACAACACCTTCAAGCGCGCTGACGAAATCCAGTGGGGCCGTGGCATCAATCCTGGCGACAAGGAATTCATCGACTACTTCCTGCCCGTCGTTGCCGATGCTGAAGCCGGTTTTGGTGGTGTGCTGAATGCTTTTGAGCTGATGAAGAACATGATTGCATCCGGTGCGGCAGGCGTGCACTTCGAAGACCAGCTCGCTGCTGTCAAGAAGTGCGGCCACATGGGCGGCAAGGTGCTTGTGCCTACTCAGGAAGCTTGCGAAAAACTGATCTCGGCACGTTTTGCTGCCGACGTGATGGGCGTGTCTACCATCGTGCTGGCCCGCACCGATGCTGAAGCGGCCAACTTGCTGACCAGCGATCACGACGCCAATGACAAGGCTTTCCTGACCGGCGAGCGAACCGCCGAGGGCTTCTACCGCGTGAAGAACGGCCTGGAGCAAGCCATCAGCCGCGGTGTCGCTTACGCACCGTACGCTGACCTGGTCTGGTGCGAAACAGGTGTGCCTGACATTGGTTTTGCACGCGAATTCGCCCAGGCTGTGCATGCCGCCTGCCCGGGTAAGCTGCTGTCGTACAACTGCTCGCCATCCTTCAACTGGAAAAAGAACCTCAACGACAAGCAGATCGCATCGTTCCAGGAAGACCTGTCTGCGCTGGGCTACAAGTACCAGTTCATCACGCTGGCCGGTATCCATATCAACTGGTTCAACACCTTCCAGTTTGCGCACGCTTACGCTAACGGCGAAGGCATGAAGCACTACGTCAACATGGTGCAGGAGCCTGAATTTGCGGCGCGCGAAAAGGGCTACACCTTCGTGTCGCACCAGCAGGAAGTTGGTGCAGGCTACTTCGATGATGTGACGACCGTGATCCAGGGCGGACAGTCCAGCGTCAAGGCACTGACCGGCTCCACCGAAGAAGAGCAGTTCCACTGATCTCCAGCTGAAGCGGCCCGAACGCCCGGTAACTCTGAAAGGGTTGCCGGGCTTTTTTGTGCCATGATTTTCGCGTAGAGTGCAGGCAGGTCAAAAAGAGTATGAAGCAAACCTTGCAGGAGGAGCCCGCAATGTCCGAGTCCACGACAGGTTTCAAGCGTGTTCCTTGTACTGAGTGCTGCGGCACCGGGGAGTTGCGCATTGAAAGCGAAAACATCGATGAAAATTTCGAGGTGGAAAAGCAGACGGTGATCATGGAATGCCCAAGCTGCCATGGCCTCGGCTTTACCCCGCCATCGGCACCGCAATAGGCTGTCAGACCATTTTCTGCAGGCGCAATCCGGCTGTCGTAAAATAGCGCGATGCAATCAACCAAACTTGAAACAGGAAGGATAGTCCGGGTTATGACACCGCGAACTACGACCTTGCCTTTTTCCTGGAGTCATTCAGGGCGCTAGTCCGCACCCCTGTTGACAAGCTGTACACAGCACCTGTTCCAGAAATAGTAATCAAGCGCGGTATTTACCGCGCTTTTTTATTGCCCGTTTTTACCTATAGAGACTTTCATGATTCACATCACGCTTCCCGATGGCTCCAAACGAGATTTTCCAGGCCCGGTCACGGTAGCCGAAGTTGCGGCTTCCATAGGCCCCGGCCTGGCAAAAATGACTGTCGCCGGCAAGGTCGACGGCAAACTGGTTGATGCCAGCGATCGCATCGACCATGATGCAAAGCTGCAAATCATCACGCCCAAAGACGACGATGGCGTTGAGATCATTCGCCACTCGACTGCCCACCTTGTAGGGCACGCCGTCAAGCAGCTGTATCCAACGGCAAAAATGGTCATCGGCCCTGTGATCGACGAAGGCTTTTATTACGACATTGCCTACGAGCGCCCTTTCACCCCCGAAGACATGGCCGCCATCCAATCCCGCATGCGGGAGCTCATTGCACAGGACTACGAGGTCGTCAAAAAGATGACGCCGCGTGCCGAAGTGATTGAGGTCTTCAAGTCCCGCGGCGAAGACTACAAGCTGCGCCTGGTTGAAGACATGCCCGATGAAACCGCCATGGGCCTGTATTACCACCAAGAGTACGTGGACATGTGCCGCGGCCCTCACGTGCCGAATACGCGTTTCCTGAAGGTCTTCAAGCTAACGCGCGTTTCGGGCGCCTACTGGCGCGGTGACGCCAAGAATGAGCAGTTACAGCGTATTTACGGTACGGCCTGGGCCGACAAGAAGGATCTTGAGGCGTATATCAAGCGCATTGAAGAAGCCGAGAAGCGCGATCACCGCAAGCTGGGTCGCGAGCTGGACCTGTTCCACGTCGACGACCATGCCCCCGGCCTTGTCTTCTGGCATCCCAAGGGCTGGACCATCTGGCAGGGCGTTGAGCAATACATGCGCAAGGTCTACCAGGACAACGGCTATCAGGAAGTCAAGGGCCCGCAGGTCATCGACAAGACGCTATGGGAGAAAACTGGTCATTGGGACAAGTACCGCGACAACATGTTCACGACTGAAAGTGAAAAGCGCGAGTACGCCCTTAAGCCGATGAACTGCCCCGGCCATATCCTGATCTTCAAGCAGGGGATCAAGAGTTATCGCGATTTGCCATTGCGCTACGGCGAGTTCGGCCAATGCCATCGCAACGAGCCTTCGGGTGGCCTGCACGGCATCATGCGCGTGCGCGGTTTCACGCAGGACGACGGTCACATCTTCTGTACTGAAGACCAGATTTTGAAAGAGTGCGTCGACTACACGACGCTGCTCCAGAAGGTTTATGCCGATTTTGGCTTCCATAGTGACAGCATCATCTACAAGGTGGCGACGCGGCCGGATGCGCGTATAGGCTCTGATGAAAGCTGGGACAAGGCCGAGCACGCGCTGATGGAAAGCCTGCGTGCGTCGGGTTGCGAGTTCCAGATTGCGCCTGGCGACGGCGCTTTCTACGGTCCCAAGATCGAATACACGCTCAAGGATGCGATTGGCCGCCAGTGGCAGTGCGGCACCATGCAGGTCGATTTTTCGATGCCTGAGCGTCTGGATGCCGAATATGTCGGCGAAGACGGCAACCGCCACCGTCCCGTCATGCTGCACCGGGCCATTGTGGGCAGTCTGGAGCGTTTTATCGGGATTTTGATCGAGCAGCATGCTGGCGCAATGCCCGCCTGGCTGGCTCCCGCACAGGTTTCGGTGCTCAATATCACCGATTCCCAGTCAGATTACGCCCGAGAAGTTGTTAAAACGCTGCAAAATCAAGGGCTTAGAGTCAATCTGGACCTGCGCAACGAGAAAATAACGTATAAAATACGTGAGCACTCGTTGCAAAAGCTTCCTTACATCCTTGTCGTAGGCGACAAGGAGAAGGATGCCAAAGCCGTCGCAGTGCGCGCCCGGGGTAACAAAGACCTTGGAGTGATGTCCCTCGAAGCCTTCTCTGAACTGATCGCTTCCGACATCGCACAAAAAGCCTGATTTTTGACTCGTTTGTTGATGATCCTGGCCTGTCGTCCTTATCGGACGGGCGCAAGCCGCTATAGCTTTTATAGCAAAAGTTAAAGGATAGAGCCATCGCTACTGAATTTCGTGACCGCCGCCAACGCGAAGAACGCAAGCATCGCTTGAACCGTGAAATCATGGCCCCCGAAGTCCGCTTGTCGGGCCCTGACAATGAGCCTCTGGGCATTGTCAGCATCATGGAGGCCTTGCGCCTCGCCGGTGAGGCCGATGTTGACCTTGTTGAAATCTCCCCCACAGCGGTCCCGCCTGTGTGCCGGTTGATGGATTACGGCAAGTTCAAGTATGCGGAGCAGAAAAAGGCAGCCGAAGCGAAGTCCAAGCAGAAAGTGATCGAGATCAAGGAAGTCAAATTCCGTCCCGGCACTGATGATGGTGACTACAACATCAAATTGCGCAATATCAAGCGCTTTTTGGAAGAGGGCGACAAGTGCAAGATTACCTTGCGCTTTCGGGGACGTGAGATCACGCACCAGGAACTGGGCTTGGCCCTGCTGGCGCGGATTCGTGATGAGCTGGCAGATTTGATTCTGGTAGAGCAGTTCCCCAAGCTGGAAGGCCGCCAGATGGTCATGATGATTGCACCAGGCCGAAAGAAATCAGGTGGTGGTGGCAGTAATGCCAAGCCGGCAGCAGAAGCTGCATCGGCACCCACTGCTACAGCCTGAGCTGTAGCAGTAGATAAAGGGGTTGCCCTCGGGCGCTCCTGCAAAGACGGTGCAAGCTGGCTTTGCGAAAGCAGAGGCGTAAAAGCTTTTGCGCAGGTGGTGAGGTAAAACTCACCGCCGAAAGTGGCGGCGTAAAACTCGCTGCAACAAGTGGTGAATTAAAAACTCGCCACAACAAGTGGCTCGGGGCCATCAAGTCTGCGTCAGGTTCGCAGCGCCTCACGAGCACAAATGAAAAGGAGCATTTATATGCCCAAAATGAAGACCAAGAGCAGCGCGAAAAAGCGTTTTCGCGTTCGTCCAGGTGGCACCGTCAAGCGCGGTCAAGCCTTCAAACGTCACATTCTGACCAAGAAGACCACCAAAAACAAACGCCATTTGCGCGGTGCAGTGACTGTGCATGAGACCAATATGGGTCACATGTCGCAGATGCTTCCCGGCCAGGGCATTTAATTAACGACGAACAAGGAGTACACACATGCCTCGCGTCAAACGTGGTGTAACGGCTCGCGCCCGCCACAAAAAAGTTCTCACCCTTGCAAAAGGTTTCCGCGGTCGCCGCGGTAATGTCTTCCGGATCGCCAAAGAAGCGGTAATGAAGGCCGGGCAATATGCCTACCGTGACCGCCGTACCAAGAAACGTGTGTTCCGCCAGCTGTGGATCGCCCGTATCAATGCTGCAAGCCGTTCATTCGGCATGACATACAGCCAGTTCGCCAACGGCCTGAAGAAAGCCGGTATCGAGATCGACCGCAAGGTTCTGTCCGATATGGCCATTCACGACAGCGCTGCCTTTGGCGCCATCGTCGAGCAGGTCAGGGCCAAGCTGGCTGCCTGATTTTCAAAGCGGCGGGCTATTGAATCAATAGCCGGTTGCGCTTGAAAAGAAAGGGCTGGAGCTTGAAAAGGCTCCGGCCCTTTTTCATGGTCTTTTCAATAAAGTTCAGCGCGTGTTGTGCTTTGCTGAAAACACCTGAGTGGTGTGTGAATAGTGCGTGGATAGTGTTTGTCTGAAACGAGAATGTATGAATCAACCTGATGCCCTGGGCGAGCTGGTCGACAGCGCTAAAGCCAGTTTTGAACAAACCGCCACGCCGGCCGACCTGGAGAACGCCAAGGCGCTTTTTCTCGGCAAATCAGGCCGCGTCACCGAGTTGATGAAGGGCATGGCAGCCCTCAGCGTTGAAGAGAAAAAATCCCGTGGTGCCGCCATCAATATCGCCAAGCAGGCGATTGAAGCGGCCCTCAATGCACGCCGCCAGGCATTGGCCGATGCCGAGCTTGAAAAGCAGCTCAAGGCCGAAGCGCTTGATGTCAGCTTGCCAGGTCGCCAGCGCAGTCAGGGCGGCTTGCACCCCGTTTCACTCACGCTGGAGCGCATCGAAGGCATCTTCGGCTCCATGGGCTTTGATGTCGCGCAAGGCCCCGAGATTGAAACCGACTGGTTCAACTTCACCGCGCTCAATACGCCTGAAGATCATCCCGCGCGCTCCATGCACGACACCTTCTATGTTGAGGGCGGTACAGAGGCAGCCCCCAACCTGCTGCGCACGCACACCAGCCCGATGCAGATCCGCTATGCGGTTCAGCACGTCAAAAAGCACCGTGCATTGATTGACGCTGGCGGCCGCATGCCCGAGATCCGTGTCATCGCTCCCGGCCGAACCTACCGCGTTGATAGCGACGCGACACACTCGCCCATGTTCCATCAGTGTGAAGGTCTGTGGATTGGCGAAAACGTCAGCTTCAAGGACCTGAAGTTTGTTTTCACCGATTTTTGCCGCACCTTCTTCGAAAGCGATGACCTGGTGCTGCGCTTCCGCCCCAGCTTCTTCCCGTTCACAGAGCCCAGCGCAGAAATCGATATCCAGTTCCAGTCCGGCCCGCTGTCCGGCCGCTGGCTTGAAGTCGCCGGTTCCGGCCAGGTACACCCGAACGTCGTGCGCAACATGGGGCTCGATCCTGAAAAGTACATCGGCTTTGCCTTCGGCATGGGCCCCGACCGCCTGACCATGCTTCGCTACGGCGTTAATGACCTGCGCCTGTTCTTTGACGGCGACATTCGTTTCCTGTCGCAATTCCAGTCATAACAACAAGAACAACAAGGTAAGACCATGCAATTCCCAGAATCCTGGTTGCGCGAATTCTGCAACCCGCCGCTGTCCACTGAACAAATCGCCGAAACGCTGACGATGGCGGGCCTTGAAGTTGAAGAGCTCAAGCCAGTCGCCCCGCCATTCACAAAAATCGTGGTCGGCGAGATCAAGGAAGCCGTCCAGCACCCCGACGCTGATCGTTTGCGCGTCTGCCAGGTTGATGCAGGGCAGGGTAGTCTTCTTAACATCGTCTGCGGCGCACCCAATGCGCGCGTCGGCATCAAGGTGCCTGTGGCGTTGGTTGGTGCAGAGCTTCCCCCGGCCGAAGATGGCAAACCCTTCCTCATCAAGGTCGGCAAGCTGCGCGGCGTTGAAAGCCAGGGCATGTTGTGCTCTGCCCGTGAACTCAAGCTTTCCGATGACCACGGTGGCCTGCTGGAGCTGGCTGCCGATGCGCCTCTGGGCCAAAACATCCGTGAGCACCTCAAGCTCGACGACACCCTGTTCACGCTCAAGCTGACGCCCAACCTCGCGCATTGCCTCAGCGTCTACGGCGTGGCGCGCGAGCTCGCCGCGCTGACTGGAGCACCGCTCAAAACGCCGGCCATCCCCGCCGTGGCAGTGACAGACGCAAGCCGCGTCCCCGTCAAGATCAGCGCAATTGACCTCTGCGGTCGTTTCTCCGGCCGCGTCGTGCGCAAGGTCGACACCAAAGCCGCTACGCCCTCATGGATGGTCGATCGCCTCGCACGGTGCGGACAGCGCAGCGTCACCGCGCTGGTTGATATTTCCAACTACGTGATGTTCGAGCTGGGCCGCCCCTCGCACATCTTCGACCTCGACAAAATCCATGGCGGCCTTAATGTGCGCTGGGGCAAGGCCGGCGAATCGCTCAAGCTGCTCAATGGCAACACCGTCACCGTTGATGAAAAGGTCGGCGTCATTTCAGACGATGCACAGGTCGAGTCACTCGCCGGCATCATGGGCGGCGATGCCACCTCGGTGTCTGACGACACACAAAACGTCTACGTCGAAGCCGCTTTCTGGTGGCCGAAAGCCATCGCTGGTCGCTCACGCCGCTTCAACTTCTCGACCGATGCTGGTCACCGTTTCGAGCGTGGGGTAGACCCCGCCCAGACCGTCGAGCACATTGAACGCATCACCCAGCTCATCATCGACATTTGCGGCACGCCAGACACGGCTTGCGGCCTCATCGATGACCAGCAGCCCAATGTGCCCAAGGCGCAGCCCGTCACCTTGCGTGTGGCGCGTGCCGCCAAAGTCATCGGCATGCCGCTCACGCAGGCGCAGTGCCTTGATGCGCTCAAGCGCCTCGGCCTTGATGTCGCAGAAGGCGAGGGCACCCTCACCGTCACGCCGCCTGCCTACCGTTTTGATCTGCAGATTGAAGAAGACCTGATTGAAGAAGTCGTGCGCATGGTGGGTTACAACAACCTGCCTGAAACACCCCCGCTGGCACCCATTACCGCCAAGCTGCGTGCTGAGGCCGAGCGCAGCCCGTTTGCCGTGCGCCGTGCGCTGGCATCGCTGGGTTACCAGGAAACCATCAACTTCAGTTTTGTCGAAGAGCGCTGGGAGCACGAGCTCGCCGGCAACGCCGACCCCATCAAGCTGCTCAATCCCATCGCCAGCCAGATGAGTGTCATGCGCTCGTCGCTGATCGGCTCGCTGATGCAGGTGCTCAAGTTCAACCTCGACCGCAAGGCGCCCCGCGTCAATGTGTTTGAGCTGGGCCGCGTCTTCCTGCGCGATGCAGCCAGCCAGAACACCGACACCACCGTCGCCGGCTTCGACCAGCCCATGCGCGTTGCTGGTCTGGCTTATGGCCCGCGTTCTGCGATGCATTGGGGGCAGTCCGACAAGGGCGTGGACTACTTCGACATCAAGGGCGACGTCGAGGCGCTGCTTGCGCCGCTGACGGCCGTGTTCGCACCGGCAGAGCACCCCGCCATGCACCCTGGCCGTTGCTCCAGCGTGTCTGTGGATGGCCGCGTGATTGGTTTTGTGGGTGAGTTGCACCCCAAATGGCGCCAGGGCTACGAGCTGGCCAACGCCCCCTTGCTTTTTGAGCTGGAGCTCGACGCCGTTCTGCAGCGGCCCGTGCCGGTGTTCGAGGCCGTCAGCAAGCTGCAGCCGGTCGAGCGCGATATCGCTGTCATCGTCACCGAAAGCATCACCCACGCCGCGCTGATGGCCGCCATCAATGGCGCCGACACGCGCGGTTTGCTCAAGGCCGCCACGCTGTTTGACGTTTACAGGCCACAGGCCGGCAACACCAGCATGCAACAGGGCGAGAAAAGCCTCGCTGTGCGGTTGGTGCTTTCCAGCGACGCCGCTACACTGACTGAAGAGGATATCGAGGCAGCGGTGCAGGCAGTTCTAGCCAACCTGCAAACAAAGCTGCAGGCGCGTCTGAGAGCGTGATTTGCGCCTGACAAGACCTGGCCCTGAAGAACAACAGCATCCCGGAGGAGAGCTCAAGTGGAATTTTCGATTGAAAGCCTGGAAACGCCTGCGCTGACCAAGGCGCATCTGGCGGAATTGCTGTTTGAGCAGATTGGCCTGAACAAGCGCGAGTCCAAAGACATGATTGACGCGTTCTTCGACCTCATCTCTGACAGCCTGGTCGATGGCAACGACGTCAAGATTTCCGGCTTCGGCAACTTCCAGATCCGCACCAAGGCGCCACGCCCTGGCCGCAACCCGCGCACCGGCGAAGCCATCCCCATCGAAGCGCGCCGCGTCGTCACCTTCCACGCCAGCCACAAGCTCAAGGACCAGATCCAGGGCAACGGCGTCACCGCCACCGAATAAGCCGTCCAGGCTTTCGGCTTCGCCACCGGCCATCCAGGTCGGTGCCATCGGGTTTTTCCCGCCTTTCAGCCGTCTTTTCAGGCCCACGTCCATCTGTCAGAAGATGTGATTTGTGTGACGGCGCAACACATTTCAAAAATATTCCCAACTCCGGATGCGCTGGCTTTCGACTTAGAGTAGATTTAGAGGTTTCCCCTTTAGTGTATTGATTTAATTGGAGAAATCCCTTCCTCCCATTCCCGCGAAACGCTACTTCACCATCGGTGAGGTCAGTGATTTGTGCGGCGTCAAACCTCACGTGCTCCGTTATTGGGAGCAAGAGTTCACGCAGCTGCGCCCGATGAAAAGGCGCGGCAACCGCCGCTACTACCAGCACCATGAGGTGCTGATGATCCGCCGCATACGTGATCTGCTGTATGACCAGGGGTTCACCATCAGCGGTGCGCGCAACAAATTGCACGAGATCGTCCAGATCGAAGCTGACAAGCGCCGCAACGGCGAAGTCATGCTCGAAGGTGTTGACGTCATCGACGGTGCAGATTCTGGCCTGGTCGACTTTGCCGATTCAGGTGATTTTGAAGACAGCGAACCCGGCAACGATGGCGCCGACCTGCCCACCGGCAGCCTGGCCCAGCAACGCCTGCAACTGGTACGCCGCGAGCTGTTCGAAATTCGCGATCTGCTCGGTGCCACGCATTAAGAACCTGCCTTGGTGCAAGCTATAATTTGACGCTTCGGTGTGTGGCGCAGCCTGGTAGCGCACTTGCATGGGGTGCAAGGGGTCGAAGGTTCGAATCCTTTCACACCGACCAAAAAAATAAAAAGCCTTCAAGCAGAAATGCTTGAAGGCTTTTTCATTGGCAAACCGGGACTTGTAAGCAATACTCGGAGTGGGGGCAGAGTCTGTTTGGCGACGAAGAATAAATTTCTTGACGACTAAAAA
This sequence comes from Pseudomonadota bacterium, assembly GCA_040388075.1. Taxonomy (GTDB): domain Bacteria; phylum Pseudomonadota; class Gammaproteobacteria; order Burkholderiales; family Burkholderiaceae_C; genus Polaromonas. Next base: position 250,327 of record JAZKCN010000006.1, on the reverse strand, counting down.
AAGCGCATGAAACTCATAGACAACATAAACGAGCTGATGGGGGAGGACATTAAAAAGGCCATTCAGCCCGGTGCTCGCCTGAAAATTGCTGCGTCTTGTTTCTCTATCTATGCCTACGAGGCACTAAAGCGGGAACTTGAGACAGTCGATGCCTTTGAATTCATATTCACTTCGCCATCGTTTATTCCTGAGGACGTGACCGATGCGGCCAAGAAAGAGCGTCGTGAATTTCATATTCCCAAAGCCAGCCCGGAGCGTAATTTTTACGGCACTGAGTTCGAGGTCCAGCTTAAAAACAAGCTAACCCAGCGCGCAATCGCCCGTGAATGTGCCGAATGGATGCGACGTAAAGCCAAGTTCCGCTCCAATAGCGGCGGGGCACCGATGCAGCAGTTCGCAGCTGTGCAGTCAGTTGTGTCGTCAAGTGAGCCCAACACTGTGTATATGCCGCTGCATGGCTTTACTGCTGTGGATCTGGGCTACCAGCGCGGCAATGCGGTGTCCAACATCGTCAACAAGTTCGATGAGCCTGCCAACACCAGCGTATTTCTGAGCCTGTTCGACCAGATATGGGCTGATCCAGAAAAGCTGCAGGACGTGACAGAACTGGTTTGCGAACATATCGCGTCGGTCTACAAAGAAAATTCGCCAGAGCGCATTTACTTCCTGATGCTCTACAACATCTTCAGTGAGTTCCTTGAAGATCTCAATGAAGACGTACTGCCCAACGACCGCACGGGCTATCTCGATACTCTCGTATGGCAAAAGCTGTTCAACTTTCAGCGTGATGCCGCCACCGGCATCATCAACAAACTCGAAACTTATAACGGCTGCATTCTGGCCGACAGCGTGGGCTTGGGCAAAACGTTTACCGCGCTGGCCGTCATCAAGTATTACGAGCTACGCAACCGCTCCGTTCTCGTCTTGTGCCCCAAGAAACTTGCCGACAACTGGCTTACCTACAACCGCAACCTCAAAACCAATATCTTTGCGAAAGACAGATTCAATTACGAAGTGCTGTGCCACACCGACTTGCAGCGCACCAGTGGCGAGTCGTTTGGCACGCCGTTGAACCAGGTGAATTGGGGCAACTATGACCTGGTGGTCATTGACGAGTCGCACAACTTCCGCAACAACGACGCCTTCAAGGATAAGGAGACGCGTTACCAGAAGCTGATGAACTCGGTCATTAAGGAGGGTGTCAAAACCAAGGTGCTCATGCTGTCCGCAACGCCGGTTAACAACCGTTTCAATGATCTACGCAACCAGCTGGCCTTAGCCTACGAGGGAAATTCCTGGCAACTTGGTGAGAAGCTTCACACTGAAAAAAGCATTGAGACGATCTTTAACCGGGCACAGGCCGCGTTCTCCAGCTGGAGCAAGTTGCCGCCGGAGGAGCGCACCGCCAGTGCGATCTTGGCCGCGCTGGATTTCGACTTTTTCGAGTTGCTCGACAGCGTCACCATTGCCCGATCCCGCAAGCACATCGAGACGTTCTACGACACCAAAGACATCGGTACCTTCCCCGAGCGCCTCAAACCTTTGTCATTTCACTGCCCGCTCACCCAGCGTACTGATGTCATTGGGTTCAACGACATCTTTAACCAGCTATCGCTTTTAAAACTGGCCGTCTATGCTCCTGTGGGGTACATCCTGCCCAGCCGCATCAAGAAGTACGAAGACATATACGACACCGAGGTCGCGAGCGGCGGGGGCAAGCTCAAACAGGCTGACCGCGAAAAGAGCCTGCAGGCGCTGATGACAGTCAACCTGCTGAAACGTCTAGAAAGTTCGGTCGCTGCTTTCAGGCTCACCTTGCAGAGCCTGCAAACCAAGCACCAGAATGCGCTTGGCAAGATTGCCGCGTTCAAAAAATCCGGCAAACCTGTCACGTTCACTGACCGGGCATCTGATTTTGAGGATGCCGACTTTGATGACGATGTGTTGCCCGACCTTGACGAGTCGGATGAGAACAGCACTGGCGGCAAGGTCAAAATCGATCTGGGCGATATGGATTTGCCCTCATGGGAATACGATCTCAGTGCCGATTTGAAAGTGATTGACGGCTTGTTGGCTGAAATGGCCAAAATCACCCCGGTAGACGATGCCAAGCTCCAGCACCTCAAAGCCCAGATTGAGTACAAGCTGGCCAACCCCGTCAACGCCGGCAATCGCAAGCTGCTGATATTTACCGCCTTTGCCGACACAGCCCACTATCTGTACGACAACCTTGCGACAGACCTGTTTCAGCACCATGGCATTCACACTGGCAAAGTCACCGGTTCTGCTGAACCCAAAACCACGCTCCGCCTGGCTGCCAATCCTCGCCAGAGCGTAGATTTTCAGACCATGCTCACACTCTTTGCGCCGCGCGCTAAAGAAAAAGCGCTGACCATGCCTCATGAGCCAGGCGAAATTGACGTGTTGATCGGTACCGATTGCATCTCCGAAGGCCAGAACTTGCAGGACTGCGACACCGTCATCAACTACGACATCCACTGGAACCCCGTGCGCATCATCCAGCGCTTTGGGCGGGTGGACCGTATTGGCTCACCTAACAAGCGCATCCAGTTGGTCAACTACTGGCCCGACATCAGCCTGGACGAATACATCCGCCTCAAAGAGCGGGTGGAGAGCCGCATGATGATTGCCGACGTAACCGCCACCGGCGATGACAACGTACTGTCTGCCCAGTCCAATGACGTGGCCTACCGCAAGGAGCAGTTGCGCCGCCTGCAGGAAGAAGTCATCGAGATGGAAGACCTCAAAACCGGGGTGTCCATTACCGACCTGGGGCTGAACGATTTCCGCATGGACTTACTGAACTACGTCAAAGCGCATGGTGACTTGGCACGCCTGCCCAATGGCCTGCACGCCGTGGTGCCAGCCAACCCCGACAAGGGCTTGCAGCCCGGCGTCATATTCACGCTACGCAACCGCTTGCTCAGCGGTACTGCCGGTGCCGTGGTGCAGCAAAAGAACCGGCTTCACCCGTACTATTTGGTCTATATCGGCATGGACGGCAGCGTCATTGCCGACCATATGGAGGTCAAGGCACTGCTGGACCTTGCCCGCAATGCCTGCAAAGGCCGCAGCGAACCCGTGCCCGCTGTGTTTGAGCCGTTCAACAAGGCGACTGACGATGGCCGCAATATGCGCACGTTCTCCAACCTGCTGGATCAAGCCATCCACTCGATGATCGAGCGCCAGCAAGAACAGGATGTGGACAGCCTTTTTTCGTCGGGCAAGACCAGCGCTTTGGTGGGTGAAGTTGCCGGACTCCAAGACTTCGAGCTGATCAGCTTCCTGGTAATTAAGGCTCCATGACCACCCAAGCACTTTTCGCATGGCCACCGCAGGCAGCGGTGGGCCGCGCTGTTGCCAAGTCAAAAATCTATGCCCATGCCAAGCCCAGGGCGGCATTGCGGGCGCTGTTTGCGGCGCAGGTGGAAAGCATCATCTGGGCGTATAAGCTTTCACCAGAAACCGTTAATTTGGCTGCAAAGCCTGCAGTACCGGAGATCGAGGTTTTCGAGGTCACCTTAAAGATCCCGGAGATCAATCATTCCATCTTGCGTTGCATCGACAAGGCGATCCCTTTCCCGATTCTGTTCAATCTGCGGTTTGACGGGCACACTCAAGCCGTGGCTGCCTACAAACGGCCTAGTGGTGCTGCTAATGACCAATGGGTGGTAGGTGACTATCATTCAATGCCGTGGCATAGCGATCACCTCACTCGTCCAGGTTTGCCTGTGGCGCTTGATTTGCAAGGTCTGTATGAGCAGCTGCTTCGCCAGCATTTTGCGCTGCCGCCCCGACCAAGTGAACGTCTCAATGATCAACTGGACAGGCTGGCAACGCTGATGGCGAAGCAGGCGACCGCAGCAAAAATTGAAACCCGATTGAACGCTGAAAAACAGTTCAACCGTAAGGTCGTACTCAACGCGCAGCTGCGTACCATTCGAAAAGAACTTGAAAGCCTGAAGGGCTGATTAACACTGACTGAATCATGGAAAAACTCAAACTGCATAGTCCTGACCTAACCCAAGCCAACATCGACAAGCTGGCAGCGCTTTTCCCCGACTGCGTGGCCGAAGCGGCGGATGCCAACGGTGTGATCAAACGTAGTATCGACTTTGACCGGTTGCGGCAGGAGTTGTCCGGCAGCATTGTGGAGGGTCCGCCAGAACGCTATCAGCTCAATTGGCCGGGCAAGCGGGAGGCGCTGCTGACCGCAAATGCACCGGTTGCAAAAACGCTGCGCCCCTGCCGAGATGAGAGCGTGAACTTCGATGCTACTCAAAACCTATTCATCGAAGGTGACAATCTCGACGCACTGAAATTATTGCAAGAGACCTATCTGAACAAGGTGAAGGTGATCTATATCGATCCTCCCTACAACACTGGCAACGATTTCATATATAACGACGATTTTTCAGAGAGCACCGAGTCCTATTTGCAGCGTTCTAGTCAACTAGACACGCAAAGAAATCGACTTATCGCTAATACCGCCTCGAATGGTCGGTTTCACTCCGATTGGTTAACGATGATTTATACACGTTTGAAACTTGCGAGAAATCTCCTGTCAGAGGATGGGGTCCTATTTGTCAGTATCGGAGACGATGAACTCGAAAACACGCTGAAGCTGACAAAAGAGATATTTGGCGAAGATAATTTCGTTACAACTTTCCTATGGCAAAAGAAGAAAAAACCTTCCTTCCTCCATGCCAACGTCGGTTCGATGTACGAATATGTCGTGTGCGTCGCGCGCAATAGGGCTGCTGCCCCCTCATTCTCCGTTGACGTAACGACGGCCGGAAAAAAATATCCTTTGAATAACGCCGGTAACTCATTGGGTGTATTGGTTTTTCCGCCACATTCCGTACGCTTTTCGGAGTACTCGGCCATCTATAAACCGCAGGACATGAGTGACGGCAACATCGTTACGCGCCTTCTAGATCATATAGATGTAGTCGAGCATACAAATTTGCAAGCTTTCCGACTGGAGGGGGAGTTTCGGTACAGCCAAGCGAGAGTCAATGAAATCCTAGCGGCGGGTGAGTTGATAACGATTTCTAAGGCCCCGTTCCGCCCAAACCATGTCAAAGTCGGTGGAGAAATGAAAAAAATGCACAACCTGCTTACGCAGGAGACCTATGGTGTGGGGACGAATGAGGATGGATCTAGTGAATTAACTACACTGTTTGGCTCGTCCCTGTTTGACAATCCCAAGCCTTCAAGCTTGATTCGCCTGTTATGCCAGGCCGTAACGCACGACGATGCGCAGGCCTTGGTGATGGATTTTTTTGCGGGCTCCGGCTCTACCGCCGATGCGGTAATGCAACTGAATGTGCAGGATGGTGGCCGTCGTCGCTTCATCCTAGTCCAGCTCCCGGAGCCGTGTGAGGAAAAATCGGAAGCATTTAGAAAGGGCTATAAATTCATCTCCGAGATAACTAAGGAACGCATCCGTCGGGTCGGCACGAGCATTTCCCAGCATAGAACCTCCGGGAGTGCTGACAGTGATACTGGCTTTCGCGTTCTAAAGGTTGACACCTCTAACATGGCTAATGTTCACTACGCGCCTGATGCACTAGACCAGGATGCCATGAACCTTTTCATTGACAACATCAAGCACGACCGCTCCGCTGAGGACCTGCTTTTTCAGGTCATGCTTGACTGGGGCTTGGACCTCTCTCTGCCCATCGAAAAGAAAAATGTGCGTGGGAAAGACGTGTACTTGGTGGACGGCGACGTGATCGCTGCCTGCTTCGACGCGCAGGGCGGCGTAGATGAAGACTTCGCGAAAGAACTGGCTAAATACAGGCCGCTACGCGCGATTTTTCGCGATGCGGGACTCGAGAGCAGTGCAGTAAAAATAAACATTGAGCAAATTTTCAAGCAACTGTCACCTTCAACGGAAATCAAGGTACTGTAAAGGTACCTAGAAAGTTAAGAATGAGTTCGAATCTAGCCCCCACGATGCGCACCGCCAAGTGGGCGACTACAGGCTTTCTTGACGCTGCGACCAGCTTGTGCGAAAAAGATCTTTCCTCACGGAAACTCAAGCTTTATTTTTACGCGGCGACAGAGGCCGGGTGGATGAAAATTCGCAAAAAAATTTTCGTTTGGCGTGATGCCGTCAAAGGACGGGACGTTTCTGCATACATCGGCACAGACCATGCATTGACTTCCCCTGAGGCTCTTATGGCCATGTTAAGGGATGGCATCGACGTCCGTATCATGCGGCACTACAAAGGCACTTTTCATCCGAAAGTAATGCATTTCGAAGGAAAAAAAATCAGCACAGTCTTGGCGGGAAGCAACAACTTGACTGCTGACGCACTTGTCAACAATATTGAGTTCGCCACAGTAACTGAGTTCGTGGGAATTGATCAAAACTTTCTAAGATGGCATGACGAAATTCACGAGGCAAGCGAGCCTGCTTCTATGTCACTCGTCAAAAGCTACGCCACGGAGAAAAGACGATACGGAGAAAAACTTGCAGCTAGCGGGCAAGGCGGTACTTTTACGTGGTCGCAGCGAACAAGCGGAAAACCCGCCGTTAGTAAAGGCAAATCGACGGGTAAGCTTTTGCTATCTGCTGGTAATAAGACATTGGTTCTTGAAGTAATGCCAAGGGAAACTAGCGAGGAAGGCCGGCAGATCCAGATACCACTAAGTGTCGCCAGTAAATTTTTTGGCTTAGGAAGCGTCCCTGGAAGTTTTCAAAAAATTAGTTTACGCAATTCGGCGACCAAAGAGGCCAGAACGTTGCTTCTTACTCTCAATGCCAATTCGACTGCGCGCCTGTCGATTCGTGAACTTGAATACAAGAGTCGTCCATGCCTACTCGTGTTTATGAAGACAGCAGGCAGGAATAAATATGATTTCGAGCTCATTCGGCGGGCTATAGATCCCACTCGGTTTATAGATCTGCTTGCCACTTGCCCCCAAAAATCGCCGGCTAGACGTTGGCATTTGTGATTTTTAGATCGATGAAACTAAAGTTCAAAACCCAGGCTTACCAGACAGCCGCAGTGCAAGCGGTTTTACGGTGCTTCGATGGCCAGCCCTACTCCTCGAATGAGGCAGTCGCTTATCGGCTTGATCCTGGAGATGTGGAGGCAGCGACGGACAGCCTTTTTGTGGCAGAAGGCTGCAAAAACGCTGCCCTACTGATCTCTGACGCGACTCTCCTAGAAAATGTTCGGCAGGTGCAGCAACAGCAAAACCTGCCTTTGTCTGAGAACTTGCACAGGACAAAAAAGATCGACGTGAATCTTGACGTGGAGATGGAAACCGGCACTGGAAAGACGTATTGCTACATCAAGACGATGTTTGAACTCAACCGTTGCTATGGCTGGAGCAAGTTCATTGTCGTGGTACCTAGCATCGCCATCCGAGAGGGTGTAGCCAAGTCATTGGAAATCACGGCCGAACATTTTCTGGAAACCTATCAAAAGAAAGCACGCTTTTTTGTCTACAACTCAAAGCAACTGCATCTCTTAGAGAGTTTCTCGTCAAGCGCGGGAATCAATGTAATGATCATCAATGTGCAAGCTTTTGCTACTCGCGGGGCTGAAAACCGCCGAATATATGAGGTGTTAGATGACTTCCAGTCTCGCCGCCCGATTGATGTCATCAATGCTAATCGTCCCATCTTGATCCTAGACGAACCCCAGAAGATGGAAGGAACGCAGACCTTGAAGTCTCTGGAAGAATTCAAGGCTTTGATGGTGCTGCGCTACTCGGCAACTCACAAGACCACTCACAACAAAATTTACCAGCTGGACGCGTTGGATGCGTACAACCAGAAATTGGTCAAGAAAATCGCCGTACGGGGTATCTCCGTCAAGGGCCAGACGGGCACTCACGGCTATCTTTATTTGGAGTCTATTGAGGTGTCCACCGCCGCACCCGTGGCACGGGTGGAGTTGGAAATTAAAAAGAACAACGGCATCAAGCGTGTGCTGCGCAAGCTGTCTCGCAATGACAACTTGTTCGATATGTCTGGCAACCTGGATCAGTACCGGGGCTTTGTAGTGTCTGATATCGACGCGAACAAGAACACCGTGACCTTCACCAACGGGCATGAGCTGCTGGCGGGCGAGGCCACGGGCGATGTCAGTGAGTCGGCATTGCGCCGCATCCAGATCCGCGAAGCGGTCAAAGCCCACTTTGAGAAAGAGGTGGCGCTGTTTGCCCAAGGCATTAAGGTGCTGACACTGTTTTTCATTGACGCGGTCAGCAAATACCGCAGCTATAGCGAATCGGGTGAGCAGCCTGGCGAATATGCCCAGATGTTTGAGGATGAGTACAACCAGCAACTGGCCGAGGTGCAGACGCTGGAAGACACACCATACAACCGCTACCTCAAAGGTATCGCGACAACCCAAACGCACAACGGCTACTTCTCCATCGACAAAAAGACCAAGCGCATGGTGGACCCGGAGACGGGTAAAAAGTCCACCGAAGCCGACGACGCAGACGCGTATGACCTGATCTTGAAGGACAAGGAGCGGCTGTTGTCGTTCGACGAGCCTGTGCGGTTTATCTTCTCGCACTCCGCTTTGCGGGAAGGTTGGGACAACCCCAACGTGTTCGTGATCTGTACCTTGAAGCACAGTGACAACACCGTCAGCCGTCGCCAGGAAGTCGGGCGTGGTCTACGTTTATCTGTCAATCAGCACGGTGACCGTATGGACAACTCGGCCACGGTCCACCAAATCAACGTTCTCACGGTGGTGGCTAGCGAGAGTTACAAGGATTTTGTGACCGCCTTGCAGCGAGATATGAGTGAGGCCTTATCGGAGCGCCCACGCGAGGCCAACGAGGCATATTTCACCGGCAAGGTGCTCAAAACGACAGCGGGTGACGTGGAAGTGACACCGCAACTGTCCAAGCAGCTATACAAGTACCTGCTTAAAAACGACTACACCGACGACAAAGACCGCATCGTTGACGCGTATCACGAGGCGAAGCGAGAGGGCACGCTTGCAGCATTGCCGCCTGATTTGGCCGTACATGCCGATGCCGTGTTTGCGTTGATCGATACCGTTTTTAGTGATGCAAAGTTGCCATTGCCGGAGGACGACCGCAAGGCCAAGGTCAATCCGCTGAACGCCAATTTTGAAAAAGCCGAGTTCAAAGCGCTGTGGAATCGCATCAACCGCAAGGCCGCGTATACCGTGGAGTTTGAAGCACCGGAGCTCGTGGCCAAGTGTGTGAAGGCGCTGGAAGCTGAACTGAAAGTCAGCCCCATGCAGTACACCGTGGTGGCCGGGGAGCAGGCAGAGACTGCAACATATGACGGCATTCGCCAAGGCGATTCGTTCAAGGTGACGGAATCCACGACAGATTTTCAACGGGATTCAGCACATTCCGCCGTCAAATACGACCTGATTGGCCGACTGGCGGGAGAGACCCAACTGACCCGCGCGACCGTGGCTGGTGTCTTACAGGGCATCAACAAGGCGGTGTTCAGCCAATACAAGACCAACCCGGAAGACTTCATGCAGAAGGCCGCGCGCCTGATGAACGAGCAGAAAGCCACTGTGATCGTGGAGCACATTGCTTATGACCCGACCGGTGATGCCTACGACATGGATATCTTCACCCAGGACAAGCCCAAAGAAGACTTCAGCAAGGCGGTGAAGGCCAATCACCACATCTACGATTACGTCTTCACGGACTCAAAAAACGAGCGAGACTTTGTCAAGGAACTGGATGCCAGTACCGAGGTGGTGGTCTACGCCAAGCTGCCAAGAGGGTTCTTCATTCCCACGCCGGTTGGCAACTACAACCCGGATTGGGCTATCGCTTTCCAGGCAGGGAAGGTCAAGCATGTTTACTTCGTGGCAGAAACAAAGGGCTCGATGTCCAGCATGGACTTGCGCAAGATTGAGGAAAGCAAGATTGAATGTGCCCGGAAGTTTTTCGCCAAGATCACGTCTGACCAAGTTCGGTATGACGTGGTGGATGGGTATGGAAAGCTGATGGAGTTGGTTGCATAGTCTTGTGAGTTTTGTGCGCCACCGCTGATTTCAGCCAAGAGGAGCCCCTGATGACCATCACCATCACAGCCTTCGAATACTCCCCCGACAACGGGCAGGGCCTTGCTCGTGACACGCGCGTTCGATGGGCGCTTGAAGAGGCGGGGTTGCCTTACGAGGTTCGGCTTGTGTCGTTCAAGGCCATGAAGGAGGCGGGGCACATGGCGCTTCATCCTTTCGGGCAGATTCCCACTTATGAAGAAGGCGACCTTGCGCTGTTCGAGACGGGGGCGATTGTGTTTCATATCGCTTCGCACCATGCGGGCAAGGGCGGTTTGTGGCCGGTGGATGCGAATGCGCGGGCGAGAGCGGTGACGTGGATGTTTGCATCGGTCAACACAGTGGAGCCGCCGATTCTTGAACTGATGACCGCCAAAATCATGGAGGGTGACAAGCCCTGGACGAAGGAGCGCATGCCGCTGCTTCACGCCAACATACGCACGCGGCTGCAGCAGCTGTCTGCCCGGCTTGGCGATGCGGACTGGCTGGATGGCGCCTTCAGTGCGGCTGACCTGATGATGGTGTCGGTGCTTCTTCGCTTGCGGTCAGCGGGCCTGCTGGGCGAGTACCCGAACCTGGCTGCTTATGTGGCGCGTGGTGAGGCGCGGCCAGCGTACAAGCGGGCGTTTGCGGACCAGCTCGCCATCAACGCGCCCAAGCCTGTAGCCGGCTGAACGAGGCTGTTCCGGGCTTCAGATGCGCACTGGTGACGCTACTAAATTTGTAGCAGGTCGCGCTAGTCCAGATTGGCCTGCAGGCCTTTTTGATACCTGAAAATGGCCTTTTTGAGCTCTTTTTTGCTGTTTTTGACCTGCTGGAGCCTGATAAAAGTGTCCATAAGGCAAAAAATTGATGTATACATCAAAAACAGAGCTAAACAGATATTTTATTGATGTATACATCAATAATAATCAACTTTCCCTGTAGATTGTGTTGCCTGGCCCGGCTGCCTGGTACACAAGCTACATCATGCGCGCACACGTGCTGGCGATGGCCGCAGAGCTGTTCGACCAGTTGGTGGCGGGGCGCATCGTGCAAGCGGCAGCCGAGCTTCGCGCTGGCCAATGCCGCAGCGGCGCGCCAAGCGCTGGGCTCACGCAAGAGCATGGGCGACACCGTGCGCCTTCCTTGAACGGCCGGGCACGCTGCGCGCGGTGATGCCGTTTGCACTCATCCCTGCGTGGCGATGAACTTTCTGTCGATCGCAGGTGCATGCGGGCCAAGCATCAAGTTCACCGTCCGCCGCGTGTGGTTGCTGGGCCCGGCTCCAGGCTGTGGCTTTCACGCCGGTGCCCGGTGGCCGGGATACTTTTGTCAACGCCGCATGTCGACCGCGTCGCAGAACTGTGGCAGCGACCACTCCCGTCCGATTAAAAACATCCGGGTGTGTAGTTGGCCGAGATCTTCCTGCGGAATGGTGCGGCTCAGGTAAGTGAGTTTTTTGTTGCGCAAGTCGGCAAATCCTGACTCGTAACGCCGCGCCAGACTCAGCCACAGCGCGTGTGCACCTGCCGACTGCCGCGCACCCGTCATCAGGCAGATTCCGGTGGCAAGCGCCCAGTCATAGACTGCCGTCGCGATACCGCGCTGCTGGTATTGCGGCAGGTAGCGGGAGTGGGGAGAGCGAAGATGCCGGTCTGCGCGACGACCTGCCTCTACCAGCCTGTTGAACACAGTGCTGCCTGCAAGGCACTGGCGTTTCGTGTCTTCAACGTAGGCGTAAAACTCTCCGTCGGCCTCCCTGATGTGGATTTTTAGATCTGGATCGTGAAGTCCAAACGTTGGCAAGCCGTTGAGCCGATCTCCCGGTGAACGGATACGGTCGTAAATGACGCCGAGTGATTCTCCGGGCACTGCCTTTGACGGGTCGACATCGATACGAAGTTCGGCGGGGCTATAAAAGGGGATACGGAAAAAGGAAAACGGCAGCGCAATATTCATGGCGCAAGCTCCTTGGTGTAGGCGGGGGTTGATTCAGGGCGGGGCCGGGGGCCAGCCGGCTATCCGCACCCACTGCAATGGCGGCGGTGGGTCGTCAATGCCGTCTCGGCCCTGCGCATTTACGCTTCATCCTGTGGGGTGGACCCGATGAGCTCCACGCAAGGCCTGAGCGCCACCAGCCTGGCGTTCACTATCTCCCCGCTGGGCAGCGGCAACTGGGCAACAGCGCCCATGGCATGCCCGATCAGGGCTAGGCCGATGGCGCTGAAAATGGAAACGCGGCCCTGTGTGATGTCGGACGTTGGGGTCGATACCAGCGTAAGTGCCACAGGTGCACTTGACCCGGGGAACTGCGCGTCAATCGTCCAGTTGACGCTGGCGATGTCCCGTCGTTGACAGCCGGCCGGACGCAGCGTTGCCGCGCGAAGCACTTTCAAGGCCACTTCGCCGAGGTTGATCTCCACGTCGCGCAGCCGGAGCCATTGTTCGGTTGCGTCGTTCAGGGAGGCTGCTTCCCCTTTAGTCAGCAAGCGGGGGCTGGTCATGCTGGCCTCCGGTCTGCGTGTCGAACTGGTCCACGGTCAGGCTGGGCGCGAGATGGCGCGGCGTTCTCTGTCGCCGGATCGATGCGCAGATCCTGTGGAACCACAAGGATGTCGCTGCTTGACCAGCCCAGAATGCGCTGCGCGATGCTGCCGAAGAAAAAATCGGAGAAGACCGATCTCCGGCGCTTCCCGACAACCAGCAACTCGGCGTTGGCATGTTGCAGCTGTATCACTGCCTGGCGTGCCGTATCTCCCCCACCGGTCGCTGCAATGACGCGATTGCGCCGGACCGTGGACGAGTCGCTGAGCCAGTACATGCGCTCGTTTGCGTCCCGCATGCACTCATGCCGGTATGCCTTCTCGGCCTGGACGGATACATCGGCATAACGCAGTTTGTTCGAATGCGTGGTGTTCAGCGCATGAAACAGCTCGACTTGTGCATCGCTCTCAAGGGACCACGCCAGCTTCACCATCTCCCTTGACTCGGGCGTGAAGTCGACAGCAACCAGGATGCGGCGATACCGATGGAAAACCTCCATCCGTGCTACCAGGATGGGGCAGGCGACGGCGCGCTGCAGCCGTTCGATGGGCTGGCCGCAGAAAAATGCCTTTGCTGATTTTTCAGGATGTTCGTGGATGACCAGCAGGTCGATCCGGCGGGCTTGCTCGACAACAGCGTCGAAACACCCCGTGGTATCGGAAACGTTTTTCACCAGAATGTCGAAGCGCGCATGAATCTCTCCAGCAAGTTTCCTGACGTCCTTGCTGGTATCGGCCATCCCGGCCGTCACAAAGTCCCGGGGGGCATACATGATCTGCAGCACGGCGCGATGTTGCGCCGCCAGTGTGGCTGCGCGAAGCACGGCGCGGTTGCCCCGCGCTGACAGGTCGGTCACAGCAAGAATGGATTGAAGATTCATTAACGTTCTCCTTAAGGCATGGGACTGCCATCGCCATGCCGATGGCCTGCAAAATTTGCGGCAGGTCGGGCGGGGCGCAGGTGGCCAGGGTCGGACGAACCGGTCGGTCGTGTGGTTCGTGCCGAAGCTTGTTGCGGCAAGCCGAACGCGCTCCTTGGAGCGACGCGTAGCAAACCGTCAGAGAGCGCTGGGAAAGATCCGGTTTCGGCCCAGGCAGAACGCAGCACTATGACGTGCCAGGTTCCCTGTCAGCGATAACGCTGGCTGAGCTTCAGTGGTTGGGTTGCAGCCCCGCCGGAACGCGATACGTTCAAGCGGGATAGCTACCGCACGGGGCAGGTGCCCGACGGTCAATGGATGCGCTGGAAGAGGGAGGGCTGACCGCCGGGCTCAGGAATGTGCGAGGGTCTGGGGTGACCCTGCGAAAGGCCCGGCAAACCCAAAGGCACGCGACGTATGTGTCTCGCGCAGCGCGAAGCCATACTGGCTGCTGGCTGTTAAGGACATGTGCATGTGGGTTCGCATGCGTCTAGTCTAGGACAAGCGGGCGCTTGGGGCAACCATACCCCCACACCCTCTGCCAGATTGGGGAACGACAGACCGACTGTTTATCGCTACGGAATTTCCATCCGGACTGCAAGATTTTTTGCAGTGATGCGTGACCCTGATCTCTGCAAAACCAGCTTTGCCGAGTGTTAGTTTTCTGGCTGGTGCGCCTGGCTCTCTCCGCCATTTTGCAGACCTAAAAGACCGCCACTGGCAAACTTGACCAGAAGCATTGCGCGGTCCTGCAAAGACCTGTCAGTGGTCTGGCCCTCCATCAGGTCGGCGTAACGGTTGTCGAAAACCTGCCGGGAATACAGCATGGAAATCGTGAATGAATAGGCCCAGATCGCCCGCGAGCGACTCAGCCCGGGGCAAGCGATTTGCAAGGTGCGTATCAGGTCGGCGGCTGTCGCGTCGAACTCCTTGCGAAGGCTTTGTTCAACGCGTTCTGGTCCCGTCAGCGCCCACCTGATCAGGCGCGGGATGGAGTGCTCTATCGGATCTGGATCTTCCAGGCGACGCAGCACCGGCCAGATGATGGCAAACAGGATGTGCTCCAGCGGCGTGAAGCCCTGGGAAGGCAACTGCGCCAGAAGGCCCAGCCTTTCCGTGCCTATCGTGCGCACCGCACGCTGCACCAGCGTCTGGAAGATGTCCTCTTTCGCCTTGAAGTAAAAGCTGACGGTGCCCAGCGACAGGTGGGCTGCGTCGGCAATCTCGCGCAGGGCGATGCTGTCGTAGCCCCGTTTGCTGAACAAGGCCTGGGCGCATCGCAACACTTCTTCGATGTTCTCTTCTTTGCTCATGGATGTGATTGCGGATTCGGGCTGCTGATCGCGCTGGCGAAGGTCGTGGCGCAGTGCAATTTTTCCATGATAACGCCCAGACGTTCATGCTCACATCAGTACCGGGGGCTGCCCCAGGTGAAGGGCACGCGCGCTTGAGCCGCCTGGCCAGGCGCAGGCGTGTCAGCTGGCGGCGGCCATCTTGCCCTGTTCGCCTGCCAGCTGCTCATTGATGAAGCCCAGCAACTGGTCCTCGCATGCATCCCAGTCAGATTTGGGGCTGAGCGCGACGTCGCGGTCCTGGATGTTCAGGCGCCGCAGGCTTGCCTGCGGCAGCAAGGTGGACAGCTTCTCGCCGGCAACTCGGGGATGGCTGTTGTCGTTTCCGGGCACCACCAGTGCAGGCTTGCGGATGCTTGCCAGGTCCTGCACTGTGGCGCCCACCACTGGCAGGTGTACAGATTTCAGGAAGTAGCTGCTCCAGTTGGACATGACCTGAATGAACTGCGCGGCAGGCAGCGCCATCAGCTTTTGCCTGTTGGCCGGGCGTGCCTTGATCAGGGAGGCGAACTCTTCGGTTTCGCAGATGGCCTGCATGCCGCCAGCCTCGGCGATCGGAACGTACTGGGTGTAATACTGCCTGGCCAGCCATTCAGAAAATGCCCCGCCGCCTGTTACGCGCCACAGCAGAAGCCCGCTAACCATGTCGGGGTGCCGCAGCGCAAGAACGATTGCCACCCGGCCGCCCGAGGAACTGCCGCCGACCCAGGCAGACCGGGCCCCGAGTTCTGTCAGCAGCACATGGAGGTCGTCGGCCCAGATCTCGTATTCAGCGTCTGAACCTGAAATCTCGACTTCCGACAGTCCACAGTTCCGCCTGTCGTGCAGCAGCACCCGGTAGCCACTGCGCGACAGCTTTTCTGCAATGCTGACGAGTTCATCGAGTGATCGCCGCCCGCCCGGTGAAAGCGCTATCCAGGGGCCGTCAGTGCCAAAAACTTCATAGTGAATCTCTACGCCCCGAATATTTTTGAACGGCATGCTGCCCGCCTTTCCTGATCGACCTGGTGCACCACCGCGGCACACAAATTTCTGAAGGCCATGGTATCGGGCGTTGGCGCAAGCCCTTTGACGACGGATGATTTTTTGCCGTACAGCCGTCCGATAAAGCTGCTCCTGTCCTGGCTTGTTTCGCGCCATACTCGGCGCCTCACATGACATAGAGACAAGACGCGGCGGGCAAAGCACCGGGCCTTCGCACGCGACGAAGAGGCACAAAAAAAATGTCGACAGTATTTATCACAGGCGCAGGAAGCGGCATTGGGCGCGAGTTCGTGCAGCAGTACCTGACTGACGGCTGGACTGTCGTCTGTACAGCCCGCCAGCCCGCTCATCTTGCCGAACTCAGGGACGCAGGCGCAGAGTGTTTCAACGTCGACATGCAGGACGCACCCGGCATCCTGGAAACGGCGGCTTTGCTGCAACACAGGACCATTGACCTGGCCATACTGAACGCCGGGATCATGCGCGGGCGAGACATGGGCTTTGCAGACATACACATTGACGACTGGCAAGAGTCCTTTTTTGTAAATTGCATCGCGCCGGCCCTGTGGGCTGGCCAACTGGTGACGCCGCTCAAGCAAAGCCCCAGCGGAAAATTGGTGGCCTTGTCCAGTGGACGTGCCTCGATAGGCAACAACGTCACCGGCTCCACCATCATGTACCGCGCGTCCAAAGCGGCGCTGAATGCGACGTGGAAAACACTGTCCATTGACGAGCCTGATGTGATTTCTTTCGTCCTGCATCCCGGGCGCGTTCGAACCGCCATAGGCAGTCCTGAGTCTGAACTTTCAAAAGAGGACAGTGTGGGCCAGATGCGCCGCGTCATACACAACGCAGACAAAAAAGCCACTGGCCGGTTTCTTGACTACTCGGGCAAAAGCCTGCCCTGGTAGCCCCCGGCCTTTTTTACGGCGTTCTAAAGCTTTCCAATGTTTTCTCCTGATTTTTCTCACACTCTTCAACAATGAACCAGCAAAACCGACCGATTGCCCAGGGCCTGACGACCAGCAGCCATGGGCTGGATGTTTACAGGGAAGGGGGCGTGGTAACGCTCACCATCAACCGTATTGACGAACAGAACCGGCTGAGCCCGGAACTGCTGGGGTATCTCCTGGACCTCACGGCAGCACTCAGGGACGATGCTGGTGCGCATGTGGTGGTGATCACGGGCGCTGGACAACAGCTCTTTTCGGCCGGCATCCTGAATCCGGAGATTCGTGCGGGTTACAGCAAGCAACAGGTGATCGACCTGGTGCGCTTCGCCAACCGCACCTTCGACGCTGTCGAATCCCTTCCCCAGATCGTGATTGCCGCCATCAACGGGCGCGTCATTGCGGGCGCCGTGGAACTGTGTCTGGCCTGCGATATCCGTTACGCCTCGGACGATTCCGTGCTGTGCATGCCCGAAGCTGCATGGGGCGGCTTTCCCGGCGCCGGCGGCCCGGTCAGGCTTCCCGAACTGGTGGGACGGGCGCGCGCCCTCGAGATGATCTGCACCGGACGCGAGGTGGGCGCAGAAGAGTTGCTGCGCATCGACCTGGTGCAGCAACTTTTCAGCGCCGACAAGCTGATGGCATCCGTTGGCGACATCGCCCGGCGCATGGCCAGTTGCGGACCACTCGCGATCAAGGGGGCCAAACGCATTGTCCACATGCGGCAGGAGCCGGGCTTTAACGCCGCGCGCAACCTGTCTGACTCGCTCCGTACCGCGCTCGAATGGAGCGCGGATGTCGATGAGGGAATGGCTGCCCATCATGAAAAGCGCACCCCCCGGTTTTCCGGCCGATAACTCAACTCAACTCAAGGAATTTCAATGAGAATCCTCACCCTGTCCCGTATCCTCACTGCCGCCGCATGTCTTTGTGCCAGCGCGGCGATGGCCCAGGCCTACCCCTCGAAACCCGTCAAGGTAGTGGTCGCCTTCTCCGCCGGCGGTGCCACCGATTCATTTGCGCGCCTGCTGGCCACCCGCCTTCAGGAGGTCATGGGCCAGCCTTTCCTGGTGGAAAACAAGATTGGCGCGAACGGCAATATCGGCAGCGATTTTGTCGCCAAGGCCGCACCTGACGGCTACACATTGTTGTTGCAGGATCTGGGCACCTTCACCAGCGGCCCCGCGCTGTACCCCAACCTGCCTTTCGATCCGCTGAAAGATTTCACGCCCATCACGCTCCTGATCGGCTCACCCTACGCATTGGCCGTCACACCCAGCCTTCCGGTTAATTCGGTGCCCGAACTGATTACCTATGCGAAAGAAAATCCCAAGCTGTTCAACTACGCCATTCTTGGCAATGGCAGCGCATCCCACCTGGCTGGGCTCGAACTGTCCTCGCGCGCGAACACCCCATTCACCTTCGTCGCATACAAAGGTGGGGCACCTGCGCTGACCGACGTTGTTGGTGGCCAGGCGCAGGCGCTGTCCATTGCGATGCTCTCCACTTACCCGTTTGTGAAGTCCGGCAAACTGAAGTTGCTGGCGATGATGAGCAAGGAGCGGCTCAGTTTTCTGCCGAATGTGCCGACAGTTGCCGAGTCAGGTTTCCCGGGTTTTGTGGCGGGCCAGTGGCAGGCGCTGTACGCCCCCAAAGGCCTGCCGAAAGACATCCTGGAAAAACTCAGGGCTGAAAGTGTCCGCTTCGTCAACTCGCCGGAAATCAAAAAACGTCTGGAGGAGCAGGGCGCCCAGGTGATCGCCAGCACGCCAGAGGAACTCGCAAAGTTTGTCAGTGAAGAAAAGGCCAAGTACGCAAAATTCGTCAAGGAACATAACATCAAGGCTGAGTAAGCGCGGTCCTGGGCGCGTCCCGCTTCCATGCCTTGCGCTGGGTGATGCATCGGCTGAACGTGCCTGTTTGGGCGTCAGATGGGCATTGGCAGCGCTACCAAATTTGTAGCAGCTCGCGCTAGTCCAGATTGGTCTGCAGGCCTTTTTGGCACTTAAAAATGACCTTTTGGGGCTGTTTTTCAGTGTTTTTGGCCTGTTGGGTTTGCTGAAGCCAGCCTTAAAGCCAAAAAATTGATGTATACATCAAAAATACAGCCAAATAAGCATTTAATTGATGTATACATCAAAAATTGCCAGTTTGCACTGTAGATGCGCGAGCCGGCGCCGCGTGTTCCTGGGCGCGAACAGGCTTTGCGCACGCACGCAACTCACGCTATGGCGCGCGGGGCCCTGCGCCACTGCAACGACAAAAAATCAATGGCGTACAGCGGTTGTTGTGCCGCATTTTTCTTTTCCTGGGCGAACTTGGCAAGCCAGATGCCAGACGGGAAATCGAAGATGGTTAAATGGCGCCATACGGACTGCATGCCGATGCAGGACGCAACTCTCTGCCATTGATGATGGGTAATACGCGTGGATCTAACGCAGCTGAAGTACTTTGTGCAGGTGGCAGAACTTGGGGGTTTTGCACGTGCAGCGGACCTGCTGGAGATTCCCCAGCCCACATTAAGCCGTCACATCCGGGCGCTCGAAGTCGAGATCAGATCCACCCTTTTCCATCGGCACGGGCGTGGTGTGACCCTGACGGCGGCGGGCGCGCGATTTTTGCTCAGGGCTCAGGGCCTTCTTCACTCAGCAGAGATAGCGCTGACTGAACTTCATGAGGGTGATGCAGCACTTCGTGGCCGCGTCGTTTGCGGCCTGACTCCGAGTGTTGGACGGGTAATGATTCCCGATTTCGTGAGAAGGTTTCGCGAAGAACTTCCGTTTGCAGACTTGTCGATTGTCAATCAGCTGTCGGGGCAACTCCACGACCAGCTCCGGGCGTCCCGCATTGACTTCGCAATACTTCACAACCCCCCGCCCAGCCCGACATTGCAGATAGAGCTTCTGACCACTCAGGCGCTTTACCTTGTAGGTCGCCGGCAGATTGGTCCGGACAGGGACTCGGTGTCGGTCAAGTATTTTTCGGGGCTTTCCCTCATCATGCCCTCGGCGCCTCACGTCACCCGTGAGCCCTTGCAGGTCGCCGCTGCCAAACTTCAGGTGCCCCTCAAAATTTCAGTGGAGATTGATGCCGTCGACTCGCTGTTTGAACTGGTGAACAACGGTTTTGCGCACACGGTGTCCACCAAAGTCGCCATTTCTTCGGGTTGGGCGGCGCCGGATCTGATCGTCCAGAAAATAGTCGAACCCAACTTGACCACCGATCTTTATCTTGCCAGCCCCCTGAAACAAAACATGACCCGCCTGCAGGAGGCCACGCTGGCGCAGGTAAGAAGATCTTTTAGCGATGCCCTGAAGTCTATTGGCCAGTAGATTCGCCACTCAATATCTGCATAGCTGCCTCTCGCAATGTGGCGTTGCCAGGATCCGGTCCCGGTTTTAACCTCGGGGCCGCAAGGAGGTTCTTTCTCCTTTTCAATAAATAAAGGAGACAACGCACATGAAATTCAGATTCCGGGCCTGCATATTTTTGCTGGCTGTCCTGGCGGCCCCTTTTGCGAGTTCACAGACGGAAAAGATTACAAGGATCGTCGTTCCATATACGGCTGGTGGCGGAGTCGACAGTCTGGCGCGGGCCCTGACCCGCAGCCTGCAAAGTTCGCTGGGTAATACGGTCATCGTGGAGAACAAGCCGGGTGCCGGTGGCAACATTGCCATGGACTACGTGGCCGCAGCTCCCGCCGATGGCAATATCCTGGTGCTTGCAACGAACAACCTGACCATCAATCCGGTTCTGTACGAAAGCGTCAAGTTCAGCGCTGACAAGAGTTTTTCGCCAGTCAGCCTGATGGCGGAATCCCCTGTGCTGTTTGTGACCAAGGTGGGTTCGTCTTTCAAGGACATGAAGGATGTGATCGCCTTCGCCAAAGCCAATCCGGGCAAGCTGTCTTACGCCTCGTGTGGCAATGGAAATATCCACCACTTCGCTGGAGAGCTCCTCAAGTCCATGGCCAGGGTCTCCATCGTGCACATACCCTACAGAGGCTGCAGCAGCGCAGTGACCGATGTGGTCAGCGGGCAGGTGGATCTGGGCGTCATCAGCCTTACCGCCGTTGGACCGTTTATCAGCAGCAATCGTGTCAAGGGACTGGCGGTCACAAGCGGTCAACGCTCGAAATTGCTCCCTGACATGCCCACCGTGAGTGAGGCAACGGGTTTGCGCAATTACGCGCTGACTGGCTGGTATGCCATGCTGGCACCGGCGAAAACACCGCGCGCTGTTGTTGAGCGACTCAATGCAGCCATTGAAAAAGCATTGACGGACAAGGAAGTCATGGCCAATCTGACGACGGCTCAGCTGGAGCCGATTGGCGGTCCGCCAGAACGTCTGGCCAAATTCATCCAGGAAGATGACGCCCGCGTGAGGGCTGTTGCCAAAGAGGGCGGGATCAAGGGCGATTGAAAAGGGAAATTGATATATGTGGCTGGAAAATTCCTGGTATGCGGTGGCATTTGTCGATGCCGTCAAGGATGAACCGATAGCAGTGACGGCGCTTGATCAGAAACTTGTGCTTTTTAAAGGTGAGAGCGGAAAGATCACTGCCCTGGCCGACAGGTGCCCTCACAGGGGTGTACCGCTGTCTTACGGCAAGGTATTGGGTGATGATTTGCGCTGTGGATACCATGGCCTGCGCATCAACGGCGAGGGCGTTTGCGTGAAGATTCCCTGCCAAACGCAGATTCCCAGCCAGGCCAGGGTGCGGCGCTACCCGCTGGAAGTCAAATACAAACTGGTGTGGGTCTGGATGGGCAAAGCAGAGCTTGCCGACCCATCGAAGATTCCGGATTTCCACTACATGGACGATCCGGAGTGGGTGACCTGTACGGGCTATCACCACGTCAAGGCCAACTACCAGTTGCTTAACGACAACCTGCTGGATCTGTCGCATGAGTCTTACGTTCACGACACCACCATTGGCAACGATGCGGTCGCCGAGGCGCCTGCCTCGATGACTCGGTCAGACAATGAAATTCGTGTTCATCGTGATATTCTGAATTCGGAGCCGCCGGCTTTTTATATCAAGGCGACGGGCTTCACCGAGAACATCAATCGGTGGCACACCACCATCTTCACGCCGCCGGGAAATCACGTCATTGAAAACGGCTCCTATCCCAGCAGCGGTTCCAAAGATCAGGCACTTGAGAGGCGGGTATTGCATGTCCTCACGCCAGCGACGGAAACAACGACGCATTATTTCTGGGGCGTGTCCCGCCAGTACGCCAGGGATGACGCAGAGCTGACCGAATATATTCGCCAGCAGATTGCGGAAACCTTCGACCAGGATGCTGAAATTCTTGAGCTTCAGCAACGCTCGATTGGCGCCGAAGGCTCTGCATTCCCGATTGCGCTGGTAACGGATGCAGGTCCGGTCCAGGCCAGACGAATGCTGTCGCAGCTCATTGCCAAAGAAGCTGCGTAGGTTTTTTTAACTGCAACCAGCGTTGGCAAGGCCGGTATTCTGGCGATCTACATCAACTGGCAGGCGAATGCCTCTGAGCCACGGCCCGTACCCTGCGGGGTGTGATCAAAAGCCATGCTTCAGGTTTTGCACAAGCGCCTACGCCGGGTGTGCATGGGCCTTGCGCCACTGCGACACCGTGCAGCCAAACTGCTTTCTGAACCAGAACGCAAACGCACTGCTGCCTGAGAAGCCAAGCAGTTCTGCCAACTCGGCCATGGGGCGGTCGCTGTCGCGGATCTGGCGAACTACATACTCGGAGCGGACCAGCTGCATCAGCGCGGTGAAGCTGGTGCCGCGCGCCTGCAGGTGGCGGTGCAGGGTGCGCCTGTCCATGCCGAGGTGCTGGGCGACCTGGTCTGCGGTGCACCTGCCGCCCGGGAGCAGTGCCATGATGAGCTGGCGGGCGGTGTCACTGGTGTTGCTGCGGGTGTTTGACAGCGCCTCATCCAGAAAGCGCCTGGCATAGACGGCCATGCCGGTCTCGACCGTGGGCAGGCGTGCTGTGAGGTCACGCGCCGAACAGACGATGCCGTTGAAGCTGCTGTTGAACTCGAGGTTGCGGCCGAAGTGGGCGCGATGGCGGTCCATGTCTGTTGGCGGCCTGTGGGAGAAGCAGACTTGCCTGGGCTTCCACGCCGGGCCGAGCAGTTCGACCAGGATGCGGTACATCACACCCACTGCCAGTTCGATGGACTGCCGGATTGAGCCAGCACGCTCCATCAAAAACTCTTCGCGGATGATGACGAGGTCATCGTGGTCTTCGATGCGCGTCAGCAGCGATGCATTGAGCAGGCGCAGGTAGCGCACCAGCGTGTCAAGTGCAACGCGCGCTGTTGGCTCTTCGCGCAGGACAATGCTCAGTGGGCCGAGGTTGGCCATGCGCCGGTTGTGGGCCAGTTGCAGCCCGAAGTCTTCTGCGCCTGCGGCCTCTGCGCTGGCCTCCAGCAGGTGCTGAACGGCATAGACGTTGACTGGGGTTTCCGGGTCGTCGAGGCAGCGCAGGCTGAGGCCGGCCTTGCGCATCAGTGTCTGCGGGTTCAGTCCCAGCGAGCTTGCCAGTTCGGCATAGCCATTCAGGCTGGCGCTACGGATCACGTGTGGCGGCTGCACTGCAAGCGGCATGCGGGGAAGGGAAGGCATCTGGTCATGTCCCAATTTAGATATCAGATGTCCCGAAATATAAACTCTTGTCGCAGCACTGTCGATAAAGTCGAGCCCGTGATCAAGGCCAAAGTTGCCGCAGCAGGCAACTGGCCAAAAAAATGGAGACAACAATGACACGACATCTGCCAACTGCTTTCAAGACCCGCCTTTTGCCCAGGCTGCTGCTGGCGCTGCTGGCTGCGGCGGCTTGCCCCCTCGTCCACGCCTGGACGGACAAGCCCGTCCGCATGCTGGTGCCCGCGCCTGCCGGCGGCACCATGGACATCGTGGCGCGCATCCTGGCGGAGCAGCTGTCGGCTGATATCGGCCAGCCCGTGATCGTCGACAACAAGCCCGGCGCCGGGGGCGGCATTGCCGTACAGGCCATGATGGCTGCGCCTGCCGATGGCCAGACCATCATGGTGACGGCCAGCAATGTACTGACCGAAATCCCGCACCTGATGAAGGCGGGGTTTGACCCACTCAAGGATGTACGGCCTGTGGCCACGGTGGCGCGTTCGAGCCTGGTGCTGGTGGCGGGCACTGCTTTCCCGGCGCAAGACCTCAAGGGCGTCATTGCCTATGGCAAGGCCCATCCGGGCAAGCTCGGTTATGCGTCCTTCAGCGCCGGCACCAGTTCGCATTACGCGGGGGTGATCTTCAACCAGAAGGCCGGGCTGGACTTGCAGCACGTGCCGTTTCCCGGCTCACCGCCTGCGCTGGTGCAGGTGATGGGCGGCCAGATCGGCGTGATGTTTGACGGCATCGCCACCTCGCTGCCACAGATCAAGGGCGGCAAGCTCAAGGCCTTTGGCGTGGGCAGCAAGGTGCGGTCGGTGCATCTGCCGGATGTGCCGACCATGGCCGAGCTGGGCTACCCCGACATTGACTTCACCAACTGGATAGGCACGGCGGTGGCCTCGGGTGTTCCGGCTGCGACAGCGGACAGAATCAACGCTGCCACGCTGAAAGCTGCTTCAGCCCCCAAGGTGCGTGACCGCCTGGCTGCTGCGGGTTTTGAGCCCAACACCAGCATGTCGTCTGCGCAGCTGGCGCAGTCGGTCAAGGTCGACTTTGACCGCAACGCGGCGATCATCAAGACCTTCAACATCCAGCTCAATCAATAGCAAGGTGCGGGCAGAACAGCCCGCCGTAACGGAGACCACCATGGAAACCATGACCGATATCCACCTTGAAGTGGAGCCGCTGACTTGCGCGATTGGCGCTGAACTCAAGGGCGTGAACCTGGGCGATGCAGCGCGCGACGATGCCCTGTTTGAGCGCATCAGGGCGCTGCTGTTCAAGCACAAGGTGCTCTTTCTGCGCGACCAGAACCTTACACGCGCCGAGCATGTGGCCTTTGCCAGCCGCCTTGGCGATCTGGAAACCCATCCCATGCTGAACAGCGATCCCAACTACCCCGGCCTGGTGCGTATCTACAAAACGCCCGATGCACCGCCAGACCGTTATGAAAACGCCTGGCATTCGGATGCGACCTGGCGTGAGGCGCCGCAGTTCGGCGCGGTGCTTCACTGCCTGGAGTGCCCACCCGTCGGCGGCGACACCATGTGGGTCAACATGGCGCTGGCTTATGAAAATCTGCCGGCGCACATCAAGGAGCAGATTGCCGACCTGCGCGCACGCCACAGCATTGAAGCCAGCTTTGGCGCAGTGATGCCGATTGAAAAGCGGCTGGCACTGAAGGCGCAGTTCCCCGACGCCGAGCACCCCGTGGTGCGCACCCATGCGCAGACCGGCGAGAAGATCTTGTTTGTGAACGGCTTCACCACCCACTTCACCAACTTCCACACACCGGCGCGCGTGCGCTACGGGCAGGACGGCAACCCCGGCGCGGCTGACCTGCTGCGCTACCTGATCAGCCAGGCCTATGTGCCGGAGTTTCAGGTGCGCTGGCGCTGGTCGCCGCACAGCGTCGCGATCTGGGACAACAGCGCCACCCAGCACTACGCCGTGATGGACTACCCGCCGTGCCACCGCAAGATGGAACGCGCCGGAATCATCGGCAGCAAACCATTCTGATTTTTCTGAACACCACTTTTCCGAAAGACGCACCATGAATTTTCTTGACGGCCATCTTTTCACCGAAAACCAGGACCCGCTCATCATCACGGCCGCACCCTATGCGCCGTCGTGGGTGCCCTCTGATTTTCCCGAAGACATCCCGGTCACCATTGACGAGCAGATCCAGAAGGCCGTCGACTGCTACAACGCCGGCGCGACCGTGCTGCACCTGCATGTGCGTGAGCTCGATGGCAAGGGCAGCAAGCGGCTTTCCAAATTCAATGAGCTTATTGGCGGTGTGCGCAAGGCAGTGCCTGAGATGGTGATACAGGTCGGCGGCTCCATCAGCTTTGCGCCGGAGACGGATGGCGCTGCGGCCAGGTGGTTGAGCGATGACACGCGCCACATGCTGGCCGAGCTGGACCCCAAGCCCGACCAGGTCACGGTGACCATCAACACCTCGCAGATGAACATCCTGGAACACTGGGATTACAAGGACACCCGCGGCACGTCGATGGAAGACCCTGAGGTCTTCAATGCCTACAAAGAGATGACGGTGCCTGCACAACCTGGCTGGGCTGAAGAGCACATCCGGCGCCTGAACGCGGCGGGCATACAGAGCGCCTTCCAGTGCTACAACGTCAACAGCTTCGAGTCGGTCGAACGGCTGATGCGCCGCGGTATTTACAAGGGACCGCTGGTCATGAACTGGGTGGCAATTGGCGGCGGCATGGATGTGCCCAACATCTACAGCCTGGCCAACTTCATGCGCGGTGTGCCTGACGGCGCGGTGGTGACGGTGGAAAGCTCGATGCGCAATGTGCTACCGGTCAACATGATGGGCATTGCCATGGGCCTGCATGTGCGCTGCGGCATTGAAGACAACCTCTGGAACCAGTCGCAGACGGGCAAGATGTCGACCGTCGAGCAGGTCGAGCAGCTGGTGCGCATCTCGCGTGAGTTTGGCCGCCCGATTGCAACGGCGCAGCAGGCACGCGAGATCAACAAGATAGGCGTGTTCTACGACACAGTGGAAGAGAGCCTGCAGGCCAACGGCTTTGCGCCCAACCGCAATGGCGGCCACCAGGGTTTCCTGCGCAAGGTGGCTTGAACGTCATGGCCAAAGCAATACGTTTTTACGAAACCGGCGCACCGGAAGTGCTCAAGCTGGAGACGGTGGAAGTCGGCGAGCCGGGGCCCGGTCAGGCGCGTGTGCGCCATACCGGCATCGCAGTCAACTTCATCGACATCTACTTTCGCACTGGCGTGTACCCGTCACAGCTGCCCGGCAACCTGGGCTCGGATGCGGTGGGTGTGGTCGAGGCGGTGGGGCCGGGTGTTGATGACATCGCCGTGGGTGACCGCGTGGGTTATCTCATCGGGCCGCAGGGCGCGTATTCAGACGTGCGGGTCATGCCTGCTGCGGTGCTGATCCGCCTGCCCGATGGCGTGTCTGACAGCACGGCATCGACCCTGATGATGAAGGGCATGACGGCCCAGTACCTGTTTCGCCAGGTGTTCCCGCTCAAGGGCGGCGAAACCATTCTGTACCACGCGGCCGCCGGTGGTGTGGGGCTGATTGCCTGCCAGTGGGCACGGGCCATCGGCGTCACCATGATCGGAACCGTCAGCACCGACGAGAAGGCCAAACTGGCCAGGGCCAATGGCTGCACGCACACCATCGTCACCTCGCGCGAGAACATCGTTGATCGTGTCAGGGAGCTGACGGATGGCAAAGGTGTGCCCGTGGTGTATGACTCGGTCGGCAAGGACACGCTGCAGGACTCGCTCAGTTGCCTGCAGCCACGCGGCACGCTGGTGAGCAACGGCACATCGTCCGGCCCGGTGGTTATCGACACCATGCAACTCGCCGCGAAGGGATCGTTGTGGGTGACGCGCCCGGCGATGATGCACTACATCATGCCGCGCGCGCACATGCTGGCGATGGCCGCAGAACTGTTCGGCCACGTGGTGGCGGGGCGCATCGTGAGCAAGCCGCAGCAGACGTTTGCACTGGCCGATGCGGCAGCGGCGCACCATGCGCTGGGCTCGCGCAAGACCATGGGCGCGACCGTGCTGGTGCCTTGAGCTGACGGGGACTCTGCGCATGACGACGCTCACCTTCAGCGCTTTGCCGGGCCGTGCCCGCGTGCTCTTGCCGGGTGTGCTGGCCTGCGCCGTGGTGGCGGCTGCATCGACCTTTTTGTCGCAGCACTACGGTGCGCCGGTGATGCTGTTTGCGCTCATCCTCGGCATGGCGATGAATTTTTTGTCGACCGAAGGCGCCTGCAAACCGGGCATCGAGTTTACGGCCCGCCATGTGCTGCGCTGGGGTGTGGCCCTGCTGGGTTTGCGCATCACCGCTGCGCAGGTGGTGGCGCTGGGCTGGCACCCGGTGATGGTGGTGGCGATCTCGCTGGTGCTGACGATTGCTGTGTCGATGATCGTCGCGCGGCTGATGGGCTTCAACATCCTGTTCGGCCTGCTCAGCGGCGGCGCCACCGCGATTTGTGGTGCCTCTGCCGCGCTGGCGCTTGCAGCCGCCTTGCCGGCACACCCGCTGAAGGAGCGCGCCACGCTGTTCACGGTGGTGGGCGTCTCTGCGCTGTCAACGCTGTCGATGATCGTCTACCCCATGGTGGCTCGCTGGCTGGAGCTGGATGCACACACGGCAGGCATCTTCCTCGGCGCGACGATTCACGATGTGGCACAGGTGGTGGGTGCAGGCTACGGCATGTCGCAGGAGACCGGCGACACTGCCACGCTGGTCAAACTGATGCGGGTGGCGACGCTGGTGCCGGTGATCCTGTTTGCAGTGATCTATACCCGTGCGACAGGTACCGCCGCAGAAGGCAAGCGCCCGCCAATGCTGCCGTGGTTTGCGGTGGCCTTTGCAGCATTGGTGGCGCTCAACAGCACGGGCTTGCTGGCCGGCGCGGTGACGACTGCAGGCAGTGATCTCTCGCGCTGGTTTCTGGTGGCAGCTATAGCAGGCCTGGGCATGAAAACCCGGTTGCGCGAACTCGCCGCCGTCGGGCTCAAGCCGGTACTGCTGATGGTGGGCGAGACGGTGTTTCTGGCAGCGCTGGCGCTCGGGCTGTTGCGGTGGGCCAGCTAAAAATGGCAAGAGATGTAGTGATGGGGACTGCAACTGCAACTGCAAAACGGCCACCGAGTTGGGGATTTATGGCGCTACCGTATTAATAGCAGATCGCGCTAGTCCAGATTGGGTTACAGGCCTTTTCGACACTTAAAAAATGGCGTTTTTTGACTCTTTTTGGGTGTTTTGGGCTGGCTGGGAACTTTTGAAAGCGCCCGGAACGCAAAAATTGATGTATACATCAAAAATAGAGTCAAACAGGCATTTTATTGATGTATACATCAAAAATTGCCATTAGAACGGTATTGGCGCGTTGACCGACCCTGGACGGCAGCGCCCAAACCTGCGCTACTCGATATCGACGGAGTGAAACCCGAAACTGCCGGCTTTGAGGTCGGCGAAGTAGAGGGTCAGCGTTTCCCTGACGGTGCGGAAGGCGATCTCGTCCCACGGGATTTCATCTTCGGTGAAGAGGCGGGCTTCCATGGTTTCATGGCCGGGGTCGAAGCTGGTGTTGAGCAGCCTGGCCCGGTAGAAGAAATGAACCTGGCCGACGCGCACGACATTCATCATCGAGAAGAGGGGCTGCATCTCAAACTGGGCGCCGGCTTCTTCAACGGTCTCACGTGCTGCGCCCTGGGCAATGGTTTCGCCAAGCTCCATGAAGCCTGCGGGCAATGTCCACTTGCCCTTGCGTGGCTCGATGTTGCGTTTGCAGAGCAACACCTGATTGCCGCTTTCACCCCAGACCGGGATGGTGCCGACCACATTGAGCGGATTCTCGTAGTGCACGTGGTTGCACGAAGGGCAGACTGCACGCTCCTTGGTATCACCGTCGTCAGGCAGCCGATACACCACGGAAGTGCCGCACGCGCGGCAGTGGTTGATGAGGGGGCGATGCATGGTTTGAGTGTAGCGGCATGACCTTTGCCCCCAGCCTGTCTGGTGACATCAACGCGCCCATAAAAAAACCGGCACAGGGCCGGTTTTTACAGGGGAGCGAACGGGCAAAGGCGATCAGGCGACCTTGACTGTCAGCGTGCCCAGGCCCTTGACTTCACCGACCATGGTGTCGCCAGAGACGACAGCCGCAACGCCTTCTGGCGTGCCGGTGTAAATCAGGTCGCCGGGTTGCAGTTCCCACGCGGCGGACAGGTGCTCAATCGTTTCTGCGACGTTCCAGATCAGCTTGGCGGCGGTGCTGCGCTGGCGGTCCTTGCCGTCGACCTGCACATACAGTTCGGCATTATTGATGTCACCGGCCTGTGCGGCGGGCGTGATCGGGCCGATGGGCGCGGATTGGTCATAGGCCTTGCCGATGCACCAGGGGCGGCCCTGCTTTTTCATGTCGTTCTGCAGGTCGCGGCGTGTCATGTCCAGGCCGGTGGCGTAACCGAAGATGTGCTTGGCTGCATCGGCCGCCTTGATGTTCTTGCCGCCGGTGCCAATGGCCACGACCAGCTCGATTTCATGGTGCAGGTTTTTTGTCAGGCTGGGGTAGGGGATGGTGCCGGTTGTGCCGGCATCGACCACCACCAGCGCGTCTGCCGGCTTCAGGAAGAAGAACGGTGGCTCGCGGCCGGTGAAACCCATTTCCTTGGCGTGCTCTTCGTAGTTGCGGCCAACGCAATAAATGCGGTGAACGGGGAAGCGGTCTTTCGAGCCCACGATGGGCACGGACACGGTCTCTTGCGGGGGAAATACAAAACTCATCACAACCTCTCTTCTCTGTGTATGCCCAATGCCTGATGCACCGGGCGGTCTGAAAAACTGAACAGCACGCTGCCTTGCGCGCTATTCCATGTGGCGGTGTGCCACGACGGAATCACGAAATGGTCTTTGGGGCCGAACTCGAACGTGGTGCGCTTGCCGTTGAATTCGATGTCCACGCTGCCGTGGCCTTCGACCACGCTGTAGACCGAACCATCGGTCTGGCGCCATGGCTTGCCCTTGAAACCTGCGGGCAGGCGCTGCATGAAGGTGGCCATGGTCGGCATTGGTGAACCGCCGGTCAGCGGGTTCACGTAGCGCAGCTTGACGCCGTCCCATGCGTCGATGTCGGCATGGTTCTCAAGCTCGTGCAGCGCTTCGCGCGTGCGGTCGTAGGGGTAGCTGAAGATTGGCGAGGTCTGGCCGAAAGGCGAATCGCCGCGCACCGGCAGCATGTTTGCGCCGTACTTGTAGTTGGTCATGCCCTCGGGCTTGGTCACGGGCTGGGATTTCTCGCTGTGGTTCTCTGCAAAACCGGCGTCGAAGAACTTCAGCATCGGGATGTCGAGGCCATCGAGCCAGACCACGGGTGCATCGGCTTCGACACGACCTTCATGGCCGTGGTCGTGAAAAGTCCAGCTCGGCGTGATGATGAAGTCGCCCGGTTTCATCTGTGTGCGTTCGCCATCAACGGCGGTGTAGGCACCGTGGCCTTCAACGACAAAACGCAATGCGCTTTGTGTGTGGCGGTGGCTGGGCGCGATTTCGCCCGGCATGATGACCTGAAGGCCGGCGTACAGCGACTGCGTGATGCAGGACTGGCCGCGCAGCGCGGGGTTCTCAAGAATCAGCACGCGGCGCACGGCTTCTTCAGCCGTGATGAGCTGGCCCGATTTCATCAGGTAGGGGTAGACGTCGGCGTACTTCCAGAAACCCGGCACGCAGGGCGTGCTGGGCGAGGTGGGTACCAGCGCGTGCAGCACTTCCCACAACGGCGACAGGTTGAAGCCCGAGATATCGTTGTAGAAAGCCTTGCGCGCAGCGCTGTCGGTCGGGACAGGCGCGTGGCCGGCGGTGGGTGGGGGTGTCATGTCCATCAGGGTCTCCTTAAATAACGAGTCGCACGCAGCGCCGGGCCGCCCCAAGCAAGTGCAGTCCCCTCGGGGGGCAGCGCAGCACACGAAGTGGCAAGCGTGGGGGCTTCATTTTTCATCGAAATACACGCCGTCCTGGCGCAGGTTTTTTTGCAGTGCGGGGATATTGGTGTCGGCGAAGGTCTTGCCGGCCTGCAGCATCGCGGCTGCCGTGCCTGCTGCCTGCCCCATCACAAAACAGCCACCACTGACGCGAGCAGCTGACTGGCCTTCATGCGTCATTGATGCGCAGCGGCCCGCCACCAGCAGGTTGCTCACACCCTTGGGCAGCAGCATGCGCCAGGGCAGGTCGTTGTAGACGCGGCCTTTGGCGGATTCCCAGTTGCGCGGAAACTGCCAGTCGATGCGGCCTGCGGCGTGCAGCTCCATCGGCCAGGCGTTGATGCCGATGGCGTCGTCAAAGCGGGCCGATGACAGGATGTCTTCGCCGGTCAGCACGTAGTCGCCCATGATGCGGCGTGTTTCGCGTACACCAATTTGCGGGGCGATGTCGACGATGGCGGCATCCCTGAAGCCGGGCACTTCATTGCGCAGAAAGCTGAAATATTCGGTGATCTGGCGGCGGCCTTCGATCTCGCCATCACTGAGCTGGCGCGCATCGGTGGCGTCCATCGCGGTACCGCCTGCATTGGCAACCTGCGTGACATTGGCGCGCCATTCAGTCGGGTTCTTCTGCGGCCGGAGGATCGCGCCCGCACGCGGAAACTTGTAGCGGCCCGGCTCACGCGCCTGGCTGGCTTCCATGAAGGTGTTGATGGCCTTGAACTCGCCGACAGCGGCCAGCGCGTTGGGCGCGTCGACATGGCCGACGCGGAACATGGTGGTGGGGTACAGGCCGCTGCCATGGCCGTCGCCCAGTTCAAACGGTGCGCCGGCAAAGGTGGCGACATCGGCATCGCCTGAACAATCGATGAAGCTGCTTGCACGTATCGCCTGCCGGCCTGATTTGGTTTCGACCACCAGCGCGGCGATGCGCTGGCCGTCCATCACCACAGAGGCAGCGAGGGCGTGGAACAGGATCTCGACCTTCGATGCCAGCAGCAACTGGTCAGCCGCACACTTGAAAACCGACACATCGTAAGAACGAACACGAATGCGGCCCTGCATGCCGTCCTGCGGTGCGTTGACACCGCCCAGCGCTTCCATGCGGGCGAGCAGGTCATCGACCACGCCATGCACCACCTGCCGCATCTCGCCATCCTTGCGGCCATACAGCCCCGCAAAGTTGGTAACGCCACCTGCCGTACCCATGCCGCCAAGAAAACCATAACGTTCGACCAGCAAGACTTTGGAGCCGTGCTTCGCAGCACTGACCGCAGCCGCCAGACCCGACGGCCCGCCGCCCACCACCACCACATCGAACTCGCCATAAATCGGCAAGCTGCGTGCGGGCTCTGTGATGGTTTGCTGGCTATGGACGGTCAAGGCGGGCTTTCAAAATCACTCTATCTTGATGTTCCGCATGCGAATGATGCCGCCCATGATGGCGGTCTCACTGCGGATGCGGCTCAGCAGGCCTTCAGGCGACGTGCCCACGGGCGCCCAGCCCTGGTTGAACAGCTTCTGGCGGGTTTCGCCGTCGCGCATGATCTTGTAGATTTCGGTGTCGAGGCGCGCACGTGCCGACTTCGACAGGTTGGCCGGGCCGACCAGTGCCGTCCAGACTTCGAGGTTGAAGTCACGCACGCCTGAATCGGACAAGGACGGGGTTTCGGGTGCGAGCGAGCTGCGGCTGCTGGTCAGGCCAATCGCCTGCAGCTTGCCGGCCCTGACCTGCGGAAGCGCGATGCCCGGCGGAATCAGCGCCATCTGCACCTGGCCGCCCAGCAGTGCGGTGACGACCTGCGGGTTGCCGGCGTAAGGCACATGCACGGCAGGCATGTCGCCAACCTTGGACTTCAGCAGCTCCATGCCGAGATGGCCGACAGAACCGTTGCCAACCGAGCCGTAGTTCCACTTGTCACCTGCGTTGCGTGCAGCGCCGAAGAATGCGGCGCCTGCAGGCAGGTTGGTGGGGGCGACCAGCACCAGTGGTGCGGTGGCGATCAGCGTGATGGGGGTGAAGTCTTTGGCCGGGTCATAAGGCAGCTTTGAATAAAGCATCTTTGACGAGGTCAGGTTGCCGTTGATGACGACTCCCAGCGTGTGGTCGTCGGTGGCCTTGGCGACCTGGTCGGCTGCGATATTGCCTGACGCACCGGGTTTATTGTCGATGATGACGGGCTGGCCAAGTGCGCGTGACAGTGGCTCTGCAATCGTACGGGCAGCCAGGTCAGGCGTGGAGCCGCCAGGGAAGCCGACAAGAATACGGACTGGTTTTGTTGGCCATGGGGCTTCTGCGGCTTTGGTGTTTTTCTGTGCGGCGGCGCCCAGGGGCAGGGCGCAGGCGGCCATCAGGAAGGCGGCCTGGGCCAGCACGCTGCGGCGAGCCTTGCCTGCGGTGGATGTCACGGGTTTTGTCATGAAAATCTCCAAAGGAACGAAAACCCTTATTGGAACAGTTTTGAAGGCTCGATGCCGTCGTACATCCACTTCAAACCGGCAAAGCCGGCGCTCTCTTTGCCGCTCTGGAACATCTGGTTGCGAAGCTCGCGCTGTACACCGGACGCATGGTAAATATCGCCATAAAAACGGGCGGTCAATTGAACCCGGCCGGTACGCAGGTAACGCGTGTTCTGGTACTTCTGGAAGGCTTCCTGGATATCGCCTTTTGTAAAGCGCAGCGCCTCGCGCAATACGACGGCATCTTCAATCGCCTGGCCTGCGCCCTGGGCCAGGTACTGCAGCATCGGGTGGGCGGCATCGCCCAGCAAGGTGACGCGGCGGTCCGTCCAGTTCTTCACCGGCTCGCGGTCGCACAGCACCCACATTTTCCAGGTTTCAATCTTGGCGAGCAGTTCCTTGACCTGCGGGCAGGCATCGGCAAAACGCTCGTTGAGTTCAGTCGTGTCGCCAAAGGTGTTCCAGCCTTCGTCGTACTTGCTGCTGTGAAAGACACACACCATGTTGAACAGCTCGCCTCGGCGTAGCGGGTAGTGCACCAGGTGGGTTTTTTCACCGCCCCAGAGCGTGACGTCATCGCTCCACAGGTGTTTGGGAACGTCCTCGCGTTTCAGCACGGCGCGGTAGGCGATGTGACCGGAGACACGTGGCTTGCCGTCACCGACGACCGCCTCGCGGATCTTGCTCCACATGCCGTCGGCGGCAATCAGCGCCTGGCCTTCCACCACTTCACCGCCTGCCAGATGCACCTGCACGCCGTCAGCCGACTGGTCGTAGGACTCTACCTTGGCATTGGTGCGCAGCGTGACCGAGGGCTGGGCGCGACAGGCATCCAGAAAGACCTGATGCAGGTCGGCGCGGTAAATCACGCCGTAGGGAAAGCCATAGGCGGCACGGGCGACATCGCCGAGCGGCACGCGTATTACTTTTTCGCCAGTGCGCACATCGTTCATGCCCAGGCCTTCCGGGAAGAAGGCGACCTTGTTGATGACGTCGGTCAGGCCCAGGTATTCAAACATCCGGAAGATGTTGGGGCCGAGCTGGATGCCGGCACCGATTTCACCAAATTCAGCAGCCTGCTCCAGCACCGTGACGGCATGGCCGTCCTTGCCCAGCACCATGGCCGCAGCCAGTCCGCCAATGCCGCCGCCTGAAATGATGATGGGTTTTGAGGATGTTGTGTTCGCCATGGTGTCTCCATGTTTCAGGTTGGTGGGGCAGCGCCGTTTTCAGCCTCTACCCCGGCTTTAATGGACTAATGATAAGTATACTTATTATATGGCAACTCGGTACATACCCTGATCGGAAATGCGTATCCGTACCGCGTTGGCTGCATCTGTTGTAAGGCTATTCCAGGCAGGCCTCACTTAAACTTGCCGCATGCCAAAAAGTTTTAACTTCGGTGAGGCCCCCGGTCACCTGATTCGACGCGCACAGCAACTGGCCGTGGCCATCTTCATGGAGGAGACGGCCGGTTTTGACGTCACGCCGGTGCAGTTCGCCATCCTGAATGCATTGATGGACGACCCTGGCGAGGACCAGGTCACGCTGTCAGGGCGCGTGGCTTTTGACCCGGCCACTTTTGGCTCGGTGATTGGCCGGCTGGAGGCTAAAGGCTGGGTAAGGCGTGCTGCCGACCCGGGCGACAAACGCCGCAAACTGCTGTGGGCGACCGAGGAGGGCGCAGTGATTGCGCTGAAGATGAAACGTGCGGTGGCGCGTGCCCAGCAACGCATCGTGAGCCCGCTCGAGGCGGATGAACAGCAGCAGCTGTCTGTGCTGCTGGCCAAAATTGTCGAAGCGCACCAGGGCGCTGCTGACGAGGCCTGAATACCCCGACGTGACCCCGATTCAGATCAGGCGGACTCGGACAACAGGTTGAAGTGTTCAACCACGGGTGCGCCGTTGAAGAAAGGGCCCACAATCGCGCGCCAGTCACCAAAGGCCGGTGAGCCGCGGAAATCGACTGTGTGGTTTTCCAGCGTTTCCCAGAACAGGTTGACGACATAACGCTCGGGGCTCTCGATGCTCTTGTAAATCCTGTAGCCCTTGAAGCCCTTGGCTTTGGCAATGACGTCGCGAATCCCGCGCTGCAGTGCTTCGTCAAACGCAGCCTGCTGGCCGGGGTGTATGCGGATATCAACGTGTTCGAGAATCATCTGTGCTCCTGAATGTATGGAAATGTATTTGGGCTGTGTGTGGCTGCAGCCGGCATTGCAACTGTCGCTGGCCGTCACTCTAACCTGAAACATTCGCGCAGGCGCCGTGATGCGCTGGGCGATGGTTCGGGTGATGCGCCTGCGGCATGTAAGCCATCCCTTACCAGTGATGGGGCCTTCATCCCGCATCGTGTGCGCTGAGCCTTCGGTAATGTCAAGGCTTCAACATTCAAACGGAGAAAATCCTCATGCCTATCATTGCTTGGCTACTCGGTGTTCCACTCAGCGTTGTAATCGTGCTCATGCTCTTGGGCGTGTTCTGACACCTAAGCTCGGTGCGCCTCAGGCAGGCACGCCGGAAGATGCGCTTTCAAGCGCTATCAGCACCTGACGCAAGCCGTCACGTGCTGATTTTTTTTGCCCCGCCGAATTAACAGTAGTCGCCTCCATCTGGGCCCTGACGATCGCGCCGTCCACAGCCATTGCCGCCGCGCTGGCAATGGACTTGTCGTCTACCAGGGCTTCGATAACACGCAGCATGTCTGTTTTGTGCTTATGCGCAATGCGGGCTATCTCCGCATCGCCGCCCAGCTCCGCCACCACATTGATGAATGCACAGCCGCGAAAGCCGGGGTTTTCAAACCACTCATCCATGGTGCCGACCAGCGGCAGCAAGCCGCCGCCATCGCTTGCACCATGGCGGCCCAGCGCATCAACAAACCAGGCCATCCAGCGTTCATGCCGGTACTGCAGGAAAGCCTTTACCAGTTCGTCCTTCGAGGAAAAGTGCCGGTAAAAGGTGAGTTTGGCCACGCCCGATTCGGCAATGATGCGGTCTATGCCGCTGGCACGTATGCCATCGCGGTAAAACAGGTCATGCGCAGTGAGCAGTATGCGGTCGCGGGCGGGCAGGGTGATGTCGTCCATGGCGGCATTGTAGACAGACCTGTCTACATCTGCCAGAATTACCGCAGGTAGACAAATCTGTCTACCTGTATTTTTGACTGCACGCCAAACACAGGAGCCATTATGGAAACCCGGCCACCGCTTCCACCGTTCAACCTCGAAACTGCCCAACAAAAAGCCCGCGCTGCAGAAGACGGCTGGAATACACGCGAGCCGCAAAAGGTTGCCATGGCCTATACGCCGGGCAGCCGCTGGCGCAACCGTGCCGAGTTTGTCGCTGGCCGTGAACAGATCGCCGGACTCTTGAGCCGCAAATGGACGCGCGAGATCGACTACCGCCTGATCAAGGAAGTCTGGGCTTTTTCCAGCCACCGTATTGCGGTGAGGTTTGCCTACGAATGGCATGACGATGCCGGCAACTGGTTCCGCTCCTACGGCAACGAAAACTGGGAGTTTGACGACAACGGACTGATGGATGTGCGCCACGCCAGCATCAATGACCTGCCGATCAAGGAGGCGGACCGCAAGTTCCACTGGCCCCTCGGCCGCAGGCCTGACGACCATCCCGGCCTGAGCGATCTGGGGCTTTAGGGCAGGGTAGCCAGCCAGTCATGAGGGCGAGACTAGAATCTCGCCTCTTTCATCCAAACTGGCTGCCTCCTTGACTGATTCCCTGACCGATTCCACCTCCCCAGCAGACGACGTAAAAATCCAGGAGCCGCGCCTGTGGTGTGGCGACGGCTGGACTGCCAAAGTCATCAAGAACGAAGATGACGACGGCTGGGCCGTTGCGATGATCAAGGACGGCGAGCCTGAACCTGCGCTGGTCGGCCCATGGACCATGGGCCGCGACAAAAAGAACCCCAAACCGCTGGACGGCCCGGCCTTCAGCACGCTGGTCAAGACGGCGTCAGAGTTTGTCCGCAGGCACGAGCAGCAACTGCACGCCTCGCTGCACCAGAGCATCGAGGTCACAGCCAACGCCAATCGCATCACCGTATCGCTCGATATCGTGCCCGACGAAGACAACCCGCATGCGGTGCTGACAGCGCAGGGCGAAAACGGCGAAGAGATTGCGCAGGTAAGGGTGGCGGCATCCTTCAAGCTCAGCCGCGCCAGTGCCACCGCGTGGGCCGAAGGCGGTTTCGCCAAACCTGCTGACCGCGCTTAGGTGGTGGCGACTTCAGCCGCTGCATGCGGCATTGACTTTGGCACCTCCAATTCCACGGCGGGGTGGCTCAGGCCTGGCCATGCCGGCGGTTTGCCGTTGCTGTTGCCGCTTGAGGACGGCAAGCCGACCTTGCCGTCGGTGGTCTTTTTTCATGCCGAACCGGAAGAAGGCCACGACCATGTAAGTTATGGCCGTGCAGGCCTGGCCGATTACCTGGCGGGTCATGAAGGGCGCCTGATGCGCTCGCTCAAAAGCCTGCTGGGTACGGCGATGATGGACGAACACACCGAGGTGGCAGGGCGTGCACTACCGTTCGGGGCCTTGCTGGCGCAATTCATCGGTGAGCTCAAACGGCGGGCTGAAAGTGCTGCGGGTCAGCCTTTTACCAAAGCGGTGTTGGGGCGGCCCGTATTTTTTGTCGACGATGACGCCAAGGCAGACAGGCTGGCCGAAAACACGCTGGCGGAGATTGCGCATGCGGTCGGGCTGAAGGACATCGCCTTCCAGTACGAGCCCATTGCCGCTGCGTTTGACTATGAGTCGCAAATCAGGGAAGGTGCACGTGAGGAACTGGTGCTGGTGGTCGACATCGGCGGTGGTACCTCTGACTTTTCACTGGTCCGCCTGGGGCCTGCGCTGGCAATCAAGGCAGAGCGGCGCGATGACATCCTGGCCAGCGGTGGTGTGCATATCGGGGGTACCGATTTCGACAAATACCTGAGCCTTGCCAGCGTCATGCCCACACTGGGCCTTGGCAGCCGTTTGCAAAGCGGGCTGGAGATTCCGTCGGCGCAGTTCTTCAACCTGGCGACCTGGCACACGATCAACCTGGCGTACACCAAAAAGTCGTGGGCGCAGCTGGGTGAGCTCTACCGCGAGTCGGTTGAAAAAGACAAGCTGCTGCGTCTGCAGAATCTGGTGCGGGAACGCGCAGGCCATTGGCTTGCGATGCAGGTTGAAGCCGCCAAGATTGCGCTGTCGGACGCGCCGGAATCGGCGATGGACCTCGGCCGCATTGCACCCGGCGACATGCTGACCCTGCACAGGCCCGAGTTTGATGCTGCGATTGATGGCTTGGTGACGGGCATTGAAACCACGGTATCCACATTGCTGCGCGATGCGGGCTTGCTGGCGACCAACGTGGACACCGTGTTTTTTACCGGCGGCTCCAGTGGCGTTCCGCTGCTTCGGGACCGCATTTCGGCCTTGCTGCCCAGTGCCCGCGCTGTCGAGGGTGACCGCTTTGGCAGCATTGGCGCCGGTCTGGCCATCGACGCTGCGCGGAAATTCGCCTGACCTGTTTCAGCTGATCTTGCCGTGTTTTTTCAGCCACGCCTCCAGCGCTTCAGACCCGCCTATCTTTTCGCCACCGACAAAAACCTGCGGTGCGGTGCCCGCACCGGCCACGGCCTGCAGTGTGCGGGATGTGATGCCGTGGCTGAGCACCACTTCTTCATAGTGCAGGCCTGCGGTCTTGAGCATGGTTTTTGACTTGGCGCAGAACGGGCAGCCGGGCTTCGTGAAGATGGTGATCGGCAACGGCGCCCTGGCCGCTGGGTCGACGTACTGCAGCATGGTGTCGGCGTCAGAGACTTCAAACGGGTCGCCGTCGCGCTCGGGTTCGATAAACATCTTTTTCACCACGCCGTCCTTGACCAGCATTGAATAACGCCATGAGCGCTTGCCAAAACCCAGGCTGCTTTTGTCGACCAGCATGCCCATCCCTTCGGTGAACTTGCCGTTGCCATCGGGTATCAGCGTGATGTTTTCTGCTTCCTGCGACTTGCCCCATTCGTTCATCACAAACGCATCGTTGACGGACATGCAGACCACGTCGTCAACACCGTAGGCTTTCAACGTGTTGGCGAGCTCGTTGAAGCGGGGCAGGTGGGTGGACGAGCAGGTCGGGGTGTAGGCGCCGGGCAGGGAGAAGACAACCACGGTCTTGTCCTTGAACAGGTCATGGCTGGTGACATCTGCCCAATCGTCACCCTTGCGGGTCTTGAATGTGACGTCCGGGACCTGTTGGCCTTCCTTGTTTGGCAGCATGGTGTTTTCTTTCCGTTGGATTGAAGGTGTTGGTATGTATGACGGCAGCAGGCCTGGTGCAGAACCTCTGACGGGCTATTCAATGCACGCTGATTTGATTGTCGGTAACGAGCAGCAACCAACCGTGTCAGACAACGCCGACACTGCTGGGCCACAATCAACATTCTGAAACCTGGCACCCCGGAGCTCCCATGAATTTCGCGCCCGATCTTTCCACCGTCACCCACGGCATCCAGCTGGCGGTAGCGCCGGTCTTCCTGCTCACGGCAGTGTCCGGCATGATCGCCGCCGTCGCCGGCCGGCTGGCCCGCATCATCGACAGGGCCCGCTTTCTGGAGAACCGCCTGGAGACAGGCGAAGTCGCACACGCCAAAGCTACCCGCATGTACCGCGAACTGCATGAGCTCGGCCAGCGCGGCTGGCTGGTCAATGGTTGCCTGGCCTTGCTGACGCTCTGCGCGATGCTGATAGGCAGCACCATCATCCTGCTGTTTCTGGGTGAGACCAGCGAGTTGCCGACGCTGAAGATTGCGACGATCTGCTTTTTGTCGGGCGTGATCAGTTTTCTTCTGGCACTGGTTTGTTTTCTGGGTGAGACCTTGCTGGCGACCCGGCTGCTCAGGTTTGCGCAGTTGCCAGTGCAGGCTGGTGGTTCGGGGGGGGCGGGGATTATTGCGAAGGGTGAGTAGGGTGTGCCCTTCACGCAGAGGCCGGGCAACCCCCGGCATGCTTGTGAAGGGCACAGCGGCCTGGTTATGAGCTAAACCCCTCGTTTGGAAGGCAACCCAGCCTCCACCAAAGGCAAATCCACCATCACCGGCTGCCCCGGCGTCGTGCACCCCGTATCGCAGCACTTGCCGGGCTGCCGGTTTTTGGTAATTGCGCGGGCCGGGTCGTGGGCTACACCACGCTCGAGAATCCTCTCAACCAGCTCTACCTTGGAGCCGACCGGGTAGTTGCGGTAAATCTCCTGTTTCATCGCCGCCGGTGAGCCGCCGCCGTGCAGGCTGATGACGCTGTACCAGCCGCCCTGGTAGCCGGCTGTCAGGTCTTCGATGAAACGTGCGGTTTCTATCCGCTGTTCATAGGGCACATCCGGGTTGGCGCGCAACACCTCGCTCAGCTTGGCACCGGTCTCGGGGTTGTGGTCTTCGTCCGGGCCGGGCAGGGTGACGATCAGGCCGCCACTGACATAGTGGGCGATGCGGTGCATGTCGTAGATTTTTGTCGCCAGCAGCAGTTTGCCGATGTTGGAAAACACCGGGTCGGGCATGAAGGTCTTGCTGTACTCGTCCGGTTTGCCGTAAACGCTGGCGGCCACACCGCAGGCATAAAAACTCTCGGTGATGGTAATCAGCTCGACCATCTGTTCGCGCAGGTGCGTCTCCTTGCCGGGGTCAAACCCGTTGGCCTCGCACATCAGCGCGCCGGCGCCTATCAGCAGGTCGCCGAAGCCGGCACGTGCGCCTATGCAGGTGTGGCGGTGGTGGGTGGCGTAGTTATAGGTGAGGTGGCCGGTGTGCTCCCACTCTCCCGCGTAGAACACATCGTCCCAGGGCACAAACACCTTATCGAACATCACCACGCCCGTGCTTTGCCCGTACTTGCGGCTGAACAGCGCAGCGCCATGCTCGACCTTCTCGCCGGGGCGGCCCGCAGGCCTTGCCACAATCGTGATGCCGGGCGCATCGACCGGTACCGAGCAGCAGACGGCAAAGTCGGCGTCCTCCCTGCCCATGTTGCGGCAGGGCATGACCAGGAACTCGTGCATGTACGGCGCGCCGGTGACGATGGCCTTGGTGCCGCTGATGACGATGCCCCGCTTGCCGTTATGAAGGGCATTGCGCTCGACAACGTGCACATAGCTGTCGACATTGGCCTGCTCATGCGGGCGGCGGCTGCGGTCGCCTTTGGCGTCAGTCATGGCCACGCCCAGCGTCAGGTCCTGGTCCTGCACCCGGTGCAGGTAGTTCAGGAAGCGCGCGGTGTTTTCTGTCGTGCCGCGTGCATCATCAATGCGGGCCGACACCTGGCCAATGGCGTTGAGGGCGTCGTGTGTCAGGTAACGCTGCGCGCAGCCGGTTTCCTGGCAGACCAGGCGCACCGCCTCCAGCTTGTTGAGCA
Source organism: Pseudomonadota bacterium (assembly GCA_040388075.1). Classification (GTDB taxonomy): domain Bacteria; phylum Pseudomonadota; class Gammaproteobacteria; order Burkholderiales; family Burkholderiaceae_C; genus Polaromonas. The sequence goes on along the minus strand of JAZKCN010000006.1, from coordinate 208,019 downwards.
GGTCGCCGCTGCTGGTGCTCACGTGCGTCAAGCGATTGACCAGCTTGCCACTGGTCTGCTGCACCGCCGTCATGATGGGCGCGTACTGCGGTTTTAGTGCGTAGTCATAGGTCAGTGCAATCGCATTGACACCCGGGCCGAAGCCCGGTTCGTCGGCGACGCTGTCGACCAGCTGGCCATCCAGAAAGACGCGGGGTTTGTAGCGGCGCAGCGACTCCCGAAAGTCATCGCCAGACATCAGGGTTGCCGCAGGGGCGGGTGCATTCATCGTGGTCTCCGTTGCTGGTTTCTGGTAATTTAAACACTGTTCAATTTTAAAAACAAGCGTCAAATTGCAGGGCACGCCGGATGCTTTACCCTTATATTCAGGGGCATGGAAGCTCGAGCCCAGCGCCTGCAGGCGCAAAACGATTCACGCCGTGCATTGATGCTGGATGCCGCCCGCGCGGTCTTCGACAAGCTGGGCATTGAAGGCGCGAGCATCCGCGAAATCGCCAGGCAGGCCGGATACACACCCGGGGCGATTTATTCCTACTTCGCCAACAAGGAAGCGATTTACGGCGCATTGCTGGCCGAATCGCTGGAGCGGCTTAACGCAGCCGTCGATGCAGCAGGCGATGCCGGGTTGCCGCCTGCTGAAATGCTGGACGCCAAGGCTGGTGCCTGGTTTGGTTTTTTTGCAGCCAACCCGCGAGACCTTGATCTTGGTTTTTATCTGGTGCAGGGCCTGCAGCCACGGGGCCTGACGGCCGAGCTGAATTACAAACTCAATGACCGCCTGCACGACGCCTTGCGACCTTGCGAAACCGCACTGCAGGCCATGGGTCTGGGCGCTGAAGACGCATTGCGCGAAAATACAGCCCTGTTTGCCCATGGCGTCGGGCTGCTGCTGATGCAGCACACTGGCCGCATACGCATGTTTAACCAGGATGCAAGCTTGCTGTTCGAGGACTACATCATTGCCCTGGTCGAGCGTTTGCAGCGCTGACGTTTTGCCTGTGCGCAGGACCGGTTTTTTTACTTTTTCAGGATTTCCCCAATGCTGCTTGATGCCGATGATTCCCAGCTCGTTCTGGTGGACTACCAGACCCGATTAATGCCGGTCATTTTTGAAAATGAGCAGGTGATTGCCAATGCCGTGCGGCTGGCGCGCATGGCACAGGTGATGCAGGTGCCGGTGTGGGCGACCGAACAAAACCCCGACAAGCTCGGACCCAACGTGCAGCCGCTGCAGTCGGTAATTGAAGCGGCAGCAGGCCGCACGCTGGCCAAAATGCATTTCAGCGCGGTGGCCGATGGACTGGGTGAATGGCTGCGGCCACCGGTACGCAAGCCGGTGCAGGGCGGCAATGCACGCAGCCTGCCGAAGCACCTGCAGAAAGCCGCGCCCGAGGAAGAGGAGGGCCGGAGCATGATCGTGATCGCCGGCTGTGAAGCGCACGTCTGCCTGATGCAGACCGCGCTGGATCTGCTTGAAGAAGAATTTGACGTCTGGGTCGTGACCGATGCCTGCAGCTCGCGCACCGAGCGCAACCGCGATGCCGCGTTTGACCGGCTGGCTGGCGCCGGCGCCGAGCTGGTGACGACCGAGATGGTGGCATTTGAGTGGCTTGGGTCGGCGGAGCATCCCGCGTTCAAGGAGATTCATGGCCTGGTGAAGTAAGGAGCGTTGACCATGCATTGCATGTCACGATGGTTTCTGGGCTGCCTTGTTGCCGCCATGGCATGGCTGGCCTCGGGTTGTGCTGTCAGCCAGACAGCCTGCGACCCGCGCTCCGCCGCATCACCGCAAGCAAGTGGTGACTGCCACTTCAGCAACATGCCCAACCCGGACGCCAAACCCAGCCAGACCAGCTGGAAGATATGGAGCCGCTTTTTCTTCGGCACAAAGCAGGGTTCGATGCCGGTCGATGCCATCCCGGTGCGCCGCATAGACCCGGCAGCGCTGGCCGCACTCGACCCGGCCGCCAACCACATCGTGCGGCTGGGCCATTCATCGCACCTGCTCAAGCTGCGTGGCAAGTACTGGCTGATTGATCCGGTATTCAGCGAAAGGGCTTCGCCCTTCCAGTGGCTGGGGCCCAAACGCTTCCATCCGACGCCACTGGCGCTGGCGGACCTGCCCCCCATCGAGGGCCTGATTCTTTCGCACGACCATTACGACCACCTCGATACCGCCACCATCGAGTACCTGCTGGGCAAGGTGCAGCGCTACTTTGTACCGCTGGGTGTCGGCAAGCGGCTGCTGGGCATGGGTGTGGCAGCCAGTCGCATCGAAGAATTTGACTGGTGGCAAAAAGGCAAGTTGGGCGAGGTTGAAATCACCGCCGCTCCGTCGCAGCATTTCTCTGGCCGAACCCTGTCTGACCGCAACAGCACGCTGTGGGCTTCGTGGGTGATACAGAGCGGGGCAGAGCGCATTTATTACAGCGGCGATTCGGGCTACTTTCCCGGCTTCAAACAGATCGGTGAGCGACTCGGCGGCTTCGATATCGCGCTGATGGAAAACGGCGCCTACGACGATTACTGGCCGTCGGTGCACATGACACCCGAAGAAACCGTGCAGGCCTTCAAGGACCTGCGCGGCAAACTTCTTTACCTAGTCCACAACAGCACCTTCGACCTGGCTTTTCACACCTGGCGCGACCCTCTCGACCGGGCGTCAGCGCTGGCCGAAAAGGAGCGCATTCCGCTGGCGACACCCGAGATAGGTGAGGTGCTGACCCTGGGCCGGCCGAGAAACAATGTGCTGTGGTGGAAATCGCTTCGCTAGCGGGCGCAGGCGGCAAAATAGCGCAGGACAAGTCAAAATAAACGGAGACAAAGAGACATGACAAGCTACGCCGACTTCTACCGCCAGTCCGTTGAGCAGCCGGACGCATTCTGGACCGAACAGGCCAAACTGATCGATTGGCACAAGCCCTTCAGCCGCGTTTGCAACTACGACAAGCCGCCATTCGCCCACTGGTTCGAAGGCGGGCAGACCAACCTCTGCCACAACGCCGTTGACCGCCACCTGGCGACGCGTGGCGACCAGGCTGCGCTGATCTACGTCTCCAGCGAAACTGGTATCGAAAAAACCTACAGCTTCCATGAACTGCACCTGGAAGTGCAGCGCATGGCAGCCAGCCTGCTGGCGATGGGTGTGGTCAAGGGCGACAGGGTGCTGATCTACATGCCCATGATTGCCGAGGCAGCATTTGCGATGCTGGCCTGCGCGCGCATAGGCGCCATCCACTGCGTGGTGTTTGGCGGTTTTGCCAGCGGCTCGCTGGCTTCGCGCATCGATGACGCGACGCCGAGGGTCATCATCAGCGCCGATGCCGGCTCGCGTGGTGGCAAGGTGGTGGCATACAAGCCGCTGCTCGACGAAGCCATCAAGCTGGCCAGACACAAACCCGAAGCGGTGCTGCTGGCCGATCGCAAGCTTGCACCGATGCAGATGGTCAAGGGGCGCGACCTGTTGTGGTCAGACCTGCGCGCCAAATACATGGCCGCGCAGGTGCATTGTGTGTGGCTCGACTCAACGGAAATCAGCTACACCATCTATACCAGCGGCACCACCGGCAAGCCCAAGGGCGTGCAGCGCGATACCGGCGGTTATGCCGTCGCGCTGGCGGCGAGCATGAAGCACATCTTCGACGGCCGCCCCGGTGAAACCTACTTCTCGACCAGCGACATCGGCTGGGTCGTCGGCCACAGCTACATCGTCTATGGCCCGCTGATTGCGGGCATGGCGACCATCATGTACGAAGGCCTGCCCACGCAGGGCATGAACCAGCAGCCAGATGGCGCGATCTGGTGGAGTCTGGTCGAGAAGTACAAGGTCACCGCGATGTTCAGCGCACCAACGGCGGTGCGGGTGCTCAAAAAGCAGGACCCGGCGCTGCTGAAAAAATATGACCTGTCCAGCCTGCGTGCGCTTTTCCTGGCCGGTGAGCCTCTGGACGAACCGACTGCCCGCTGGATCAGCGACGGCCTGAACGTGCCCATCATCGACAACTACTGGCAAACCGAAACCGGCTGGCCGCTGATCACCATTGCCAATGGGGTTGAAAAGAAGGCCAGCAAGTTCGGCAGCCCCGGCATCCCGATGTATGGCTACAAGGTCAGGATACTGCACGAGTCCACCGGCGAAGAACTGACGCAGCCTAATGAAAAAGGTGTCGTTGTCATTGAAGGGCCGACGCCTCCGGGCTTTATGCAAACCATCTGGAAAGACGACGAACGTTTTGTCAACACCTACTGGAAGTCCGTGCCCGGCAAGCTGGTCTACAGCACCTTCGACTGGGGCATACGCGATGAAGACGGCTACTACTTCATCCTGGGGCGCACCGACGACGTCATCAACGTCGCCGGCCACCGGCTCGGCACACGCGAGATCGAGGAAAGCATCTCCGGCCATACCGGCGTTGCCGAAGTCGCTGTCGTGGGCGTGGCTGACCAACTCAAGGGCCAGGTCGCGATGGCCTTTGTGGTTCCCAAGGATTCAGCAGTTGTGACGGATAGCGCTGCGTCATTGAAGCTCGAAGGCGAGATCATGAAGCGTGTAGACAACGACCTCGGTGCAGTGGCCCGGCCATCGCGCGTTCGCTTCGTCACATTGCTGCCCAAAACCCGCAGCGGCAAACTGCTGCGCCGTGCGATTCAGGCGGTGTGCGAGGGCAGGGATGCAGGCGACCTGACGACGATGGACGACCCGGCAGCGCTGCAGCAGATACGGGATCGGGTGGCTGCGGCCTGATCAGCTCAATCAGTCAATGTAAAGTCGGCTTTACATTGAGTGGTTTTGACGGCTTCTCGCGACTCCGCGAAAGGCATTTTGAGGCTGTTTTTGGCCTTTTTATGCCGTTTTTGAGTGCCAAAAGTGCCTGAAACCCAATGTGGACTAGCGCGACATGCTATTTAATTTATAGCGTGTGCCCGATCATGTTTTGCTCTGTCCGCACGTCAAACCGGCAAATAACGCTTCAACAAATCACAAAAATGATCAGCCGCAGGCGTCAGCGGCAGGTCGGGTCTGCGTATCAGCACGATGTCGGGCGCGGGCAGCTTTTCCTTGATGTTGATGACCTGCAGCACGTCACGGGTCAGCGGAAATTCATTCCATTGCGCAGGCAGTATGGCCAGCAGGTCGCAACTTGACAGTGCCACCATCACCGACAGCGCTGAATGGGTTTGCAGCGTTAACACCGGCGGTGGCATCTTGTATTTGGCGAACAGCTCGTTGAGGTCGGTCGCAGCGTTGAAGTCCAGCGTGGTGGTGGCCCATTCGGCTTTGGACAGGTCCTTGATGGACTTGGCGCCTGCCAGCGGGTGGCCCCGGCGGCCGATCACCGTGCGGGTATTTTTCAGCAGGGTTTCGGACACCAGGCCGCCGGCCGGCTCGCCGCGTGGTGAGGCGCCGAGGTAGAAGTCGATGCTGCCGTCCTGCAGGCCGGCTTCCATAGCCGGGTACAGGCCTTCGATGATCTTCAGCCGCACCAGCGGGTAGCGGCGGCGGAAGACGGGCAGGGCCTCGGGCAGCATGCCCATGTGCGGCATGATGGACAGGCCCACCGTGATGGTGCCTTTCATGTCGCCATCGGTCTGGTCAAAATCCTCGCGCGCACGGCGCACCTCATTGATGACGGCGCTGGCCCGGCGGTGAAACAGCTTGCCGGCCGGCGTCAGCACCATGCCGCGCGCCTCACGCTCGAACAGCGTCACGCCCAGCTCGCGCTCCAGTGCGCCAATGCTGCGTGTCAGCGCCGGTTGCGCCAGGTCCAGGTGGCGTGCAGCGGCCCGGAGGCTGCCCCGTTCAACCACCGCCACCATGTCCCGCATCTGGGTCAGTTTCATGTCGCTTCAACCCGTTCCATTAAGGTTTACCCTGTAAAAACGTATGTATTTTTGATATCGCTCAATGAATTTTGCCATCTTTTTCTTATCGGCAAATACAACTAAATTTCGTCATCGGCCGGTCCACAGGCCGTTTGCAACCTTCCAACATAACGGAGACAACATGAAATTTTCGAGCGCAACCAAGCCTTCCACCAACCGTCGCAAGCTTGGCCTGATGGCAGCCGCCGTCGGTGCCGTACTGGGCCTGGGTGTTGTGGTCAGCACCCCTGCGATGGCGCAGGCCTGGCCCAACAAGCCGGTGCGCATGGTTGTTCCCTTTCCTGCAGGCTCCGCACCCGACGTCATCGCCCGCCTGGTAGCCGACAAGCTCGGCGCGGCCTGGGGCCAGGCGGTCATCGTTGACAACAAGCCGGGCGCCGGCGGCATTCCCGGCATGAGCGCATTGGTGCGCTCACCGAATGACGGCTACACGATTGGCTTTATTCCTGCGGCGGTGCTGACGCTCACCCCCGAGCTGTATAAAAATCCGCAGTTCAACCCGGACACCGACATCGTGCCAGTCGCATCCATCGGCACCAGCCCGATGATGATCGTGGTCAATTCAAACTCCGAGATCAAAAGCCTGGCCGATCTGGCGAAGGCCTCCAAAGCCAACCCGGGCAAGCTCGCCTTTGCGGCGCCGCAACTCAACTCGGTACCCCACCTGACGGGCGAAATGCTGGGCAAGGCCATGAGCGCGCCCATGATGACCGTGCCTTACACCGGCTCGCCACAAGCCATCACTGCACTGCTGTCGAATGAGGCCGTGGTGACGATCGACGGCATGGCCGCACTGGTGCCCAACGTCAAGGCGGGCAAGTTCCGCGCGCTGGCGGTCATGTCAAAAGAGCGCCTGCCCGGTTATGAAACCGTGCCAGTGGCTGCAGATACCGTCAAGGGCATCGAGTCGATTGGCTGGTTCTCCATCTACGCACCTGCCGGCACGCCAGCTGCCGTGGTCGAAAAAATCAACGGCGACATCAACAGGATTGTGGTGACGCCGGAGCTGGTTGCGCGTTTTGCAGACCTGGGTGTTTATCCAAAAACGGGTACACCGAAACAGCTTGGCGAGTTTGTTGCCGAGCAGCGTGGCCTGTGGAAAAAAGTCGTCACCGATCTGAAGATCCAGCCGCAATAAACCTGAAGACAGCCAGGCCAGCCGCGCTGCGGCAGCTTTGCTGTGCCCGAAATTTCAATCTGTCCTTAAAGGAAAACCATGACCTCACGTAAAAAAGCACTCGTAACCGGCGGCGCCACCGGGATTGGCAAAAGCGCCGTACTGGCACTGGCCAAAGCCGGCTATGACGTGGCCATCAACTACGGCTCCAGCGCCGCAGCTGCAAAAGCCACCGCCGCCGAGGCTGAAAAGCTGGGCGCGACCATGCTGTGCATCCAGTGCGACGTGAGCGACGAAGCCGGCGTGCGCGCCATGATGAAAACAGTGGAAGAAAAATTCGGCCACCTCGACGCGCTGATCAACAACGCCGGCACCACCGCCAAGTGGAAAGTCAAGGACCTGGAAAGCCTGGACCTCGATGAATGGGACCGCACCTTTGCCGTCAATGTGCGCGGCCTGTTCCAGGTCACACGCGCTGCCGTGCCGCTGCTGAAGAAAGGTACCAACCCGTCCATCGTCAACACCGCCAGCATCGTTGGCCTGCGTCCCGGCCCGCAACCCCTGCCTTATGCGGCCAGCAAGGCAGCGGTCGTCAACATGACCAAAACACTCGCCTGGAACCTTGGCCCCGAGATTCGCGTGAATGCGGTGGCCCCCGGCTGGATGGAAGGCGACTGGATGGAGCGCATGCTGGGCGACAAGTACGAAGACCTGATGGGCAAGCGCGCCAGGGCGACGCCGCTCAAGCGCTGCGTGACCGCAGACGACGTGGCCGAGACCATGCTCAACCTGCTGCAGGGCAACCGTTTTGTGACCGGCGAAATCATCGTCATTGACGGCGGCTTCACTGCGTCGACCTGAGTTCTTACAACCGACACCCCACGAAAAGGACACCCCATGCTGCAAGGCTTTGTACCTTTCCCACCCGAGTTCGCTGCCGACTACCGCAAAAAGGGCTACTGGCGCGACCAGTCGCTGGCGCAGGAGTTCGACACCATCTTCAAGCGTTACGCCGACCGTGTGGCGCTGATAGATGGCGAGCGGCAATACACCTACGCACAGCTCGATGCCGTCACTGACAACCTGGCGCTGAACCTGCTCCAAATCGGCCTGAAACCACAAGACCGCGTGGTGCCGACGCTGCCCAATGTGGCCGAGTTCGTGATCCTGTACTTTGCGCTGCAAAAGCTGGGTGCGATACCGATTGCAGCACTGGTCACGCACCGCTACCTCGAAATCAGCCAGTTCGTGAACCTGTCGCAGGCCACCACTTGCGTCTATCCGGAGACGCAAGGTGACTTTGCTTTTGCGCCGGTGATCGAACGTGTACAGGCCGAGCAGCCGTCGCTGAAGATCCGCATCGTGCTGGGCAAGGCAGGCAAGGGCGAGCATTCGCTGCTGGATCTGATCGAGAAGCCCGCAACGCTCAAGCGCAGCGAGCTGGACAAGATAAAGATCGAACCGACAGACCCCTGCATATTCCAGCTGTCAGGCGGCACCACCGGCATTCCCAAACTGATCCCGCGCACCAACAACGACTACGCCTACAACTCCAAGGTGGCGTCGGAAGCCGCTCACGTGGATGGCGACTCGGTGCTGCTGCTGGTTTTGCCGATTGCGCACAACCTGCCGCTGGCCTGCCCGGGCATACAGGGTTTCATGTTCAATGGCGCGAAGGTGGTGGTGCATGCCAACACCCGGCCTGAGGAGATGTTTGCACTGATACAAAAGCACAAGGTCACGCACCTGAAAGTGGTGCCTGCGCTGCTGATTCGCCTGATCAATGACTCGGCCATCGGCAACTACGATTTGTCGTCGCTCAAGCAGATACAGAGCGGCGGCCAGCGCATGCAGCCCGAAGTGCGGACCAAGACGACGGACCTGATTCCATCTGCCTTTGTGCAGGAGAACTTCGGCATGTCCGAAGGCGTGCTGATGTTCGTCAACTTCGACGACCCTGCCGATGTGAAGCTGGAAACCTGCGGGCGGCCCATCTGCCCGGACGATGAAGTCCGGCTGGTGGACGACGACGGCAAGGAAGTGGCTTTTGGCGAAGTTGGCGAATTGACCTGCCGCGGCCCGTACACCCTGCGCGGCTACTACGGCGTGCCGGAGTACAACGCACGCCAGTTCACGCCGGACGGTTTTTACCGCTCGGGTGACCTGATGCGCCAGCACCCGTCGGGCAACTACATTGTCGAAGGCCGCAAGAAGGACCTGATCAACCGCGGCGGTGAAAAGATCAGCGCCGAGGAAATCGAAAACCTGATACTGATGCACCCTGCGGTGCAGAACGTGGCCATCGTGCCCATGCCGGACGCCAACCTCGGCGAGCGCATGTGCGCCTATGTCATCCTGCACGCAGGCCAGTCGCTGCACCTGAAGGAACTGGTCGGCTTTTTGCTGACCAAGGAAATCGCCAAGTTCAAGCTGCCAGAGCGGCTTGAAGTGGTGGATGATTTCCCTGTGTCCACTTTTGGCAAGGTGTCCAAAAAAGCACTGGGCGAAATGGTGGCTGCCAAGCTGGCACTGGAACAAGCGGTTGCTGCGAAAACTACAGCCTGAACATCAACACCTAAAGAGTAGAGAAGAAACATGCGAATCATTGACCTGCACTGCTACCCCGGCACACAGACCTGGATTGATGCCCAGGGCCCGTACCCCGAAGCGCTGGCAACTTACTGGAAACGCGACTGGGTGGCCAAAGACGAAGCCGGTGTGATACAGGAGTTCACCGACGCTGGCGTCGAAGCCTGCCTGGTGGCGCTGGATCTGGAAACCACGGTCGCCACGCCGCCCTGCACCAATGAGTATGTGCATGACATGTGGAAGCGCCACCCGAAACGCGTGATCCAGTGCTGGGGCGCGGTGGAACCTGCCAAGGGCGAGATCGCCATCCAGCAGGCCAAAAAGGCTGTGAAAGAACTCGGCTTTATCGGCTTTCACTTCCATCCCATCATGCAGCACTTCGCTGTAGATGACAGGCGCCACTACGACCTGTTCGAGGTGATCAACGAGCTGGGTGCGGCGGTGATGATTGACGTTGGTACCACCGGCATGGGCGCCGGTATGCCTGGTGGCAACGGTGCGCGCGTGCGGCATGCGCATCCTTCGGCGATTGATAACCTGGCGGCGGACTTTCCCAACCTGAAGATCATCATGGCCCATCCTGGCTGGCCGTGGGTTGATGAAACCACGGCTGTGGCGCTGCACAAGGGCAATGTCTACTGGGAAATGTCTGGATGGGCGCCCAAGCACTTTCCGGGCAACCTGAAGGTTGATATTCGCGGCCGCCTGCAGGACAAGATCATGTTCGGCAGCGACTATCCCAGCCTGCCGTACGAACGCATACTGCGTGAGTGGAAAGAGCTGGGCTACAAGGATGAAGTGATGGAAAAAATCATGCACGGCAATGCCGAGCGCGTGCTGGGCCTGTAAACGATGAGTGACGATTCCGCCATCCTGCTGGAGCGCCACGGTCATGTGGCTGTCTTGACGCTGAACCGCCCGCAGACGCGCAATGCGCTGTCTGGCGAAGACGTGTTTGCCGCCTTTGAAAGCCGCTTTGCTGAACTGAATGCCGACAAGGGCATACGCGTTGCCATACTGACCGGCAGCGGCACTGCATTTTGCTCGGGCGGCAATGTAGCCGACATGCGCGACAAGACCGGCATGTTCGGCGGCGGCCCGGCCGAGGTGACTGAGGGCTACCGCATTGGCATACAGCGCATACCTCGCGCCTTCCTGACGCTGGAAGTGCCCATCATCGCGGCGGTGAACGGCCCGGCCATGGGCGCGGGCTGTGATCTGGCAAGCATGTGCGACATACGCATGGCCTCCAGCAATGCGCGTTTTGCCGAAAGTTTTGTCAAGCTGGGCATCATTCCCGGTGATGGCGGTTGCTGGCTGTTGCCGCGCGTGGTGGGTCAGTCCAAAGCGGCTGAACTTGCATTGACTGGTGACACGATATCTGCCGATGAAGCCCTGCGCATAGGGCTGGTGTCGCGGGTCGTCGCGCCTGAAGAGCTGATGGCTGCGGCACTTGAGCTGGCTGGCCGTATAGCTGCCAACCCGCCCGAGGTGTTGCGCTGGACCAAACAGCTGCTGCGTCAGGCGCAAAGCCAGACCCTGGACCAGGCGCTGACGGAAGCGGGCAGGGTGCAGGGGCTGGCGCACCAGACGGCTGACCACATGGAAGCGGTCAACGCATTTTTCGAAAAACGCCCGCCGGTGTTTTCCAAATGAGCGACGACAACGTTCTTCTCGAATCAAGTCCAGCGGACGGAGTTGTCTTGCTGCGCATCAACCGGCCCGAAGTGCTGAACGCGCTGAACCTGGCGCTGCGCCGGGCACTGGCGGAGGCCTTCAGCCGGCTGGACGGTGATGCATCGGTCAAGGTGATCGTGCTGGCAGGCGGCGAGCGGGCTTTCTGCGCCGGCGCCGACCTGAACGAATATGTCGATGCCTCGCCGATGGACGTCATCAGCCGTGACATGGGCAGGCTCTGGGATGCGATTGCCGATTGCCGGAAACCCGTGATTGCCGCCGTGCGTGGCCATGTGCTGGGTGGCGGGTGCGAGCTTGCCATGCACGCGGACATCATCATCGCCGGCAAGGGCGCGAGCTTTGGCCAGCCCGAGGTGAAGATAGGCATCATGCCCGGCGGTGGTGGCACCCAGCGGCTGACGCGGGCGGTTGGCAAATTCGCCGCGATGAAAATCATGCTGACGGGCGAGCCGTTCAAGGCCGACGTGGCACTGGCCATGGGCCTGGCCAGCGAAGTGGTGGAAGACGCCGAGGTTGAGGCGCGGGCGCTGCAGATGGCGGGCCAGCTGGCAGCGTTGCCAGCCATGGCGGTGCGTTTCATCAAGGAGGCCGTGATCAAGAGCATGAACCTCGACCTCGATGCCGGGCTTGAGTTTGAGCGCAAGTCGTCTCAACTGCTGTTTTCAACGGCCGACAAAACCGAAGGAATGCGCGCGCGGCTGGAAAAGCGTGCGCCGAAATTCAGGGGCGAATAAGCGCCGCACCGGCGGTTGGCTCCTGCAGATTTATGGAACATATGAAGCCCATCACAAGGTTTCATTGGCGGTAAACACACATACTGCCTAGCATTGAGGCTTGGCCGGCCACCATCGCGCGCGATACAAAGATGCCGCGATGAACGCCGGGACAGTGCAGATTCCTGTATTCGCTAACTGAAGGAGACAAGACCATGACCACGAACCACCTGATCACCCGCCGCCGCATGCTGCAGACCTCTGCTGCAGCCATTGCAGTTACCGGCGGCCTCCCCAGCGCAATGGCGCAGGGTAACGACATGAACCTGGCAAAGATAGTGCTCGGCTCGCCCGCTGGCACCTTGCTTGACGTGTTTGCACGCCGCGTGGCCGATGCGATCCAGCCCGCCTATGCACGTAACCTGATTGTTGAGAACCGTGTGGGCGCCGGAGGCCAGATCGCCATCTCTGCGGTCAAGGCCGCACCTGCTGACGGCACCACCATTTTGCTGACGCCGTCGCCGATGATGTACCTGTTCCCGTACACCTACAAAAAATTGCCTTATGACCCGGTCAATGATTTCATCCCGGTATCGCTGGGCGCGCTGTTTGATGTGGCCTTTGCGGTAGGCCCACTGGTACCCGCCAGCGTCAAAACCATGCCCGAGTTTCTTGCGTGGTGCAAAGCCAATCCTGGCGCCGCCAATTTCGGCTCGCCCGCACCGGCTTCATCGCTGCACTTTGTCGGCAGCATGGCAGCGCGAGCTGCCGGTGTGGACCTGACGCACGTGGCCTTCCGTGGAACCACGCCAGCAATCCTCGACATGATTGGCGGCCAGATTGCGGCTGTCTGCGCACCTGTGGGTGACTTCATGCCTTTCCTGGCAGACGGCAAATGCCGTGTGCTGGCCACTACCGGCATCAAACGCAACCGCTTTGTGCCCAACGTCGCCACTTTCCAGGAGCAGGGCTACAAGGACATCGTGATCAATGACTGGTTCGGCTTTTTTGTGGCGGCCAAGACACCGCCCGCCCATGTTCAGCGGCTCAATGCAGCAATCAAGTCGGCGCTGGCCACCCCTGCCGTGGCCAATACCATGGAAGCCCGCGGCCTGGAGCCTAAGTGGTCGACTTCGCCTGACTTCGCGGCGCTGCTGAAGTCGAACATGGCGCAGTGGTCCGGTATCGCAAAGTCGTTCAACTTCACGGCAGACTCCTGATCCACCCGTAGCTGCGAATATCCGGCGTGCGTGCATAAAAGCTGCAAAAGCTGCAGCAACGAGACAAGACAAGGAACAATCGTGATTGACGACAAAGATGTGATGATCCGCATGCGCGATGGTGTGGAGATCGCCGTGCGCATCTACAGGCCGGGTGGGCCGGGGCCTTTTCCGGTGCTGTATGCCGCATCGCCTTACCGCTACGACAACAATGAACTGCCGGCCACGCCGCAATTCCTGTGGCGCGAGACCGGGCCTATCGAGTTTTATATCGAGCAGGGGTATGCGTATGTGCATGCCGATGTGCGCGGCACCGGTATGTCGGGCGGCGAGTTCGGCCTGTTCAATGAGGCCGAGCAAAAAGACCACTACGAAATCATCGAATGGATAGCTGCCCAGCCCTGGAGCACCGGCAAGGTCGGTGGCATAGGCCAGTCTTACTACGCGATGTCGCAGTGGCATATGGGCATACAGAACCCGCCGCACCTGGCCTGTATTGCGCCGTATGACGGCATGCTGGATTTCTACCGGTTCTTTGGTCCGCTCAATGGCATCGAGTCAGACTGGTTTGGCATCTGGTTCAACGCCAACGTGCGCGTGGCCAACCGGAGCCCGGCCAATGGCGCCAAACCGCGCCTGTTGCCGCACGACTGGAGCTACACCGTCGGCCAGCATCCGTTGAACGACGATTTCTGGCAGGAGCGCACAGCCATACACCGCGCGGGGCAAATCAAGGTGCCGGTTTTCTCGATAGGCGTCTGGTCCAAGCAGGACCTGCACCTGGAGGGCAACATCCTGGCCAAGCGTTTGATCGGTGACAACTGCAAGCTGCTGATCAGCGGCGCGCCAACACCGTTTGCAGCGGCCGGTGAGTTCGAATCGATTCCCTTCCACCGCGACGTGCTGCTGCCGTTTTACGACCGCTACCTGAAGGGCATTCCCGGCGCTTATGATGCGCGGCCGCCGGTGGAGTACCCGGTGCGCAATTCACAGCAGCGCCAGCACGGGGAGGCCTGGCCGCCCAAGGCCGTGCAACGCGAGAAATTTTTCTTGGGTACGGACAAGACGGGATCGGTTGCCTCGCTCAACGATGGGTCGCTGCACGCTGGCAAGCCGGGCAGCGGCGATGCCAGCCTGGCCTTTAGCTATCCGCAGCCGTCATGGGTACTGGGTACCGCAGTCATGACGCCGCACGGGCCAGACACCGCCCGTGGCGTGCTGACCTTCAACAGCGCGCCGCTGGACAGCGACCGGACGATGGCCGGTAACGCGAAGGCGGTTATCCATGTTGAAAGCTCACGCCACGACACGGATGTGTTCGTCAAGATCAGCGAGCAGTTTGCCCTTGATGCTGCTGCCCCGGCAGGTGCGCAGCCACGTGCAGTGATCGTTACAAAGGGCTGCCTGCGTGCCTCGCACGCGATGTCGCCGGAGGCACGTGATGCGGCGCTGAGTACGCCTGATGCGCCTTATTACCTGCACAGTAGCGAGGCTTTCTCCCAGCCCGGCACCACTCTGAGGCTGGAGATACCGCTGCGGCCCATGGCCTACCAGTTCAAAAAGGGCAGCCGCATACGGGTTGAAATAGCCAACACCGATACGCCGGTGACCGAGATGGTCTGGGCGCACAGCTACAACCCGCAAAAGATGGGGACCGATATTTTTCACCTGCGCGAGCCAGTTGCGTCGCATGTGGAAATCCCGTTTATTGACTGACAGAGTTCCGCTGCCTGCCGACTTTTATATTTCTGGAGTAACCATGGCCGTAACCCTCATCAACGTCTTCATCGTCCCCAAGGAAAAAGAAGACGAGTTCCTCGAGAACTGGAAAAAAACCACCACCGTTTTCGTCAAGGACCCGGGTTTCATCGAGGCGCATCTGCACCGCAACCAGGGCACGGGTAACGGTACCTTCAGCTTTATCAACATTGCCCGCTGGGAGAGCGCCGAGGCCTGGCGCGTTGCGCATGATGCCTATTCGCCAAGCGAGTACCGCATACCGGGCGTGAAGGGCCATCCGGCGATTTTTGAGCCTATCGTCGATGCAGTGCGTGAAGGCACGAAACCGGCTGCACCCAACTTCCTGCACGCATCCTCGCGCACGGCCTGAATGTGTTTTGTGGCCCGCGGTGACGTGTCATGAACATTCACACGGTAGACCTGAACCTTTTTCTGGTTTTTCAGGCCATCTACAACACGCGCAGCGTGACGCTTGCCGGCGACAAACTGGGCATGACGCAGTCGGCGGTCAGCAATGCGCTGAAGCGGCTTCGTGAGCGTTTTGATGACCCGCTGTTCGTTCGCACACCCAGTGGCATGGTGCCGTCGGCGCTGGCTGCCAAGCTGATTGAGCCGATTGAAGAAGGGCTGGCCCGCTTTAACCACGCCATAGAGCAGAGCAGGCGTTTCGATCCGGCAACATCAACACAGCTGTTCAGGATTGCGGTGAACGACATCGGCCAGCTGGTATTGATGCCGCCATTGCTGGCGGCTGCGAGGGCGCAGGCGCCGCATGTACGTTTTGAAACGGTTGAGGTCTCTCCGGCCAATTGCCGCCAGTTGCTGGTTGATGGTCAGGTTGACCTGGCCATAGGCAGCTGGCAACCACTGGGTAGCGGCATCTACCAGCAACGCCTGTTTGTGGAAACCTATGTGGCGTTGCTGGCGATGGACCATCCGCTGCAGGGCGATCGACTGTCGATGGAGGATTACCTGGCGGCCGAGCATATTGTTTACCGTCCCAGCGGCGCAAGTTATGACGCCTTGCAGGACACGCTGGCTGAGCTGGATGTGGTGGACCAGCGCAAGGTGGTTCTGACTGCTGCACACGCGCTGGGACTGTCTGCGCTGGTGACGATTTCAGGTTTGTTGCTGAGCGTTCCGGAGCGGCTGGCTGTGGGTATGGCCCGCTCACGCACCGGCATGCGTGTGGCCCGGCTGCCTTTTGAGGTGCCGCCGTTTCCGATCAAGCAGCAATGGCATGAACAGCGTCATGCCGACGCCGCCCACCAGTGGCTGAGGCGGCTGGTGTTTGATCAGTTCAACGATCTCCCTTGAGTTGACGGTCCGTCCGACGTGAGCGCAGGAAACGGACCGGACTGAAAATCAAGCTGGGCGTTTTTCCACATCAAATGATGCAGGTGGCAGGCCGGAATGGTCTCGTTCCACCATCTGTGACCATGCTGACTCCCATTCCCGCATTCTGGAGGCGAGGTCAAAAGGCTGTGCTTTTTGCGATTGCGAAACCTGCTGGCGCAAAGAGGACAGCGATTCCGGATGCCGGCCAAGCCTCACAACCTCGGCAACATAGTTGGCGGGGCTTGAGTTCACGCATTGCAGCAGGTTTGCTGCCTGAAGGATGCTGCCGCTCATGCGCGACGCCATGCTGGTGCCCGCGTAGCTGATGACAGGCACTCCGAGCTGTAAGGCATCGTGGACCACCTGTGCATCATTCAGGCGCAAAGTGTCCAGGACGATATCTGCACAGGCCATTCGTGCGAGCATTTCGTCCCTGCGCATTGGCTGTGAAAAAAGCAGGCGCTGTTCATCGATGCCGTGTGATGTGGCCGCACGCGCCAGGTTTGCTGCAGCGGCAGGCGGGCAGGCGGGCAGCCACAGGATGGTATCCGGTAGCGAGCGCAGGATTTCCAGCCATAGGGAAAAGCTCAATTCATCAATCGCCGCAGGTGGTGCTGCCACGCAGAGTATGAGTTTGTCCAGCGGCAGGCCAGCGGACTCTCGCTCAGGCGTGGATGACAGTGGTGGCATGTGCGCCGCCTCTGCTGCATGGACCGGCAGCCAGCAGGAAAAAGGCATGCGTATGAGGGCACTGCCGGGTTGCGCTTCGCTCGCCTCGGGATCCACAAAACTATCCGATACGGTGTAGTCCCAGGGGCTGGCTGCCGGGGTGCGGTACCAGTTGTGATGGCGGAGTTGAACCCGCGCCACTCGCGCAACGGCCACTGAAGGGCGGTAGCTTCGGGCGTCGGGGGCGGTGTCCATATAAACATCCAGCGAGTCCAGCCTGATTCGGGCAATGGCCTCCGCATCCGTCATGTGGGCCATTTCCACAACGGCGGTCACAGGCTGGAGCGCATCCCGTACGAAAGGTTGTGCGGGCGGCGGGAAAGAGTAGGCGTGAAAAGCAAAGCGTGTTGAATCGCAAAGGGCCAGTTGCTGTTTGAGTGCAGGCAACTGGTGCAGGTGATGAACTGCGAAGCCGATGCGGATGCGCTTGTCATTGCTACGAAACGCCTGCGTGCGGGATGAAAGCCCGGACTTGCCGTCCAGTGATGCGAAGCTGGCGACGGATTCAGAAATAGAGCCCTCATGGATACGCATGAGCTCGCTTTCATCAAGATCAAGTGCCAGTGCATAAAAGGGGCTGTCCCTGGTGCCCGCTGGCGAGTCGCCAGCGATCTGCCTGAACAGGTCAGTCAGGCGGGATGAATCGCGCCAGTCACATTCCTCCATGGCTGCAAAGGCCTGAGTCGCGAATAGCTGCACAGCTGTCGCTGCACAAGCGGAATTTGCAGAGTTCTTTAGCGACGTGGCCAGAAATTCGTTCAGATGTCTTTTACCGTCGCCGTCGAGTTGGGTTTTTAGTTTGTCTGACTGTTCGATGTGGCCGCTGAACGCCAGCACCGTGATACGGCGCACGGTGATATCCAGGTAACCCGGGAAAAGTTTCTCCGCTTGGTCGAGCGCCTGCAGGGCTTCCGGATAGCGGCGGGCCCCTGTCAGAAAGTCCGACAGATTCTGATGGTGGACCAGTTGCTCCGGCTCCAGCTCCACGCATTTACTGGCACATGCGATGGCCCTTTTCCATTGGAGGAGGCGGGCGGCGATCAGCGCAACGTTGCGCAGGGCCCGCAGGTTGTTGGGGTCCAGTTGCAGCGCACGCTCATATGCACTGTAGGCCCGGGAGACGTCTTTGCAATTTTCTGCCGCGATAGCGAGGTTGGCAGCACCGTCAGCACTTTGCAACATGGCCTCTTCGACATCTTGCAGCACACGGAACGCGGCGTGGTGAAGCCCCTGAAGGCTGAGCATGGTAGCCAACGCCGACGTTGCATCAAGGTCGCCGGGGGACGTGAGCAGGGCAGCTTCAAACGCGGCCTGTGCCTGCGGCAAAAGTCCTTCCTGGTGAAATTGGCCCCCACACTCCATCAAGCTGGCAAACACGGATATGTTCATGGTGATGGGTAGATGTGCATATTAATCAGTGCGGTTGAGGTCTCGCCAGTGATAATTGGAGCCCCATGACTGTACCTGTTGCCGTCCCCCGTCTCCCTGGTTCGTCGCAACCCGTTTTGCCCACACTTCATCTTTTGGGGCAGTTTGCCACCCCGTTTACCGGAGCTGAAACCGAGCTGTTGCAAATACACCGGCTGCTGCAAAACCGTCGCACGGTCAAGGTCTGGTCCGATACCGCGCCGCATGCAGCCTATGCGGGCAAGGGCATCACCCTGGTGCAGCCTTTTTCACATCAGTTTCCCAAAGATGGTGTGCTCCTCATAGCGGGTGTTCATGTGCGACAGGCTATCTGGCTCAAGCACACGCGTTTCGAGAGAGTCGTACTGCTTTACAACCTCTCCAGCCATTTACGGTTATTTAACCTGGTGGACCACATCCGCCAGGCGACGGGACGGGATCCTGAACTTGTGTTTGTTTCCCAGATGTTGCAGGACAGTGTGGGTTTGCCTGGCCGAATCGCGCGCAGCGTGATAGATATCCAGCAGTTTTTAGACGTGGGTCTGAGTCGCAGCAAGGCTACTTTGACGGATCGACCTTTTACGATAGGTCGCATGAGCCGTGATGCACTTGACAAGCACAGCCCGGAAGACCCGATGCTGTACCGCATGCTGGCGGCCAAAGGGTTTCTTGTGCGAATCATGGGCGGTACGTGTCTTGCTCCCGTCCTGGACGGTGTCGAAGGCATCGAGTTAATGCCCGCAGGAGTGGAGTCCGCGCCGGATTTTTATCGTTCCCTGGACTTGTTTTTTTACCGTACCGGCAGTTCTACCGAGGCCTACGGGCGTGTGGTTGTCGAGGCCATGGCCGCCGGCCTGCCGGTGGTCGCGCACCGGCGCGGAGGGTATGTCGAAATCATCAATGATGGGGTGAATGGCTACCTCTTCAGCTTACAGGAAGAGGCTTTCGACCGGGTGGTGGAACTGGCTGGATCGCCTGATCGCCGACGTGCCTGCGGGGCGGCTGCGATGGCTGCCATGCTGGATATCCACGGGCCGCAAGCCGTAGACAGGGAACTGGGCCAATATTTGCGCTGACTTCTCAGCAGCAAAATCAGGGGCGCTGAAATACAAGTGAGCCTGAAAAATAATCCGAGGACGATTTGTAGACAAGCCCGGCGCTTTCTGCGTTGGGGCCGAAGAAAGAGCCGACTACGCTACCGCCGGTGGTCGAGAAGTTGGCTCCTGATCGGGTGAGTCCGGCGGTATTCACCGAACCAAAACTGGTGGAAATGGTGATGTTCATCGAACCAAGGAAGTCCACGCTGAATAAAGCGGTGTTCAGAGTTCCTACGTTGGCGCCCGAAGTTGGCGCCGTATGACCGACCAGGGTGTAATTCAACGTGCCTGCAGTCGTCGGCATCACTGCAGTGGGCTGTCCGACGATGTAGTGCAGGCCATCCGCTGCAGTACTTGTCGTCGGGTTGGTGTTGTTATTGGTTTTAATGCCGGTTACCCAGACACCCCAGCCGACAAAATTATTGTTTGCAAGGGCGCCGCGTGAAGCAAACGACCCCACGCTGTTGGGGGTGTATGTGAAATTGGGCGTGGTGTCTGTAAAACTGACGACCTTGCCCGACTCCAGTACGACACTTGAACTGGAGGGCGTTACGGTTGTGGCGTTTGTGGAGCTTCCACTTGAGGCGCCGAAGTTGGCGCGCAAATAGAGGTTGGTGAAGGTACCGCTGTTGACGACTTTATTGTCAGTAACGATGGCCGCCTTGCCTTCCGCGTTGGACTGGTTGCCTGCGACGGTCGGCTCCTGCTCGGGTGATGCAGGTGTAGGTATGGCTGCGCGTGTGTTGGTGCGGACCGGCGCTTCCTGGCTGCTGACGACACGAACAGACTCACCGGCCGTCAGTCCGACACAGCCGCCGGCATTACACACCTCAATTGCATCCAGCTCGGTCGTCACACCCAGCGAGCCATCAGGGTTATAGCCTACGTTAAAGCCCGAACCGCGAATGCCGATGGTGGCTGTGGTGGTGGTGACCTTGTAGTTCTCGCGGGTACGTTTGCCTATCAGGCCGGTGATGGCCCGCATGCTGCCGCGCAGCAGGTCAACCAGAAATCGTTCGTCTTTGGGGTTGGCTGCGTTGTCGCTGTAGTTGGCGATCTTGAATTCGGTATTGGGCTGAAGCGAGATAAGGCCACCATCGGTGAACTTGACCTGCGCGCGGCCATTGATGCCTGTGAGAATCGATTCGCCGCTTTCAATGTCCCTGCCTTTGGCAAGGGGGGCGGTGCCGCCATCTGGGCGGCGCACATTGACGTCGCCTGCGATGAATTGCGCCACACCTGCAGACACAGCTGCAGTGGCAGACAACGGATACACGGCCGACAGTGCGAGGACGAGAGCGCTGTGCCTGAGTGAATGAGTAGGGGTCACAAAGTCTCCGATGGATTAGAAGTCACGCCTGACATTGACCGACAGCACAACCCGGTTGAAGTCGGAGATGGCCACGTTCGACTTCACTGTGGTGTACGACAACTGCGGGGTCACACGCCAAAACTTGCCGGGGATCCAGTTCAGACCCAGGTTCAGGTTCCACTGCGTGTCGCGGCGGACAACGAGAAAGAGCGGGTCCTGACCGTTGAATCTGCGGCTTTCGTAGCTCAGGCCACCAAAAGCGGACAGGTTCTGGGCCAGCTCCTGCTGGGCGCCGGTTCTCAGACCCAGAAGCTTGTGGCCGAATTGGGGGAAGGCGCTGTTTTTTTCCTTCTCCGTACCGGCGTAAGCGCCGCCAAATACCAGCAATCCATCGCGGAAAGCATGGGCATAAGAGGTGCCGATCACCGTACGGTCGGCATTGCGGATAGTCTGGCTGGGATAGTTGAGCGTGCCGTACTGGATGTAGCTGCTGAGTTGCCGGAAGCCGTCGAAGCGGTAAGTCCACTCACCCACAACGCCGGCTTGTTCTCGCGCAGTGCTTCCACCGACGTCATACTGGCCGACCTGGACAACGCCCGAAAATTCATGCTTTTCGTATCGGTAGCTGGCACCCGCATTCGCATCCAGCTGGAAGCTGTTGAATGAGTTGTTTCGCGGGTTCTGGTGCCCACGGCCGTTGCCGGAGAAGTTGCCGATCAGCGACCAGCGCGGGTCTACGACGTAACGCGCCGAAATGCCGGCACCAACCATTGCATAGTTGTCCTTGGTTGCAATGCCTGCGTTGTTGAGCGTGAACACCAGTCCACCAAACGCCGGGACGGCGACATTCGCGTTTCCGGGGCCGCTGTTGATGTTGGTGTCGTAGCCGAATCCGGCTTCGACATAAGTCTTGACTGAGGATCGGGCCGCTTCTTCAGTGCGGTCAATGGCTTGCAGGAATTGGTCAATCGTCGCCGCTGCTTCAACCGGGATATTGTCTCTTTTTGTTTCCAGTAGCACGCGCCGGGAAGCCGCCGTGTCACCGACCGAGAACAGCGCGCGTCCGAGTTCTGCACGGGCGCGGGAGTTTTCAGGCTGTACCGAAAGCACACGCTCCAGGGCAAAGATGGCCCGGGTAAATTGTTGGGTTTCGTTGGCGGAGATGCCAAGTAAGGTATCGAAATCGGGATCGCCGGCACGCGGGGTTTCCTGGGGCTCAAGCAGGTCGAAGGCCTGTCTGGCTTGTCCCTTGTCCAGCAAGTCGCGCGCCTGCAGTACCAAAGCGTCTACTTCTGCATGCGCAGAGCCAAGCGCCGCCACCATCAAGGCAGCCAGCAAGCCTTTTGTTAATACACGTTGTTTGAACGCCATACCCTCGTCGCAGTCTTTTTGTTGATGATTAACGGCCATGTGCACTGAGTAACAAAGTTTTATAGCACGCAACGCTTTTTTTGAATGTGACTTTTTACACCTGTTTCATTTGGAGATGGGGATTTTTGCCGCTACGCAACACCAGCCTGAACAGGGCGTCGACCAAAAACGGCGAATGCGGATAAGGGTAAACCGCCAGGCTTTTCGCAAAGCCGGCAG
This sequence comes from Pseudomonadota bacterium, assembly GCA_040388075.1. Lineage (GTDB taxonomy): Bacteria > Pseudomonadota > Gammaproteobacteria > Burkholderiales > Burkholderiaceae_C > Polaromonas. Next base: position 185,586 of record JAZKCN010000006.1, on the reverse strand, counting down.
CCGAGAATATAAGTAATAACTTATATATTCTTGCTTTCCGAGGACAGTCTCACGATGAACCAGATGATCGAAGCCCCGGGCACTGGGGAACAGGCGCGGGTATTTGAACTCGCCGCCGAGTTGTTTTCGGTGCTGGCGACCCCTATGCGCCTGCGTGTACTGAGCGCGTTGTGCGTGCGTGAAAAATCCGTCAGTGAGCTGCTGATGGAAATCGACACCACCCAGCCCAACCTGTCGCAACATCTGTCGGTGTTGTACCGCACAGGGGTTATTGCCAGGCGCAAGGAAGGCGCGCAGGTGATTTACCGGGTGAAAAGCGAAAAAGCGGTCGCGCTCTGCCGCAGCGTCTGTACCCAGATCGCCATTGAGCTGGATGAACCGGATGAGGTTCCTGACGGCCAGGGTCTGGCTCCCAGAGCGCCGCTTGCAAGCTGAACGCCATGCTGAACAGATTCTTGCAACGCGCGCCGGAAAACTTCCTCTCACTGGCCCAGATACAGGATGTGCGCGCAGGTCGTCGGGGCTTTCTGGCCGGCGCGCTGGCGGCGGCTACCTCATCAATGGCGTCTGCCAGCGTCGCCGCCCAAGCGGCAGGCGATGACCCCAACATCGTCAACCTGCCGCCCTACAGCACTGGCCTGGGACAGGCCGTGGCGGCCCGCCCCTATGGGCTGCCCAGCGAGTTTGAGAAAAACCTGCAGCGCCGTGAAAGCCCTGGCCTGACGCGCATAGGCCAGGCCAGTGTCAGTTTTTGCCCGCTGCAAGGACTGTTCGGCATCATTACCCCGAGCGGCCTGCATTTTGAGCGGCACCACCAGGGCTGGTGGGACATGGACCCGGCCAAACACCGGCTGATGGTCAACGGCTCCGATGAAACCCTGATCCAACGGCCCATGGTGTTCAGCATGGACGACCTGCTGCGCCTGCCCAGCACCAGCCGCATGCATTTCATCGAATGCGGCGCAAACACCGGCATGGAGTGGGGCAACACCGCCGTGCCGACAGTGCAGTACACGCACGGCATGATCAGCTGCAGTGAATTTACCGGCGTACCCTTGCGCACCATTCTCGAGATGTGCGGTGCAGACCTCAAGCGGGGCAAGTTTGTACTGGCGGAAGGTGCCGATGGCTCCGGCATGACACGCACCATCCCAATGAGCCTGGTCACGAGTGGTGAAGTGCTGGTTGCCTATGGGCAAAACGGTGAAATGCTGCGCCCTGAGAACGGTTATCCGCTACGGCTGATCGTGCCTGGCGTACAGGGCGTCAGCTGGATCAAGTACCTGCGCCGCATAGAACTTGGCGACATGCCTTATGGGACCAAGGACGAGACCATCCACTATGTGGACCTGCAGCCCAGTGGCCTGCACCGTCAGTACACCAGCATCCAGGAAGTCAAAAGTGTCATCACCTCGCCCAGCGGTGGCCAGGTGCTGCTCGACAAAGGCTTTCACACCATCACAGGCCTCGCATGGAGCGGGCGCGGCAAAATCAGGAAAGTCGATGTATCGACAGACGGCGGCCGCAACTGGAAGCCCGCGCGGCTCGAAGGCCCGGTGCTCTCCAAATGCCTGACCCGCTTCAACACCGACTTTGTCTGGGACGGCAAGCCCGTGATTTTCCAGAGCAGGGCGGTCGATGAGACCGGGCAAATACAGCCGACCTACCACCAGCTGCGGCAGGTGCGGGCTTCGCGCAGCATCTATCACAACAACGCCATCCAGTCCTGGCTGCTGGAAGAAAACGGCGAGGTGAAAAATGTCCAGGTCTGATTCGTTGTGGACTTTAATTCGCATGGGCACGGCGGCTGTCGTCACGGTTTTGTCCTTCGCAGCGTTCGCGCAGGCGCCGCCTGCGCTTTCATCGATAGGCCGCAGCGCTACGCCGGCAGAAATCAAGGCATGGGACATTGACGTGCGACCCGATTTCAAGGGCCTGCCCAAAGGCAGCGGCTCAGTCAAACAGGGCGAGGTGATCTGGGAAGGCAAATGCGCCTCCTGTCACGGCAGCTTTGGCGAGTCGTCTGCAGTCTTCACGCCGATTGCAGGCGGCACCACGGCCGATGACATGAAAGCCGGGCGCGTTGATGGCCTGATGCCAGGCGCCAATCAGCCACAGCGCACTACGCTGATGAAGGTGGCCACGCTGTCCACGCTGTGGGACTACATCAATCGCGCGATGCCCTGGAACAACCCCAAGACCTTGAGCGCTGATGAGGTCTATGCCGTCACGGCCTATGTGCTCAATCTGGGCAATATCCTGCCGGCGGAGTTCACGCTGTCGGATGGCAATATTCGCGATGTGCAGGCCATGCTGCCCAACCGCAAGGGCATGACGACAGCCCATGCCATGTGGCCGGGCAAGGAGTTGGGCGGCGTTGCCAAACCGGATACGCAGGGCTCTGCCTGCATGACGAATTGCGTGAGCGGAGTGGAGGTCAAAAGCTTTTTGCCCGAGTACGCCCGCAATGCCCACGGTAATCTGGCCGAGCAGATGCGCGATCTGGGGCCCAGCCGAGGGGCTGACACCACGCGGCCTGCGCCGCGGGCATTTGCCGGGAATTCGCCTCCGGCTGCACCGGTCCAGTCGGCCCAGCCCGCCAAACCTGCAGCTGTGGCGGCGCTGACGGGTGGCGCAGTTGTTGCGCCGTCAACGGCAGACGTGATGCCTGTACTGCAAAAGAATGCATGCCTGGCCTGCCACGGCATCGACAGCAAAATGGTCGGCCCGGGTTTCAGGGAAATTGCGGCGAAATACAAAGGCCGCGCAGACGCGGTGAATTATCTATCGGGCAAAATCACGGCTGGTGGGCAAGGCGTGTGGGGCAGCATCCCCATGCCTGCGCAATCCCTGAGTGCGGCGCAAGCCGGTCAGGTGGCGCAGTGGCTGGCTGCAGGCATGCCGAAACAAGCATCGCGGGCTCCGTAGAAATACTCTGCCGAACACCGCAAATTTTGTGTCCAATATTTATCAGTAGCAATATCCAAGGAGTCCACATGGAACGTCGTGATTTTCTGGCCAGCGGTTCAGGCGCCACCGCGCTGGCACTGGCAGCAGCTTCAGGCCTGACCCCAGCCCACGCGCAAAGCGCTGCCGGATGGAACAAGGGCGCTTTTGAAACCAAGACTTTGGCCGACGCGGCCAAGGCACTGGGCGCTACCAGCGCGCCAGTGGAAAGCAAGGACCTTGTCCTGCAGGCCCCTGAAATCGCCGAGAACGGCGCTGTGGTGCGCGTTGCTGCACAAAGCAATATTGCCAACACCTCGCAGATCGCTTTTGTGGTCGAGAAAAACCCGTTTGCGCTGGCTGCCGCCTTTGATGTGCCTGCAGGCACGGATGCCAATGTCTCCACCAACGTGAAGATGGGCCAATCGTCCAATGTCTATGCGCTGGCCAAGGCCGGCGACAAGTTCTTTTATGCAGTGAAGGAAGTGAAAGTCACGTTGGGGGGCTGCGGCGGTTAAGCCTTCGTCCCCCACTCGAATACCCACAAATCCACACTGAAGTCAGGAGAAAAACATGTCAGATCCAATGCGTATCCGGGCCCAGGCCCAGGGCGACAAAACTACCGTCCGTGTGCTGGTCAGCCACGAAATGGAAAGCGGCCAGCGCCGTGATGCTGCCGGCAAGCTGGTGCCGGCCTGGTTTATCCAGAACATCAATGCCACCTGGAACGGCAAGACCGTGATGAATGCCCAGTGGGGCACAGCTGTTTCAAAAAACCCCTTCATCCAGTTCGCCTTCAAGGGCGGCAAGGCTGGTGAGAAGGTTGTTGTGAGCTGGGTAGACAACCGCGGCGACAAGCGCAGCGACGAAGCCGTCATCAGCTAGGACCTGCCGGACCTGCCTTGGGCAGGCCTTTGATTTGATAAAAATTACATCCGCCTGAGGAGTACACGATGAAAACCAAGCACACGAGTGGACTGCTCCTGCTGACAGCGATGGGCGCACTGGCGGCTATTGCTGTGGCACCCGGACTGGCATCCGCCCAGAAAACGACTGCCGAAGGCATTGCCGAATACCGCGCCATGCTGGCCGACGGCAACCCGGCCGAGCTGTATGAAGCCAGAGGCGAAGGCCTGTGGAAGCAGGCGCGCGGCCCCAAAAGCGCCACGCTTGAAAAGTGCGACCTCGGTAAAGGCCCCGGAGTTGTCAAGGGTGCATTTGTCGAGCTGCCGCGCCACTTTGCAGATACCAACCGCGTGCAGGATCTCGAGTCCCGCCTGCTGACCTGCATGGAGCAACTGCAGGGCTTCAGTGCCGCCGAGATTGCCAAAACGCCTTTCGGTGCTGGTGAGCAGAAAACCATGGAATCGCTGGTGGCCTATATCTCGGGCGAGTCGCGCGACATGAAGTTCAATCTCCCGCAAGGACACACCCAGGAAAAGCTGATGTACGAAGTCGGCAAAAAGGTGTTTTACCTGCGCGGCGGCCCGTATGACTTTTCATGCGCGTCCTGCCACGGTGAAGACAACAAGCGCGTCCGCCTGCAGGACCTGCCCAACCTGACCAAACAGCCCGGCGCTTCTATCGGTTTTGGCGCCTGGCCAGCCTATCGCGTTTCCAGCGGTGACCTGTGGAGCATGCAGCGCCGCCTGAACGACTGCTACCGGCAGCAGCGCTTTCCCTTCCCCGGCTATGCGTCGGACGCCACCATTGCACTCGGCGTTTTCATGGGTGTGAACAGCAAGGGCGGTGCCTCAACCGCTCCGGCCCTGAAGCGCTAGGCAAGGAGGCATCACGATGAAAAAGACAATCAAACAAACCACTCTGTTGGCCCTGAGCCTGGGCGTTGCCGTTTTGCTGGCCAGTTGTGCGACGGCACCGACTTCACAGCAGGTTGACGAAGCCACTGCACAGGTTATGAAAAGCTCTTTCCGGGCGCAGGGCGAGGCCAAACTTGACCGCTTGGTGCTGGATGCTTCCAATCAGGCCTGCTCTGACGCCCAGGGTAAAGATCTGGACGAAAAGCTGGCCAAGGCTATCGAAGAGGCCAACCTGAAGACGGTCAAGTTCCCGGCTGACGGCAAACTGATAGGGAATTGGGCTGAAGGCGAAAAAATTGCCCAGAATGGCCGTGGCATGACCTGGAGTGACCCTGCAACCGCAGTCAACGGCGGCAGCTGCTACAACTGCCACCAGGTCAGCAAGGCCGAACTGTCATACGGCTCAATTGGCCCCAGCCTTTACAACTACGGCAAGCTGCGTGGCGTTGCCGATCCGGCTTCACCCGACAGCAAGGCGATTGTTGACTACACCTGGAGCAAGCTCTGGAACTCCAAGTCTTTCAACGCCTGCTCCGGTATGCCGCGTTTTGGCCATGCGGCCATCCTGACCGAGCAGCAATTGCGGGACGTGATGGCGCTGCTGCTGGACCCCAAATCGCCGGTGAACCAGTAAGCCATCGTCGAGCGTGGGGACGACCTCGAGCCTCTTTGGCGGTAAAGGCACAAACCCGGCCAAAGTGCGGTAAATGGCAAAATTTTGATGTATACATCAAGATTTTGCCGTTTTGACCCGTTCGGACCTGCTGTTGGCGATTTTCAAGCGCAAAAATGACCAAAAAAGCCTCAAAAAGGCCATTTTTAGGCATCAAATCGGCCTCCAGCCCAATGTGGACTAGCGCGACATGCTACTGTTTTGATAGTGAAGCGACGCATTGACATGTTGTCTGCAAACCAGGAATAGACGCCCATGAATTTGTCCCGCCGCGAGTTTTCCAGCGTGATGGCGGCTGCGCTGGCTGCAGGCTTTCCGCTGCAGCGTGAAGCGAATGCAGCGCAGGCTGGGTCGCTGTACGACGCCCCACGGACAGGCAATGTCCATTTGCTGCACATGACGGACTGCCACGCGCAGTTGATGCCGATGTACTTCCGTGAGCCGTCTGTCAACCTGGGTGTGGGCAGCATGCGCGGCCAATCCCCGCACCTGGTCGGCCAGCACCTGTTGAAGGCGGCAGGCATCAAGGCCGGCAGCGCCCAGGCCCATGCGCTGACCTATCTGGACTTTGAAAGGGCAGCCAGGCAGTACGGCAAGGTTGGCGGTTTTGCGCACCTGGCGACGCTGGTGAAACAACTGCGCGCATCGCGCCCCGGCGCCTTGCTGCTCGACGGCGGTGATACCTGGCAGGGCAGCGCCACTGCGCTATGGACGCAGGGCCAGGACATGGTGGACGCGTGCAAGCTGCTGGGCGTGGACGTGATGACCGGCCACTGGGACTTCACCTACGGCCAGGACCGCATCAAGAAGATTGTTGATGGCGACTTCGCCGGCAAGATCGATTTTGTTGCCCAGAACGTCAAGACCAGTGACTTCGGCGACCCGGTGTTCAAGCCCTATGTCATCAAGGAAATGAATGGTATTCCTGTCGCCATCGTCGGCCAGGCCTTCCCCTACACACCGATTGCCAACCCCGGCTGGATGACGCCCGACTGGAGCTTCGGCATCCGTGAAACCGAGATGCAGGAAACCGTCAATGAAGCGCGCGCCAAGGGTGCGCAGGCCGTGGTGCTGCTCAGCCACAACGGCATGGACGTTGACCTGAAGATGGCTTCGCGTGTGACTGGCATCGACGCCATCCTGGGCGGCCACACGCATGACGGCGTTCCGGCGCCGGTCATCGTCAGCAATTCGGGCGGCAAGACCATCGTCACCAATGCGGGCAGCAACGGCAAGTTCCTTGGCGTGCTGGACCTGGATGTGAAAGACAAAAAAGTCGCCGGTTTCAATTACCGGCTGCTGCCGGTTTTCTCTAAACTGCTGCCAGCCGATGTGGCCATGAATGAGTTGATTGCGAAGGTGCGTGCTCCTTACGAAGCCAAACTGGCCGAGAAACTCGCGACCACCGAAGGCACGCTGTATAGGCGCGGCAATTTCAATGGCACGTTCGACCAGCTCATGCTCGACGGGCTGATGGAAGTGCGTGGTGCCGAGATCGGGTTTTCGCCGGGTTTCCGCTGGGGCACTTCTTTGCTTCCAGGCCAGGCCATCACGCGCGAACACCTGATGGACCAGACCGCAATCACTTACCCGTGGACTACGCTGACCGAGATGCGCGGCGAGATGATCAAGACCATCCTGGAGGACGTGGGGGACAACCTGTTCAACCCCGACCCGTATTACCAGCAGGGCGGAGACATGGTGCGCGTCGGTGGCCTGACCTATACCTGTGAGCCCGGCGCGAAGATGGGCTCGCGCATCCAGGACATGCGACTCAAAGGCAAATTGATAGAAGCTGACAAGACCTACAAGGTTGCCGGCTGGGCGCCGGTGGCTGAAGCCAGCAAGAACGCCGGCCCGCCTATCTGGGAAGTCATGGAGACCTGGTTCAAGACCCATAAAACGATCAAACCGGTCAGGCCCAACACGCCAAAACTCGTTGGCGTTGCCGGCAATCCGGGCCTCGCTGGCTGAAAAGTGCGGGCCTGGGGTTGAAGTTGGCAAAACCGATAAGTCCATGCAGAAAAAACATCAGGACAAGCCTGCAGTGGCTGCAGGGCGACTTTCGTCTGTCACGGAACAGTGGCACAATTACAGTTGTTCCTGAAGGCCCTTCCTGCCACAGTCGCATCCGCTAATCGGTTCAGCCGTGATCGCGGAAGGTTAATCAACCAGCTTTAACCAGCTAATGTTTCCCAAAGGGAAACGGAGGTCAGCGGATATGAGTTCAAACTCGCAGTCGTCCACGTCTGCATCATCGATTTACGCCGCTTACGGCAGCAATACCTATCTCTTCGGCGGCAACGCGCCTTATGTCGAAGAGATGTACGAAAACTACCTCGCCAATCCCGGCAGCGTGCCTGACACCTGGCGCGAATATTTTGATGCACTGCAGCACGTCCCCGCAGTCGATGGCAGCAACGCCAAAGACGTGCCCCACATGCCGGTCATCAATGCCTTTGCAGAGCGCGCCAAGCAGGGCCAGACCAAAGTAGTCGTGGCCAGCGCCGACTCAGAAATGGGCCGCAAGCGCACCGCCGTCCAGCAACTGATTGCCGCCTACCGCAACGTCGGCGCACGCTGGGCCGACCTTGACCCGCTCAAGCGCACCGAGCGCGACAAGATTCCAGAGCTGGAGCCATCGTTCTATGGCTTCACCGACGCCGATCAGGAAACGGTTTTCAACACCAGCAACACCTTCTTCGGCAAGGACACGATGTCCCTGCGCGAGCTGATGAATGCACTGCGCGAAACCTACTGCGGCACGATTGGCCCCGAGTACAACTACATCACCGACCAGAACCAGAAGCGCTGGTGGCAGCAAAAGCTGGAAGCGATTCGCAGCAAGCCCAACCTTAGCAAGGAAAAGAAACTCCACATCCTGGATCGCCTGACGGCGGCCGAGGGTCTGGAGCGTTTCCTGCACACAAAATATGTCGGCCAGAAGCGCTTTTCGCTCGAGGGCGGTGAAAGTTTCATCGCCAGCATGGACGAACTGATACAGCGCGGCGGTGAAATCGGCGTGCAGGAAATCGTCATCGGCATGGCCCACCGCGGCCGCCTGAACGTGTTGGTCAACTCGCTGGGCAAGGTGCCGGCTGACCTTTTCGCAGAGTTCGACCACACAGCACCGGAAGACCTGCCGAGCGGCGACGTCAAATACCACCAGGGCTTCAGCTCTGACGTGACCACCCCTGGCGGGCCGGTTCACCTGACGCTGGCCTTTAACCCGTCCCATCTTGAAATCGTCAACCCCGTGGTCGAAGGTTCTGTCCGTTCGCGGATGGATCGCCGCGCCGACCCCAAGGGCCTTCAGGTGCTGCCCGTGCTGGTGCACGGTGACGCCGCTTTTGCAGGGCAGGGCGTTGTGATGGAAACACTGGCGCTGGCTGAAACCCGCGGTTATTTCACCGGCGGCACCGTGCACATCGTTATCAACAACCAGATCGGCTTTACCACCAGCGATCCGCGCGACAGCCGCTCTACGCTGTATTGCTCCGACGTCGTGAAGATGATTGAAGCGCCTGTGCTGCACGTCAATGGCGACGATCCTGAAGCTGTTGTGCTGGCCACGCAGCTGGCGCTGGAATTCCGCATGGAGTTCCAGAAGGACGTTGTGGTCGACATCATCTGCTTCCGCAAGCTGGGCCACAACGAGCAGGACACCCCTGCACTGACCCAGCCGCTGATGTACAAGAAGATTGCCCAGCACCCCGGCACCCGCAAGCTGTATGCCGACAAGTTGTCGGCACAGGGCTTTGGCGATACGCTGGGCGACGACATGGTCAAGGCCACCCGAGCCGCGCTGGATGCCGGCAAGAGCACCTTTGACCCGGTTATCACCAACTTCAAGAGCAAGTACGCGGTTGACTGGAGCCCCTACCTTGGCAAGAAGTGGACGGACGCCGGTGATACCGCGCTGCCCATGGCCGAGTGGAAGCGCATCTCGGAAAAGATCACCACCATTCCGGCAACCGTGACGCCTCACCAACTGGTCAAGAAGGTCTATGACGACCGTGCAGCCATGGGCCGCGGCGACGTGCCGGTGGACTGGGGCATGGGCGAACACATGGCTTTCGCGTCGCTGGTGGCCAGTGGTTACCCGGTGCGCCTGTCCGGAGAGGATTGCGGCCGCGGCACCTTCACGCACCGTCATGCCGTTATCCATGACCAGAACCGTGAGAAGTTCGACACCGGCACTTATGTACCGTTGCAAAACGTGGCCGACAAGCAGGCGCCGTTTGTGGTCATCGACTCGATCCTGTCGGAAGAAGCTGTGCTGGCTTTTGAATATGGCTATGCGTCGAACGATCCCAACACGCTGGTGATCTGGGAAGCGCAGTTCGGCGATTTTGCCAACGGTGCGCAGGTCGTGATCGACCAGTTCATCGCTTCAGGTGAAGTCAAGTGGGGCCGTGTGAACGGCATCACGCTGATGTTGCCGCACGGCTATGAAGGCCAGGGCCCGGAGCACAGTTCTGCACGCCTCGAGCGCTTCATGCAGCTGTCGGCCGATACCAACATGCAGGTAGTCCAGCCGACAACGGCCAGCCAGATCTTCCACGTGCTGCGCCGCCAGATGGTGCGCAACCTGAGGAAGCCGTTGATCATCATGACGCCGAAGTCGCTGCTGCGCAACAAGGACGCGACTTCGCCGCTGTCCGAGTTCACCAAGGGCGGTTTCCAGACGGTGATCCCCGAGCAGAAGGAAGACATCATCAAGAAGGCCGACAAGGTCAAGCGCATTGTTGCCTGCTCGGGCAAGGTGTATTACGACCTGGCCAAGAAGCGCGAAGAAAAAGGTTTTGACGACACGGTGCTGATCCGTATCGAGCAGCTTTATCCTTTCCCGCACAAGGCTTTCTCTGCCGAGCTGAAGAAATACCCCAACGCCACTGACATAGTCTGGTGCCAGGACGAGCCGCAGAACCAGGGCGCCTGGTTCTTCGTGCAGCATTACATCCACGAAAACATGCTCGAAGGCCAAAAGCTGGGCTACTCGGGACGTGCCGCTTCCGCTTCTCCTGCTGTGGGTTATTCACACCTGCACCAGGAACAGCAAAAGGCGCTGGTCGACGGTGCTTTTGCCAAGCTCAAGGGCTTTGTGCTGACCAAATAAGGTCGCAGCAACGCCTACATGAACACAAGAAATACTGAAAGAAAACCATGGCTATCGTAGATGTCAAAGTTCCCCAGCTGTCTGAATCCGTGGCGGAAGCCACCATGCTGCAGTGGAAGAAAAAAGTCGGAGATGCAGTTGCAGTCGACGAAATCCTGATCGAGATCGAAACCGACAAGGTGGTGCTGGAAGTGCCCGCACCGTCGGCCGGTGTCATCACAGAACTGCTGGTTGGCGACGGCGGCACCGTGGTGGCTGAGCAGCTCATCGCGAAGATCGACAGCGAAGGCAAGGGTGCTGCTGCAGCACCCGCGCCGGCCGCTGCAGCGGCACCTGCGCCAGCCCAGGCCAGCGCGCCCGCACCAGCTGCGCCCACCGGTGGCTCGATGGCTGGCGTTGCCATGCCCGCTGCTGCCAAACTGATGGCAGACAACAACATGGCTGCTGGTTCTGTAGCCGGGACGGGCAAGGACGGCCGCGTGACCAAGGGTGATGTATTGGGCGCTGCTGCAAAACCTGCCGCTGCTTCCATCCCGACGGGCGCCCCGACCGTTGCGCTGCCGCAGGTCTCCGGACCGAAGGCTTCGGACTTGGGCGATCGCCCCGAGCAACGCGTGCCCATGAGCCGTCTCCGCGCCCGCATTGCCGAGCGCCTTTTGCAATCGCAATCGACCAACGCCATCCTTACTACCTTCAATGAAGTAAACATGGCGCCGGTGATGGACATGCGTAAACGCTTCCAGGAGAAATTCGAGAAGGAATACGGCGTCAAGCTCGGGTTTATGAGCTTCTTCGTCAAGGCTGCGGTGCATGCGCTGAAGAAATACCCGGTGCTGAACGCTTCGGTGGACGGCAATGACGTGGTCTACCACGGCTACTTCGACATCGGTATAGCGGTTGGTTCGCCACGCGGCCTGGTGGTGCCTATCCTGCGGAACGCCGACCAGATGAGTTTTGCCGACATCGAGAAAAAGATTGCCGAATTCGGCCAGAAGGCCAAGGATGGCAAACTGGGCATTGAGGACATGACTGGCGGTACCTTCTCCATCAGCAATGGCGGAACCTTCGGATCAATGATGTCTACCCCCATCATCAACCCGCCGCAAAGTGCGATCCTGGGCGTGCACGCTACCAAAGATCGTGCCATGGTCGAAAACGGTCAGGTAGTGGTTCGCCCGATGAACTATTTCGCCATGTCCTACGACCACCGCATCATCGACGGACGCGAAGCCGTGCTCGGCCTGGTGGCCATGAAGGAAGCGCTGGAAGACCCGGCTCGCCTGCTGTTTGACCTGTAAGAGGAAGTCCACATGTCAAAACAATTCGACGTGATCGTCATTGGTGGCGGTCCTGGCGGCTATATTGCCGCCATCCGCGCCGCTCAACTCGGCTTTAACGTAGCCTGTATCGACGAGTGGAAAAACGCCAAAGGCGGCCCCGCCCTCGGCGGCACCTGCACCAATGTCGGCTGCATTCCCTCCAAGGCACTGCTGCAGTCGTCCGAGCATTACGAGCAGGCCAACCACCACTTTGCCGATCACGGTATTGAGGTTACCGGCCTGAAGCTGGATGCGGCGAAAATGCTGGCTCGCAAGGACACCGTCGTCAAACAAAACAACGACGGCATCGTTTACCTGTTCAAGAAGAACAAGGTCACATTCTTTCATGGCCGCGGCTCGTTTGCTGCAGCCAAAGAGGGCCTTTACGACATCAAGATCGCTGGCGCTGCCGAGGAGACCATATCCGGCAAACACATCATTGTGGCAACCGGCTCGAATGCCCGCGCCTTGCCGGGCACGCCGTTTGATGAAGAGAACATCCTGTCGAACGATGGCGCATTGCGCATCGGTGCTGTGCCGAAGAAGCTGGGCCTGATCGGCTCCGGCGTGATTGGCCTGGAGATGGGTTCTGTCTGGCGCCGCTTGGGTGCTGAAGTGACGGTGCTGGAAGGCCTGCCGACATTCCTGGGTGCCGTGGACCAGCAGATCGCCAAAGAAGCCAAAAAGGCTTTCGACAAGCAGGGCCTGAAGATTGTGCTGGGCGCCAAAGTTGGCGAGATCAAGAATGGCAAGAAGGGTGTCAGCGTTGCCTACACCGATACCAAGGGCGAAGCCCAGACGCTGGAAGTCGACAAGCTCATCGTCTCCATTGGCCGTGTGGCCAACACCATTGGCCTTGCGCCGGAAGCGGTGGGCCTGAAGCTCGATGAGCGCGGTGCGATTGTGGTCGATGGAGACTGCAAGACCAGCCTGCCCAATGTCTGGGCCATCGGCGATGTGGTGCGTGGCCCGATGCTGGCGCACAAGGCTGAGGAAGAGGGCGTTGCCGTGGCCGAGCGTATTGCAGGTCAGCATGGGCATGTCAACTTCAACACCATTCCCTGGGTCATCTATACCAACCCTGAAATCGCATGGGTCGGACAGACCGAAGAGCAGCTCAAGTCCGCAGGCCGTGCCTACAAGGCTGGCAGCTTTCCCTTCCTGGCCAACGGCCGTGCCCGCGCACTGGGTGACACAACCGGCATGGTGAAGATGCTGGCCGACGCAGCGACTGACGAAATCCTCGGCGTGCACATTGTGGGCCCGATGGCCAGCGAGCTGATTGCCGAATGTGTCGTGGCTATGGAGTTCCGCGCCAGCAGCGAGGACATCGCACGCATTTGCCATGCGCACCCCTCGCTGAGTGAAGCTACCAAGGAAGCTGCGCTGGCGGTGGACAAGCGCACGCTGAACTTCTGATCGGCAGCCGACGCCGGTGAACCAGCCTGTTCGCGCAGCCTACGAGGCTGAACTTGCTTCGAGGGGTTATGTGAGTGACCCTGCGCAGCTCAGGGCGGTTGAAGCTCTTGAACGATGTGCCGCTGAATGGGCATCGTTCAAGGAGCAGCGCTCCAATGCATTCAAGAAGCTGATCAACCATCCTGACGTGCCGCGGGGTGTCTATATGTTCGGTGGTGTCGGAAGGGGGAAGAGCTTCCTGATGGACTGCTTTTTCAACGCGGTGCCACTCAAGCGCAAGACGCGGCTTCACTTTCACGAGTTCATGCGTGAGGTACACCGTGAGTTGAGGGATTTGCAGGGGATATCCAATCCGCTGGACGAGCTTGGCAAGCGTATATCGAAGCGCTACCGCCTGATCTGTTTTGACGAGTTCCATGTGGCGGACATCACTGATGCAATGATCCTGCACCGGCTGTTGGTGGCCCTGTTTGAAAATGGCGTGGGTTTTGTCACTACATCCAATTTTCGCCCGGATGACCTTTACCCTAACGGCATGCACAGGGACCGGATACTTCCGGCTATCGAACTGCTCAACGCACGGCTCGAAGTCCTGAGCGTCGATAACGGAACCGATTACCGCCGCCGCACGATGGAGCAGCTAACGCTGTATCACATGCCATTGGGTCCGACGGCCGATGCTGAAATGACGGCATCATTCAACAAGCTGGCAGAGTCTCAGGATGAAGATCCGGTGTTGCAGATTGAGTCCAGGCAAATTAAGGCAAAACGCAAGGCCGGCGGACTGGTCTGGTTTGATTTCAAGACGCTGTGCGGAGGCCCCAGGTCGCAGAATGACTATCTTGAGATCGCAACCCAGTTTCACACGGTTTTTTTAAGCGATGTACCGGAAATGCCGCTTCGTATGTCCTCTGAAGCCCGCCGCTTTACATGGCTGATAGACGTGCTTTACGACAGGCGTGTAAAACTGGTGATGTCGGCAGAGGTCGCCCCGGATGCGTTGTACACGGAAGGGCCTTTGGCGCATGAGTTTCCGCGTACGGTCTCGCGTCTTGACGAGATGCAGTCTGCGGAATACCTGGCCCTTGAACGCAGGGATGTGGATACAACACTGACATGAAAAAAATTCTTTGCCTGTTGCTATGCTGTGCGGCATTTGCCGCCGAGGCCCAGCCTGCACCTGCCGCATCGACGCCGGGCGCCGATGTGGAGCGTGCGCGCATTGGTGCCGAGCGGGCACGCCTGGAAGCAGGGTACACGGCTGAGCAGGCGGCCTGCCATAAAAAATTCATGGTCAACAACTGTCTGGATGACATCAAGCCCAGACGCCGTGAGGCGCTTGCCGACTTGAGACGGCAGGAAATTGCGCTTGATGAGCAGGATCGCAAGGCACGTGCGGCAGAGCAGATCCGCAAGACGGAGGAAAAATCATCCCCGGAGAAACAACAGGAGGCCGCAGACCGGCGAGCATCCTCCCTGAAGGATTTCGATTCGCGTGTTGAGCGTGAAAAACAGAAAAATGCTGATCGCGCATCTGCCAAAGGCAACGAAAAAGCCAATAGCGAATCTGCAGCGGGGCGGGTCAAAAGCAATCAGCAAGAAGCTGATGCACGTTCAAGGAAGATGGCCGAAAGCGCCGAAGAAGTCCGCAAGTTTAATGAACGGCAAGAAAAAGCAAAGGAGCGGCAGGCCAGGTACGAGCGCGACCAGCGCAACCGCACAGGCACTCCTGCCAAATCGCTTCCTCAGCCTGAATAATTTTCAAGTGCTGACTGCGGCACTGAACCCTGTCAGCTTCTTCTCAATTTGATGTGCGCTGCCAGACCGCCCGATGCGGTATTGGCAAGGCCGAATATTCCGCCCATGCGCTGTATCGTCTTGTCGACGATGGCAAGGCCCAGTCCGGCGCCTGTAGCTGCCGTACGCGCAGCGTCACCGCGAAAAAACGGCCGGGTCAGCTTTGGCAACGTCTCTGCTGATACGCCCATGCCATGGTCTCGCACCTTGATCAAAACCCACTGGTCGCGGGCCTTGGCTGCAATATCTACAAGCGCGACTCCTGTCTCCGGCGTTTTCCCGTAACGGCGCGCATTTTCGACCAGGTTGGAAATCACGCGCAACAATTCAACTTCGTCGGCCAGCACGTTCAGGTTGTCCGGCATTGTGATGGTGACCTTGAGGTCTTCATAGTCCGCTACGGCGTACACAGCAGCTTCGACGACCGCATTGAGGGACACGGGTGCGAGTTGCGCCGGGTCTGGCCTTGCATAGTCCAGGAATTTGTCGATGATCGCATCAAGCTGGGATATATCTGCTGCCATGTGGGCGCGGGCGTCATCGTCTGTCACGCTCATCTCGGTTTCAAGCCGCAGCCGTGCCAGAGGTGTACGCAGGTCGTGCGAGATGCCTGCCAGCATGATCGCACGATCCTGTTCTACTTTCGACAGCTGTTCGGCCATGCGGTTGAACCCGATATTGACCTCGCGAATTTCACTGGTGGCAACTTTCTCGTCGAGCAGGCTGGCATCAAAATCGCCATCACGCATGCGGCTTGCTGCAAATGACAACTGCTTGAGGGGGCGGTTGATCAGGCGCGCTATGAAGGCCGCACCAGCAAGTGAAAGTACTGCGGCCGTGATCAGCCAGATGACCCAGGTACTTCCGCGTGAGGGTCCCAATCGCGAAAGATCTGTTTGCAGCCAGAAGGCATCCTTGTCGATGTTGAACCCCACCCAGAGACCTTTCTCGCCGTTAACACTGCTTGCAACAATAGTGCTGGCACCAAGGCGGCTTTGCAATTCGTCGGTAATGCGTTCGCCCAGGTCGTCGCTCTCAAATATCTCGAACTTGTCCTTCGGTTCGTGCATGGTGATGCGCACGCGCTCTTCGGTTGCCAGAGTCTTGATCAGTGAGACACGTGCAATTGCATCGGAATAACGAAGGGCCGCCCGGCTCAGGTTAACGAGCGATGCGAGTTGCTGGGCGCTCTGGATGGCTCGCGGCTCCGATTCGACCGAGCGAAAAGTTTGCAGCCACGCGACTATCGAACCAAAAAGCAGCAGGGACAGAAAGAAAAAGGTGCGCCAGAACAGGCTGAAACCCCTTCTTGGACGCATCTCCAGGGGGGCTGGAGCGGTTTCAAGGGGGGCTGGGCTGGTGACGTCCATCATTCTGTTATATCCGCTTGTCTTGTCGTGGCGGATTCGAGTTTATGCGCAACATTGCGGACCGTAAACTGGCCCTTGATCCCGGCATCAAGGGCCAAGCTGGTCAGTCGCTGGCGCCAGCCTAGTTGGTGCCATCGGGCACAAAAACGTAACCAACTCCCCAGACTGTCTGTATGTAGCGGGGCACGGCCGCGTCTACTTCGATCAACTTGCGCAATCGTGAGACCTGGACGTCAAGACTGCGGTCAAAAGGTTCGAATTCACGACCGCGTGCCAATTGCGCCAGTTTTTCGCGTGACAGCGGTTGACGAGGATGGCGAACCAGCGTTTTGAGCATGGCGAACTCCCCTGTGGTCAACGGGAGTTCTTCGCCGTTCTTGTGCAGGGTGCGCAGTCCCATGTCGAATGAAAACGGACCAAACGTGATGATCTCCTGCTCGACTGAAGGCGCACCGGGCACCTCTACGGTAGGCCGACGGCGCAATACCGCGTGGATGCGCGCGAGCAGCTCCCGGGGATTGAAAGGTTTTGACAGGTAGTCGTCGGCGCCGACTTCAAGCCCGACGATGCGGTCCACGTCTTCGCCTTTCGCTGTCAGCATGATGATGGGCGTGCGGTCATTTGCAGCCCGCAGGCGCCGGCAAATGGACAGGCCGTCCTCGCCAGGCATCATCAGGTCCAGTACTATCAAATCTACTGCATCGCGCAGCATGATGCGGTTGAGGGCCTTGCTGTCTTCTGCCAGGATGACTTCAAATCCTTCCTGGGCCAGGTAACGGCGCAGAAGGTCGCGGATACGCGCATCGTCATCAAGTATCAGGATTTTGTCGGCTCTGGCAGTCGTGGTAGCTTGGTTCATGGTGTTCCGGTAATTTGTAACAAGGCCATTTTGACGTCTGAAAACGCCCGATGTGGCATTTTTGGGTCACTTTGACACACTGTTACAAAGCTTGTTCGTGGTGGCGATTTATTTTGTCCACCAGGCGCTAGCTGTTGTAGTCGGAATTCGCCAATTCAAAATCATGAGGTCCTGGCAGGTGACAATATTCCGCTCCGTCCGGGCCGCGCAACATGGTTGCATGTGATTCGGTCCTATCTGAACTTCGCGAAAGACTTTTAATGCTTACTAAAAAACTCGTTGCTGGCTGTGCGTTGCTGGCCTGTACAGGTGTATTTGCAACCGGCGCTGTCGCCCAGACGGTCTTTCGCGAAGCGCCGCAAAACGTGGCGCAGCTCTCGGCCAGCGGCAGCGTCGAAGTCCAGCAGGATGTGTTGTCCATCGCGATGAGCACGACCCGCGACGGTACGGACGCCGGCGTGGTTCAGACGCAGCTCAAGCAGGCGCTTGACGCAGCGCTGGCGGTGGCCAGACCAGCCGCTTTACCTGGCCAGCTTGACGTACGGACGGGCAACTTCAGCCTCTACCCGCGTTACGGCAAGGACGGGAAAATCAACGGATGGCAGGGTTCGACTGAACTGGTGCTGGAGGGCAAGGATTTCTCCCGCATCACCACCACTGCCGGGCGTATACAGACCATGACGCTCGGCAACGTCAGCTTTGCGCTGAGCCGCGAGCAGCGTGCCCGCGTGGAAGGCGAAGCACAGACGCAAGCCATTGATCGCTTCAAGGCAAAAGCCTCGGAGATAGCCAGGGGTTTTGGTTTCAGCAGCTATTCGCTGCGTGAGGTCGCCGTCACATCGAACGATCAGGGGTCAGTCCCACGTCCCCGGATGATGGCGATGCAGGCCAAGGCCGAGATGGCTGATTCGCCCGTATCAGTTGAGGCGGGCAAAAGCACCGTTCTTGTGAATGTCAGTGGCTCGGTCCAGATGAAGTAGCGTCCGGGGCTGGGGAACCTGGCTGCAATTAGATAATGACACTCCTGGCGTGGTGAATGCTATCTATTTAATAGCTGTTCGCGCTAGTCCCCATTGGGCTAGAGGCCTATTTGATACCTAAAACGAGCTTGTTTTTGTCCTTTTGCAAGGATTTTTGGAGGTTTGGCGCCTCTGAATACTATTTATTGTTGCAATATTTGTATTAATTTTCTTATTTTTGAGATTTTATGCAAAACTATTACGATATTCGTAATGGTTTTTTCGATCCTGAGCCGATCCAGGCGGGCTCGTAAAAAAACCTGCCAACCCGTGAGGGTTGGCAGGTTGAGGTCAGGAACACTCCGGAGAAAATTTAGAAGTGGTAGCGCACACCGAGGGTGGTGGTGTTCAGACGTTCGCGGCTGCCACCGTTGTAGCGCGGGTTGTATTCGTCATACTGGAAGACAGCTGACCAGGCCGGCGTGAAGTTCCATTCAGCGCCAAGGCCGTAGGAGACGTCGAAGCGGCTGTCGCGGCCTGCAGCTACGCCACTGGCCGGTGCGGTAGTAACGTCGGTGCGGATGTAGCTTCCTCCAAGGCGGCCCAGCAGGTTGAACGACTGGCTGAGAGGCAGCTTACCCACCAGGCTCAGGCTCACGCCGTTTGCAGTGGTGGAGCCACCGAAGCGGTTGACGCGGCCGAAGTCGTTGTAACCCAGCTCAACACCGAAGTTGTTGTTGAAATAGCTACCACCGTAAATGCTGTAGGCGTTATTGCTGCGGTCGTTGATAAAGCCACCGAGACCTGGCGTACGGTCACCATAGCTGGATCGGCCGGCATTCAAGCCAATGTAGCCAGAGCCAGGCGCATACATTGAATAGCCACTTGAGGTCGAGGTGGTCTGTGCCTGTACGCCTGCACTCATCAGCAGCGAAACCGCTGCCGCTGCAAATGCAAGACCTTTCAGTGCCTTGTTGGGAGAAGAGTTTTTCACGATGTGTCCTTTGGTATGTCGTGTTTGTGATTTAAAGACCCCAGGCTGTGCTGAAGCTCCATGCACTTTATTGGCGCCAGGTCGCGCATCATGTAGGTGCGCAAAAGCGATGCTTGTAGGAAAGCGCTGACCTGCTTTGCGCTGCGAAGGTGCGTGGCGCCCGCTGCACCTGCGCCAACCGCGGGGACCGGCACGGCACAATGGGCTCATGGACTCCACGATCCGACATGTTCAGGGGCGCTCGGCACTGGTGCTTGACTCACCGCACAGCGGCACAGACTATCCAGCCGATTTCCGGCATGCATGCGATCCCATGATCCTGCGTCGGGCTGAGGACACGCATGTTGAAAAGATATACGACTTCGCGCCTGACCTGGGCGTGCACTGGGTCGAGGCTTTCTTTCCGCGCAGTTACCTCGACGCCAATCGCAACACCACAGAAGTGGATGTCACGCTGTTTGACGAGCCATGGCCCGAACCTGTTGAAACAGATGCCCGCATCATGTGCAAGGTTCGGCTGGGCAAAGGACTGATCTGGCGCACGACCGATGATGGGTTGCCGCTTTATGCTCGCAAACTTTCGGTGGCAGAAATTTTGACGCGCATAAACAGGTGCTGGAAGCCGTATCACGCTGCAGTGGGGTCGGCCATTGACCAGGCGCATAGCGCGCACGGCTATAGCATTCACATCAATTGCCATTCGATGCCTGCCTTTGCTTCCAGCAATGCGACAGATTTTCCGGGCGAGACACATGCAGACTTCGTGGTGGGCGACCGGGATGGCAGCACGGCGGCCCCGGCATTGTCGAAACTGGTTTGTGACGCGCTCCGTTCCATGGGTTACAGCGTGGCCTACAACCACCCTTACAAAGGCGTGGAGCTGGTCAGGCGCTATAGCGATCCGGGTGTCAATCGTCACAGCATCCAGCTGGAAATCAACCGGCGGCTCTACATGAATGAAGTCACATTGGACATGCACGACGGTTTTGATGCCCTCAAGGCGCATCTTCGCTCACTGGTTGCGATGCTCGTCGATACCGATCCCCGACTGCTTTAACGATGGGAGTTTTCGTGGACGAGGTTGATTGTGTGGTGGTGGGAGCCGGTGTCGTCGGGCTGGCGGTCGCGCGTGCCTTTGCGCTGCAGGGCCGCGAAGTGCTGGTGCTGGAAGCCGCATCAGCCATCGGAACGGGCACCAGTTCCCGCAACAGCGAGGTCATTCACGCCGGTATTTATTACCCGCGAGGTTCGCTCAAAGCGCGGCTTTGTGTCGAAGGCAAACAGCTGCTGTACGACTACTGCGAAGCGCGCGGCATAGGCCACAGTCGCTGTGGAAAACTGATCGTGGCGACCAGCGCGCAACAGGTGGCGCAGCTTCAGGCGATTGTGGCGAGGGCCTCCGGCAACCACGTGCATGACCTGGTGCTGTTGACGCGTGAAGAGGCCCGGGCGATGGAGCCGCAGCTTGAATGCGCCGCAGCGATTCTGTCGCCAGGCACTGGCATCGTCGACAGCCACGCACTCATGCTCGCATTGCAGGGTGATATTGAAAATGCGGGCGGCGTTATAGCTTTCAATTCGCCGCTATCGGCTGGGCAGTGCAGCGCAGCCGGCATCACGCTGAGAACGGAAGAGGGGATGTGCCTGAGGGCGAAGACTCTCGTCAACGCCGCCGGGCTGTACGCGCCTACCCTGGCGAGCCGTTTTGACGGGCTGGCGGCAAAGTTTGTACCCCCCGCCTGGTACGCGAAGGGAAACTATTTCAGCTTGAGCGGGCGCTCGCCTTTCAGCCGGTTGATTTACCCTGTGCCGGAGGCGGCTGGACTGGGTGTTCATTTGACGATTGACCTTGGCGGGCAGGCCAGGTTTGGCCCTGATGTGCAGTGGGTCACCTCGGCGGATGACCTTGTGGTCGACCCTGCGCGCGGCGACGCCTTTTATGCCGAGGTTCGCAAGTACTGGCCTGCACTTGCAGATGGCGCCTTGCAACCCGGGTATGCTGGCATACGGCCCAAACTCCATGGGCCTCAAGATGCTGTGGCTGACTTTGCAATCCAGGGGCCGCACGAGCACGGTGTGCCCGGGCTGGTCAACCTGTTCGGTATCGAGTCCCCGGGTCTCACAAGTTCGCTGGCGATCGGTGGGCTTGTTGCCAACATGCTGGCGGCTGACAACTGATGCTTATCAGCCTTGAATGCTGTTCGCATGGCAATCAAATCGGGCTCAAAGCTGCGCCGCCAGCCGGGTGCCTTGGTCGATGGCACGTTTGGCATCCAGCTCGGAAGCTTCGTCGGCGCCGCCTATGAGGTGTGTCTTTACGCCGGCTGAGCGCAAAGGCTCAAGCAACTCGCGCAGCGGTTCTTGTCCCGCGCACAGCACGATGTTATCGACTTCAATGACAGTGCCATCCAGTCGTTTTTCACCATAAGTGATGAAAAGCCCGATGCCGTTGGCCTGTTCGACGATGCGCTCGTAATTCACGCCAGCCAGCATCTCGACGTTCTTCATTTTCAGCGCTGCGCGGTGAATCCAGCCCGTGGTCTTGCCCAGTTTGGCACCTGGCTTGCCCTGTTTGCGTTGCAACAGGGTAACCCGCCGCGCAGGTGCTTCGGGAGCTGGACGGACCACGCCTCCCCGTACGGTTCCGGGGTCTGCCACGCCCCATTCGGCAAGCCATGCCGGCAGGTCCAGCGCGGTTGAATGACCGGAAGGCGTGACCAGAAACTCGGCCACATCAAACCCGATGCCGCCTGCGCCTATCAGCGCCACGCGCTCGCCGACGGGCTGGCGACCCAAAAGTACATCGATATAACTGAGCACTTTCGGGTGTTCCTGCCCGGGAATCCGCGGGTTTCGCGGCGTGACTCCTGTCGCTAGCAACACACCGCTGAAGGATTCGCTGACAAGGTCGCTGGCTGTAACGCGTGTGTTCAGGTGCAGTACCACGCCAGTAAGCTCTATCTGCCGGCCGAAATAGCGCAGGGTTTCCTCAAACTCTTCCTTGCCCGGGACGCGTTTGGCGAGGTTGAACTGTCCGCCAATTTTTTCTGCAGAGTCGTAGAGGTGAACCTCGTGACCGCGTCGCGCCAGCGTTGTTGCCGCTGCCAGGCCGGCAGGGCCCGCGCCGACTACTGCAAAACGCTTTTTTTCAGCCGTGACACGAATGACCAGTTCGGTCTCATGCACCGCGCGAGGGTTGACCAGGCAACTCGCAAGTTTTGCCTGAAACGCATGATCAAGGCAGGCCTGGTTGCAGGCGATACAGGTGTTGATGTCGTTGCGTCGCCCTTGCGCAGCCTTGTTTACAAAATCCGGGTCGGCCAGGAACGGCCGTGCCATGCTGACCATGTCAGCGCTTCCGTCTGCCAGCGCTTGCTCGGCAACTTCGGGCATGTTGATGCGGTTGCTGGTGATGACGGGAATGGTGAGTCCCGCTGCATGAAGCTCGTCGCGAAGTTTTTTGGTGACCCAGGTGAACGCGCCGCGTGGAACCGAGGTGGCAATGGTGGGTACACGTGCCTCATGCCAGCCTATGCCGCTGTTGAGCAGCGTGGCGCCCGCGGCCTCCATGGCTTTGGCAAGCACGACCACTTCATCCCAACTGCTGCCGTCGGGAATGAGGTCAATGATGGACAGCCGATAGATCAGGATGAAGTCTGGTCCGACAGCCTCACGGGTGCGCCTGACGATCTCAACTGCCAGCCGCATGCGGTTGGCATAGCTGCCGCCCCAGTCATCAGTTCTCTGGT
The DNA here is from genome assembly GCA_040388075.1 of Pseudomonadota bacterium. Taxonomy (GTDB): domain Bacteria; phylum Pseudomonadota; class Gammaproteobacteria; order Burkholderiales; family Burkholderiaceae_C; genus Polaromonas. Next base: position 162,562 of record JAZKCN010000006.1, on the reverse strand, counting down.
TGGTATGTTTCACCAGGAACTGGTTGATGAAATAACCTTCACTGCCCATGATCTCGACGCCGTCATAGCCTGCGTCGCGCGCCAGCATGGCACAGCGTATGAAGGCCCGTATCTGCCGCTCAATGCCTGAAGCGCTGAGTTCTCGCGGGGTGAATGGTGAAATGGGGCTCTGGATACGTGACGGCGCAACGCATAACGGGTGATAGCCATAGCGGCCTGTATGCAGTATCTGCAGCGCTATCTTTCCCCCTTCAGCATGTACAGCATCGGTGACCTGCTTGTGCCGACGCGCCGCTCCAGCGCTGGCCAGCATGCCCGCAAACGGCTTGGTCCATCCTGCAATATTGGGTGCGAAGCCGCCGGTCACCATCAGACCAACGCCGCCGCGTGCCCGTTCTGCAAAGTAGGCCGCCATGGCCGGAAAGTGTTTGCGTCCGTCCTCCAGGCCGGTATGCATGCTGCCCATCAGCACCCTGTTTTTCAGCGTGGTGAACCCCAGGTCCAATGGCGCCATCAGGTGGGGGTAGGGCGATATCCGTTGTGATTCGTGGGGCACGGCAACTCTTTATTGTGAAAACTACCGCATGGTAGTCGCCTCGCCCTGCATGCAACTGCTGCCGCATTGCTCTAGATGACCGACCCTAGCACTGACGGGGAGAAACCCTGAGCGATTCCTCTTTCATGGTAGAAATATAGACAGGCGCCCGCGAAGGGCTCGATCGGTTGGTAATTTTTCAGGAACTATTGCATGCATCAGGCCGGTATCCGTCAGCATATCGTGGACAGGGTTATCAAGAGAAGGGGAAAGCTGCACTGGTTTGACGCGCTGGAGTTGAAGCGGACGGCCCTGGTCGTGATCGACATGCAAAGCACTTTTTGCGAACCAGGCTCACCTGCCGAAGTGGCAAGCTCACGCGCTATCGTGTCACCCATCAATGAGCTCACCGGTTTCCTGAGGGAAAAAAACATCCCCATCTTCTGGGTGCTGCACGCGAATACGCATCTTGGTGATCGCAGCGACTGGGAGCTGTTTTTTGACAATGTTGTCAGCAGCGACGTGCGCACCCGGACCATGGAAAGCCTGATGCCGGGGCGTCAGACCGTGTGGAGGGACCTGGACACCGCGCCCGAAGACATCGTGGTCATCAAGAACCGCTACAGCGCGCTGATTGCCGGCTCATCCACACTGGAGCCGATGCTCCGCAATTACGGTATAGACACCCTGTTGATAGCGGGAACCAAAACCAATGTCTGTTGCGAGTCCACCGGCCGCGACGCCATGATGCTGGACTTCAAGGTCGTCATGGTTTCAGATTGCTGCGCAGCGCTGTCTGATGATGAGCATCAAGCGACGCTGGAAACCTTCATCCAGCAGTTTGGCGATGTGATGAGCGCTGCGGAAGTCGTCTCACGCCTTGGCCCAGCCGATTGACTTGGACTTGTAAAGATCAGCGGGCCTTTTTGATGGCCAGCGCGGCCTCGGTGACGAGTGCCGGGCCTTTGTAGATCAGGCCTGTATAGATTTGTACAACGTCTGCACCGGCCCTGATTTTTGAGACCGCATCGGCGCCACTCATCACGCCGCCCACGCCAATGATGGGGAAGTCTTTGCCGAGCGATGCGCGCAGCCGGGAGATCACACGGTTGCTGGCTTCCAGCACGGGCGATCCGCTGAGACCGCCGGCTTCTTCTGCATGCGGTATCCCTTTAACCGCCTCCCGACTGATGGTGGTGTTGGTTGCAATGACGCCGTCCATGCCGTGGCGCTTGAGTGTTGCTGCCAGCATGCTCACCTGATCTTCATCAAGGTCGGGCGCAATTTTCACAAACACGGGCACACTTTTGTCATGGCGGCTGGCCAGGGTTTCCCTGCGCTTGGCAATGCTGCCAAGCAGTGCGTCAAGGGCTTCGTCGCTTTGAAGCGTACGGAGATTTTTGGTGTTGGGGCTGGAGATGTTGATCGTCACGTAATCCGCATGCGGATAGACACCATTGAGGCAGGTGAGGTAGTCATTCACTGCATCCTGAATCGGGGTAGCGGCATTCTTTCCGATGTTCAGGCCGAGCAGGATGGGCGTTGGCCCGGAATTTTGCTTGCGAATGCGGGAGGTCTGAACATGCGCAAGGAAGGCGTCCAGCCCTTCGTTGTTGAAACCCAGTCTGTTGATGAGTGCGTTGGCCTGTGGAAGCCGGAACATGCGCGGCTTCGGGTTGCCCTCCTGCGCTTTTGGCGTGACCGTACCCACCTCTATGAAACCAAAGCCCATTGCAGCCAGCCCGTCGATACAGCGGGCATTTTTGTCCAGGCCTGCAGCCAGGCCAATCCTGTTCGGGAACTTCAATCCTGCCAGTTCAACCGGATCATCGACACGCGTGTTGCAGTAGGCCAGTGAGAAAGGCGTGCCTTGGGTGCGTGCCAACGAGGCCATCGTCAGTTCATGCGCAGTTTCGGCGTCCAGTCCAAATAAAAATGGTCGGGCGAAAGCGTACGGGAGCAGGGACATTGGATAATTTGGGTAGTTCAGTGCGACATCCACGATTGTCGCAAAACCTATCTCCTTAATTTCCGTACAACAGATACAGGCTGAAAATGACTCAAGACGAACTGAAAACACTGGTTGGCCAGGCAGCATTGCACTATGTGCAGCCGGGCAGCATCGTTGGTGTGGGCACCGGATCCACGGTCAACAAGTTCATTGATGCACTGGCAACGATGAAGGATGGTATTGCGGGTGCCGTATCCAGCTCGGTGGCTTCAACGGCACGCTTGCAGGCCTTGGGCATCAAGGTCCTGGATACCTCTGAGGTGGATGAACTGGCGGTCTACATTGACGGCGCAGACGAAATTGACAATGCGGGCTTTATGGTGAAAGGCGGTGGCGCAGCGTTGACGCGTGAAAAAATCGTGGCAGCCCAGTCCCGTAAATTTGTCTGTATTGCAGATGAGTCAAAGCTTGTCCAGGTACTTGGCAGTTTCCCCTTACCGGTTGAAGTGATACCTATGGCAACGAAACGTATCTCGCGGCAGTTTGCTGCGCTGGGTGGTGTTGCCTCTTTGCGCCTGAAGGATGGGGTACCCCTCGTCACCGACAACGGTCAGAACATCCTGGACGTGACCGGGTTGAAGATAATCAACCCCCAGGCTTTTGAATCTGAAGTCAGTCAATGGCCAGGCGTTGTGACCGCCGGCGTTTTTGCCTTTCAAAAGGCCAATGTCTGCCTGCTGGGTACATCGACAGGCGTCAGAACCATGCTCTTTTAAGCCGGAGGCCCCGTCAGAGCGTCAGAAGCGGATACCTGCGGGATTGCTGGGCGCGGGCTGGACTGCAGGCGTGGCAGGACGAACTGCAGGTGTCGGAGCGTTCGCTGCAGGACTTGCTGGAGGCGGTGCTACAGCCACCAGTGGCGTGGCTGCCGGTTGACGGTAACCCGCGGGCAGCAGGGAACTCGCCGGATAACCTGCTGCATTCAAAAACTGCGTCCATTCAATATCCGAGAAGCCCTTCATTTGCTGGCCGCCTATGGTGGCAAAGGGCAGGGTGGACTCCCCGCTTATTCGCTGCAGCGCCTCCGCATCATCAGACGTAGCGATTGTTTTTTCGGTAAATGGGACGCCCCGGTTTACCAGCAAGTTGCGTGCGGAGGTACAAGGTGCACAGCCGCCGCGCGTGTAAATGGTGACCGGGTATTTCGAAACAACCTGCCTTAATTCAAAGGGCAGGCCAGCACCACTGGAGGCGCCTCCTGTAGAACCCAGCGTGGGCGTTGACACTTTGGCGTTGCTGGTTGCCGGCGGTGGTTTGTCGGAAAACGTTACCTTGCCATCCGGGCCGACGATCCGGTACACCTGCTGCGCGTGCGCGATACCCGAGTACAGGCAGCTCGCAGCGACCGTAGCGGCACTCAAGGACAGAAATTTCTGGATGATGGATTTCATGTGTCTTCCCGGTAAATCATTGTCGGTAAATCACCACGTTGATCCCGCGGCAATTTTTCCTTGAACTATCTAGATATCCAAGCTTTAACGCACTCAGGCCATTCCCTGATGACGCATCAGGGCGTCAATCGTCGGTTCACGGCCCCGAAATGCCTTGAAAGACTCCATGGCCGGACGGCTGCCACCCGCTTCGAGTATTGCGTGGCGGTATTTCCGACCAGTCTCTACCGTCACCGTGCTGGTTGAGGCGTGCTGGCCGCTACCTACTGTCACTGCAGTTTCTTCGAAAGCGGCATACGCATCGGCCGACAGCACTTCTGCCCATTTGTAGCTGTAATAACCCGCCGCATAGCCGCCGGAAAAAATATGGCCAAACGTGTTGGGTGTGCGGCTGTAAACGGGCGATTTGATGACTGCGACCTCATCGCGAACGCCGTTGAGCATCTCCATGATCTTCTGGCCAGGTCGCCAGTCAGTGTGAAGCAGCATGTCAAACAGTGAAAATTCGACCTGGCGCAGCGTCTGCATGCCACTCTGGAAGTTCTTCGCAGCCAGCATCTTGTCAAACAATTCACGCGGCAGTGGCGCACCGGTATCGACGTGGGCAGTCATATGCTTGATGACATCCCATTCCCAGCAAAAGTTTTCCATGAACTGGCTCGGCAACTCAACAGCGTCCCATTCAACACCGCTGATTCCTGACACATCTCGCTCGTTTACCTGCGTCAGCATGTGGTGCAGGCCGTGGCCGAATTCGTGAAATAGCGTGGTGACGTCGTCGTGCGTGAGCAAGGCAGGTTTGCCGCCCACGCCATCTGCAAAATTGCAGACCAGATGAGCGACCGGGGTTTGCAACTGGTGATTGTCCGGGCGCAGCCAGCGGGTGCGCACGTCGTCCATCCATGCGCCACCCCGTTTGCCGGTACGTGCAGGCTGGTCAAGGTAAAACTGACCAACCAGCTCGCCGGCTCGTTCAATGCGGTAAAACTCAACGCCGGGCTTCCAGACTGGCGCAGAGTCTTTGCGGATACTGACTTCAAACAGGGTTTCCACAATTTTGAAAAGACCTGCAAGCACTTTGGGTGCAGTGAAGTACTGCTTGACCTCCTGCTCACTGAAGGCATACCGCTCTTCTTTCAGCTTTTCGCCGATATAGGCGTAGTCCCAGGGTTGTGGTTCTGCGATGCCCATACTTCCTGCCGCAAAAGACCGGAGGTCGGCGACGTCTTTCTCTCCATAGCGTTTGGCACGAAGGGCAAGGTCCCGTAAAAAAGCAATGACTTCTGCAGGCGACTTGGCCATTTTTGCAACGACAGAGACTTCCCCAAAGTTCTGGTAACCCAGCAATTGGGCTTCCTCAAGACGAAGTGCCAGAATTTCTTCCATCACGGCGCTGTTGTCAAAGCGGCTGAACTCGGCAGGCGCCTGGTCACTGGCACGGGTACTGTAAGCGCGGTACAGCGCTTCCCGCAGGGCGCTGTTGTGGGCAAACTGCATCACCGGCAGATAGCTTGGCATCTTCAACGTCAGCTTGAAGCCATCCTTGCCCTCGGCCCTGGCCATCTCGCGTGCTGCTGCCTTGACATCTGCCGGAAGACCATCGAGTTCGTCTTCGCGAGCGTAGTAGGCAAATGCGTCCGTCGAGTCCAGCGAGTTTTCGCTGAACTTCTGGCTAAATTCCGCCTGCCGCTCCTGAATCTTGGCGAAACGTTCGCGGTCAGCGCCCTTTAGTTCTGCGCCGGACAGCACAAAATTGCGAATGGCATTTTTGTGGGCCTGACGCTGCTCCGGATTCAGGCTGTCGACATCAATCGATTTGTACTTGGCGTAAAGCCGTTCGTCAGCGCCCAGACGGGTCCAGAAATCCGTGACTTTGGGCAGACCAGCGTTGTAGGCGGCCCTCAGTTCGGGCGTATCGGCAACAGAATTGAGGTGACTTACCGATCCCCAGGCTCGTCCGAGCCTCTCGGTCGCGGTATCCAGGGTTCCAGCTATGAGGCTCCAGTCTGCAGGAAACCCGGGTGCAATCACTTTTTCAAGGGCTGTCTCAGAGGCGGCCAGTAATTCCTCCAGGGCTGGCGCCACGTCTTCTGGGCGGATGCGGTCAAACAGTGGAAGGCCGGAGAAATCGAGAAGTGGGTTTGTCATCACTGATAGCTAGGGCTGCCTAGCCGAATAAAAAGGGTAAAAATGCCTGAAAACTGAAACTCCGTCAGTCTTGTGCCCGTTTCTTGACGCTGGTTTGCAGGCGTTTTTTTGCACGTTTGACCGTGCCGCCTGGTGTCAGGCGCTGATTACCCAGCACCCTCAGGGTCTTGACCTCCGGGCGCTGGCCATAACGCGAACTGTTCTTCAAGACCTTGATATCACGCGGACCCGGCATGCGGTCTTCATTGACCTTTTTTTCCTTTTCAGGCATCGGACGCCATAACACCAGCAATTTGCCGATGTGCTGGATAGGGGCCGCGTTTAGCTCGTCAGCCAGGGCCTGGAAAATCGCTTCACGGCCTGGCCTGTCGTCGGATTGGACGCGCACCTTGATCAAGCCGTGTGCGTTCAAGGCCGCATCAGTCTCTTTTTTGACGGCGGCTGTAAGGCCGTCAGATCCAATCATCACCACGGGATTGAGGTGATGGGCGTCGGACCTGTGGTCCTTGCGCTGCGCGGGGGTAAGTTGTATTTGGGCCATGGGTCTGATTATCGGTGTTTATCGTTGCCGGGGCCTATTGGCAACTAGCGGGGAGGGGCGACAATCGGTGGATGAAAGCAAATACAAAGCCTGCAACCAAGCCTGCGGCAAAAAGCGGCGGCAAGGTGAACAAGGCGTGGCTGCACGAGCATATCAACGACCCCTACGTCAAACAGGCGCAGAAGGACGGTTATAGGGCGCGTGCGGCTTATAAATTGAAGGAAATTGACGAGAACCTCAATCTGATCCGGCCTGGTTATGTCGTGGTCGATCTGGGCAGCACTCCGGGTGCCTGGAGCCAGTATGCGCGGCGCAAACTTTCGCCTGCCGGTGCAGCTGCGGGCGAGCTGAACGGCAAGATAGTGGCACTCGATTTACTGCCAATGGAGCCTATTGAAGGCGTGGTGTTTATTCAGGGCGATTTTCGGGAAGCAGGCGTGCTGAAACTGCTCGAAGAAACCCTGTCAGCCACCGCCGGTGACCGGAAAGTAGACGTTGTCATTTCTGACATGGCGCCCAACCTCTCTGGTATAGAGTCTGCAGATGCAGCACGTATCAGCGACCTGGTGGAGCTTGCTGTGGATTTTTCGCTGACTCACCTGAAACCGGACGGCGCGCTTGTCGTCAAGCTGTTTCATGGGGGTGCTTACGACCCTATGGTCAAGCTTTTCAAGGACACATTTAAAGTGTTCAAGCGCTTCAAACCCAAGGCTTCAAGACCCGGGTCATCCGAGACATTTCTGGTTGGCCTTGGCCTTAAATAACTCAGGCCTACGTTCACCCTGTCGCTGGTGAGGCGCCAAAAAAGCCTAAACCCGCTTTAAACCAAGGGGTGTAAGGGCGGTTTTATGCGGTTTTGGCCCTTGAAAGGCCTAAAATCAGTCGCATGTGCCCTCTTAATGCATTTGGGCTTTTACATCGGAGTCATCCTTGAATAATCAGTGGTTTTCCAAAATTGCAATCTGGCTGGTGATCGCCATGGTGCTGTTCACCGTATTCAAGCAGTTTGATACCCGCGGCGGTGGCAATGCCTCCTCACTGGGTTACTCCGAGTTCCTGGAGGAGGTACGTGGCAAACGAATCAAGCAGGCCACTATTGCCGAGGGCCAGGGCGGAACCGAGATCGTCGCCACTACAACGGACGACCGCAAGGTCCGCACCAATGCAACCTATCTGGACCGTGGACTGGTTGGCGACCTGATCGCCAACGACGTCAAGTTCGATGTAAAGGCGCGTGAAGAAAGCTCTCTGTTGATGACGTTGCTGGTCAGCTGGGGTCCGATGCTGCTGCTCATTGGCGTATGGGTGTATTTCATGCGGCAGATGCAAGGCGGCGGCAAGGGCGGGGCTTTCAGCTTCGGCAAGTCAAAGGCGCGCTTGCTTGACGAATCCACCAATCCGGTGACTTTTGCCGATGTCGCCGGCTGCGATGAGGCCAAGGAAGAAGTGAAGGAGGTCGTCGATTTCCTTAAAGACCCGCAAAAATTCCAGAAGCTGGGCGGGCGCATCCCGCGCGGCCTGTTGCTGGTCGGCCCTCCGGGCACCGGCAAGACCTTGCTGGCCAAGAGCATTGCCGGTGAAGCCAAGGTGCCTTTCTTCTCTATTTCCGGTTCGGATTTCGTGGAAATGTTCGTCGGTGTGGGTGCATCCCGTGTGCGCGACATGTTCGACAACGCCAAGAAGAACGCACCCTGCATCATCTTTATCGATGAAATCGATGCAGTCGGCCGCCAGCGTGGCGCGGGCCTGGGCGGGGGTAATGACGAGCGCGAGCAAACACTCAACCAGATGCTGGTAGAGATGGACGGTTTTGAAACCAACGTTGGCGTGATTGTTGTTGCTGCTACCAACCGGCCCGACATTCTGGATGCAGCCTTGCTGCGTCCCGGCCGTTTTGACCGGCAGGTTTATGTGACGCTGCCTGATATCCGCGGTCGTGAACAGATCCTGAATGTGCATATGCGCAAGGTCCCGCTCGGTCAGGACGTCAGCCCCGGCGTCATCGCACGCGGAACGCCCGGTATGTCCGGCGCCGACCTGGCCAACCTGTGCAATGAAGCCGCCCTGATGGCCGCACGCCGCAGCGCCCGCACGGTTGAAATGCAGGACTTCGAAAAGGCCAAGGACAAAATCCTGATGGGACCAGAGCGCAAGAGCATGGTCATGCCCGAAGAAGAGCGCCGCAACACCGCGTATCACGAATCAGGCCATGCGTTGATCGGCAAGATGCTGCCAAAGTGCGATCCTGTGCACAAGGTCACCATCATCCCGCGCGGCCGTGCGCTTGGCGTCACCATGAGCCTGCCGGCGCAGGACCGTTACAGCTATGACCGCGAGTTCATGCTTAGCCAGATCAGCATGCTGTTTGGTGGCCGTATCGCTGAAGAAGTCTTCATGAACCAGATGACGACCGGCGCCAGCAACGACTTCGAGCGCGCCACCTCGCTTGCCCGCGACATGGTGACCCGCTACGGTATGACCGAAGCCCTCGGTCCCATGGTCTATGCCGAGAACGAAGGCGAGGTATTTTTGGGCCGTTCGGTCACCAAGACCAACAACATGAGCGAAGCCACCCTGCAAAAGGTGGACAGCGAAGTGCGCCGCATCATTGACCAGCAGTACACCGTTGCGCGTACCCTGATTGAAGAAAACAAGGACAAGATGCACGCCATGGCCAAGGCCCTGCTCGAGTGGGAAACCATCGACGGTGAGCAGCTTGATGACATCATTGCCGGCAAGGAGCCGCGCCCCCCGAAGGACTGGACGCCGCGCAACCCGTCAGTGGGCGGTGGTGGTGGCCCGACGGGTGGCACCCCTGCCGTCAGCACCGACCCGGCGCCAACGGTGGCCTGATGCTGGTCTGACTTTGACAAACCCGGGCTGGTCCCGGGTTTTTCTTTATCTGCCGCAGTTTTTTTTTAGAGGCATTTTGTGATCTGGCAAACCTCACGTTTTCAGATAGACCTGACCAGTCCACGTGTGATGGGCATCGTCAACACCACGCCGGATTCCTTTTCTGACGGCGGCAAGTTCTACCGTCCGGACGGAAGCATGCTGGGTATCTTCGAACGCTGCGCACAACTTGTGGAAGAGGGCGTGGACATCCTTGATATCGGTGGCGAATCCACCCGTCCAGGAGCAGCCCCCGTTTCGCTGGAAGACGAACTGGAGCGTGTTTTGCCGGTGGTGAAACATGCTGTGCGCCTTGGTGTGCCGGTTTCCGTCGATACCTACAAGCCCCAAGTGATGCAGGCAGTGCTGGACATCGGCGCGGACATCATCAATGACATATGGGCGTTGCGGCACGTTGGTGCGCATGAGGTCGTTTCCGCGCACCCGAACTGCGGCGTCTGCTTGATGCATATGCACCGAGAGCCAACCACCATGCAGGTCTTGCCCATGGACGGTAATGTGCCGGAACAGGTGCTGGATTTCCTGCGCAAGGCCGCTGCACAGCTTGAAGCATTGGGCGTTGATGCGTCCCGCATCGTGCTGGATCCGGGCATAGGCTTTGGCAAGACGGTTGCACAGAACTTCGCTTTGCTGGCCCGCCAGCGCGATTTGCTTGAGGCCGGTTACCCCGTGCTGGCAGGCTGGTCGCGCAAGTCCTCGCTGGCTGCCATCATCAACGATTCGCTGGCCTCTGTTGCCAAACTCGACATTGCGGACCGCATGGTTCCCAGTGTGGCCGCGGCAGTGCTTGCAATTGATCGGGGCGCCCGTGTGGTGCGGGTGCATGATGTCCGCGAGACTGTGCAGGCGCTGAAGATCTGGCGTGCGGCGACTCCTGCCGGGACTGCACCCTAAAATCAGCGCAAATTCCAATCAAGCTTCCGGCAAAAATAACAATGACAAGAAAATACTTTGGCACCGACGGCATTCGGGGCACGGTCGGCCAGGCGCCTATCACCCCTGACTTTGTGTTACGCCTGGCGCATGCCGTGGGCCGCGTTCTCAAGCGCACCGAGTCGCGGCCAACCGTGCTCATTGGCAAGGACACCCGCATCTCTGGTTACATGCTGGAAAGCGCACTGGAATCGGGCTTTAATTCCGCCGGTGTTGATGTTGTTCTGCTCGGACCATTGCCTACGCCGGGCGTGGCCTACCTCACGCGCGCGCAGCGTGCCAGCCTCGGTGTCGTGATCAGTGCCAGCCACAATGCGTATCCGGACAACGGCATCAAGTTCTTCAGCGCGCAGGGCACCAAGCTCGGCGATGAATGGGAACTGGCGGTCGAAGCTGCACTTGAAGAAGCGCCCGTCTGGGCTGACTCCGCCACACTGGGGAAGGCACGCAGGCTGGACGACGCCGCTGGCCGTTATATCGAGTTTTGCAAAAGCACCTTTGCCAATGATCTGACCCTGAAGGGTCTGAAGATTGTGGTGGACGGCGCGCATGGCGCGGCCTATCACATAGCGCCCATGGTGTTCCATGAGCTGGGCGCAGAAGTGATTGCGATCGGATGCTCGCCTGATGGCACCAACATCAACGACAAGGTCGGTGCGACACATCCCGAAGCGCTGATTGCCGCCGTCAAGGCACACAAGGCCGATTACGGCATTGCACTGGATGGAGACGCCGACCGTTTGCAACTGGTCGATGCCGCGGGGCGGCTGTTCAACGGCGACGAAGTGTTGTACCTGATGGTCAATGAGCGCCTTGCGCGCGGCGAGAAAGTGCCGGGCACCGTCGGCACCTTGATGACCAATATGGCGGTCGAGGTGGCCTTGAAGAAAAAAGGTGTCGAGTTTGTGCGCGCCAAAGTCGGTGACCGCTATGTGCTTGAAGAGCTGGACAAGCGCGGCTGGTTGCTGGGCGGTGAGGGTTCTGGCCATCTGCTGGCACTGGACAAACACACCACTGGCGATGGTCTGATCAGCGCTTTGCAGGTGCTTCAGGCCTGCGCGCGTAGCGGCAAGACGATTGCTCAACTGCTCGCTGATGTGGTGCTGTTCCCGCAGACCTTGATCAACGTGCGCATTCAGACAGGCCTGGACTGGAAAAACAACGCGCAGCTCACCTCTGCCACCAAAAGTGCAGAGGCCGAGCTGGCCGACACAGGCCGGGTATTGATACGCGCCAGCGGCACCGAGCCCCTGCTGCGTGTGATGGTAGAGGCCCGTGATGCTCAGCAGGCCCAGGCCTGCGCCGAGCGTATTGCCGCCACCATTAAGTCGGGCGGTTGACGGCGGGGAACAGGCCCGCCGCTATTTGCTGCCGTAGCCCATGGTCTGCGGCAGCCACAGCACAATCTGCGGGAAGAAGGTGATCGCTAGCAGCAACAGCAGCAGCATGACCAGGAAGGGCCAGCCTTCCTTCATCATTTCGCCTATCGGTATACCGGTGAGTGCCTTCGTCACGAACAGCAGCATGCCGAACGGCGGGTGTATCAGCCCGATCATCATGTTCAGCACCACCAGCACACCAAAGTGCACCAGGTCCACGCCCAGCAGTTTCGCCGCTGGCAGCAGCATGGGCACAAACACCAGCAGCAGTACCGACACATCGAGGAAGCATCCCAGCACGAGGAACATCAGGTTGACCATCAGCAAAAAGCCGGTCTGGGACAAATGCAGGCTGTCCACCCACATCGCCATGGCCTGCGGCACGCCTTCTGCAGTAAAGGCGTAGTTCAGCATGAAAGAGCCGGCCAGGATCATCGTGATGACAGCACTGCCGCGTGTGGACTCCATCACCACACCCCAGAAGCTGCGCCAGCTGAGCGCGCGATAAACAACGCCGGCCAGTACCAGGGCATGCAGGGCAGCCACAGCGGCAGCTTCTGTTGGCGTGAATGCACCTGAGTAAATGCCACCCAGCAACACGATGGGCATCGACAGCGGCAATGCGCCCCGGTAAATGATGGCCGGCCACGCTTTCAGCGGAATCTTGTCTTCGCGCGGCATGCCGCGTTTCACGGCGATGAAATGCACAACCACCATCATCAGTATCGCCATCAGGAAGCCGGGCACCACGCCGCCCAGGAAGAGGGCGCCGACCGAAGCGCCCGATACCAGCGCATAGATGATCATCGGAATCGATGGGGGAATGATGGGGCCCAGCGTGGCGCTGGCAACCACCACTGCGCCGGCAAAGCCGCGCGAGTATTCAGGTTTTTTCAGCATCTGCTTTATCGTGACGAGGCCCGGCCCGGCCGCGTCGGCGATCGCGCTGCCACTCATGCCCGAAAAGATCACGCTGACCAGAATGTCCACCTGCGCCAGCCCGCCGCGCATGCGGCCAACTGCTATGCGGCAGAAATCGAAAATACGTTCACTGACGGTGCCTGCATTCATGATGTTGGCGGCAAATACAAACAGCGGGACTGCCAGCAGCACATAGCTGTTGTACAGCCCATTGCCAATCTGTTCCGCCACCAGCCCGATGTCCTGCTGCTTCACCATCAGGTAGGCAATGCCAGAGACCAGCATTGAAAAGCCGATCGGCATGCGCAGCAGCATGCCACCCACCAGGACCAGGACCAGCACCCAGAGCGCCATGCTCACAGCCTGAGCTCCGCCTCAAGACCCATGCCGAGCACGGCCTGCCGTATGCCCCATGCACAGCGCACGGCGATAGCCGCCAGCAGAAAGACAAAGGGAAGAAACACCCACATGAAAGGCAGGCCAAGCACGGGCGTGCCTTCGCGGGCCATGAAGTGCACATAGTCCCAAGTGCCGGGAATGCCATAAAGCGCAAGCCCACCGACCATCAGGTTGCCCGTGATGGCCATCACCTGCCGGGCGCGCTGCGGCACGTTGTTCCACACCAGGTCAAACACCACGTGTTCACGATCGGGCACCACAAAAGCGGCGGCCCAGAGGATGACCCATACATAAAGAATCACCGCCAGTTCGTCTGTCCAGGCCATCGGCTTGTTGAACACAAAGCGGGCCGTGACCTGCACGACAAACACGAGGAACAGGGTCAGGAAGAGCCCGCCGCCAATTACGTTGGCAGCCTTGCGGGGCCAGCTTTTCATCTGGGAGATGGTGCTTTCTGCCGCGTTTACCGGGTGCTGTTGATGCGCTCAAGCAGGCCCTGCGGCCAGACTTTTGCATAGTCGGATTTTTGGTAGCTCGTCTGTACTGCCTTGCGGAAGGCATCCACATCCGGCGTGCTGACCTGCAGGCCCTGTTGTTTGAAGAAGTCAACCAGTTGGCCTTCTTCACGTATGCGGTTGTCGTTGTTGTAGACGGCAGCGGCCTGCGCGGCTGCGCGTACCTTTGTTTTCTGCGCGGCATTCATCGCATTCCACGATTTGTTCGAGATGGCGATGAACAGGCTGTCGACCAGGTGACTGGTCAGCACCAGTTGTTTGGTCACTTCATAAAATTTGGCGGCGCGCACCGAGGGCAGCGGGTTGTCCTGGCCGTCTATGGTGCCGGTCTTCAGGCCCAGGTACACCTCACCAAAAGCCAGCGGGGTGGCAGTGGCACCCAGCGCCTCACCCAGAAACAGCCACTCTTTCGAGCCGGGCATGCGCAGCTTCACGCCCTTCAGGTCGGCCGGGGTTTTGACGTTGCGCACCTCTCGCAGGTTGAGCTGGCGTGTGCCGAGGTAGACGGTCGACAGCACGGTGACGTCCATCTTGTCAGACACGGTTTTGAACAGGCCTTCACCGATGGGGCCGTTAAACACCTTTTGCTGGTGTGCCGGGTCACGTACCACATACCCAGCCGTGAAGATAGAGAACTCGGGCACCAGCTTGGCGATGTCGAAGGCGGATACCGAGGTCAACTCCAGGTTGCCGCGTGCCATCGCCGCGGGCTCTGCGCCCTGCTTGAACAACGCTGCATTCAGGTTGATCTGCACATCAAATTCGCCGGGGGCCGCCTTTTCAAGGTTCTCCTTGAAGACTGTCCACATTTTTGCGTGCCAGTCGTCCGGTACTGCCGGGGTGGAGATACGCAGTACGGTTTTACCTTGTGCGTATGCCACAACGGGCAGCCCAGCGCCCAGCAGCAATGCGCTGGCCGCGGCGATGATGGCTCGCCTGGAAAATGGTGGGACGAATGAAAAGGTCAATGGCATGCTGTCTCCTGATTTATAGGTTTTGCCGGTTTCTTGCAAACCGGCGATGCTGGATTTTAGGGTGATGGGCCGACTCTGCTGTAAAGCCTCAGCGGCATCATCTGTTCAGTCCCTAGAATCGCCAAATAACTCCCCGTATAGCCCATGGACCAGGTAAATAAAGCCCTCTTGAAACCGCTACTGATATGCCGCGCAGACTATGGCAATTTCAGCCATGGCGAAGCGCTTGTCATGCTGCTGGACGCTTATGCACGTGACCCGGCAGGTGGCGGCGCGCCGCTTGCGGATTCGTGCAAAGACAGGTTGGTCGGCGAACTGGCCGCGCGGTCGCAAGCTTTCAGCGTGCTGGCTTTCGACGGCGATAACGCTGTGGGGCTGGTGAACTGTTTTGAAGGCTTCTCGACCTTTGCCTGCAAGCCGCTGGTCAATGTGCACGACGTTGTGGTGTTGCCAGCCTGGCGCGGACAGCGCGTGGGCGAGGCAATGCTGGCGCTGGTCGAGCAGATCGCACGCGAGCGCGGCGCCTGCAAGCTGACGCTGGAAGTACTGCAGGGTAATGGCAGTGCGATCAGGCTGTACCAGCGCACGGGGTTCGCCGGCTACCAGCTGGATCCGGCGATGGGCCAGGCGCAGTTCCTGCAGAAGTGGCTGCCGTAAGCTGCCACCTGCCACCTGCCACCTGCCACCTGCCACCTGCCATCTGCTTTTTTTATTCATCAAGGTTTTGAAACCATGGGCAAAGTCACGATTTATCACAACCCCAAATGCAGTAACTCGCGCGGAGCGTTGGACCTGATACGCGAGAAAGGCATCGAGCCCGAGGTGGTGGAGTACCTTAAAACGCCACTGTCCAAAGCGCAGTTGCAGGCCTTGCTGCAAAAGCTGGGGATTTCGGTGCGTGACGTGCTGCGTGAAAAAGAAGCTGCGTACCAGGACCTGGGCCTGGCTGATCCGTCTCTGGCAGAAGATGTGTTGCTGGAGGCCATCGTGGCGCATCCGGTATTGATGAATCGCCCCATTGTTGTAACCGGCAAAGGTGCAGCGCTGTGCCGGCCGCCGGAAACGGTACTCGGCTTGTTACCTTAACCTTGCCGGCGGGCCAGCGCCTTTTCCAATCGGCCCAGCACGGTACGCCAGCCTTTTTCGGTCTGGTCCCTGTACTGGTGTGCGGTCTCGCTGCTGCCCAAGCTGTGCGTCAAGGTCAGGTCGCAATCGCCTGAAGACACCGATACAAAATCAAGCGCTACCACGGTTTCCTCGCTGCTGTATTGCGGCACGCTGAAGCTGAAAACCAGCCGGTCGGGCCGCGCAATTTCGATGTAGTGCCCTAGATGCAGTACGTCATGGGTGCCCGGTTGTCCATCGTCTTTGGGCCTGCGCTCGGTGATGGTGAAGGTGCCGCCCGTTTGAGGTGCCATCTCGTAGCGCACCACCTCGCCAGTTGGCGTGGTGAAGAAAAAAGCTTTTGCGATGTCTGGTGTGACCCAGGCGTCAAACACCGTTTCATGTCTGGCAGGCAGGCGTGTCTTGATGGCAACTATGACGGGTTCAAGTGAATGGGATGGCATCCTTGCTCCTGTTGATGGCTACTTTGCTGGTACCCCTGAAAATTAACGCTTTATCGGGGACAGCGCCACACGGCATGCACTTGATAGCAGGTGCGTGATGTCCTACGGCCCCGGCCGCCAGAAAACAGCTAATTTAGCTATAACAGCTGTTTTTAAGAGCCCCTGAAGCGCCAGCCAGCACCGCCAAAACCAAAAACAGGCATTTTTGGCCTCAAAAGTGCCATTTTCAGGTATCAAAAAGGCCTGAAACCCAATGCCTACCAGCGCGGATTGCTATTGAAAGAATAGCGGCTGCAGTTCCCGCCCAAGCTGCAGGTTCATGCCGCGGCTCGGGTCTCGGGTAGCCACAGCGTGAGGCGTGTGCCTTGGGTGCCTGACACCCAGCGAACGTCGCCGCCCATCGCCTGCGCGCGGCGTACCTGGTTACTCAGGCCTTTGCCGCCACTCTTCATGGCAGCGTCGATTTCAAAGCCCTCGCCGTTGTCGGCGATGGTGACGGTCACACCAGCGTTTTCCACACCGGTGCTGACGCGGATTTCCGTCGCGCTGGTGTGTTTCAGGATATTTGTGAAAGCTTCCTGCAGCGTCCGCAGGATGTGCAATGCATTGCGTGGGTCCAGCCAGTCAAGGCGGGGCAGGTCCGTGATGTCCCAATGGAGTTTGACGCCGGCAGCTGCCAGCCGCGGACCCAGCCGGTAGCGCAAGGTGGCCAGCAGCAACAGCAGGTCGGCCTCTACCGGCTCCATAGAGTCGATCGTCAGCTTGAGGTCATCAATGCAACTCTTCAGCACCTGCGCCACTTCGGCTTCGCTCATCTTGCCGCTTTCCACAACACGCAGCGCTGTCACCAGCGACGAGCCCAGGCCGTCATGCATGTCCTGTGTCAGCCGCTGGCGCTCGTCGCTGACCATCTGGCGTTTTTCGACATCGCGCAGCCGCTGGTAGCTGTCAGCCAGTTCTGCTTCACGGGCCTGCAAGCGCTTTTCGAGCTGTGCGTTGGTTTGCTCCACCTCGGCCATGGCGCCGATGTAGCGGCGATTCATCAGGTAGGTGAAGACACCGAAACACATCACATTGGTGTAGGCCCCGAGGTACCAGCCTTCGGGGCTGATGAAGTTGTTCTGCAGCAGCCAGTCGGTCACACCGAACAGCATGCACACCAGTACACCCGCCGACACCAGCATGCCCTCGGCTGAATGGCGCCACGATTTGAGCAGGCCGGACACGCCGACCATCAGGCACATCAGGGCGGCGATGGCATAGATCAGTGGCGTCACGCGTGGCGTATTGGGCAGCGCCTGAACCATGGGCAGTGTCAGCACACCGATAGACACAGTGACACTAACCAGCAGGCCGGTCAGCCATTGCCGCGGTCGCTGGTTGATCAGGCTGATGGCGATGTGAACGGTGGTGACCAGCCAGAGCAGGGAGTTCACCGTCATCCAGGCAAACCAGTCGTTGGCTACCCGGAAATCAACGTAAAAATGCAGGCCGCGCGCGAAGGCCACCACGGACATGGCGAAGAACAACAGGTAGCCGGGCTCACGTAGGCGCCGCATCCAGATAAAAAGCGCAAAAATACCAACCGCCAGAAAAGCTGCACCGCACATGGCCGGCAGTTCCTGCTGTAACCATTGTCGCCAGCGAAAGCGCCAGGCCAGATCGTCTGCCGGGCCCAGCCATAGTGACGACAGCGCGACCTGGCTTGCACGCGAGTGCTCGAGGCGAAACAGGATGTCGTGGGGCACCTCGCCTTCAAGCAGGATCCATAGCGGCCTGCGCGAGCTGTCCCACAACAGGCCCATTGGTTGCGCACGGTGTATCAATTGCCCGTCGGCATAGACGGCGACTGTGCCATCGGTTTTCACCCGCGCACCGTAGATGGCCAGTGGGCCAGCCAGCGTCGTGCCCGGCGGCACGCTCAGCCGGAACCAGGTGGTTCGTGTGGCAGCCGCTGGCGCACGCGTGACGGCCTGCCGTATCAGGGCTACAAAGGGTGCATAGGGAAGCTCGACTGGCTGCCAGCGGTCGGGCAGGGCACTGATGGGCAGCAAGGGCGGCGGAGTGCTGAAGCCCGGCGAATCAACGACCAGCAATCGGGCATGGGTCAGGTGCAGGCTGGCCCGGGGGGGCGGTTTGTCCGTGTCCGCCAGCGCGGGGGCGGCTCCTGCAATAAACAACAGTACCGTCAGGCCTTGCAGCAAGCGGCGCATGTCGTGGATGAGGGGGCTTCCCATGCTGCGTTTATATCAGCCGGTCCCGGGCATTCAGGCCGCGATGATGCCTTGCTGCCGGGCCTCGTAAATAGCTTCGGCCCTGGAACTCACATTGAGTTTGCCGTACACCCGCCGTACGTAGGTTTGCACGGTATGCACCGACACCCCCAGCAGGCGGGCGATCTCGTCGCTCGAAAAACCTTTGGTGATGAGTTCCAGCACCTCCTTCTCGCGGCTGGACAGTAGGGCCGCTTCGCTGCTGTTACGCGTTGCTGGTGCTGCTGCCGCTGCCGTGACGACAGATGGGGCCGGCTGGCGAAAGCGCATCAGTATCTGCCGCGCAATCAGGGGGCTGATGGGGCTGCCGCCGCTGTGAATGCTGCGGATTTCGGCCAGCATGTTCTCGGGGGCGCTGTCCTTGAGCAGGTAACCCGACGCGCCAGCCTCTATGGACTGCAACACATGGGCTTCGTCACCAAAAGTCGTGCAGACCATGATGGCGCAGGCCGGCCATCGGACGTGTGCGGCGCGTATCACGTCAATGCCCGAGCCGTCAGGCAGGCCGAGGTCGACCAGCAGCACATCTGCCGGCGGGTGCGTCAGGGCCTGCAGGCCCTGGGCGCGTGTGCTTGACAGGCTGGCCAGGCGCACATCCGGGGATGCGTTAATGGCCAGGATGATGGCATTCTGGAAATGGACATCATCTTCCACCAGTGCGACCTGTATGGAGGCTGTTGCGGTGACAGGTGCGTGCATGCGTCTATTTTGCGCCAGACAGGGCAAGCAGGGTGTCCCCAGAATCGGGGACATAAACCCTTTGCGGTCTGTGTGGATTTTATGCATCACCACCGCCTGCAACGGTGTAACAGTCGCTGCGGCGCGGTGAGGCTGTCCCTAAAATTGGGGACATACATCCCGCCCGGCCGTCCCTACGATGGCTTGCGGCAATACAGCAGGCGGCAAGCCCTGAGAACAGGCCTTGCAAAGACCAGGTTGTCTTGCGCCTACGGTATTTGCAGTCGTTTTTACAAACACTGCCCCCACTGAAAAAGAGTCACTCCATGAAAAGTCACGCCAGCATCAACCGCATCTACCGCCTTGTGTGGAATGCTGCAACAGGCTTGTGGGTCGCGGTTGCCGAAAATGTGCGGGGGCATAGCAAGGGCGGTTCCGGTCGCACAGTGGTCGATTTTTCATCCGCGGCTGGCCATGTTGGCGGGAGAAGCGGCGGAGGTGGCGGTGGCTTTGACCTTAAACAAACCTGCCGCGCCGCCTTGTTGCTGCTGGTTCTGGGGTCACACGTCATGGCTCCTGTGCATGCGGCCGATGCCGCCTATGCCGCAGTGGTTGCCGGTTCGGGCAGCGTTGCAACCTCTGGCGCCACCACCACGATCACCCAGGGCAGCCAGAATCTGGCGATTGACTGGACATCGCTGTCGACCCGTGCGAACGAAGCGCTTGTTTTTAACCAGCCCAATGCACAGGCCATTGCCCTGAACCGCATCACCGGCACCAGCCCCAGCGAGTTGCTCGGCAGCCTGACGGCCAATGGGCAGGTGTTCATCCTCAACCCCAACGGCGTGCTGTTCGGCGCAGGCTCACAGGTCAACGTCGGCGGGCTGGTCGCCTCCACGCTTTCCATGAGCAATGCCGACTTCATGGCAGGCAACCACGTCTTCACCGGTTCGGGCGGCAGCGCATCTGTCGTCAACCAGGGCAGCATGACCGCCGCATCAGGCGGCTATCTCGCCTTGCTGGCCCCCGAGGTGCGGAACGAAGGCGTGATGACAGCCAGCCTGGGCACCGCCTTGCTGGCAGCCGGCAACAAGGTCACGCTCAACCTCGACAACGGCAGCCTGCTGGGCTACAGCATCGAGCAGGGCGCGGTCAATGCGCTGGCAGACAACAAACAACTGATCCAGGCCGATGGCGGGCAGGTTCTGCTGTCTGCAAAGGCGATGGACAGCCTGACCACCGCCACCGTCAACAACACCGGCGTCATCGAAGCCAGAACGATCCAGAACAAGGCCGGCCGTATCCTGCTGATGGGGGACATGGAAACCGGTACGGTGAACGTCGGCGGTACGCTGGACGCTTCGGCTGCCAGTGGTGGCAACGGCGGATTCATCGAAACCAGCGCAGCACATGTGAAGGTGGCCAGCGGCACCAAAGTGACCACTGAAGCGCCTGGTGGCAAAACGGGCAAGTGGCTGATAGACCCTAACAACTTCACCATCAGTGCCACAGGCGACATGGACGCAGCCACGGTCGCGGCGAACCTCGCCACCACCGACTTTGAGATCCAGACCGTCACCATGGGGTCGGCCGGTAGTGGTGACATCACCGTCTCCGACGCCGTGTCCTGGGCCGGTCCGACGGTCTTCACACTGACCGCGCAGCGGCACGTCAACATCAACGCAGACATCAGCAACACCGGCAGCGGCGCAGCCGGTTTTGTGGCCAGTGGTGCGGGCAACATCAACATCGCATCTGGCGTCGATATCGCGGCCACCGGCAGCGGATCGCTTGCAGTGAACCTGAGCGGTGCATCGGTCAACATGGCCAGCGGCTCATCCATCGTCACTGGCGGTGCTGCTGTCACGCTGGCCGGCAGCAACACCGCCGTGCTGGATGCCGTCACCCTGAACGCAGCCACTATCAACGCCGGTGCAGGCACGGTGTCCATAACCGGCAACACCACCAACGGCGGCTCGACGACCGACTGGAGCGCGCGCGGCATAGAGGCTACTGGCTCGAGCATCTCGGGCGGCAACATTACTTTGAAAAGCACGAATGCGGCGATCCAGTTGCTGGGTACTTCCGTGGCATCGGCGGGCGGCGATGTGTTGATAGACGCGTCTGGCCCGAGCGATACACACTCGCTGGAAATCGCCAAAAACGGCGCGACATCGTCCAATGTCATGACAACCGGCAGCGGCATCATGACCCTCAAGGGCAACCTGACGGCCGGCGGCGGCGAGGCGACGGGCGCAGCCAGCGGCGTGGTAGTGGCTGGCTCGACCATCAGCGCTGGCAATGGTGCCATCAGCATTTCCGGGGATGCCGGCTGGACAACGACAGTGGACAAGGAGGCGCGAGGCGTGTTGCTGGCTTCCGGCGCGACGGTGACGGGGGCTGGCAACATCGGTGTCACGGGCAGGGTGGGTTCGGGTGTGCCGGTTGCTTACAGCACCGTCAGCGCGGGCCTCGAAGTGGCCAGTGGCGCCAAGGTACAAAGCACCGGTGGCAATCTGGCGGTCAGCGGAACATTCCTGAACCATGCGGCATTGAACGGCAAAGGTGTGCTTGTCGGTGGCAGGCTGGAGTCTGGGCCTGCAGGTTCCATTGCCATTAGTGGTAACGCGACGGTAGGGAACAGTGCAGGTACGGGTGTAGAGTTCCGCAATACGGCCGTCGTCAAGGCGGGCACACTGGGTTTAACGGTCACGGGCACAGGCTTTTCATCCACCACAGTCACCGCCCTGATCGGTGCCGATATCAATGGGACAGTCAGTTCGACAGGCGATATTGCGATCACTGGAGGCATCGAGGCGGCGTCTGCTACGGGTGCCACAGCACTGCGTGTGACCGATGGTACGGTGACAGCCATTGGCGCCGGGAACGTTGTCCTCGCAGGCAGCGGTGTACCTCCACCAGCCCCACCTGGCTACTATGAAGTCCAGAATTACGGCGTCATCACCAGTGGTGGCGGCACCATCACCGTCACCGGCGACCGGGTGGATATTGCGAATACCGTCAATGCGGGCGTCACCGGGCGTATCGTGATAGCGCCCCATTCGACGAACCGCTCAATCGCACTTGGCGGCGGTGATGAGCAGAACTACCTCTATCTCACCAATTCGGAGTTGTCCAATCTGACCGCAGCTACCGTGCAAGTCGGCCGATCCAGCAACACGGGTGGCATTGAGGTCCGCGGCGATATCAGTGCCCCCAATTTTGGAACGCTGAGCCTGCTGAACAGCAGCACCGGCGGAATTTTCCAGCCCGGCATCACCCAGAGCGGTGGTGTGATCACTGTCAACAAGCTCAATGCCGATGCCTGGAATGTCGCATTGACAGGCAACAACGCCATTGGCACGCTCAGCGGCCGTTCTTATGCGGGCAACTTCGCCGTCAACAATGGCAGTACCGCGATGAACATAGGTACGGCTGACGGCACGGTGGGTGTCAGCAGCGTGACCGGTGCTGTCAGTATTTCGGGCGCAGGCGACATCAATGTCGTGGATGCTCTCAGCACCACGGGCAACGTCACGCTGAACTCTTCGGGCGGTAACCTGAATCTGAAGGCGCTCTCGGGTGCCGGTGTCACGCTGAATGCAGCTGCCGGCGCGATCACCGACACCAACGGCACCGCCAACAACATCACGGCCACCACGCTGACGGCATCCTCTGCCAACGGCATCACGCTGGACACTGACGTCAGCGGCAAGCAGACCTTGAGCACAACTGGCGCCGCAGGCGGCATCAGCATCACCACGGCACGGGCGATAGACCTGACCCCGGCAAGCAACGCTTACGCGATCACCACGGCGGCAGGTACCCACCAGAACGTCAGCCTGACAACCAGCAACGCGGCTGGTATTACCACCGGCAATGCGTTCGAAGCTACTGACGACAACATCAGCCTGACGGCGACAGCAGGCGGCATCAACCTGAGCGGCGACATCTCGGCCGAAGGCCTGTCCCTGAGCGCGAACGGCACCATCACTGCACCTAACGACATCAATGTGGCGGGCGTGTTTGAGCTCAAGGCCGGCTCCCTGATACAGGTCAACAGCACATTGCAGCAGTTCGATGCGGACGACTTTCGCATCACAGGTGGCACCTTCATGCGTGCACTGGCCGGTGACGGTCTGAGCACCGCAACGGCCTACCAGATCACTGACGCTTTTGGCCTGCAGGGCATCGGCTCGACCGGCATGCTGGGTAAACATTTCAAACTCGCGAATGACATTTATGCAGGTGGCACCAACTGCTGGAACGCCTGTACCGGCGGCTTCCATGGTTTCAAGCCGATAGGGGACAGCGCGGTGAATTTCACCGGCACGTTTGATGGCAACAACAAGGTCATCAGCTACCTGTTCATCAATCGCACAGCGACATCCGACGTAGGCCTCTTTGGCTACACCGGCGCAGGCAGCAACATTTACAACGTGGGCCTGACCGACGTTGATATCACCGGGTCAAATGCCGTGGGTGGGCTGATAGGCAACAGCGACGGGGGCAGTGTCAGCAACAGCTATGTGACGGGCGCGGTGAGCGGGGTGTCCGACGTCGGCGGTCTGGTGGGTGACAGCAGCAGCACCATCACCAACAGCTATGCGGGTGCGGCCGTGACGGCAACCGGTGCCGGGGCCGGTGGGCTTGCAGGTTACACCGATGGCAGCATAACTGCCAGTTATGCCAATGGCGCCGTGATGGCAGCGAGCGGTGCCGGTGGCCTGGCAGGCGGCAATGCCGGAACGGTCAGCAGCAGTTTCTGGGACACGACAACATCGGGCCAGGCCAGCAGCGCCGGCGGCACCGGCAGAACAACCGCACAAATGATGCAGGCGGCGACGTTTACCGGCGCTGGCTGGAGCGCGAGCAACGTGGGTGGTGATGGCAGTGCCTGGCGCATCTATGAGGGCCAGACGGGGCCACTGCTGCGCAGCTTCCTGACCGGCCTGACGCTGGCAGATACCACGCTCACCTATAACGGCGCCATCCAGAGCGGCGTCACCTCGGCGGCTGGTGTGCAGGGCGCTGCTTCCAGTGGTCGCAATGCTGGCAGCTACACCGGCTACTACGACGACCAGCAGGGTTACGACATCAAGGGTGGTGCGCTGCTCATCAACAAGGCCAGTCTGACGCTGGCCGCGGTGGCGGACAGCAAAACCTATGACGGTACGACCAGCTCTGCCGCTGCGGTCAGCAAGACTGGCCTGCAGGGGACCGATGCGGTGACTGGCCTCACCCAGTCCTTCGGCAGCAGAAACGCGATGGGAGCAGGTGGCAGTACGCTGGCCATCGATGCCGGTTATGCCGTCGCCGATGGCAATGGCGGGAACAACTACAACCTGACCGTCACCGGCACCACGGGCACCATCGACAAGGCCAACCTGACACTTTCAACGTCTGACGTCAGCAGGACGTATGACGGCACGACGACGGCTGCAGGGGCTGTTGTGGCAAGCAGTGGCACGGTGTTTGGCAGCGACAGCGTGTCGGGTGGCAACTTTGCCTTCACCGACAAAACCGCAAGCACCGGCGACAAGACGGTGACTGTGAGCGGGGTAACTGTCAATGACGGCAACGGCGGCAATAACTACAACATCACCTATGCCAGCAACACCACCAGCACAATCAGCAAGGCGACGCTTAACGTGGTGGCCACACCCGAGGACAAGGTGTATGACGGGACCACCGCAGCGACCATTGGCCTGACCGACAACCGTTTTGCCGGTGATGTCATCACGCTCAGTGGCGTGAGTGACTTTGCGAGCAAGGATGTGGGCGCCGGTATCGCAGTGACGGTCGGTACACTGACACCGGCTGGCGCAGATGCAGGCAACTACAACATCAACGTGACCATGGGCGTCAATACGGCCGCCATCACGCCGAAAACGCTGACGGTCACTGCCCATGACGACAGCAGGATTTTTGACAACATCGCCTACCGGGGCGGAAAGGGCGTGAGCTACAGCGGCTTTGTAGCGGGCGAGGGCGCTTCAGTGCTGTCAGGAACGCTGGCCTATGGCGGCAGCTCCCAGGGCGCAACGGCCGCTGGCAAATACGACATCACCCCCGGCGGGTTGATGGGGAGCAACTATGCCCTTGATTTCGTGGAGGGCACGCTCAGGATCACGGCTGCTGACGCGGCTGCAGCCGCACTTGGCAAGCCGGAACTGGTCAATGCCTATGGCGCCGCATTGCAGGCAGTTGGAAGCCTGGGCGGTGGCGGTGACGCAGGCGGAGGTTCTGTTGGCGGTTCAGGCGGTGGTTCGGGTGGCGCGGGCAACGCGGCAGCCGCTGGTGGCACAGATGCAGGTGCAGCACTGGATGCTGGCACTGACCCTGGCAGCAAGGATTAACAGGATTCAACGACCGGAAAAGTAGCCTGCGCTGGCGCTACCCGGGGCGTTGGCCCGGAAGCGGTGGCAATGCAACATAGGTGCAAGAGCATTCAATGAAAAAATTGGCGATGGCAAAATTCCCCCTGACGACGCTGGTCCTTGCCTTGTGGGGCACAGGCGGCGCGGCATGGGCCCAGACGACCCCCACGGCGCCCGATGCGGGCCAGGTTCTGCGTGACCTCAACCAGGCAGCGCCGGCACTGGCGCCGCAAGCCATACCGCTGCAGCGCATAGACCCGCAGCAGGAAGCCGCTGCGTCGAACGAAGCCAGGGCGCTGATCAGGGCCATCGCCATCACCGGCAACAGCGAGATACCCCTGTCCGAACTGCAGCCACTGGTGGCTGATCTGGTTGGCAAGGAGCAGTCGCTGGCGCAGCTCAATGCCGCTGCACGCCGCATCACCAGCTATTACCGCAGCAAGGGTTTTGCCGTGGCGCGCGCTTACCTGCCTGCGCAGGACATCACCGATGGCCGGGTGACGATCGCCGTCATCGAGGGACGTATCGCCAGCCACCGCATCAACAACGAGTCGCTGCTGTCAGATGCGACGGCTGCTGCCTACCTGTCGGATGTGAAAAACGGCGACGTGATTCGCAGCGAGCAGATCGACCGGGGCCTGTTGTTGTTGCAGGACACACCGGGTGTCAGCACATCACGGGCGACGCTGCAGCCGGGCGCGAGCGTGGGCACTTCGGAATTGCTGATTGAAGTCAAACCCGGCCAGCGGGTTACGGGCAATGCCACGTTTGACAACTACGGCAGCCGCTACACCGGCGAATACCGGCTGGGCGCGGGCCTCAACCTGGCCAGCCCGCTGGGCATAGGCGACCTGGTGAGCTTCAATGTATTGACCAGCGGCAGCAACCTGAATTTCAGCCGCATCGCCTACCAGTTGCCTGTGGGTAGCGATGGCCTGCGCGTGGGCCTGGCCTACCTGGATGTGCGCTACAGGTTGGGGCGCGAATTTGCCAACCTGCAGGCCAGCGGTTCGGCCAACAGCACGATGGCGTTTGGCTCATATCCGCTGGTTCGCAGCCAGTTCAGGAACCTGACTACCGTGTTCTCATATGAGGACAAGAAGACCACCGACAGGGTTGCCAGCACTGCCACCACGACGCCGAAAAGCGCACGCGTGGCCAATATCGGCCTCATCGGCAACATGCAGGACACCCTCTGGGGCGGCGGCTTCAACAGCTTTGACTTGACCTACATCAGCGGCAGGCTCAACATCCAGTCACCCACGGCTCTCACCATCGACAACGCCTCTGCCCGCACCAACGGCAGCTACAGCAAGGTCACATGGGGCGTGAGCCGGCTGCAGCGTGTCACCAATGACACGCTGGTCTGGATGGCGCTGAACGGCCAGCAGGCTGGCAAGAACCTGGATTCGTCCGAGAAGTTCAGCCTGGGTGGTCCGACCAGCATCCGCGCATACCCGTCGGGGGAGGGTAGCGGCGATGAAGGCTACCGTGGCACGCTGGAGCTGCGCCAGACTCTGGCACGCGGCGTGCAGGGCACGGTCTTCTATGACTTTGGCTCCGTGAGGATCAACAAGTCGCCGTTCGGTGCCGCAGCCGCCAACAACAAGACGCTGTACGGCGCCGGCTTCGGTGTCAACAGCAGCCTGGACAAGGTACAGCTGCGTGCCAGCATTGCATGGCGCGCCAGCCGCGACCTGCCGGTGTCTGTGCCCGCTGGGAGCGTTCGTTCGGCTACCTTGTGGTTGCAGGCTTCCATCGCTTTCTAGGCCTCAGGCTGCTGCGGTTTTGACGGAATAGCGGTGTTTTTCGGGATCCTGGAAGCGCTACGAAATTTGTAGCATGTCCCGCTAGTCCAGATTGGTCTGCAGGCATTTTTTATCCTCAAAATGAGGCTAAAAAGGTCGTTTTCAGGCCCTCAACCCGTTTTATCGCGGATTTCCGGCTCCAATCGCACCCTTCAAAACAGCTGTTATAGCTAAATTAGCTGTTTTCTGGCTTTGGCAATGTGACGGCTACATGCCTGCCTGCGATGTAAAGCACCATCCGCTTTGTCATGCAATTGCCATCGAACTGACACGCCTGCGTCATCGCAGGCTTTCAGAATTCCGTGCATGGCAGACATCAACACGCACACCGCAGAGCATCCACAGGTCTATCAGCAGTGCCTTCGCATCCTCCGCTGCACGGCGCGTGCGATGGCCAGCAGCCCGGGCGGACTGCGCTTCAAGGCCGGTACCCGACCGTGGCTGGAAGGCCTTGAAAACATCGCCAGGGGGCGGGGCACCGCGGCCCTGCCGACCGCCGGTGATGCCGCATGAAGAAGCCAGACAGCCCCGCCTTCCGGGGTTTTTTTTCGCTCGCTGAAAAGCAGGCAAGCCGATCAACAGATAACCAGACAAACAGGAGTTAGCCATGAAAGAACTGCCCAACCCAACCTTTGCATTGTCGCCAGTCGCCATGCCACGGGGGTCACTTTGTCAAAGCGGTCATGCTCCAGTTCCAGCCGCTTTTCAAAGGCCTGCCGTGGGCAAAATCTCGGTCAGCTGGGCCAGGCATCAGGACGAAGTCCGGCAGGCGCAGCGCCTGAGGTACGAGGTCTTCGCGCTGGAGATGGGCGCGAACTTGCCGAATACCGTTCCCGGTCACGACATCGACCTGTTCGATGATTACTGTGAGCACCTGCTGGTGCGCGACGAAGAAAGCAACACGGTCATAGGCACTTACCGCGTGCTGACGCCGACGCAGGCCAAACGCGCCGGCAGCACTTACAGCGACACCGAGTTCGACCTGACCCGCCTGCGCAGCCTGCGTGAGCGCATGGTCGAGCTGGGCCGCAGCTGCGTGCATGTGGACCATCGCCACGGTGGTGTGATCCTGGCACTGTGGGGCGCGCTGGCTGAATTCATGGCCCGCAACCAGCTGGACACCATGATCGGCTGCGCCAGCATCCCGATGCAGCACAACGGGGTTTCCAGCGGCCACGCGGCGGCCAGCATCTGGAAGCAGGTGCGTGAAACCCATCTGGCGCCGATTGAATACCGTGTCACGCCGCGGCTGGCATTGCCGGTTGAACAACTCGATGACTCGCTGACCGTCGAGCCGCCGGCACTGATCAAGGGTTACTTGCGGCTCGGTGCCAAGGTGCTAGGCGCCCCAGCCTGGGACCCGGACTTCAACTCGGCCGACCTGCCGATGATGATGCGTATCGCTGACCTGCCACCACGCTACCTGAAGCATTTCAGCAAGCCGGTCGACGCCAAAGGCGGGGCGGCGTAATGCGCAAGCTGTTTGATGCGATGGGACCGCTTGGCAACGGCCCTGGCGGCTTTATGCCCGGTGATGGCCAGGATGGCGACCGGGATGATGATGCGCTGCGCAAACGCTACCGCACCATCTTCATCTCTGACCTGCATCTGGGCACGCCTGGTTGCCAGGCCGCTGCGCTGCTGGACTTCCTGAAGGCGCATCCCAGTGACAACCTGTACCTCGTCGGCGACATCGTCGATGGCTGGCAGTTGCGTCGCAAGTGGTACTGGCCGCAATCGCACAACGACGTGGTTCAAAAGCTGCTCAAGCGCGCCCGCAAGGGTTGCCGCGTCATCTACGTGCCCGGCAACCATGATGAGTTTGCGCGTGAATTTATAGGCAACCAGTTCGGCGGTGTGGAAGTGCTTGAAGAAGCCGTACACACCACCGCTGATGGCCGCCAGCTATGGGTGATCCACGGTGACTACTTTGACGCCGTGGTCCAGTGCGCCAAATGGCTGGCCTATGTCGGGGACAACCTGTATGAATTCACGCTCAAGCTCAACCGCTACCTGAACAGCCTGCGTGCCCGCATGGGCCTGCCTTACTGGTCGCTGTCGGCCTACCTGAAGCAGAAGGTCAAAAGCGCGCTTAATTACGTGACTGATTTTGAAGTTGCCGTTGCCAATGAAGCGCGCCGCCGTGGCCATCAGGGCGTTGTCTGTGGCCACATCCATCGCGCGGAGATGCGCGACATCAATGGCGTGCTGTACTGCAATGACGGTGACTGGGTTGAAAGCCGCAGTGCGCTGGTTGAAAACTTTGACGGCTCGCTGGAATTGCTGCATTGGGCACCGGGCCATGAGGTGCACGCCGGTTTGCCAGCCGCAATCGGCGTGAAAGCACAGGTGAACTCATGAAAATTGCACTGGTCACGGACGCCTGGAAACCGCAGGTCAATGGCGTGGTCACCACGCTGGTGGAACTGGTGCTTGAGCTGGAAGAACTGGGCCACACTGTCGAGGTGATTCACCCCGGCCTGTTCAAGACCCGGCCCTGCCCAGGATATGCAGGCATAGACCTCGCGGTGTCGCCCAAAAAAGTGCTTACCGAAAAGCTGGACGCCTTCCAGCCAGAGGCGATACACATTGCGACCGAAGGCCCGCTGGGCTGGGCAGCCCGCAGCTATTGCCTCAAGCGCGGCCTGCAATTCACAACCGCATTCCACACCAAATTTCCCGAGATACTGAAGGCGGCGCTCCGGGTTCCCCTGTCCTGGGGGTATGCGCTGTTCAGGCACTTCCATAAACATTCGTCGGGTGTGATGGTGCCGACCAATGGCGTGCTGCGCATGCTGGAGCAACGTGGCTTTCGGCAACTGCGCAGCTGGACGCATGGCGTTGACACCAGCCTGTTCAGCTTCCAGCCCGAAGCCAGGATTTATCCCCCCATGGGTACGCTGGTCAGGCCAGTGTCGCTGTTTGTTGGCCGGGTGTCCTATGAGAAGAACATCGACGCTTTCCTGAACCTGGACATGCCGGGCACCAAGGTCGTTTGTGGAGTGGGGCCACTGGAAACATCCCTGAAAGAGCGCTACCCGCAGGTGAAGTGGATGGGCGTATTGCCGCGCGACGAGCTGTCAAAGGTCTATGCGGCGGCGGACGTGTTTGTATTTCCCAGCCGGTCCGAGACTTTTGGCCTTGTCATGCTGGAAGCCATGGCCTCCGGCACGCCGGTCGCTGCTTTTCCGGTCGATGGACCCCTGGAAGTGCTGGGCAAGGGCGACGGCCGCTGTCACGGCGGTGTCATGCATGTGGATTTGCTGACGGCCTGCGAGGCTGCGCTGGCCGTTCCCCGGCATGAAGCCCGCCTGCGGGCGCTGGATTTCACCTGGGCCCAGGCGGCGCAGTTGTTCGAGTCATGGCTGGTTCCCGCCCGGGCAAGTGCCGATTGCATGGCGCCTGCCAAAGGCGCACTATCAGGTACTGTCACACAACTGTCATCAAACCGGTAAACACTTGGGCAACTGCCCGGTTTACCTTTTGATGCAAAGTTACAGTTTGTTAATGCCCCGTTCCACCCATTTGCCGTTGCTGACCGCAGCGGCGCATTCCAGTGCTCCGGTCCTGCAGTTCCTGGACCGCGATCACAGCATCCTCGCGTTCAACGAGCGCGTGCTGGATTGGGCCAGGCGTGCGGAAGTACCGTTGCTGGAACGCCTGCGCTACCTGTGCATTGTTTCGTCCAACCTGGATGAATTTTTCGAGGTGCGGGCGGCGCCCCACCTGACGGCGGCGCAGGGCAAGGATCCCAAAGGTGAATACACGGCCCAATCTTTTGAAGCCCTGTCTGACGCGGCGCACGACATGGTTGCCCGCCAGTACGCGCTCTATAACGACGAACTGCTGCCTGCTTTCGGCAAGCAGGGCATACGCATTGTTTCGCACGGCGAGCGCAATGCAGCGCAGCGCAAGTGGGTTCGTGAGTATTTCGAAAAAGAGGTGCGGCCGCTGCTGATTCCGGTCGGGCTGGACCCGTCCCATCCCTTCCCGCAGGTGGCCAACAAGTCGCTGAATTTCATTGTCAGGCTCAGCGGGCATGATGCCTTTGGCCGCGAAAACGAAATCGCCATCGTCAAGGTGCCGCGCGTACTGCCCCGTTTTATCCATATGCCGGCGCGCGGGTCCAGCAAGGGCACCCTGTTTGTGTCCCTGTCGAGCATCATCCGCTCGCACCTGACAGAGCTGTTCCCAGGTCGAACCGTCGGCCAGTTTTCGCAGTTCCGCGTGACGCGACACTCCGATCTTGCCGTCGACGAGGACGACGTCAAGAACCTGCGCACGGCGCTGCGCCAGGGACTGGAGCAGCGCCATTACGGCCAGGCCGTCCGGCTGGAGGTGTCTGCGGGCTGCTCCGAATACCTGGCCAACTTCCTGCTCACCCAGTTCAACTTGCCCGAGCTGGCTTTGTACCGGGTGCACGGCCCCGTCAACCTGGTGCGGCTGACCCAACTGGTTGACCTGGTCAACGACCCGAAACTGCTGTTTCCGCCGTATGGCGCCTGCTACCCGACACAACTGGTGCAGGGTCAGTCGTTTTTCGAACGTCTCAAGCAGGGCGATGTGTCCATTCACCAGCCGTTTGAAAGCTTTGACGGTGTGCTGGCATTCCTGCGTGAAGCAGTCAATGACCCGCAGGTGCTGGCCATCAAGCAGACCATTTACCGCACAGGTACTGATTCGGAGCTGATGGTGCTGCTGCGCGAAGCCGTGCGCCGCGGCAAGGAAGTCACCGTGGTGGTGGAGCTGAAGGCACGCTTTGACGAAGAAGCCAATATCAACTGGGCCGAAATGCTGGAATCGATTGGCGCGCAGGTGGTCTATGGGGTGGTGGGTCTGAAGACCCATGCCAAGATGTTGCTGGTCACGCGACGAGAGGGGCGGCATCTGGTGCGCTACGGTCATCTGTCCACTGGCAACTACAACCCGAAAACGGCGCGCCTGTACACCGACGTGAGTTATCTCACGGCAGAGCCGCAGCTGACGGCCGATATCGACAACGTGTTTGTGCACCTCGCCAGCCAGAGCAGGCTGCCGAAACTGCACCACCTGCTGATGGCGCCTTTCCAGTTGCAAAAGAAGATGCTGGAGAAGATTGATGCGCTGGGCGAGGCGGCTGCAGCGGGCAAGGACACCCGTATCGTTGCCAAGATGAACGCGCTGACCGACGAGGATCTGATGCTGGCTCTGGTAAGGGCTGGGCAGCGCGGCGTGAAGATAGATCTGATCGTGCGTGGTGCCTGCATGCTGCCGGCAGGTGTGCCGGGGGTCACTGACAACATACGTGTGCGTTCCGTCATTGGCCGTTTCCTGGAGCACTCACGCGTTTTCTATTTCCGTTGCGACGGCGAGGAAACGCTCTACCTTTCAAGCGCCGACTGGATGAACCGCAACATGCTGCGCCGGGTTGAACTTGCATGGCCGGTGATCGATGCCGGCATACGCCAGCGCATCATTGACGAATGCCTGGTCGCCTACCTGCACGACGGCCGTGATGCATGGGACTTGCAGGCCAACGGCACCTACCGGCGTGTTGACGGCAAGGATGGCCATGGCGCGCAAGCCGCGCTGGCGGCGCGTTACGGGGCGCCGGGACAAAGGAAGAAATAGCGATGGACCTGATCCTGTGGCGGCACGCCGAAGCGGAAGAACGGCCAGAAGAGGGCCTGTCTGCCGAGCAGGATATGGAACGCTCATTGACCCAGCGTGGCGAGAAGCAGGCAGCCCGCATGGCGGGCTGGCTGGACCGGCAACTCCCGGAAGGTGCCCGCATCCTTGTCAGCCCTGCCAGGCGCTGTGAGCAGACGGTGCTGGCTTTGGGTCGCAAATACAAGATTCGTCCGGAGCTGGGCCCGGAAGCCACACCAGCTCAATTGCTCGAACTTGTCCAGTGGCCGTTGGCCAGGGGGCCTATGCTGGTGGTCGGGCACCAGCCCATGCTGGGGCAGACGATCGCTCGGTTACTGGGATTGCAGGAGAGCGAATGCCCTGTGAAAAAGGGCTCGCTCTGGTGGCTCAGGAGTCGGGACCGTGATGGCGTCAGCCAGACCGTCGTGGTGACTGTGCAGTCGCCTGAGGTGCTGTGAAGAGGGAGGTCTCCCAACACTTGCACGCCCTGTCTGAAAAGCCGGGGTTAAATTTTTACGGCATCGTCTGACCGCAAAACGCCCCAAACCCGTCTTTGCCAGCAGCAAGCCCTTGTTGGGCCGCCAACTCCCATGGCCGTTCGCAACGGTTGGTCCGGGTACACCATGAATAGCCGGCAGAAGGAAGGCAACCATGCGCATCCCGTGCAGAGCCGACGGCTGGAAGGTTTTGCGTGTTTGCGCAGGCCGTCACGCCGCCAAGCGCCAATAAAACCAAAGAACCAAGTCCTGTTTCAAGCATTAGGGATTTCATGGCTTTACTCCCCGATGTTGCCGGACTGCCAGACAGGGTGTTTTTCCATCACACCCAGGTACAGTGAACTGCTTTCAAACCTCGCCAGCCAGTCTTGCAACTGCGGCCACGGCTGCTGCGCAAACCAGTCCTTGTCGGTATTGGCGAATTGCCGCACAAATGGCAGCATCGCCATGTCGGCCAGGCTGGCGGAAGAGCCGAACAGCCAGCCGCTTTCAAGCCTTGCTTCCAGCTCATCAAGCCAGCGCGCACCCAGGTCTCTTTGCGCCGTTGCAAAAGCTGCGGTTTCGGCACCTGACGCCTGCCGATGGCGGTTGGGGTATTTGTAGCCATCCAGATTGCGCTTGAAGGCGCCGTCGTTTATCGAAATCATCGCGAGCATGTCGTCCAGCGTGCTGCCGGCGGGGCTGAGCCAGTGGGCCGGGTCGTGCTGCGCCAGAGCCCACCGCATCACGTCCAGGCTTTCATCGATGACCTGGCCATCGGCCAGCACCAGTACCGGTACTGTTCCCTTGGGTGAGGCGGCCAGCATTGCTGGTGGTTTGTCCCGCAGCAGGATTTCGCGGTGTTCTACCTGCACGCCGCTGGCGGCGAGTGCCAGCCGGGCGCGCATGGCATACGGGCAGCGACGGAATGAATAGAGGATGGGCACGGCAGGTGACGTAATTGTGCGGGGCATGTCGTCCCGCTTACGAATCGGTCTGGCGCACGCCTATGTGCGCGGCGTTGCGTTTGCCAGCCAGTTCGACCTGGCGCTGGCGTTCACGGTAGCCTGCTTTTTGTTCTGCTGTGGTTTTGTCGAAGCAGTGCGGACAACTGACGCCCAGTTCATACAGCGGCGATTGCCGGTCGGCTTCGCCCAGCGGGTCGCGGCAGGAGCGGCATAGGGTGAATTGGCCCGGCTGCAGGCCGTGGCCGACTGACACCCGCTCGTCAAACACAAAACATTCGCCTTGCCAGGTGCTTTGTGCCTGGGGTACGGTCTCCAGGTATTTGAGGATGCCGCCTTCGAGGTGGAAGACTTCTTCAAAGCCTTTGGAGCGCATGAAAGCTGTTGATTTTTCGCAGCGTATGCCGCCCGTGCAGAACATCGCGACGCGTGGTTTTTTGCCGTCCACAGCAGCGAGTTTCCCGCCCTCGGCCATCTCGCGTTCAACCCAGCCCGGTAACTCTGAAAAGCTGGCGGTTGCCGGGTTGATGGCACCTTCAAACGTGCCGATAGACACTTCGTAGTCGTTGCGCGTGTCAACCAGCACCACGTCCTGTTCGGCCAGCAGCGCGTTCCAGTCTGCCGGTTTGACGTACTGGCCAGCGTTGAGCGCAGGATGCACATCTGGCACGCCCATGGTGACGATCTCGCGTTTGAGCCGCACCTTCATCCGGTAGAACGGCAGGCTCCCGGCCCAGGCTTCCTTGTGTTCGAGCGCAGCCAGCCTTACATCGCTGTGCAACCAGGCCAGTACTGCACGCACGCCGGCTTCAGGCCCGGCAATCGTGCCGTTGATGCCTTCTTCAGCCAGCAGCAAGGTGCCTTTGACGCCATGGGCTTCGCAGCAGGCGAGTAGCGGCGCCTGCAGGGCTGCGTAGTCTGGCAGCTCGACAAACTTGTAAAGGGCGGCGGTGAGGAAGGCGGGCATGGCTGGGTTGTTTGGCTGAGGCGCCTTTGCTATCTAATATGTAGCAAAGTGGGGCTGCCAGTGTTGGCTTGCAGGCGTATTTTACCGGCCTTCAGCTGGATGGCAGCCGGCTGTTGATAAAGTCCCGCATCGTGTGGGTGCGCTGGCGCGGGTCTGTTCCGTAAGTGATACCGGAAACCTGCAGGCCGGGCTGGAACCGGGGCCAGCGTTGAGGGGTGTGCCGCGCAAATGGCCCCTTGGGTAAATGGGTTGTCGCTGCGACCCATCCCTAAAATGCGGCGATGAACTCTCCTCTGAAAGTCGCCGTGATGGGCGCAGGCGCCGTTGGTTGTTATTACGGTGGCATGCTGGCGCGTGCCGGGCATCCTGTCATGCTGATTGCCCGGCCCCAGCATGTGCAGGTTATTGAAAAGAATGGCTTGCGCCTGCAGACCGCTATTTTTGACGAGCAGGTGCAACTGGCAGCCAGCACCGATGCGGCTGCTGTGCAGGGGGCGGATCTGGTTCTGTTTTGCGTGAAATCCACAGATACCGAAGAGGCTGGCCGGCTTGTTCGCCCCCATTTGGCTGCGGATGCTCTGGTACTGTGTCTGCAAAACGGAGTGGACAACGCTGACCGCCTGCGCAGCGTGCTCCCGGATCACCACGTTGCTGCGGTCGTGGTGTATGTGGCTACCGTGATGGCCGGGCCCGGCCATGTCAAGCACAACGGACGTGGCGAACTGGTGATTGAACCGGCCAGCCGCAGCGAAGCCGTTGCCCAGGCGATGGCGGCTGCTGGCGTGCCGGTTGAAATCTCCGGCAATGTGCGCGGTGCACTGTGGGCCAAACTGATCCTGAACTGTGCCTACAACGCCGTATCGGCCATTACACAGATGCCTTACGGCCAGATCGTGAAGGGGCATGGCGTGAAAGACGTGATGCGTGACGCGGTCGCCGAGTGTCTGGCGGTTGCGAAAGCTGACGGTGTGACGGTGCCGGGCGACGTGGATGAAGCCGTCCGCCAGATTGCCGAAACCATGCCCGGTCAGTTCTCGTCAACGGCACAAGACCTGGCGCGCGGCAAGCGCAGCGAGATTGACTACCTGAACGGGTTGGTCGTCAAAAGAGGCGAGGCACTGGGCGTGCCAACGCCTGTCAACCGTGTGTTGTGGTCGCTGGTGAAGCTGCTGGAAGCTCGTCCGCTTTGAGTTTGCGCGGCATGGAGTCAGGAATAGTCTGTGGATGACCGCATAAGCGTATCTTATTAAATACTAATATTGTTAATGTATTTAATTCGATATAAAATACAGATGAAATTTAATCGAATAAAGAACAAAATATAGTTTTGTATTTATATCAATACACATGACAACCACCACTCAGATTGCAAAAACTCTTGAGAATGAGCGCAAGCGTCAAGGCTTGACTGCGACCGAAGTCATCAATCGGGCTGGTGTAAGCCGGGCTGCGGTCTATAGGCTTTTCAAGGGCGGTGACGTGCAGTTGACTACGCTGTTGGCGGTGGCCGGCACATTGGGGCTGGATTTGGTAGCGATGCGCGGCGATGTGGCTGGCACGATGGTGGGTGCGGGCATTGCGGCCACAGTCCGAGAGCCCACGGCTGCACTGGCGGGCAAGCCGGAAACTCATGTCGGCCCGATGTCGGCGATTGAGGCCAGGGCGGCCCGGCTGGACGAGCGGCTGAAGAACCCCAGGCAGGCCTGAACAAGGCTGAGTGCTTTTCGCATGTTGAGCGTCTGCGAATGAACATTCCCGTCCTCGTTATCAAGCTGCATGGTCGGCGCGTGGGCATGCTGTTCGAGTTCGCGCCCGAAAACACCGAGCCCATCATCCGGTTTGCAGTGGACGAAGCCTATGCCCGCGAGCCCTTCGGCTCCGAGCCGGTGCTGTCCGAATCCTTTCGGGCGGCCGAGCCAGCGCAGCAGCAGTCCTTCTGGCTGAACCGTGTTTATCTAGGTTTCAACGCGATGCGGGGTTCCCGGGGTGATGTGCAGTTACCGGCTTTTTTTCAGAACCTGTTGCCTGAGGGTACCTTCCGCAAGCATGTGGCCGACCAGGCCGGAATAGACCCGTCAAACAGCTTCAGAATGCTCGCCGCCTGTGGCCGCGACCTGCCTGGCGCAGTAACAGCGGAATGGGAAAACATAGGCAAAAGCGCGCTGCAAAACCTGCTTACCCAGGGCCAGGATGCGCTGGAGGTCACTGTCTGGTCCGAGCCTTTTCAGGATGCCATCTCCATCTCCGGCGTGCAGCCCAAGCTGGGCGTCAACAAGGATGCGCAGGGCCGCTTCACTGGCCGCACAAGGCACCACGACACCGCCGTCATTGCCAAGCTGCCATCGGCTGAACACCCGCGCATGCCGCAAATGGAAGACCTCTGCATGCGGCTGGCCGGGCTGGCCGGGGTGCAGACCTGTGCTTTCGAACTGGCCGAAATGAAGGCGCTGAGCGCTAGCCACCGTTATGACCTTGGCGAGGAGGTGCTTGGGCATTTCCTGGCCGTGACCCGTTTTGACCGCAGCCCCGGCGGGGACGTGACGGGCCGCACGCATTTTGAGGACTTTGCGCAGGTGCTGGGCGTGCCACCCGAGAACAAATACAGCCAGAGCTACCTCGCCATTGCCCAGACCCTGAAAGACCTGCCCGGCTGCGGCGTGCCGGCCATTCATGAGTTGCTGCGCCGCATTGAGGTCAACGACCTGCTCGGCAATGCCGACATGCATCTGAAAAACCTGGGCCTGGTCTATCGCGACGGCCGCCACGCCGAGCTTTCGCCTGCATACGACGTGCTCAGCACCCATGTCTACATGGGCACGCAGGGCCACGCGCTGGCCTTGCTGGGCGGCAGCGATGCCGCCGGCAAGGACGACCCGCGCCAACCACTGCTGAACCCCCATTCGCTGTTGCGCTTTGCCAATGCGCTGGAGATCGCCCCCAAAGAAGCCAGCCGCGTCGTGCGGGAAGCAGCGCGCCAGGCTGCCGCCAACTGGCTGGCGCCGATACAGGCGGCCGACATCACACCGCGCCAGCGCCGCGTTTTGCTCGACCAGCTGGGTGGCCACCTGCATATACGCCAGGCCATCAAGGCGCTGAAGAACCCCGAACTGGGCGCCGCATGGGATGCCGCATTGCAGACGCCAGCCGAGCCAGAGGTTTACCAGGCGCGTCTGGCTGGTTTTTAGGCTTTGTATGCCTCGACGTCTACGCGCATTGCTGTCCTCGCTGCAATCGTCAAAAGCCAGCTCCTGTCTAGCGGGATCCCCGTCGTAGTGCGCGACGAGTAGAGTTGAATAACGGCCACGTCAAATTCTTGATGTATACATCAAGAATTTGACGTTCTGGCCTGTTTTGATCACACCGGGGGCGCTGCAGGCCATAGAAATGCCCCAGATAGCCTGAAAAAGGCCATTTTGAGGCATCAAAACAGGCTCCAGACCAATGTGGACTAGCGCGACATGCTATCAAAACAGTAGTACC
Source organism: Pseudomonadota bacterium (assembly GCA_040388075.1). Taxonomy (GTDB): domain Bacteria; phylum Pseudomonadota; class Gammaproteobacteria; order Burkholderiales; family Burkholderiaceae_C; genus Polaromonas. The sequence continues at coordinate 123,679 of JAZKCN010000006.1, read as the reverse complement.
ATCCAGTTCCGGGGGAGGGAGGGATCGGTACCCCAAAGCTGGACTATTGAGGCGGAAGACGGGAATGGCTGCGCGGCTTCGTCAATCAAGGTTTCGGATCTCGCCAGACCAGAAAAGGATTGAGCGGCGTACCGCGCCACCACTGGCGCTCGGGTCCCAGCCGGAAGACTGCAAAGTGCAGGTGTGGTGCATCGGCTGACGCATTGCCAGTGCTGCCAACGTAGCCGATGAGCTGGCCCTTTTTTACGCTGTCGCCTTCACGCAGGCCGTCTGCATAGCGGTCAAGGTGGGCATAGTAGTACGCGTAACGGCTATAGGGGTCGAACTGGTAAATCGTGATGCCGCCCGGTTTGCTCAAAAACAATTTGGCGACCTGGCCGTCGTCGACTGCAAATACGGACTTGCCACGCGCCGCCATGATGTCGAGCGCTTCATGCGGCGCACCAGCTGCGCGGGCCTGGGTGTAAGTATCGGTTAGCTGCGACGCACTGACGCCTTGCACGGGCAAAGTCAGGGACCTGGCGCGTAGCTGGCCCAGGTCGTCACCGTCTGACGGCGCTGCTACGGTGAGCTGCGGGCCGGGCAGCGTTTCAGGCGGTGAGGGCGCAGTCGCGGCAGGTGGCGGCATTGCTGCAGCTTGCCGTGAAGTTTCCACAGGCTGGACTTGCGTTGAGGTCTGCATCCGGCTTCCGTACACCACTGCGGCCGTCAGCACCAGGAGCACGCATACAGCCAGTGCGACGCGCTGCAGAAAAGAAGCTGCCGCCATCAGGCTTTGACGTTGACCTTGAAGCCTGCCTTGGCCAGCGTCGCCAGACGCTCTGCATCCCAATTGGTCATATGGATACAGCCATTGGTTTCAGAGTGGCCGACATTCGAAGGGCTTGGCGTTCCGTGAATGCCCCAGTGTGGCTTGCTCAGCCCCAGCCAGATGCTGCCGACGGGGTTGTTGGGGCCGGGCGCGATGTCTGCCTTTTTCGCGTCTTTTGGCGCGTTTTTCAGCAGCGCCGGGTTGTAGGTAAAGCCGGGGTTCTTCACTTCATTTTTGATCGCCATCATGCCCAGCGGCAGCGGGTCGTTTTTCTCATTGCCAATGCTGATCGGGAATGCTGCTACCAGGCGGTCGCTTGCATCCAGAACGTACAACACGCGCTCTGACTTGTCGATTTCAATAGACACGGCCTTTACGGGGGCCGCGCTGGCGGCTACGTTCGGCACGATGATGTCCTTGCCGGTATCAAGCTTGCGGCCACCATTGAGCTGTTTGAGGTAAGCCATGCTGGCGTGAAATTTTTCAGCCAGTGCCTCGTCGGCCGACTCGTAGACCAGCGCTTTCATCTTCGCCCGTTCATCCATCGCGACTGGTGTTTTTTCAAACGGTCCGACAAGGTCCTTGTCCGTCACCACGTATGTGGTCAGCAAGGGAGCACCGTCCCTACGCAGTGACTTCCATGTTTCCTGCGTGACGGTGCCGGTGGGCTGCAGGTTGTGCGCGATCTGGTAGGCCCTGACCATGCGCTGCATGTTGGCTGCAAAACGGCCATCGATTTCACCGCACGAGAACCAGGCGCGGTCCAGCAATATTTGCGCCCGCGCCACCGCCGCGCCCTGGTTCCCGCTGCGAAGAAGCGGGCTGTCGGTGGCATTGTTGAAAGCTTCGATATCAAAAGCAGCAGGGGGAGTTTTGGTCGCATTGCCATTCGCTTTGGCTTTCGGCTGCACGGCCCAGGCAGCGTTGCCTGCCATGCCCATCCCTGCAATGCACATCGCAAAGACCAGGGTACGGCGAGAAAGATGGTCCGGTGTGGTCGCTGCGGGTGGGGAGAATGATGGCATAGGGTAAATCCTTCGGAGTTACCTTCCAGTCTGGCGCGTTTACTGCCTCCCGGCTGTCAGCAGCAACGCCTGACGCCGGTAAGCCGTATGCGGTTTAAAAAACTCAGCCCAGCAGTCTGTTGATTACCCGCCAGTGCTGCGGCTCGACAGGCGTGATCGACAGCCGGTTGCCTTTGCGCAGAATGACGAGGTCTTCAAGGGCCGGGTCGGCGCGCAGTTCGGGCAGGGTCAGGTTGCGGGTTTTTTCCAGCACCTGCACATCGACCAGCATCCAGCGAGGCTCTTCGGGCTTTGATTTTTCGTCGTAGTAATGCGATTTTTTGTCGAATTGCGTCGGGTCAGGGTAGGGCGTTGACGCCACCTGCGCGATGCCGACTATGCCGGGTTCGGCGCAACTGGAGTGGTAGAACAAAACGCCATCGCCGACCTTCATGCTGTCACGCATGAAGTTCCGTGCCTGGTAGTTGCGCACGCCTACCCAGGGAACTGTGGATTTTTTCTCTGCGAGCGCGTCGTCTACCGAGCACTCTTCAGGTTCAGATTTCATCAGCCAGTAGCTTGTCATGGTTGTGCAGTGTTTGGGTGTTGATTGCCGGAATCGAGCTTAGCGCCAGCCCCGGCGGTGCGTCAATCCATGGCCCGTCGACAGGGACGCTTTTCATTTAGAGTTCAGGCCATGACGCCATTCCAGGGAAAACTACGCATACGGCAACTCGAGATTGTGCTGGCCGTGGCCGACCAGGGCACCCTGTCGAAAGCGGCGGAGCAACTCGATGTGACGCAATCTGGACTGTCGCGGGCGATTGCCGGGATTGAAGAAATGACTGGTGGACGGCTCTTTGAGCGTTCAGCAAAAGGCATGGTCAAGACCTCTCTGGGAGACGCGCTTTGCCGTCATGCCCGCACCCTGCTGAGCGACTACAGCAAGGCCGAGACCGAGATGCGCGCCGTGACGCGCGGCAACCTTGGCTCGCTGACGATTGGCTGCTTCTCGATGTTTAGCGGCTGGCCGCTGGCGCAGGCGGTTGAGCTTTACCGGCAGGGCTACCCCAAGGTGGTTGTCGCGATAGAAACCGGCACGCATGAAAAACTGCTCATCGACCTGGACAACGGCGCGCTGGACGTGCTGGTCAGCCGCTACATACCGACACTCAACTCCGACCTTTACCGCTCGGTCACTTTGCTGCAGGACAAGGTGGTGATTGCGGTGTCACCCAACCACCCGCTGGCCCGGAAAAAAAAGGTGGAGCTGGCGCACTGCGTCGATTACCCGTGGCTGACCGCGCTGCAGGGCGCCCGCTTGCGCAGCGAAGTCGAGAACCTGCTGCACCGCCGGCAATTGCCGGTGCCGGAAATGATTGGTGCGCTGTCGCCGGAGTTCGGCCTGGAGATGATTGCCGGTGGCCGCTATATATGGATGGTGGCCGGTAGCGTCGCCCAGGTGCTGCAGGACAGGGGCCGGCTGCGCATCCTGCCGGTAGACCTGCCGATCAAAAGCTCACCGCTTGCCGCGATCTGGCGGCGCGGCCGCAGCAGCACGCGCGAGGTGCGTGCCTTCACCGCCGCGCTGGCGGCTGTCATCCAGCAGACGCCGTTGTAGCAAACGATTGGCGACAGCCGGGGCAGGCAGGGCATGACTGTTTGTCATACCTTTGTTCGGTCCAGTCATGTACAAACTGCGAGTGCCTGATTAGCATCGGGCCATGACATCCCGAATTCAGATACAGACGCCCAGCGGCACCCTTGAAGGCCAGGCCGGGCAGGGTGTGCAGCGCTTCAGCGCCGTGCCCTATGCAAAACCACCTGTTGCTGGTTTACGCTGGGAAGTGCCGCAAGCCACGCGCTGGAGCGGTGTGCTGGACGCCACCCGGCCCGGACCCATCGCGCCGCAAGTGCCATCACGGCTGCGCCGCGTGATGGGTGATTTTTTTGACCCGCAATCGGAAGACTGCCTGAGCCTGACCGTCTGGACACCGGCTGCCGACAAAAAGAAGCGCCCGGTTGTGGTCTGGCTGCATGGCGGTGCCTGGCAAAGCGGGGCGGGTGCGCTGGACTGGTATGACGGTGCACATCTGGCGGCCACCGGCGACGTGGTGGTGGTCTCCCCAAACTACCGGCTCGCGGCGCTTGGCTGGTTGAGTGTTCCAGGCCAGCCTGCCAACCTGGGCCTGCTGGACCAGGAGGCGGCGATTGACTGGGTGATGGACAACATCGAAGCTTTTGGCGGTGATCCGGATCGCGTGACGGTGATGGGCCAATCTGCTGGAGCCACGTCGATTGCCTGCATGCTGGCGCGCAAACCGCGTTTCAGTCGCGCCATCATCCAGAGCGCTGGCCTGGGCCGGGTGTTCCGCACGGCGGCCGAAGGCGAGGCCATGGCGGTGGCGGTGCTGGAGGCCGCTGGCGTCAGCGGCGTGGAGGCCGCTCGCAAGCTGCCGGTGCAGGCGTTGCTTGATGCGCAGTCGTCACAACAGGTTGCCGATTGCCTGGCGGCCGAAGGTGCGGGCCGCAGCATCTTTTCGCCTGTGCTTGATGGTCAGGTGTTACCGCTGGACATTGATGCTGCCTTCAAACTTGCTGCCGGCCGCGCAGACGTCATCATTGGCGCGACCAGAAATGAAATGGCCGCATTTGCCGGCTTTGGCGTGGATGAACGCTCTGACGAGGTTGGCCGGCAGGTATTTGGCAATGCTTCGCTGGCCTGGGCGGCCCAGGCTGGGTCGCTGGGTCGCAAGGCCTGGGCTTACCGTTTTGACTATGGCCCGACGGCTGAATTCGGCGCCTGCCATTGCATTGAACTGCCTTTTGTATTTGGCACGCGGGCCAGCTTTGCAGGGGCGCCCATGCTGGCGGGCGCGAGCGAGGAAGACACCAGCCGGCTGTGCGGGGAAATCCAGCAGGCCTGGCTGGACTTCGTTCGCGGCGGCTCGCCCGCTTGGGCACCCGGCCCCCAGGCCCATATTTTCAACTAGTCATTTCAGTTTGATTCACATCACAGGAAGCAACATGCTCAAAAAAGTAATCCTGATTGCCGCGCTGGCGGGTTCGTCCCTTGCGATGGCAGCTTTTCCCGACAAACCGGTGCGAATCGTCGTCTCCAACCCGGCTGGCGGGCCGGTGGATGTGATGTTGCGCGTGCTGGCCAGCAGGCTGTCGACAGTCTGGGGGCAGGGCGTGGTGGTCGACAACAAGCCGGGCGCATCCGGCATTGTCAGCACGCAACTGGTCGTCAGTGCACCGCCAGACGGCTACACGCTGGGCATGATGGTCGCGTCTGCATTGACGATTGTTCCTTTCGCTGTCGACAAGCTGCCTTTTGACCCGGTCAGGGATTTGCAGCCGGTATCGATGGTAGCGCGAACGCCTTTTGTGTTTGTCGTCGCGCAGGACAGTCCCATCAAGACATGGCAGGATTTTGTCCGGCTCAGCAAGACCAAGGACATGACGATAGGTTCGCTGTCGCGCGGGACTGCCTTTCACCTGGTGTGGGAGCAGACGGCACTTCGCGCTGGCGTGACGGCGCTGTACGCAGGATCTTCGTCCACCGGAAAGACCCAGACCGATTTGATAGGCGGGTTGCTGGACATCGTGCTGGATGCGCCGTCCAGTTCCAAAGGCCTGATTGATGCCGGCAAGCTGCGCGCGATTGCAATCACCAGCCCTACCCGTTTCTCCGGCCTGCCAAATACGCCGACGCTGAATGAGTCCGGCCTGACGGGGTATTCATCGCAGCCGTGGATTGGCCTGATGGCACCTGCCGGCACGCCGCCCGATGTGGTGGCGTCTATTCAGCGCACCGTAGCGCAAATTCTGAAGGAGCCGGAGATGGCTTCGAAAATGGAACTGTTGGGCATGGTGCCGGTTGGCAGCAGCTCGAAAGAGCTGGGCGATACGATTGCAGCGGATCGCAAGGACATGGAGCCGTTAATCAGGAAGCTGGGCATCACGCTGCGCTAGGCCGGCGTCAATTTGTTGCCCCAGCCGTCCACGATCTTCTGGATGGCCTGGGCCACCACCTTGCTGGCCGCCGTCATGCGTCCATGCCTTGACAGCGCCAGCGTGACGTAGCGCTTCAGGTCAGGGCCGATGACTTTCGAGGCCTGCAGGTGGCCGGTGCGAAGCTCTTCTGCAATCGATATCGAGCCGAGCAATGAGTAAACATCGGCAGTCTCCGCCACCAGGTGTTTCTGGGTGCGGAGCGAATCGACCTGGATTTTGGCGTTCAGTGCAAAGCCCTTGCCACGCGCCGTCTCATCGAGCACCACCCGCCAGTGTGTTGGCTCACGCGGCAGCACCAGCGCCAGGCCCTCAAGCCGGGAGAACGCGATGGTGGGCTTGCTGGTGATGGGGTCGCCGGGCCGCGACACCAGGTAGGTGCTCGCGACTGTCAACAGCCTGTCTTCGCCACCGGCGGGCATCTGGTAACGAAACAGGATAGCCATGTCCACGCTGCCGCTGTCGAGCAGCGTGTCCAGCTGGCCGCCCTGACCCTCACGGATATTCAGCTTGATGAGGGGATACTGTTTTTGTAGTTGCTGAAACAGCCGGGTCATCAGCGGGTGTGATGCAGAAGGCAATATCGCAATCCGCACTTCACCCATGGGAACGCTGGCCGTGCTGCGGATGTCGTTCATCAGTTGCTCGGTGTCGTGCAGCCATGGGCGCAGGCGGGCGGCAATGTTGTGGCCCAGTTCCGTCAGCACTACGCCACGCCCGGTTCGGGTGAACAGCCGCCCGCCGCATTCGGCTTCCAGCTCGGCGATCTGCTTGCTGATGTGCGATTGCACGGTCTGGCGCTGCGCAGCGACCTTGGTGAAACTTTCAAGCTCGGCGACCTGCAGGAAGAGCCGGATGCTGGCGGGTGTCATGGCTTGTTTCTCTTCGTATTCAGATATTCCAATTGTGGCATGTCTGAAATCTCGGAATCATGCTGGCAAGATGGCTCGAGAGTGAATACACTGCCGCGTGAACGAATTGCCCGGCAGGCCTGACACCAGACAGCCAGAGACGGGCACCGAGAAAACCATCCCACGGAGATACCATGAAATTCGCTGCAACAACCTCAAAACCCGTCATGAAAAGCTGGGCACGTGCCGTTTGCGGCGGCCTGCTGATGGCCTCCGCATTGGCCGCCGGTGCGCAGACATTCCCGAACAAGCCGATACGGCTGGTGGTCGGTTTTGGTGCCGGAGGTCTGGGTGACATCGTGGCCCGCGCGCTGGGACAGAAGATGTCCGAATCGATGGGCCAAAGCGTGGTTGTTGAAAACATGCCGGGAGCGGGCGGCATCACGGCATCGGCCGCGGTTGCGCGCGCTGTACCGGACGGCTACACGCTGTTGCTGGTGAGCGGCCAGAATGCCATCAGCGGCTCGCTTTTCAAATCGCTGCCTTACCATCCCGTGAACAGTTACAGCATGATCTCTACGCTGGGTACCTTCCATTACCTGGTGGTGGTCGACAAGGACAGCCCGTACAAGACCATGGGCGATATGCTGAACGCCGCCAACAAGGATCCGGCGCGTTTCAACATCGCCACCGTCAGTGTGGGCAGTGTGCAGAACCTGTCTGCGCGCCTGATGGTGAGTACCGCAGGGTTGACGGTTCCTGTGGTGCCCTTCAAGTCCACGTCAGAGATCATCACGGCACTGAAAGGCCAGACTGTGCAGGCCGCCGTCGAAACCACGCCGGGCATCCTGGGCCAGGTCAAGAGCGGCAGCCTGCGTGCTTTGGCCACGACATCACCGAAACGCGCATCAATGCTGCCGACCGTGCCTACGTTTGCAGAAAGCGGCGTGGCGAGCCTGAAGAACTTTGAGGCCGACTCCTGGAACGGTATCGTTGCGCCGGCCAATACGCCGCGGGATGTGGTGATGCGCCTCAACAGTGAAATCACGAAGGCCTTGGCGGACCCTGCACTCAGGCAGAAAATGGTCGATTTGGGCATTGAGCCTGGTGCCAGTACGCCGGAGCAGCTCAAGCAGGTTTTTCTGAGTGATGCTGCCAAATGGGATACCGTGATCCGGCAGGCCAACATCGAAAAACAATAAGCGCCAACGACAACCCACTGCCATGAATACCCGCCAGAGCGAAACCCAATTGCAAGCGCCTCGCAGCCGGGAAGAGCAGCAGCTCCGCAGTGACCTGGCTGCCTGCTACCGCCTGATTGACCTGTACGGCATGAGTGACGGCATCCTGAACCATATCTCGGCCAGGGTGCCGGGCGATGACATGCATTTCCTGATCAACCCGTTCGGCATGATGTACGAGGAGATAACCGCTTCAAGCCTGATCAAGCTGGACCTGGACGGCCGCATCATTGAAAACCCGAACCCGCATTACACCGTCAACCTGCCGGGTTATGTGATACATAGCGCCATCCATGGAGCGCGCCACGACGTAACCTGTGTGCTGCATACCCACACGCCGGCAGGGATGGCGGTGTCGTCCCTGGCGTGCGGCCTGCTTCCCCTCAACCAGTCGGCAATGCGTTTTGCAGGCAGTGTGGCTTATCACGATTTTGAAGGCGTGGCGGTGGACACCGATGAGCGAAAACGTCTGGTCGAGCATCTTGGTGACAGCGACGTGATGATCCTGCGCAACCATGGTTTGCTCGCGGTCGGTCAGACGGTGGCCGAAGCATTTGTGAACATGCACCGGCTGGAGCGCGCCTGTCAAACCCAACTGCTGGCGATGGCTGCGAACAGCAAGCTGATCATGCCGGAGCCTGCGCTTGTGGACAAAACATTCAGCCAGCTGAGGCGTGCGCCGACGCCGGATGCAACCGGGCGTTTTCCACCGCACGGTGAACGTGAATGGCCAGCGCTGCTGCGCAAGCTTGACCGCACCAATCCCGGGTATCGCGATTAAGCTCGCTGTAACGTATTTGAACTCAGGAAAAGCACATGTCCAAAAATCGCGTACTGCAAGTCGGCCCCATAACACCACCGCTGGATGCGAAGCTGCCTGGCCTGGTGGATATTCACCCGCTCTGGAAAGAAAAAGATCCCCAGGCATTTTTGGCCGCACATGGCCAGGACTTCGAAGGCATTGTCTTGCACGTGCGCGATGCCTGCCCGGCTGCACTGATCAATGCGCTGCCCAATCTTCGTGTCATTTCAAATTTCGGTGTTGGCTACGACAAGATCGATGTAGCGGCCGCCCATGCGCGCGGCGTTCAGGTGGCGAATACGCCCAAGGTGCTGGACAACTGCGTCGCCGACCTCGCCATTGGCCTGCTGATTGATGTGGCGCGAGGACTGTCTGCAACCGATCGCTTTGTTCGCAGGGGTGAATGGGCTGCTGGCAAACAGCGGCCACTGATGACGCGTGTCAGCGGTAAAAAAATCGGCATCCTGGGATTCGGCGGCATAGGCCAGGCAATTGCGCGGCGCGCTGCGGGATTTGATACGGAGGTGCGCTATAACTCACGCAAACCGGTCAAGGGCCATGAAGCCGGACATGTACCGGATCTGAAAGAACTCGCCGCCTGGTCGGATTTTCTGGTTGTCGCATGCCCTGGTGGTCCTGCGACGAAACACCTGGTGTCCGCTGACGTCCTGAATGCGCTGGGAAAGGACGGCATTCTGGTCAACATTGCACGTGGCTCGGTTGTCGATGAGGCTGAACTGATCGCCGCGCTGCAGCAAGGGCGAATTGCGGGTGCGGGTCTTGATGTCTTCGAGAACGAACCCAAGGTGCCGGAGGCACTGATGGCGATGGAAAACGTGGTACTGATGTCGCATATTGCCGGCTTCACACGCGAGACGCGTCTGGATATGGAGCAACTGGTGTGCGACAACCTGGTTGCGTATTTCAATACTGGGAAGGTGTTGACGCCTGTAGCGTGAAGCGTGGTTGCAACAGCCCCGCGGGTCAACTTCAACTGGACTGACCATCCTCAAGATCTGCCAATAGCTGCTGCAGCGCATCTATTTCGGCAGGTTTTGTGATGTGGTGGTCGAAACCAGCCTCGCGCGCCAGGCGGCGATCTTCGTCCTGCCCCCAGCCCGTCAGCGCAACCAGCACGGTTTTCTGATCCGGAAACTGCTTTCGCATCGCACGTGCGACTTCGTAGCCGTTCATGCCGGGCATGCCTATGTCAAGCAGCACCACGGAAGGATTGACGTCGGCATAACAGGCTAGCGCTTCGGCACCGCCGCGCACTACCGTGACCTGTGCACCCAGCATGTCCAGGATTTCTGCCAGCGTGTCGCCCGCATCATGGTTGTCATCGACCACCAGCACACGCGTTTTCCCCAGCGTCACGTCTTCGAAAGAGGGCTCGGCATCTGCTGTATTTTGCGGTTCGATCACCGGCAGGCGTACCGTAAACTCTGCCCCGGTGCCAGGGCCATCGCTGTGGGCGTCCAGCGTGCCCTGATGCATCTCCGTCATGCGCCGGGCCAGCGCCAGGCCAATGCCCAAACCGCCCTGGTTGCGTGCACTGTGGCGGTTGCCACGGCTGAACATCTGGAACATGTGCGGAACTATCTCCGGCTCCAGGCCCACGCCAGTGTCTTTCACGCTGATGCTGACCTGCTTGCCTTCCTGCCTGACGCTTACCGTGATCCTGCCACCGGCATCGGTATAACTCGCCGCATTGTTGAGCAGGTTGGATAGCACCTGGGCCAGGCGTACCGGGTCGCCTTCCAGCCAGACCGGTTGGGCCGGAAGGGACAGGTCCAGCTCGTGGCCTGCAGCCTGTATCAGTGGATTGCTGGTTTCGATGGCGTTCTTCAAGATGTTGGCGAGCTCGAGTCGCTCAGTTTGCAGCGATAGTTCACCGCGGCTGATGCGGGAGACTTCCAGCAGGTCGTCCACCAGCCTTAGCAAGTGATTGATCTGGCGTTCCATCACGGCGTGGATATTCCCGGTCTTTTCGTCAACTCTTGCACCGCGGCGCAGCAATGCAATGGAATTGCGCAGCGGCGCCAGCGGATTGCGCAGTTCATGTGAAAGGGTGGCCAGGAACTCGTCCTTTGCCCGGTCTGACTGCGCCAGCCGTGTGGCCTGCTCGCGTATGGCCTGTTCAGCGCTTTGCCGGTCGGTGATGTCGCGAGTCGTACCGGCGACAGCAACAACTTCTCCCTCGGCATCCAGCACTGGCGCAAAAATGTAGTCATAGACGCGGGTGCCCTGAGTGCCGGTGAAAGGGATCTCCCCGCGTATCGGGGCACGGGTGTTGATAACCTGGTCCAGCTCGGCATCGTGTCTGTCTGCATGCCATTGCTCGTAGCCAAGGTCCATCCACTTTTTACCGAGCACGTCGGTCACGCCCCAGGTCTTGAGTAGCGACTCATTGGCATAAAGCGCCCGGTGCGCCAGGTCAAAAACATAGACAAAGTCCGGCGTGCTGTTGAGCGCGGTCTGGTAGATACGCCGTTGCCATTCGGACTCGGCGGACAAGCGCGCACGTTCTGCCTCCATTGTTTTTTGCGGCGTGACGTTTCGGAAGTAAACCGAAATGCCTTCGGGGGCAGGGAAGGTTGTTACCTCGTACCAACGCTCCTGTGCCGGATAGAAAGCGGTAAACGACGATTTCTCGCGCTGGTACATGGTGCGGTGGTAGTTCAGCTCGAACTCCGTGCCGTCCAGCCCGGGGTATTCCTCCCAGAGCAACTTGCCGGCGAGGTCGCCCAGCTTTTTATCCAGGATGCGGTGTGCCTCTGTGTTCACGTAGTCGAAACGCCACTGGCGGTCCATTGTGAAAAAGCCTTCGGTAATGCTTTCCAGAATCGCGATGGCGTCGCGTCTGCCTTTGGCAGTGGCTATTTCGGTGGTCTGGATAAGGTATTCGACCTGACCTTGCGCGTCGAATACCGGGCTGCTGGTTGCGGTCCAGTAGCGCTCTTCATAAGCGTCTTCGCCGGGCTGGCGGACGTCATAGCGCTGTGGTGCCATGGCGTGGGATTTGCCGGTAGCCATGGCCTGCCGTAAAGACTCGGTCACTTTTGACACACCGTTGGCGTTGGGGTCGGCCGGATTGTCTGGAAAGATATCGAACAGCTTGCGCCCGAACATGCTGGCGTCCGTAAAGGTCGCTTTCATGTATTCATCGCTGGCGCCGACGATGGTGAAATCCGCGTCGGGCTTCACGATCAGAAAGAGGCCGGGCAGGTTACCGAAAAGGCGCTGTATATCGGGACTGTTCACTTGGTTGGCGGCCGGCTGGAATCGAAAAATCTGCTTGGCGCCTGAAATGCTTTGGTTCAGCTTTTATTTCAGCGCGCTCGATTTTTATTCTAGCCAGCCGACGCGCTTTGTTGCGTCGGCGTAAGGCCAGTGGGCGTATTGAATGCACTTCGAGCCATCGTCCTACAGCGAAGCCGTGGCGTAAAAGTCGGTGCGTGGCGCTCCTGTGCAGGTCTGAGTCGCAACCACATCGGCAGGACCTGCAGCCTGGTGCGTCAGTCCGCCGAAATGTTGGCGTCCGTCACGACTTTTTTCCAGCGCACCAGGTCGGATTTGATGATGGCCGACAGTTGAGCGGGCGATGATGTCCTGATTGACAGCCCTTGTTTGCCAAGTGCCGACTTCACGTCTTCCATATTCATCACCTCGATGAAATCGCGGTTCAGACGTGCTACCAGTTCGGGCGGCGTGTGCGCGGGCGCGAGCACGGCGTACCAGGCATCGATGCTGTCCATGAAATTGATGCCCTGTTCCTTGAAGGTCGGTACGTCGGGTGCCAGCGGGTTGCGTGCTTCGCCGGTGACCGCCAGCATGCGAACCTTGCCGGATTCAACGGGCGGACGCATGGAGTGAACGGTGGCAAACATCAATTGGACCTGCCCACCCATGATGTCGGTCAAAGCCCCCTGTATGCCCTTGTATGGCACATGTACCACGTTTACGCCGGCACCAGATTTGAACAATTCCATCGCCAGGTGTTGCGGCGTGCCACTGCCGGGCGTGGCGTAGTTGACCTTGCCGTTGCTCCTTTTCAGGTAGGCCACAAGAGAGCCCATGTCTTTTGCGGGAACATTTGTATTGACAGCAAAGGTATAACCGGCCTCCGCCAATTTGGCCACTGGCGCAAAGTCGGCTACGGCGTCAAACGGCATGCTTTTGTAGATGGCTGGCGTCATGGTGAAGGAGTTGATCGCCATGAGCAGGGTGTGGCCGTCTGGAGGGGCGGTTGCAACCTGCCTGCCACCGATGTTTCCGCTCGCACCGGGTTTGTTGTCTACCACCACGGGTTGGCCCCAGCGCGCTGAAAGTTTAGGCCCGATGATGCGGGCGATGATGTCACTGCCACTGCCCGATGTGAACGGGACTACCAGCGTGACTGCCTTGGTCGGGAAGGGCGCGGCTGCAGTTTGCGAGTGGGCTTTTCCAGCGGCGGCCAATGCTGCCATAGCTGCTATCAGCAAGACTGTATTGAAGGTTTTCATGGTTGTCTCCGTGAAGGGTTATTTAGTCAGGGCTGTCGGTGATGGAACTGTCTATTGGGGATCAGGCACTTTCCGAGGTGGCTGCGGGCGCAGCAGCCGTTATCGCCGCGTTTTTTTGTTCTGCCGCAATCAGGTTGTCAAGAATTCGCTGGCAGCGCACCGGCCCGGCATCAATTTCCAGCAGCATGGGTTTGACGTTCGGGTGCCTGCGCATGTTTTCCTGCTGCGCTTTCAACATGGGGTCGTCCTGTTCCTGGAAGGCAAAGCGTCGCAACTCGGCAATGCGCAGCTTGAACGCTTCATCGCCCTCATCTGCAATCGCGCCTAGCGGACCCTGGCGTGCGGCTGCCGTGTGATACAGCGTAGTAGTGGCTGTTTCCGGCGTGAGGATGTGGCAACCCAGCTGTCCCGAAAAGTTTTGCCGGTCTGCGCCGGGTTCATAGGTGCCTACGTCATTGAGAACTGCTGCTGGCGGGGTCCAGGTAATCCGCGCCCACATGTTCACCGGCGCGCCGTCGCGTTTAAAGAGCAGGTCGCGAACCAGCGGCGGTTTGACGTTGTTCATGTCGCGTTGCACGGTGACCGAGTTGCCTTCCTGCGTTACAGCCACTTCCGCCCAGATGGTGTCTGCGTTGCCGAGGATGCCGTCATGCAGGAAGGATGCATGGCTCAGGTCCATCAGGTTGTCGACGATGTAGCGGTAATTGGTCTCCATCGTGATGGTGTCGCGCCTGCCCACGTCATAACCGGAATCGGGATTGAGGTAGCTGAAGTCAGGTACCAGGCTTTCATCGGGGGCAAGCTCACCCATCCATATCCACAGCAAGGTGTGCTTTTCAATCAGGGTGTAGGTTTTAACGCGGCAGTTTTTGGCGATGCGGCCGCTGCCGTGCGGATTTTTGACGCATTCGCCGTTTGGTGCGAACTCAAGGCCGTGGTAGCCACACTGAATGTTTCCATCAGGCAGCAATTTCCCTAGCCGCAGCGGTGCAAGGCGATGCGGGCACATGTCGTCCATCGCCACCGGCGCACCAGACATGTCGCGATAGAACACCAGATTTTCATCAAGCAGGGTTTTGGCCGCCAGTGCACCGGGCTTGAGCGCTTCCGACCACATCACCGCGTACCAGCAATTTCTCAGGTAAGTCATCGTTGTCTCCAGATTGCAGTGGTAGGTGCCTAGCCCATCCTGCAGCTTGTGTTCTTGAGGCATCGTAAGCAGGCAATATTTAACCGTCCAATGATATTATTTTGGTTATATATATAGATTAGGTTAACAATGGACTGGACGCAGAAAATCCGCATTCGGCAGCTGTGGGTGCTGATCAAGCTATATGAGGCGCGCAATATGACTTCGGCGGCGTCAGAAGTAGGGATGAGCCAGCCTGCACTATCGAAGTGGTTGTCGGAACTGGAAGCGGAGGTGGGTGCAAAGCTGTTTCTCCGGACGACCCGGGGTTTCCAGGCAACGCCCGTGTGCGACGAACTTATTGTCCATGCCCGCATGGTCGTCGGGGAGATGGAGCGTTCAAGGGCTACGGTGGCTATCGTTGCCAGGGGGGCCAAATCTTCGCTTGCGATAGGAACCAGTCCACCGGCGACAACATCGTTGATACCAGACGCGATTCACCGTTTTCGCGAAATCCATCCGGATGTGCACCTTGCGATTCACGAAAACACCATCAACTTCCTGTTGCCGCAATTACGCGCCGCCAAACTTGACTTTCTCATCGTGAGGTTGGAGCACCCCGAGCTGGACAGCCATATCCGGTATGACCTGCTGTACCAGGAGGAAATACGCCTCGTGGTCGGCGTGAAACACCCGCTGGCGGGGAAGCGCAAACTGGACTGGCCCGAAGTCGTTAGCCAGCCGTGGATAGGCCCCGCGCTGGAAAGCCCATTGCGCCGGGAACTGGAGCACGAACTCGCGCTGGCTGGGCAGACGGCGCCGCAATATCAGATTGAAACCACTTCAACGCTGGTGCAGGTGGGGTTGCTACAGGAGGGAAGCCTGGTCGCCGTTATGTCAGCCCGTATGGCCAAATACTTCAAGGCCGCCAAGCAAGTGGCGATATTGCCGCTTAATTACCAGCGGCGTTCGGCGATTGGCGTGCTGAGTTTGAGAAATGCCTTGCCTACGGTTTATCGGGAGGCATTTTTTGAGGCCTTGAAAGCTTCGACAAGAGCATGATCGAAGCTGTAATTTTCCCAAGATTTTTCTTTGAATCGATGCTCTGTATGCACCGGGAGATAAGGGATTTTGTCGTTAAATATCAGACGACAGGAATGAGGTTTTTTCCGGCCGGCCGGGCAAACACAATGCTGCAGTAGCCGGTGGCGTCTCAGCCAGCAACTTCCCGCGCTTGTAAACCTTCAGTCGCGTAGCCCTCAAGCGTATTGCCTCCACCGGATTGTGGGCCTGCAACAGGACAAAGTCTGCATAGCATCCCGGCGCCAATCCATAGCCCTGTAAATGCATGATGCGGGCGGGATTGGTTGTGATGGCATCGAAGCATTGGTTCATCGCGGCCTGGCTGGTCATTTGAGCAATGTGCAAGCCCATATGGGCGGCCTCCAGCATGTCGGCCGAGCCCAGGGAATACCAGGGGTCCATCACGCAATCGTGGCCGAAAGCGACTGTCACGCCTGCGGCCATCAGTTCTGGGACACGGGTCATGCCGCGGCGCTTGGGGTAGCTGTCGTGCCTGCCCTGCAACGTGATGTTGATCAGCGGGTTGGCTATCGCGCTGACGCCTGATTCTGCAATTAGCGGAATCAGCTTTGATGCGTAGTAGTTGTCCATCGAGTGCATGGACGTCAGGTGTGAGCCCGTAACGCGGCCTTGCAGTCCCAGGCGCTGTGTCTCATACGCCAGCGTTTCGATATGCCGCGACATAGGGTCATCCGATTCGTCGCAATGCATGTCCACCAGCAAACCCTCCTCAGCTGCCATTTCACAAAGCAGTTTCACGCTTAGCGCACCGTCGGCCATGGTCCGCTCGAAGTGGGGAATGCCGCCCACCACGTCCACGCCCGCATGGAGTGCCCGTTTGAGTTTGGCAATGGCACCGGGGTCACGCAGTGCGCCATCCTGGGGGAACGCCACCAGTTGCATGTCGATGTATGGCGCCACGCGTCGTTTGACGTCAAGCAGGGCGTCAACGGCCAGCAACCGCACGTCGCAAACATCGACGTGCGTACGGATGGCCAGCAGGCCCTTGCCGACCGCCCAGTCACAGTAGGCGAGGGCGCGATCGACGATGGCTTCATGGGTCAGTGCGGGTTTCAGTTCGCCCCACAGGGCGATGCCCTCAAGCAGGGTGCCGCTTTCATTGACGCGCGGCAGCCCGTAACTGCGCGTCGCATCCATGTGAAAGTGCGAATCAACAAATGGCGGCGAGACCAGCAGGCCGCCCGCGTCCAGTATTTCTTTCGCGGGTGCATCAAGTCCGGGCTGGACATCAACAAATTTTCCGTCCCTGACGGCAAGGCTCATGTTTGTTCGTCCATCAGGCAATGCAGCATTTTTGACCAGCAGATCAAGCATGGTTGTGGGCTTCTGTCAGAAGTTCCACGCCGCCAGAAATGCCAGAAGCACGCGGGCCGAGTTGTCGGCGGCGATGCTGAAGAAGGTGTGCATTTCGTTTTCACCTTCACCGCCACCAGCCAGGTCGCTCAGCGAACGAAATGCTATCCAGGGCACGCCGTTGCTGTAGGCTACATGGCCGACGGCTGCGGTTTCCATGTCCAGCACATTGGCCTGGAAGGTTTTGTAGGCGTATTCGCGAAATGCGGCGTTGTCTACAAAAGCCTGACCCGAGACACCGTTGCCACCCATGTCGATCTGCGGTTTGCGCTTGAGGCACTGGCCGGACTTGCAACTGATCAGCTCGATATTACTGAGACTCCGGGCGACCTCGAACATCCGAGCATCAACCGGGAACCAGAAGCGGCGTATTGGCTCGTTCTGGCCGGTCTTGCGGGTTTCCACCGGACGGGGAAACATCATGCCGAAGTTGGGCAGCGTCTGGCCGTCCATGCGGCCGGGTGGCACATACTGGCCGGGTGCGGTTTCACGTGCCATCGCAACCTCAAGATACTGGCCCCACTGGGCCGGCACAACCACATCGCCTATGTGCAGGTTGGGGTTGACACCGCCGGCAATACCGCTGAAGACGATAGCGCTGATGTTGAAACGCTCCAGCACCAGTTGTGTGTTCATCGCCGCATTGACCATGCTGATGCCGGACAGGAACAGCACCACCGGTTTTCCTGCCAGCGTACCGGTTGTGAAGTCGACGCCATTGATGTTGTGACGTACCGGCGTTTGGAGCTGTTCCATCAGCAACGGGATCTCGGGCTGAAAGGCCGAGATGACGGCAATCCGGGGGGTGTCGTCAAGCCGGTCCGTCCTGCCTGAAGCGGGTACGCCCGCACAGCCGGTTAGTAACGCTGTCAGGAGGATCAGCGCCAGGAGTTGCCGTATGAACGTGGCCATCCGCTGCCTATTTGGTACCGAAGATGCGATCGCCTGCGTCGCCCAGCCCCGGCAGTATGTAACCGTGGCTGTTGAGCTGGCGGTCTATCGCGGCCGTATAGATATGTACATCAGGGTGGGCATTCTGCATCGCGGCGATGCCTTCCGGGCAGGTGAGCAGGCAGACGAACTTGATAGATTTGGGATTAAGCTCCTTCAGCCGTTCGACTGCTGCAATGGCCGAATTGCCGGTGGCCAGCATGGGGTCGACGATGACGACGTCGCGCTCTTCCATGTCATGTGGCATCTTGAAGTAGTACTCGACTGCGGTCAGTGTCTTGGGGTCACGGTACAGCCCGACGTGGCCTACACGGGCGCCCGGTACCACGCTGAGCATGCCTTCCAGGATACCGTTGCCTGCGCGCAGGATGGAGACAAACACCAGCTTTTTGCCGTCTATGACTTTGGACGTCATCACCTCCAGCGGGGTTTCAATCTCGATGTCCTGCGTCGGCATGTCGCGCGTGACTTCATAGGCCATCAGCATGCTGACTTCATTGAGCAAGGTGCGAAAAGTATTGGTCGAGGCGTCCTTGCGGCGCATCAGCGTCAGCTTGTGCTGGACCAGCGGATGATCTACGAGGTGGACTCTGTCTTTGTTGTTGGTGCTCATGATTGCTTTTTAGAAAACTGTTCCGTCGCTAATGATATTCAGCGGTGGCTGGCCACCGCGCAATTGCTGGGCCAGCGCGCGGCCGGCTGCCCAGGTGCCGCCTTCGAGGACGCATGCCAGGGGCATCTGCTCGGCCGTCAAACCGAGCTGTTCACGCACCAGCGGCGCCAGTTCGTCGAGTAGCGCCACTGTCAGGGCGCGCCACTCCACGATAAGCTCGTCTCCGGCCTTGTGCAAGCCGCCGCCGCGAATCTCGCCTTTTCGCTTGAGCACACCGGCATCAAGGAACAATCCTCCATTCCGATATTCGGGTAGCCCCGTCAGTGCGTCCAGCCCATGGACCTGTATACCAGCCCATTCAAACGGCTCGATCAGGGAGTAGGTCAGCCATTGGGACAGCTTGTGGAACGGCATCCACCCATTGCCAAGTTCAGCGGCATCGTCTACGGCAGCGGCGTGTTTCCAGCAATCCCCAAGGGCAATTCCCTGGATGTCGTTCTGGGCGGGCCAGATGGGCGACAGGCCGGTCAGCAAGACCTGCAATATGTCGTGCGCCTGAATTGCCGATCCGCCTTTTGTCAATGTGTCGAACAGATGGCCTGGGCGGCCCGGTGAGCCAAAAAGTTCTGGCTGGTCCTGCAACGTCTGACCAAGACGGCGAAGCAGGGCTGCACGGCCTTCAAGTCCAATCAAGGGATTGGTCGCAGTGACCTGAAAAGCAATACCGAGCTTTTCCCCAGTAAGGGCCTGCAACCCTTTGGCATCCACCTGCATTGGGTGGGCTGCGTCGCTGGAAAAGAGGCCGGTCATGAATGCATGAAAGCTGGCAACACCCAAACCTTCGGAGCGGGTGTATTCGTGTTTAATTTGCTGGTCCCGGGCCTGCTCGCAGTAGAGCCAGTCTGCGCCGGCTCCTGCGTCCAGCATCACGCTGACCAGTGCTAGATCAATGCGCGCGCGTGCCTTTTTTACAAGCGATGCATTTCCCAGCGCGGCATTGAGCTGGCCGCTGCGATCTACGCCACCGGCTTCGAAGTGCCGCCAGCGGCTGTGGTACGGGATTTTAAGGTCCGGATAGCGTGCCTGCGTCAATTCGGCTACCAGCACTGCAGCGGTCGCCAATGCGCCGTCATTAACGGAAAACCAGGCTGATTCGTCACGCCTTGCACGCGCCAGCAGGGCCCGGGCGCGGTGGCGTATCGTTTGTGTCGACCGTAGTTCGGCTACTGCGGCTGAGAGCGTGGAGGAGTCAAGGGCAGATTCAGACATCCAGTCCCCTACCCTTGGCAACCTTGAGTTCTTCTGCTGTTGGAACATGACCGGGCGTGAAATAGCCGGCCGCCATTTTGGCGTCCATTTCGACCCGGGCGTCGGCAGGAATCATGTGCTCGGGGATGTTGATGCGCTGGACAACCTCAATTCCGGCGCGCGTGATAGCGTCATACTTCATGTTGCTCATCGACACCAGCCGGTGAATCTTGCGTATACCCAACCAGTTGAGGACGTCGGGCATCAGTTCCTGAAAGCGCATGTCCTGCACGCCGGCGACACATTCTGTACGGTTGAAGTACTGGTCAGCGGTATCGCCGCCGACCTGGCGCTTGCGGGCGTTATAGACCAGAAATTTGGTCACCTCGCCGAGAGCACGACCTTCCTTGCGGAAATAGGAAACCAGGCCGACGCCACCGCGTTGCGCACCCTGAATGCACTCCTCAATGGCGTGTGTCAGGTAAGGGCGGCAGGTGCATATGTCGGAGCCGAACACGTCAGAGCCATTGCATTCGTCGTGCACACGTGCGGTGAGTTCAATGTCGGGATTGGAGAGGTCGCGCGGTTTGCCGAAAATGTAGGCGGTCAGCCCGCCGATTGGGGGCAGGAAAACTTCGAGGTCGCTGCGTGTGACCAGTTCAGGGTACATGCCGCCGGTTTCTTCAAACAGCACGCGACGCAGCTCGGCTTCGCTACAGTTAAAGCGCCTGGCGACCTCGGGCAGATACCAGACGGGCTCGACAGCGACCTTGGTGACCATCGCCGCGCCGCCTGAGGTCAAGTACTTGCCGTCGGCTTTCAGGCGCCCCGACTGCAGGGCTTCGATAACTTCGGGCAGGATGACATGGGCCTGCGTGACGGCAACAGTCGGGCGTATGTCGTAGCCTGCGGCCAGTTCATTGGCGAAAACTTCTGCGACCGAGGCACCCCAAGGGTCCATCGCGACGATGCGGCCCGGTTCGCTCCATTGCGGATAAGGACCAATTACGTCGGTGGGGGCGGTGTTGGTCAGGTCGGCCTTGTGACTGGCCTTGAGTGAGCCGGAGGCCACGGCCAGCGCACGGTAAATGCTGTAGGAGCCGCTGTGTGTGCCGATGACATTGCGGTGGCTGCGCTTGGTGGTAGTGCCGACGACCGGACCGCGTTCTGTGGCAGTCGCCGCCGCCCAGTGGATGGGTATGGCGCCATGGCCGCCAGCATGTGACGTCAGGCGGATGTGGCCGGATGCGGGGTTAGTCGGGGCAGGTGAGGTGGCTGGAACAACGGATTTTCCGGAATCGGCAGGCTTGGCGGCAACATCGGCAGGCATGGCATATCCTTCAAAAAATCCAATGTACAGAGACCGTCTGCACTTGACAAGCTTGCAGGATTTTTAAGGTCGTAAATTTGCTACAAATTTTGCAGCACGGCCATAACCTGTTGATTTTCAGACTGCGGGCTCAGCGTTTCTTGCTGCCGAAGATGCCGCCCAAAACGCCGCGAATGATTTCCCGTCCCACCGTGGAGCCCATGGTACGGACGGCTGACTTGGCCATGCTCTGCGCAAGACCGTCGTACTTGGCACCGCGCGGGCCGGTGTGGCCGAACAGCACGTCATTCAAGCCACCCAGGATGCCTCCAGATTCGCTCTGGCCCGCAGCGCCGCCGTTGGGCGCGGCGCCTGCCGAAGAGGCGCTGTCCACCGCGCGGCCTTGCAGTTGTTCATAGGCAGACTCGCGATCAATTGTTTTTTCGTAAACATCAGCGACCAGGGAGTTCTGGATCAGAGACTGGCGCTGCTGTTGAGTGATAGGGCCTATCTGGCTTCCCGGCGGCAATACATAAACACGTTCCGTCACACTGGGCCTGCCTTTTGCGTCCAGCAGACTGATCAAGGCCTCGCCCACAGCCAGCTCGGTTATGGCGGTTTCAATGTCCAGGCCAGGCTTTTGGCGCATGGTTTGTGCGGTGGCCTTGACCGCTTTCTGGTCGCGCGGGGTGAAGGCCCGCAATGCGTGCTGTACCCGGTTGCCCAACTGCGCCAGGACGGAATCGGGAATATCAAGGGGGTTCTGGGTCACGAAATAGACGCCGACGCCCTTGGAGCGCACCAGTCGCACGACCAGTTCGATACGTTCGACCAGGACCTTGGGAGCTTCGTTGAACAGAAGGTGGGCCTCATCAAAGAAGAAAACCAGCTTGGGTTTTTCAGGATCGCCAATTTCCGGCAATTGCTCGAACAGTTCTGACAGCATCCACAGCAGAAAGGTCGCGTAAAGGCGCGGCGAATTCATCAGCTTGTCTGCTGTGAGGATGTTGATCACACCTTTGCTGTCAACCGTCTGCATGAAATCAGATATGTTGAGCATCGGTTCGCCGAAGAACTTGTCTGCACCCTGGGTTTCGATCTGCATCAGACCGCGCTGGATGGCTCCGACACTGGCTGCACTGACATTTCCGTATTTGGTCGTGAACTCGCTGGCGTTATCGCCAACATATTGCAGCATTCCCCGCAGGTCTTTCAGATCCAGCAGCAGCATGCCGTTGTCATCTGCAATCCTGAACACGAGGTTCAAAACACCGGCTTGGGTTTCGTTTAGATTGAGCATTCGGCCGAGCAAGAGCGGCCCCATGTCGGAGATGGTTGCGCGCACCGGATGGCCTTGCTCCCCAAAAACATCCCATAGCGTGGCCGGACAGGCGATCGACTCAGGTATGTCGATGCCTCTATCTTTCAGGATGCTGGCCATCTTGTCGCCCATCACGCCAGCCTGACTGATACCTGTCAAGTCGCCCTTGACGTCGGCCATGAACACTGGAACACCGATCCTCGAGAAGTTTTCAGCCAGCGTCTGTAGTGTGACGGTCTTGCCTGTACCGGTAGCGCCGGTTATCAGCCCATGGCGGTTGGCCAGGCCGGGAAGCAATTCGCAAGTGGTGGATGCGTTTTTTGCTATCGGGAGGGGTAAGGGCGAATCAGCCATGGTGGTGCCTTGCAGGTGAAAAAGTAAAATAGTGTTGGTAGATTAAATCAATCGAGAAGGATTTCCGTGGCCGGTCATAGCAAATGGGCGAATATTCAGCACCGCAAGGGCAGGCAGGATGAAAAACGCCAACGCATATGGACACGTGTGATGCGTGAAATCATGGTGGCTGCCCGTATGGGTGGGGGCGACCTGACTGCCAATCCAAGACTGCGGCTGGCTGTGGACAAGGCCAAGGCCGCCAACATGCCCAATGAAAATGTCAAATATGGCATAGCCAAGGCTACAGGCAGCCTTGAAGGCGTGCAGTATGAAGAGGTGCGTTATGAGGGCTATGGCATCGGCGGTGCGGCCATCATCGTGGACTGTATGACCGATAACAAGGTGCGAACCGTGGCTGTGGTACGCCACGCGTTTTCCAAATACGGCGGGAATATGGGTACAGAGGGCTCTGTAGCCTTCCAGTTCAAGCATGTTGGGCAGTTTATTTTTGCGCCGGGTACCAATGAGGACAAGGTGATGGAAGTCGCGCTTGAATCCGGTGCTGATGACGTGATCTCCCATGAAGACGGCGCCATTGAGGTATTGACGCCTTACAGTGACTTTGAAGCGGTGAAAAACGCGCTGGAAGCGGGCGGTTTGAAGCCGGAAGTGGCGGAAGTCACGATGCGTGCCGACAACATGATCGAGCTTTCTGGCGATGACGCTTCCAGGATGCAGCGGCTCCTGGATGTGCTGGAAGACCTGGACGATACGCAGGACGTTTTCCACAATGCCGACCTGCCTGAATAACATTTAAAACCGAGAGTAAAGCATGAAAGTTCTGGTAGTGGGAGGAGGCGGCCGCGAGCATGCCCTGGCATGGAAACTGGCGCAATCACCGAAATTGCAGGCGGTCTACGTTGCGCCTGGAAATGGTGGCACGGCGCTCGATACCCGGCTTGAAAACATCGCCATCACCGATGTCAAGGCATTGCGGGAGTGGGCTCAGGCCGAGAAAATAGCATTGACTGTTGTCGGTCCCGAGCAACCGTTGGCTGCGGGTATTGTTGACGAGTTTCGCGCCCATGGGTTGCGCATCTTCGGACCGACACAGGCTGCTGCACAGCTGGAAAGCTCCAAGGCTTTCTCGAAGGCATTCATGAAGCGTCATGGTATCCCGACGGCTGACTACGAAACCTTCAGCGATGCGGTGGCTGCGCACGCCTATGTGGATGAAAAGGGCGCGCCCATCGTCGTCAAGGCCGACGGGCTGGCTGCGGGCAAGGGCGTAGTGGTGGCCATGACCACACATGATGCGCACGAGGCCATTGAATTCATGCTGGCGCCGGACCCGGATTTCAATCCACTGGGGGTGACGCATAACGCTGGTGGCGCACGTGTGGTGATTGAGGAATTTTTACAGGGTGAGGAAGCCAGCTTCATCGTCATGTGTGACGGAAAAAACGTCGCCACCATGGCGACCAGCCAGGATCACAAGCGTCTGCTGGACGCCGACCAGGGGCCGAACACCGGCGGAATGGGCGCCTATTCACCGGCACCCGTGGTGACGCCTGAGGTGCATGCCCGTGCCATGCGTGAAATCATCCTGCCGACCATCAAAGGAATGGAAAAGGATGGAATCCTGTTCACTGGCTTCCTGTACGCGGGCCTGATGATTGACAGCCAGGGCCAGCCCAAAACGCTGGAGTTCAATTGCCGGATGGGCGACCCGGAAACCCAGCCCATCATGATGCGGCTCAAGACAGACCTTTATGACGTGATGATGGCGGCTACCTCGGGTACGCTGGACCAGGTGGAGTTGGAGTGGGACCGCCGTCCAGCGTTGGGCGTGGTAATGGCTGCACATGGTTATCCGCTGCAACCGCGCAAGGGTGACGCCATCACGGGCTTGCCTGCAGCGGCTGAGGACGCCATGGTGTTTCATGCCGGTACGGCACGCAAGGATAGTGACACCGTGACGTCCGGGGGCCGCGTGCTCTGTGTCACCGCTCTGGGTAGCACAGTCAAGGCGGCGCAGCAGCGCGCTTATGAAGTCGCCCAAGGTGTTCATTTCGACGGTGTCCAGTACCGAAAGGACATTGGGTACCGGGCCATCAAGTCCTGATGGCAGTTCCCAATACCCCTGTGGTCCGGGCCTTCCTGCTTGACCTTCAGTCCCGCATCACCGATGCTATCTCTGCTGTGGACGGGCAGGATTTTTCCGCCGACCAATGGCGCAAGGCTGCCGACGAGCCTTTGCAGGGCGAGGGCATCACCAAAATCCTCGAGGGTGGCTTGGTGTTTGAGCGTGCTGGTTGCGGCTTTTCGCATGTGCGCGGCCCCACACTCCCACCATCAGCCACCCAGCACAGGCCCGAACTGGCCGGTGCGCCTTTTGAGGCTATGGGTGTGTCTCTTGTTTTTCATCCGCGCAATCCCTATGTGCCCACGGTGCACATGAACGTGCGCATGATTTCTGCAACGCCTGTCGACGCTGCAGAGGCGGTCTGCTGGTTTGGCGGCGGCATGGACCTGACACCGTACTACGGTTTTGAGGATGATGCGCGCCACTTTCATAAAACCTGCCGGGACGTTTTGCTGCCGTTTGGCGCGGACAAATACCCGCGTTTTAAAAAATGGTGTGATGAGTATTTCTACCTCAAGCACCGCAATGAGCAGCGCGGCATAGGGGGCATTTTTTTTGACGACTTTCATGATTTGGGTGCAGAGCGTAGCCTTGCCATGATGCAGGCGGTTGCAGACGGTTTTTTGACGGCCTACCTGCCAATAGTTAATCTGCGCAAAGACATCCCTTACGGCGAGCGAGAGCGTAGTTTTCAGCTTTATCGACGCGGCCGTTATGTGGAGTTCAACTTGGTTTGGGACAGGGGTACCCATTTTGGTCTTCAGTCGGGTGGTCGTACCGAATCGATTTTGATGTCCATGCCCCCGCTTGCCGCTTGGGCTTACCAGCCTGCGGTACAGGCGGGATCAGATGAAGATCGCCTGTATCGTGAATTCCTGGTAAGACGGGATTGGGTGTGACGCAGCAAGAGGGCGTCGTAACGCAAAAGCGCATAGGCGTTTTTGGTGGCGCTTTCGATCCTCCTCATCAAGCACACGTCGCGCTGGCGAAGGCGGCTGTTGCCCAACTGGCGCTTGATGTACTACGGATCGTGCCCACCGGACAGGCCTGGCACAAGGCGAGGACGCTAAGTAGTGCAGCTCACCGGTTAGCCATGGCCAAGCTTGCTTTCGCCGATATGCCGCATGTGGTGATCGACGAGCGTGAACTGCGCCGTGCCGGCCCCACCTTTACAATAGACACCTTAAAAGCATTGCAGGTAGAAAACCAGGACGCGCATCTCTACCTGATCATGGGGGCCGACCAGTTTTCGGCTTTCCGCCAATGGCACCAATGGCAGGATATTGCCGCTATTGCTATAATTTGTATAGCTGGCCGGGCAACATCCACGGTTACGCAAGCGCAGTTCGATGCCTTTGGCATGCTGAAAAGCCGCTTTTTGCAGCTTGAACTCTCACCCATGACCGTCAGCGCGACGCAGATACGACAGTTGCTGGCTTCCGGCGCTGGCAATACCAGCGAAGTTACCGAACTGGTTCCCGGTGCGGTTGCACGTTATATTTCAGCCAATCGTGTTTACAGCATCAGCTAAACAACCCTATCCATAAAGTACTGAATGACCACCACACCCGTCAAAACCGCGGCCGCTGAAAAAAAGGATGTCCAGAAATTGCAGCGTGCCATCATTGACGGCCTTGAGGACGTCAAGGCTCAGGACATTCAGGTTTTTGATACCGAGCACATCACGTCCCTGTTTGAACGGGTGATCGTCGCTTCCGGCACCTCTAACCGCCAGACTAAGGCACTGGCAGCCAGCGTGCGTGATGCCGTGCGTGATGCGGGCTTCCCCAAACCACGAGTGGAAGGTGAGGACAATGGTGAGTGGATCATTGTGGATTGCGGTGCCGCGGTCGCACACATCATGCAGCCGACGATACGTCAGTACTACCACCTGGAAGAGTTGTGGGGCGAAAAACCCATCAAGCAGAAGCTGGGCGCTGCCGCGCCTTTGGTGAAGGCCTCCAAGGTTGAGCCGTTGGCTGAGACGAAACCAGCGACCAAAACTAAATCTACCAAACTTGCCAAGGCAGGTGTGAAGACTACGGCCAAACCTGTCAAGGCCATCAAGGACCATGAACCGGGCTACGCCGGTCGCGTTGGCAAAACAAACGACTGGACTGCTAAACGAAATCTGGCTGAAGCAGCCAGCGAGCTGCGAGCGCCAGCACCGCGTGGTGCTGGCAAAGCCGCGACAAAACCTGCCGGAAAGATTCCGCTGGTCAAAATACCGCTGGCGAAAAAAGTGGCTAGCAAGAAGGTGGCCGCCAAGTCTCCAGCGAAGCCTGCAAAAAAAGCCACTCCGCGCAGTTGATGAGGCTGACCATAGTCGCCGTCGGCCAGAAGGTGCCCGATTGGGCTCAGACCGCCTACGACGACTACGCCAAACGTTTTCCACCGGAAATACGGATCGAGCTGAAGGCAGTCAAGACCGAACCGCGCGCTTCCAAAACCCTTGATACCCTGCTGGCTGCGGAGCGCTCGCGGATTGACGCTGCTATCACCCGTGGCACGCATGTTGTCGCGCTTGATGAGCGTGGTACTGCCATTACGACTGTGGCTTTGTCCGAGCGACTGAAAGCGTGGCAACTATCGGGCGACGATGTTGCCATCGTTATCGGCGGTCCAGATGGTTTGGATCCGGCGTTCAAAAAAGTTGCGCAGGAACGTTTACGCCTCTCAGACCTGACCTTGCCACATGCGATGGTGCGTGTGTTGCTTATTGAGCAGTTATATAGGGCCTGGAGTATCACCATCAATCATCCTTACCATAGAGAATAGTTCTGCTTTGGGGTTCGTTGCCTCGCTAACTTTGTTGCCGCCATGACTGATTTTGTTTATCTCGCCTCGCAAAGTCCCAGGCGCCGTCAATTACTGGAACAATTGGGCGTTCGCCATGAATTGCTGCTGGCCGACGCCGGGGAGGACGCCGAATCGCTCGAACTGGCACTTCCCAATGAGGCCCCAGCGGGCTACGTCAGGCGTGTGACCGGCTTGAAGCTTGATGCGGCAATTGCACGCATGAAACGCCGTGGCTTGGCGCCGGCTCCGGTTCTGTGTTCCGACACCACAGTGGCTTTGGGACGCGTTATTTATGGGAAGCCGGCCGATGCAAAGGACGCATGCCGCATGCTGGTGCAGCTCTCGGGCACGACGCACAGGGTGCTGACGGCTGTTGCTGTGCAGAGGGCCAGTCACCGGTTTGAAGCGCTGAGTACCTCGCGCGTGAGTTTTGAGACGATGACGTTGGCGGCAATACGCCGCTATGTTGCCACGGGCGAGCCCATGGGAAAAGCAGGCGCGTACGCCGTGCAGGGCAGGGCGGCGCTTCACATGACCTGCATAAGCGGTAGTTACAGTGGCATTATGGGACTTCCCCTGAGAGAAACGGCGCAGCTTTTACGAAGCGCCGGCATCAGGATCTGAGACAACTTCGCGCCCAAATAACATGCAACAGGATATCCTTATCAACTGGTCTCCACAGGAAACCAGGATCGCCGTCGTCGAACATGGTTCATTGCAGGAGCTACAGATCGAGCGGACGCTGGAACGGGGCCTGGTCGGCAACGTTTACCTTGGAAAAGTTGCCCGGGTGCTGCCGGGCATGCAGTCGGCTTTTATTGATATCGGCCTGGAAAAAGCTGCTTTCCTGCACGTCGCCGATTTGATGAGCAGCATCAATAGCCGGCATGCAGAGCATGACGCAACTGCGGCGGGTGCTCCTTCCGCAGCACTCCAGCCGATAGAGCGCCAGATATTTGAAGGCCAGGCTGTTATGGTGCAGGTGCTCAAGGACCCTATAGGTACAAAGGGTGCCAGGTTAACGGCGCAAATCAGCATTGCTGGCCGATTGCTGGTTTTTTTGCCGCAAGACAACCATATCGGGGTATCGCAAAAGATACTGCCAAAGCAGCGCGAAGAACTGCGGCAGCGCCTTCAGGTATTGAGCGGCGAGGCTGGTGGCGGGTTCATACTGCGGACCAACGCCGAAGATGCGACTGATGCTGAATTGTTCGAAGACATTGCCTATCTGCGCAAGACTTGGGCACGCATTTGCGAAGCATCGGTTCGTGTCAAACCAGCGTCAGTTCTGCATCAGGATCTGAATCTGCTCCAGCGTGTGCTGCGCGATGTGGCTGGAGAAAGCACGCAGACCATACGCATAGATTCCCGCGAACAGTTTGAAAAGCTGAGGGCGTTTGCGGTGGAATTCATGCCGGCTACGGTAGAGAAACTTCAGCTATATGGCGGTGAACGTCCGATTTTTGACCTTTTCAACATTGATGAGGACATTGCGCGCGCGCTTGGTAGACGTGTCGATCTTAAATCCGGCGGCTATCTCATCATTGACCAGACAGAAGCACTAACTACCGTGGACGTGAATACGGGCGGGTTTGTAGGTGCACGAAATTTCGATGAAACCGTGTTTAAAACCAATCTGGAGGCTTCGCAGGCCATTGCCCGGCAACTACGGTTGCGGAACCTCGGTGGCATCGTAGTAGTGGACTTCATCGACATGATCAAGGACAACCACCGCGAGGGCGTAGTGGCGGAGTTTCAGAAACAACTGGCGCGTGACCGTATCAAAACGACCGTCAACGGATTTTCCGCACTGGGTCTGCTTGAGATGACACGCAAGCGTACGCGCGAGTCGCTGGCCCATCAGTTGTGTGAGCCTTGCGCAGCCTGTATGGGCAAGGGCGTGGTCAAGACTGCGCGCAGCGTGAGTTACGACATATTGCGCGAGATACTCCGCGAAGCCAGGCAGTTCAACCCCCGCGAGTTCCGGGTGGTGGCTTCGCCCAAGGTCATAGAGATTTTTCTTGATGAGGAAAGCCAACACCTTGCTGGCCTCAGTGAGTTCATCGGCAAACCGATCTCCCTGCAGTCAGAAGCCGCCATGGCGCAAGAGCAATACGATATCGTGCTCCTTTAACTAGCCCGTTCACCTCTTTTTACTGCCTTGACGCCATGCTAAACGCCGTCACTCGAAACCCAAAGCCGATACCGATACTCGTCTATCACCAGATAAATGAGGCGCCTCCAAGAGGTCAGACGTTTCGCAGCCTATATGTGTCGCCTGCAGCTTTCGCTCGGCAGATGAGTTTGCTAAAGGCATTGGGGTACACCGGTTTATCGATGACAAATCTTCAGCCATATCTGGATGGCAGCCGTACCGGAAAGGTGGTGGGTATTACTTTTGATGATGGCTACCTGAACAATCTTGAGCACGCGCTTCCTGCCTTGCGGCGCCATGGGTTTTCATCGACCTGCTATGCGGTCAGTGCGCTTGCCGGACAAACCAACCTTTGGGATGCAGACATCGGCCTTGCCCAGACCCCGTTGATGAATGCGGCCCAGATGCGGCAGTGGGTTGAAGGAGGACAGGAGATAGGCTCGCATACACGCCACCATGTCGACTTGACCCAAACGCCGGATGAGCAATCCCGAACTGAAATGGCGAGCGGTAAAAGTGAGTTGGAGGCGGTACTCGGGACGGTCGTGTCACATTTTTGCTATCCCTATGGCCGCTTTGAGCCAAAGCATGTGACGATGGTCAAAGCCCAGGGGTTTGACACCTCTACCACCACAAAGCGTGGTCGTTGTTTTGCCGGTATGGATTGGTTTGAATTACCCAGGGTGCCGGTTTTGCGTTCGACTAGTTTGCTTTTATTCTGGCTGAAATTCGCAACCGGCTATGAAGACAGGCGCAGAAAATGACCACGCGAGACGGAAGGCTACGGATAGCCGTGCTGAATCGTACTTTTGCACCGGCTGCAGGTGGTGCTGAACGTTATTCGATAGCTCTTGTGGAGCATCTCGCCGCACGACATGAGATACACGTTTTTGCGCAGTTGATAGACCATCAGTGGCCAGGGGTGACCTATCATCGCGTTAGTATGCCGTTTCGTAGGCCGCGCTGGATTAACCAGATATGGTTTGCAATTGCCACTTGGTGGGTCACGCGTGCGGGCTTTGATGTCGTTCATTCGCACGAAAATTCATGGCATGGCGATGTTCAGACCGTACATGTCCTACCCGTCAAACACACCCTTTTTAGTGGACTGACTGGG
Source organism: Pseudomonadota bacterium (assembly GCA_040388075.1). Classification (GTDB taxonomy): domain Bacteria; phylum Pseudomonadota; class Gammaproteobacteria; order Burkholderiales; family Burkholderiaceae_C; genus Polaromonas. The sequence continues at coordinate 92,867 of JAZKCN010000006.1, read as the reverse complement.
GGGGCACTTGCGGCTCGGATGCTGAAAGTCTGGACCAGTCCGCGTTTACTTGCATATCTATGGCTGGAGCGTTTCAGGTATGCGGTTCGTAAAGGCCGTTTCGTGGTGGTAATTTCTGAAACGCTGCGGATGTTCTTCGCTGCCACCTATCCTGCGGCCCAGGGCATGACATGCGTCATTACCCCTGGCATCACTTTGCCCCAGAGCCCGGTAACGTCCACTTTGCGTCTGCATGCCAGGCATCAGCTTGGGTTACCTCCAGACAAAGCCTGCCTGCTTTTTGTTGGCAACGATTTTCGCAAAAAAGGCTTGCAGACGGCGATAGAAGCCATGGTGCAAATGGAGAGTAATACAGTACTGGCAATCGTGGGCCATTCTGGACAATTGCCATATTTCCGGCAACAAGCTGCAACGCTTGGACTGAAGGATCGCGTGTTTTTTCTCGGAGCCATGGCGGACGTCACCCCGGCCTATCAATCTGCGGATTGCCTCGCACACCCGACGTTGGAAGACACTTTCGCCATGGTAGTACTTGAGGCCATGTCACATGGTTTGCCCGTGATCGTCAGCAGCGTCGCTTACTGCGGCATATCAGGCTGGCTGAGTGATGGCGTGGATGCGCTGATTCTTGATGACCCTAGGGATGCTTCGGTACTTGCTTGCGCAGTCGATAAAATTCTTGCAGATGGTGTACTGCGTGTAAGCTTGGCAGAAGCTGCCCGGACCTTCGCTGCTGGTTTTGAATGGGGAGCGATCGCCGCCGCACATGAAAAGATCTATAAGGAGGTCGCGGCGGCTCATTCAACGAATTATTGATTTGTAGTCGGATGCCTATATCCGGTGCAGTTCAGGTGCCTTGAAAACCCAGTTTATAAAGGTGCGCATATGCGCCGCCTTGTGCCATCAGTTCGTTGTGGCTGCCAGTTTCTATGATTCGTCCCGCACTCATCATGACAATGCGGTCAGCGTGTTGTATGGTCGATAGTCGGTGGGCGATGATGATAGAGGTTCGATTCGCTGCCAGGCGGCGGATCGCTTGTTGTACGGCCTGCTCGGATTCTGTATCCAGTGCTGAAGTGGCTTCATCCAGAATCAATATCGGTGCATCCTTGTAAAGAGCCCGTGCTATGGCCAGGCGCTGGCGCTGCCCCCCCGACAATTGCATCGCGTTGTGTCCCAGCAGGGTGTCCATGCCTTCTGGCAACTCGGCTATTAGCGATGTTAAATTGGCGGAATCGAGGCATTGCTTGACCTTGTCCCTGTCCAGAGACTGGCCGAGCGATACATTGGCTGCAATGCTGCTGTTTAGCATCACGACATGCTGACTCACCAAGGCAAACTGTGATCGCAGGGACGCCAGCTCCCACTGCTTTAGTGGGATGCCGTCAAGCTCTATGCTGCCAGCGCTCATCTCCACAAAGCGCGGAAGCAGGTTAACCAGCGTGGTCTTTCCAGAGCCGGATGCACCGACCAAAGCTACTGTTTCGCCGGGCCGCACTGATAAGGTGATGCTATCCAGGGCCAGTGCTGCGCCGGTTTTGTAGAGTACGCCGACGTCTACAAATCGAATTTCGCCTGATGCCCTGTGCTTGACGAATGGGCCACCGGTTTCATCGGACGTCATTTCCATCAGGTCCAGCCCGCGCTCCAGTGCAGCTAGCCCGCGCGTAATAGGCGTGGCGCCATCGGATAGGCTTTTGATAGGTGCAATCAGCAATAGCATTGCGGTAACAAATGCCACAAATCCACCTACTGTCGCAGTAGTGGCAGAGTGCTGAAGCAAGGCAATCGAAATTACGGCCGATAGCGCGACTGCTGCCAGAACTTGCGTGATGGCACTCATGCTTGCATAGGCAACCGTCGACTTCATGGAAAGCCGTCGCAAGGAATGGCTTAAGGTCTCAAACCGGCCTGCCTGATCTTCCTGCGCGCCGTGCAAACGGACATCACGGTGTGCCAATACATTTTCTTCGACTACGTAGGCCAGACTGTCGGTGGCCGTCTGGCTTTGTTTGGTTAGTCGGTATAGCCGACGGGTCAGCAGCTGTATGACGAGGGCTACTGCGGGGAACAGCAGGGACACAACCAGCATCAGTTTCCAGTTCAGAAAAATCAGGTAGCCGACTAGCGCAATCAGGGTAAGTACATCCCGGGCCAGCTTCATGATTGCGTTGTTCAGGATGATGGATCCGTTATAAACCTCATAAACCACCGTATTTGATATAGCGCTGGAGGACTGTTCTTCAAAAAGTGAGATTCTCGAAGTGAGCAGCTTGTCGAACATGGCCTTTCTCAGTTGCTGGAGACCTTCGTTTGCGACCTGTGCGAGGGCGTATTGCGCTACGAAACCTGAAAGACCGCGTATTGCAAACAGCAGCAGCAGAGACACGGGGACCATCCACAAATCCAATGACCCCTTCTGGAAGCCGCGGTCCAGTAGCGGCTTAAGCAAAGCAGGAACGAAGGGTTCCGTAGCTGATGCGACAACGGTTGCTCCTATCGCGACTAGCCACGCCAAACGGTTTCGTGGTCCGCTGAAATAGGGCCAGACCCGGCGTGTACGTTGCCAGGTGGATAATTTTGGGACGGCCATATTGTGTTGTTGTACTTGACTCAAACGGGTTGCGGATGACTTGCAGGATCGCTAGGGTGGGCCGTCAAATCGCGATACCCGAACGCAAAAACCAAACCGAGAACGACGCAGAAAAAGTCACCAATCAATGCGTCGTAAAGGATGGAGTTGAACAGGCCGGCGATTGCCAGTGCTAGCACAACAGACTGGGCGGATCTCCTCGCCTCTACGGCCATAGGCAATGTGTCGCGATACATGGCCAGCAAAAACCCTATAAGGAGGACAATGCCAGGTATACCTAACTGGACACCCCATAAAAGATACTCCTGATGGGGATTTCCCAATGGTGCAATAGTTTCGGCCACCGCATTCTCCTGCTTGTTCAGCCGGTTGAACTCGCTGCTCCAGCTACCAAGTCCGGCACCCAGTACGGGGTTCTGAGATATAGATTGCACAGCCCTGTGCCAGAAATGCAGCCGTATGCCGGAAGAATTGCCGGAGTTGACGCTGACACCTTTCGAGAATGAAAACTCGCTCACTTCGGTTTGAACCGTGGCAATACGTTGTTTTACCGTCGGCGAAATAAACATCAAAGCCGATACAAGCAAAACAGGCATCAAAAAAACACCCACTTTATATCTTCGGGGAAGCTCCCACATGATTGCCAGTGATATCAATGCAATACCGACAGCGTGCCCGCTACGACCACTGAGCACAAAAAAAACATTAGCCATCGAAACTACCGCCAGCGCCACGGCTAACGGCGGGCCAAACCTACCGGGAGCCAGTTTCCTTAAATGCCAACACAGTGCAGCAAGCACGGCCGCCATGATCCCCTGATCCAGATAGCTTGAGAAAACTGCATGAAAAGGCCGCGAAACCGGAGAAGAGGTTGCCCAGGGTACCGGTAGCTGAAAGAACAGCATCCAGGAACTGAGCATCAGACAAATTTGGGCGGTCAGAAAAAAACCGAGAGCATATATGGCTTCCCGGCGGGATTTCAGCAACAAGACGATGACAGGTATGACCAGCAGCTTTCCATACTTCCCCAGGGAACTGAGTGCATCTGCGGTGGCAGCGGTTGTCCAGACAAGGCTCAAGGCGAACAGCCCCAAAATGACTGTCACCCCCACGGTTATTGATTTTGGATTGACTGCAGTAACTTCGAATTTTTTACCGATCAGGCCGTACAGCAATATGGCGGCACCACTAATCAGTAAAAGTGTTTTTGCGATGCTGAGTATTGCTATGGGCAATCCAACAGATGCAGCAGCGAAGCAGACGAGTATCAGGCGAAAATTGAGGATCTTTTTTTGCAAAATTTTGTAGTGCGCTGATAGATGCATCATTATCGATGATTCACATGGCTGTACCAACTGGCGGTAGTGTCCCTCTGCTATGCTTCATAAACTTGTTGTTATTGCGACCGCATAGTCGTGATTTGCGAAGTTTTGAAGGGTGAGATTTGGTTAGTTTGTCTGTCATCGTTATTACAAAAAACGAGGCCCGAAATATCCAGGACTGCCTTAAATCGGTGTTGTTTGCCTCACAACTAATAGTGCTTGATTCGGGGAGCGTTGATGAAACCCGCAGTCTTGCCGTTGAAATGGGGGCTGAGGTACATCAAAATCCTGATTGGCAGGGATTTGGAGTGCAAAAAAACAGGGCTCTCGCGCTGGCCAATGGTGATTGGATCTTGTCCCTTGACGCCGACGAACGTCTTACGCCGCATCTGGCGGCCGAGATCATGAATGTGCTGGAGAAGCCCACGCACGAGGTCTATTCGTTTCCCCGGTTGTCAAGTTATTGTGGTCAATACATACGGCATTCAGGCTGGAGTCCGGATAGGGTCACGCGCTTGTTCAAGGCTGGCTCCGCAAATTTTTCAGATGATCTGGTACATGAAAAGATTGTCACTGCCCACGCTGTAGGTCAACTGAAGTCACAGTTACTGCATGAGAGTTTTGTTAATTTCGAGGGCGTGCTCGACAAGGCTAACCGGTATTCCACAGCCGGTGCCGATATGCTATTCGGGAAGGGCAGGTCGGCTTCAATCGGCAAGGCGATTGGTCACGGTTTGTGGGCGTTCTTTCGCACCTACATTTTGAAACGGGGCTTTCTGGATGGAAAAATAGGTCTCGTTTTGGCGATTTCCAATGCTGAAGGGACTTATTACCGTTATCTCAAGCTCTGGCTCTTGACCCGGCCTTCTCCACCTCAATGTCAGTTCGATCCTCACAGTCCCCATGCTCCTGATGCTGGCAGACATCGATGAAGATCAGCTTTATCGTTTTAACCTACAACCGTACCGATGCACTGTTGCCGGTGCTGCGCTCCCTTGCCAGGCAATGCGGACCCGAGAATGAGGTTGTGATTGCCGACGACGGTTCCGATGTTGCGAATATCGAGTTGCTGCGCAGCAGGCTGCCTGCTTTCAGTTGTCCAGTGCGGCATATATGGCATCCTGATATCGGATTTACTGCCGCAAAAGCGCGGAATCTGGGAGCTTGTTTTTCTCGCGGCGACTATCTGGTGTTTATTGATGGCGATTGCATACCCAACCGCTCGTTTGTTGCTGCGCACAAATGGCTTGCGGAGCCGGGATGTTTTGTGAACGGTAGTCGCGTGTTGTTAAGTGAGCCACTGAGTGCGCGGAGCATCGAGGGCGCAATTGACCTCCCTTCACAAGCGGCGAAATTCTGGTGGATGGCCCGACTGCGGGGACATAGCAACAAACTGTTGCACACGCTGACTTGGCGGTCTTCGATGCTCCGTGTAAAAGAACGCTTCGTGTGGCGGGGCATTCGCAGTTGTAATATGGCCATCTGGCGGAAGGATTTCTGGGCGGTTAACGGGTTTGACGAGACGTTTGAGGGCTGGGGCCATGAAGATGCCGACCTGGTTCTAAGGCTTTCCAACCTGGGCATCAAAAGAAAAAATGGTTTCATGGCGACCGAGGTATTTCATCTATGGCACAAGGAGAGCCTGCGGGACCAAGAGGCTGTCAACAAACAGAAGTTAATCGATCGAATGAAGTCCCGACTGATATTGGCTGAGAAAGGATTACGTGAACTTGCGGACGATCCTTTAGTCAAAGTTGAACAATTACATTAACCCCTTTGTGGTTTTCCATGTCCATATGCAAGGTTCCAGTCTGCCAATGAATATAAATGCCGTATTTCGCCGCCGAAGGGCTTTGAGCGTGCTCGCAGTCACTTCTTTGCCTGGACTTTCTGCATGGGGCCAATTCAGGGTTGAGGTTTCGGGCGTGGGCCTTACGCAGTTGCCGATTGCCATCGCAAGCTTCAAGGGGGAACTCGCCGCTCCGCAAAAAATTGGCGCTATCGTCAAGGCAGATCTTGAGCGCAGTGGGTTATTTCGTTCAATTGATGCGACTGGCCTTGTGGCGGATGAGAGCACCAGACCCGACTTGGCGCAGTGGCGACAGAAAGGTGCGGATTCACTGGTCACCGGCAGTGTTATGTCTTTGGCTGATGGCCGGTTTGATGTGCGCTTGCGACTCTGGGACATCGTACGAGGTGTAGATCTTGGGGGGCAAAGCTATGCGGTTACACAAGCGGACCTGCGTTTGTCGGCGCATCGAATTTCTGACTTTGTTTATGAAAAACTGACCGGTGAGAAAGGCATTTTTTCCACTCGTATTGCATATGTGACCAAAGCCGGCTCGCGGTTTACTCTGTGGGTTGCAGATTCCGATGGCGAAAATGCACAATCTGCACTTTCTAGCCCTGAACCCATTATTTCGCCGGCCTGGTCCCCGAATGGAGCGCAACTGGCTTATGTGTCTTTTGAGTCGCGCAAGCCGGTTATTTATGCGCATGACGTGTCCAGCGGGAAACGTCGATTGCTTGCCAATTTCCGCGGCTCCAACAGCGCGCCCGCCTGGTCGCCCGACGGGCGCCAGATCGTGGCCACCTTGAGCCGCGATGGCGGCTCGCAGCTGTACGCCATAGACGCCAATGGTGGCGATCCGCGGCGGCTGACGCAGTCTTCCAGCATCGACACCGAACCCGCCTTTTCAGCCGACGGCAAATACATCTATTTTGTCAGTGACCGAGGCGGCGCACCACAGATATACCGGATGGGCGCCAGTGGCGGCAGCCCTGAGCGCGTGACATTTAACGGCAGCTACAACATTTCGCCGGCCATCAGCCCCGATGGGCGCTGGCTGGCCTATGTGTCGCGGGTGGGTGGAGCCTTCAAACTCCAGGTGATGGAAATAGCAAGTGGCACGGTGACCCAGATCACCGATACAGGCGCCGACGAAAGCCCAAGCTTCGCACCCAACAGCCGCCTTATTGTTTACGCCACCCGCCAGCAAGGCCGTGAGGCCCTTATGACCACCACGCTCGACGGGAAAATAAAAGCCCGGCTGTCCGGCGCCAGTGGGGACATACGCGAGCCGGATTGGGGTCCATTCTCACGCTAGATTGCCTGTTTGCCTACACCGGTTTGGGGTGTTTCCAGTGATGATTCGGCTTTATCGTTATTTTGTTTTCAGGGGTCTTTAATGAAACGCGTTTTCTTTTCCATCTTCACTACCATCACCCTTGCGACCGCACTTGTGGCTTGCGGCTCCAGTGTCAAGCTCGACGAGGCGCCTGTCGAAAACCGCACCGCTACCAGCGTGGCCCCTGCCAACAGTGGCGCATCCACTTCCGCCGTTGCCCCGGTTGAGATTGCCGGCGCCAACAACGCTGCCGCTGGCCCAGTGGGAATCGCAAAGATCATCTATTTCGATTACGACAGCTTTATTATCAAGCCCGAGTTTCAAGTCGTCATTGAGGCGCATGCGCGCTTTTTGGCGGCTAATCGCACACGCAAACTGGCCATTGAGGGCCATACCGACGATCGTGGCGGCCGTGAATACAACTTGGCACTAGGCCAGAAACGAGCGGAAGCGGTGCGCCGCTCACTGGGGCTGCTTGGTGTGACCGATGCCCAGGTCGAGGCGGTGAGCTTTGGCAAGGAAAAACCTGCCGACTCGGGTTCCACCGAGGATGCTTTTGCCAAAAACCGCCGCGCCGAGTTGAACTACCGCTGACATTTCACGGACAATGCACTTTTACTCCAGCCGTGATGCGGTTACGCCCATGCCCCTCCTGTCGATTGCCCTTAGATTCCGCCTCGTGGCTGCGTGTTGCGTGGCTGGTTTTTTCGCCGCGCATGCGCAGGCAGCGCTTTTTGACGACGACGAAGCCCGCAGGGCGATACTGGAGCTTCGGCAGAAGTTTGATGCCTCCCAGATTGAGCTGCGTAAGGCAGGGGAAGATAACGCGCAATTACGCCGCAGCGTGCTGGACCTGTCGAATCAACTGGAAGCCATGCGCGGGGATATCGCCAAGCTGCGCGGCCAGGACGAGCAACTTGCGCGCGACCTTACCGAAGTGCAGCGCAAACAAAAAGACCTGATCCAGGGTGTTGATGACAGGCTTCGCAAGTTTGAGCCTAACAAAGTTACCGTCGATGGAAAAGAATTCGTCGCCCGGCCTGACGAGATACGCGATTTTGACGCGGCGCTGGCGACTTTGCGCAAGGGCGAATTCGCGCTCGCACAGGCTGCTTTTCTGGATTTCATGAGGCGCTATCCCGAGAGTGGTTACCGGCCATCTGCCTTGTTCTGGTTAGGTAATGCCCAGTATGCGCTGCGCACATACCGGGAGGCGATTACCAATTTCAAGAGCCTGCTGGCAGTTGCTCCTGATCACGCGAGAGCACCTGAGGCTGCGCTGGCAATTGCGAACTGCCAAATTGAATTGAAAGACAACCGGTCTGCCCGCAAGACCCTGGAAGACCTCATCAAGGCGTATCCGCAGGCTGAGGCAACCTCTGTGGCCAAGGATCGACTGGGCAAGCTCAAATAAGCAGGCTGCTCCACCCAGCAGCGCTGTCCGTCACAAAGGGGGGCAGGGCGGGGGCTCCATTCCCAACTAAAATTGGCAGATGGACATCAGCACACTCAACGCCCTAACCACCAAGGTCTTATGGGCAGCCTTTCTTCTTTCAATGGTTTTTGGAGCCATTGCGCAACGAACCCATTTTTGCACTATGGGAGCGGTCAGCGACATCGTAAACATGGGTGACTGGACCCGCATGCGGATGTGGGTGCTGGCGATAGGTGTGGCGATGATCGGCTTTTATACTCTGGCCGCTTCCGGTCAGATAGACCCAGCCAAGACCCTGTATGCCTCCAGCCGTTTCATCTGGCTTTCAGCACTGTTTGGCGGACTTCTGTTCGGCTTTGGCATGGTGCTGGCCTCGGGCTGCGGTAGCAAAACACTCGTACGCATAGGCGGCGGCAACCTTAAGTCGATCGTGGTCTTTCTGATCATGGGCGTTGCGGCCTTCGCCACACTCAAGGGCATCACCGCTGTCATGCGTGTGTCGACCGTAGACCGCGTGGCCGTTGATTTTGCATCCAATGCCGCACTGCCTAACTTCCTGGCGGGGCCGCTAGGCCTCAGCACCGCAGGCGCCGGCCTGATCCTCGCGCTCATCATCGGCATCGCGATGATCATCTGGGCCTTTTTTGGCCGCGATTTCCTGCAGTTTGACAACCTGCTGGCGGGCATAGGCATAGGATCCGTCATCGTCGCCTTGTGGTGGATCAGTGCACATTTGGGTTATGTGGCCGAGCATCCAGAGACTCTGCAGGATGGGTTTCTGGCAACCAACTCCGGGCGTGCCGAGGCCTTGAGCTTTGTCTCCCCGGTCGCTTACACGATCGACTGGCTGATGTTCTTCAGCGATAAAAGTAAAGTGCTCACCATTGGCATTGTGTCCGTCTTCGGCGTGGTCATCGGCTCCGCCACTTACGCGCTGGCGACCCGCAACTTCCGCTGGGAAGGTTTTCGCGACGCAGAAGATACTGCCAACCATTTGGTCGGCGCAGTACTGATGGGTGTGGGCGGTGTCTGCGCCATGGGCTGCACTGTGGGCCAAGGTCTGTCCGGGATATCCACTCTCAGCATTACCAGCATAGTCGCGGTAGCGGCCATCCTGGCGGGTTGCGTCGCGGCACTCAAATACCAGGTCTGGCGAATGGAGCGCAGCCTCTAGTGGACATCTCGGACAACGGTGCCTGTGCCATGGACGTCGAACGCCGCTTCGGCGGGCTTGCACGGCTTTACGGCGATGGGGGTGCCCGGAAAATACGCGCCGCTCATGCGGTGGTGGTTGGCATAGGTGGCGTGGGCTCGTGGACAGCGGAAGCCCTGGCGCGTAGCGGTGTGGCTAGACTGACGCTCATCGACCTCGACCATGTGGCCGAGTCCAACATCAACCGGCAGGTGCATGCGCTGAACAATACGCTCGGCCAGGCAAAGGTGCAAGCTATGCGGGAACGCATTGCTCTGATCAATCCAGATTGCAACGTGGTTGGCGTCGAAGAATTCGTAGACGCTGGCAACTGGCCCACCGTTGCCAGGCTGGGAGCCCTGGATGCACTTGATGCAGAACCCCTTGCGATCGTTGATGCCTGTGATCAGGTCCGGGCGAAGACCGCTATGGCATTCTGGGCGATGCAGCGTCAGGCGCAGCGCAAAAAGCCAGCGGTGCATTTCATCAGCGTGGGCGCGGCCGGCGGCAAACGCCACGCACACAAAGTAGATATAGATGATTTGTCCGTTACCACACACGACCCCTTGCTGGCGCAACTGCGCTACCGATTACGGAAGGAGCATGGCGCCGCTCGCGAAGGGAAAATGGGCGTGCATTGTGTTTTCAGCCGCGAGGCCGTGGCGCAACCCGCTGGCGCCCGCGATGCCCAGACCGATGGCAGCCTAAACTGCCATGGCTATGGTTCTGTTGTCAGCGTGACGGCGACCTTCGGCATTTGCGCGGCAGGCTGGTTGCTCGGCAAAATCGCGGCTTAGCTTTGCGTCATGAGACGAAATAACGCTATAATTTGAGGCTGTTCTGCATAACGTGCAGGGCAAACCGGGACTATCTGGGATTTCCTCAGATGTGGCCTCGGGGCCTTAGCTCAGTTGGTAGAGCAGCGGACTTTTAATCCGTTTGTCGTGGGTTCGACCCCCGCAGGCCCCACCAAGAATTCCGGGTTCTTAGCTCAGTTGGTAGAGCAGCGGACTCTTAATCCGTAGGTCGACAGTTCGAATCTGTCAGAACCCACCATTCAAAAAGCCTGCTATCTTTTGGATAGCAGGCTTTTTTCATGCCTCTCACGCTCCGTTGGCCTTATTTCAAGCTGGTTTCTGGCGGATTCGGGTTTTTTTGACAATGCCGTTAGGCGGAAACAGCACGACAAACTCTGCACCAGCCGAGCGATAGACCCATACCTCGTAATTGCTTTCAAAGTTCACGACGTTGGCGACGCCCAACGCTGCCTGCACATCGGCTTTGGTGCTGACTCCCTTAATGATGGCTTTGTCGGCATCTGCCACGCGCATGGTGGCATCCCGGAAGGGCGGTGCGGCGTTTTCCAGTTCCTGCCCGCGCGGCGATGCGCATGCGGTTATCCACAGCGTCATTGCAATGGTGGCCGTAAAGAAGAGTGAGCGCAGGGGCATGTTCAATCGTCCATGTAGTCAAACTCGACCAGCGTGCCATCGGGCCAGTTCTTGTCGCCCAATGGCAGGAAGTAGGTACGGTCCAGAAGGACTTGACAATCGCAGTAGGGCAGGTCTTCCCTGAGGTTCTTGTCGACGCTGGCGGCGGCATACAGCCTGTCAACCGGCAGAGCTTCGCGGCGGGGGCCAGCGATAAGGGTCACACCAAACAGGGGGCGCTCGGCAAAAAACAGGTACCGCGTATCGCCGCGGGTGCAGTAGCCGATGTCCGCAATGCTGCTGGCGATGCGCCCAATTATGCTGCGGTCGTTGGAGACCAGCCCGGCCTCCATGCCGACCTCACACTCCAGGCGCAGATCGCCCAGACGTCGTGTGTGGGGCGGAAGTCCAGGAGTCCTGATCTCGGTTCGCCATGTCATGGTTTGCGATCTGCGGTTGGGTTGTACAACTGCGTTTTCACCCAGCGCCTTGGCATCACGGGGCAGTGCGAAGGTGTGGTCGGGTGTGACTGGAACGAGAAAGCTCACAGTGTCACCCAGCACCTCCACAACAATATTGTCCATGTCTGTTTCCTGGCGACGCGGCAACAGCTTGAAGCGCAGCGTTGAATTGGGGGCGGCTGCGGCCCGCATTTTTTCAAACAGGTCCACACCGCTAATCATCTTTCGATACGACTTTTCAACCGGGTCGCGGTTACCTTTGGCGGCGACAGTGACGGAAGGCAGCGCAGCCGAGCCCTTGCTGTCCTGTGCGAGTGCAACCTGCGCTGAGCCTAAGACGCTCCAGTCAAACAAGACGGTGACTGCCACAACCAGAATGCTGCGTCTAAAGGTATGGTAAGGATGTTTGCCGTAGGGCATGGTGGTGCAGCGCTTCGGAGTGTGGTTGGGTTTCAGGCGATGGTAGGCCAGCTGCATCGCGCTGGACTGTAGGACGACTGCCGTTTTTTGTGCTGCCTGCCCGACGTCAGGGCGCCGGCAAGGTCAGTTGTGCGTCCCGGGCCACGCGTATGCAGTCTTTCATATGTTCTTCACCAAAGTATCGGATGGCGGCATAACCTATGGTCGCGGAGATGACCTGCCCGGCAAAGGGCACAAATTTGGCAACCTGTGCAGTGGTTAGCCGCACGCCTATCTGTTTGGCCGCCTTGATAACGAGGTCTTTGCTGATGAACCTCCCGATCAGCACCGTTCCGACCATGGCCACGGCTTTTTGTACCTGGTCGCGTTTGTGTGGCTCCAGCCGGTCAAGCTGGGTTGGCGTCAGGCCGAATTCGTGGTTGATCTCGGGGATCAGTTTGGACAGCATTGCGGCGTCTACCAGCCAGTCCAGGCCGGGGACGGGCACCGCGCTGGCCGCCGCCGCGGTCAAAGCTCGTTTATTGAGGAGTCGACGGCTGCGCCTGACTGCTGCGGCCAGCGCGGCGTCTTCTGCTGCCATCTGCATGGCGGTGGGCATGGGCGTCTCCTTCGGATTGAACCTTGCAACTGAGGCTGCAGGGCAAAAGCACAACCTCTCTTATACCGTCATCAAGCCCCAGCGGCCTCAATCTGCTCTGAAAGCTCCAGCCAGCGCTCTTCCAGGCCATTGGTTTCGGTTTCTATAGCTTTGAGCCTCTTGCCGGTGGCGGCGAGCTCGGCCAGCGGCACACCAGTGGACATCAGGGCTTGCAAGTTGTCCTTTTCGGCGCCCAGTAGTTGCATCTGTTTGTCGATTTTTTCGAGCTCCTTGCGCAGTGGGCGAGTGGCTTCGGTCTGTTGTTGGCGGCGCTGGGCTTCCAGCTTGCGCTGCTCTGGCGTGCCCTGAGGCAATGGTTTTGCCGGTTGGGCTGCCGCAACAGGTACTGGCGCAGCGATCACCTTCGCAGGTTTTGTGGCGGCAGGTGAAGGTAACTGCGAGGTTTTTTTAGCCTCTTCGCGCTGGCGCTTGGCGTGGTCGAGCAAATACTTCTGGTAATCGTCCAGGTCGCCATCGAAAGGTGCCACACCGCCTTGGGAAACCATCCAGAATTCGTCACACACGGCGCGGAGCAGGGCACGGTCGTGGCTGACCAGCATCACGGTGCCTTCAAACTCATTAAGCGCCATGGACAACGCTTCTCGTGTTGCCAGGTCCAGGTGGTTAGTTGGCTCGTCAAGCAGCAGGAGGTTGGGGCGCTGCCACACGATCATGCACAGTACCAGCCGTGCTTTTTCGCCTCCGCTCATGCTGCCAACGGCCTGCTTGACCATGTCGCCACCGAAATTGAACATGCCGAGAAACGCGCGCAGATCCTGCTCGCGTGTGGCCTGGCTGCCCAGCTTGCCTGCCGCACTGACGTCCTTGACCAGCCTGATCATGTGCTCAAGAGGGTTGTCTGCCGGGCTAAGTACGTCGAGTTCCTGTTGGGCAAAGTAACCGATATTGAGACCTTTGCCTTCAATCATCTCGCCTTCAATCTGCGTGAGTGCACGTGCCACGGTTTTTACCAGCGTTGATTTGCCTTGGCCGTTGGCACCCAGAATGCCTATGCGCTGACCAGCCAGTACCGACTTGTTGACGTTGCGGACGATGATTGTCGGAGGTGTGCCTTCCGGCGCACCTTCAGGCGCGGGGTAGCCAAAAACAGCGTTCTGCATCGACAGCATCGGATTCGGCAGGTTAGCTGGCTCCTTGAATTCAAAAGTGAAATCGGCTTCAGCCAGCAGCGGAGCAATCTTTTCCATGCGGTCCAGCGCCTTGACGCGACTCTGCGCCTGTTTGGCCTTGCTGGCTTTCGCTTTGAAACGCGCAATGAATTTTTGCAGATGGGCAATTTTGTCCTGCTGCTTGGAGTAGGCAGTCTGCTGCAGCGCCATTTGTTCTGAGCGCAGGTCTTCAAACTTGCTGTAGTTGCCCCCATAGCGGGTCAATTTGGCGCTTTCAATATGTACCGTTACGTCGGTCACAGCGTCCAGGAATTCGCGGTCATGACTGATGACCAGCATGGTGCCCTGGTACTTTTTCAACCAGGCTTCAAGCCAGACCAGTGCGTCAAGGTCCAGGTGATTGGTGGGTTCATCCAGAAGAAGCAGATCGGAAGGGCACATCAGTGCGCGGGCAAGTTGCAGCCGCATGCGCCAGCCGCCTGAAAAGCTGTTGACCGGATTTTCCAGTTCGCTGACCTTGAAACCCAGACCAAGGATCAGCGCCTGCGCGCGCGCCTGTGAGTCATGGGCGCCGGAGTCATACAAGTCCATGTAGGCGTGCGCCATGCGGTCACCGTCACCGCTGGCTTCAGCCGCTGCTACTTCGGCTTGCGCGGCCATCAAAACCACGTCACCTTCAACAACATAGTCGGTGGCGCTTTGTTCTGTCTCGGGCATGTCCTGAGCGACCTGGGCCATACGCCACTGGGAAGGGATGGAGAACTCACCACCGTCTTCATGCAGGGAGCCATTGAGCATTGCAAACAAGGAAGACTTGCCCGCGCCGTTGCGGCCAACCAAGCCTACGTTTTCACCGGGATTCAGCGTGACGGAAGCGCTGTCGAGAATTACTTTAGCGCCGCGACGCAGCACCACATTTTTAAGGGTAATCATTTAAGGCAGAAAATTGTGTAGCTGTCACAGCCGTTATGGCCATGATGCAGGTTCCGGGCCAGGCCTCAGCAGCCTTCAGGCCGGATTGGCGAGCTGCTGGCGCGTCAAGAGCAAAACCTGGTCAGGGCCGGCACTGGTTTCAAACCATAACGGTTCAAACTCAGGGAATGCGCGCTCGAAATTCGCCCGCTCATTGCCTATCTCCAGTACCAATACGGCATTTTCGCTCATATGGCTGCCCGCTGTCAGAAAAAGGCCTCGTATGAAGTCCATCCCGTCTGCCCCGCCATGCAGCGCCAATACTGGTTCGGCCCTGAATTCCGCCGGCAGCGACTCCATGGTAGCTGCATTGACATAAGGTGGATTGCACAAAATCAGGTCATAAGGCCCTTCACAGGCGCCAAGACCGTTGGACTCGAGCAAGCTGATTCGGGAATCCAGGTTATGCCGCGCGATATTGATGCGGGCAACTGCCAGCGCATCCAGACTGATATCCACAGCATCGATGACTATTTCAGGATAGGCCATGGCTGCCAGCACAGCCAGGCTGCCATTACCGGTACAGAGGTCGAGCACCCGATGCGTGCTTTCGTTCAGCCACGGGTCAACACTTTCATCCACCAGCAGTTCAGCAATCAGGGAACGTGGAATGATGGCGCGCTCATCAACGTAAAACGCTATGCCCTGCAGCCATGCTTCACGGGTCAGATAGGCTAAAGGTTTGCGTGTTGTGATACGGCTGTCCAGCAATTCCGATACTGACTCGCGTTCAGCATCTGTTACAGGCCGGTCTTCAACCGATCCAAGATCGTCCAGCGGCAGTTTGAGCGACCACAATACCAGCCAGGCGGCTTCGTCAAAAGCCGTCAGGGTACCTTGGCCAAAACCGTCTTCGAGGCTGAGGCCAGCCGCTTCCAGCTTTTCTGCCGCAGCGTCTATGGTCTCCAGCACAGTCATACCTGCGAGCGGCGTGGTCACTGATTGCGTACTCCAGCCAATCGCTCCAGTACGCCTCGGTAAATATTTTTCAGCGGGTCAATGTCTGCGACACGCACATGCTCATTGATCTTGTGGATGGACGCATTGATGGGGCCGAATTCAATCACCTGGGCGCAGATCTTCGAGATAAAGCGGCCGTCGCTGGTACCACCGGTTGTCGACAGCTCTGTAGCGACTCCTGTTTCGTGTTGTATGGCACTGCTGATGGCCGTTACCAGTTCACCAGGCGTGGTCAGGAAGGGCAGGCCACCTGTGATCCATTTGAGCTCATAGTCCAACTGATGGCTGTCCAGTACCGCCTGCAGGCGCTGCTGGAGGCTTTCAGGCGTTGATTCGGTGCAAAAGCGGAAATTGAAATCCACTACCAGATCGCCTGGGATCACATTGGAGGCCCCGGTACCGCCGTGAATGTTGGATACCTGCCAACTGGTAGCAGGGAAGAATGCATTTCCTTTGTCCCATTGCATGGACACAAGCTCAGCCATGGCCGGCGCAAAGAGGTGAATCGGGTTCTTTGCCAAATGGGGGTAGGCAATATGGCCCTGCACGCCCTTGACGGTCAGTTTCCCGCTCATGGTGCCGCGTCGACCGTTTTTGATCATATCGCCCAGCCGTTCAACAGAGGTCGGTTCGCCAACTATGCAATAGTCCAGCCTTTCGCCACGCGCCTTGAGGTCTTCGCAAACCACAACAGTGCCATCGATGGAAGGACCTTCCTCGTCACTGGTTATGAGTAAGGCGATCGACAACGGGGGTGCAGGATTCGCAGCCAGAAACTCTTCGACTGCCACCACCATCGCCGCAATTGATGTTTTCATGTCCGCCGCACCGCGGCCGTACAGCATGCCGTCCCTATGGCTGGGTGTGAACGGTGGGGTCTGCCACTGGTCAAGCGGGCCGGTTGGCACCACATCGGTATGGCCGGCAAAGACCAGGGTTTTGGGCGACATCCCGGAGCCGGTAAATTTGGCCCACAGGTTGGTGACCCTGAAGTTATCCGGGCCACTGAGAATGGTGCGGCACTCAAAGCCCAGCGGGCTGAGCCTGTCGGCGATGATGCGCTGGCATTCCGCGTCTTCCGGTGTGACGGAATTGCGCGAGATCAGTTGTTCTGTAAGCTGCAGCGTTCTCGACATCAGTGTTTGACGTCAAGGGTAATCTCCGTGAACGATGGTTCATCGTCCGGATCCTCTTCGGGCTCGGCAGCGGCCTTGGCAACATGGAAATCGTTTTCCAGGCGCCACATCAGGTTGGTTGGCGAGTCTGCATACAGAATGCCTTCCTTGCGGGTTACTACACCTTCGGAAATCAGTTTTGCAATGTCCTGCTCGAAGGTTTGCGAACCCTCTGCCATCGATTTTTCCATTGCTTCCTTGACCCCGGAAAAATCACCTTTTTCAATCAATTCGGCAATCAGCTTGGTGTTGAGCATGACCTCCACTGCCGGCGAGCGGCCGTTTTCCTGGTTGCGCAGCAAGCGCTGGGAAACGATCGCTTTCATCGCTGCCGCAAGATCGCCCAGCATGGTGCTGCGAACTTCAACGGGGTAAAAACTCAGGATACGGTTAAGTGCCTGGTAGCTGTTATTGGCATGCATGGTTGCCAGGCACAAGTGACCGGATTGCGCATAGGCAATGGCGGCCGACATGGTTTCACGGTCACGAATTTCACCGATCAGGATCACGTCAGGGGCCTGCCGCAAGGCATTTTTCAGCGCGACTGCCAGCGTCTGGGTGTCCGTGCCGACCTCCCGCTGGTTAACCACCGATTTTTTATTGGTGAAAATGAATTCAACCGGGTCTTCGATGGTGAGGATGTGGCCCAGCGTGGTCGCATTGCGGTGGTCCATCATCGCGGCGAGAGTCGTACTTTTACCCGCACCCGTGGCGCCTACCATCAGCAGCAGGCCGCGCTTTTCCATGATCAATTCCGCGAGGATGGGCGGTACCTTCAGGCTTTCAAGTGGCGGGATGCTGCTGGGTACAAAGCGGATCACGGCCGCATAACTGCCGCGTTGCCGGAACGCGCTGATACGGAAATTGCCCGCGCCTGCAATCGGCATGGCCATATTCAGCTCACCGGATTCCTTCAACTCATCTATGCGTTCCGGAGACAGGATTTCGGAAAGCAGGTTGAGCGGCGCTTCAGGTGGCAGGATCTGGCTGTTAATGGGCAGTGCCTGACCGTTGATTTTGATCAGTGCTGGCGAATGCGCCGACAGGTAGACATCAGAGGCCTTTTTGTCGGCCATCAGGCGCAGGATGCGCTCCATGGTACCCATCGGTGTATTCATCGTCGGCTTTCTGTACTCAAAAATTAAAACACTCAGTCGCGCAAAAGGTCGTTCAGGCTGGTGGTCGCACGGGTTTTGGCGTCAACTTTTTTGACGATCACTGCGCAATACATGCTGTACTTGCCACCCGCTTTGGGCAGGTTGCCGGAGACAACCACCGAGCCTGCAGGAATCCGACCGTAGCTCACGGTGTCCAGTTCACGGTCATAGATCGGCGTGCTCTGGCCAATGTAAACGCCCATGGAAATCACCGAGTTTTCTTCAACGATCACGCCTTCCACCACTTCAGAGCGGGCGCCAATAAAGCAGTTGTCTTCGATGATGGTCGGGTTGGCCTGCAGCGGCTCCAGCACACCGCCCAGACCGACGCCGCCGGAGAGGTGCACGTTGTTGCCAACCTGTGCACAGCTGCCGACGGTAGCCCACGTGTCGACCATGGTGCCTTCACCGACCCACGCGCCTATGTTGACGTAGCTCGGCATCAGGATGGCACCTTTGGCTATAAAACTGCCATGGCGTGCAACGGCGGGTGGCACTACACGAATGCCGGTAGCGCGCATTTCGTCTTCACTCAGATGCGAAAACTTCGTCTTCACCTTGTCAAAAAAGACCAGTTCGCCGGAACGCATCAACTCGTTGTCCTTCAGGCGAAAGCTCAGCAATACAGCTTTTTTAACCCATTGGTGCACGGTCCACTGGCCGACGGCTTCGCGGGTAGCGACGCGCAGGGTGCCATTGTTCAATTGGTCCAGGGTGTGCTCGACGGCTTCGACGATTTCTTTGGGGGCAGCTTTGGGCGAAAGGCTGGCGCGGTCTTCCCAGGCGGCGTCAATGGTTTTTTGCAGGCTGGCGAGCGTATTGTCTTGAGTCATGTCGATGGTTCGATTGGGAAGGTTAACGGGATTTTGATTGAATAAAACTGACGATGCGCCGGGCTGCTTCGACGCACTCTGCGGTTTCAGCCACCAGCGCCATGCGGACACGGCCCGCGCCGGGGTTATGCCCCCGGGCTTCACGGGCCAGGTAACTGCCCGGCAAAACCACTACATTGTAAAGAGCGAGCAGTTCTCTGGAGAATTCCGTGTCCGAACCGCCGAAAATCTCAGGAATTCCGGCCCACAGGTAAAAGCCTGCATCGGGCAATGCGACCTCCATGACGGCAGAGAGCATTGGCGTCACCGCCGCGAATTTTTCGCGGTACATGGCCCGGTTGTTGACCACATGCCGCTCATCAGACCAGGCCGCGATGCTTGCGGCCTGCACGATGGGACTCATCGCACTGCCGTGGTAAGTCCGATAGAGAAGAAAAGGCTTGATCAGCGCCGCATCGCCGGCAACAAAGCCACTGCGCAGC
This sequence comes from Pseudomonadota bacterium, assembly GCA_040388075.1. GTDB lineage: Bacteria > Pseudomonadota > Gammaproteobacteria > Burkholderiales > Burkholderiaceae_C > Polaromonas. Next base: position 73,540 of record JAZKCN010000006.1, on the reverse strand, counting down.
CCGGGTACGTTGCTTCGCTTTGACAGGCTGGTCAGTGAAATCAGCCTCCTGAAATCGTGACGGCCCAGCTTTGCCGCAGCTTCAAGGCCGCCCAATGGCGCGTCGTCGCGGAAATAGATTTCGCTGTAACACTCGTCCGAGGCAATGACAAACCCATAACGATCACTGAGTTCAAACAGCTGTTGCCATTCATCCAGCGGCATCACGGCGCCAGCAGGATTGCCGGGCGAACAGACAAACACCAGTTGCGTTTTGGCCCAAACGTCTTCGGGCACGCTGGCCCAGTCGATTGCAAAATTCCGGGCCGGGTCGCTGTGCACAAACCAGGGTTCGGCACCCGCCAGCAGGGCTGAACCTTCATAGATTTGATAGAACGGATTTGGGCAAAGCACAGTCGCGCCGGGTTTGCCGGGGTCAATAACGGTTTGGGCCAATGAAAAAAGGGCCTCCCGCGAACCGTTGACCGGCAATATCTGCGTTGCCGGATCCAGCTTCAGGCCATAGCGTCGTTCCAGCCAGCCCACCATGGCCTGTCGCAGTTTCGGTTCGCCCAGTGTTCCCGGGTAGCTGGCCAGCCCGGCCATGCTTCCCGCCAGCGCTTCTTTTATCAGTTGTGGTGTGGCGTGCCGGGGCTCACCTATGCCAAGGCTGATGGGGGTGTAGTCGGGATTGGGCGTGACGCCAGCGTGAAGCTGTCGCAGCCGTTCGAAAGGATAGGGCTGGAGGCGTGAGAGCAGGGGATTCATTCATCCGATTATCCAGCCTGAAAGCATTGCAGATTTTCTGTTGCCGGCGGCCTGAGCGCTGAATAGGGGCCTCCGGTCGTGAACCTCCAGCGGACAGGTCTGAGTTGCGTTGATGCTACTGAAAACGGCAAAAGGAAGGGGAGTCTTGCGTGGTTTGCCGCAGCACACAGCCAAGTTATCATGATGGACTGGATTTCAGGGTCGCGCCCTGAAAATTCATTATAAATCAACAGCTTAGCTGCTGTTCAAGTCTACGGGTGAGTACACAGTGCGCCTCAATTCAATCAAGTTATCGGGTTTCAAGTCCTTTGCGGAGCCGACAAACTTTGTCCTGCCCGGCCAGCTCATCGGTGTTGTAGGTCCCAATGGCTGCGGCAAGTCCAACATCATGGATGCCGTCCGCTGGGTTTTGGGCGAAAGCAAGGCTTCCGAATTGCGCGGCGAATCGATGCAGGACGTCATCTTCAACGGCACGACGACCCGCAAGGCGGCCAGCCGTTCCAGTGTCGAACTGGTGTTTGACAACGCCGACCACCGCGCCGGTGGTCAATGGGGCCAGTTTGCAGAAATCGCCGTCAAACGTGTGCTGACGCGTGACGGCACCTCCAGCTACTACCTGAACAACCAGCCGGTGCGCCGCCGTGACGTGCAGGACGTGTTCCTTGGCACCGGCCTGGGCCCACGCGCTTACGCCATCATTGGCCAGGGCACCATCAGCCGCATCATTGAATCCAAGCCTGAGGAGCTTCGCCTGTTCCTTGAGGAAGCGGCAGGTGTTTCCAAATACAAGGAACGCCGCCGCGAAACGGCAAACCGGCTCTCTGATACACGCGAAAACCTGACCCGCGTCGAAGACATCCTGCGCGAGTTGAATGCCAACCTGGAGCGCCTGGAAAAGCAGGCCGAGGTTGCAATGCGCTACAACACCCTGCAGGCCGATGGCACGCTGAAGCAGCACCAGCTGTGGTTCCTCAAACGTGCCGAGAGCGAGGCCGACCAGGCCAGGGTCAAGGCGGACTCCGAGAAGGCAGTCAACGAACTCGAAAGCCGTGTCGCCGACCTGCGCCACATAGAAGCTGATCTTGAAACCATACGCCAGGCGCACTACGCGGCGGGCGATCATGTCAACCAGGCCCAGGGCAAGCTGTACGAAGCCAGTTCGGAAGTCGGGCGCCTGGAGGCCGAAATCCGCTTTGTGGTCGATGGCCGCATTCGTGTCGAACAGCGCCTGGCGCAGTTGAAAGAGCAAACCGCCCAGTGGTCCACCCGCAAGGAAGATGCGGCCGTGGAAACCGAAAGCCTGTCCACACAGGCCATCGAAGCGGAAGAAAAAGCCGAACTGCTGGCCGCACAAAGCGAAGAACAGCAAAGTCAGTTGCCCGCACTGGAAGAATCGTTGCGCGCAGCTCAGGCCAGGGCCAATGAGCAGCGTACTGGCGTGGCTCAGGTGCAGCAGCAGATACAGGTCTTGGCAGCCGACCAGCGCAATATCGAAGAGCAGTCGCGCGCGCTGAACATGCGCCTGGAGCGCCTGACGGTTGATCGCAATGCGCTCAACGCGCCTGATGAGGCCCGTCTTGTCAATCTGACAACGCAGTTCAGCACGGCGCAGGAAGCCCAGCTTGAAACCGAGGCGCGCCTGCAGGAGTTGACCGACAGCGTGCCGCTGCTCGATGAAGAGCGCCGCTCGCTCCAGCACAGCGTCAATACCGAATCGGCCAAACGTGCTGACCTGTCTGCCCGTATGGAGGCGCTGAAGGCCTTGCAGGAAAAGGTCAAGACCGATGGCAAGCTGAAGCCCTGGCTGGCCAAACACGGCCTTGATGGTTTGCAGGGGCTGTGGAGCCGCATCCATATCGAACAAGGCTGGGAAAACGCACTCGAAGCCGCACTGCGCGAACGGCTGGGCGCGCTGGAAGTCAGCCGGCTCGACATGGTGCGCGGCTTGGCAGGCATTGATGGTCGCGATGCGCCGCCAGCCAAGCTGTCGTTTTATTCGCCGCCCAACGGCGCAGCGCCGGGTAAGTCCAATGGTGCGATCAGTCTCAAACCGCTGGCCGAGCTGTTGCGTCTGAATGATGCGGGCCAGTCGGCATTGCTCGGCGACTGGCTGCACGGCTGCTACACAGCTGAAAAACTCGACGACGCCATCGCGGCCCGCGAGAAACTGCAGACTGGCGAGGTGATTTACGTCAAGAGCGGCCACGCCGTCACGCAGCACAGCGTCAGTTTTTATGCGCAGGATTCCGAGCAGGCTGGCCTGCTGGCACGTGCGCAGGAAATCGAGAACCTCGACAAACAGCTCAAGGCACAGGCTCTCATCAGCGATGAGGCGCGCAGTGCGCTGGTTCGTGCCGAGGCGGCCTATGCTGACGCAGCGCAGCGCCTGGGAACCGCCCGCCGCGAAAGCGCCGAAGGCCAGAGCCGCACCCATGAACTGCAGGTGGAAGTGCTGCGCCTGACGCAACTCGCCGAGCAGACCCGGGCGCGCAGTGAGCAGATCAAGTCTGATATGGGCGAGATTGACGCGCAACTGGGTGAGCTGCAGGAGCGTAAGGTCACCGCTGAAGGCCGGTTCGAAGAGCTGGACATGCAACTGGCAGACAGCCAGGAGCGCCATGCACAACTTGACGACCGTGTCATCGAAGCAGAACGCAAGCTCAACGAATCACGGGAACAGCAACGCGGGCTTGAACGACAGGCGCAGGAAGCGCAGTTTGCGCTGCGCAGCCTGGCCTCGCGGCGCGAAGAGCTGGCCCGTTCGATACAGATCGCCGCTCAGCAGGCCGAGTCTATTGCCGAAGAAGAGCTGCGCGCAAAAGAAGAGTTGTCCCGCCTGTCCGACGCCGCTGCACAAGCTGGACTGCAAGCCGCATTGAGCGTGAAGCTGGAGCGCGAAGCCGACCTAGGCGCCAAACGCAGCCAGTACGACGACCTGACCAACAAGCTGCGCGCCAGCGATGAACGCCGGCTGCAACTCGAACGCGAACTGGACCCGCTGCGCCAGCGCATTACGGAATTCCAGCTCAAGGAACAGGCTGCCCGCCTGGGCTTCGAGCAGTACGAGCAGTTGCTGGCAGATGCGCAGGCCGATTTGGCTGCCATCGAGCAATCAATACAGTCAGGCAATGTGCGCTCGACCGGCCTGCAAGGTGAGATAGACCGTATCAACCGCGAAATTCAGTCCCTGGGTGCAGTGAACCTGGCGGCGCTGGACGAACTCACCTCTGCGCGTGAGCGCAAGCAGTTCCTTGATGCGCAATCCGCTGACCTGAACGAGGCCATGGTCACGCTGGAAGATGCGATTAAAAAAATCGACATGGAAACGCGTGACCTGCTGTCCAGCACGTTCGAAACGGTCAACGGTCATTTCGGCAAGATGTTCCCCGAGCTTTTCGGCGGTGGCAACGCAAGGCTGGTAATGACCGGCGAGGAAATTCTCGACGCCGGCGTCCAGGTGATGGCGCAGCCGCCCGGCAAGAAAAACCAGACCATCCATTTGCTGTCCGGTGGTGAAAAAGCATTGACGGCCATTGCACTGGTGTTTGCGATCTTCCACCTCAACCCCGCGCCTTTCTGCCTGCTGGATGAGGTCGACGCACCGCTGGACGATGCCAACACCGAGCGCTACGCCAAGCTGGTGGCCAGCATGAGCAAGGACACGCAGTTCCTGTTCATCAGCCATAACAAGATCGCGATGGAAATGGCCGAGCAGCTGATAGGCGTGACCATGCAGGAGCAGGGCGTCTCGCGCATCGTGGCCGTGGACATGGAAGCTGCGCTCGGTTTTGCCGAAGCCGCCTGATGTGAACGTCCTTCTGAACAATCGATGAGTACGCTTCAAATCAGCCTGGCAGTTGTAGGTGGCCTGGTATTGGCGGGGGTAGTGGCGCACAGCACATGGACTGCTCGCCGGAACCAGCCCAAACGTGCAGAACCGGAAGCGGCGCGACAGCAGCAGGACCCGGAACTGGCAGATGGCGATGCGTCGCCAGACCCACTCGCGCATCGGCAGGAACCCAGTTTTGACACCGATGCCGCGATGGGCTCCTTGGCATCCGTGATGACGCCCGAGAAGAAACCGGGCCTGGACGCGCTGATCGATGTGATTGCGCCGGTGGTGACCGAGTCGCTGGTTTCTGGAGAGGCTGCTTTGGCGGCAATGCCAAGCACCCGCCGCGCCGGCAGCAAACCCTTCGGTGTTGAGGGCCTCAGCCAGACGACTGGTGAGTGGGAATTTCCCGCCGCCAATCAGCGTTACAGCGCTTTCCAGTGCGGCGTGCAACTGGCCAACCGCATGGGCGCGCTGAACCAGATTGAATATTCTGAATTCGTGATGAAGGCGCAGGCTTTCGCCGATGCAATTGGTGGGGAACCCGAGTTTCCCGAGATGCTTGACGAGGTGGCGCGTGCGCGTGAGCTCGACCAGTTTGCCAGCGCCCATGATGCACAACTCAGCTTCACGCTGCGCGCAAGGCACACCGCCTGGAGTCCCGGCTACGTGCAACAAAACGCTGCGCGGCTGGGTTTTGTGGCCGGTGCCATTCCCGGCCGCATGGTGTTGCCTGCGCCTCAGTATGGTGCGGCCCCCATGCTGGGTTTGGCGTTCGACACCCAGGCTGCGATGGCCGAAGACCCCGAGCAGACCGCCTTGCGCGAGGTGACGCTGTCACTCGACGTGCCGCAGGTGCTGCGCAGCGAGCAACCCTTTGTTCGTATGCGCGAAGCAGCGTTGACGCTGGCAAATGCCATGGACGGAGCCGTCATCGATGACAACGGCAACATGATCCATGTCGATGCGATGGATGTCATCGGGTCCGAGCTTGAACAGTTGTACGACACGCTGGACGAGCGCGACCTGTCCGCCGGCTCTGTACTGGCGCGGCGTTTGTTCTCTTGAGTCTTGCCGATGGCAACCCCTGATCTTTTTGCACAGCCAGAAGTGCCTGGCGATGACAAGGCCGCCAAACGTGCAGCCGCCTTACACAGGCAGTTGCATGAACATGCGCACAGGTACTACGTTCTTGACGAGCCCAGCATCCCGGATGCCGAATACGACAGGCTGTTCCGTGAGCTGCAAGCGCTTGAAGAAGCCCATCCCGAGCTGCTGACGCCTGATTCGCCAACGCAGCGCGTGGGCGGTAAACCGCTGGATCAGTTTGCGAGCGTGCGCCACAAGGTGCCCATGCTCAGCATACGCACAGAGACCGATACCGAAGCCACGGGTGCGCAGAACTTCGACACAAGGGTGCGCAAGGAACTGGGCCTGAAAGAAGGCGATGCGCCGGTTGAATACGTGGCCGAGTTGAAATTTGATGGCCTGGCGATGAACCTGCGCTATGAAAACGGCGTGCTGGTACAGGCCGCCACGCGCGGTGATGGGGAAGTCGGTGAAGAGGTGACGCAGAACATGCGTACCGTGCGGCAAATACCTTTGAAGCTTCCCGCAGATGCACCTTCAGTGATTGAAGTGCGTGGCGAGGTCTACATGCGCCGCGCCGATTTCGAGGCCCTGAACGAACGCCAGCGCGAAAAAATCGCCAAAGGCGCGAAGGGTGAGAAAACTTTTGTAAACCCCCGCAATGCGGCTGCCGGCGGCGTGCGGCAGCTTGACCCGGCTATTGCTGCCGACCGCAAGCTCAGTTTTTTTGCTTACGGCCTGGGTGAGATCACGCCGAAGGAAGAGGGCGGCCCGGTGTTCGAAACGCATCTGCAGATGCTGCTGACGCTCAAGTCCTGGGGCTTCCCGGTGGCCTCTCAAACCACGTCGGCGATGGGCGCAGCCGAGCTGGTGGCCTTTCACCAGAGCATGGGCAAACAGCGAGATACCTTGCCCTACGACATTGATGGTGTGGTCTACAAGATCAACAGCCTGGCACTGCAGCGGCAACTGGGCTTTGTCACACGTGAGCCGCGTTGGGCCGTGGCGCATAAATACCCGGCGCAGGAGCAGCTCACCACCGTCGAGGCGATTGACGTGCAGGTTGGCCGTACCGGCAAGCTGACACCGGTGGCCAAGCTGGCGCCGGTGTTTGTCGGCGGCGTGACGGTGACCAATGCCACGCTGCACAACGAGGACGAGGCCCGCCGCAAGGACGTGCGTGTTGGTGACACGGTGATCGTGCGCCGCGCCGGTGATGTGATTCCCGAAGTGGTCAGTGTGCTGGCTGAAAAACGGATCGCCGATGCACCGCAGTTCACGATGCCGCGCCAATGTCCCGTCTGTGGCTCCGAAGCTGTCAGGGAAGAGGGCGAGGCCGACTACCGCTGCACAGGTGGCCTGTTTTGCGGCGCACAGCGCAAAGAGGCTATCCTGCACTACGCACACCGCCGCGCCGTTGAAGTTGAAGGCCTGGGCGACAAGCTGGTCGAGCAACTGGTGGATGCCAATGTCATTCGCACCTTGCCCGACCTGTACAAACTGGGCCTGACAGCACTGGCCAGCCTCGACCGGATGGCTGAAAAATCGGCCAACAACCTGCTGGAGGCGCTGGAGAAATCCAAACAGACAACCCTGCCGCGTTTTATCTTCGGGCTGGGCATCCGCCATGTTGGTGAGGCCACTGCCAAGGCGCTGGCCAAACACTTCGGCAAGCTGGATGGGATCATGGGTGTGACGGCGGAAGATGCCCCGTCTACCGAACGCCTTGCTGAAGTTGACGACGTCGGCCCCATCGTGGCGGAAAGTATCCACACCTTTTTCCAGCAGCCGCACAACCGCGAGGTGGTCGAGCAACTGCGTGCCTGCGGCGTGCACTGGGAAGAGGGCGAACCCGCTGCGCGTGCGCCCCAGCCGTTTTCAGGCAAGACCTTTGTCATCACCGGCACCCTGCCCACACTCAGCCGCGATGAAGCCAAAGACAGGGTGGAAGCCGCTGGTGGCAAGGTGGCCGGCTCGGTCAGCAAAAAAACCGATTACGTGGTGGCCGGCGCAGAGGCCGGCAGCAAGCTGACCAAGGCGCAGGAACTGGGTATCGCCGTGATTGACGAGGCCGCGCTGCTGGCCTTGCTGGCTTCGGTTTAGGCAATGCGCAGTCAGGCTTGACGAAGCATCAGCATTACCTGGTTGCCGGTGTGCAAACCGAAGGCCTGCAAACGTTTACAGGGCTTTACCGGGCTTTACTTTCGATACGTCAGGCCATACAGGCTGGCGGAGGTTAAATAACTCTGAACACTCAGGAGTTATTCATGAAGTCCTATCGTTTGCCCACGCTGCTGGCAACCGCCGGCCTTGCTTCACTGCTGTCTGGTTGTGTGGTTGCGCCTATCGGCAGGCCCGTCGCCGTCTACCCGGCAAGGCCCGTGTATTACGAGCCAGCGCCCGTCGTGGTGGTGCCAGCACCGCGCTATTACCATCGCCACCGCTACTGGCGCTGATCTGATTGCCCGAAAGCAGCAATTGCAAAATCTTGATGTATACATCAAGATTTTCGGACTTTTAGCCAAATTTCGTCACCAGCGGTTTTAAAAGCCTGGAAAAAGGCAAAAAAGAGCCAAAAAAAGCCATTTTCAGGCATCAAAAAGGCCTGCAGCCCAAGCTGGACTAGCGCGACATGCTATTTAATTAATAGCAATGGCAATACGGCGCCGTGAGTGTGCGAACCCCTGCGGGCTGCGTCGCGATAATCGCGGCATGACCATTCGCGACATACTGAAGATGGGTGACCCGAGGCTGCTGCGCATCGCGCAGCCGGTCACGGCGTTCGATACCGATGAGCTGCACCTGCTGATCTCCGACATGTTCGACACCATGCGCGCCGTCAGCGGCGCCGGGCTCGCCGCACCGCAGATTGGGGTTGACCTGCAACTGGTGATCTTCGGCACAGATACCGTGAATCCGCGCTATCCCGACGCACCCGTCGTGCCTCGCACCGTATTGCTCAACCCCGTCATCACGCCCCTGGGCAACGATGAAGAAGACGGCTGGGAAGGCTGTCTGTCAGTGCCCGGCCTGCGCGGCGTGGTGCCGCGCTTCTCGCACATCCGCTACACCGGCTTTGACCAGTACGGCGACCCGATTGACCGCACGGTCGATGGCTTTCATGCCCGCGTGGTGCAGCACGAATGCGACCACCTGATCGGCAAGCTCTACCCGATGCGGGTGCGGGACTTCACGAAGTTTGGGTTTACCGAGGTGCTGTTTCCTGGACTGGACGCATCTGACGACGATTGAGCCCGGTTGACCAAAACGCAGATTCCAGAACATATTCAGACAGGACATCACATGACCATAGAAACCGAAGACGACGTCGTTGCACTCAAACGCATAGGCCGCATCGTTTCATACACACTTCAGCAAATGCTCGATGCCGCCGAACCCGGCATGACCACGCGTGAGCTGGATGCGCTGGGCGCCGAGCTGCTGGAAAAGCACGGCGCACGCTCAGCGCCCAAGCTGACCTATGACTTCCCCGGCTCAACCTGCATCAGCATCAACGAGGAGGCCGCACACGGCATCCCGGGTGACCGGGTGATACGCGCGGGTGACGTGCTGAACGTCGATGTGTCTGCCGAACTGGGCGGCTACTTTGCCGATACCGGCGGCACAAAAGTCGTGCCCCCGACCAACCCGCAGAAGACTCGGCTCTGCCATGCCACCCGCACAGCACTTGAGCAGGCCATGAAGCAGGCCAGGGCCGGCCAGCCCATCAGCGGCATAGGCGCTGCCATCGAGCGAACAGCCAGGGCCTACGGCTTCAAGGTCATCGAAAACCTCGGCAGCCACGGCGTCGGCCGCGCGCTGCATGAAGAGCCCGAGCATATTCAGGGCTACTTTGATCCGTCGGACAAGCGCATTTTGAAAGAGGGGATGGTGATCACCATTGAGCCGTTTCTGTCAACGAAGAGCCGGATGGTGAATGAGACGTCTGATGGCTGGACGCTGGCTGGTGTGAAAGGCAACCTGTCTGCGCAGTATGAGCACACGATGATCATTACCAAGGGTGAGCCGATCGTTGTTACTCAGCATTGACGATTTCTGCTTCTGAAATTTTTCATGCTCAAGTCACACCACAGGTATTTAGGCATGCTGTGGCTTGTCGCGCCAGTTGCGGAGGCTCGTGGTGCCTGTTACGGCGACTGCAGTGGGATGGGCGTTGCTGTTCTAGCTGTTGGCCCCTTTGCCCTCATCTACTACAAGCTTTGGAACCAACGCAAAGGCGGACCTAGTCTTGGTCAAGCTGTTGGGTACTTCCTTTTGGCTTGCGCCATTGCATTCGGGCTTGGACACCTTCTACTCATAAGTCTTTCCCTTAACTTGTGGGCTATATGGCTCCTAATGGGAACAGCTGCGCTTGTCATATTTAGCTTACTTGTCCATCCTCGTCGATATGAGCAGCGGAAGTAAGGGTCCGTTGAGCTTCGCCATGCAACCAGATAAGTCTGTCCCAAGGCTTCCGATCAATTCATGCGAAGCGCTCTTCAGCAAGCTTAAGTGGGATTACGCGCAATTGACGAAAGACTGGAGCTCGTACTCCACTTTCAACTTCGTGCTTACAGCCTATCACCTGTACCAAGACTGGATTAAAGCTGCTGGAACAGAAGAACAGAAGGCTCGAAAAGCTGCACTTCCCGAGCAGGGGCGCTTACTATTTGAGGTGTGGCGTGACGTATCTAATGCCACAAAGCATTGGGAGTTAAATGCGCGCAGTCAAGATCAGCAAGTGGTTAACTCTGTATCGAATCCTCAAATAGCTGACTGGTATGCGTACTTCGTTACGGGGCCGGTAATTTACGTTCAAGTGGGTACTGCTCAGCCCAGCCTGACACAACTTGCGGACGTAACTATTTGGTGTTTTAAGTGGCTAATCGAAGGCGAAGAGTCATTCAAGTTTAAAGACCTCTGCCGCCAGCTAGAGCTAGTGTTCCGTCCAATTTAACCAGCCCATCACGCGGAGCATGTTGGCTCGCAGTTTGCTCGCTAACCCATCCTCTGCAACCAAGGTGTCTCAACAGCAACCTTCGCCTCATGCGCAGCAATCACATCCGCATAACGCAAGGTCCGCGTGATGTCATCCTCACCAGACAACAACTGCGCCTGATGACCACTTGAAAGCGTGAAGCCAAATGTCCTGCCATCCGGCGCGACCAGCGTGCAGTCCACCAGACTCAGTTCAAGCAGGTCACTATCTTTGGTGGAGGCCATCAGCGCCTCATGATCTTCCGGCGTCACCACAGCAGCAACCACACCGTTCTTGACGCAGTTGTTGCGAAAGATATCGCCAAACGACAGGGCCACGATGGCTTCAATGCCGTAATCGGCCAATGCCCACACGGCGTGCTCGCGTGACGAGCCGCAGCCAAAATTGCGTCCTGCCAGCAGGACGCGGGTCCTGGTCGGCGCGGTGGCAAAGGCTGCTTCCGGTTGACCGGAGGCTATCCAGTCGGCAAACAAATGCAGGCCCATGCCTTCGCGCACGGTTTTCTTCAGAAACTGGGCAGGGAACAAGGCGTCGGTGTCTATGTCTTCGCGCCGCAGCACTGCAACCGGGCCCTTGACGATGGTGATGGGCTGCCTCATATCAAGAACTCCCGTGGGTCAGTCAGCGCCCCGCGCAGTGCAGATGCTGCCACGGCGGCCGGGCTCATCAGGTGGGTGCGCCCACCCTGGCCCTGGCGGTTTTCAAAGTTGCGGTTGGAGGTCGAAGCACTGCGCTGGCCGGGCATCAAGGCGTCGCCATTCATGCCGACGCACATCGAGCAACCGGACTCGCGCCACTCAAAACCGGCATCGAGAAATACCTGGGCCAGGCCTTCCGCCTCGGCCGCATGTTTGACGATGGTTGAGCCGGGCACCACCAGCCCGCGCACGGTGGGGGCAATACGCCTGCCCTTGACAACACTGGCTGCCGCACGCAGGTCTTCAATGCGTGAGTTGGTGCATGAGCCTATGAAGGCTATATCGATGGGCACGCTGGCAATCGGCTGGCCGACCCGCAAGCCCATGTAATGCAGGGCGGCTTCAAAGCGCGCTGTCTCGTCTTCATGGCCGGGGCCGAACGAAGACGGTATCTCATCGCCAAAGCCAGCGCTGTCGGCAGGTGTGGTGCCCCAGGTGACCAATGGCTTGACGCGGCTGGCATCGATTTTTTCAAGGCGGTCAAAGTCCCGCACGTCGTCGGTCTTGAGGGTTGCCCAATGCGCCACGGCCTGCTCGAACAGGTCTTTGGCCTGCCCACTCACCCGAGTGCGCAGGTAGGCAATGGTTTTGTCGTCGGGTGCGACCAGGCCAAAGCGCGAGCCAGCCTCGATGGTCATATTGCACAAGGTCAGCCTGGCCTCAATCGACAGGGCATTGATGGTCGAACCGAAATATTCGATGGCCGAGCCGACGCCACCGCCGGTACCGATCTGGTGGATGATGGCCAGCGCGAGGTCTTTTGAGTAGGTGCCGGGTGCGAGTTGTCCGTCAACCTGCAGGCCCAGCGTTCGCACCTTGCGCATCCACAGCGTCTGTGTGCTCATCACGTGCTCGGCTTCGGATGTACCAATACCCCATGCCAGCGCGCCCAGTGCACCCAACGTGGCGGTGTGCGAATCGCTGCACAGCACGGTGCTGCCGGGCAGAACATACCCCTGTTCCGGCGCGACCACATGCACGATGCCCTGGCGCGGATCGTCCAGGTCCAGCAGGCGCATGCCGGTGGCGCGTGCATTGCGGCGCAAGGTGGCAATCTGCGCAGCGCTTTCGGGGTTGGGGATGTTGGTGGCGCGGTCTGCCGTGGTCGGCACGTTGTGGTCCTGTATCGCCATGTGCCGCTCGGGTGAACGCACCACACGACCCGCCGCCGCCATGCTGGCAAAGGCTTGAGGGCTGGATACTTCATGCACCAGGTGGCGGTCAACGTAGACCAGGTCTTCACCTGCATCGTTGCTGGCAACCTTGTGCGCCTGCCAGATTTTGTCAAAAAGCGTACTCACGGCTGTCTCTTTCTATGTGGAAACTGTTCTTGTGGTGTGCGATCAGGCGGTCTCAAACCTGAAGTGGTCATTTTTACCAATAATGCGGCCCGCCGTCGGCGAAGGGAAATGCCCGGTGAACAGCAGCGTCGAGGTGTCGGCCAATCGGTGTACCAGGGCCTGGCGCGTATGTGCAGCCTGTTCCGCGTCGTGGCAAAAGCGTGATGACAGCGACAGGTCAATCAGTTGCGCGGGCGTGTGCAGGATGTCGCCTGCAAATACGGCGTGTTCGCCCTGGCTGTGCGCATCCAGCAGGCAATTGCCTGCGGTGTGGCCGTGCGCTGCGTGCAGCTGCAGGCCGGTCTCGAACTCAAAGCCCGAATCAACCATCAGCGCCTGTCCGGCATCGACCACCGGCAGCACGCTGTCGGCAAACGAGCCGTGGTTGGGCACCTCCAGGCCATTGGCCACCGCATGTCGGTGGGCTTGCTCCCAGTGTGTGTATTCAGTCTTCGCAAACACATAACGGGCCTTCGGAAAGGTTGGGACCCATTGCTGGCCATGCAACCGGGTGTTCCAGCCGACGTGGTCGGCGTGCATGTGGGTGCAGCAGACAAAGTCGATGTCTTCGGGTTTGACGCCAAGGCGCGCCATGTTCTCAAGATAGGGGAACCGCTGCAGATGCCAGGGCGGGCGCAAAGGACGCTCCTTGTCGTTACCGGAGCAGGCGTCAACCAGGATGGTGTGTTTGGGTGTTTTCACGATGTAGCTGTGAAAACTCATGTTGACCCGGTTGTCCGCAGTCACATAGACCGGTTTGAGCCAGCCGGCATGTGCATCGATCTGCTCCTGCCTGATGCGCGGCAATATGAAGTCCAGCGGTGCGAAGGTGCCTTCACTTTCGAGCACCAGGTCTACCTGGAACTGGCCTATCTTCCGGGTTTTCATGTTTCTGCCTGGCCTAGAACATCAACCTGCCGCCGTTGATGTACAGGATTTGCCCGGTCATGTAGCGCGAAGCCTGCCCCAGCAGGAACAGGATGGGGCCAACCACCTCGTCGGGCTGACCAACCCGGCCTTGTGGGATGGTGGCTTCAATAGCCTTGCGACCAACGGCAAACCAGCCGTCCTTGTTGTTGACATCACCGCCGCGCCCGGTGCCGCCAGACAGGAAAGCCGTCTCGATAGGGCCGGGGGCGACTGCATTGACGCGAATGCCCGGTGCGTTTTCCTTCGCGAGGTTGCGTGTCATCGCATTGATGGCGGCCTTTGCGGCCGCATAGGCACCTACGCCCTTGTCGGCAGTGACGGACAGGCCTGAGGATGTCAGCACGATGGCCGCATCGGTACCTTTGTCGAGCAGCGGCAGCGCTTCGCGTGCGCTGAGAAAAGCGCCCCGTGTGTTGACGTTCATCACCTCGTCCCAGCTTTGTTCGCTGGTGTCGCGCAGGGCCGATGGCGGAGGCGTAAAGCCTGCCAGGTGCACCAGGCCATCGAGCGCTCCCCATTTGGCAGCGATCTCGGCAAAGCCGTTTTTCAGGTCGCTGGCTTTGGATGCGTCACAGGCAATCTGCCATTCGCCAGGGAGCGCGGGGCGCTTGAGCATGGACACAGCCAGGTCGAGATTGACGACCTTCATGCCGGCTGCCAGCGATGCCTCGACCAGCCGTGTGCCTATGCCGCCGCAACCGCCCACGACAGCCAGCCGCATGCCGGCTACTGGTGGCAACCGCGAGAGGTCCAGCGTCATGCGGAAACCCCGAGTCGGCGTATCGGCATCTTGTCTATCGCCACCATGGTGGTTTTTTCTTCGGTGTAGAGCGCCATGCAGCCCTTGCCGCCTTCGCGGCCAATGCCGGATTCACGGTAGCCGCCGAACGCCGAGCGCAGGTCACGCACAACCGGGGTGTTGACCCAGACCGTCCCCGTGCGAAGCTTGCGCATGGCCAGGTTGGCCTTGTCGAGATTGCTGGTCCATACATAGGCGACCAGGCCAAAGGTGCTGTCGTTGGCAATCGCCAGTGCTTCTTCGAAGGTGTCGAAGGTCACGAAGGTGGCGAAGGGGCCGAAGATTTCTTCCTGGCAGACGCGCGCCGCATTGCTCGGTGCCCGCACGACGGTCGGTTCTATGTAATACCCGTTGCCCATGCCTTCGACCCGCTTGCCACCCGTGAGGAGTTCGGCGCCATCGGCTTTGGCAATGTCGACAAAGGACAGCACGCGCTCCATATGGGCTTTGGATGCCAGCGGACCCATCTCGCTGCCCATGATGGACGGCTGGCCTATCTTGAGGTTCTTCACACGCGCGACAAAAGCCTCAATGAATTTATCGGCGATGGAGCGCTCGACCAGTATGCGTGAGCCCGCCAGGCATTGCTGGCCATTGCCGCCGTAAATGCCAAGAAGCGCGGCATCCAGCGCACGCTCCAGGTCGGCATCTGCACAGATGATGCTGGCCGACTTGCCGCCCAGTTCCATCGTGCAGGCTTTCAGGCCCTTGGCCGCTGACGAGAGGATGGCGCGGCCGGTCGTTGTGCCGCCGGTGAAGGAGACAACATTGATGTCCGGATGCTCGACCAGGGCGGTGCCGGTGACGGGTCCGCGGCCATTGACCAGGTTGACCACGCCGGGCGGCAGGCCGGTGCTGTTCAGGATGTCCATGAAGCGCTGCATGCCGGCCGCTGCGATCTCGGACGGTTTCACCACGCAGGTATTGCCAAATGCAATTGATGCGGCAATCTTCATCGAGCACAGCGTGACCGGTGCATTCCATGGGCCGAGCAGGCCGGCCACTCCGACAGGCTCACGAAAAACGCTGGTCACATAGCCCGGCTCCTGCGTGTAAAGGTCACCGCCGACCTGGCCAATAAACTCTGCGAAAAACTTGAAGTTGTAGGCCGAGCGGGGGATGTAGAAACCCTTCATCTGCGCTAGCGGGATGCCGGTGGTGGCGCTTTCAATTTCGGACAGCTCGGACTGGCCGGCAATGACCGCATCGTGGATTTTCATCAGGGCGTTCTGGCGCTGCTCGACGGTCAGGCCGGACCAGCGTCCGTCTTCGAAGGCTTCGCGCGCGGTGCGTGCTGCTGCATCGACTTCAGCGGCATCGGCCTCCAGCAGGTCACCCAGCCGGTCGCCGGTTGCAGGGTCGTACACGGGCACACGGTTTTGCTGTGCAGTCGGTACAAAACGGCCGCCTATGAAGCTGGCCTGTTCGCGGCGTAAAAATTTTTCCAGCTCAGGCGAGCGTTGAATGGCGTGGTCCGGCATGGTGTGCTGTTCAAAAAAGTTGGGGGAGAACGAACCACCCGCGCCGTCCAGGCGCTGGTGATTCGCAGGTCACGGTGAAAAGCGGCTTACTTCTTGACGAATTTCCAGGTGCCAGCGGAAGGGTCAATCTGCAGCACGCCTATAGGGCTGACGCCATCGCCAGTAGCGGTAAACGCCAGCTCATTGACCCCGCGGAAGGTTTTGTAGGCGTTGATACCGTCGCGCAGCTTGTCGCGCGCTGCCACGATGGGCGTGGCACCATCGATGCCTTGCTTTCGCGCAGCTTCAGCGACCAGCAGTACGGCGTCATAACCGAGGCTGGTGTTGGCCAGGTTGGGCGGCTGGAACTGATTGAGGGCGCTGTCTTTGGCAACAGCCTGGATGTAGCGCTGCACAAACGACTTGTACCTGACCGGGTCACCGGTTGAGTAGTCGTTGCTGGCTGCGCCCACCGTAAACCACTGCTTGGCGTGGTCGCCAACGCTCTTGCTGACGATCTGCGGGAAGACGCCCGGGTAGATCAGGTTGTTGCAGAGGATGGGCGCGGTCACCGCCTGGATTTGCAGGTCACGTGCCAGTTTGCCTGCGTCACCGGAGATGATGGCGGCCAGCACGATGTCCGGCTTCAGCTCTTTCAGCTTGATGGCGACCGGAGAAAAGTCTGTCTGGCCAGAGGTGAACTCCAGCGAGCCGACTACTTCAAGCCCCTTGGCTTTGGCCAGTTTGGTCCATTCTTCGGCGGCAGCCTTGCCGGCTGCTTCACGCACGTCAGCCATCACGGCCACGCGTTTGGCGTTCGGGAAAAGCTTGAGGAACTCGGTAAAGCCGGCGGGCAGGGACACGTCATCCGGCGTGTTCAGGCGTGTGCCATAAGGCCTGGCCAACAGGCCGGGCTTGTTGGAGTTCATGTTGACAGAGGGCATCTTCAGCTGGTTGATGGTTGCAGCTGCAGTCTCCCACTGGGTCGATGACATGGGGCCGAGCACCGCCAGGGCTCCGGCCTGCTGGGCTTCACGAATGCGCAGCACGCCCTGGTCGGGGCGGAGCTGGTCGTCGTAACGGACGATCTCAATCTTGCTGCCGTTGATGCCGCCGGTGTTGTTGATGTCCTCTACCGCGATGTCGATGGCAATCGCCTGCAACTTCCCGACCGAGCCCAATTGCCCCGTTAGCGGCGCCGTATGCACAATTTTGATTGGCGGTTTTGCCTGCGAAAAAGCGACGCCGGCAACTGCGAGGCTGATGGCCGATACGGCCAGACGACGTGAAAACTTCAGGGACATGGAAAACTCCTTGGGTTAGGGGTGAGTTCAGGGGAGGGTTAAGGCTCAGGCGCCGAGGTAATGGGAAAGGATCGAATCGTCGGCCAGCAGGCCCGCAGAGGGGCCTTCATGCACCATGCGTCCCTGCTTCAGGACGTAGGCACGGTGCGAGAGCTTCAATGCGGCGCGGGCATTCTGTTCGACGATGAGGATGGTCATGCCTGCATCGCGCAACTCGCGCAGTACGGAAAAAACGGTAGAGACCATGACCGGCGACAGACCCAGCGAGGGTTCATCCAGCATCAGCAGTTTGGGTTTGGCAAGGATGGGCCGTGCCATCGCCAGTTGCTGTTGTTCACCGCCAGACATGCTGCCTGCGGCCTGCTTCATACGTTCCTCGAGGCGTGGAAAGCGCAGGAACACGCGCTCGCAAGCTTCCTCAAAAGACTCTCCGGCAGCAGGGTCACGGTCATAGGCGATTCGCAAGTTCTCTGCAACGCTCAGCCGCCCCAGTGTGCCGCGGCCTTCAGGAATATGCAGTAGCCCGCCACACGCAATCGTGTGCGGGGCAGCCTTGCCCAGGTTCATGTCACCGAATTCGGCGCTGCCTGCGGCGGGCCGCAGCAGGCCGGACAGTGTGCGCATCAGCGTAGATTTGCCGGCGCCGTTGGCCCCGATGACGGCGACGGTTTCACCGGCCTGAACATTGAGCGTGACGCCGCGCAAGGCCTTGATGGCGCCGTAATTGACTTCGAGATTCTGGACGGACAGCAGTGCGCTCATGCGGCCATCCTTTCTGCTGCTGAAGTTTCTTCATCAGGCCCCAGGTAGGCTTCGATAACCTGCGGATCGGACAGCACCGACTCGACACTGCCCTCGGCGACCTTGGCGCCGGCAATCAACGCTACCAGCCGGCTGGACAGGGCGCGTATCAGCGACATGTCGTGCTCAACCAGCAATATGCCTTCGACTCTGGCGCGGGCCTTGCCGATGTCTTCGACCAGCGCGGCGGTTTCTTCCTCATTCATGCCGGCAGCGGGCTCGTCCAGCAACAGCAAGCGGGGGCCGGTCGCCAGTGCGCGGGCGATCTCCAGCCGGCGTGCCGCACCATAGGGGAGGCTGCCGGCAACCTGGTCGGACAGATCTGTGAGGCGCATCAGGTCGAGCAACGCGATGGCGCGATCCAGCCGGTTTTGACGCATCACCGCGCTGCGAAACGGCGAGGCCGTGGTGAGCGGGTCTGCAACCAGCACGTTTTCAAGCACCGTCATGCGCTTGAACAGGCGTATGTTCTGGAAAGTTCTGGCAACACCGCTTCTGGCCATCCGCAGGCGCGAGAACGCGCTGACGTCTTCGCCACCAAATTGCAGCGTCCCGGCATCCGGTGCATAGAACTTGGTCACCAGGTTGATCAGCACCGATTTGCCGGCGCCATTGGGGCCGACGATACCGAGGATTTCGCCTTGCTCGACCGTGATGGACACATTGGACAGGGCCTTCAGGCCGCCGAACGATTTGGAAAGGCCATTTGCAACAAGCAGTGGAGCGCTCATGGTCGTCCTGCCTTCCCGAGACTGACTGTGGCGAAACGGCGGGTGATCAGGCCTTGTGGACGGAACAGCAGCAACACGATGATGGTCAGTGCAAAAACGGTGGGCCGCCATTCACGCATGAAAGTGACCTGCTCGGGCAGTATTGTCATGATGATGGCGCCGAGTGCCGCGCCCCAGAAATTGTTGGTGCCGCCGAGAATCACGAACATCACGGCGTAGATGGATATCAGCACGTTGAATGTGTCGGGCCGCACGAAGGTGATGTAGTGGCCATACAGGCCGCCTGCAAAGCCGGCAACCGCCGAGCCGATGGCAAAGGCAGTGAGTTTGACGAAAACCACATTCATGCCGAGCGAAGCGGCGACTTCGTCGTCTTCGCGGACGGCATCCAGCACACGCTGTAGCGGCGAACGTGATACCCACCAGAGCGCCGCGCCGACCACCAGCACGGCAACAACACCATGCCAGATGGTTGAGCCTGCCATGCCGCCCAGGCCGACGGTTCCGCCTACAAAATCAATGTTCTCCAGAATCACCACCATCGACATCGCAATACCCAGCGTGGTCAGGATCAGGTAGATGCCGCGCACCCGAAGGGCGGGGAAGCCGAAGGCAAAGCCCAGCACGCCCGAGAAAACGGCGCCTGACAGGCAGGCCGGCAGCAGGGGCCAGCCCGCCTTGACGGTGAGCACTCCTGCGACGTAGCAGCCTATGGCCATGAATGCGCTGGCACCGAAAGTCAGTGCACCGGCTGACAGGGCGATGTAGACGCTCCAGGCCATCAAAATATTGATGGCCGTGAAAAACAGCAGATCTGAACTCATGCACGCGCTCCCGCACCATGGAAGACGCTGCCAAACAGGCCCTGGGGCCGAACCAGCAACACGATGATCATGAAACCCCAGACCAGTAAATCAGCCAGGGGCCCAAAACCGAACTGAACGGCCATGGATTCCAGCAGGCCAACAAGCAGGCCGCCGACAACGGCACCCCACAGGTTGCCCATGCCGCCTATGGCCGTAATAGCCAGCGCCTTGAGTGCAAAGGACATGCCGATATCGGAATTTACGGTGCCGACGCGCAGCGCAAACAGCAAGCCGGTAAGGGCTGCCAGTGCAGACGAGATGAAAAAGACCTGCTGCCCGACAAACTTGACAGGAATACCCAGCAATGCGGCATTGGTGGCGTTGTCGGACACCGCCCGGATGTTGCGGCCGGTCCTTGTTTTTTCGATGATGAAGTACAGCGCCAGTACCAGCACCAGCGTCAGTGCCAGCACCAGGCCCTGCACCGGCACGAAGCGCACGCCGAACATCTCGAAGCTGCCGGAACCCAATGCATTGACCAGCGGGAACGACAACGGCTCGGATCCCCAGAAGTGGTGGACAAGGTCAAGTATCAACAGGCCGACTGCCATCGACGACAGCGCTGCAGTGATGGAGGCCTCTTCGGAATTAAGGTTACGAAAACTGATGCGCTCGGTCACCAGGCCGAGAATGCCACCCGCCAGGAATGCACCAGCCATGGCCAGCGGGATGGATGGCACCAGTTGTGCAACTACCAGGCCGGCGAAACCGCCGACCATGAATACTTCGGTGTGCGCGAAGTTGATACGGTGAAGTACCCCGACGATCAGCGTGAAACCGACTGCGACCAGCGCATACAGTCCCCCTGTCATCAAGCCGTTGATTATTTGACCGGCAATCATCAGTGTGCGGCTCCCTCTTTTTTCATTTTTTTAATAGTGCGACAGCAGCTTGCCGAAACCCTGCAGCTTGTCGTTGATGCCGCATGCGCGCAGCGCATGCCAGTAAGTCGCTGTATTGATGGCAATTACCGGCTTGCCGAGAAACCATTCGGCGGCGGCTGCAAAACGGATCATCGACAGGTTGGTTCCGACCTGCACGATGGCGTCGACGTCGTCACTGTCCAGCTGGCGCAGTGAATCGCGGCACATTTCATCGGTGGTGTGCGCAATCTGGACCGGGCTGGGACGTTGAAGGCAGAGGTCGCGTACGACCGTGAATCCGCAGTCCTGGTAGAAGCGGCGCACCTGGTCGTTGGCAACAGGGAAGTAGGGCGACATGAATGCAATGCGCTTGGCGCCGTAGGTATTCAATGCAGCCTCGGTGGCAAAAGATCCGCAGGACACACCCACGCCGGCATGGTCACTCATCATCTTCAGGTAGCCTTCGGCGCCCTTGCGGCCGTCCCAGAAGGTGGCGGCAGACATGCCCATCACCAGGTACTGCATCTCGCAGCTCTTCAGGACGTCCACTGCATGCAGTGTGCTGCCCTGGATGTTTTGCACGAGTTTCAGGAAATCCGCATCGGTGTTGACCGGATCATTGGGAATTTCGATGCGGCTGTAATGATTGGTTACGCCAACCGGGCGCAAGTCGTCAAAGTCGGGTTGCACGACGGTATTGGTAGAGGGGCCGATGGCCCCGAACTTCATGCGGTAACCGAGGTGGTCCATGGTCAGGCTTTCGAAAGTAGTTGAAGGAAGGCGTCGCGTGTCATCACGTCGGCGTATTTCTGGCGCATGTCGAACAGGTTGGCGTCGTGCGGCTCAATCGCACGGTCACCCACGCAATCCTCGATCACGACCGTACGGAAGTTGAACTGCATGGAGTCAATGACGGTGGCACGCACACAGCCACTGGTGGTGCAGCCCACAATCACGGCGGTGTCCACACCCCGCATGTGAAGCCATTCAGACAGCCCGGTAGAGAAGAAGGCCGATGCAGACACCTTGCGCAGCACCCATTCGCCATCAACAGGCGTGAGTTGGGGCACGATTTGTGATGCCGGGGCCTTTTCCGTCAAAGTCAGCAAAGGTGGCACCTTGATGCAGAAGACGTTCTTGTTTGCACCGTCGTCGGCAAATACCACCCGGGTGTGGACAACCGGCAGGCCGGCCTTGCGGAAAGCTGCCAACAGCGGCACCGTGGCATTGGCGGCGGCTTCTATGTGGGGACCACCGAACAGGCTTTCGTCGACAAAGCCATTGACGAAATCCACCAGGATGAGCCCGCAGCGCGAGCCGATGCCGGATGCATTGCCCATGTTCTGCCTGCGGTAGATGTCTTCCTTGCTCAAGATTTCACCTTGTCGTCTGCATGTGCCGCGTCAAACTCGGCTACCCAGTCAAAGCCCATCAGGCTGGAGAACTCCTGGAAGTCGTGCAGTTGCTGCCGGGTATTGGCGCTGGAGCCTGTCGCCTTGATATGGCTGTAGATGTTCTTTAACGCAGCGCCCGCCGACAGGAAGGCTGCCGATGGGAATATCACCAGACTGAAACCGATGCGCTGCAGTTCTTCCTTGGTCAATACGGGCGTACGACCGGTCTCAACCATGTTGGCCACAAGCGGCAGGTCGAAAGATTTACCGATTTTTTCCATTTCTTCAACGGATTCCGGGCTTTCGATAAACAGGATGTCGGCGCCGGCCTTTGCATATTTCTCCATGCGGCGCAGCGCTTCGTCAAGCCCGTGAACCGTGCGGGCATCCGTGCGCGCAATGATCTGGAAGTTTTTGTCGGTGCGGGTTTCGGCCGCGACCTTGATTTTCGCGACCATGTCTTCTGCCGGCACCACACGGCGACCCAGCATATGACCGCATTTTTTCGGGAATTCCTGGTCTTCCAGCTGGATGGCACAGGCGCCGGCGGTTTCGTAACCGCGGACCGTGTGCATCACATTGAGCAGGCCGCCGTAGCCGGTATCACCATCGCAGATCATTGGCGTGTCGGTGATGCTGGCGTACTGGGTGACACGGTTGACCATGTCGGTGTAGCTTGCCAGGCCAGCGTCAGGCAGGCCCATATAGGAGGCAGCCGTTCCGTAACCAGTCATGTAGAGGGCTTCAAAGCCCATCTGGTCGGCAATCTTCGCAGAGACCATCTCAAAGATACCGGGCGCCACGACGAGGTGGCCTTTGGCGAAACGGGCCTTGAGTTCTGCGCGTTTTTGTGTGCCGGTTTTTGTGGTGAGACCCTGTTTCATGCGATCGACTTCGCGCGTTCCAGCGCATCAATCATGGATGTTTTGCGGAGGTAGTCTCTCGCGGCTTCAGGGCTTGCGGCAATCGCGCGCAGTTCTTCCTGTGTCTTGCGACGCGCTTCGGGATCGCGTTCCTCGATGGTCTTTTTGTTGCGGGCAGTATTGGCGTTGATGTACTCAATGGCAACCGCACGGCGCTGCCTTTCATAGCGGTCCAGCAACTCGGGCGATGCACCGTTGTTCAGTATTTCGACCAGCTTGTCGGACAGGTTGAAGGCATCCTGCACGCCGCCGTTCATGCCCATTCCGCCGAGCGGGTTGTTGATGTGCGCCGCATCGCCTGCCAGGATCACGCGGCCGCGCCGGAACTCCTTGGCGACGCGCTGGTGTACCTTGTAAAGCGTACGGTGCATGGTGGGGTAGGGCGTGTCCTTGGGCAGCAGGTTTTGCAGCCGTGTCTGTATCGATTCGTCAGTCAGGACTTCTTCATCGGACTCTTCAGGCCGCGTCGGGAACAGCACGCGCCACAACGACGGCACACGCAGCAGCACGCACCATTCGTTGGGATCGGATACGTAGTTCACATAGGACAGGTGGGAAAAGTGGTCTGCAAATTCGAAGTCGGTGGAGACGACCAGAAAGCGCTCCGGATAGGTGAAGCCTTCAAACTCTATACCCAGGGACTGGCGCACCGAACTCCAGGCACCGTCTGCGCCTATCAGGTAGTCGCCGCTAAAAGTCTGTACCGCGCCATCATGCAGCACCTGGACCTCAACCTGCGTGTCGTCCTGTGACACCGACTGCACTTCAGCGCCCAGCAGCAGGCGTACATGCGGAATCTTTTCCAGTTTGTCGAGCAGCAGTTTGTTGAGCTTCCATTGCTCGCATTGCAGCCGGAACGGATGACTGGTTTCACCTTCCAGCAGCGACATGTCGAACTCGGCGATCAGGCCTTCTTTGCGGTCCCGCTGCTGTGTGTAGCGGGCAATCAGACCCTGGGACACCAGTTCTTCGGTGATGCCAAAACGGGCCAGCATGTCCAGTGTCGGCGGGTGAAAGGTTGAGGCGCGCAGATCTTGCGGTGCTGTTGTGTTCCGCTCGAAGACGGTCACCGGTATGCCGGCGGTTGCCAGCGTCAGTGCGCTGACCAGGCCGACAGGACCGGCGCCGGCAATCAATACATGAGGAGACGTCATTTGTCTTTTCCAAGTGAATGAGCCCCGGATGATTGCCAAACACAGGGTTTTACACAAGCCAAAAAAAACGGCGTCATATCAGAAAATAATCAAGCCATACAAATCTGGTGATGGCTGGCAAAGGTTTTGACTCGCCGGTATGCCATGGGCCTGCCGATAACTCCGCACATTGGTGCGTGATCGACGGTTTGCTGCTGGCTGCGACGCCTGCGGCCGGTGAATTGGCACAGGCACAGTGCAGGCTGGCAGGAAAAAGTCTGCTGATGGTGCGCTGCGGCGTTGCCCCGAAACTCAGCGATTTCTATGTTTCCATCGCATCAATGGCGCGTTTGTTTCTCGTTTGTTTCAACTGCTGGCGTGCATGCGAAGGCCGTCCAGGAAGGCCTTGAGCATTGGGGATTCGGTGGCTTCGCGGCGGCGTATCACCCCGACACTGCCTTCCCGCAGGTAGGGCAGCGGCAGGGGCACCACCTGCTTGAGGCCCTGGAAATAGTGCATGAGCCGCGCTGACATGGGGGCCACGAGATCGCCGTCCTGCAGCATGCTGACAATGGTGATGGTGGAGCCGGTCTCAACCCGGTATCGCGGTGCCGGCTGGCCTGCCAGCGCCAGTTCGTGTTCCAGTTCGCGCCGTATCGGACTAACCTTGGGCGGGATGATCCACGGGTAGCGCATCACGTCCGGCCAGTCCACCTTGCGTTTCTTGGCCAGTGGATGGCTTGCGCCCACGATGATCCGTATCTGCTCGGGGTACAGGATGTCGCAGCGCATGCCCGCATCCAGCCGAGCCTGGTCTGTACGTGTGATGACCAGGTCCACGCGTCCCTCCTCAAGCTGGGGCAGCAGGGTGTCGAGCCTGTTCTCGATGAGGTTGAGGTAGGCGTCAGGGAAGCGTTTCCTGAAATAGCCAGCGGCCTTGGGCACCAGCCCAGTGGCGACCGTCGGTGTTGTACCGACGACAAGATTTCCTGATGCGCCTATGGACATCAGCCTGATCGTGGCCTGCGTGCGGTCCAGCTCCCCAATGATGGCACGCGCGTGCGACACAAGGGCGGTGCAGAACTCTGTAGGCGTCAGCCCGCGCGAGTTGCGTTTGAACAGCTTGACGTTGAGGTCTTCTTCCAGCTCGCTCAGCCACTTCGACAAGCCTGGTTGCGTGACCCCCATTTGTGAGGCCGTGTGGCTCACATTGCGTGTTTCGTAGAGGGCTACCAGCAGGTAGAGCTGGCGCATGCGCAGTCGTTGTGTCCACTCCATTGAGCTATGTCCTGAATATTATGGAATGAGAAAATAATATCATTTTAAAGAAATACCGGTGACACGCACAATGGTTAGGGACAGAAGATTGAAAGCGGCATCGGGACAACTTTGATTGCAGGCCATCTTTCTCCTCTGTACGTGCCGCTTTGTTGATGCATTGCAAAAGCCCAGGTGACCGGGCAGGCACGTTAAGTGCTATTTGCCGTGGACATATTGTTTGTTTTACAGGAGTACTTATGCGTCGTCATGTCCTGCTTGCACTCGCCTCGTTGCTGGGTGCTTCGCTATTGCCACAGTCTGTGCTTGCACAGCAATACCCAACCAAGCCGGTTCGCATCATCGTGCCTGCCACTCCCGGCGGCACATCGGATATCTTTGCGCGGGCAATTGCACTGAAGCTGCAGGATTCGCTGGGCAAGCCCGTGTTGGTGGAATACAAGCCGGGTGCCTCGACCAATATTGGCACCGACTACGTTGCAAAGTCAGCGCCTGACGGCTACACCTTGCTGATCAACGGCATCACGCTGTCGGTGAATCCGGTGCTGTATTCAAGCTTGCCGTTCAATCCCGCCAAAGACCTTGCCGCTATCACCGAAGTGGCTGCGCTGATGAACGTGGTTACCGTGCACCCCAGCGTCCCTGTGAACAACATGAAGGAACTGGTGGCGCTGATGAAGAAGGAACCAGGCAAGATGAACTATGGCACGCCAGGCGTGGGCAGCTCAGGCTACCTGTCGGCTGAGTTGCTGGGTATCAAGACTGGCGCCAAGGTGACTCATGTCGCCTATCAAGGCAACGCGCAGGCAACGGTTGACCACATCGGAGGCACCTTGCAGGTCGGTTTTGTGAACCTGCCGGTGGCCCTGCAGTTTGTAAAAAGTGGCAAGTTGAAAGCTCTGGCTGTGACGTCGTCCAAACGCTCACCCCTGCTGCCCGATGTACCAACAGTTGCAGAGGCCCTTGGAATACCCGATTACGAACTCAACGGCTGGTTCGGCCTGCTTGCGCCGGCCAAAACACCGCCGGAAATCATTGCCCGCCTGCAGGAAGAGACCAGCAAGGCGCTTAAAGACCCGGCATTGATAGAAATCATCAAGGTGGCTGGCGGTGACGTGGTAGGCGGCACCAGTGCGCAGTTCGAAGCGCGCATCAAAAAGGATGCTGACCGCCTGACCGAGGTCATCAAGGCCGCTGGCGGCGCAGGTTCGGCCAAATAAGCCGGTGGCACACGGTCTTTGCTCCCCCTCATGAAAGAAACACCCATGCGTCGCCATTTTCTGCTTTCGGCCGCGGCCACGGTTTTAGCCACTGCGCTGCCTGGCCTCGCGCTGGCCCAGCAATATCCGTCGAAGTCGGTCAGGATCATCGTTCCCGCTACGGCTGGTGGGACAGGTGATATTTTCGCGCGTGCGATTGCCAGCAAACTTCAGGACGCCTTGGGCCAGCCTGTCATCGTTGAATACAAACCGGGTGCCGGCACCAACATCGGGGGAGACTTTGTTGCCAAGGCCGCGCCTGATGGCTATACGATCCTCATGAACGGTTTGCCGTTGGCTGCCAATCCGGCGCTCTACGCAAGCATGCCCTTCAGTCCGTCCAAAGACCTGACACCCATCATCGAGGTGGCCGAACTCCTCAATGTGGTGACGGTTCATCCCTCCATACCGGTGAAATCGATGGCCGAACTGGTGCAGCTGGCGAAAAAAGACCCGGGCAAGCTCAACTACGGTAGCCCCGGTGCCGGTAGTTCAAGTTATCTTGCAGCAGAGCTGCTTGGTGCCAAGACCGGTGCAAAGTTCACGCATATCGCTTACCAGGGCAATGCACAAGCGACGACAGACCACATTGGGGGCACCCTGCAAGTCGGATTTGTGAACCTGCCGGTTGCACTTCAGTTCGTCAAGGCAGGCAAGCTGAAGGCTCTGGCAGTGACGTCTTCGAAACGATCAGCATTGCTGCCAGATGTACCGACTGTTGCCGAGGCGCTTGGCATAGCAGACTATGAACTCACGGGCTGGTTTGGTTTGATGGCGCCTGCCCGGACGCCCCGCGAAATTGTGGCTCGCCTCCAGGAGGAAACCAGTCGTGCCTTGAAAGATCCAGCCATCATCGAAACGATAAGGATTGCCGGCGGCGAAGTGGTTGGTGGCACAACCGCGCAGTTCGATGCGCATATCAAGAGGGATACCGAACGGCTGACAGAAGTCATCCGCCTGTCGGGTGCTTCGATCAAGTAAGTAAACACGAAGGCGGTGGTGACCATCGCCGCATGATTTTTTCTGGACGGGATTTATGGGTGATATGTCAGCCTTGGGTATGGATGGGAAGATGGCCGTTGCGGGCAGCGAAACGCGCGAAGAGCTGGCCGCTCTGGTGATGCTCAAACGCCTGCGAGCACATGGCGTGGAGTACTTTTTCTGCAATCCCGGCACGGACTTTCCGGCGATTGTTGAGGCTTTCTCAATGGCCGAGGCAGATCCGGAAATCGCCAGCGCGGTCCCCAGGCCAATTGTTGTACCGCATGAGAATGCGGCAGTCGCTATGGCCCATGGCGTTTACCTGATCACGGGAAAACCGCAGGCTGTGATGGTCCACGTCAACGTCGGTACCGCCAACACCGTGAACGGTGCCGCCAATGCAGACCGGGACCAGGCGCCGATACTGCTGATGGCCGGACGCACGCCCATTACCGAAACAGGCCTGCATGGTTCGCGCAGCCGCAACATTCACTGGGCGCAGGAAATGTTCGACCAGGCTGGCATGCTGCGCGAATTCGTCAAATGGGACTACGAGCTGAGAATGGCCTCGGAAACCCAGGCAGCCGTCGACCGTGCGATGGAGTTGATGATGACGTCGCCGCGAGGCCCCGCCTATCTGGCATTGCCGCGCGAACTCCTCAGCATGCCGGCCAGGCTCAAGGAGACAGGCCGTGCACGTGCGGTCGCGGGCGCACCGTGGCCGGACCCAGCCAACATCACCGAGCTGGCCGGCCTGATCGCCAATGCAAAACGTCCCCTGATCATCACGTCGACATCGGGTCGCACAAAAGCAGGTTTTGACGCGCTCAGCTCGCTGACACAGAAATACGCGATTGGTGTGATCACGCTGTACGGCCGTTACGTCTGCCTGCCAACCAGTCATGACATGCATCTGGGTTTCCAGACCAAACCTTTTCTGGCAGATGCGGATCTGATCATCGCCCTGGAGTGCGACGTGCCGTGGATTCCTTCACTGGAAAACCCGCCTGCCGATTGCAAGGTCGTGCATATTGCCGAAGACCCGGCATTTTCGCGCTACCCGACACGAGGCTTCCCGGTTGACCTTTCCATTCGTGCAGATACGGTCGTGGCGCTGCAGGCTCTGGAAGCTGAATTGGGCAGGCAGGTACCACAGAGCCAGCCCGAAGCAGCATCCATCAGCGAGCGCCGAAGCCTGGTCGCCGCGCGGCGCAAGGCCTTGCGGGATGAATGGAAAACCGCTGGAGACAAAGCCGCGAAGGCACCACATATCGCGCCCGAATACATCAGCCGTTGTTTGTCGGACGCGGCAGGCCCTGACGCGATTTTTGTCAATGAATACCCGCTGCGGCTGGAGCATGTGGACCGCGAGAAATCCGGTGGTTTCCTGGGCCAGAGCCCTGCAGGTGGTCTGGGATGGGGTTTGGGCGCTGCGGTAGGCGTCAAGCTCAGCTCGCCCGACACGCTGGTGATCGCGACACTTGGCGATGGCGCCTATATCTTCGACAACCCCAGTGCCTGCCACTGGGTATCGGCTGCGCACAAGTTGCCGTTGCTGACCGTCATCTACAACAACCAGATGTACGGGGCAGTCCGTAATTCAACATCTGCCATGTACAAGGATGGTGTGTCGGGGGAAAACGATTGCACCCTGCTGGCCGACCTCAGCCCTTCGCCAGCGTTTGAAAAAATTGTCGAGGCGAATGGCGGCTACGGCGAAAGGGTCGATGACCCTTCGCAACTGCCTGCAGCTATCGCCAGGGCACTTCATGCCGTCACCCATGAGAAGCGCCAGGCCTTGTTGAACATCGTCTGCAAGTACTGATCCATCATCCCGAACGACCGGATGCCTGCGCAGATGCGTGCGGCATTCCGGTTGGAAACCATTGACCGGAAGTTACCTATGTCTGATAGCCAGGACGCGTCGCTGAAAGAGCGCGTAGTTATTGTCACAGGCGGCGTACGCGGCCTTGGGAGGGAAATGGCCCTCGAATTGGTGGAGCAGGGCGCAAAAGTTGTCGTGACTGGTTCGTCCGAATCCGACGCGATGCGTGAAACCCTTGCACAAGGTGCGGAAATCGCGGGGCCAGGGCGTATCGCGGGTCTGGCCGCCGACGTCGGTGATTTCGCTGCATGCCAGAAAGTACTGGCGTTCACGCTCGAAAAGTTCGGGGCGTTGCATGTACTGGTCAACAATGCCGGCCAGGGCATGCGCCTGATCAGCGAGACCTTCAACACCCAGCCCGTGAAGTTCTGGGAAGTGGACCCCGCGGACTGGCGCAGCATCATCGCCACCAATGTGAATGGCGTTTTCAACATGAGCCGCGCCTGCACGCCGCACCTGCTGGAGCAGGGCTTCGGCAAGATCATCAACATCTCTACCAGCGACCAGACCATGGTGCGCAAGGGTTACGCGCCCTATGGCCCCTCCAAGGCTGCGATGGAGGCCATGTCGCGGGTCTGGAGCCAGGACCTGGCAGGCACCGGGGTTGATATCAATGTTTACTTGCCAGGTGGTGCGGCCGACACAGACCTGCTGCCGCCGAGTGACAACAAACGCGGCGCCGACGGCAACCTGCTGCCGGCAGCCATCATGCGGCGCGGCATTGGCTGGCTTTGCTCAGATGCGTCCAACGGCCATACAGGCGGGCGTTACATTGCACGTCTGTGGGACGAATCATTGCCGGCTGCCGAGGGCGCTGCAAAGGCGCTGACGCCCGGCCACTTCCTGACTGCCTGATCGGGCTCAGCCAGCCCGGAATCCGGCCCGACGTACACTGGGGCGGGCCATTTTGCCCGGCCTGGCGTGTGGTGCGCAGAAGGTTCTCCGCATGTCACCTGTATCTGCGCCAGAGGCGGGCGGACTACCTTACAAACTCAAGTTCGAGACTGTGAGCGGCAGCGGCGCCGATCTTGAAATACGTTCACTGCTGGACAGGCAGCAGTTCCATGACCCTTTGGGCAAGGCAGAGGCTGAGGGCATCTCGTCGGCGGCTTGGCCCATCTTTGGGATGCTCTGGCCTTCGGGCCGTGTGCTGGCCCATGTAATGCAGACTTTTGAGCTTGAGGGCAAGCGTATTCTCGAACTGGGCTGTGGCCTCGCGCTGGCCAGCCTGGTGATACACAGGCGCGGCGGGGACATCACAGCCAGCGATTGCCACCCGTTGACGGCCGCCTTCCTGCTGGAAAACCTCAAACTCAACCACCTGCCGGCGATGAAGTACCAGACCGGCAATTGGTCGCGCGCCAATCCGCTGCTGGCACGCTTTGACCTGATCATCGGCAGCGATGTTTTGTATGACAGGGCGCAGCCCGCCACCCTATCGAACTTCATCAACCTGCATGCCAGTCCCGACGCGGAAGTTGTGATCGTGGACCCGGACCGCGGCAACCGGCCCAGTTTCAACCGCAAGATGGATGCGCTTGGGTATTCGCACACCGAGATGCGCGTTTCTGCGTTGCCTGAAGGTGGCGCCTACAAAGGCCGGGTGCTTCGTTACCGCAAACAGTTGCCCGGAGGACCGGAAGCTTAGGCGTTCAGCGCCTGCAGCAACTCGGTTTCAATCGCAATCTGTGCCTTGTTGTGCTGCAACTCGGGCCCGTCTATCAGGAAGGTATCTTCCACCCGTTCGCCCAGTGTCGTAACCTTCGCCAGTTGCAGGTTGATGCGGTGCCGCGCCAGCACGCGTGCAATGACGTACAACAGGCCGACACGGTCGCTGGCTGATACGCTAAGCAGCCACCGCTGGGCTTTTTCATCGGGCCGCAAATCGACGCGCGGTGCAATCGGAAAACTTCTGACGCGCCGCGAGACACGGCCCTTGCCGGGTGAGGGCAGCGGCCCGGGGGTTTCGATGGTCCTGTCAAGATCGGCCTCCACCATGGCTGCCAGTTCGCGGTAGTGGTCGGCCAGGTCAGGGTTCACAACCTGGAATGTATCGAGCGCATACCCATTTTTTGCAGTGTGTACCTTGGCGTCAAGAATGCTGAAACCTGCCTGGTCAAAGTAACCGCAGATGCGTGCGAAAAGATCCGGTGCATCCGGCGTGTAGACCAGCACCTGCATGCCTTCACCTGCCGACGAACGCCGCGCCCGCACGATGGCCTTGGCCTTGCCGACATGGCGCGATAGCTGGCGTGCATGCCACGCGATATCGGATGCGTCATGGCGCATGAAATAACTGACGTCCAGCGAATCCCAGAGCGCCTTGTGCGCTTCGAACGGCTCGGCGTGCAGCGCGAGGGTGGTCAGCGCCTCGCGCTTGCGGGACTCGACCTCTGCGTCGGCGTCCGGGGCGCGGCCGCCCAGCACACGCAGGGTGTAGCGGTACAGGTCTTCCAGCAGCTTGCCCTTCCATGCGTTCCAGACTTTCGGGCTGGTACCGCGTATGTCGGCCACGGTCAGAAGGTACAGGGCCGTCAGGTAGCGCTCGTTCCCCACACGCCTGGCGAATGCAGCAATCACTTCAGGGTCGCTCAGGTCTTCTTTTTGCGCAATGCGGCTCATGGTCAGGTGCTCACCGACCAGGAACTCGGCCAGTTTGGCGTCTTCCGTGGCGATGCCGTGCTGGCGGCAAAAGGTGCGCACATCCTTGCAGCCCAACTCCGAATGGTCACCGCCACGGCCTTTGGCGATGTCATGGAAGAGCGCGGCGATGTACAAAATCCAGGGCTTGTCCCAGCCGGCCGCGAGTTGCGAGCACATCGGGTATTCATGCGAATGTTCTGCCATGAAAAAGCGCCGCACATTGCGCAGCACCATCAGGATGTGCTGGTCCACCGTGTAGACGTGGAACAGGTCATGCTGCATCTGCCCGACTATCTTGCGGAATATCCAGAGGTAGCGGCCCAGTACCGAGGTCTGGTTCATCAGCCGCATGGCGTGCGTGATGCCTTCGGGCTGCTGAAGGATCTGACGGAAGGTGTCGCGGTTGACCGGGTCGTTGCGGAACTTTGCGGTCATCACGCCGCGGGCGTTGTAAAGCGCACGCAGCGTGCGCGCCGACAGGCCCTTGATGCCGACATCGGTTTCAAAAAGCAAAAATGTTTCAAGAATCGCGTGAGGCTCGCGCACATACAGGTCATCGCTTGCGACCTCCAGCATGCCCGCCTTGTCGAGAAAACGCTCGTTGATAACGCGCGGCGGGTAGTTGCTCGGATTCAGCCGCTCTTCAATGTTGAGCAGCAATATCTGATTGAGCTGGGTTACCGCTTTTGCAGCCCAGTAATACCGCTTCATCAGCGCTTCGCTGGCGCGTCGCGGTACCTTGCTGTCGTCATCGGCCTGCGCCGAGTAGCCAAAAGACTCCGCGACGGCGGTCTGCAGGTCGAACACCAGCCGGTCTTCACGGCGGCCCGAGATCACATGCAGCCGCGCGCGAATCAGGCTGAGCAGCGCCGCATTGGTCTTGATCTGCCGCACCTCGAATGCGGTGGCCAGGCCACTGCGGGCCAGCTCGTCCCAGGATTTTCCCAGACCCGCAGCGCGCGCCACCCACAGCACGACCTGTAGGTCACGCAAGCCGCCGGGCGACTCCTTGCAGTTGGGCTCCAGCGAGTAGGGCGTGTTTTCAAACTTGTTGTGGCGCTGGCGCATCTCCAGCGTCTTGGCGACAAAAAAAGCCTTGGGGTCCAGCAGTGCGTCAAACTTCTTGCAGAGCTGGTTGAAGTTTTTTTTCTGGCCGTCGATCAGGCGCGCTTCCAGCAGCGACGTCTGTACGGTTACGTCCTTGGACGCTTCCTCCACGCAATCGGCGACCGTACGGACGCTCGAACCTATCTCCAGCCCGCTGTCCCAGCAGTTGCTGATGAAACTTTCTATTTTTGCCTTCAGTGCGCTGTTGTCATCGGCTTTTGCGTTGTCAGGCAGCAGCACCAGTACATCAACATCGGAGTGCGGGAACAACTCGCCGCGGCCGAAGCCACCAACTGCGACAAGGCACGCATCCGCGGGGAAGTCCGCCATTTGCCAGAGCAGCCTCAGTGTGGCGTCGGTGTGTTTGGCCAGCTTTTGCAGCAGGCTATGTATCCCGCGCGTGGACGAACCACTGGAGGCCAGCGACTCGAACAGCTCCGTTTTGCCGTTGCGGTATTGCTCGCGTATCTCGGCCAGGCCTGTCATTTGAGGGCTGCCCGTGGCAGGCTGCGCGGAATCAGACACCGACTGCTTGAGGAATTTGCTGCTGCGGCACAAAGGCCGGCGTTTCCGGGCTGCCTGCCGACATGGTCAGTACCTCATAGCCGGTCTCGGTTACCAGCACCGTATGTTCCCACTGGGCCGACAGCGAATGGTCACGGGTGACTATGGTCCAGCCGTCTTTTTCAGCGCCGTCCTTGATGTCGCGTTTGCCGGCGTTGATCATCGGCTCTATCGTGAAGGTCATGCCGGGTTTGAGTTCTTCCAGCGTACCCGGGCGGCCATAGTGCAGAACCTGCGGTTCTTCGTGAAACTTCTTGCCGATGCCGTGGCCGCAGAACTCGCGCACGACGGTAAAACCCTGGCTTTCAGCGAAGGTCTGGATGGCAAAACCGATGTCGCCAAGCCGCACACCGGGCTTGACTCGCATGATGCCGTGCCACATGGCTTCGAAGGTCACGCGGCACAGGCGTTTGGCGGCAATGGAGACATCGCCAATCATGTACATGCGGCTGTTGTCGCCGAACCAGCCGTCTTTGGTGATGACGGTGACATCAATGTTCATGATGTCGCCTTTCTTCAAGGGCTTGTCGTTCGGTATGCCGTGGCAGACCACATGGTTCAGCGATGTGCACAGTGAAGCCGGGTAAGGTGGGTAGCCTGGTGGCTGGTAACCCAGCGTGGCAGAAACCGTGCCCTGCACATTGACCATGTAGTCATTGGCCAGCTTGTCGATTTCGCGGGTGGTCACGCCGATTTTGACAAACGGCGTCAGGTAATCCAGCACCTCGGAAGCCAGCCTGCAGGCGACCCGCATGCCTTCGATTTCTTCGGCGTTTTTGTACGTAATACTCATGCTGCGATTATCCCACTCCACGCCACCCCTGGATGGATTGCGCATTTACCTGATATCCACTCAAAATCGACCCAAAACGGTGCAAATACTGGCTGGTAAAATTCAGGGTTAACGCGCACCTGGACGGCCCTGGTGCGCCAACCCTGCAGATCAGCTTTCACGCTGACCGCCACAACATCAAGGCCACCGCTACCGTGACCCTGCACCTGACGACTTTTGAGGGCGTGCCTGCCGGCATCAATGCCCTGAGCGATTTCCGCGTCCAGCAACTACTTCCGCGCCTGCAAGCCATACACGACAAGATCACCGGCATTCAGGCCCGTTTTGTCCACCTTGTCGCCACCGATGTGCCTCCTGCCGACAACGAGAAGTCCCGGCTGGCGGCTTTGCTGAATTACGGGGAACCTGCGCCCATTCCTGCGGCCAGCGCGGTGGTGGGTTCGATTTTTGTCGTGACCCCGCGCTTTGGCACTGTTTCACCCTGGGCGTCCAAGGCCACGGATATCGCCCGCAATTGCGGCCTGGCCGTGCGCCGCATCGAGCGCATTACCGAATTTCACCTGCAGTTCAAGTCCCAACTGCTCGGCAAGGCATCACTCACCGAAGCACAGCGGCACCAGATCGCCGGGCTGCTGCATGACCGCATGACCGAAAGCGTGATGACGGACCGCGCCGAAGCCGCAGGCCTGTTCACCGAACTGCAGGCCGCGCCGCTGCAAAGCATTGATGTGCTGACCGGTGGCAAGGCCGCGCTGGAAGCGGCCAATACCGAGTTCGGCCTGGCGCTGGCGGTGGATGAAATCGACTACCTCGTCAATGCCTTCACCCAGCTCAAGCGCAACCCGACCGATGTCGAACTGATGATGTTCGCACAGGCCAACAGCGAACATTGCCGCCACAAGATATTCAACGCCGATTTCACGATTGACGGCGTGGCGCAGGACAAAAGCCTGTTCGGAATGATCCGCAACACCGAAAAGCTGCACCCGCAGCACACGGTGGTCGCGTATTCGGATAACGCCTCCATCATGGAAGGCAGCAAGGTCGAATACTTCCACGCGGCTGAAAAGGATGGCCTGCAAGCCTACAGCGCGACCGACGACACGCTGATGCACGTGTTGATGAAGGTCGAAACCCACAACCACCCGACGGCGATTTCGCCGTTCCCTGGTGCCTCTACGGGGGCCGGCGGCGAGATCCGTGACGAAGGCGCCACCGGACGCGGCTCCAAACCCAAGGCTGGCCTGACGGGTTTCACCGTCTCGAAGCTGTTCGATAGCGACTACGGCAAGCCCGAACACATCGCCAGCCCCCTGCAGATCATGACCGAAGGTCCGCTGGGCGGCGCAGCCTTCAACAACGAGTTTGGCCGGCCCAATCTGGCAGGCTATTTCCGCGAGTACGAACAGACTGTGGGCGGCCAGCGCTGGGGTTACCACAAGCCCATCATGATTGCCGGCGGTGTCGGCACGATTGACGCATCGCTGACGAAGAAGATTCTTTTCCCTGCCGGCACCTTGCTGATCCAGCTGGGTGGCCCCGGCATGCGCATCGGCATGGGCGGCAGCGCGGCCAGTTCGATGGCATCGGGCACCAATGCGGCCAGCCTTGACTTTGACTCGGTACAGCGCGGCAACCCTGAAATCGAACGTCGTGCGCAGGAGGTCATCAACCGCTGCGCGCAACTGGGCACAGCCAACCCGATACTGGCGATTCACGATGTGGGCGCCGGTGGCCTGTCCAATGCCTTCCCCGAACTGGTCAACGACGCGGGGCGCGGCGCCCGCTTTGATCTGCGCGCCGTGCAGCTGGAAGAAAGCGGTCTGAGCCCCAAGGAAATCTGGAGCAATGAAAGCCAGGAGCGCTACGTGATGGCGATTGCGCCAGAGTCGCTGGCACAGTTCCAGGCCTTCTGCGAACGCGAGCGCTGCCCGTTTGCCGTCATCGGAACGGCGACTGAAGAAAAGCAGCTCGTGCTGTCGGACAAAGATGCCCCTGCACCCGTCGACATGCCGATGAATGTCCTGCTCGGCAAGCCGCCCAAGATGCACCGCGATGTGAAGACCGTCGCGCACACCATCAAGCCAATAGACCTGACCAGTGTGGAGCTGCAGAAAAGCGTCATCGACGTACTCAGCCATCCGACGGTGGCTTCCAAACGCTTCCTGATCACCATTGGCGACCGCGCCGTGGGGGGCCTGACGCATCGTGACCAGATGGTCGGCCCCTGGCAGGTGCCGGTGGCAGATTGTGCCGTCACGCTGGCCGACTTCAAGGGCTTTGCCGGTGAGGCGATGAGCATGGGCGAACGCACGCCGCTGGCCGTTGTCAATGCGGCGGCTTCTGGCCGCATGGCAGTCGCCGAGGCCATCACCAACCTGCTGGCGGCACCGATTGAGCTGCCACGCGTCAAGCTGTCGGCCAACTGGATGGCCGCCTGCGGCGAGCCCGGCCAGGACGCCGCGTTGTACGAAACTGTCAAGGCAGTCGGCATGGAGCTCTGCCCGGCACTGGGCGTGTCGATTCCGGTCGGCAAGGATTCGTTGTCGATGCGCACCGTCTGGAAGGACGATGAAAACGGTGGCGAAGCAAAAAAGGTCACGTCGCCGGTCTCGCTGATCGTCACCGCCTTCGCCACGCTGGCCGATGTGCGTGGCACGCTGACGCCACAACTGAATGCCGAAGAAGCCGACACCACGCTGGTATTGGTCGACCTCGGCAAGGGCCACAACCGCATGGGCGGCTCGGTGCTCGCACAGACGCTGGGCAATGAAGACGGCGATGTGCCCGACCTGGACGATGCCAAAGACCTGGTCAACCTCGTCAACGCCATCAATGCGCTGCGCGCTAAAGGCCACATCCTGGCCTACCACGACCGCAGCGATGGCGGCCTGCTGGCCACTGCCTGCGAGATGGCGTTTGCCGGCAATGTCGGCGTCTCGCTGAACATCGACATGCTGCTGGTCGAAGGTGACGGCATCAGCGACAGCCGCATGGACAGCGGCGACAGCAAGAACTGGGCGACGCAGGTCGGCGCCCGCCGTGAAGAGCTGACCCTGAAGGCGCTGTTCAATGAAGAACTCGGCGCTGTGATCCAGGTGCGGACCGATGTCCGCAACGAGGTGATGCAGGTTTTGCGCGAACACGGCCTGTCGAAGTTCAGCCACTTTGTCGGCAAGACCCGGCCGCAGCACGCATCGCTGGAAGTTGGCAAGGGCGAAGTGCAGGTCTGGCGCGACACCAAGGCGGTTTTCAAGGCTTCGCTGCAGGACCTGCACCAGGTCTGGGACTCTGTCAGCTGGAAGATCTGCCAGCAGCGCGACAACCCGCAAGGTGCGGATGCCGAGCACGCCTCGGTCGGCGACCCTGCCAACCCCGGCCTGAATGTTCACCTGACGTTTGAGCCGACGAACGCAGCGCTGGGCCGCCCCGAGCAAGTTCAGCCCCCTGGGGGGGCAGCGAACCACACGAAGTGGGAAGCGTGGGGGCCTTTGGACTTGCCTGAAGCGCCGGCCCTGAACCTCTCACGCCCCCGCGTGGCCGTGCTGCGCGAGCAGGGCGTCAACTCGCATGTCGAGATGGCCTATGCCTTCAACGCCGCCGGTTTCGAGGCGATTGACGTTCACATGACCGACCTGCAAACGGGCAGGGCACAACTGGCGGACTTCAAGGGCGTGGTCGCCTGCGGCGGTTTCAGCTACGGCGACACCCTCGGTGCCGGCATCGGCTGGGCACGCTCCATCCTGTTCAACGAAGTGCTGTCTACGCAGTTCAAAACCTTCTTTGGCCGGCAGGACACCTTTGGCCTGGGCGTTTGCAATGGCTGCCAGATGTTTGCCGAACTGGCACTCATCATTCCCGGCGCCGATGCATGGCCGCGCTTTACCACCAACCGCAGCGAGCGTTTTGAGGCCCGCCTCAGCCAGGTCGAGGTGCTGGAGTCACCCAGCCTCTTCCTCAGCGGCATGGCCGGCAGCCGCCTGCCCATCGTGGTGTCGCACGGCGAGGGTTTTGCGAATTTCGAGCAACAGCAGGGCGGCCGGGGTGATCCGGCCAAGGCCATCGCAGCGATGCGTTTTGTAGACAACCTCGGCAACCCGGCCGAAAGCTACCCTGCCAATCCAAACGGCAGCCCCGGCGGCCTGACAGCGGTCACCACGGCCGACGGCCGTTTCACCGCCATGATGCCGCACCCAGAGCGTGTGTTCCGCAACATCCAGATGAGCTGGACGCCGCTGGACGCCAGCGCGCACAGCCCGTGGATGCAGCTGTGGCACAACGCGCGGCGCTGGGTGGGGTGAGGCGCCTGCTATATATTTGAGAGCAGTTCGCGCTAGTCCCCATTGGGTTTGGGGCACTATTGGGCAGTAAAAATGGTTCAATTGTTAATATATAAGTTAACAATTTGACGTTAATGCCACGTCTACCTCTTGAAAGTTAACTTATATATTAACTTTCAAGTTGAAAATTCCCATTTTCAGGCATCAAAAAGGCCTCTAGCCCAATCTGTACTAGCGCGAGCTGCTACAAAATACATAGCGTCCGAATTTTCCCAAATAATGCGCCGCAAACAAAAACGCGGCTCAAGGCCGCGTTTTTTTATGGTGCAGGGCGCGGTTTATTCAACCTTGGCCTTTTCGCGCAGTTCCTGCTGGAAGCTGGCCAGGCGTTGCTGTTCGAGCTGCTGGGCGATTTGTGGCTTCAGTTCATCAAACGGGGGCAACTGGGCATTGCGGATGTCGTCCACGCGGATGACGTGGTAACCGAACTGGGTCTTGACCGGAGTTTCGGTCAACTGGCCCTTGTTCAGCTTGAGCATGGCTTCGCTGAACTCGCCGACATAGCTGCTCGGGTTGGCCCAGTCGAGGTCGCCACCGTTGGCGCCTGATCCGGGGTCCTTGGACTGCTTCTTGGCGATGTCTTCAAACTTGCCGCCTTTTTTCATGCTGGCAATGATGGCCTTGGCGTCGGCTTCCTTTTCAACCAGGATGTGGCGCGCCTTGTATTCCTTGCCGCCATTGGCCGCCGCAAACTTGTCGTATTCAGCTTTCAGTTCCGCGTCGGTGACCGGGTTCTTCGTCTGGTAGTTGGCAAACAGCGCACGGATCAGGATGGTCTGGCGGGCCAGTTCCATCTGGGCCTTGTAGTCGTCGCTGGTGGACAGGCCCTGTTTCTCGGCTTCCTGCATGAAGACTTCACGGGCGATGACTTCCTCACGCAGCTGGCCCTGGATTTCCGGGGTGATAGGGCGGCCTGACTTGGCGATCTGCTGTGCCAGTGCGTCAAGGCGGGCCTTCGGCACGGCCTTGCCGTTGACGATGGCAATGTTCTGGGCAAACGCGCCCTGCGCGGCAAAAGCGAGCAAACCTGCTGCGACGGATGCCAGTAAAACGTGCTTCTTCATAGATGTCCTGTGTGGTCCTGTTGGATGTTTATGCCGCCTGGTCGGCGGGGGTCTCGATGATCTCGATCGCCAGTGCGTGCAGCCCCTGGTCGATGAAATTTTGCAGTGCATCATACACAAGCCGGTGCCGCGCCACGCGTGTCTTTCCGGTAAAGAAAGGGCTGGCAATACGGACGCGAAAATGGGTGCCGTAGCCTTCTGCATTGGCACCGGTATGGCCGGCATGGGCGGCGCTTTCGTCCAGCACTTCCAGCTGGCTGGGCTGCAGCCGCGCCATCAGTTGCTGCTGCAGCGCCTGGGCATTGACCGGCAGCACGGCGCTCATGCGGAGGGGTCCTGGCTGGCCGCGGCCTCAGGCTTGAGGTGTTTGTTCAGGTAAACCGCCTGCAGCAGCACAAACACCACCATCAGGCCGATGCCGCCGAACAGCTTGAAGTTGACCCAGGTGGCGGTCGAAAAGTTGAACGCCAC
Organism: Pseudomonadota bacterium; assembly: GCA_040388075.1. Classification (GTDB taxonomy): domain Bacteria; phylum Pseudomonadota; class Gammaproteobacteria; order Burkholderiales; family Burkholderiaceae_C; genus Polaromonas. The sequence continues at coordinate 33,247 of JAZKCN010000006.1, read as the reverse complement.
CCAGAGGTTGATCACGCCCATCAGTGCAAAAAAGCCGACCCAGCTGAAGTTGACCGTGCGCCAGATGTTGTCCGGCAGATTCATCTGCGCGCCCATCAGTGACTTGATGCCGTTCTTTTTGAACACCACCTGACCGACCAGCAGCGCCGCACCCATCACCCAGTACAGCACGGTGGGTTTCCACTTGATAAAACTTTCGCTGTGGAAATAAATGGTCGCGCCGCCCAGCACGGTGACCAGCGCCAGGCTGATCCACAGCATGGTGTCGACCTTCTTGCGCATGGCCTTGAGCCAGATGATTTGCGCCAGCGTGGCGACTATCACGACGACGGTGGCCAGCAGCACAGGTGCTTCGGCCGGGCCGACCACACCGCCGGACACCATAAACCCCAGCCAGTCGGTGGCGGTGGACGCGGCCCATTCCTTCTGGCCCTCGGCGTACTTGAACATGCCGAAGAACAGGGCGATAGGCAGGAAATCGAAAAGAATTTTCATGGCGGGATTATCGCGGTAGCGTCACCGTCACTTTGGCGTGAAGTCGAGCGACGCCGAGTTCATGCAATAGCGCAATCCCGTGTCGGTCGGACCGTCCGGAAAGACATGCCCGAGGTGGGCGCCGCAACTGGCGCAGACGGTTTCGGTACGGGTCATGCCGTATTTGCGGTCCACGTGTTCTTCGATGGCGCCGGGCACGGCCAGCGAGAAGCTGGGCCAGCCGCAGCCGGCGTCGAATTTGGTGTCGGAATTGAACAGCTTGGCACCACAGCAGATGCAGTGGTAGCTGCCGTCTGCCCAAACCGCTTCGTATTTGCCGGTGTAGGCGCGCTCGGTCGCTGCATGGCGGGTGACTTCAAAGGCTGCCGGTTCGGCGCCTTTTTCAGCCAGCACGGCTTTCCATTCGGCATCGGTTTTCTGGATTTTTTCGGTCATGGGATGTCGTCCTTGAAAATTAGGAACTGCAGCTGATCTCGATGGAAGAAGCCCAGTCGGGCGGAAACCCGGCCTTCGCTTCCTGGTCCGGATGCTCTTCAAATGGGGACTGGAGCAGCGTCAACAAGGTATGGACCCCGGAAAAGTCCTTTAGTTTCGCGGCCCGGATGGCTTCTTCACCGAGGTGGTTGCGCAGTACGTATTTCGGGTTGTTCTTCAGCATCAGGGCGGCGCGTTCGCCGGCATCCAGCGGGGTGATCCGCTCTGAATACTGTTGCGCCCAGACGTTGAAGGACTCGCGGTCGAAAAACAGGTCGCGCACCGGCTCATGGCCGCTTTGGGGCGTAAATCCGTTCAGGCGGCGCCAGAAGATGCTGTAGTCGACCTTGTTGGCGGCCAGCAGCCGGAAGGTGCTTTCGACCAGCGCCGTGTCATCGGCCTCCACATCGGGCAGGCCCAGCTTGAGCCGCATCCGGGCCTGCAGCGCTTCGGGGAATATGGTTTTGTAGGACTCCAGCGCGGCCAGTGCCTGTTCCTGGTTGTCTATCAATGGCAGCAGCGCCTGGCCGAGGCAAAACAGGTTCCAGTAGCCGATGTTGGGCTGCTTGTTGTAGGCATAGCGGCCTTCGGTGTCCGAGTGGTTGCAGATGTGGCCGGGATCAAAAGCATCGAGAAACTGGAAAGGCCCGTAGTCAATCGTCAGGCCCAGGATGCTCATGTTGTCGGTGTTCATCACGCCGTGGCAAAAGCCGACGGCTTGCCAGGCCGCCATCAGGTGGGCCGTGCGCTCGCTGACGGCCTGCAGCAGCGCGGCATAGGGCTGCGGGGCATCGCGGCAGGCAGGGTAGAAACGGTCAATGACGTGGTCGGCCAGTGCCTTCAGATTTTCATGCTGCTCGTTGTAGCTGAAATGCTCGAAATGCCCGAAGCGGATAAAGCTGGGCGCGGTACGGGCAACCACGGCCGCCGTTTCGATTTCCTCGCGCCGGACCTTGTCGTCGGAACCGGTCACGCACAGCGCGCGGGTGGTCGGTATGCCCAGCCCATGCATGGCTTCAGAGCACAGGTATTCGCGTATCGACGACCGCAGCACGGCGCGGCCGTCACCCATGCGGGAGTAGGGCGTGTGCCCCGCGCCCTTCAGTTGCACTTCCAGGTTGCCGGCCGGGGTTTGCAGCCCGCCCAGCAGGATGGCGCGGCCATCGCCCAGCTGGCCGGCCCAGTGACCGAACTGGTGGCCGCTGTATACGCTGGCCAGCGGGTCCGACCCCGGCAGGACGGTGTTGCCGGTCAGTGCTTCCAGCGCCTCTTGCGAGTCAAACCAGTGTTGCTCCAGCCCCATTTCGCGGGCCAGCGCCTGGTTTCGGCCTACCCAGTAAGGCGCGCGCAGCGGTGTCGGCTGCAATTTTGTAAAAAAACCTGCGCCCAGCCGGGCGAACTGGTTGTCCCATGCAAGGTTGGTGTTGAGGTTATTGACTGCGTCGTCGATTACAGGGTTCATGGGCTGATTGTCTCGCGCTGCAAAGGTTGCCACACCGGTAGGGCCAAAGGGGCATCAGGCCGGGGTTTGGCGGGAGGCGTGTTCAGTCAGCGCCTGCTCATCGAGCATGGTGACGCGCCCCAGTGCCAGCGACACCAGTCCTTGTTGTTCCATGGACTTCAGTGCGCGGTTGACGGTCTGCCGTGACAGGCCGACCAGGTGGCCCAGTTCTTCCTGCGACAGCACCAGCCGGCGCCGGCCCTGCCAGAAAACATGGCTCAGGTAGAGCGCTACCCGCTGCTCCGGCGAGCGCAGACGGCCCGCTTCAATAATCGTCATCGCCTGGCCCAGGCGCCGATTCAGGTGGGCCACCAGGAAGTGGTTGAACGGCAGGCAGCCAGCCATCAGTTCTTCAAAGCAGGCGCGCCGCAGGCACAGCAGCAAAGTGTCGCGCAGCGCAATCACGTCGTAACGGCGCGGCTCAGCCTTCATGGCCGAACCCTCGCCAAACCACTCACCGTCAGGCACACCCAGGAAGGCAGAGACCCGGCCTTGCGCAGAACTGCTTTGCAGCTTGACCAGGCCCGACAACACCGCATACCAGCCTTGCACCTCGTCCCCGGACCTGAGCACCACATCGCCTTTTCTGGCGTTCAGCGTGAAAACACTTTCGAGCACGCGTGCCTGGTTTTGTTCGGGTACATGACGAAACCAGGGCTGCGATTTCAGGAAGCGGGCAGAAGGGCTGGAAAGATCGGGGGAATCAAACGACATGGCGCTATTTTCCGCTGTCGCGGCGGCTCAGGGTTAACACGGGGCAGATGTCCATGCGGCGACATGCTTTGCTTTTCATGGCCGGCCGCATCACACTTGCACGCAGTTGTTCTTAACGTTTTCCCCGCCCGCTTTTCACTGATAAATGCTCCGCCAGCCATTACGATAAAAGATCTGAATCAAATGTTTTCCAAGGAGTGTTCATGCTGGGTTTAATGCAAAGCCAACCGCTGCTGATTTCGGGCCTGATCGATTTCGCCGAACGCCACCACGGCGATGCCGAGATCGTCTCCCGCCGGGTCGAGGGCGATGTTCACCGTTACACCTACAAGGACGCGGCCCAGCGCTCGCGCAAGGTCGCCGGTGCACTGGACAGTCTGAAGATCGGTTTCAGTGAGCGCGTCGCCACTCTGGCCTGGAACGGCTACCGCCACTTTGAGCTGTACTACGGCGTCAGCGGCTCGGGCCGTGTGCTGCACACCATCAACCCGCGCCTGCACCCCGACCAGATCGCCTGGATTGCCAACCATGCTGAAGACCAGGTGCTGTGTTTTGACCTGAGCTTTTTGCCGCTGGTACAAGCCGTGCACGCCAGATGCACCACCATCAGGCACTACGTCGCGATGTGCGATGAAGACAAGCTGCCGAAAGACTCGGGCGTGCCCAACCTCGTCAGTTACGAAAAACTGATTGCCGCGCAATCGGGCCACTACGAGTGGCCCACGTTTGACGAGAACACCGCGTCGAGCATGTGCTACACCAGCGGCACCACCGGCAACCCGAAGGCGGCGCTGTATAGCCACCGCTCCAGCACGCTGCATGCTTATGCGGCCGCACTGCCAGACGTGATGAACCTGTCGGCGCGTGATTCGGTTCTGCCCGTGGTCCCGATGTTCCACGTCAATGCCTGGGGCATTCCGTATTCGGCCGCCTTGACCGGTTGCAAGCTGGTGTTTCCCGGACCAGCGCTGGACGGCAAGTCTGTCTACGAACTGATAGAGGCCGAAGGCGTGACATTCGCTGCCGGCGTGCCCACGGTCTGGCAGATGCTGCTGGGTCACATGAAACCTTCAGGCCTGCGTTTCTCCAGACTGACCCGCACGGTGATAGGCGGCTCCGCCTGCCCGCCAGCCATGATCACGGCCTTCCAGGACGACTACAGCGTCGAAGTACTGCACGCCTGGGGCATGACCGAGATGAGCCCTTTGGGAACGCTGTGCACGCTGAAGAACAAACACGATGCGCTGCCCGAAGCCGAAAAAATGAAGATACGCCTGAAGCAGGGGCGTGCCATCTACGGCGTGGACATGAAGATCGTCGATGCCGAAGGCAAGGAATTGCCATGGGATGGCGTGACCTTCGGTGACCTGTACGTCAAGGGTCCCTGGATAGTGCGTGAGTATTTCAAGGGTGAGGGCGGTGATCCGCTGGTTGACGGCTGGTTCCCGACTGGCGATGTCGGCACCATAGACGCCGACGGCTACCTGCAGATCACAGACCGCAGCAAGGACGTGATCAAGTCCGGTGGCGAATGGATCAGCTCCATTGACGTCGAGAACATTGCTGTCGCACACCCTGCAGTTGCGATGGCGGCCTGCATTGGCGTGGCGCACCCGAAGTGGGACGAACGCCCCATCATCGCCGTGGCGAAGAAGCCGGGCATGGATGTCAGCCGCGAGGAACTGCTGAAGTTCTACGAGGGGAAAACCGCCAAATGGCAGATTCCCGACGACGTGGTTTTTGTCGATGCGATTCCGCTGGGCGCAACAGGAAAGATCCTGAAAACAAGGCTGCGCGAGATACTGAAGGACTACAAATTGCCCACAGCATAAAGCCAGTCGCACCAGCGACATTGGCTAGGGCATTCCCTGACTCTGTGCCTGCGTTTTTGCCCTAACCTCTGCCCCGTGTGATCGAAATTTCTCATTGATTTCCAGGTTTAGTTTGCCAGTTGATTTTTAATATTCAGGAGACAAAGCATGACAACCCAGACCTTTTTTGTACGCCGGCATTTCGGCATCGCAGTGGCCGCGTCTGCCATGCTGTACGGCAGCCTGGCTTTTGCGCAGGCACCTGCCAAACCTGCTGCTGCAGCGCCTGCAAAGGCCGCAGCACCTGCTGCCGCTGCCGCACCTGCGGGCAGCGTGAACCTGAACCAGACAGTCAAGATTGCATGGCTTGACCCGCTGTCCGGGCTGATGGCTGCTGTCGGCGCCAACCAGCTCAAGGGCTTCCAGTTCCTGGCAGAGCAGTTCAGCAAGAAGAACAAGGCCGGCGTGAAGTTTGAAATCATCGGTATAGACAACAAGCTGAGCCCGCAGGAAACCACCAATGCGCTGAAGTCCGCTATCGACCAGGGCGCACGTTACGTGGTGCAGGGCAATGGCTCCGGCCCTGCGCTGGCCATCATGGACGCACTGTCCAAGTACAACGAACGCAATCCCGGTAAGGAGGTCGTCTTCCTGAACTACGCCGCGGTCGACCCTGACCTGACCAACAGCAAGTGCGACTACTGGCACTTCCGCCTCGATGCTGACACCTCCATGAAGATGGAAGCACTGACGGCTTACATGAAGGACCAGGCCGACATCAAGAAGGTCTACCTTATCAACCAGAACTACTCGCACGGCCAGCAGGTCGCAAGGTTCGCGAAAGCCAACCTGTCGAGCAAGCGTCCTGACATCCAGATCGTCGGTGAAGACCTGCACCCGCTGGCTCAGGTGCGTGACTTCGCACCATATGTCGCCAAGATCAAGCAGTCCGGCGCGGACACCGTCATCACCGGCAACTGGGGTTCCGACCTCTCGCTGCTGGTCAAGGCTGCCAACGAAGCGGGCCTGAACAACGTCAAGTTCTACACCTACTACGGCGGTGTGACCGGTACGCCTACCGCTTTGGGCGGCGCGGCATCGGCAGGCCGTGTCTACATGGTCTCCTACAACCACCTGAATATGGGTGGTGAGCTGCAGGCGCTGCAGGCCGAGTACAAGAAGAAGTTCAACGATGACTTCTATACCGGCGCGATTTACCATGCCTTCACCATCCTGACCGAAGCAATGGCCAAGACCAGGAGCACCGATGCCGCCACCGTGGCCAAGGCCATGGAAGGCATGCGTTTCAAGAGCTTCAATGGTGAAGTCGAAATGCGCAAGAGCGACCACCAGCTGCAGCAGGGCCTGTTCATCGAGCGCTGGGAAAAGGCGGGTGGCAAGTACAGCTACGACGCAGAGAACACCGGTTACACCTTTGTTCCGCTCAAGTACTATGAGCCGTATGTTGCCAGCACGCCAACGTCGTGCCAGATGAAGCGGCCTTCTTAAAGGGCAGTACGCTGCCTCCACAGATGGCGCAAGGCCCGACCAAAACTCGGGCCTTTTTCTTTATCAATCAGGCTTCCCATCCATGAATCTCGAGTTCTTTACCATCTCGCTGCTCAACGGGCTCAGTTACGGCCTGCTGCTATTCATGCTCAGTTCCGGGCTGACACTGATCTTCAGCATGATGGGTGTGCTTAACTTCGCCCACACCTCGTTTTACATGGTTGGTGCCTATATTGCTTACAGCCTGTCTCACGTCATCGGCTTCTGGTGGGCGCTGCTGGTAGCACCGGCGGCAGTGTTTGTCATAGGGGCATTGTTCGAGCGCTACTGCCTGCGCCGTGTACATCAATACGGCCACGTCCCCGAACTGCTGATTACTTTCGGCCTGTCCTATCTGCTACTGGAACTGGTCCAGCTGATCTGGGGACGTGCGGCCGTCAATTACGAGCTGCCGGTTGGCCTGCAGGGGCCGCTGTTCACCATCTTTGGCACCAATTTCCCCAAGTCGCGTGCCTTCATCATGCTGCTCTCGCTGTTCATGCTGCTGAGCATCTGGCTGCTGCTGACGCGCACGCGTATTGGCCTGGTGATCCAGGCGGCGCTGACACACCCTGAAACGGTGGAGGCGCTGGGTCATAACGTGCCGCGTGTGTTCATGCTGGTGTTCGGCGGCGGCGCTGCACTGGCCGGCCTGGCTGGCGTGATTGGCGGCAATACCTTTGTCACAGAGCCTGCGATGGCTGGATCTGTAGGCGCCATCATTTTTGTGGTTGTGGTGGTGGGCGGCATGGGATCGCTGCCAGGGGCCTTCCTTGCATCGCTGCTGATTGGCCTGGTACAGACTTTCGCCGTTGCAATGGACCAGTCAATGATCACGTTGCTGGCGCAGTTGCGTATTGTCGTGACGCCTGAAACCTTTGGTTATCCGCTGCTGAAGCTGACTATTTCGCAGACGGCACCCATCCTGCCCTTTGTATTCCTGGTGCTGATCCTGATATTCCGGCCCAAGGGCCTCCTCGGTACGCGGGAAGGGTAAGCAAAATGTCCGCGAAATACCACGAATTCAAACCGCTGAATGTCGGCCGCTGGATCCTCTGGTCGCTGTATGCCTTGCTGCTGCTGGCTGCACCGATGATGTTCAAGAGCAGCCTGGCGCTGACCATGCTGTCGCAAGCCGGTTACCTGGTCATCATCTGCCTGAGCTACAACATCCTGTTGGGGCAGGGCGGCATGCTGAGCTTTGGTCATGCGGTCTACGCCGGCCTGGGCTCCTTCCTGGCCGTGCATGCGATGAACATGGCAACGAAAGGCAGTTTTTACATTCCGCTGCCGCTGATTCCGCTGATCGGGGGCCTGTCAGGCCTGTTCTTTGCCGCGCTGTTCGGCTTTGTGACGACCAAGAAGGCTGGTACCACCTTTGCGATGATCACGCTGGGTGTGGGCGAACTGGTGTTTGCGATGTCGCTGATGTTTCCGGAGTTTTTCGGAGGCGAAGGCGGCATCACCACCAACCGCGCTTACGGAAAACCTGTTTTTGGCATCACCTTCGGGCCGCAGATTCAGGTCTACTACCTGATAGCGATCTACTGTTTCATCTGCACCGCCGCCATGTTCGCCTTTACCCGCACGCCGCTGGGCCGCATCCTGAACGCAGTGCGTGACAACCCCGAGCGCGTCGAGTTCATCGGCTACAACACGCAGCGCGTCCGTTATTACGCCTTCATCATTGCCGGGTTCTTTGCAGGCATAGGCGGCGGGCTGGCTGCCATCAATGCGGAAATCGTGACATCCGAGGTCGTCAGTGGTGTGCGCTCCGGCAGTCTGCTGCTCTTCACTTTTCTGGGGGGCGCGACCTTCTTCTTCGGGCCCATCCTGGGCGCGGGCCTGCTGGTGCTGGCCTTGATATTGCTGTCGGAGCTGACCATTGCCTGGTTGCTGTATGTAGGCCTGATATTCCTGTTCATGGTGATGTATGCGCCAGGGGGCATCGCCAGCCTGATCATGATGAACCTGCGTGTGGCCAGCTTTGGGCGCTTGCGCGAACTGTGGGTGTCTTACCTGGGGCTGGCCATCACGGCGCTGGTGGCGCTGGCTGGCGCTGCGGCCATGGTCGAGATGCTTTATCACCTGCAGCTCAATGCGGCACTTGGCCCGGAACTGGGTTTCATGGGTGTCAGGCTCAATGCGGTCAGCGTCAACAGCTGGTTCGGTTCCGGTTTTGTGATGGTTACCGGGCTGGGCATGTTTGAACTGACGCGACGCCACTTTCTCACACAATGGGGCGAGATCCAGAATGATATTGAGAAGGAAATCAAGCGGAGGGAAACACTGTGAGCCCCCACGTTTGTCACTTCGTGTACTGCGCTGCCCCCCGGGTGGGCGCTGCGCCTGCAGCCCGGCGAAGCCGGTTCTGCGGCCCCTGTTTGCAAAGAAGGGGGATTTACGCCTTGAAGCGCGCCACAGTCCAGCTAACAACACCATGACCTACTCACTTGAACTGAAAGATCTGCGCAAGAGTTTTGGCAAGACCGAGATCATTCGCGGCGCCAACCTGAAGGTCAATGCCGGTGAACGCGTGGCCATCATCGGGCCGAATGGCGCGGGCAAGTCAACGCTGTTCAACCTGATCAGCGGACGCTTTGCACCCAGCAGCGGAGAGGTGCTTCTAAACGGCAAGCGTATAGACGGCAAAAAGCCATTCGAAATAAACCGAATGGGCTTGTCGCGCAGCTTCCAGATCACCAACATCTTCCCCAAGCTCAGTGTGTTTGAAAACCTGCGCTGTGGTGTGTTGTGGAGCCTGGGCTACAAATACACCTTCTTCCGCTTCCTGGCCGACCTCGAAGACGCCAATGACAGGGCAGATGAACTGATGGCCATGATCAAGCTGGACAAGAAAAAAGACGTGCTGGCCGCCAACCTGACCTACGCCGAGCAGCGTGCACTGGAGATAGGCATCACCATTGCCGGTGGCGCCAATGTGATCCTGCTCGATGAGCCCACGGCGGGCATGAGCCGGTCGGAGACCAGTCGTTTTATCAACCTGATCAAGGAGGTCACCGTCGGCAAGACGCTGCTGACGGTCGAGCACGACATGGGTGTGGTGTTTGGCCTGGCCGACAAGATTGCAGTGGTTGTGTATGGCGAAGTCATTGCCTACGATGTACCGGAAGCGGTACGCGCCGATCAGCGCGTGCAGGAAGCCTATCTCGGCTCATCGGTCGCCGATAAACAGGCAGGGGCACACTGAGTATGGCCCCCACACTTTCCACTACGTGTAATGCGCTGCCAACCGAGGGGGCGCAAGGCTGCCCAGGGGCGGTCCGTCGGAGCCCTTCATGCTGACCGTCAAAAACCTCCACGCCTTCTACGGCAAAAGCCATGTGTTGCATGGTGTGTCGTTTGACGTGCAACCCGGTGAAATCGTTGCCTTGCTGGGCCGCAACGGTTCTGGCCGTTCAACGACAGCCAAGGCCATCATGGGACTGGTCGATTGCCAGGGCTCCATCTTCTGGAAGGACGGTGAAATCGTCGGCAGAAAGGCATACCAGATCGCCCACCTGGGCATAGGTTATGTGCCCGAGAACCGCGACATCTTCCCGAAACTGACGGTGCACCAGAACCTGCAACTGGGCCAGAAGGGCTCGGGCAAGGGCTCACGCTGGTCTTTTGAAGACATGTACCAGATGTTTCCCCGCCTGCGCGAACGCCAGCATACCGAGGCCGGGGTGCTGTCCGGTGGCGAGCAGCAGATGCTGACCCTGTGCCGCACGCTCATGGGCGACCCGGACCTGATCATCATTGACGAGCCAACTGAAGGCCTGGCGCCGAAAATCGTCGAACTGGTCGGCCAGTACCTGCAGACTCTCAAGGCCAAAGGCATCTCGGTGCTGCTGATAGAACAGAAGCTGACCATTGCGATGGCGATTTCTGACCGCGCTTTAGTCATGGGACATGGCAGCATCGTTTTCCAGGGCACGCCAGACAGCCTGCGTGCCGACGCTTACACCCGCAAAGAGTGGCTTGAGGTGTAAGAAGCTGCAAGCCTTGTCACCGCAGGGACAAATCCGGCGGCAATGATGCTTGCGGTGCCCGCGCACCGCCCTACAATGAGAAAAGAACGGTCGTACTATTTCGCTCCCGGGACTTCTCCGGGGGTGACAACAGGTACTACCGGTGTGCAGGCCTTTGCCTGCAACGGGAATCACTGAAACCTCCACCAAGGAAACAAGCGCACATGACTACCCTTTATGAAGTTCACGGCACTGTGGCCGTCATTACCCTGGACAACCCGCCCGTCAATGGACTGGGGCAGGCAACGCGCTTGAGCATCACCGACAACCTGCAAAAGGCCAACGACGATGCCTCCATCAAGGCCATCGTCATTACAGGTGCGGGCAAGGCGTTTTCGGGCGGTGCAGACATCAAGGAATTCGGCAGCCCCAAGGCGCTGGCCGAACCCAACCTGCTGAGCGTGATTCGCGCCGTTGAAAATTCGGCCAAACCCGTCATCGCTGCCGTGCATTCGGTCTGCATGGGTGGTGGCCTGGAACTGGCGCTCGGTTGCCACTACCGCATTGCCGCCCCCGGCTGCAGTGTGGCACTGCCTGAAGTCAAGCTGGGCCTGGTACCCGGCGCTGGCGGCACGCAACGCCTGCCTCGCGCACTGGGTGTTGAAGCCGCGCTGAACATGATCGTCAGCGGCGAGCCCGTCAAGAGCGAATTGCTGGCGCAAATCCCCGCTCAGAAACTGTTCGACAAGATGTCCGTGTCAGCCGAATCGCTGGCCCAGGAAGCCCTGGCTTTTGCCCAGTCCGTATCCGATACCCGTCCGTTGCCACTGGTGCGTGACCTGCCTTGCAAACACCGCAACGGCGACGCCTACTTCCAGTTCACCCGCAACATGGTCAAGGGCATGTCCAAGGGCTTTCCAGCGCCGCTCAAGTGCATAGACGCCGTGGAAGCCGCCACCAAGCGCAAGTTTGAAGACGGCCTGGCTTTTGAACGCGAGCTTTTCATCAACCTGATGTGGAGCCCGGAGGGCCGTGCACTGCGCCACATCTTCATGGCCGAGCGTGCAGCGTCGAAGATTCCCGATGTACCGGCCGATACGCCCAAGCGCGAGATCAAGTCGGTGGCCGTAATCGGCGCCGGCACCATGGGCGGCGGTATTTCGATGAACTTCCTGAATGCCGGCATCCCCGTGAAGATGCTGGAGATGAAGCAGGAAGCGCTGGGCCGCGGCATCGCGACCATTCGCAAGAATTACGAAGCCCAGGTCAAGAAGGGCAAGCTGAAGCAGGAAAAATACGACGAACGCATGGCGCTGCTTAGTACCACGCTGAGCTACGACGACCTGAAAGATGCCGACATGGTGATTGAAGCCGTGTTTGAGGAAATGGGCGTCAAGGAAAAGGTCTTCAAGGAACTGGACAGCGTGATGAAACCCGGCGCCATCCTGGCCTCGAACACATCGACGCTGGATGTCAACCAGATTGCCAATTTCACCAAGCGCCCGCAGGACGTGGTCGGCATGCACTTCTTCAGCCCGGCCAACGTGATGAAGCTGCTGGAAGTCATCCGCGGCGAAAAAACCGCCAAGGATGTGCTGGCCACTGTCATGGCCGTCGGCAAAAAGATCCGCAAGACGGCGGTGGTGTCTGGCGTGTGTGACGGCTTCATCGGCAACCGAATGATCGAGCAGTACGGCCGCCAGGGCGGCTTCCTGCTGGACGAAGGCTGCACGCCGGAGCAGGTCGACAAGGCCATCGAAAAGTTTGGTTTTGCGATGGGTCCCTTCCGCATGGGCGACCTGGCCGGCAACGACATCGGCTGGGCCATCCGCAAGCGCCGCTACACCGAAAAACCGGACATGAAGTACAGCAAGACCGCTGACCTGCTGTGTGAGAAAGGCCGTTTCGGCCAGAAGACCGGTGCTGGCTGGTACGACTATGTGCCAGGCAAGCGCGACGCGATTCCAAACGCCGAAGTGGTGAAGATGGTCGAGGACCACCGCAAGAGTCTGGGCATCACGCCGCGCAAGATTTCCGATGATGAAATCGTGCAGCGCCTGGTGTATTCGCTGGTCAATGAAGCCGCACACATCCTGGAAGAGGGCATTGCCTCCAAGGCGAGCGACATCGACATGGTTTACCTGATGGGTTATGGCTTCCCGATCTACCGTGGCGGCCCCATGAACTACGCCAACGAAATCGGCCTTTTCAACGTGGTGCAAAGCATGAATCGCTTTGCGAAGAACCCGCTGGACGATGCGAAATTCTGGACGCCGGCACCGCTGCTGGCGAAGCTGGCCGCTGAAGGCAAGACCTTCAACTGATTCAACGCACATCAATTCCGGAGAAATTCATGACTTCAGCAGTAATCGTTTCCACCGCCCGCACCCCGCTTGCCAAGAGCTGGAAGGGTTCCTTCAACATGACGCACGGCGCCACGCTGGGCGGTCACGCCGTTGAACACGCCATCAAGCGCGCCGGCATCGAAGCCGCAGAGGTTGACGACGTCATCATGGGCTGTGCAACCCCTGAAGGCGCTACCGGCTCCAACATCGCACGCCAGATCGCGCTGCGCGCCGGATGTCCGGTGACCGTGTCGGGCATGACCATCAACCGTTTCTGCTCGTCCGGCCTGCAAACCATTGCCACCGCAGCCCAGCGCATCATTGCCGGCGAAGCTGACATTTATGTGGCCGGTGGTGTCGAAAGCATTTCCTGCGTGCAGCAGGAGGCCAACACCCACATGCTGCGCGATGACTGGCTCGCCAAAAACAAGCCCGAGATCTACTGGAACATGCTGCAGACCGCAGAGCAGGTCGCCAAGCGCTACAACATCTCGCGCGACCGCATGGACGAATACGGCGCGATGAGCCAGCAAAAGGCGACTGCAGCGCTGGCAGCTGGCCTGTACGAGGCAGAGATTGCGCCCATCACCGTCACCGCCGGTGTGGTCGACAAGGTCATGGGCCTGACGACCAGGCAGGTCACCGTCAGTAACGACGAGGGCATTCGCGCAGGTACCACCAAGGAAGGCATCAGCGGCATCAAGCCCGCCATTCCCGGTGGTGTGATTGCCGCCGGCAATGCCAGCCAGTTCTCGGACGGCGGCGGTGCGGTCGTCATCATGGATGAAGCCGTTGCCGGCAGGAAGGGACTGAAGCCGCTGGGCCGTTTCCTCGGTTTTGCCGTCGCCGGGTGCGAGCCTGACGAGATGGGCATTGGCCCGGTCTTCGCCATTCCCAAGGTGCTGGCCAAGCTGGGCCTGAAGATTGACGACATCGACCTGTGGGAACTGAACGAGGCTTTTGCCGTACAGGTGCTGTACTGCGCCGACAAGCTGGGCATCCCGATGGACAAACTCAATGTCAACGGCGGTGCCATTGCCGTCGGTCATCCCTACGGCGTCACTGGCCAGCGCCTGACTGGCCACGCGCTGCTCGAAGGCAAGCGCCGCGGTGCCAAACGTGTCTGCGTCACCATGTGCATTGGCGGCGGCATGGGTGCGGCAGGCGTTTTCGAGGTTCTGTAAACAGCGGCCCTGCAACATTTGCCATCAGGGCCGACCTGCGACAACTGCGCAGCCGGCCCTTTTTTATTTCTTTTCCGGGCATCACGATGAGCTTGCGCACCACCCTTGATTTCCTGTTGTACCAGTGGCTGGATGCCGAATCGCTGAGCCAGCGTGAACGTTTTTCAGACCATTCGCGCGAAACCTTTGATGCGGTGTTCGACACCTGCGAGCGCATTGCCCGTGAAAAATACGCGCCGTTCAACCACACGGTAGATACGCAGGAGCCACATTTCGACGGTGAAAAAGTCATCCTGCCGCAGGCCACGCACGATGCGCAGAAGGCCTATGCCGCATCCGGCATGCTGAGCGCGGCGCAGGATTACGAGATCGGCGGCATGCAGCTGCCTTATACGGTAGAAGCTGCCGCCAATGCCTTTTTTGCGATGGCGTCGGTCAGCATGGGCTCGGGCATGCTGACCACCGGCAATGCCAACCTGCTGATGAAACACGGCACCGCACTGCAGCAGGACGTGTTCGCCAAGCACGAGTTCTCCGGGCGCTTTTCCGGCACCATGTGCCTGTCCGAGCCGCAGGCTGGTTCCTCACTCAGCGATGTGGCCACGAAAGCCATGCCGGATGGCGCTGACTTTGAAAGCGATCCGCTGGGTCCGCGCTACCGGCTGAGGGGCAACAAGATGTGGATATCGTCCGGTGAGCATGAGCTGACCGACAACATCATCCACCTGGTGCTGGCCAAGATTCCCGGCCCGGACGGCAAGCTGATTCCCGGCACGCGTGGCATCTCGCTGTTCATCGTGCCCAAAAAACTGGTCAACGAAAAAGCCGAACTGACCGGTGTGCGCAACGATGTGGCGCTGGCCGGTTTGAACCACAAGCTGGGCTGGCGTGGCACCACCAACACGCTGCTCAATTTTGGCGAAGGCAAATACCCGGTGAACGGTGAGGCCGGCGCCATCGGCTACCTCGTTGGCAAGCCGCACGAGGGCCTGCGCTGCATGTTCCACATGATGAATGAGGCGCGCATAGGCGTTGGCATGGCCGCCACCATGCTCGGCATGGCGGGCTACGAAGCCAGCCTGGACTACGCCAGAAACCGGCCGCAAGGCCGACCGTTCATAGCCCCCACGCTCCGCGCTGACGCGTCGTCGCTGCCCCCCGAGGGGGCGCATTCCACCTTGGGGCGGCCCGGCGGTGGAACCGGCTTGGGTGGCAAGGACGCTGCCCAGCCGCAGGTGCGCATCATCGAGCATGCTGACGTCAAGCGCATGCTGCTGGCGCAAAAGAGTTACTGCGAAGGCGCGCTGGCGCTGGAGCTGTACTGCGCGCGGCTGGTGGACGAACAGCACACCGGAACGCCGGAAGCGGCCGACGATGCCCGCATGCTGCTTGAGGTGCTGACACCGATTGCCAAAAGCTGGCCCAGCGAATGGTGCCTCGAAGCCAACTCACTGGCGATACAGGTGCACGGCGGCTACGGCTACACGCGCGACTTCCCGGTCGAGCAGTACTGGCGCGACAACCGCCTGAACATGATCCATGAAGGCACACACGGCATACAGGGCATGGACCTGCTGGGCCGCAAGGTGCTGATGGAGGGGGGCAGGGGACTGGCTCTGCTCGCAGCCCGCATCAACGCTACCATCGAACGCGCAATACAGCTGCCGGAGCTGGCACAACACGCCAATGACCTCGGCAAGGCGCTGCAGCATGTCGGCAGCGCCACCAAGGCGGCCTGGGCGACCGGCAACCCGTCGGATGCACTTGCCAATGCCGTGCCCTACATGCAGGCATTCGGCCATACCGTGCTGGCCTGGATCTGGCTCGACGTCTCAATGGCTGCGCTGAAGGCGGATGCTGCAAAATCGGGGTTGGCCCTTGTAGGCCGCCTGGCCGCTGCGCAGTATTTCTACCGCTATGAACTGCCGAAAATAGCGGCCTGGCTCAAGGTTGTAGAAACGCGTGACCAGACCTGCGCAGAACTGCCCGAGGAGGCTTTTTAATGGCATTTTTCAAACCGTCCGCAGAGCCCGTCTCCAGCAAGTCCATCGCCAGGCTGCAAAGCCTGATCTGGATACTGATTTACGGTGGCCTTCTGACGCTGGTGCTCGGCCTTTCGGTGCAGCGCACCAGTGACCCGATAGGCTGGAGCATGGTGGTGGCCGGCGGGGTGGTGGCCGCCATCGGTTTTGTACTGATTTACGTCCGCTCCAGGATAGACGCCAGCCGCTGAGTCACCAGCAGGACATGCGCACCACGGCATGCCGCCATCTTGTGTTTTACTAGGCCACAACACCCCATACAGCAGCCTTGCCCCACGGGCAGGGGCACCCGCATCAACGACAGGAGATAGACAACCATGACCCGTACCATCCAGCAACTTTTTGACCTGAAGGGCAAGACAGCCCTGGTGACCGGCGGCTCGCGCGGCCTGGGCCTGCAAATGGCGCAGTCGCTGGGCGAAGCCGGCGCCAAAATCATTCTCAGCTCGCGCAAGGCGGACGACCTGAAAGAGTCCGCAGCAGAGCTGAAAGCCGCCGGCATCGACGTCGACTGGATTGCCGCCGACTGCTCGAGGGAGGAAGACATACGCATGCTGGCCGACGAGGCCATCAAGCGCCTCGGGCACGTTGACATCCTGGTCAACAACGCCGGCGCTGCCTGGGGCGCGCTGGCCGAAGACCACCCGGTTGAAGCCTGGGACAAGGTGATGAACCTGAACATCCGCGGTTATTTCATCCTGTCCCAGCACATCGCCAAGCACAGCATGATCCCACGCAAGTCCGGCCGCATCATCAACCTCGCATCCATCGCCGGCCTGGGCGGCAACCCCAGCGGCATGACCACCATCGCCTACAACACCTCCAAGGGCGCAGTGATCAACTTCACCCGTGCGCTGGGCTGTGAATGGGGCAAGTACAACATCACGGTCAACGCCATCTGCCCGGGCTTTTTCCCGAGCAAGATGACGGTTGGCACCCTGAAGGCAATGGGCGAAGAAAAGCTCGCTGCGCACGCACCGCTGGGCCGCCTCGGCGATGACGAAGACCTCAAGGGTGTCTGTGTATTGCTGGCATCAGACGCCGGCAAGCACATCACGGCCCAATGGATCGCTGTCGATGGCGGTGTGTCGGCTGTAACCGGCGGCTGAGATGAGGCCCCCACGTTCGCTCACTGCGTGTAGCTTTCTGCCCCCCGAGGGGCACTGCGCCTGCGGCCTGGCGAAGCCGGTTCCCCGGCCCCTGATTGCGAAAACCCCGTTACGTTAAAAGTCTTCAAACAGTCATGACCACCAGCAGTTTTAACAAGAAGGGAGCCGTCGGCTTCGGTGTCGATATTCCCTTTGTCACCCACCTCGGTTTTGAGCTGGAGGTGTTTGACGGCGGTGAATCCGCCATCACCTTCTCGCCCAAACCGGAACACCTCAATACCTTCGGCGTGACGCACGGCGGCGCCTGCATGACCCTGCTGGATGTCACCATGGCATTGGCCGCCCGCAGCGTGCAAAAGGACATGGGCGCTGTCACGATAGAGATGAAAACCAGCTTCATGCGCCCGGCACCCGGTGGCGCACAGCTGACCGGCAAGGGTCGCATCATGCACAGGACGGCGACCATGGCGTTTGTCGAAGGCACGATTTATGACGCGGAAGGCAAGGCCTGCGCGCACGCGACCGGCACTTTCAAATACGTCAAGCGCCTGCCGGTCGGCCCGAAGAGTGTGAACGACATGAACCCCACGAGTGCCGATGGCCTCGGTGTGATTTCAACCGACTAGCGGCCAAAAGCCAAAGAGACCAACATGCCAGCCAACCAGCAAATCCTTCTCGACAACCGCCCCACAGGCGAAGCAACTGCGGCCAACTTCAAACTGACAAGCAGCGAAACACCTGAACTGCAGGACGGCCAGGTGCTGGTCAAGCACCACTTCCTGAGCCTGGACCCCTACATGCGGGGCCGCATGAATGACAGCAAGAGTTATGCGGTGCCGCAGGCACTGGGCCAAGTGATGGGCGGCGGCACGGCCGGGGAAGTGGTTGAAAGCCGTTCGCCGAAATTCGCGGTTGGCGACAAGGTGGTCGGCATGGGTGGCTGGCAGCAATACGGCATCTTCAACGCTGCGCAGCCCGGCGCATTGCGCAAGGTCGACACCACCCATGTGCCGCTATCGCATTACCTCGGTGCGGTCGGCATGCCGGGCGTGACCGCCTTTTATGGCCTGGTCAAAATCATCGAGCCGCAAGCCGGCCAGACAGTTGTGGTCAGCGCCGCGACGGGTGCCGTGGGTAGCGCAGTCGGTGCGCTGGCAAAGGCACGCGGTTGCCGTGCAGTGGGCATTGCCGGCGGTGCCGACAAATGCAAATACGCCGTCGATGAATTGGGCTTTGACGCCTGCATTGACTACAAACAGCACACAAGCGCAGCATCGCTGTCGGCTGCGCTGAAGGACGCCTGCCCCAACGGCGTCGATGGCTATTTCGAAAACGTGGGCGGCATGGTGCTGGATGCCGTGTTGCCGCGCATGAACGACTTTGGCCGCATTGCCGTCTGCGGCATGATCGCCGGCTATGACGGCAAACCGGTACCGCTGTCCAACCCCGCCGCCATTCTCATCAGCAGGCTCAAGGTGCAGGGTTTTATAGTCAGCGAGCACATGGAAGTCTGGCCCGAGGCGCTGAAAGAACTCGGCTCGCTGGTCGGCAGCGGCAAGCTCAGGCCGCGCGAAACAGTGGCACAAGGCCTTGAAGCGGCACCCGAGGCCTTCCTCGGTTTGCTCAAGGGCAAAAACTTCGGCAAACAACTGGTCAAGCTGATTTAAACCAGACAGCACAGCAGGAGGCCGGCGTGGAAAAAAACCATGAAGTCTTCAACCAGCCTTCGCCACTGGCAGGCTACAACCTGTTCGAGACCAACCGGCCGTTACGCGATGCGCTGAAGTTCAACGCGCCAGACCTCGATAGCGCTTCGCTCGCTATTCTGGGTGCGACGCTGGGCACACCCGACATGCAAACCCATGCGCGGCTGGCCAACACCCATTCGCCAGAACTGCACACCCATGACCGTTTTGGCCGGCGCATCGATGAGGTGGAGTTTCACCCCAGCTACCACGCGCTGATGGAACTCGCGGCGCAAAATGGCCTGCATGGCTCACCATGGCAGGCTGGCCAATCCTCTGCCCACCTGAAGCGTGCCGCCGGTTTCATGCTCTTCACCGAGCTGGAGCCTTCCATCCTGTGCCCGATATCGATGACCTACGCAGCCACACCCGCGCTGCGCAGTAATGCCGCCATTTATGCCGACATCGGCCCCGGCCTGATGAGCCGTGCCTATGACCCCGAGCTCAAACCCTGGCGCAACAAGGCCGGGCTGACCATGGGCATGGGCATGACCGAGAAGCAGGGCGGCTCGGACGTGCGGGCCAACACCACGCGCGCAGAAGCCGCAGGTAGCGACAGCTGGGGCCAGCGCTACGCCATCACCGGCCACAAGTGGTTTTTTTCGGCGCCGATGTGCGATGCCTTTCTGGTGCTGGCGCAAACCGCCAGCGGCCTCAGTTGCCTGTTCCTGCCGCGCGTGTTGCCCGATGGCAGCCTGAACGCCATCCGCATACAGCGGCTGAAGGACAAGCTGGGCAACAAGGCCAATGCCAGTTCTGAAGTCGAGTTTGACAATGCACAGGCCTGGCTGGTGGGCGAAGAAGGCCGCGGCATCCCGCAAATCCTCGAGATGGGCACCATAACGCGACTGGACTGCGCCCTCGGTACCAGCGGGCTGATGCGGCAGGCCCTGAGCCTGGCGTTGAACCACACCTCGCAGCGCATGGCGTTCGGGAAGCTGCTGATCGACCAGCCGCTGATGCGCAATGTTCTGGCCGACCTGGCGCTGGAGTCTGAAGCCGCCACCGCACTGGCATTGCGGCTGGCGCGCGCCTTCGATCACCCTGGCAATCCACATGAGGCGGCGATGGCGCGCCTGCTGACGCCGGTAGCCAAGTTCTGGATCTGCAAGCGCGGCAGCCACTTTGCACAGGAAGCAATGGAGTGCCTGGGCGGCAATGGTTATGTGGAAGAGGGCGGCGAGGGCGTGATGGCCCGCATTTACCGCGAGATGCCGCTGAATTCCATCTGGGAAGGCGCTGGCAACATCATGGCGCTCGACTTGCTGCGCGCACTCCGCAAAGCCGATGCCGCCGCGGCACTGGCGCAAGAGCTGTCGCCAGCAAAAGGCGCACACCCGGCGCTCGACAAACTGGCTGCGGCCTTGCCGCTGCGCGTCGAGGAGATGGCCACCGAGATCGAGGCACGCCGCTTGGCGCAGGATGTGGCGCTGGCCGTGCAGGCAGCGCTGCTTTATCAGACCGCCCCATCCGCCGTCTTTGCCGCGTTCTGTGATTCACGCATCGCCGGCAACTGGGGCCAGAGCTTTGGCACGCTGGGCTCAGCGACTGACTTTGACAGCATCATCAGCCGGGCCATGCCTCGTTAAATCAGGTCAACCCGGATAAAAACACCCCACCAAGGACACAGCCATGAGCGACATCATTCTTCACCACTACCAGACCTCGCCCTTTGCGGAGAAGACGCGGCTGATACTGGGCTACAAAAATATGCCCTGGAAGTCCGTCATCATCCCGATGATCAGCCCCAAGCCCGAACTGGCCGCGCTGACCGGCGGCTATCGCAAGACCCCCGTGCTGCAGATAGGCGCAGACATCTACTGCGACACCGCGCTGATCGCCGATGTGCTGGAACACCTGCAACCCGAACCCAGCATCTACCCCGAGCCCAGCAAGGGCATGGGCCGCACGCTGGCCAACTGGGCCGACAGCACGCTGTTCTGGACGTCGATGGCCTTCAACATGCAGCCCAAAGGTTTTGAGCAGATGTTCGGCAAGTTACCCCCTGAGGCAGGCAAGGCCTTCAGCGAAGACCGCAAGGCCATGAACATGGGTGTCAGGCTGCGTCCAGCCGATGCCGCGGCGGCCTACAAGTCTTACCTGCGCCGCATCTCCGACATGCTGGACGACTGGCCTTTCCTGCTTGGCGAGGCACCGTCGATTGCAGACTTTGCGGTCTACCACCCGCTGTGGTTCACGCGCACGCGCACCTCGGTGCTGGCGCCGGTGTTCGACAACACGCCTGCCGTGCTGGAATGGATGGACCGCATGGCCGCCATAGGCCACGGCAGTTTTGAAAAGGCCACAGCCTCCGAGGCGATTGCGGCTGCAGCCGCCGCCACGCCGCTGCCGCTGCGCGCTGATGTTTTCCAGGACGACCACGGCATTCCGCTGGGCAGCCAGGTCACCGTGACCGGCGAAAGTTTTGGGCCCGAACCGACCACAGGCGAGCTGATTGCCGCCACCCGCATGCACTTCACGCTGCGCCGCACCGACGAGCGCGCAGGTACGGTACATGTGCATCTGCCGCGGATCGGCTACCAGTTGCGCGCAGCCGCATAGAGATTTACAGGAGATTTCATGATCACGGATTTCAAGGGCAAGACAGCGGTATTGACGGGCGCAGGCTCGGGCTTTGGGCTGGAGTGCGCGCGCATCGGCGCCCGGCTCGGCATGAACCTGGTGCTGGTCGATGTGCAGCAGGACGCACTGGATGCCGCGACGAGAGAGATGGAAGCAGCCGGGGCCCAGGTGCTGGCCTTCAAGCTGGACGTGTCGAGTGCAGACCAGATGCAGGCCATGGGCGATGCCGTGTTCAAGCGTTTTGGTGCGCCGCACCTGGTCTTCAACAACGCGGGTGTCGGTTCGGGCGGCCTGATCTGGGAGAACTCGCTGAAGGACTGGGAATGGGTGATGGGCGTCAACGTAATGGGTGTGGTGCACGGCGTGCGCATCTTCACGCCGATGATGCTGGAAGCCGCCAAAAAAGACCCGGCCTGGCAGGGCCACATCATCAATACCGCCAGCATGGCCGGCCTGCTGAACCCGCCCAATATGGGTGTCTACAACGTCAGCAAGCATGCAGTGGTGTCGTTGAGCGAGACTCTGTACCAGGACCTGTCACTGGTCACCGACCAGGTCGGTGCCTCGGTGCTGTGCCCGTTTTTTGTTGCCACGGGCATTGGCATGAGCCACCGCAACCGGCCTGCTGAACTGGGCGCTGAAAAGGCCACGAAAAGCCAGAAGATTCAGCAGGCGATGACGGGCAAGGCGGTTGACTCCGGCAAGGTCAGCGCCGCCAACGTGGCGCAACTGGTGTTTGATGCAGTAGAGAAAAACCAGTTCTACATCTATAGCCACCCCAAGGCGATCAAGTCTGTACAAACACGGCTTGAGGACGTGCTGCAGGCGCGCAACCCGACCGACCCGTTTGCCGACAAACCCGAGATCGGCCAGCAGCTGAAGGCTGCCTTGCGGGCGGACTAGCGCGCCGACTGACCACCATGACTGCCGCTGGCTTTGCGTTGTTCGACACGCCCATTGGCCATTGCGGCATCGCATGGAATGAGGGCGATGCCGGTCTGGCAGGTGTGCTGCTGCCCTGGGACACGACAGACGCCACCCGAACCCATATGCAGCAGCGCTTTGCCGGCGTACCCGAGGCAATGCCGCCACCCGATGTACAGGCCATCATTGCGAGGGTAGTCGCCACGCTGCAGGGGCACCACGATGACATGGCCGATGTGAAGCTCGACATGCGCGGCGTGCCGCCTTTCAACCAGCGCGTGTATGCAGCGGCAAGGGCGATACCGCCGGGCCGTACCGTCACCTATGGCGAGATGGCCGCTGGCCTGGGTGAGCCGGGCGCATCGCGGGCAGTCGGACAGGCACTGGGCCACAACCCGTTTGCACCCATCGTGCCCTGCCACCGCATACTGGCCGCCACCAATGGCTCGGGCGGCTTTTCGGCTGGTGGCGGTGTGCTGACCAAGCTGAAGATGCTGGAAATCGAGAAGGCGCGATTCGGCACGCACGCCGGGCTGTTTGATGGCAGTTAATGCCCTGATGTAAAGTCGACTTTACATCAGGCCTGCCTGGAGCCTGCGGCAAGGCCCCGTAACACCAAAAAATAGCTGATTTGGCCTGTTTCTAGCCATTTTTGACTGTCAAAAGTGCCTGAAGCCCAATCTGGACTAGCGCGACATGCTATTAAAAGAGTAGCGACCAGCTTGGCCTTCCGCAGGCTTCAGGTCTGCGCCGCCAGCCGCTGCGCCACTTCCTGCGCCGTTCCCACTTGCCCGGCGTGGAACATCAGCGGTTGGCCGGCATTGCCCGAGAAGTCCTGGATGCGGCCGACCAGTATGGTGTGGTCGCCTTCCTGGTAGCGCGAATAGGTGGTGCACTCAAAGCTGGCGAGGCAGCCAGACAGGCGCGGGCAGCCACCCAGCCCGTTGGTGAACTCGTCTTCGTACTTTTCGAACTTGTCGGCGGCAGGCCTTGAAAAATGCATGGCCAGTTCCTGCTGGCTGGCCGTCAGCACCGAGATGATGAAGTTCGGTGAGTTGATGAACACATCGGCACTGCGTGCATCGTCGCGGATGCTCCACAGCACCAGCGGCGGTGACAGGGACACCGACGCGAAGGAGTTGATCGTCATGCCTTCACGCTTGCCGTCAGCGCCAATGGTGGTGACCAGGCAGACACCGGTCGGGTACGCGCCGAGTGTTTTGCGCAAGCGTGCGGCGTCAACAGTTTGTGGTTCGTCGCCGGTGATGTCTGTCCAGGAATACATGGCTTGCCTCGTTGGGGTGATGGATAAAAAAAGCCGTGAGGGGCAGGGCGTTTCAATAGCGCAGCCGGCCATCCTCGCTCATGACGGCGATATCGACAAAACGGCTGCCGGCCTGGCCGCCTGAAAAATCAAGCCTGAAACCGCCCAGGTCTGTCTCGCCCATGGCTTTCAGGGTTTTGGCGAACTCCGCTGCCGCAGGGCGCTTCATCTTTCTGGTCACCTCTGCGAACAGCTTCGCAGAGATATAGCCTTCAAGATGGAAGGCTGTGTAGCTTTTCAGGTCCGGAAAAGCCTTGCGCATGGCCGCCTGGAACTCGCGCTGCAGCGGCATCGTCACGCCCATCGGGTTCGGAAAGGCTTGCGCCACCCCCACGCCTTTGGCGGCCGGCCCGGCCAGCGCCAGCAGCTCGGCAGGTGAGAGGTAAGACATGGCGAAGATGGCATGGGTGCCGCCCACTTTTTTCAGCGCGGCCACGCCGGTCGCCATGAATTTTGGCGGGCCTATTACCAGCGCGGCCTGCACACCCGCCTGCATCAGCGACTTGCCGGCGGCTTCAATACCTCCCGGTGCCAGCGCAGATTTCGCGCCGGTCAACTGCAGCCCGCCCAATTGGCTGGCAGCATCGACCACAGCCGAATAGCCGGAGGCACCACCGGGCGCATCGACATACAGCACGCCCAGCCTGGTTATGCCCAGCGTCCGGATGTGCTGGGTGATGCGCTGTATCTGCTGGCCGTCACCGGCACGCACGTGAAACAGTTTGGGGTGGCCCGGCTTGCGGAAGGCTTCCGCGCCCGGCACGGCATTGATCACCACCACATCGGCGTTGTCGAGCAGCTTCTCGCTGAGCATGCGCTGCACCGCCGGTGAGCCGTAGGGCGAGAGCAGGGCCAGCGGCTTGCGTTTCATCGCCTCGCCAAACTGCGCCACAAAGCGGTCCGGCTCCAGCCCATCGTCGAGCTGGAAGAAGTTGATACGCCTGCCATTGATGCCGCCCTGTTCATTGATGGCAGCAAAAAAAGCCTTCATGCCTTCGCCCAGCTGGACGACCTCGGGCACGGCCTTGCCGGTCGGCGTGCCAGGCAGGCCGAGGGCGCCTATCTGGCCGACCACAATGTCCTGCGCTGCGGCCCGGTGCAACGGCAGCAGAAAAAAGGCGAGCAGCGCTCCGCACGCCACCTTGTGGGCGAATCTGAAAATCATGTTTTTGTCTCCTGAATACCAACGGCGGGTTGCCGTCAGCTGCGGGTCATGTGCATGCCCGCCTTTTTTGCTCTTATGTCTCTTCTGCTCTTATGCTCTTCTCGTCTCTCGCAAATAATCCCGCAGCCGTCGCCGGGGATATGTGGCCGCCAGACCTCCTGGTGTTGCGGCTAACGCCCCAGCGCCTTGGCGGTCTTGCCGCCAATGCCCCAGTGCGTCTTCGGTATTTCCTCAACCAGCACACGAATCGTTTCCGGCGGCGCACCCAGCGTGCGGGCCGTGGTTTCTGTCAGCGCCTCAATCAGCGCCTCTATTTTTTCCGGAGGACGACCCTCTATCAGCTTGACCAGCAAGAACGGCATGGTTTTCCTTTGATGTGTTCGGGGCGCTGCTTACACAAAACGCATGGACACGGAGCCAATGTCCTGGAACCGCGCGGTGACCGAATCACCACGTTCTACAGCATAGGCCTCGGTCACGCCGCCGGTCATCACAAAGGTGCCGGCGGGAATGTATTCACCGCGCTTGCCCAGCATGTTGGCCAGCATGGCTACGCTGGCGGCCGGATGGCCCAGCACTGCAGCGCCTGCAGCGGTGGCAATAACCTCGCCGTTCTTTTCCAGCACGATGCCGAGGTTGCGCAGGTCCAGCTCCTGCGGTTTGCGGGCATGGCCACCGGTCACAAACCGGCTGGACGAGCAGTTGTCGGCGACCACGCTTTTCAGGTCGAACTTGAAGTCGCGGTAACGCGAGTCGATCACCTCGACTGCCGGCACGATGAAGTCGGTCGCGGCCAGCACATCACCGACATGGCAGCCGGGGCCGGACAACGCCGACTTCAGCACAAAGGCGATCTCGGCCTCAACCTTGGGGTGTATCAGCTGGTCGAACTCGATGGCGCCACCGTCCTGGCGCACGTATTCGCTAACCAGGAAACCGAAAATCGGTTCCTCAACGCTCATCTGCTTCATCTTGGCAAAAGAGGTCAGGCCCATCTTCAGGCCGACCAGCTTGCTGCCGCGGTCCAGCTTGCGTTTGCGTATGGCGTACTGGATGGCGTAAGCGTCTTCCCAGTCCATGTCCGGATGGTCGTCGGTGATCTTGACGATGTCGCTGCGCTGCAGCTCGGCGTTTTCAAGGCGCTCGGCCAGCGACTGTATGGTTTTTTGATTCAGTGGCATGAATAATCCTAGGAGAAGCGGCAGGAAGCCGAACCCAGCTTGCCTATGGTCATGCGCAGGTGGTCGCCTGCAGCGATGGGGAACATGATGGAGAGCGAGCCGGACAGCACCAGTTCACCGGCCTTCAGGCCGATGCCGTAAGCGCCCAGCGCATTGGCCAGCCACGACACCGCATTGGCCGGGTTGCCCAGCGTTGCGGCGCCTGCGCCAGTGCCTATGATCTCGCCGTTTTTCTCCAGCACCATGCCCAGCGTGGTCAGGTCCAGTCTGGTTGGCGACATCGCGTTGTCACCGACCACAAAAGCGGCCGACGAGCCGTTGTCGGCCACCGTGTCCTGTACCTTGATCTTCCAGTCCTGGATGCGCGAGTCGACGATCTCGAAGCATGGCACCACACATTCGGTGGCGGCAATCACGTCAGCATTCGTGATGCCGGGGCCCATCAGGTCGCGCTTGAGGATGAACCCCAGTTCGCCTTCGCCCTTGGGCTGGATGAATTTTTTGCTGTCGATGGTCGCGCCATCGGAGTAACTCATGCCGGACAGCAGGTGACCGAAGTCGGGCTGGTCGACGCCAAAGATGCGCTGCACCACACCGGCCGTCAGGCCGACCTTCTTGCCGACATGGCGTTCGCCTGCTTCGATGCGGCGGGCGATGGTACGCAGCTGGATCTTGTAGGCGTCATCAACAGTAATGCCGGGAACCCGCTCGATCAGCGGGGCCAGCATGCGGTTGCCTTTCCAGGCGTCGTAAAGCTCGTCGCCGAGCTCGTCACAAAGTTTGTCGTTCAGTGCCATGGTGTACCTGGTGTGTTCTTTTAAAGTTTGACGCAGACGTTGCGGAGCTCGGTGTAGAACTCCAGTGAATGGACACCGCCTTCGCGGCCTATTCCCGAGAGGCCCTGGCCACCGAAGGAGGTGCGCAGATCGCGCAGGAACCAGCAGTTGATCCAGGTGATGCCGACATTGATTTTGCCTGCTACGCGGTGCGCGCGTGCCAGGTCTGTCGTCCAGATGGTGGTGGCCAGGCCGTAGGGCGTGTCGTTTGCCATGTTCAGCGCCTGCTCTTCGGTGTCGAAGGGTTCCAGGTGCACGCAGGGGCCGAAGATTTCCTCGCGGATCACGCTGGAGTCCTGCGGCAGGCCGGTCCAGATGGTGGGCTGCACCCAGTGGCCGCCTTCGTATTCAGCCGCCACTTTCGGGATGCCACCCCCGGTGATGATGTTTGCGCCCTGTTTTTTGGCCGAATCAAAGTAACCCAATACCTTCTCGCGGTGTTCCTTGCTGATCAGTGGACCCATGGTGGTGGCCGGGTTCATCGGGTCGCCAAACACAAACCCTTCGGCCTTTTTCTTCAGTGCCTGCGCAAATTTGTCGAAGATGCTGCGCTCGACAAACACCCGTTCGGTGCCCAGGCAGACCTGGCCGGAATTGGCAAAGGCTGCGCGCGAGATGCCGTCGACGGCGGCTTCAAAGTCTGCATCGGCAAACACGATGCCGGCGTTCTTGCCGCCAAGCTCGAACGAGACCGGGCGCACACCGTTGGCGGCCGCCTTCATGATGGCTTCGCCAGTACGCGTTTCGCCGGTAAAGGTGATGGCGTTGACATCCGGGTGTTGCGTCAGCCATTCGCCGGCGGAATCAGGCCCGAAGCCGTGAATCACGTTGTAGACGCCGGGCGGCACGCCGACCGTGTTCATCACCTCACCGAGCAGGGTAGCGGTGGATGGTGTTTCTTCTGACGGCTTGACGACCACGGTGTTGCCGCAAGCAAGGGCAGGGCCCACCTTCCATGTCATCAGCAGCAGCGGCAGGTTCCACGGGCTGATCACGCCGATGACGCCCTTGGGCACACGCACGCCGTAGTTCAGCGCGCCACGGCCATCCGGTGTATCCAGGTGAAAGCTCTCGGTGGGGACGTTCTTCACCACGTCGGCAAAGACCTTGAAGTTGGCAGCGCCGCGGGGTATGTCTATATGCGAGGCGATGCTGGTGGGCTTGCCGGTGTCGGCGATCTCGGCCTGCAGGAAATCGTCAAAACGGCGCGAGATTTCTGCCGCGACGCCGTGCAGCATGTCGGTGCGCTTTTCGACCGGCATCTTGCCCCACGGGCCGGTGAGGGCGGCCTTGGCGGCCGAAACAGCCGCATGTACGTCGGCTTTTGAGGCTTCACAGATGTCGCTGTTGAGCGTGCCGTTGATAGGGTTGATGTTGGGGAAGGTGCGGCCGGATGTGCCCGCAACAAACTTGCCGTCTATGAATTGCTGTACCTGCTTGGCTTTGGATGTCATGTATTTCTTTTCGGACCTGGATATCGGGATAAAAGTCTGGTTAGCCTGGTTATTGTCTGTGGCGGGCCGCCCGGCTTGCGCTTCGGGTAGTCGCTAATTGACTGGCCTGCCGGGACCAGCGGATGATAGTGTCGGCGCCCACCACCGCATTGTCCATTCGGGACGTCAAATGCCTACTATTCGTCGGCTGAATGGCTTGCACGGGTTTTTTCAGGGTCTTGATGGCATGATGGCGACCCTGTGAATTACCTATGAAACTCAATTCCCTAGACCTTAACCTGCTGCTGGTTTTTGACGCGATCCTGCGGACCGAAAGCGTGACGCGGGCCGCCGATGACGTGGGCCTGTCGCAACCGGCGATGAGCAATGCGCTGACGCGCCTGCGCGAATATTTCAACGACCAGCTGTTTGTCCGCACCCAGGGCTCCATGCAGCCGACGCCGCTGGCGCTGCGGCTGGGCGCGCCGGTGCAGGAAGCACTGCTGCAACTGCGACAGGCGCTGGAAGACAAGCGCCATTTCGATGCAGAGACCTCCAGTCGCTGCTTCAGGGTCTGCATGACCGAAGTTGCGCAGCGGGTATTTTTGCCCCAGCTGATGCGCAGTTTCCAGACCACGGCGCCGGGTGTGCAGCTGGCGACGGTAGACATGTTTCCCGACCACACGCAGGTGGCGCTGGGCACCGGTGAAATCGACCTGGCAATTGGTTATTTCGCCGATTTCGGCCCCAATTTTTATGCGCAGCGCATCTTCCAGGAGAACTATGTGGTGATGCTGCGGCGCGGCCATGCAGCCACCAGCAGCGGTACCCTGACACTGGACGCCTACCTGAATGCCTCGCATATCGTCTACCTGCCGGCTGCGGCCAGCCACCACACGCTGGAAGCCATGCTGGACCAGGAATTTGCCAAACACAATGTCAAACGCCTGGTCGGTCTGAGAGTTGCGCATTCGATGGGTTTGTCGAGCATCGTGGCCGGCACCGACCTGATACTGACGATACCGTCGCGGCTGGGGCAGGCGTTTTCCGGGCTGGTGGATGTGCAGCTGTTTGACCTGCCGCTGGATGTACCGCGCATAGACATCAACCAGTACTGGCACGCCCGTTTTCACCAGGACCCGGCCATACAGTGGCTGCGGTCGCAGTTCCAGCTCAATTTTCAGGGTTAAAAGCGCCGCCAGGCAGCCGGTATTCAGGGCTTCAATAAAGCGCATTCGGCGTTATGGCTGGTGGGCTGGCAAAGGCGCTGATAAGGTAGCAGGCTACCAATACTGACCCCGCCTTGCCAAGGAAAAACGTGATCCATTTGCATGATATTCGGTATGTCCGCCTGGGTACGGCAGACCTGACCGGGACCACCCGTTACGCGGAAAAGATACTCGGCCTGCGCGAGGGTGCCAGGCGCGGCAATCCCAAGACCTCGGAACAGGTGTACTTTCGCAGCGACGACCGCGACCACACGCTGGTTTACTTCGCCGGCGACCCGCAGGACCACACGACGGGTTTTGAGGTACTGGACGAAAAAGTCATGGAGGCTGCGGCCAGCGAACTGGAAAATGCCGGCCATCCTGTGCACCGCGGTACAGCCGGCGAATGCGACGAGCGCCGCGTGCGCGCCTTCATCAACTTCAAGGACCCTAGCGGCAACTCGATTGACCTGGTGGCCGGCCCGCACCACAGCGGCGAGCGCTTTTTCCCGACCCGTGACTCGGGCAACCAGGGCTTTTCGCATGTCGGCATGCGCACCACCGACCCGGTGCGGGATGAGCGTTTCTGGACGGAGGTGCTGGGCGCCAAGGTCAGCGACCGAATCGGCCAGGCGCCGTTGCTGCGTATCGACGAAGTTCACCACAAGATTGCCTTGTTTCCTTCCGCCCATCCCGGCGTGCAGCACATCAACCACCAGGTCGAGTCGATAGACGACATCATGCGGTCCTGGTACCTGCTCAGGTCCGAGGGAATCAAGGTTGTTTTCGGGCCAGGCAAACACCCGACGTCGGGCGCCATGTTCCTGTATTTTGAAGGCCCGGACGGGGTTGTGTACGAATACTCCAGCGGCGTATGCTCCATCACAGACCCGCAATACCAGCCACGCCAGTTCCCGTTTGAACCCTCATCGTTTTGCATGTGGGGCTCGCGTCCAGACATACCGGAATTCAAGACTTAAACCAAAGCAGGAGAAAAATTGCCCACGATCACGTTACAGCCCTCCGGGCACAGCTATGAATGCCCGCCCGGCGCGCCCATCCTCAAGACCGGCCTCGACGCCGGCCTTTTCATGCCTTACAGCTGCCGTTCAGGCGTCTGCAACACCTGCCGCGGCAAGGTCATCAAGGGCAAGGTCGACTTCGGCCCGGTCCACCCCAAATACCTGTCTGAGGAAGACAAGGCGAAGGGCTACGCGCTACTATGCTGCGCCACCCCGCTGGAAGACGTGGTCATAGAGGTCAAGGAAATCGACGCCGGCGATGCCATCAAGTCCAAATACATGCCTGCCCGCATATTGAAGGCGGAAAAGGTTGCACCGGATGTGATGCTGGTCAGGGTTGGCATGCCGATGAACGAACCGCTGGTGTTTCGCGCCGGCCAGTACGTCGAATTCATACGCAAGGACGGCAGCCGCCGCAGCTATTCGATTGCCAACCCGCCGACCAATAACGGTGTGCGGCAACTCGAACTGCACGTGCGGCTGACGCCGGGCGGCCAGTTCACCGACTACGTGTTCAACCAGATGCAGGTACGCGATGTGCACCGCATTGAGATCCCGCTGGGCTCGTTTTTCCTGCGGGAAAAGAGCGACAAGCCTGTCGTGATGCTGGCGTCCGGCACTGGTTTTGCACCGATCAAGTCCATCATTGAATACAGCCTGCGCAAGGGCATCACGCGCCCCATTACGCTGTATTGGGGTGGGCGGCGCCAGGAAGACATTTACATGCGTGAACTGGCCGAAGGCTGGGCAAATGCGCATCCGCACATCACCTTCATACCGGTGCTCAGCGAGCCTGCGGCTTCCGACAACTGGAAGGGCCGGACAGGTTTTGTTCACCATGCCGTGATGGCGGACTTTCCGGACATGAGCGGCCTGGAGGTTTACGCTTGCGGATCACCTGTCGTGATCGACTCGGCCCGCCGCGATTTTGTGGCCAGCAGCAAGCTGCCGGAAGCCGCGTTTTATGCCGATGCCTTCCTCACCACGGCCGACAAGGCCGCCTGAACTTTCATTGCCATCAAGGAGACGACCATGCTGACACTTCCAGACAACTGCCGCGTAGACCTTCCCAAAACCAAATCCATCGTCAAGCCTTTCTGCCTGAGCCACGGCACGCTGGAGTGCTACAACCTGGTCGAATCCAGGCGCTTCTACGAAGAGTTTCTGGGTCTGGAGTGCGTTCGCCACGGCAAGCCTGCGATGGCTATACGGCTGGCGATGCGCTTTCACATCATCTGTGTGGAAGTGGGGGACCAATTAAAACCGGTGCACCTGCTGAACCATTGGGGTGTCGATGTCAAAACCCGCGAGGAGGTTGATCAGGCGTATGAGAACGCTGTCAAGTACCAGGAGAAATTCAAGATCCGCAAGGTGATGCCGCCACAGGACATGCATGGCGTGTACTCGTTCTACATGATCGACCTGGACCACAACTGGTGGGAGATCCAGTACTACGAAAGCGGCTTCCAGCACGATGACCTGTTTGATTACGGCGAGCGTTTTG
Source organism: Pseudomonadota bacterium (assembly GCA_040388075.1). GTDB lineage: Bacteria > Pseudomonadota > Gammaproteobacteria > Burkholderiales > Burkholderiaceae_C > Polaromonas. The sequence continues at coordinate 1,125 of JAZKCN010000006.1, read as the reverse complement.
CGATGAAGGACGGCCGCACCCATGAGTCCCTGGACGAAATCGAAGTACGGACGGAACTCGCCTGATGCTCCAGCTCGTCACGTTTGAAACGCCCGAAGGCAGCAAGACCGGCCTTTTCACCGAGAACAAGGCCTATCCATCTGGTCGCTTCACGCACACCATGGAGGTGCTGGCTGATTGGGCAGATGCCGACTCAAAACTGGAAGGCCTGGACGCCAAGCTGGCGCAGCGCGAGCCGGTTGCCTCGCCGAAATTCCTGGCACCTCTGCCGAACCCGCGCAATATTTACTTTGCAGGTGCCAATTACCGCGACCACGTTGCGGAAATGAAAGCGACGCTGGGTATGCCGCTGGATGCCGACCCGAAAGCAAAGGGGCACAAGCCATGGTTCAGCCTGAAAGCTACTGGTCCGACAGTGGTTGGCCCGGGTGCGAAGGTTGTCCTGCCGCGCGGCACCCAGATGCTCGACTGGGAGCTTGAACTTGCCGTTGTGATCGGCAAACCGGCAAAAAACGTTGCAGCAAAAGATTTTGCGGATTACGTGGCAGGTTACACGGTCGCCAATGACCTGTCGGCACGTGATCACGTGGGCCGCGATGGCGTGCCTGTCGAGTCGCCGTTCAAGTGGGACTGGATAGGACAGAAGTCATTTGACGGCGCCTGTCCGATGGGGCCGGCCATCACGCCGACCCGTTTTATCGGCGACCCGATGAACCTGAAAATGAAACTCTGGGTCAACGGCGAGTTGATGCAGGACTCCAATACAGGCCAGATGATCTTCAACATCGCTGACCAGATAGAACACCTGTCGTCCTGCATCACGCTGCAGCCTGGCGACATCATCCTGACTGGCACACCGTCAGGTGTGGGCATGGCGCGCAAGAAGTTCCTGAAACCCGGCGACGTGGTGAAACAGTGGATAGAGAACATCGGGGAGTTCGAGTTTTCAATCGCTGCCTGATGGCGCAGTGAGCGTTTTGGGTCAGTCAGGTAGTTATGGATATCGAACAAGGAAAGACTTTATGAGCAGGAAACTGAAGGTAGCAATCGTCGGCTCGGGCAACATCGGGACCGACCTGATGATCAAGGTGATGCGCCACGGCAAGAACCTCGAGATGGGCGCCA